>JBGUOH010000001.1:0-136685 GCA_045117995.1 Bacilli bacterium
CACCTACTTAGGCTTAGCCATTAACCCAAGAAACATAACAATATTTTACTTGAGCAAAAAGAAAACCCTATATTTAGGGTAAAAAAAGACCCAGCACAGCTGGGTTTTCTATTCTGTTACTTCTTTATAATTAGCGAAGTGCTTTTTAGCAATCTTGTTGAATTCCTCTAAGCCGTACTTCTTGATGAACTTTTTAGCGAATTCATTTACTTTGGATGACGCTCCAAATGGGAAAGTCATTTTATATTTCTTTTCTAAGGCATCTTTTTCAAGTAAGAAGGCGTATCTAGCAATACAACTTGCTAAAGCAACACATGGATAATATGATTCACCTTTAGTCTTAAAAGTGATGTTAAATATTTTTTGTTCTTTTGGATCGTTTAAGTAAGCAAAGTATTTAGATTCCGCAACGAATTGATCCACGAAGATGTTTTTAGTGTCAGGGAATTTCTTAAACATATTGAGTAAAGCGCGATTATGCATCTTAGCTTTAATGCTGTTTAAGTTTTCACCTTGCTCAATTAATTCGTTGTAGTGGTCATTTGGTAAACAAAGCTTAGAGACAAAGAATTTCTTTAATAAGCCCGGAGCAATTTCTCTAATCTTTTCATCTGTGAGCTTCTTACTGTCTTTAACACCGAATGATTCTAATTCTTTTAGGTCTCTACCACGGACAAACGCGGCCACGACGATAACTGGAAGTAGGAAATCACCGACACCGACTTCGTCACTACCGATTTGATTATCTTTACAAAGCCATCCTTTAGGGGCTACTGTACTTTCTTTAATTTCCGCTTCAGCATTCCATTTTTGTGCTTCCACTAGGGCAGCCTCACCAGAGAAAACAACTTTATGTTTACCCTTTTTATCACAATAAATTGTAATAATGACACCCGAATACTCCGCTTGGAAGACGATATATTCGCCGTTATTAGGCTTTTGATAGACTAAATAAAAAGCCATCATTTCTTTAGCTTGTTCGGTAGTAATAGCAAATGAAACGATCTCTTTGTTCATATAAATAATCATAACACTTTTTTAAGAGTGAAAAATTTATTTTTAACGTGCTAAAATAAACTGTATGCAAAACATTTACGAAACATTTGAATTTAATAAAATTAAAGACCATCTCTTAGAATATGCGAAAACAGAACTCGCTAAAGTCTATATTGATGAACTCAGGATGTATGAGAGTCCTGAAGCTGTTAAAAATGCTTTAGAAGATTTAAAAGAAATCAGTTCTATAATTGTGAGATTTGGTCCTTTACCAATCCATACTTCTGCGAACGCTTTAGTGTTAATTGACTTAGCTAAGAAAACTGGTTTATTAACACCAAGAGATTTATCTCTTATCGCAGAAGACGTTTTAACCATTGGTAAAATCAGTGCTTTCCTTAAAAAACTAGATAACATGTATCCACGCACTAATGAGATGACCAGTGGTTTTATTGATTTAAGTAACTTAGAAAAAGAGATCCATCGAGTCATCACTAATTCATTAACCATCGCAGATAATGCTTCTCCTGATTTAAACCAAATCCGTAAATCACTTAAGAAAGCAGAAGCCACTCTTCAATCAAAGATTGCTTCTTTGGCGTTCACATATGGTAAATACTTAAACGATGACAATATCACCATTCGTGATGGTCACTTTGTCTTACCAGTTAAAACTGTTGATAAAAGCAGAGTCTCTGGTATTGTCTATGACGTCTCCGATAGTGGTAATACCACCTTTATTGAACCTTTAGAAATCGTCCAAATTAATAACGAGATTACTGCGCTAAAAGTGCAAGAAAATGAAGAGATTAGAAAGATCTTAAAAGCTTTAACTGCTTTAGTGCTCCTTCAAGAAGGAGAAATCATCACTAATAACAAGATTATTGCGAAACTAGACTTTTTAAGCGCAAAAGCAATGTATGGCAATGAAATCAATGGTGATATCGCGGAATGCAGTGATAAACAAGAAGTGATATTGGAGTCCGCAAGACACCCATTAATTGATCCAAGAAAAGTCGTTGCTAATTCATACGCTTTAAGCGAAGAAGAACCAATCATTATTATTTCTGGTCCTAATGCTGGTGGTAAAACAGTCTCACTTAAAACAGTGGGCTTATTGACACTTATGCACCAAGCAGGCTTAATGGTGCCAGTCCGCCAAGCTAAGATTGGCTATTTTAAACATATATTTATCGATATTGGTGACAACCAATCATTAAGCGATAACTTATCTACCTTCTCCGCCCATATTTCTCAAATTGGTGAAATCATTCACGCAGTAGGTGGTAAAGACTTAGTCTTATTAGATGAACTTGGTACAGGTACTGATCCTAAAGAAGGTGAAGCCCTCGCCGTGGAAGTCACTAAATACTTAGAAGAGAAACACGCTCTAGCGATGATTTCCTCCCACTTTGCAGCGATGAAGGAGTATGCCTTCTTAAGCAAGAACATCGCTAATGCATCAATGATTTTTGATGAAGATAATCTCAAACCAACATATCGTTTTAAACAAGGCGTCCCTGGTAAAAGCTATGCTTTAGAAGTTGCTTCTAGATATGGAATTGACGCTAAAATCATTGAAAAAGCCCATGCATTCTTAAAGCAAAATGAAACTAACGACGCTAGTGAGCTTTTAGATATTCTCCAAAAGAAAGTCGAAGAAGCTAATAAATTACAAGATGCTTTAGAACGTCAACAAGCGGATCTCGATAGAAGAGAAAAGAAACTCACTAACGACGAAGAACTCTTTGAAACCAAGAAAGAAAACATGATGAAAGATGTCAAAGAGGAAAAAGAAGAACTCATCGCTAAAGCGAAGAAAGAAATATCCGACATCATTTCCAAAATGCATAACTCTGATATGAAAGTTCATGAAGTCATTGAACTTAAAAAGGAACTCGAAGAGTTAGAAGAAAGAGAAGAGGAAGAAGTCTATAACGAAGATATCGCCGTTAATGACTATGTCACCATCCCAAGTATGAACCTTAATGGTAAAGTCATGAGACTCAAAGGTAATAAAGCCCATATCGTCTCTGACAGTGGCTTCTCTTTTGATGTTGATAAGAGCAAATTACATAAAGTCAATAAACCAAAAGTGGGTACCACTAAAGTGAAGAAGACTAATTATGATCTCGCTATTAACACTCATGTCGGTATTGAACTAAACATGATTGGCATGCATTTAGAAGAAGCTAAGAATGCTTTAATCAAGTATTTAGATAACTGCCGTTTAAAACACTTATCCCAAGTTCGTATCATCCATGGCTTTGGTAGTGGCGCTCTCCGTAATATGACGAGAGAGTATTTAAATACCCAAAAAGATTTAAGCTATCGCGCTGGTGGAGAACACGAAGGTGGTGGAGGTTGCACAGTCGTGCTCTTTAAGTAATGAAAGAGAGAATTAAGTCATGCATTAATAATCTTAAACACCTACCAGGTGTGTATTTGATGCATGATAAAGACGATAAAATCATTTATATTGGCAAAGCCAAAGACCTCTATAAAAGAGTAAGCCAATACTTCCTTAGACCACAAGTGGGCAAAGTCGCTAAGATGGCCTTTGAAGCGGAATACTTTGAAACAATTATTACAAATAATGAAAAAGAAGCGCTCATCCTCGAGATGAACCTCATCCAAACTCATTATCCAAAATTTAATATCCTTTTGAAGGATGGTAGTCATTATCCATATATCGCCATTAGGAAAACTGGTTATCCATATTTACAAATCAAAAGAAACACCAAAGATAAGAACTACGATTACTTTGGTCCTTTCCCAAGAAGCAGCTCTGCTTATGAGACAATTGATTTATTAAACAAAATCTTTCCATTAAGGAAATGTAAGAATATCCCATCAACAGCGTGCCTATATTATCACTTAGGCCAATGTTTAGCGCCTTGTATCAACGAAGTTTCTAAAGAAAAAGAAGAAGAAATGCGTGAACAAGTGAAATCCTTTATGCGTGGTAATAACGCTGATGTGAAAAGAGACATTACCGCGAAGATGATGGAAGCCTCTGAAAAGATGGATTATGAGTCTGCAAAAGACTATAAAACAGTTTTAGATGCGATAAATCACATCAACATTCAACAGAATGTCGAGACTAATGATAAAAAAGACCGCGATATTTTCGCGTTTTCCACAAGAGAGGGTTATTTATCGTTAGCGGTCCTTTTGTTCCGTAGAGGGACGCTTTTGGATAAAAAAGTGTACATTGTGGAGGAATTCGATAACAACGAAGAACAAGTCGCGGATTTGATTTTGCAGTTCTATCAAAATGTGCCATATCCTCAAGAAGTGGTCATCAACAATGAAACGGTCGTGGATTTGCTCTCTGATTTAATTGATCCTAATGTCTATAGCGTTTCTAAAGGCAAGATTCATGATTTGATATTGACCGCGAAGCAAAACGCGAATAACGCTTTGGACGAATACTTCCTTTCTAGTAAACTAGATAGCGATAAACTCGCCTTATTAGAAGAGTTAGGCAATATTTTAAATATTGATACCCCATTAAGAATCGAATTATTTGATAACTCACACTTACAAGGTTCTTCACCGGTTGGCGCTGCAGTTGTCTTTATTAACGGCGAACCCGCAAAGAAGCTTTACCGTAAATATCATATTGAACATGATGAGGCTAGAGACGACTTAAAGAGTATGGAAGAAATAGTGTACCGTCGTTATAAAAGAATGAAAGATGAAGGACAAGCTCTTCCAGATTTAATCTTAGTCGATGGTGGTCTTAACCAAATCAAAGCGGCCTCCCTCGCTTTGGCCAAAGCGGATGTCTCAATTAATCTCTTTGGCTTAGTGAAAAATAACAAGCATCAAACCGCTGGGTTGATGGATATCAATGGAAATGTCTTTGATGTTGAAAACAAGAACATTTTCTTCATGCTTACAAGAATGCAAGATGAAGTCCATCGCTTTGCGATCACCTTCCATCAATCACTCCGCAATAAGAATATGAAGTCATCATTACTTGATGGCATTAAAGGTCTAGGCTCAAAAAGAAAAGAACTTATCAATAAGGCCTACCCAGATATCAATCTATTAAAAGAGGCCACAATTGAAGAGTTAAGTCAGTTACTTCCTAAAGAAGTTGCGGAAGCACTCTATATGAAACTTCGTTATTAATTGCTTGCAAACAATCGTAGATTTATTTAATATAATTATCGCTGACATGCGCTTGTAGCTCAGTTGGATAGAGCAACAGCCTTCTAAGCTGTGGGTCAGGCGTTCGAGTCGCCTCAAGCGTGCCATTAGATAAAATACTGAGTCTCGTGCTCAGTTTTTTATTTTATTCGTGCGTGCGTTTCAATATAATTAGTTTCGATGAAACGTAAGCTTTTTGTATTTCTATCTGTATTAATCTCACTTACTGCTTGTGGGGAAACGGTTGTCTATAGCCGTAAACACTCATCTAGTAGAACCGAAACCGCTTATGTTGTCCCAAGCGAAAGTGGACACACTGCGTCTAGTTCAGTCAAAAGCACTAGTGTTTATTCGACTATGACAGGAACTAGCGTAATATCCACAAGAAGTAGTAGCACGAGCCATTCATCTTCAGTTAACAATTTCATTGCTTCTAATTCAAAAGCTATCAAAGTATTTGATAAAGATGTCGATCAAAAAGTGCTGAATAATTATCTTGTATCTCTTGAGGAATACGATGATCCGACCTTTTATGTTTACAGCAATGGTTATATAAGGCATGGTGATTCAACGTTCAGCTTTTCAGATTACACTGAAACCAGGTCTATTTATATTTATGATGTTAATAATGACAATCGCCGTGATTTTGTGTGGGTAGTGAAAAATCCTTCTTCAAATCTTTATGAGGTTGTAAGTTATTCAATGACCTATATTCACGGAAATATTCTTAAGGATTTTAAGCGTGGGAACTATTCGTATTTCTTAGAATCCGACGATGAAAATCTATATGTTAAAGAAACGGTCGGAGCGTTTAATGATACTACAACTGGTTATGGCAGAATTGTTTCTCGAACCATAGCTGGTGACGTTGAATGGTTAAACATTAATGGTGTTATTGATTTTGGCTTTAAAGTCATGATTGCTAATAAAGAACATACATCAGTTGCGACATGGAAAGACAATGGTGTGACTAAGTTCTTGGGAAATTCAAATTGCTATTATCTAGTTGACCTTGTTGTTTTGGCGGAAAATGATTTAACTAATGTTAATCTTCCTATTTCAATAAGCGGCACAATGTCATTTCTACCTGAACCCGCTAGAGTTGATGGTCGTTATCGATACACAGTTTATTTCATGAATAGTATTGCTGGTTTTTACCTTGATTTTACAATTTTCGGCATTACCAGACGTTTACAGTGTGGTGGAACCGATGAAAGTGTTGAAATTACCTGCTTACGTGATTATGTTGATTGGGCAGAAGAATTAGAAACTTATAGCATTGGTGGGCTCGCTGATGTAGATTGCTCTTCTGCTGAAGAAAGTGGAATTGTTTCAGTTTATGAATATAATGATCAAGATTCTTATGCTAAATTCAAGCAATTCATTCACTATACTTTTTATGAAATAGACCCAAATGACTTTGCGATTGAACGTTTACCTCATCGTTACTACCGAGTGTCCATATATAAAGGAGATCAAGGACGCAGCTATAAATGTTATTTGTATAACGATCGTTTTATGAAGTGCGATGATAGATGGTTTATATGTGGATTGAAAACTAATATATCTTTTGACACTGAAAAAGCTGCATATTCTTATTTGAGGTTTGATGAAGCTTACAAAACACTTGCTTACTATAAAGTCAGTGATGATACGCGTTCAAGCAGCATCAGCACAGCTAGCTTGTATTTTAAAGAAACAGGAGAACGTGCCGATATTACCAAACAAAAATATTATTTTGTGATGGGCTCTTCAAAATACTATATTACTGGTGAAAAGACATTTTGTAGTCAATGGGGCTCCACAACATATACCATCACAACTTCCTTTAAATTCACTTCTTATTAATAATTCTTTCTTAGCAGTTTATCTATATAAAATCGTCTAATTAGTAGAGGAAAGCTAGTTTTTGTTATAGAATATTCACTAATTATGAAAAATGTTAAGAAACTATCAGCATATATATCCTTATTATTTATAACAACTTTTCTCAGTGGCTGTGGCACTGTTGAACATTATTACTATGCTCGTCCAAGGACTAGCACACGCTACGTGACTGAAACCACCTCTTATGTTACTCCTACATATTCTTCTGTTTCTTCAAGAAGCAGTTCCTATAGTCAGTCTAACCCTATAGATCCAATTGTAGTGTTTGATAACGGCTTGGATCTATTTAAAGCGGGGTCTAAAGAGGATTTATTGATATATCTTCCTGAATACGGTGATCAAACAGAATTAATAATCAAAGTTGCTACTAATACTGGCACAACTAAATTAAGCGGAACTGTGTTTGGCTATGAATATGAGAACACTGAAATTAACCACATTGCTTCTTTGATTCTTTACGATATTAACAATGATGGCTATCGTGATTTTTGTGTGACCACTCAAACACGTGGTGTGAACAGAGTTGCTATCTACGATGTTGTGAATTACGAAAGACTTTATTATTTAGAAGCAATCTCTCAGATTAACCCTGATGGCTACTGGTTTTCTTTAGAAAACAAATCACTAGTGCTTCATCGTGGTTCAAACGTTGATACATTTGATGAAACTAATGACTGGGCCTTTATGAAATACTCTTCAGCAACAGGTGTTTATGGCGAATGGTTTAATCATATAGATCTCACTGGCTTTAATCTCAACATCAGAGATGAAAACATGCAAGTGGTACGTTCTTGCAACGTAAATGACACCAATCTTCGTTATTCTTTAGTCTTAAATTCATATAAGACCTATTGGTTTTGCATCACGCCTAGTTTTGCTCAGAACACTTGGGCGTCTACTTATCTAACGGAAACAATTAAAGATTATATCCATTTTGGATTCTGCAATAATGATACCCAATTTAGAAGTGATGCAACTTTAACGCCAAGCGGTATTGAACCAGCGGAGTTTCCACTTTATTTCGCATACTATGATGTCAGTACATGGGTCTCATACGC
The DNA here is from genome assembly GCA_045117995.1 of Bacilli bacterium. Lineage (GTDB taxonomy): Bacteria > Bacillota_I > Bacilli_A > RFN20 > CAG-826 > RUG14515. The sequence continues at coordinate 8,100 of JBGUOH010000001.1, forward strand.
AACTATACAAATACTTTGCTCTGGGTACGTGCTAACTCTAGAACTATATTTGAACTAACTACAAAGGAGTTAAATATGAAGAAAGTTAAAAATTTATCAATATTTATTGTATTATCATCAATGCTTGCTTTAAGTGGCTGTGGCACAATTTTACACATCACAAAAGCTCCTATTAGTGCGATGACTTGTAGTACCAGAGATGAGATGGTGAGTTTAATCGGAGAAGAAAAAGTTCCTTTGGCTATTGAAGAGTTTGGTGATAATACCGAACTAACAATTGCGATGGGCAATAATAGCACAACGATTTCTGGTAAATTACAAGGTGAAGACTTCAACTATAAAGTCGAAGAAGTTCATTCATTTTACTTATTTGACGCTAATAAGGATGGCTATCGTGACCTTTGTTATACAAAAGGAAACACTAATCACAGCGTGACCATCTATGATTTAAAAGCACAAAAAGACATCTATTATATTAATGGTTCATTCAATAAAGATGGCTATTGGCTTTCTTTAGAAAATGATAAATTATGGATTCATCGTGATAATGGTGGTCAAACCTTCGATGAAACTGTGGATAAAGGTTTCTTCGATTATTACGAAACCCGTGGTGTCTATGTCCGCTGGGATAATTACGCAAAACTATCTTACTTTGTGGTGGATGTGGACGATGGTGAATCAAAACATGAGTATATGGTCACAAGTTCTGGAATGATTAATTCTATACAGATGAATTCTTCTAAAATATACACTTTTTGGATCAGACCATTCTTTAGAGACGACACCGCAAAAGTCTCCGAAAAAACAAATACTCATTTCTCTTTGCTAAGCAAAGGGTTCCAAGCGAAAAGCGAAGGCGAACCTGTAGAAGATGAATTTAATGGTGTTGGTTTTTCAATGAACTTTAACGTTGGTGAGACCGTCAAAGGGAAACAAGCCGTTGATTTCGAAGTATTGTTATCCGGTTGTTCAACAATTCTCCGAATGCTTTTTGACTACAACAAATAAATTATTTGTAGATAAAGAATAACGTTTGCTTTACAATAGACATCGGATATGAAAAAAATCAAGAAATTATCATTATTTATCACATTAGTGACTGTGCCATTTTTAACTGTGGCTTGTGATATGGAATCCCACTACAAATATGAAGGTAGTGGTGAACATTCAATTTCATACATCTATACGTCTGTGCCTGGTACCACAAAGGTTCCAACTACCACTTCAAGTGTGACACCAATTTCTACCTATAGTTTTGTTGAAACTAATCCAATCATTGATCCTACATTGAAAAATCTTGTTCCTCAAAAGATCTTTGATTGCTATAACGATGGTTATCGTTTAACTTCTCCAATCTATTTCGATGCTTATGAATATACTCCAAGTTCCTTCGTGGTGGATACTGATTTGAATATAATTCAAGAAGGCACTAATTACTATTTCGGTAAAGCTTTAGCGTTATATTTATATGACGCTGATAAAGATGGATACCGTGATTTATGCATGGGCTATACTGAAGGAGAAGATGGCGAAACGAATGACTGTGTTTCCATTTTCAGCCTAGCGAAAAATAAAGAGATTTATCATCTTTCAGAAGCTGGAATATTAAATAGAGGTGATTATCACTTCTACGCGGACTTTACAGTGGAAAGAAAACTATATTTACACAAAGATATTCTTAATTCTTCTTTCGAAAAGGAAACTTTGGACATTGGAGAAGTAAGATACTATGACGTAATTGGCATAATGATAGAATGGCTGACAACCACTTATACTGGTCCACTTTACTATCGAGGGTTAAGAAATGGTGAGGGCAATCTCATTTCTTATGAAACAGCCCCTAATACCAAAGATTTTGTTGACGTTTATGAAGTTAATTTTCATGACGTGTTTGTTTTAAGCTTAGGTGCAAATAGTAATAGTACTGTACCAGCGAGTGAACGTTACTCAATTTGTTATCGCACAAAAGAACGTTTTATTAATAAAGTCTATTGTCGTGGAGATCAGACCGGTCTATTTCTCTATTTTTCATTTGACGGCCTTGTCGATCCTGAATCGTTTTGCGATATAGAAGTTCGTATAGGCAGCGTTGTTGATTATTATAAATTTAGTTTTAAAGATTCAACTGCCCCAACTTCGTTAAGCAAACTGATTTTCGGAACGTCGGTTTTACCTTCAACATTGGCGACGTACACAGATTATATTTATTGCACCCATGAAAACTATCCTCTTAGAGATATCTACAAGTGGGATGATCAAAGTACAATGTTAGATTTATCTATTATCGGTATTTATAATGTTTTTCCAATAAACGCTAGTTATTATCCAACTGACACAGATAAAGAAGAGATCGGCTTTCATATCGAAGGATTTAATGATTATGGTTTCACTTTAGAAAACAAACAATTTATAAATCTATCTGGAAACCGCTACGTTCTTTTCCGACCATTTGATTTTATGGAAAGAATGAATACTGCTGAACATTATCTTGGTTTTACAACCATGACTGATATTATTGCTAGGTCAACAACTAATCCATCAGTGTTAACTGAAATTGATAATGCATCTGAAATTTATTTTAGAGAATTTGATAATGCTGGTTATTATACAAAAGACCATGCTACCCATGTAATTACCATCAGTACATATACTTTCTATGTCATCAATAATGGTGTGTTACTCAGTGGTGATGAACTAATTATTTATCGTGTTATTAGTGGTAGTGAAGATTTCTCAATTTTGTACGAATAAAAATTTTAAACTTTTTTAGCAGTTATCTAACTTTTCTTTGTCTAATAAGTGAAAGCAACCTTTATGGTGCTTGCGTTTAGGAGGCAAAGATATGAAAAAAAATAAAAGCTTATCAATAATCGCCACCTTTTTATCATTACCTTTATTAGTGGGTTGTGCGGGAGCGACACATAGCTATTATAGTTCTAAACCTCCATACACATATGACCCATCATATAATCCAGGAGATAAAATTGATCCAATTAAAGTGTTCGATTATTTTCAAGATGATGGTTATCCAGATCCATTAACTTTTGAACTAAAAGAATTTATTAATTCTCCATTCGCATTAGATGACAATCAAAACGTCATTGATAATAAAGGTAATATTATTTTAAACGCCGGCGCTGCTTTATATTTATACGATGTCAATAACGATGGATATCGTGATTTTTGTGTGACTAAAGAATCCAAAGTAGGAGACTATAGTACTTCTTTAATCATCCACGACTTAAGAAATAACTATGAAATTCTTAATTACAAAGAAGAAGGTAGATTCAATTACTTCTTCGAAATTAGAAATAACAATTTAGGTGTTTATAAAACACACGACAAATATAACGAAACCCGCTACGGTGAAGGTTTAATTAACTTTACCGCTAAAAACTATATTAAATGGGACAATATCTTTGATATCAAGAGTGTCGATTTCACCTTTACATATGCTGATGCAAGCCATACGGCAGTGAGTAAGGCTAGAAAGAACAATGATACTTTATACGCAGATGTTGATAGAACAGCAACATACTTAATCGAATTAGATGTAAAGAAAAACATTCCAGTAGTCTACCCTGAAGGGTTCTATGATCCTATTTCATTTGTGTGCAATAGTGATGATGTCGTGATCTTTAATCCTTTAAAAAATAATCCATTTAAATATGCAATTTACTTCCAAGGAAGTGAAGATAGTTTTTCTATCGATATGAACTTCTCTGGTTTTTCTAAAACTTTGAATTTTGATGTAAAAGCTGATTACATAAGCCCATTCACTAGATTGAAACTAAGTAGTCTTATTGCTTTTGTTTCTCAATTCTCTCTTCCAAATATCGAAGGCATTGATGTTAAAGAAGAAAAGCTTGGTACTTTAGCCCCAGAATCTAGTCGTGGTATTGGTACTTTATATCAATTTACTGATGATTCTTACTTATCTTCTCTAGAAGAATATCTCGATGAGGTACTCTTTGAAGTTAATGAAGATGAATTTGTGAGTGATGATTTAACCGATTACACCTACATCATTAAAACCGATGAAGGTGATTATGAATTCATGGGCAAAGATCGTTTCTTCTTTGTGAACGATAGATGCTTCATGGCGAGAAAACCATTAGAGATGAATCGTTTCTCTGCGAGTAACACAAGTTACTTCTTTGACAGTGAAGTCTATAGCATCTCTATGGAACCATACGCTGAAGGTACAAGCTCAGCGAGAATCTCTAACCCAGAAGATATTGTCATGAATAAGAAATTGGCCCTTGATGAAAAGATTATGGATGCGTATTACACATTCGAGCTTAGAGGCGCGAAGTATTACGTGTTAAATAGTAAGAAGTTCATGGACGCAAGTGGTCGTTATGTCTACGAGATCATTTCAGACGCTGATTTCTCATCTATTTTTGCTTAATCCTTATTAATTATATATTTTATAAATTAATTTATAGACAAGTATAATGAGTAGTCATATAATTGTTTTTGAAGTGTACTAAGTGTATTAATACAGACACTAGTCAGGAGGCACATATGCTATCGATTAAAAACCTCACAAAAATTTATAAAATCAAAGGCGGTAATAACACTGTTGCCTTAGATAAAGTTAATATCGATTTTCCAGAAAAAGGTATGGTTTTCCTTTTAGGTAAATCTGGTTCTGGTAAATCTACATTATTAAACCTTATCGGTGGTCTTGATTTCCCAACCGATGGTGAAATTATCTTAAAGGGCAGAAGTAGTAAAGACTTCTCACAATCAGACTTTGATAGTTATCGTAATACTTATATCGGTTTTATTTTCCAAGAATATAACATTCTTAACGAATTTAATGTTGAACAAAACATCGCGTTAGCCATTGAACTTCAAGGTAAGAAAGTTACTAAAGAAGCAGTGGATAAGCTTTTAGAACAAGTTGACCTCGTGGGATATGGTAAAAGAAAACCAAATACTCTCTCTGGTGGTCAAAAGCAAAGAATCGCGATTGCTAGAGCTTTAATCAAAGAGCCAAACATCATTATGGCGGACGAGCCTACCGGCGCTCTTGATAGTAAGACCGGTGAACAAGTCTTTGAAACATTAAAGAAATTATCTAGTGATAAACTAGTCATCGTTGTTTCTCACGATAGAGATTTCGCGGAAAGATTTGGTGATCGTATCATCGAACTTAAGGATGGTAAGATTCTAAGTGACCAAACCAAACACATGGTGGAATCTACCTCCATTAGTGACAATGTCACTATTATTAATGACCATGCGATTAAAATTAACGACGCGAAAAAGTTAACTAAGAAAGATTTTGATAAGTTATATGAATCCATCAAGAACAGCGATGGCAAGGTTTTTATCAGCAGTGGTGAAAACGCTGATAAGTCAATGAAAGTCGCCCGTATCTCTGATGATGGAAGAAGTGATGAATTTAAAGAAACAGGCGCTATTGAACTCAAACAATATGATGCTTCTAAAACCACATTCATCCGTTCTAAGATGCCAGTTAGTAAATCCACTAAGATGGGTTTAAGTTCTCTTAAAACTAAACCAATCCGTTTAGTGTTCACAATGTTATTAAGCGTGGTGTCATTCACCATGTTTGGTGTAGCGTCCGCTTTAATGCTTTATAATCCAAATCACACTTATAGTGAAGCTTTAAGTAAAACTGATTACAAGGCGGAAACATTAAGCAAAAGCGCCACTGGTAAAGATGTTAACCAAACACTCGACGCTGAAGGAAATGTCATTGATGAATGGTCCTATTCTTCTCAAGAAGGCCGCCTCTTTGGTGTTAATGAGATTAAAGAGTTAAATAAGAACTCATTAGGTTTAGTCTATATTCCTGTCGGAAGATCCTATAGCTCCATTAATCTCAAGAGCGCTAATGGCATGACCAAAAACGCTGATTTCTATCGTCGATATTATCAAATCACTAAGCTTTCTGACGCTAGTGAAGAAGACTTTAATAGATTAGGTTACCAACTTGATGGTACATTCCCAACCAAAGACAATGAAATTATCGTGGCTAAATCAATCGGTCAAATGCTCGTTGATTCAGGTGCGGTTAACAAACATAACTACATTGAAACGATTGGTGAAAAAGTCACTATGTCTAGCAAGATGGGTGGAAATAAAGAATTTACCATTACTGGCTATTTTGACGCTGGCGATATTGATACTAAATATTTTGATTTAACAAACGAAGACGCCAAATTAACTCCATCAGAAAAAAATGACTTGGAGAATGGTTTAGGTGAATTCTTCACTAACTCATTTAATTCCGTCGCCTTTGTCACGTCTAAAGCTTTTGATGAAAACGTCGAAGTTAGAGCAAACAACAATCGTAATTATATTGAATCAGTTTATAGAATGGGCATCTTTCTCGATACCGTTAGTGTGGAAAATATTCCTAATGTCTCTGAATATGGTGATTCTTTCTTCACAGAAAAGACAGTTAACAATTACAAAAATGAATTTGTTATCTATGATAAAGATGGCAATGTAATCGAAAATTTCTCCATTAAAGACGATGAGATTTACATTCCAAAAGATAGTTACGATAATATCGCTTATCAAGTGAGAGATTCATTTTATGAATCATTGCTTAATCTTGAGATTAGATACTATAGTCCTGTATTGAAATTCATGCCAACTTACTACGCGTTCTGTTCAAACGATGATAACTATGAAGAACTCATTGCTTTAAGAAACTACTACTATGTTTCTAAAGAAATGGCTCGCGAATTCTTAAAAGATTACGTTGATGAATACGCTAGAGCATACAAGATTAATTTATTCCTTAGCGAATACATCGATACCCCTAGTTTCAATGCTTTACCAAGTGAAAAGCAAACTTTATTAAGACAAGTCAATATCGCTAATCCTGGTGAGATCACAAACGAACAAGTTCAAGAAGTTTATAACATTCTTGATACATACGCTGATAACGCTGATGCTTGTCCTAATTTCTTACCATACTTATATCTACAACAAGCATCTAATGATGAGATCTTTGGTAAGAAGATTTTTGACGACACCGTCTTATCAAATGCTTTATCTAGTGATTACAAATCGTGGTCAGAATCTACCATCCAAGCCGTTACTAATTTCTTGAATGAGAATTGTAAGAAAGGCTTAACTCGTGGTTATAAGAACTGGGTGAATATCATGAAAGGTTTCACCTTCAAAGACTTTGAACCTGCTGGTGATGCTGTATTAAAAGCGGATGCTGATCTTGTTTATTACTATGCTTCATTTAATGGCACAAAAGGTACTTTAAATATTGCTGGTTACTACGTATGCAATCAAAACGCTTGGGCGGAATTAGTTTCAGAAAACTTCTTGTTAACTAATACCAAGGCTCAAGACAATGGTAATGGAAACACTTATCGTTCCTTCTTCCTGACTGATTATGAAGAAATCGAAGATGCTAGATACGATAGTGTGATGGTTAAAACCGATTATACTGAAGAACAAATTGCGCAAATGTTCAAATGTACCGCTAAAGCGTGCAAGTATGATTTCAATAGCCAAAAGTATCAAAGTGTAAGCTTCATCGTTTCCATGATTAATGTCTTGAAACAAGTCTTCTTCTGGATTGGTGTGGGCTTCGGTGTCTTCGCGGCATTGATGTTCCTTAACTTCATCACTGTCTCCATTGCCTCTAAGCAAAAAGATATTGGTATCTTACGCGCTATCGGCGCAAGAAAGAGTGATGTCTTCAAGATTTTCTTCTCGGAATCATTATTTATTGCCACCGTTTGTACAGTCTTAGCGTTGATATTTACCTTTGTCGCAGAGTTCTTCTTAGATCGATACTTTGTTTCAGAAATTGGTATCTCAGTCTTGCAGTTCAGCTTTATTACTGTTGGACTAGTCATGGCGGTCTCATTATTCATCGCGTTAATCGCAACATTTATTCCGGTCTTGCATTCATCTAAGAAGCCTCCAGTCGAATCGATTAGAGCGTTATAACATAAGGCCTCAGGGCATTAGCCTTGAGGCTTTTTATTTCTAGTGTTGAAATTAATTAATGGCTTCTATAAAATAGAACTAACGAAGAAAAGGAATTTTATTATGAAATGCAAGAAATTTTTAATGCTTTCAGCTGTTTTAGCCCTTTCACTTTGTGCCTGTAAAGGTAATGGTGAAAACGGTGGCAAATCAAGTGAAAGTAAACAAACTCCTGATGTTGCTCCAACAATGAACCTCAAATTCGATGAACTTACTGATGAGGATACCGCCTGTGTTCCTTCATACGTCAAAGCATACATCGATGCGATGAAAGAGCAAGAAACAAGGATTTCTCACCCAGACCGTGTTGACCACTTATTCTGTGAAATGTCATGGGAACAAGCCGCTAAACTTGGCGATAAGGGTGATGGCGCTACATATAGTAGCTCTCAAAAAGGTGGCGTTGACGTTTGTGAAATGTTAAGCCGTAGTCAATCCTATGAAAATAAACCAGTCGAACTCAAATGGGAAAAAGAAGACAAAGACTTCTCTGACGCTAAAGTTGTCTTCTGGTCAAAATTAGACAAGAGTGACAAGCGTGAAGTCGCTGTTGATGCCAGTGGTGAAAAAGCTTCCGCTAAATTACCAAACCTCTTCATTAATACAGCTTACTACTATCAAGTAGTTAAAGGTGAAGAAGCTTCCCAAATGGGTGACTTTGTCACAGGTGACTATTCCAGAATGATCACAATGGGCAAGATTTCTAACGTCCGTGATATGGGTGGCCATACAACATCTTATGGTGTTCAAACAAATCAAGGCTTAATCTTCCGTGGTGGTGAAATTGCTCCTAAAGCCTTCTCCGATGGTGGTAACAGCCACTCCGCTAACTGGACAGGCAAAGATGCCGAAGCCGGCCAAAAGGTCCAAGAAGAAGTTCTCAATATCGGTCTTGAATTAGACTTAAGAACAAAATCAGGTTCTGGTTCCATGACCAAATCCGAATTAAACTGGCAAGGTGAATGGAAACAAGAAAATAAGAACCCATCTTTAGCCTCTGTTGCTGAAGCTGGTAACGTCGATGGCAAAGCCCAATACGTTAGATGCTCTATCAACTCTTACGATTCATTCATTACTGATCAAAACAGAAAGAGTGAAGCAGACAACGCTAATAGAGACCTTGTCGTTGAAATCTTTGATTACTTAGCTAACGCTGATAAACAACACGTATTTTTCCACTGCTGGGGTGGTGCTGATAGAACTGGTGTTACTGGTTTCTTACTCAACGCTATCTGTGGTGTCAGTTACACTGATGCAATCATCGACTTCGAATTAACAACCTTAACAAATAATAAGAGATGCCATATGCATAACTCTCAAAACGCTCACTTCCCAAAATTCTTAAACTTATTCACAAGTAGTTATGAATTTGAAAGAAACGGCGAAAAATTCACCTATACATTCGAAGAAGATAAGACTTTAAGACATAACGCTGATAACTTACTCCTCGCTATGGGCGTTAAACAAGAAACACTCGAAAAGATTCGTGGCATTATGCTTCCAGGTTATGCTGAAGGCAAATTAACCGAAAACGAAAGAGAAAATAAAGGCTGGCAATAATATTTACTAGCGGTTATTGAAAATAGGCAGGTCCCCGTGACTTGCCTTTTTTGTTTCACGTGCTACACTTATGTATATGAACGAAAAACCTAACAATAATGTTGAACTAACAGAAAAAGAGATCAAAGAACAAAAAATAGTTGAAAAAGAAAACAAGCTTTTAAGATTTTTGCTTCCAATCGTCGGTGGTATTGCCTTCATCCTTGGCTTATTGGGCTTTATTTTGACCATTGGTGAAGGAAAACCAGGTATTACCGTTTTCTATATTATCCTCTTTGTTTTAGGCCTTTTAGGGGTTCTTTATGGAGTCTTATTAATTATCCGTAAGAAAAAACCTGATTTCCTAAAAATCAAAAAGGTCGAAAAAGAAGATACAATTCTCGATTAGTTCTTCTTCTTTAATAAATAATCTTTAGTAATATCAAAGAGCATCTTCTTAACGACTGCTCTTTTTTCTTTGGAAGTATTCTTCCATTGTTCTCTAATATCGCCGAACTTCGACACTAAGAAAGGCAAGAATTCCTTTTCACCAGGAAGTTTCTCGACATCTAGTCTTGCTAGGAAATCGAATATCGTATCGATAAACTCTTTCTTTCTCTCTTCGTCGTAGTTATATAAAGCGTAGTTGATTGTATCAACAATATGGGTACTTCTTTCTGTATAGGTGTTTTTATAAATAAAAGAATGGTCGTGTAATTCCCATGAGAAAGCATCGTGCTGCATTAACAGGGCGTTAGATGAGGCAACGATAGCCTTGCGTCTATATTCATGCATTAAACGTCCAATAATTGATTCATCAGGGGTGTAATCATGGATTAATGGATCAATGACTTTATAGTTTTCATCATATCCCGCAGGTGGGAAGTTAGGAGCGTCATAGGAATAGACCCCTAATAGTTTGTTTTTCTTCTTTAAAGCTTTAGCCGCGCTGATGGCGAGACGACCACCTTTAGAGTGACCACCAACGTAGAACTTTTTAAAGAAGAAAAAGTAAGCGATTTCATTGAGATAATTAATGGCTTCGATTTCACTAGGAACCATTTCTAGATAGGCCATATTGAAATCTTCTTTCCAACCTAAAGTCGTGGAGTCTGTGCCACAGAAAGAAACATACGCAAAATCTTTAAGTATTAAGGTAATAGCTTGGAACTGTTTCTCGGCATGTTTATCGTGAACTTTCTTAAACCACGCAAACTTAATACCTTTGAATCTATTTGATAAACAAATAGTTTTGGTCATTTCAATGTATTTAAGCTTTCTTTCAGTAGCGTTCTTTGGTGGCTTATATTCATTAATTCTTTTTAATAAATCTTCACTAGAATAAATCGTTTTTTGATTATTTAATTCATCAAAAGGGAAGTATGAAACCATCGCTAAAAGAAGAGCGTCCACTTCATTGAATGGTAGCTCTTTAAATTCGGTCTTTTGATATTTATATAAATAATCCAAAACTTGCATATTCCTATCTTAACACAGCCAAATAAAAATGCTCTTATTTTTAGTTACAAAAAATAATTATTAGTGTATGATACTAGTGTTAATTAAATTAATCCCCCAACATCCATAATGTTTTTTGTCTAAAAAATGACAAAGAGAGGTTAATATGAAAAAAGCTTGGCTAGTTATCAACACATTCATTCATTCCGTCAAATTCATGACGCTTTATGACATGCTTGCAACCGCATTTAAGATCCGCAATGTCGAACTCAAAATCAAAAGAGCGGAAGACATCACTTTAGAGATCGGTGGCAAGATTAAAAATAAGCCAGATTTTTGTATCTTCTGGGATAAGGATTGCTATTTAGCACAACGTCTTGAAGGTCAAGGCATTAAATTATTCAATAACGGCATGACAATCATTGCCTGCGATAACAAGATTTTAATGTATGAAATCTTAGCGATGAAGGGTATTAGAATTCCACGCACATTCGCCGCGCCTAAAACATTCGAAGGTTTCGAATACAATAGAAGAGATTTCATCTCAACCGCCGCTAAAGAACTCGGCTTACCTATGGTAATTAAAGAAGCTTATGGCTCATTTGGTGAACAAGTCTATTTAGTTAATACAATCGAAGAAGCTAATAAAATCGTCGATAGTTTAGGTAGCAAAGACTTCTTAATGCAAGAATATATCGCCTCCTCCAAAGGTAGAGATGTTCGTGTTAACGTTGTCGGTGGTAAAGCAGTCGTTAGCATGCTCAGGGAAAACGAAAACGACTTCAGAAGTAACATCTCCCATGGTGGTACAGGTAAGCTCTTTAACCCAGGTAAGAAGTTCACTGATTTAGCAGTCAAAGCCGCTAAAGCAATCGGTGTTGATTTCGCTGGTGTTGACGTCTTATTTGGTCCTAACGGTGAACCAATTATTTGTGAACTTAACTCTAATCCACAGTTCGGTTCTACCTATAAATGCACAGGTGTCAACTTAGCGGACGCAATCGCAGACCACGTCTTAAAACATCTATGATAAGTGGGTTAATTGTTTATAACGCAATTGATACAGTTAAGAATCAATACTTTATTGATAAATTCTTACAAAAACTAAATGATGAGGAGATATCCTTGTCATTTTTAGATGAAGAATTCTTAAGTGATTACATTAAAACCCATAAAGTCGACTTTGTCGTTTATCGCGGTAGGGACTACAAAATGGTGGAACTCCTTGAGAAGAAAAACGTCAAAGTGTTCAATAATTCTTTCACTAACAAAATTGCCAATAACAAATATCTCACATATCAATTCTTAAAAGAGAAAAATTTACCATTCATCGAAACAAGCAAGGATCCATTTTATCCATGCATCATGAAAAGCGTTTCTGGCCATGGTGGTCAGGAAGTCTTTTTAGTGCATAACGGAGATGAAAAATTAAAGATTCAAAAGGAACATCCAAACCTTGAATTCATCTATCAAGAATACCTAGAAAATAACGGCGATGTCCGTTTGTATGTATTAAATAAAAGTGTGATTACATCAATAAAAAGAGATAATCCAAACGATTACCGCAATAACTTTTCTTTAGGGGGAAGTGTTGAGGTTTACAAAGCGTCTCAAGAAATGGTGGATGCCGCTCTTAAGATTGCGCATCTACTCAACGCTGATTTCATCGGTGTGGACTTCTTATTGACTAAAGACGGTTTTAATATCATCGAAATTGAAGATCCTGTTGGTTCTAGAATGGTTTATAAAACCACAGATATTGACATCATTGCTAAGTATATTGAGTACGTTCGCAATAATATCTAATCAGCACTAGACTTGATTAGAATATTATTTTCGGTCATACTTTTCTTATGGAAAACGAACTAAATACGTTAACTTACGAGAATACGAAGATTACATTTACTGGTAAGACCGATAATACCGCTACCAGTGATGAATTGACCGCTGCTCCTTTGTATCAAGATAAGATGGGTACAAATTATTCCAAGAGCAAAACGGTTGTTCGTGCTTTTAATTTGACAGGTATTTCTCTTATCCTTACTGCCGCGGCTATTAAAACGGGCAGTTTGATTGCGAACGCTTATGTCTTGAATCCGCCTTCTATTAGCAACGTTAACTATGTGGTTGAAAGCCTATCGTTTAAGGCAACGTTTAAGATTTCAAATGCTGCGAAGTATCGCATTAATTACTATCTTTATATCAACGATATAAATGTGATGATTGGTGATTGCACAGAAGAAAAAGAATACAACGTTAGTTATGAGCATTTAAAAGTAAATGATGAGTGTCGTTTCTATATCGAATTCACTAATGGAGTGGATTATATCAAAACTATTGAAAGTTACAGTTTCACTGTGGAGGGATAATTATGCAAGAAGTTAAAAAAGGCAATTGGTGGCAAAGAAAAACCAAAGAACAAAAGACCAGCTTTATTGTGGCGGCAATCATTTTCGTTATCGCTTTATCTGGTTTTATTGTTTTAATGAACGCTAGAGCGTTTGTGAGCAAAGAAATATGCGATTCATTCTATGGAGAGGATGTTCCTAATGGTTGGGTGGCTTTAGGTAAAGTACTCGCTGAAGGTTCCACGAAATGGTTTATTAGTATTATCTTTGCTTTCATGGCGATTACACTCATTTTCATCGCTACATTCATTACGCACTTATTTGATAGCAAATCTCGTAAAGCTAAGACAGTTTCCTCACTCGTGAGATCCATTATCAAATACGTCGTTATCATTGCGTTAATCTGCGTCATCCTTGTCGTCTGGGGCGTTGATGTCTTTGGCATCATCATGGGTGTTGGTATCTTAACTCTGATCGTTGGTTTAGGTTGTCAATCACTTATCCAAGACGTTATTTCAGGTTTATTTATTGTTTTTGATGATTATTTCGCCGTGGGTGACACTGTGATTATCGATGGCTTTAGAGGCACAATCGTGGAAGTTGGTCTTAAGACCACTAAACTTCAAGATTTTGGTGGTAACATCAAATCCATCACAAATAGTTCCATTGTGACCGTAGTGAATATGTCTCGTATGAGAAGTGTTGCTTCTGTGACTTTATCCGTCTCCTATAACGAAGATGTCGAAAGAGTGGAAGCCCTTATCATCCAAGAAATCGAAGCCTTAAAAGAAAAGGTACCAAACATCATTGATGGTCCATGGTACAAAGGTATTGATAACATTACCGCTTCAAGCATTGATTTCTTAGTTATCGCCTTTACTGATGAAGGCAATAGATTCCAAGTCACAAGAGACTTAAAGCGTGAATTCTATTTATTATTCAAACGTAATGATGTCCAAATCCCATACACACAAGTGACTGTGAATCCTGAAGATGATAAAGATCGTCCAAAAGCTAGCAAAGAAGAAGTCACTCTTGCTTTGCAAGAACAAAGAAAACTTCGCGGTTTAGAACCAATTCAAAAGGTCAAAAAGAAAAACACAGTCGTGGGCCGTGTGAAGAAAGCCTTCAAGAAAACTGAAGAAGAAATGGATTCAAAATAAGAGGTCAATCGACCTCTTTTCTTTTAGAAAAACAACGACATTACACCAATGGCTTGGACAATCGTGGAGACCAAGACGAAGACATGAAATATGCAGTGGAACCAGAGATTCTTTTTGCCCACACTATAAAGGATAGAACCGATGGAATAGATAATGCCTCCAGCGAGTACGAATCCAAAGCTAAACGCGGTCATATAAATAAAGCCACCACAGAATAAAACGAGCCAACCCATAGCAAGATATAATATCAAAGATATTATTTGCACAACTTTGCTTCTAAAGAATAAGGCATTTAGCAAGATACCTAATCCGGCGAGTGACCATTCAATAATAAGCATGATTAAACCAATCAAATGTTCACTCATCAAAACCACACAGATAGGGGTGTAAGTTCCCGCGATAAGTAAGTAAATTGTGCAGTGATCTAAAACTCTAAATAACTTCTTGTTAAAACAATCAGCAGGAGTGTTATGGTACAAACTACTGACAAAATAAACATCGATGATAGTAATGGAGAAGATTAAGATTCCAAGGAAATAGGAAACATTAAAACTATGAGAGGCTAGAGCAATTAAACCAATCACTAAAATGATGATGGCTAATGGGATGCCGATTAAATGTGAAATGGTGTTAAACCTTTCTTGTCCTTTTGTGTATTTTGGTACTTTAACTTCAGCGATGTTTTCTTTGTAGTTCATACTTGGCCCCCTTGTTTTGCCATAATCTTAAAAGATTGTCATTAAAAGGTCAGTGAACTCTTAAAATAAAAACTCTACTTATCTAAATATCTATTCTCTTTGAATAAATATCGTCTAGTAGAGTGTAACTTTTCTATTATAAATAGAATATTAGAATAGTGGAGCGAGTATCTTAGCGATTTCCTCTAACAATTCTTTATCACTTTCGTTGAAGCGATTATAGATTGGAGAGTCGATATCGATGACCGCTTTTACGTCATTATCCTTAATAATTGGGGTGACGATTTCACTTTTTGATAAACTTGAACAAGCGATATGACCAGGGAACTCATTAACGTTAGGAACGATTAAAGTTTTTGCTTCTCTTGCGGCCGCGCCACAAACGCCTTTACTTAATGGGATTCTTGTGCACGCTACATCACCTTGGAAAGGTCCTAAATACAATTCATCGTTTTGTTTGATATAAAAACCACACCAATTGATGTTCTCCAATTGGTTAAGTACCGCTGAAGCGTTAGAGAGATTACTCATAAGCGGTAAATCTTGATCAATAATGGCTTTAATTTGCTCGATTAATAACTTCATAAGTAAAATATAACGCATTTTTATAAATCTCTCACTGCTTATGCTTTAATTTTTGTTTTTAAGTTATTAAGATATTAAGCATGAAACGTATATTAGTCATTGGTTGCCCAGGAGCGGGAAAGACTTATTTTTCTAAAAAATTAAAAGAGATTACTTCTTTACCTGTCATCCATATGGATAACCTTTATTGGAACGAAGATAAAACATCAATTAGTTTTGATGAGTTAAATAAAAAACTTTTACCTTATTTAAAAGAGGAAGAATGGATTGTTGATGGAAATTACCATGACACTCTTAAACTCCGTTTAGAATACGCGACAGACGTCTTTTTCCTAAAGATGCCTAGAGAGCAATGTATCGAAGGCATTCTTGAAAGAATTGATCAACCAAGAGATGACATTCCTTGGATTGAAACTAAAAAGGACGCTGTTGAGCTCATTGAATGGACAATTGATTATGAAGCCCGCACGAAAGCGGATGAGGAAGCACTCTTAAAAGAGTACCCAGATGTGAAAGTCCATATCATTAAATCAAGAAAAGACGCTGATGCGTATTTAGAGAAGTTGAAAAAAAGATTCCATCGTTAGTGAGGAATCTTTTTTGCTAAGGAAACGTTATCTTTACCGTTGCTCTTCGCCATCCTATTAGCGTAGTCCGCTAAGTCTAGCACGTGGTCGAAGTTGAATGTTTCGTCAACCGGTAAGACAACCGCACCTACAGAAACAGTAATATGGAACTTTGGATAGTCCTTGAATGTGCATGCACTCACAGAGGCACGAATCTTTTCACCAATTTCTAACAATTTTTCTTCTTTAATATCGGTCATACAGACAACGAATTCATCGCCACCCCAACGACAGACGAACGCGCCTTCTTGTTGACACAAGAGCTCGCCAATCTTCACTAAGACGACGTTGCCGAATAAGTGACCATATGTATCATTAACATTTTTGAAACTATCAACGTCAACGAATAAGCAGCCTAATGTGGTGTTTAAGTTTCTGTTTTGATATGTTTCATCTAAGTATTTCGCTAAGTAGTTTTGGTTAGCTAAACCTGTCAGAGAATCGTGCATGGAGGCGTATTTGAAGTTTTCAGTGAAACTTCTTAAACGCTTCGCGGCCGCTT
This sequence comes from Bacilli bacterium, assembly GCA_045117995.1. Lineage (GTDB taxonomy): Bacteria > Bacillota_I > Bacilli_A > RFN20 > CAG-826 > RUG14515. Next base: position 25,017 of record JBGUOH010000001.1, read on the forward strand.
GACGTACGAGTTCAGCGAAGTAACCTAAGAACATGTTAACTGCGTAGAGCATAGTGAGACGTAAGCGCATATTCACGGAGAATGTTGCAGCTTGTCCATCAACAATTTCAAATGCCGCTTGTTCCGCAGCGTATTTTCTAAAGTCTGCTAATGGCCACCAGAAGAAGGCAACCATGGTGAGCATAATTGGTATAGAAGTAATGAAACCTTCTTTTAAACCAAAGGTAATAAAAGAGAAGGCAGGAATTAATAAGATCCACAAATGTAAGAAGCCATCAGGACCACCGTCATAACAGAGATAACCAAAGTAAAGAATGATTAATCCCATGAAAAGACGACGCCAAATTGTGTGATATTTATTAACAAAGACGGTTAATACAAAGACTAAAACCGCTAAGACTAAAGCGATGGTCATCAAGATTGCAAAGAACTTTTGAGGGTCCTTCAAAAAGTGAGTGATCGCCGCTACAGCGGAGATAATAGCTAATATTAATGAGAGTACGGCAACTAAAAATGATTGACGGAAATCGTCATTTAAAAGACCATCACTTGCTTTATTAAAAAATTGTTTGAATTTCATTTGATAATACTATGTTTGCCTTTTGCCCTTTAATTATAACAACGATTTAATAATTATTAAACACTTTTTCAAAAATGTAAACCGATTTTGTTTCTTTATATAAAGACTTTCCAGTATAATGTTTCTCGTATCCATGGGACCTAATTAAGGCCTATAGGGGGAATTATGAAAAGAAAATTTGATACAAAGGCAATCGTCATTACTGGATTGCTCTTAGCCTTAGAAATTGTTTTACAAACAATCGGCAATTATTTACAAATCGGACCCGCTAATATCAATCTAGCATTAATACCTGTAGTTTTAGCGGCCGTCTTATGCGGGCCTATATCTGGAGCGATATTGGGCTTTTTTAATGGCTTGATGGCGTTATTCTCACCATCCACGCTCGCGTTATTTATTCCTTTGAGCCCAGTAGGCACAGTGCTTGTCTGCTTACTCAAGTGTACTCTAGCAGGTGTTGCATCCGCTTATATATTTGACGCTCTCAAAAATAAGAACCGACTAGTGGCGTTAATACTCGCTAGTATCGCTGTACCAGTTGTGAATACTGGCTTATTCTCTTTGGGCAGTGTGATCTTCTTCCAAGATTTCTTAAACAGTGGTGTTGGTGAGAAGTTCCCAAATGCTGGTGCCTTCTTAATCTTCGGTGTCATTGGCTTTAACTTCTTAATTGAAATTGCCACAACCGCGGTTATTTCACCAACAATTGGTATGATTCTCTTAAAAAGAGAAGAAAAAAGCGCTAATTAATAGTTGTTTTGTTTTATTTTTAATCCGTTTGAAGGTATCATGTAACTATGCAAAAACCTTTAGCGGATTTTTTACGTCCTGAATCTCTCGAGGATATGGTGGGTCAACACCATCTTTTAGACGAAGGAACTGTATTTAGAAAAAGCATTGATAGTAACCACATTACTAACATGGTTTTCTATGGTCCTCCAGGTGTTGGCAAAACCACACTCGCTAATATCATCGCCAAGAACTCTCATTTATCTTTATATAAATTAAACGGCACTAATGCATCAATTGATGACATTAAAAGTGTTATTAAAGAGTCTGATAGTTTCCTTAACGATAAAGGTGTTTTGTTATACTTGGATGAAATCCAATACTTAAACAAGAAACAACAACAATCTCTTTTAGAGTTTGTGGAATCAGGCAACATTACACTTATTGCCTCCACAACAGAGAACCCTTACTTCTATATCTATCCAGCTTTGATTAGTAGATGTACAGTCTTTGAATTCAAATCACTAAAAGTGGATGATATTAAAGAAGGTTTATTAAAAGCTTGTAAGAAACTTGGATTAAAGATTGATGAAGATGCTTTAGAAGCCCTCGCGCTTGCCTCTAATGGGGATATGCGCAAGGCTTTAAATAACTTAGATTTTATCTATGGAGCGCTTAATAAGACTAATGAAATTCGTTTAGACCTTGTTAAACAACTCATTGATAAAGCCAATATTGCTTATGATAGAGGCGAAGACAAACACTTCGATACATTAAGCGCTTTCATGAAGTCACTTCGAGGTAGTGATCCAGACGCGGCTATCTTCTATTTAGCCAAACTATTGAAGGGTGGAGACATCATTGCCGCCAGCCGTAGATTATTGTGCTCAGTGAGTGAAGATGTAGGTTTAGCATATCCTCAGTTAATTCCAATCGTTAAAGCCTGTGTTGATAGTGCACTTCAACTTGGTATGCCAGAAGCAAGATTACCACTTGCTAATGCGACCATTTTAATCGCCACAGCTCCAAAGAGTAACGCTGCTTATTTAGCAGTCGACACCGCTATGGCGGATATTGACCAAGGCAAGGGCGCAACAGTTCCTAGAAACTTACAAAATACCCACTTCGATGGAGAGGATGCAAAGGTCAAAGGACAAAACTATATTTATCCACATGATTATCCAAATCACTATGTGGAACAACAATATTTACCAGACGATCTCAAAAAGAGAAAATACTATATCCCACAAGATAATAAGAATGAACAATCATTCAAAGAATATTGGGATAAAATCAAGAAAAAACGCAAATAATTATGGATTCTTTAAAAACATTAATGGACAAAAAACAATACGATTTAGTCTTGAAACTAACAGAGAATAGTCAAGACTCTTTAGCGTTGTTTTATCGCCTCAGTGCGATGCTCGCCACAGGTAAAAGTGAAGCGGCTTTATCTCTAATTAAAGAAAAGAGACAAATCCTTTTAACTAAACCTGGTATTTTAATGAAAATCCATATCGAAATACTTTGTTTATTAGGTCGATTTGATGAAGCTTATAGTGAGTTACATTACTATCAAGAATTACCATATGAAAATCAAGAAACCGAAGAGATTTTAAACGCTCTTCCTAAGTACATTAGAGAAGAAGAAATTAAAGTCTATCGACATAAAGAAGTAGGTCAAGATGAGATTAGGCAAAAACTCCTTAGTAAGAACGACGCTGACGTCTTAAGCGCCCTTGATGCGGTGAGAGGTCAACCTCTCGAAGGTTTCCTTCTTCCAATCTTCAACATCTTAACTAAATACCCACGCCAAATGGTGCGAGCGTTCGCGCTTCTTTTGCTCGTTGCGAGAAAGTACGATAAAAAGGTTTCCTATTTATTCTTTGATAAGCTCATTGAAGTGGTGCCTTCTGAACTAGAAGAACCATTCGTTTTACCTAATATTGGTAACATGGAAGATATTTCCAGTATGTTCCAAAACGTTTATCACGACCCATCTTTAAGCCAAAATGCTGTGAACATTCTTTCTTCTTATCTCATTTACTCTTATCCAAATAAACCAGCATTCTCTAGAGAAGAGATTCTCGTCATCTTTGGTTATCTTGCAAAAGACTTATTAAAGGTCAGAGGAAATAACCTCGAAGAAATGTGCGAGGAATATAACTTAGACAAAGAAGAAATCAGAGAACAGGTTAATAAAATTAAAGCCCATCTCGATGAATTCTAAAACCTCACTCTTCTTATAAAGAAAATAACAAGCGCTTTTGCTTGTTTTTTATTTTACACACGTGATATATTTATACACGCACAACTCGAAAGGATAAAATTACATATCATGGAAAGAAAAGTTAAAAAATTAGAACACTGCCATACTGAAGTAACAGTTAACGTCGATAAAGACTTATGGAAAAAAGCGCAAAACAAAGCTTTCAAGAAAATCGCCGCTAACATCACAGTTCCAGGTTTCCGTAAAGGTAAAGCCCCAGAAAACATGTTAAAAGGCCGTGTTGATCAAATGAAAGTCTTCAACGAAGCCATCAATGATGTCCTTCAACCAGTTTACGAAGACGTCTTAAAAGGTGAAAACCTTCAACCAATGGCTAGACCAGCCTTTGATGTCACAAAATTAAGTGAAGAAGAATTAGAAGTTAAAGTCACAGTCGTGACCCGCCCAGAAGTTAACCTTGGTAAATATACTGGTTACGAATTAGGCAAAGAAAACGCTGAAGTCAAAGAAGAAGAAATTGACCAAGCTATTGAACAATTAAGAAAACAAAACGCAACCATCGCTCCAAAAGAAGGCCAAGCTGAAAAAGGCGACACAGTCGTCATGGACTTCGAAGGTTTCGTTGATGGTGTCCCATTCGATGGCGGCAAAGCTGAAAACCACGAATTAGAATTAGGTAGTGGTCAATTCATTCCAGGTTTCGAAGATCAATTAGTCGGTGCCTCCGCTGGTATCGAAGTGGAAGTTAAAGTTAAATTCCCAGAAAACTATGGTCCAGATGAAATCTCTGGTAAAGATGCGATTTTCAAATGTAAGATTCACGAAGTGAAACAAAAAATCTTACCTGAATTAGATGAAGAATTCATCAAAGACTTAAATTTACCAGAAGTTGCTAACGTCGAACAATTAAGAGCCAATCGTAAAGACGCAATCCTAAAAAATAAAGAAAACGCCGCTAAACAAAACTACTTAAATAAATTAGTCGACGAAATTAAGAAAGTTTCTACATTCGACATCGCTGACGAAGTCATCGCTGAAGAAACAGAAAACCGTAAAAAACAATTTGAACAAAGATTACAACAATCCGGTATCGATCTCGAACAATATAAGATCTTAACCAAGACCACCGATGAAGCTTTAACACAACAATTATCCGAAGAAGCTAAAGTTGGTTTAGAAAGCTTCCTCGTCATGGAAACAGTTGGTGAAAAAGAAAAGATCGATGTCACTAACGAAGAACTTGAAGCCGAACTCGCCAAGATGGGCGAACAATACAAGATGAGTGTTGACCAAATCAAACAAGCTTTAGGTCAACAAATTGTGAACTTCCGTCACAATATGCTCATGCAAAAGATTGAACAATTCTTATTCGAAAACAACAAATAATTTAATTTATTAAATTAAAAAGGAGGTCATGTTTATATGAGTGATAAACCACAAACATTAACCTTGCCATTATTACCAACACGCAGTTTCGTGCTCTTCCCAAGCACAATTCAACCAATTGAAGCGGGAAGAAACTTCTCCATTAACGCGATTCATGCTGCCCACTTACAAGCAGACTCATTGCTTTTTGTGGCGTGCCAAAAAAATCCAAATGATGAATTCATCGATTTTGACAATATCTATCACGTTGGTAGTTTATGCCGTATCGTTTCCATCGTGGAAAAAGGCGACCTAGTTCGTGTTAGAGTGGATGTCGTCGAAAGAATCGTTTTAAACGAAGTGACATTCGACCAAACCAATGGTTACTATGTCGCTAATGCGGTTATCGATAACGTTCCACAAATGGACGAGGTCACAAACGAATCAATTATTCGTGCGATTGTTGATAAATTAAACAACTTACCAAACGTGTTGTCTCTTTTAAACAAGTCCACTTTAAACCAAGTGAACAAAGTGAAAGACGCAGCCAGTTTATGCTATATCCTTGCTAGCAACATGCAATCTTCTACAGAAGAAAAGCAAGCCATGCTTGAATGTAACAATGTTAATGAACTCATGGAAAAAGTCTTAAGACTTATTTCTGGTGAACAAACCAAAGCACAAATCGATGAAAACATCGCTAACAGTGTTCGTGAGTCCACAGAAAAGAGTCAAAAAGAGTATTTCCTTAGAGAAAAACTTAAAGCCATTAAGAAAGAGTTAGGCGAAGTCACTAACGATGGTAATTCTCCAGAATCAATCTTAGAGAAACTTGAGAAGAACCCATATCCAGAAAACATCAAAAAGAAAGTCAAAGCGGAACTCGCTAAATTCGATATGATGCCACAAGGCTCACTCGAAGCAGCGTTAATCCAATCCTACTTAGATGTTCTCATGAACATTCCTTGGTGGGAAAAGACTGAAGATGATGAAGACTTAAAACACGTCGAACAAATTCTTGATGAAGACCATTATGGTCTTGAGAACCCAAAGAAGAGAATTGTCGAATACTTAGCCATTAAGAAATTAACTGGCAATCTTAAATCCCCAATTCTTTGCTTCTATGGTCCTCCAGGCACAGGTAAGACTTCTTTAGGTAAGTCCATCGCTAGAGCGTTAGGAAGAAAATTCTTCAAGTGCTCTTTAGGTGGTATCTCTGATGAAGCGGAAATCCGTGGTCATAGAAGAACATATGTTGGTGCGCTTCCAGGCCGTATCATTCAAGGCATGAGAAAGGCCGGAGTGACTAACCCTGTGTTTTTACTCGACGAAGTCGATAAACTCGCTTCTAGCTATAAAGGCGACCCCGCAAGTGCGCTTTTAGAAGTCTTAGACCCAGAACAAAACAACCAATTCAACGATAACTACGTTGAAGAACCATACGATTTAAGCGATGTCTTATTCATTTGTACCGCGAACTATTTAGACAATATTCCTGGTCCATTAAGAGATCGTCTTGAATTAATTCAACTTTCTTCCTATACCGAAATTGAGAAGATGCACATCGCTACTGAACATTTAGTGAAAAAGCAAATCGCTCTTAACGGTTTAAAAGAAGAACAAGTATCCTTCGAAGATGACGCTTTGAGATTCATCATCCGTTCTTACACACGTGAAGCGGGTGTCCGTGAACTCGAAAGAAAGATTGCTTCCTGTTTAAGAAAGGTCGCTGTCGCTTATGTTAAAGATCCAAGCATCGAACATACAGTCGTCACACCTGACAAAGTCAGAGAATATCTCGGTGTTCCATATTTCGAAGATACACAAAAAGAAAAAGAAGCCCAAGTTGGTGTTGTTACTGGCTTAGCTTATACAGAATATGGTGGTGACATCTTACCAATCGAAGTTAACTACTTCAAAGGTAAAGGTGCTCTCATCTTAACTGGTCATTTAGGCGATGTGATGAAGGAGAGTGCTTCTATTGCCCTTGACTACGTCAAGAGTAACGCTGAAGCTTTCCAAATCGATCCAGAAATCTTCGCTAACAATGATATCCATATCCACGTTCCTGAAGGTGCTGTTCCAAAAGATGGTCCAAGCGCAGGCGTGGCCATGACATGTGCAATTATTTCTTGCTTAAGCAAACGTCCAGTTTCTCCAGATGTGGCGATGACTGGTGAAGTGACCTTAAGAGGACAATCTTTACCAATTGGTGGTTTAAGAGAAAAATCTTTAGCCGCCTTAAGAAGTGGTATTAAGAAAATTGTCGTTCCAAAAGACAATAAAAAGGATGTCGACGAACTTCCTAAGGAAGTTAAAGACACTCTTAAAATCGTCTATATGTCTTCTGTGGAAGACGCAATTAAAGAAAGCTTTGTGAGATGATCAATTTTTTAAACGCGACATTTATCAAATCTTGCCCAAATAGAGACGAAAGACCTCAGGCGCAAAAACCTGAGGTTTTAATCGTCGGGCGTTCCAATGTTGGTAAATCATCTTTGATTAACGCTTTAACACAAAGAAAGAAATTAGCCTTTACTAGCTCTAAACCAGGCCATACACGTCTATTAAATTATTATGATATAGACGCTAAGTTCTATCTCGTAGACGCTCCTGGATATGGCTACGCTAAAGGTGGCATTGATTTAGATAAACTCTTCGCGGAAATGATGGAATCATATTTCGCTGATAATAAAGATTTAAAACTCGTTTTAATTCTTTTAGACGCTAGAAGAGAACTCAATGTTGACGACATTCAAATCATTGATTACGTGAAAGAAAATGAGATTCCTTTCGCCGTGGTCATTACTAAGTGTGATAAGGTTAATCAAAAAGAGAGAGCCGCGCTTAATAAACATCTCAAAGAAATGGAACTTACTAACGAACAGGTTTATTTCACATCCGCTTTAAAAGCGCATACACTAGACCTTTTGAAAAAAGGGATTGAGAAAAGCCTTTAGTTTAGTATAATAATTAACGTCCGTTGAAGAAGAGGAGTAATCTAATTACCGCTCATAGAGAGTCGAGGATGGTGGAAGCTCGATAGCAGGCTTAGATGAAGGTCGCTTTGGAGGAATAGTTACCTAGCGAAAATAGGTTAATGAAGTGCGTAGGCCAAATGTCTACGAACTAAGGTGGTACCACGCGTAAGCGTCCTTAGATAGGGCGTTTTTATTTTATGGAGGTAAGTTTATGTTAGATAAACGTTACGATCACTTACAAGTAGAAAAAGATAAGTACCAGAACTGGAAGAGTAAGGGTTACTTCACAAGTGGTGATATTTCTAAGAAACCATTTAGTATTGTTATCCCTCCTCCAAACGTTACTGGTAAGTTACATATTGGTCATACTTGGGACACAACTATTCAAGACATTATTGTCCGCTATAAGAAGATGCAAGGCTACGATGTTTTATGGCTTCCAGGCATGGATCACGCGGGTATTGCTACCCAAGCTAAAGTCATGGAAAAGCTCAGAAATATGGGTAAAGACGTGACGAAAATCACACGTGAAGAGTTTTTACAATGGGCTTGGTCATGGAAAGATGAATACGCAAGTCACATCCATGAACAATGGGCTCAAATGGGTTTAGCGCTTGACTATACCAAGGAAAGATTCACCCTTGATGAAGGCTTAAACTACGCTGTTAGAACAGTCTTCGTCACCTTATATAACAAAGGATTAATTTATCAAGGCGAAAGAATTATTAACTGGGACCCAGTGCAAATGACAGCCCTCTCTAACGTCGAAGTTATCCACCAAGACGATAAGGGTTATATGTACTATTTCAAATATCCAATCGTGGGTTCAGATGAATACTTAACAGTGGCCACAACAAGACCAGAAACCATGTTCGGTGATGTCTGTGTTGTCGTTAATCCTGAAGATAAAAGATATACAAAATATCACGGAATGAAGGTTATCAATCCAGCAAACGGAGATGAACTTCCAATTATCTGTGATGAATACGTTGATATTGAATTTGGTACTGGTGCCATGAAATGTACACCTGCCCATGACCCTAATGACTTTATCATTGGTCAAAAATATGGCTTAGAAATGCCAATCATCTTTAATAAAGATGCCACAATGAACGAAAAGTGTGGTCAATATAAAGGCATGGATAGATTTGTCTGTCGTGAGGCCTTAATTGAAAACATTAAGAAAGATGGTAACTTTGTTAAACAAGAAGAAATCGTCCACCCAGTTGGTCACAGTGAAAGAAGTAACGCGGTCGTGGAACCAATGCTTTCCAAACAATGGTTCATTAAGATGCGTCCTCTTGCGGATCAAGCTTTAGCCAATCAAAAGAAGAAAGGTGATAAAGTCTCCTTTGTTCCAGAAAGATTTGAAAAGGTCTTCATCCAATGGATGGAAAAAGCGGAAGACTGGTGTATTTCCCGTCAATTATGGTGGGGTCATCGTATTCCTGCTTATTACAATAAGCATACTGGTGAAGTTAAGGTCTTAATGGATCCACCAGCGGACATGGAAAACTGGGAACAAGAAAGCGATGTTCTTGATACTTGGTTCTCCAGTGCTTTATGGCCATTCTCCACAATGGGTTGGCCAAACAAAACTCCAGAATTAGAAAGATACTTCCCAACCGATGTCTTAGTCACAGGTTACGATATTATCTTCTTCTGGGTTTCTAGAATGATTTTCCAAAGCTTAGAAATGAATGGCGTTAGACCATTTAAAGAAGTTGTTATTCATGGTCTTGTTAGAGACGAATTAGGCCGTAAAATGTCTAAGACATTAGGTAACGGTGTTGACCCAATTAAAGTCATCGCTGATTACGGCGCTGATGCCTTAAGATATTTCTTAACAACCAACAGTACACCTGGACAAGATATGAGATATATTGATGAAAAGGTGCAAGCGGCTTCTAATTATTTAAATAAAATATGGAATAGCGCGCGTTACGTGTTATCTATCTTAGGTGATGACTATAAAGAAGAGCCATTATCTTTAGATAAGATGTCCGCTCTTGATAAGTGGATTATTAATAGACTTAATACCACAATCAAGAATGTCACCATGAATATGGATAAATATGACTTCAACGCGGCTAGTAACCACCTTTATAACTTCGTTTATGATGATTTCTGCTCTCAATACTTAGAAATGTCTAAAGTCGCTCTCAATAGCGATAATGAAGAAAGTAAGAATACCACAAAAGCGGTGTTACTTAAGTGCTTGAAGAATACTATTCTTCTCATCTATCCATACACTCCATTCATCGCTGAAGAATTATATTGCTCACTTCCAACTCACTTAGAATCCATCATGCTTGAAACATATCCAAAATATGACAAGAAGTTATTCGATGATTCTAAAGACTATCAAGTTGAGTTATTGTTCAACCTCATCAAAGATGTGAGAAACTACAAGATTGAAAACAAGTTAGCACCAAACGCTAGCCTCGACTTATCCTTATTATTAAAAGAAGAAATGTTTGATGGCTTCTTAGCCTATCTTAAGAGATTCTCCTTCTCTGAAGTGAAACTCTTAAATAAAGATCAACACGTCGAAGGTGAATCACACATCTATAACGAAGCGGAACTTTATATCGCTAGTGGCATTGATAAAGCCGAACTCTTAGCGAAGTTAGATAAAGATATTGAAGCCTTAAATAACGAAATCAAACGTTGTGAAAACATGCTCAATAATCCTAACTTTACAAGCAAGGCTCCAGAAGCTAAAGTGGCCCTTGAAAGAGAAAAATTAGCCAAACACCAAGAAAATTTGCAAGTTTTATTAGAAAAAAGAAAGAAAATTGCATAATTTTAGGAAAAATTTCAATTTAGCCTCCTATTTATTAAGTAGGAGGTTTTATTTTTTATGACTTACAAACTAATGACTACTGAAGAGATGCAAAACCATTATGTTGGTGAAGCAATCACCTTGACCGCAGTGATGGCAATCCTTGCTGTAGCGATTGTCGCTGTTGTCATTTATCGCTTGTTCAGAAGTGGTAAAGGTGGCGTCTCAATTCCAGGTGGCTGGAAATTCTCTTGGAACTAATGAGTAAAATTAATGATTTATCTAATCTTGATAAACCAAGAGAAAAAGCTGAACGTTTTGGAATTGAAAAACTCACAGACGAAGAACTTTTAGCGTTAATTATCAACGTTGGAACAGTGGGGCATTCATCTTTAGAGATTGCTAAAGACTTGCTCAAAGAAAGTGGTTCTCTTAATGAATTAATGGGTAAACCACATCAGTACTTTCAAACGTTTAAGGGGTTAAAGAAAGTTAACGCTTTAAAGCTCGCTTCGGTGATGGAAATCGCGAGAAGAATTGATGAAAAAAGACAACTTATTAAAGAAGAAAAAGCAGAGGTCAACAGTGACTCTCTTTATCATCGTTATTCCCTTTCTTTAATGGGTCAAGTACAAGAGATTTTCAGCATTATTATTCTTAATAAGAATAAACAAATCGTTTATGAGACGACTTTGTATAAAGGAAATGATAACCATGTCATCATCTCAATTCGCGATATTGTGCGGCTGATTTTGCTCCATAACGGCTACTATTATTATCTCATTCATAATCACCCAAACGATAGTTCAGAACCAAGCCAAGTCGACATTGATTTCACAATGAAAATCAGAGCTAAAACTGACAAGATTGGGGTTAAGTTGATTGATCATCTCATCATCACTAAAAACGGATACTACTCTTTTTTGCACGATAAACTATTTAATTGATATTAAAAATGTGTAAAATTGAGTTGCACGCTTTTATAACTTATGTTATATTACATGCGTTGTCGCCTCACTAGCTACAACCGCATAGAAAAGGTTTCCTAAACTTATTAAGTGCCTTAATAGCGAGTACTTAGTGAATTAACAAAAGGAGGGACATTATGTACGCAATTATTGAAACTGGTGGAAAACAAGTTCGCGTGGAAGTTGGTAGCAAAATCTACGTCGAAAAACTCGATGCCGAAGTCGGTGCCACAATCACCCTCGACAAAGTTCTCTTAATCGGAGACAAAGCTGTCAAAGTTGGTAACCCATATATCAAAGGTGCCAGCGTTGCTGCTAAAGTCGAAAAACAAGGCAAAAGTAAAAAAATCCGCGTCTTCAAGTACAAAGCAAAGGCTAACGAACACAAGACCATTGGTCATCGTCAACCATATACTTGCTTAGTAATCGAAGCTATCAATGCCTAATCATGATTAAAGTGATAATTGGCCGTGCATCTAATAATCAAATTAATTTCTTAGAAATTAAGGGTCACGCTAATAGCGCTCCACATGGTGAAGATCTAATCTGCGCTGCTGTGAGTGCGGTTGTGACTGGAGGATTCAATAACTTAGTTAACGTAAGCGATTACGAAATTAAGTTAGAAGAAGGACATGCTTATTTCAAAAGCGAACGTCCATTAGATGCTCATGATGAAGTAGTGATTGAAACAATCGTATGTGGGTTAAACACAATACGTGAAGAAAATCCTAAATTCATCGCTATCAAAACCGATAAGTAATTCGGTAGAAAAGAGGAAATAAAGATGTTATTTAAATTAAATCTCCAACTCTTTGCTAGTAAAAAAGGTGTCGGTTCCACAAAAAACGGACGTGATTCTGCTGGTCGTAGACTTGGCGCAAAAGTCGCTGATGGACAATGGTGCCATTCTGGTAGCATTATCTACCGTCAAAGAGGAACAAGAATTTACCCAGGTGTTAACACCAAAAAAGGTAAAGACGATACCATCTTCGCCACATGTAATGGTGTTGTGAAGTATGAACGTTCTGGCAAAGACAGAACAGTCGTGAAAGTCGTTCCACAAGAATAATTGACAAAATTGAACATTAAGACCACAAATTAGTGGTCTTTTTGTATGCTTTTCTTATATAATAGAAAAGAGAGTAAAAAGTATTATGTTTATTGATCGTGCAATTATTGAAGTAAGAAGTGGTAAAGGTGGCGATGGCGCCATTGCCTTTTTACATGAAAAATACGTTGCTAAAGGTGGACCAGCCGGAGGTAATGGTGGTCGTGGTGGCTCAATCTATTTAAGAGCGAGCAAAACCATCAATACTCTTTTCAATTTCCGTCATAGTAAAACATTCATCGCTAATGATGGTGAAAAGGGTGGCATCAAGAATCAATATGGCAAATACGCAGAAGATGTCATCGTCGATGTCCCAGTCGGTACTGTTGTCTATTTAGAAAAAGACAAAGAGTTCTTAGGCGACTTAAACGAAGATGGCAAAATGATTAGAGTCGCTAAGGGCGGTCGTGGTGGTCGAGGCAATAGCTACTTCAAGAGTTCCACTAATAGAGTGCCTAAGATTGCAGAAAATGGCGAACCTGGTGAAAGAAAAAGATTAATCCTTGAACTTAAGTTATTAGCGGATGTCGGTTTAGTTGGTTTTCCAAGCGTTGGTAAATCTACACTTTTAAGTGTAGTGAGTGCTGCTAAACCAGAAATCGCCGATTATCCATTTACCACGATTACACCAAACCTTGGTGTGGTATCCGTGAAAGATGGTTCTTCCTTTGTGATGGCAGACTTACCAGGACTTATTGAAGGTGCTCACTTAGGTAAAGGCTTAGGTTTACAGTTCCTTAGACACATCGAAAGATGCCGTGTTATTGTTCATGTGGTTGATTTATCTGAAACAGGTAGAGATCCATATGAAGATTACAAAATCATTAACCAAGAATTAAAAGAATATGGCTTTGCATTAGATAAAAGACCTCAAATCATCGTCGCTAGTAAGATGGATGAAGAAGGTGCGGATAAAAAGCTTAAGAAATTAGAGAAACAAATTGGTAAAGAAATCATCCCAATTAGTGCTCTTCTCGAAGAGAATATTGATAAATTACTATATAAATGTGCAGCAGTCTTAAAAGAAACTCCATTGTTCCCACTTTATGACGATAAAGAGGAAGATTTGGATCATAAGACCTACACGCTTGAAGATGAAGAACCATACTTCACCATTAGAAGACTGGATGCTCATACCTGGTCTATCGAAGGTGAAAAGATGCTCAAGTTCTATCACATGACCAATATCTCCACTGATGAAGGTATGATGGTCTTAATGAGTAAGATTCGCTCTCTTCGCATCGATGATGAATTAGAAAATCGTGGTGCTGAAGATGGAGATACAGTCATCTTGGATGACTTTGAATTCGAATACGTGAGGTAAGATATGGAATTAGAAACGTATTTGAAAGTTGTCGAAAAATTTTTAAAGGACTACTTAGAGAAAACACACTGCCAAAAATATATTCTTGGTATCTCTGGCGGTGTTGATTCTTCTTTATGTGCCGCCTTAGCGAGAAACGCTGTCGGTAAAGACCGTTTACTCTGCTTAATTCTTCCAATTGAAAGTTCCAAAAAGGACGAGGAAGACGCTAAATTATTAGCGCAAGAATTAGACCTCAACTATGTTGTGGTCGATAATTCAGAAGCTTTCAAAAGTTTCATTAAAGCCAACGAAGAACTTGGTGTGACATTTGATAGAAGTACTTTAGGCAATTTCAAAGCCCGTCTTAGAATGTGCACATTATATGCCTACGCACAAAAGTATAACGGCTTAGTCATTGGTACTGATAACGCTGACGAAAGATATACCGGTTACTTCACTAAACACGGTGATGGCGCTTGTGATATTTTACCAATTGCCCATTTACTTAAAGGCGAAGTCGTTGAAGCTAGTAAAATACTAGGCATCAGCGATTACCTCGCTGAAAGAATCCCAACAGCCTCATTATTTGAGGGTCAAACAGACGAAACTGAAATGGGTGTTACTTATAAAGATCTAGATAAATATATCTTAGGAGGTAAGGTTGCTCCTGAAGTGGAGGCACGCATTGAACACCTCCATAAGATTAGTGAGCATAAACGCGTGCCAACTCCAATGGCGCCTGAATTCAATAGAGGTGAATAATGAAGGTTAATAAATTAGAGACAATTTTCCTTTCTTCTTTATTAAGCGCTTTAGCAGTTTTCCTTTTTATTGTTCTCTTTATCCTCACAAATTTATAGAATTATAGAAGGTAATAAATATGATTTATTCTTTGAAAGGCAAAGTTTTGTTAACCGATGGTGACACAGTTGTGGTTGATGTCCATGACGTTGGTTACCAAGTTTTAGTCAGTCATATTAGTGACTACGAAGTCGGTCAGGAGGTGTTTTTATACACCTATAACGTTGTCAGAGAAGATGAACAATATCTTGTTGGCTTCTCATCTTTAGATGAAAAGAAAGTCTTTTTAGCCTTAATCAAAGTTAAAGGTTTAGGTCCAAAAACTGTTATCGGTGCATTAAGTGCAACGACAGTGGATGGAGTGAAGAATGCGATAGCCTCTAATAACGTTGCCTATTTAAAGAAATTACCAGGCATCGGTGCGAAAGCCGCGAGCCAAATTATCCTTGATCTTAAAGGTGAACTCACTGGCACTAAGGGTGATCCGACTGTGTACGATGAAGTGTATGAAGCCTTAAAGGAATTAGGCTTTAAAGGCGCTGCCATTGACCGTGTTTTAGCAACTATCAATGAAAAGGATGCCGCTCCAGAAGAAATATTACGTTTAGCTTTAGCTAAGTTAAAGAAATAATATGTCCAGATTACTTGATGCAAATAAGAATAATAGTGAATCTCAAGAAGAGCTTTCTTTAAGACCACAAACTCTCGATGAATATGTTGGTCAAAAAGACTTAAAAGCTAATCTTAAGGTTTTTATTGGTGCCGCTTTGCATAGAGACGAACCTCTTGACCATATTCTTTTTTATGGTCCTCCAGGTTTAGGTAAAACCACATTAGCCTATGTCGTCGCTAACGAGATGCACGCTAACATTCATTTTGTCAATGGTCCAGCCCTAGAAAAACCAGGTGATTTAGGCGCTATTTTAAGCAATTTAAATAAAGATGGTGGAGATATTCTCTTCATCGATGAAATTCATAGACTTCCACATATTGTGGAAGAAACACTCTATAACGCTATGGAAGATTTCAAGTTTTCTGTCGTTATTAACCGTGATACAAGCGCGAGAACATTAACCATTGATTTACCACCTTTCACACTCATTGGTGCGACCACTCGAGCGGGCAACCTAAGCGCGCCATTAAGAAGTAGATTTGGCATCTCTGAGAAGCTTAATTTCTACGACATAGATGAATGCGTAAAGATTGTTAAAAGAACCGCGAGAGTCTTTAACACCACAATCGAAGATGCCGCGGCTTTAGAAATCGCTAAGCGTTCACGTGGCACACCACGTATCGCGAATAGATTATTTAGAAGAGTGAGAGACTTCGCTAACTATGCTGGTCAAGATCACATTACCATTAACGATGCTTTACAAGCATTAAAGGCCTTAAAAGTTGATGAATTAGGTCTTGATGATGTTGATATTAAATACTTAAAAACCATCATTGAAAGATTCAAAGGTGGACCAGTTGGTTTAGACACTTTAGCGAGCGCGATTGGTGAAGAAATTGATAACCTTGAAGACGTCTATGAACCATATTTATTACAAATTGGGATGATTGATAGAACCGCTAGAGGCCGTGTTGCCACTGATAAAGCATATAAGCACTTACAAATCAGTTATCAAACAAAATTATTTTAATAATTTTATATCAAATACAGAGATTAATTGAACAAGAATAAAGTCTTGTTCTTTTATTTTAGATTTTATCTATATAAAAATATTGAATTACTTATGTAATTAGGGTATATTAGACAATGACGTCGCTTTGCGAGCGAATGCATACACACGTATTAGGAGGAATAAATATGCGTAGATTATGGTCACATATTATCATAGCGGCTACTTCGCTATTGATGGTTGGGGCAACATTTGCCACCGTAGTTACAAATATAAACAGTAATATCGAATTCGAAAAAGGCCGTGAATTAACTTTCCGTGTTGAAGCTAAAGACGCGGATGGTAATCCAGATAAAGATTATGTCTTTGCCGATACAAAAGCTGTTGAAGATACCGCAAAAATCATGGAAAAGAGATTAGCCGCTGCTAATATCTCCCGCTATAAAGTTGAGACACAAGATGTCGACACCATTAAAGTCACATTTGTTCAAGACACTGAACAACAATATGAAATTATTCAAAACTATCTTTCATTCAATGCGACATTAGCGATTTCTAACTCTAAAGAAACTTATGCTTTGGCCACTGAATTCCTCGATCCAAACAAGAGTGCTTACTTAGAAACCACTGATGGTTATCCAGCCATCATTATCCCAATTAAGAAAGATAATGAATTATTCCAAGCTGTCTACACAGAAGCTAAGGAAATGAGCGATAACAACACTGGTGAAGTGGAAGAACAACAAGAACAACAAGAAGGCGAAGAGGAACAAGAAGCAAAAAGACATGCTTACTTATATCTCTGGTACGACTATATCGTTGACTACTACTCATACGATAAGATCAACCAAAACGCTGAAACATACGATCAAACAATTGCTAACAAGGTCTTAATGACATTTGATGCCGCCAATCCATTCCTCGATGACGATCAAGATGAATTAAGAGCTTATGTCCATCCAAACAGCAATAGTGAAGACGCTGAAATCACTGCTGAAGGCTTAAAAGAAGCTTACGAAAACGCCCGTTACTACGTTAACTTACTTAACGCTGGTGAAATGGAATATCACGTTGACTTCTTATTCTCTAAGAGAGCCAATTACCTCATTGAAGGTTTAGTCGCTTTAGATGCTCATGAAACAGTCGCTTGGAGCAGAACATTCTTTGCGACATTATGTGCCATCTTCGTGGTCACTTCCTTACTCATCTATTTCTTCAGATTAGGTGCTAGTGGTGTGGCCGTGACTTCTATCGTTTCCACATTCATTGGTTTATTATTTGTCGTCTTATTAGGCGCTGAATATAACGTTGCTGGCTTAGTCGGTTTAATCGCTTTAGCCTTTGTGAGTGTCACCTCTGGCGTTATCTATTTAACAAAGTTAAAAGAAGAATGCTACCGTGGTAGAACTCTTAAGAAAGCTAACTCCGAAGCCGCTAAGAAAGCTTTATTACCAACTGTTGACTTACACGTTATCTTAGTCGCCGTTGGTGTGGCTTGTTACTTACTCGGTGGTGTCGCGATGAAATCATTCGCTGTTGTCACCATCTTAGGCGGTATTGCTTCCTTATTATTAAATCTCATTGGTTTACGTGGCTTAGAATGGCTCGTTACTAATGAACAAGGTTTAACAGGCCGTTATGATTTATTTGATGTCGCTGCTGACCAAGTCGCTGATGGTTTAGATGAAAGCAAACCAAAATACGAAGGTCCAAGCGCTAACAAAGATTTCACAAAACATCATAAACCAGTTGGTATTGCTGCCGCTGCCTTATTAGTGGCTAGCGTTGCAACATTAGTGGTCTTTGGTGTTAAAGATCATGGTGCGGTTTATAACACCACATCTCCATACGCTAACAGCCAAGTTTATGTTGAATACAAATCTGAAACATCTAATAACACAGCTTTAACTGCACAAGTTAAAGAAAAAGTTGATGATATCTTAAATGGTACTACCTTAGGTAAAGATACATTAAAGAGCATCGTTGAAGTCGAAACATTTGACTATGTCACAAAGATCGACAGCACAAAATCTGGTAACGTTACAGCTTACTATGCTTGCTATCGTTTAACATTCGATAGAGCCTTAACTGGTGAAGAAGAAGTGAGTTTTGATGGTAAGAAGATGACCATCGCTAGATTCTTCTCTGAAGAAGGTTTATCCGATGCTAATATCACCTTACCAAACAACGTTGATATCTCCTTAAAGAATAGTGTGAGAGTTAACGCTGACCAACCAGCCTTTGGTCCAATCGCCTTAGCAACTGGTGTTGGTATTGCCATTGCCGCCTTATATCTCTTACTCAGATATAGATTAAGCCGTGGTTTAGCTAACTTATTCGTCGCTGTCGGCGCGACAGCTATCGGTGCTGGCTTATTAGCCATGTTGCACTTCATTGAAGCCACATCCTATACTTCAATTGCTGTGCCATTCATCGCTATCTTCACATTATCAATCGCTGTCATCTTGATGAACAGAGAAAGAGAACTCGTTCTTGAAGATCGTAGCAAAGATAATTCTATTGAAAATAGAAAAGCCATCATGGTTAAAGCTACAGCATTAGCTTCTACACCAATTGTTATCACATTCGTGATGGCTTTATATCTCAGCTTTAACTTCTTTGGCTTCATGATGTCACCAGTCAACTGGATCTTCTTAGCCTCATTCTTAGGTGTCATTATTTCCACAGCCATCGTTCTTGTGTGCTTCGGACCATTTGCCCAAGTCTTCTACAAGTTATTCTCTGGCGTGAAAATCATTAAGCCAAAGGCCAAGAAAAAGAAAGCGCGTCCAGTTCGCGTTAACAAATCTGCAGAACCAGAAGAAGCAATCTTTATTGGTATTAACGATTAATTTATAAGGCTGCTTTAAAAAGCGGCCTTTATTTTATAAAATTTAGTTATGGAACAATTATTTAAACGACTCTTAGATTATTATCAAATCACGGAAGAAGATTATCAAAAACTCACCGCTCCAGTGGATGAAGATAATTTCGCTATGGGTCATAGTTTCAAAGATATCGATAAATGTGTCGAAGTAGTGAAGAACGCTATCGCGCAAAATAAGAAGATTTTCATTTATGGTGACTATGACTGTGATGGCATCATGTCCATCTCAATTTTAGTCAAAATGTTTAGCTATATTAACTATCCAGTTTCCTATCATGTACCAAGCAGATATTTAGACGGTTATGGCTTAACCCTCAAATACGCTGAAGAATTGGTCAATGAAGGATACGGTTTACTCATTACCGTCGATAACGGAATTACCGCTTTTGAAGGCATTGAATACGCCAAAAATCATGGTCTTGATGTCTTAATCTTTGATCATCACCAAGCTGACCCAGTTTTACCAGTTGCAGATTACATTCTTCACCCAGTTGTTTCTAACTTTGGGGAAGTAGCGACAAGCGCTGGTTTTGTGACCTTTATGTTCGCTAAGGAGTTCCTCGGTCGTTACGATAAGTATCTAGCAACGCTAGCGGCCATCTCAGTGGTGTCAGATATGATGCCACTTAGAGAGTATAATCGTAATCTTCTGAGACTAGTAATTAACCAATATGAAGATGGTGAATTCTTCAATATTGACTTGTTAAAAGAAAAAGATACCTTTAACGAATCCGCGATTGGTATGAAAATTGCCCCAAAAGTCAACGCTGTGGGACGTTTGATTGAAGATGAGGATTCTCTTAAGAAGACCGTCGAATTCTTCACCAAAGACGATAAAAACCTTCTTTTAAACTACAATGAATGGATTAATTCCGTGAACAATGAACGTAAAGACCTCACTAAACTCGCGGTTGAAAACGCTAAAGAAATCGATACAAGCAAAGATTCTATTATTGCCGTCATCAACGAAAAAGAAGGCGTTATTGGATTAATCGCTAATTATTTCGCGAAAAAGTATCATAAACCAACTATCATCTTCGCTTTAGATCAAAGTGGTGATGTCTATAAAGGCTCATGCCGCGCTCCTAAAGGTTTCAATGTGGTTGACGCCTTTAATGAACTTGATAGATTCATGCTTACCGCTGGTGGGCATGCTTCCGCGGGTGGCTGCTCAGTTAAAAAAGAGCTCTTCGAAGAATTCAAAGTGGCCTTTAACGATTTAGCAAAGACCGCTGTTATTGATGAAGGAGAGGAAGAAACCATTCCAATGTTCATTAATGATATCAACCGTGATAACTACGATTTAGTGCAATCATTTTCTCCTTTTGGAGAAACATGGCCTGCGCCTCACTTCAAATTATCACGTATTAGAACCCAATCACTCATGTATTCACGCGATACACAACATATTCTCACCAGTATCGGTCAAACATCCCGTTTAACTGGTTTCTACTTCCCAAAAGAAAAGGTATCCGAATATCAATTCGTTGATATGATTGGTACTTTACGTTTATCAACCTATTACACAAAAACCACAGTGGAATTCCTCATCAGCGATATTTCTATGAGCGAAAAATAATAAACTGTGTCATAATGTTTCTATGAAAAATTATCGTTTGTTACTCATTCCTATTGTTTTTCTAGTTACCGCTTGCCAACAAGTGGATTTTGGTTACACAGACGAACAACATAGTAAAGGCTGGGATCATTCAAACGAAACTAGCAGTCAACTCGGAAGAGTGGATTCTTACTCATATCGTAAAGATGATACATTAGATAATAATGGCTTAACCCAAGCCAATATGACATTTAAAGACATCACACAATCTGAAACAAATGTTCAAGATGTCGAAAAGATTAAATCATATGTGAATATTGATAGAGACATCTTTGATCACGTGGAAAACCCATTATACTTCAGCACAAAAGCGGAAGGTTTTGCCTTCTTAGGCGCTGATTCAACATACGTTGATGGTGAAATTACCTTCCATTTCAATCAAGAAATTAAAAATATCGAAATTACCGCGAGACAATATAATTACGTGAAGACTTCCTTCAATGAAGATCAATTCGTCGTTGATGAGAATGTCGCTCTTAGCGTTAACGATCTAGGCTATATCAAAGTGAATGGCGAAAAGAATGAAGAAACTCAAACAGTGGCCTCAACCACATGTTCATTCCATCTTGCTACACCAAGTACATCCATTAACATAAAAGCCGGTCCATATCGCGCTATTTTGGAAAAAATCACTCTTTATTATTAAAGATTTATTAACAAGCTAAAAATAAAAACGCTTTTCAGTGTTGTTTTAACATTTTACATGTTAGTATTTATTGCAACGAGAACCTATTATGCTATTTGGAAAATACATTAATCGTTACTATCTCAAATACGCACCGTTATTCATCATTGGCATCATTGCCTTGATAGCGGTGGATTTTGTGCAGCTTTATATTCCAAAGTATTTAGGTGAAGTTGTTGATATTCTCCAAAATAACGGCGATACCTCAAGAATTGGTGTCTTAGCTTTAAAGGTTTTAGTCGTGGCAGCGATTATGTTTTTGGGCCGCTTTATCTGGCGTGTCACATTAATTAACGCTGGCTTTAAAATTGAAGCCGATCTCCGCCATAAAATGTTCTTAAAAGCGGAGGCTTTACCAAGAGAGTATTATCATGATAATAAAGTCGGCTCAATCATGAGCTGGTTCACTAATGACTTAGAAACTATTTCCGAGTGTATGCAGTGGGGCACAATCATGGTTTTTGACGCCTTGTTCTTAAGCGCAATTACGTTACTTGAGATGTTTATGTTAGACAAAGTAATGACTTTGATTTGCTTTATTCCAATCGGTTTAATTGTCGCTTGGGGCGCTATTACAGAAAAGTACATGGCGATTAAGTGGGATCAAAGACAAAAAGCTTACGATACTTTATATGATTTCGCTCAAGAGAACTTTACGGGTATCCGTGTTATTAAAGCGTTCGTTAAAGAAACTAAAGAAATCCATGCTTTCGCTAAGGTCGCGAGAAAGAACGCGGATGTTAACGTTTCATTCGCCAGAATCTCCGTCATCTTTGATGTCTTTATTGAAGTGATTATTGTTTTAGTGTTTTCCATCATCATGCTTTTTGGTGGCTGGTTTGTTTATAGCTTTGTAAGAAATGAACCAATTATACTCCTTGGTGGAGCGGTACAATTAACCGCTGCCAAGTTAACAACCTTTATTGGTTATATTGATATTTTGATTTGGCCAATGATTGCGATGGGTCAAATCGTTAGCATGCATTCTAGAAGCCGTGCGTCTTTAAGACGTGTCAGTGCTTTCCTTGATAGTGAAATCCGCGTTAAATCGCCAGAAAACGCCATTAAACTTGATCATATTCAAGGTAACATCACCTATAAAAACTTTAATTTCCAATATCCTAACTACGAGGCCATTAATTTAAAGAACATCAATCTTGAAATCAAAGCCGGTGAAAGAATCGGTATTGTCGGTAAGATTGGTGGTGGTAAGACCACATTAGTTAATCTTTTATTAATGCTTTATAACGTTGAACCAGGCACGTTGTTTATTGATGGTCATGACATTATGTCTTTAGACATTCATTCCTTAAGAGAACAAATTGCTTATGTTCCTCAAGATAATTTCCTTTTCTCTGATTCCATTGAACACAATATCAACTTTGGTATTGAAGGCGGCACAGAAGAAACCGCGAGAATGGGCGCTGTGTTTGCTGGCATTGATGAAGACGTTAAGGGCTTTAAGACTGGCTATCAAACGGTTTCTGGTGAAAGAGGGGTCACTCTTTCAGGTGGCCAAAAGCAAAGAATTAGTATCGCTAGAGCCTATGTTAAGAACGCACCTATTTTGATTATGGATGACTCCGTCAGTGCGGTTGACACTAAAACAGAAGAAACAATTTTACGTAATATTAGTGAAGCAAGAAAAGGCAAAACCACTTTAGTGGTTGCTTCTCGTGTTTCTACAGTCCAAAACCTTGATAAGATTATCGTCTTAACTGATGGTGAAGTCGAGGCTTTTGATACACCAAAGAACTTATTAAAGATTTCACCAACTTACCAAAAGATGGTGACCCTACAAGAGTTAGAAAAAGAAGTGGAAGGAGGTAAACCTGATGGCGGAAGATAATGAAAAGCTTTTTGGCGACCATAAGATTCCCACAAGCGTAATGCTCAAGCGTTTACTTCGTTACATTCGTCCTGAATGGAAGTCTTTCCTATTCTCCTTTTTACTCATCATTTTGAATGTTGGCTTTGAAGTCATCACTCCTTTATTCATTAAAGAATTCACTAATGCAATTGCGGACACTAGTGTGACCTTAGCCTATATCATGGGCTTATCCATTGGTTACTTCATCATTAGTATTGTTTCACAAGCGATGATTTACTTTGAAAGTATGCTCCTACAAAAAGCGGGTCAAAGAATTGTCTATAAGCTTCGTATGGAAGTATTCGAACATATTGAAAATATGTCACAAAATCAATTCAATGCGATGCCAGTGGGCTCCTTAGTTACTAGGGTCGCTAACTATACAACCGCTTTAAGTGATTTGTTCACTAACGTATTAGTGTTATTACTACGTAATATTTTGACAGTTATTGGTGTTTACGCTGTCATGCTCTTCTTATCATGGAAGCTATCTTTAATCCTCTTTGGATTCGTTATTTTAGTCTTTGTGGCGTCCTTAATCTTTAGAAACATCATCACGAAGATTTACCGTAAAGAAAGACAATTAACTTCTGATATGAATACATTCTTGAATGAGAATCTTTCTGGTATGAAGATTATTCAAATCTTTAACCAAGAAGACCGCAAAGAAAAAGAATTTAACGAAAAGAATATCGCTTTAAGAAAGACCAAGTTCAATGCGATTTTAGCACACGCAATCTATCGTCCAGCGATTAACTTGTTGTATTATTCCGCCTTAGCGGTCACCTTTGTGGTGGGCTTACAGCTCAAGCTAGACGCTGGTGAAATAGTGGCCTTCTATCTCTTCTTATCGAGATTCTTTAACCCTGTTCAAACGATTGCTGATCAAATCAATCAGATTCAAAAAGCCACAACATCAAGCGAAAGATTATTTAACCTTCTTGACGTACCACCAGAAGTCGTCGATGTGTCAAATCCAATCCACATGGAAACATTCAAAGGCAAGATCGAGTTCCGTCATGTTTGGTTTGCTTATGAAGGTGAAGATTGGATCCTTAGAGACGTCTCATTTACCATCGAACCACATCAAACCGTGGCGTTCGTAGGCGCTACTGGCGCTGGCAAAACCACAATTCTATCTTTGATAGTGAGAAATTATACTGTGCAAAAAGGTCAAATCTTAATCGATGATGTCGATATCAACAATATTGAGATTAAGTCGTTAAGAAACGCTGTTGGACAAATGCTCCAAGATGTTTTCCTATTCACCGGCACAATTAAAAGTAATATTACCCTTCATGACGATGAGTACACAGACGAAGAAATCAATAGAGTGTGCGAATACGTGAACGCTGATAAGTTCATCAATAAACTTGAAAAAGGTTTAGATACTGAAGTCTTAGAGAAAGGTGATAACTTCTCCCAAGGTCAAAGACAATTACTCTCATTCGCGAGAACTGTTTTACATAAACCTCAAATCCTTATTTTGGATGAAGCAACAGCGAACATTGATACAGAAACTGAAAAGCTCATCCAAGACTCTTTAGAAAAGATTAAGAATATCGGTACAATGCTTGTCGTAGCTCATAGATTATCTACTATTCAAAACGCTGATCAGATTATTGTTTTACAACATGGTGAAGTCATTGAAAAAGGTACTCATCAATCGTTGTTAAGACAAAAAGGCTACTACCACAAACTATATCTTTTACAGTTCAGAAACGACTAGTTTGATACCCCTTTATTAATATAATCTCTTTAATTTTCTTGAGAAAAGTAAAGAAAAAGGGTTAAGATATAGGGTATGGAAAATAACAAAGCTCCAGTCAATGGTGGATACCCTCTACATACCTTTCAAGAAGTTGAAGACATCTACATGGTTTATATCTCCTCTAAGGAAGATAGAAGTAGAATCGAAGATGCCTATCATTTCATTTTGGAAAAGCATGAAGGCCAAACCAGAAAAAGCGGTGAACCATATTATCATCACCTTATCGAAGTAGCGTATATTCTCGCTTCTTTACAATGTGGTCCTAATACAATTATCGCTGGTCTTTTGCATGACGTTGTCGAAGACACTGATACATCCGTTGAAGATATTAAAAAGAGATGGGGCGAAGAAGTTAGCCGTATCGTTGATGCCTTAACAAAGATTCAACGTTTAAAATTATCCAAAATTACTGCAGAAGAATTTGAAGCGGAAGATCATCGTAAGATTTTCCTTGGTATGGCTAAGGATATCCGCGTCATTTTAATTAAGCTCGCTGATAGATTACATAACTTAAGAACTTTAGGCGCTTTAAGCCGTGAAAGACAAATCGCTATTTGTAAAGAAACAATGGAAGTCTTCTCACCAATCGCTGAACGTTTAGGTTTGGACATCATCAAAAGCGAGATGGAAGATCTCTGTATTAAGTACTTAGAACCAGAAAAGTACGCTGAAATTAAGAGATTATTATCCAAAAAGACCGCACTTTTAGTGAAATCTCTTGATGGTTTGAAAAAGAGAATCGCTGATGCTTTATTTGAAAAGAAAATTCCATTCGAAATTTCTTCTCGTGTTAAATCTATTAATTCTATTTATAGAAAGATGTACGTTAAAGGTCATCCATTTGAAGAAATCTATGATATTTTAGCCTTAAGAATTATCACTGAGACAGATATGCAGTGTTATGAAATACTTGGTTTAATCCATCAGATGTATAAGCCAGTTCCTGGCAGATTCAAAGATTACATCGCGATGCCTAAACCAAATATGTATCAATCCTTACATACCACAGTTGTCGGTGGTGATGGTAACTTCTACGAAGTCCAAATCAGAACTAAAGAGATGGATAACATTGCAGAAACCGGCATCGCTGCACACTGGGCGTATAAAGAAGGCGGCTATAACTCACAAGTCGAACAAAAAGAAATTGAAAATAAATTGCACTGGTTTAGAGAATTCGTTTCTCTTTCTAGCGAATCCGAAAACGAAGGTGCATCCGAATACATGGATAACCTTAACCGTGATATTTTCGAATCTCACGTCTACGTCTTTACCCCTAAGGGTAAGGTTGTGGAACTTCCAAGTGAATCAACACCTGTTGACTTCGCCTATAGGGTACACACCAAGGTAGGCGATCAATGCGTTGGCGCGCTCGTTAATGGCGTGATGGTCCCACTTAACACCGTTCTTAAAACTGGTGACATGGTGGAAATTAAAACAAGTAGAACTTCTCCAGGTCCAAGTGAAGGTTGGTTAGACTTCGTGGCGTCATCCTCAGCGAAATCTGCGATTAGAAAGTTTATTGCCAAGAAGAACGCTGACTTGATGCGTGAAGATCGCATTATTAAAGGTAAACAAAGCTGTATCGATGCTTTCCATGAACGCGGCATTGAAGAAGCAGAAATGGTGAAGATGCTCAACACTGATAAAGTTCTTAACGAGTATCGTGTCCCAGACCTTGATTCCTTATACGTTGCAGTATTCGGTAGAAAACCAACTGCGAACGCTTTAGTGGAATTCTTAAAGATTAAAAGACCAGTCAATCTCTCGCTCAATCTCGCTAAGAGAAGAAATGCGAAATATGATGGCTGTCCAGTATATGCGAAAGGCGCAGGCAAGATCGCCATTGCCTTAGCGAACTGCTGCACCCCTGTTCCAGGTGATGATATCGTTGGATACATTACTCGTGGTAAAGGTATTACAGTCCATAGAAGAAACTGTCCAAACGTCATGAACGAAACAGAAAGACTTCTTGAAGTCTTCTGGAGAGATGATATTGAATTTGCGACTTATCCAGTCGATATTGTCATCGAAGCAAGCGATAGAAACAACTTGCTCATGGATGTGATGAACATCTTCAACAACGCCAAAGTGGGCGTGAATAATTTGCACGCTCGTAGCAATACGCAAAACCTGTCCGCGACTATCAGCGCGACAATAATGGTCTCAGACGCTAAACGCTTAAACGATATCTTCATTCTTTTAAAAGGTATCACCGGTGTTTACCGCGTTGACCGTGTCATTCATTAAAGGAGAAATTATGTCAGTTAATAACGTTAAAGGCACTCACGACATCATTGGTGAAGAATCCAATGCATTTGCCTACATTGAAAATCTCTTAAAACAAATATGTGATTTATTCGCATATAACGAAGTTAGACCTCCAGTCATCGAACATAGCGAACTCTTCATTCGCGGTGTTGGTGAAGGGAGTGATATTGTCCGTAAGGAAATGTACACATTCCTTGATAAAGGCGAACGTTCTATTACATTACGTCCAGAATTCACCGCGGGCATTATGCGTTTAATCGTGCAAAATAAGTTATTAGCCACAAACGAATTACCATATAAGGTTTATTACTGTGGTCCAGTCTTCCGTTATGAAAGACCACAACTTGGTAGATATCGTCAGTTCAACCAATTCGGTGTGGAAGCAGTGGGTAACAATTCTCCTGAAATCGATGTAGAAACAATTACCTTAGCGTACACAATCTTAAGTTCTTTGAACTTAGAAGGCGTCACAATTAGCATTAACACTCTTGGTGATGATGAATCTAGAAACGCTTATAAAGAAGCCTTAAAAGCTTACTTTGCTAAATATTTAGATAAGATGTGTTCGGACTGCCACAGCCGTTATGAACTTAATCCTTTAAGAATTCTCGACTGTAAGGTCCCTGAAGATCAAGAAATCGTTAAAGGCGCACCAAAGATGAAAGATTATCTTAGCGATGCCGCGAAAGAAAGATTCAATCGTGTCTTAGCCTTATTAGACGAATTAGATATTCCTTATCAAGTTGATGATACTTTAGTGAGAGGCTTAGATTATTATTCAGAAACCGTCTTTGAATTCCATTATGTTTCTAAGACTGGTAATGACTACGGCGCGATTGGTGCTGGTGGTCACTACGATAAGCTCGTTAAAGAATTAGGTGGTCCAGATGCCGCTGGCGTGGGTTTCTCCTTCGGTGTTGAAAGATTATATAGTGTCCTTAAAGACGATAATCTCTTACCAGAAGATATCAATAACCCAGTGGAAATCTACATTATGCCTCTAGGCATGAACGCTAAAGCGATGGCCTTAAGCGTCGCTAGCGAATTACGCTTAAATGCT
This sequence comes from Bacilli bacterium, assembly GCA_045117995.1. Lineage (GTDB taxonomy): Bacteria > Bacillota_I > Bacilli_A > RFN20 > CAG-826 > RUG14515. The sequence continues at coordinate 53,651 of JBGUOH010000001.1, forward strand.
TATAGAACAGACATCTGCTATGAAGATGTCAAACTCGGCAATATGTTCAAGCGTGCAGAAAGAAAAGGCGCGAAATTTGCCATTATTATTGGTGATGACGAAGTCAATAAGCAAGAAGTCGTCATTAAAAACTTAACTTCTACGGAACAAAAGAGTTGTCCGTTAGATAGATTAGTCGAAACTATTTCTAAAGAAATGGGTGAAGACAAATAATTATTAAAGATAGGAAAAGCTTTATGGAAAGAAGTCATTACAGCAACGAATTAGGACTCGCTAATGTAGGCGAAAAAGTTAGCTTACTTGGCTGGGTCAGTAAAAGAAGAAATCTCGGCTCTTTGTTATTCATTGACTTAAGAGACCGCTATGGCATCGTACAAATCGTCGTTAACGACGGCTTAGAAATTCCTGATGTCAGAAATGAATACGTCATTCAAGTGAAAGGTGAAGTCGCTAAGAGAGCAACCGCCAATCCAAAACTCAAAAGTGGTGAAATCGAAGTCATCGCTAGTGAGATTGTGGTGCTCAACACTGCTAAAACCACACCAATCATTGTCGCTGACGAAACCGACGCTTTAGAAGATACACGTTTGAAATACCGTTATCTCGACTTACGTCGTCCATGCATGAAGAAATACTTTGATGTGCGTGACACCATTAAAATGACCACACACAGCTTTATGCATAAAAACAATTTCATTGAAATTGAAACCCCAATGCTTTGCGCATCCTCACCTGAAGGTGCAAAAGAATATTTAGTGCCTTCCCGTGTGCATAAAGGCCAATTCTATGCCTTACCACAAAGCCCTCAAATGTTTAAGCAATTACTCATGGTCGCGGGTTTTGAAAGATACTATCAAATTGCTAGATGCTTTAGAGATGAAGACTTAAGAGCGGACCGTCAACCAGATTTCACACAAATCGATATTGAAACAAGCTTCTTAGATCAACAACAATTCTTAACATTAATGGAACAATTAATTAAAGATATCTTTAAAGCCACAATTAACTATGACGTCAAACTTCCATTAAGACAAATGACTTATAAAGAAGCCATGGACCGTTTCGGTAGTGATAAGCCAGATACAAGATTCGGTATTGAGCTCAATAATATCAAAGATATTTTTGCTAATACCACATTCGCTGGTTATCAAACCGCTGAAGCAATTAAAGCTATCATTGTTAACGGTGTGGCGGATCAAACTTCCCGTAAAGTTATTGATAACTTAACTCTTGAAGCTAAGAAATTCGGTTTAGGCGGTTTAACCGTCCTAAAAAGAGAGAACGGGGAATTAACCGGTTCCTTCGTTAAATTCCTTTTAGAAGACGAAATTAAGGCCTTAAACGAAAGATTAGCTTTAAAGGATAATGACATAGTAATCATTGCCGCAGGTAATGATAATCGTGTTACTCCATTATTAGGTGCGCTACGCTTAAAGTACGGACGTGAACTTGGTCTCATCAAAGAAGGAACCTATGATTTATTATGGGTCATCGACTTCCCAATGTTTGAAAGAGACGTGGAAAGTGGGGCAATCGTCGCTACTCACCATCCTTTCACCCGTCCAAGAGACGAAGATGTTAAATACTTAGATGAAGATCCAACCAAGGTCTTAAGCTATGCTTACGATATCGTTATTAACGGTTATGAAGCTGGTGGTGGCACTCTTCGTATTTACGACCAAGATATGCAAAGAAAAATCTTTGAAGTCTTGGGCTTAAGCGATGAAGAAATCAAAGAAAGATTTGGTTACTTCGTTGATGCCTTACAATATGGCACACCTCCACACGCAGGTATGGCCTTTGGCTTAGACCGTTTAGCGATGATTTTAGGTGGTACAGACAACATCCGTGATGTCATTGCCTTCCCTAAGAACTTAGCCGCGGTTGACCCAATGACAAATGCGCCTACAAACGTTACACAAGCGCAACTTGATGAATTAGGCATCAAATTTGACAAATAGGTTATAACATAGTTATACAAGAACTATTAAAATACTAGATAATTACTAATCGAGAAAGGTTAAACAACATGAACAAAAATGATCAATTAGCGATTGCAACAATCAGATCTCTCTGCATTGACACCATCAACAAAGCAAATTCTGGTCACCCAGGTATGGCGTTAGGTAGTGCACCTGCTCTTTACACCTTATTCACCAAACACTTAGTGGCCACACCAAAAGATAGCAAGTGGTTCAATAGAGACAGATTCGTCCTCTCCAGCGGACACGCTTCCGCATTACTTTATTCCATGCTCCACTTATGTGGTTACAAAATTAGCATGGACGACATGAAACAATTCCGTCAAATCGACTCCTTAACACCAGGTCACCCAGAATATGGTTGGACTGATGGTGTGGACGCCACATCTGGTCCTCTAGGACAAGGTATCTCTCAAGCTGTTGGTATGGCGATGGCCGAAAGAATGGTCAATAAGCTTTACAGCTTTGGTGATGATGTGTGCAATCACTACACATACGCTTTATGCGGTGATGGCTGCTTACAAGAAGGTATCTCCCAAGAAGCTATCTCCTTAGCCGGTCACTTAAAACTCAACAAATTCATCCTTTTATACGACGCTAACCAAGTCACACTTGATGGTGCTTTAGACTTATCCTTCTCTGAACAAGTCAAAGCCAGATTCTTAGCCTCTGAATGGGATGTCATCGAAGTTGCTGATGGTAACGATGTCGACGCTATCGATGCCGCTATTAGCAAAGCTAAACAAAGCAAAGAAAAACCAACCATGATTATGATCCATACCATTATCGGTTATGGTTCCGCTAAACAAGGTACAAACAAAGTCCATGGTAACCCATTAGGCGCTGAAGACGGTAAGAACGCCAAATTATCCTATGGTTTCGATCATGAAGATTTCTATGTGCCTGAAGAAGTTTACGATTTGTTCAAGAACACCTTTGGTGCTCGTGGTGAAAAAGCTCTTAACGAATACAACACTAAGTTAGCCAAGTTAGCCGCCAATAAGAACACTAAAGATGAATATGATCGTTTCATCTCCTTAAACGGTGTTGATGTTGATAAATATTTACCAGGTGTCTATCCAGACTTCGTTGAAGGTTCTTCAACCTCAACACGTGTCGCTTCTGGTAAAGCCCTTAACTACTTAATGCTCAGCATGCCAAATTTATTTGGTGGTTCCGCTGACGTTGCTGGTTCTGTTATGACAAAGCTCGATAATGGTGCTAACTTTGATGCCAATAATAGAGCGGGTCACAACATCAACTGGGGTATTCGTGAATTCGCAATGGCGAGTGCACAAAATGGTATGCTCTTACACGGTGGTGTCCGTAGCTACGTTGGTGCATTCTTCGTCTTCTCCGATTACATGAAACCAGCCATCCGTATGGCCGCATTAAGCCATGTTCCAGCCATCTACTTACTATCACACGATAGTATCGCCGTAGGCGAAGATGGTCCAACACACCAACCAATCGAACAATTAGCGATGTTACGTAGCATCCCACACATGGATGTCATTAGACCTGCTGATGAAAGAGAAACATATGGTGCTTGGTTCGCTGCTTTACAAAGCAAGAATCATCCAACCGCGATTATCCTTTCCCGTCAAAACCTCCCATTATTAAAGGAATCTGATGGTGAAGCCTTAAAGCGTGGTGCTTATGTTGTTTCTAAAGAACAAAAGAAAGCCGACTTCGTTTTAATCGCCACAGGTAGTGAAGTCTCCTTAGCGGTTTCCGCTCAAGCGTTATTACTTAAAAAAGGCATCGATGTCCGTGTTGTTTCTATGCCATGTTGGTCCTACTTCGAAAAGCAAGACGAAGCTTACAAGAAAGAAGTTATTAATCTTCCAAAGGCCAAATGTGTCTCCATCGAAATGCTTTCAACCTTTGGTTGGGCTAAATACGCTGACACAAATATCGGCTTAGATCAATTCGGTGCTAGCGCTCCTGCTAAAGACGTCTTCAAGAAATTCAATTTCACTCCAGAATACGTTGCTAGCGTGGTTGAAAAGCTCTAATCTATTCGAAACAAAATACAAAATATAGAGAAGTGGAGAAATCCACTTTTCTTTTTTTATCTTTGCTAAACGAATATATTTACTATATATTATAAGTAGGTAAGGTTTATGGCAGACTACGTCTATATTGAAAACTACGCAAACAAAGGAAAAATTGGTATCTCCATCAATGTCTTCGACAACTTGGTGACCAATGCTTTAAGCAATGTTTCCGGTATTTCTATGAGTAGCGCTCATATGAAGCGTAATCAAAAGATTCGTTTAAATAGACCAGTCCAAACAACTATTAGACACGGTATCGTCCATGTTTGGGTCGCTGTGGATGTCGCTAAAGGCACCAATTTACAAGATGTCACCCGCAATATCCAAGAAGAAATCACCAATGCTTTCTTAATGACCACTGAACAAGTTCCATTCGATGTCGCTGTCAACGTTATATCAATTATCTAATCAATCGAAACGCTTTTTTTATGGAAAAAATATCTCGCAATCAAGAAAACTTTATAATCATGACCGTCATTTATGACGAAATTGCTGACCAAGTGGCCAGTAGAGAACATAACTTCCGTGATGTTGATGAAATCATCACTGAAATGACTGATGATCCTCGTCCATTCAAGGAACACAGTAACTATGTTCAAAACATGATTTCTAGTGTTTTGAATAACTATGGTTCAATCATCTCTGCTTTCCAACCACACTTAAGAAACTGGAAATGGGAAAGATTACCATTATTAACCCAATCGGTCTTATTAATGAGCTACGCGCATTTCTACTACGTAGAAAAGATTGACAAGCGCATCGTCATTAATACCGCAGTGGAACTCGCTAAAAAATATATCGAAGAAAAACAGGCCAAATTCATTAACGCGATATTAGACGAGGTGCTCTAATGAATAATGATCGCCCAGTCTTCACCGTCAGCGATATTAACCAATACATCAAAGCCGTCCTCAGTAATGATGAGAATTTAAAGCTCATCTACGTGAAAGGCGAAATCTCTAATTTTAAAATGGCAAGCAATGGTCATTTTTATTTTTCCTTAAAGGACGATAAGTCATTAATTGGCGCAATGATGTTTTCAAACTACGCTTCTAAATGCAATTTCAAGCCAGAAAACGGGCAAGAAGTCGTGGTCTTTGGTTCTATTGATGCTTATCCAGGTAGAGGCACATATCAAATCATCGTCTACCAAATGGAAGAAGTGGGAGCAGGCGCTCAACTCTTGGAATTAGAAAAGCTTAAAAAGAAACTCCTAGAAGAGGGTTTATTCGACGAATCTAGGAAAAGAAAGATAAATCTTTATCCAACCGCCATTGGTGTCATCACAGCCCCTAATAGCGCCGCTATTAAGGACATTTTGTTTAATCTTAAGCGCAGATATCCAATCGCGGACATTTACGTCTTCTATAGCGCTGTTCAAGGGGAAAACGCCCCTAAAGAATTACTCAGAGCCTTTGAATTAAGCCAAACTTATCCTTTGGATACATTACTCATTGGTCGTGGAGGCGGCGCTAGCGAGGATTTAAGCGCTTTTAACGACGAGAAACTCGTCAGAGCGATTGCTAATAGTAAGATGCCTGTTATCGCCTGTGTAGGCCACGAAATCGATTCTACCTTAGTAGACTTTGTCGCTGATAAACGTGCTAGTACACCAACAGGAGCAGCAGAGTTAGCCACAATCGATCGTAGAGAGATAGAAGAAAAGTTATCCTTCTCCTTACAGGATATGGAAGAAAGCCTGAAACAAAGAATTCAAGGCATGAAAGATGATTTATCTTCTAATAAAGAAGATTTAGACTTAGAGATTCGTCAATTAGTGACCCATTATAGCCAACTCTTAAGCCAAAAGAAAGCCACATTAGAGGCTCTTAATCCAAATAACGTTATCAAGCGTGGCTTCTCTTTAACCGTAGACGAAGAAGGAAAACCAGTTAGTGATATCAAAGCAGTGAAAAAAGGTCAAAAGATTAAAACCATCTTAAAAGATGGCGTTATCAATAGTGAAGTCATAAATACGGAGGAAAGATAGTATGGAAGAGAAATTTGATTTTGAAAAAGAGATGAAAAGATTAGATGAAATCGTCGCTAATATCTCGTCAGAAAAACTCCCATTAGATGAATGCTTAGCTCTCTATAAAGAAGGTCAAGAGATCGTCAAAAAGTTAGAAAAAGCCCTCAAAGAAGCCGAAGAAAAGGTCGAAAAAGTCATTGAAAGCAAATAAATCTATTAGTGGTTTATTAGTTTTTAATTAGTAGTTATAATACTTAGTATTAGAAATATTATCCTGTGAAAGCAGGATTTTATTTTGCTTATTATTTTAGTTAACATAATCCTTATACGCGTATATAATGTAGGTATGAGCAAGGTTATCGTCCATATTGACTTGAATGCATTTTTTGCTAGATGCGAAGAAATCAAAGATCCGTCCTTAGAGAATAAGCCTGTCGCGATTGGACACGATGGTAGAGGCGGGATTGTTTCTACGTGTTCATATGCAGCGCGCAAATACGGCGTCTCAAGTGCGATGCCAATGTTTAAGGCGAGACAGCTTTGTCCAAACCTTATCATCATTCCTGGTGATTATCATTACTACTCAGCGACGAGTAAGAAGTTTTTTAACTTTGTTAGAAGATATACAAAACTAGTGGAACCAGCTTCTGTAGATGAATGCTTCGCAGACTTTACTGACGCAGTCAAAGGACAAAGTGATGTCATTGCTTTCTTTAGACAGTTACAAGATGATTTATTTAAAGAAACTGGACTTAAATGCTCTATCGGTGTTTCCACAACTCGTTTCTTAGCGAAGATGGCTAGTGACTATCAAAAACCAATGGGTCTAACCATTATTCATAAAAGAGATATAGAGAGTATTTTGTTTCCACTAAAAGTGGATTCAATGTTTGGTGTCGGTAAAAGAACCGCTCCTAGATTAAAGAGCGTTGGTATCAAGACTATCGGTGACCTATATAGAAAGCTCGAAGTGGATGATGAAGAAGTCAAAAACATCTGTGGCAAATTCTTCTATACACTCAAAGAGTGGCTGGAAGGTAAAGGGTCTGATGAAATTGAAATTGAGAAATGGGATCCTAAATCAATTGGTAATTCCACAACATTGCCTTATGACACTGATAACGCTACAGAGATTAAGAAATACTTCTTATCTTTAGCCAAAGAAGTATCCGAAAGAGCGCAAAGAGAAGATAAACTTGGTCACACAATTCAAATCGTGGTCAAAGACCAAACCTTTAAATCTTTTAATAAATCTATGACTTTAGATAATCCAACTAATAAGTGGCAAGTCATCTATGATGGTGCCTGTGCCTTATACGATAAGAATTTCACACATCTGACCCTTAGACTTGTGGGAATCACACTCCAAAACCTTATCGACTACACCGATATGGCGGTGCAAATGTCCCTTTTCGACTATTCTAAGCACGAAGAGGAAAGCAAAACTAAATTACTCATTAATGAACTAAATCGTTCTTTAAAGAAGCCATTATTGAAAAGAGCAAGTGAGGTGAAGAAAAATGGAAATCGTTGATGCGATTGATTTGTTTCATCAATACGTTCTCGTAGAGAAAGGTCTTTCTCCTCAAACTTGGATCTCTTATTTAGAAGACTTACAAGCTTTCTTTAATTACTTTAATGATAAGAAAGACACTGATGACTTATTAGAAACTGATTTATATGAATTCTTAAAGTTCGAACTCTCTTTAGGTAAGTCAGTCTCAACCGCGTTAAGAAGACTATCTTCCACGAGAAGCTTTTATCTTTTTCTAAAGAAAGAAGGTCATTATTTAGGAAATATTCCTGATATTGAAACACCTAAAAAGCCAAAACATCTCCCTAACTGCTTAAGCGAAGAAGAGATTGATCGTTTATTAGAAGCTCCTGATATGGAATCACCTTCTGGCATTAGAGATAGAGCGATGCTTGAAACAATGTATGCGTCAGGATTACGTGTTAGCGAATTATTAAATCTTAAAAAAGGACAAGTTAATCTTACCAAAGGCATCATTACCGTTTTTGGTAAGGGCGCTAAAGAAAGAAAAGTACCTATCGCTGAGTATGCAGTTGATTTCATTAGGAAATATATCAACGAAGTCAGAAACAAAAGCGAACATAAAAGTAGTGAATTTCTATTTTTAAATAGAAGTGGCGAACCACTGAGCCGAATTTACTTCTTTAAACAGGTGCGTAAGTATGCAGAATTAGCGGGTATTGATATGACCATCTCTCCACATACTTTAAGACACTCTTTTGCCACACATCTCCTTAACCATGGAGCGCAACTTAGAATGGTCCAAGGCATGCTCGGGCACACGAATATTGCCACCACACAAATATATACGCATGTTTCTAGCGAGAAACTTAAATCAGATTATGATAAGATAATGAAGTGAGGAATTCATATGAATAATTACAAATATAAAAGAATATTTGTCATCGTTGTCGATTCCATGGGAAGCGGTTACTTAGATGACGCAGATAAGTTTGGTGATAAAGGTTCTAATACTTTATTACACATTGGTGAAAAAATGCCTAATGGATTAAACGTTCCTAATTTAAATAAATTAGGTATGGGCGACCTAGATCCTATTAGAGGTACAAGCAAGGTGGCTCACCCAAATTCTTATGTTTCTAAAGCTAGAGAAGTAAGTAATGGTAAAGACACCATGACAGGTCACTGGGAAATTATGGGTATTAATACTCAAGTCCCATTCCAAACATTTACCGATACAGGCTTTCCAAAGGAACTTATCGATGAATTAGAAAAAAGAACTGGTCACAAGGTGATTGGTAACAAAGCCGCTTCTGGCACCGAAATCTTAGTGGAACTTGGTGAAGAACAATGTCGAGACAATTCTTTAATCGTCTATACATCTAGCGACTCTGTTTTACAAATTGCCGCTCACGAAGAAGTGACTGGCTTACAAGAACTCTATAGATGCTGCGACATTGCTAGAGAAATCTGCATGAAACCAGAATGGATGGTGGGAAGAATTATCGCTCGTCCATATATTGGCACTGATAAAACCAACTTTAAGCGTGTGACAGGCCATAGACACGACATTGCTTTAAAGCCAACCGCTCCAACAGTGATGAATGTTTTGCAAGATAACGGCTTCATGACTAGCTGTGTTGGTAAGATTGGTGACATTTTTGACATGTATGGCGTCGTTAAGACACAAAAGACAGTCTCTAACGAGGACGGCATGGATAAGACCATAGAAGAGGCTAAAAACCATGATTTCACCGGTCTCTGCTTCGTCAACTTAGTGGAATTTGATAGTGATTATGGTCATAGACGTGATCCAATTGGTTATGGCCAATGCATTGAAAGATTCGATAAGAGAGTGGGGGAACTCCTTCCTTTCTTAAAAGAAGATGACTTATTAATCATCACCGCAGACCATGGTAATGACCCAACTTGGACTGGTACAGACCACACAAGAGAAAAGATTCCTCTTCTTATTTATAGTAAGAGTCTCAAAAATGGTGGATATTACCCAGAAAGAATGTCATTTGGTGACATCGGGGCTACTATTCTTAAGAACTTCAACATTAAGAAGCCAGAACACCTATTGGGTTTCCCAATAGAAGAGTTATTCTAATATACATTAGAAAAAATGTGAAAAAAGGGCCTAAGTATTAGGTTCTTTTTTCATTTATTTAGGTACTTTATTTTCTCTACGCACAGGCGTATGCTCTTGTATTTGTGTGCGCATTGTACACGCCATATAAAATTACAAAGGAGGAGTATTATGGCAGAAAACAAAACACAAAATATAAACGTCGAAAAGAAAGGTTTTGATAACAAAGAAGAAAGATGCATCGAAACTTACGAGGTCAGAAAAGAGTTAAGATTCAGAAAGAGAGAAGTTGAATTAGAACAACGTTACCTCAAAGGTGAAGAATTGCTTAATATGCAGGATTATATCAACAAGCATATTTATCTTTACCGCAATTTTGAGCCGACATTCGAAGCAAAAGCTGGTGAAATCTACTTCGCAGACTTCCCAGTGGGCTTTGGAAACGAAATTCACGGAAGACATCCAGTCATCGTTTTGAACAATTCAGGCGCTAAGCAACAAATTATGACAGTCATTCCTTTGACAAGTAAGTCTTGCAATAAAGTAAGCGACGTTGACCTCGGCATCATTAAGGGCTTGTCTAAAAACGGTCAACACTCAATCGCGGTTATCAACCAAACAAGATCAATTGATAAAAGAAGACTCGTCATCGAACAAGTCATTGACGTTCTTCAAAGTAGAGAAAACGAAAATCCAAGCAAACCTGGTCAAGAAATCAGATTAGATTCAATAAAGATATGTAGGTTGCATGAAGATATAATGACTATAATCAGAAATAAAGTCAAAAGATTCGTCGGTTACAACAAGATAACGAATAAGAAATAATGATTAGTAGTTTTCTAGTAGTTTAGAATTCTACCAAATTTGTGTATAAATATAAGGCAGTTCTCACGCAGATGATTAAATTTGTTTAAGAACTGTCTTTTCTTTTACTATGTAATATTGTTCTTTTTATAGTATTTAGTTAACATAATGGCAATTATGCGAAGTAGATATAAAAGAGGAAATTGATGTGGATATTGTGGAAAAGTCAGTTTATCCACACTCGGCACTATTCACAGATCATCTATCTAAAATTAGCGGTTTTCCTAATTGCCTATTTTACGTATTTTCGAGGATTTCTCACTCAATTGTATGTTAAGACAAGACAAAAATAAAGGCCTCATTTCTGAGACCTAATAGTTCGTGATTTTGTGTTGATTTTAGAGGTTCAAATAGTACGCGAAACAGTCTGCGGTGAACCTGTTATCCACCATTTTATCCTTGCTTATGAGGAAGTCTCTATTAGCTTTAAGGACGGTGATAAATCCCTTTTCAAAATCGTCATACATAGCCTTGATAAGGTCGCTTGAGTCGTATGGACGAGTTGGTTCAATCTTATCTGAGACGAAAACCAGCTTCTCTAACCAGCCCATTTTCTTCCTTCCGGTCGTATGATACTTGATCGCATCTAAGATTTCAGGGTCAGCAACGCCAAATTTGTCACGGGCCACCATTGCTCCTAGGAATTGATGGTATGCATAAGCGCCAATATCTAAGAATCCTGGGTAGAATTCCTTCATCATCCTTAAGGATTCTTCATCGTTAATCCCTTTAGCGATGTCATGGAGAATGCCAGCGACATAAGCTTTAGAGAAATCTAAATGATGATGCTCCGCTAATTGGTAAGCCATATGAGCAACGGATTTGGAATGTCTGAAGCGGCTTTCCTTTAGAAGAGGTTTGACTTTCTTAATGAAATATAATTCGTTATCTTCGATATATCTGATGACATCTTCTTGAAGATATGCACTTCTTAGTTCTCTAATATCACTTGACGAAACGTCGACTGTAGGACCAGAAATAGCGATCATGTGGTATTTATCCACATTTACCTGATTAAGCTCGTATTTTGGCCTTTCATAATAGATTATTTGGGTATTTTTAGCGATTTCTTCTGGCTTTGCCCATTCATGGAAGGCGTTTACTTGGTCCTGACCAATCAAAAAGTAGAGTTTATCGTTTGGATATTTCTTCTTGAAGTACTCCACTGTTTGATAACTACGAGGTTGCTCGGCTTGATCAAGCTCAAAAGTATCCACGCTGAAGCCTGGAATGTTTTTAATAGCAATCTGCACCATCGCTAATTTGTGTTCTTGATTAATAGAAGAACTTTTCCAAACAGCGATTTTCGCGGGCACGAAAACTACTTCACCAGGATAGGTCTTCTGAGCCATAATGGCCATATTGATATGTCCTAGGTGAATTGGATCGAAACCACCACCGAAAATAATTCTATTCATTAGATTTTAATCTTTGGATTTTCTTTATTCCTACGGAATAGGATAATAACTCTGCCCATCACATGGACGAGTTCAGCGTTTAACTTATTGGAAATATCAATGGCGATTTCCATGATTGGTAATGAACAACCTTTCATGACATCGATTTTGATTAATTCATGTGCAGTTAAAGCTTTATCAAGCATGTTGATAAGTGTTTCAGAGATTTCGTTTTTACCAATTTGGTAACGAATTGTAAGTGTGGACGCTAAAGCTTTTAGGTCCCTTTTTTGTTTTGGTGTTAACATATCTTTTACTTTCTAATTTTAGCTAAGCTCTCTTTGAGAGCGACACCCTTTGGTAAACGAACACGAATCATTTGACCTTGGGCAATAAATGATAACCAGCCTAAGCCTTCGATGGCGATATCGTGCCATTTGTTATCGTTTTCCATTGCATATTCAAACATATCATAGTCTAAGAAGCTCACCAATCTTTCAGAAACTGGTCTAGCAAAACGACGGATATTGTTTTCGTTGATGGCGTCATCAAGCTTCTTGTTTTGAACTTTCTTTGTTTCCACGCCTTCGGCGGCATAGAAACGATAGTTAGCGGTTTTACCTTTAATGACTTCGAAGGCTGCTAAAGAACCAACCATGAGAGCTTCGCCAGCGCTCAATGTGCGTGTGGTTACTTTGATGGCTTTCTTTGGGGTGATTTGTCTAATCACATCTTTCTCTAATCTACCTTGAGCGGATGTTGTTTGAGAAATACCTGGAAGTTCATAGAAGAAGGATGAACGGGATAATGGAATTTCTAACACGTTGACGCTTGTACCTGGGTAGGTAATTGTCTTAATTTGACGTGTGGTTTTGTTCTCAAAACCCTTCATTGTTCTATTAATAATAGATGTTTTACCAGAGGTAGAGTTACCGATCATATAAACGTCATGACCTTTTCTGGCTTCATTCATCGCACCGATTAATTCTTTTGGTTCCATCTTGCTAGCGGCACCATAGAGTCTGACACTCTTTGGTTTAATGCCATAGTCATTAAATCTTTCAGTTACATAAGCAATTAAGGATTCGTCTTTAACGTTTGCTGGGAATAAGTCGCGCTTTGTGCCCACGACTGTCACGTTAAGTTTCTTAACTTTCTTAGCGATTTCACTATTTAATTGACCATTAAATGAGAACAAATCGACAACCCAAATGATGTACGCGTCTGTAGCGAATGCATCATCAAGTATTTTTAATACTTCTTTATCAACGTTTTGTTCGAGTTCACTGTTGTTGAACGCTTTCATTGTTTCAAAGCATTTATCGCAATAAATGATTTGGATTGGTGTGGCACGATGTAATGATTCAGGGATGATGTAGCCCTTTTCATCTTCGTTTTCGCATTGCAAAATCGCACCGCAGTGATAACAACGTAATACTCTATTGCTCTTGCCCATATTTTGTTCTCCAATCTGGCATTTTGCCTTTTTTAACTAGATGTCTTCGAATCGGTCTATCCAATAGACGATTGAAATGTGTGGTGAATTGATCTTCTTTGACGACCTTTTCCGTTAATACAACGCGTATATGCGCTCCTTTAGCGGCGAGTACGTCGGTCATAAGCTGATCTCCAACAAGCATGGTCTCTTCTGGCTTGTAACCATTTTCCTTAAGGAACTTTTTGATTTTCCCTGAGAATGGTTTGCGCGCAGAGTTGATACAAGGGCAATTAGCCGCAGCAGCGTATGTCCTTACGCGCTTGCCACGATTGTTAGAAACAATAATGACCTTGAGACCACTTTCTTTAAGAGCGTTAAGTTGCTTAACAGCTCTTTCTGTTGGTAAAGATAAACGATAGCTGTCCAATGTATTATCCAAGTCGATTAAAAGGACACTAACGCCTTGTTTCTTATAGAAATCCACTGGGATCTCATATATGGATTGGGCGTGTGCGAAGGGGATGAATTTGTTGAACATATTTATCTATATATAAATAATAACCGATTTTTGTCTCTTAATGTGAGAAATATTAATAATTCTCACAAGCAATAAGTCAAAACTGTCACATTAAAAAAGCCTCTTTTCGAGGCTTTTTGTTATTTTATTGTTTTGATATATAACAAAGTTATATGTTTTACTAATTAAATACTAGTTATTTACTTTGCTATATTAGTCATCCAAATCATCAAAAATGGAGATTTGTTCAAAGCCTTCCTTCTCTTCTTTGACTTCTGGAACGCTAATTGGCTCATCATTATCATCTTCAGAATCATCTTCAAGAGTTTGGATTGGTTTCTCTTTAATAGTAATTGGATGAGAGACAGTCTTCTTATTAATAATTTCGATGTTAGTGTCTATGACACTATCAACTGTGGTCTTGCTTGGAATATCGATGTTCTTCTTCGCATATTTAGCAAGATCAGTTAAATAGAAATCAGTTAATTCGAATTCAAAATATTCGTTTGTGGACATGAAGAGATTTATTTTCAATAAATCTGCCTTACTTGTGAGCTTAAATGCGCTAACAACATGATGAATATCGCTCTTGAAACATGGCATCACAGGTTGTACTTTGCCTAATCTAGCGGTCAAATTCACGTGTGCATTATCGAAGATTCGATAATGACCTTTATCTGTGAATAAGATGACTTTGTTCTTTTCTTCTTCGTCGAAGGCAATTAACGCTACAGCGTTATTCTTACCTAAACCAGCGACGGATTTCACACCACCCGCTTTGCTAGAAAGCACGGATAATTCGTTTTCATTGAAGTATGTGACATTACCATTACTTGTTATAACAAGTAAGTTGCTATTTCCGCTTAAGATTTGGATATCACTGACTTCATCACCATTGAGAAGTCTCATATTGCGTATAGGACGCGTGCGTTTTCCTTGTTCTATCATATTTAAAGGCATACGCTTGATTTGGCCAAATTTGGTCAAAATACCGAGATAGATATCATTTCTGAAGTCGCTAACGGCAATACCTTTAATGATTTTTTCGCCAGGATTTAAGGTTGAGAAGGTATTGATATGACCACCTTCATCTTTCCATCTGTTCTCTGGTAATTTGTGAACAGGAATGCAAATATAGTTACCTTGATTTGTAAAACAAATCAAATAATCAGTTGTGTTGATTAAGCCTTGAGCGATTAATTCGTCTCCATCCTTTAAACCAGGAAGAGGATTATCACCGCTGCTACGATATGACTTAAGTGTGGATCTCTTCACATAACCATCACGTGTAAGAGCCACCATCACATCGTCTTTAGCGATTAATTCACGCTTATCGATTGGAGCGATTTCTTCTTTTTCTTGAATCGCTGTTCTTCTATCATCACCATACTTATCCGCGATAGCTTTTAGTTCTCGAACTAAAACACGGTTAAGTTTGCTCTCATCTTCAAGAATTCCTTTGAGTGTTTCGATATCTCTAAGGAGTTGAACTTTTTCGTTTTCTAAAGTGACTTCATCGGTATGAGATAACTTGTATAATGGCATGGTCACAATAGCTTCAGCTTGTTCGTTTGAGAAACCATAACGGGCCATTAAGTTAACTTTAGAATCCGCTTTATCTTTACTGCGTTTGATGATTTCAACCACTTCATTGATGTTTAAAGAAGCTTGAATTAAGCCTTCAACGATATGGAGTCTAGCTTGAAATTTTTCTAGATCAAATCTACTTCTTCTTGTTACGACATCGACTTGGTGAGCAATGTAAGCATCAACATATGTTAAGAGATTTAATGTCTTTGGTCGACCATCCACGATAGCAACCATATTAGTGCTATAAGATGAGACTAGACCAGTCTTATTGTTCAAGTATTGTAAGAGTAAATCGACTTTTGCGTCTTTCTTACAATCAATAACGATTCTAATACCTTTCCAGTCGGATTCATCACGTACTTCTAAAAGACCATCGACTGATTTTGAATGGATAATCTTATCGATTTCAAAAACTAATTGGTTCTTTTGTGTTTTGTATGGAATTTCAGTAATGACAATCTGTTGATTGTCTTTGTTTTGAACAATCTCTTCTTTACTGGCGATTTCAATACGGCCTCTACCGGTTAAATAGATGTTTTTAAGACCTTCACTTTCGTAGATGATACCACCACCTGGGAAGTCTGGACCTAAAACAAATTGCATTAAGTCTTCAACTGTTGCAGTCTTATGACCAATACGGTAAACAACTGCATCAATAATCTCTTTGAGATTATGTGGTGGGATTTCTGTCGCCATACCAACAGCAATACCTTCTGTACCATTAGCGAATAAGTTAGGGAATCTAGCAGGTAAAATCGTTGGTTCAAATTCGGTATCGTCGAAGTTAAGTTGCATATCAACTGTCTTCTTATCGATTTCACGAATTAATTCGTTAGAAATCTCGCTTAAACGAGATTCAGTATAACGATACGCCGCTGGGGAGTCACCATCGATAGAACCATTGTTACCTTGGAAGTCGATTAATGGATATCTGATCTTCCAATCTTGGCTCATTCTCGCTAAAGCTTCGTAGATGGATGTATCACCATGTGGGTGGAAAGTACCCATAACCGCACCGACGGTATGAGCACATTTTCTTGTTGGTTTATTAAAAACATTATTGTTTTTAAACATTGTGAAAATAATACGTCTCTGAACTGGTTTCAAGCCATCTCTCACATCTGGGATAGCACGATCTTGAATAACGTATTTAGCGTAAGTCGCGTAACGGTCGCCCATCACGTCTTCCATCGGTTGTACGGAGATGTTTTCAACGTAATTTTCTTCGACTAAATCAATCTTTTTTCTAGCCATAGATTACTTGACCTCCTTGATGAAAGTATCGACTTTATTGAAGTCAACGTTCTCTTCGACCCACGCTCTTCTGATACCAGCGTCACGGCCCATTAAAACGGTAACTCTCTTTTCTGCTAAGAATGGATCATCGATTTCGACACGGACTAATAATCTAGTCTTTGGATCCATTGTTGTTTCTTTTAATTGGATAGCGTCCATTTCACCAAGACCTTTATATCTGGAGACCTTGTAACCACTACCAACTTTCTTTTTGGCTTGTTCCAAGCCATCATCATCCCAAGCATATTCTTGAGTGACTTTTTTGCCATCTTCTTTATAGACACGGTAAAGAGGTGGAACAGCAATATAAACGTGACCAGATGTGATTAATTGACGCATATAGTGATAGAAGAACGTTAATAATAACGTTTGGATATGAGCACCATCGGTATCAGCATCGGTCATGATGATGATTTTGCCGTATTTTATATCATCTAAATCGAAATTTTGTCCAAAACCAGCACCAATGGTATTAATAATGGTTGCGATTTCTTCGTTATGGACTAATTTTTCCATAGAAATGGAGTCTGTATTAAGTGGTTTACCACGAAGTGGTAAGATTGCTTGGTGGAGTCTATCTCTACCTTTCTTAGCGGTACCGCCAGCGGAATCACCTTCGACGATAAACAATTCGTTTTTGGCGTATTCTTTGCTTTGTGCTGGGGTTAATTTATCACTTAAAATGACTTCTTGTTTTGGTTTTTTGTTGTTTCTCGCTTCTTCTTTAGCTTTTCTAGCGGCTAATCTCGCATTTTGAGATGCAACACACTTATTGATGAAGTTGATTGTGAATTCTTTGTTTTCTAAAAGATAATAAGTAAACTTATTATAAATAAAGTTAGAGACCACAGAAACTGCTTGTGGAGTGCCTAATTTACCTTTGGTTTGGCCTTCAAATTCAAGTAAAGCTTCTGGGATTTTCAATGATACAACAGCGGTTAAACCTTCTCTGATATCACTACCTTCGAGCTTTTTGCCCTTGGTTAATTTGTATTGTTCGGCGAAATCGTTAACAGCTTTAGCGATACCAGTTCTAAAACCAGTTTCATGGGTACCACCATCTCTTGTTCTTACGTTATTAACGTAAGAGTAGATTGTTTCGTTGTAATCTTCATTGCAGTATTGTAAAGCAATCTCAATGTCGATTTGTGTTTCTTCATCGGTATCCGCGAAGCTAATCACAGGAGACATTGGTTGTTTATTGATATTGACGTTATTGATGTATTCCACTAAGCCATTTTCATACAAAAAGTTCTGAACTTGTCCGGTTTTTTCGTCAGTTAAGACAAATTCCACGCCTTTCATTAAGAAGGCACTCTCTTGTAAGTGGCTAGCAATTGTATCCCATTTAAATTCAACAGTAGAGAAGATCGTTGCGTCTGGTTTAAATCTCACCAAAGTACCATGTTTCTTGCATGTACCGACAACTTCAAGAGGAACGACAAGATTACCACCATTTTCGAATTTGAGGTGGTAGATATTACCTTCTTGATAGACATTAATGTCTATCCATTCACTTAAAGCGTTAGTAACAGAAGCACCGACACCATGCAAACCAGCAGCGGATTTATAAACAGCGTTATTAAATTTACCACCTGCGTGGAGTTCAGTAAAAACAACTTCGACCGCTGGTCGGCCAGTCTCTTTATTGATGCCCACAGGAATACCACGACCTTCGTCAAGGACACTAATGGAACCGTCTTTATGCATGGTCACGCAAATCTTCTTACCATAACCAGATAAGGCTTCGTCCACTGCATTATCGACAACTTCCCAGACTAGGTGATGGAGACCAGCACTATTGGTTGAACCAATGTACATAGCAGGTCTTTTTCGGACACCCTCAAGACCCTTCATCACATGAATATCATCAGCTGTATATGTTGTTTTTTTGATATCAGACACTATATTTTCCCTTTGCAAGACTTAATTATATACAAATTAAGTTGCAAATATAAAGCATTTTAGTAGAATAAATAAGTACGATTTGGAGGTACAAAAATGAATATATTTGTAAATATATTGGTACCAGTGATTTGTTTGCTAATTGGTTACCTCATGGGCAGCGCGAACATCTCAATTCCGTTAGGAAAAATGGTCTTTAAACAAGATCCACGTGAATATGGTTCACATAATCCAGGCGCCACAAACTGTGGTCGTTTATGGGGCAAAAAGTACTTCCTTATCGTTTTCTTCTTTGATGTATTTAAAACCATTTCCCCGCTTTACATTTGCTGGGCAATTTTATCATTTGTACCATTTAATAATGGTACACCATTAATCGCAAGTGCCTCTGCTATGTATAATGGCAACCTCGATGGCTATATGATTCAATGGCCAGTCTACTGGGTGGCTGTTGTCGGTGCAATGCTTGGTGGCATTTATCCATGTTTCATCGGATTCAAAGGTGGCAAAGCTGCTTCCTGCAT
This sequence comes from Bacilli bacterium, assembly GCA_045117995.1. Taxonomy (GTDB): domain Bacteria; phylum Bacillota_I; class Bacilli_A; order RFN20; family CAG-826; genus RUG14515. The sequence continues at coordinate 72,783 of JBGUOH010000001.1, forward strand.
GGTTGGAATTACCTTGACTACATCTTGGTTTTTTGGTGTTATCGGTGCGCTTTCCTATTATTTCACATTAAAGAAAAGTGGTTATGTTTCATTAGCTTCTATCATTACTTCCATTCTTAACGCTACTGTTACTTGGATATGGGCAATCTTGGTTGCTTTAAAGGTTTTCCCAAATCCAACCGTGGGTTTCCCATGGCTCTTCATCATCAATTTTGGACCAATGCTTTACTGCAATTTCGTCTATGCAATTTTGATGACAATTATTAGTGTGGTTTTGACCATCAGACACCGCACAAACATTGGCAGAATCAAAGCGGGAACCGAAAGACAAATCACTTGGATGAAAGTAAAAAGCAAGTAATTAATTAGTAGAGTTAATAACTTTGTTATTATAGACAAAAGCACTCATAACCGAGTGCTTTTATTTTTCGTCAATTTTTAGCCTCTTACATCTCTAAATATATGAGGTAGGCTGTACTAGTTTCAGCGTAGTAAATAAGCGCCTGTTCAAAAGGTTCTAAACGTGGACAATAATATGAATAAGACTTCGTAAAATCGAGCTTGTATTGTTCGTCAAATGAAGAGTAATCATTTTCCATCCACTGCTGCAAAAAGTTGTTTACCGCTGTTTCAAATTTATCGCTATTTTGGTTTTGTAGGGAGTTCTCCCCTGTCTTAACGTTATAGAACTGACTAATGAACTCTTCTTTCTTGTTTGAATTAGAATAATCAAGCACGCAGTAAACAGGGCCACTTGAATCAAAACCTCTAATATCGTCATAGTAAAAGAGAATCTTTCCGTCGGTAAGATATTTGAGCTCGGTCTTTTCTTCAATCCTCATAAGCTCTTGCTTGCTTCTAGAAACACAGCCGACAAGAGAAAAAGATACGAGTAATATAATAGGCGCTTTCTTTACTATTTGTTTCATATATTAAGATTATAAGAGAATATAGATATTTGCAAAAGTTTGATATAGGCAACAAAAAAGCGCTCGTTGGAGCGCTGTTTTTGATTTGTTCAATTATTTTCCTTGATTCATGTTTCTCATGATTTCACGGATTTGTTTTTCACTTGGGGTACGACCCATGCTTCTGAACATCGCGCGAATCATTTTTTCATTAACAGGAGGGTTTTCTCTGAGTTGCTTTTGGAAAATGTAGCGGGTCACAAAGAAACCGATAACTGCACCAACAATAACCATGCCGATGCATAATAAGACGATTTGCCAAGGTTGCATTGTCTGCTCCCCCTCTATTAGGCTCTGCCGTCGTATTCGCCGTTATCTGTACGAACGAGAACTTCTTCGCCTTCTTCAATGAATAATGGAACTCTAACCACTAAGCCTGTTTCTAATGTAGCTGGCTTTGTTGGTTTGTTGACTGTGTCACCTCTGACGCCTGGATCACATTGTGTAATCTTTAATGTGACTTTAGCTGGTAAGTTAACACCGAGGATTTCGCCATCATAGGAAGTGATTTCCACGACTTCGTCGCCTTTTAAGAATTGTTTTTCCCATTGGAGACGTTCAGCTGGGATTTCAACTTGTTCATAAGTTTCTTGATCCATGAAGACGAAGAAATCGCCACTGTCATAGAGATATTGCATTTGTCTCTTGTCTAAACGAACGTTTTCAACCATGTAACCGGAGTTACGGGCTAATTCGTTAATTGTACCTGTACGGACGTTTTTAACTTTGACTTTAGCAACCATCTTTCTCATCGCAGTTTTATTTAATAAAATATCTAAAACTTGGTATAAATTGTTTTCATCGATGAAATAGTTGCCTGGTCTTAATTCTGTAACATTAACCATATAATTTATCTTTCCTTTCAATAAATTTCCTTGAATATTATATCAAATATTCATTATTTGACAAATGGATTTACTTTTCGCTCAATCCCAAGTGTTGAGGATGAGCCATGTCCTCCATAGATTTTTGTGTCTTCTGGTAAGGCTAAAACTTTAGCCATAGAGTTTCTTAATTCCTTAGGCATCGCACTTGGTAAGTCACTACGGCCAATGCCATGCATAATAATGAAATCACCAGTGAACAAAACACCACTTTCTTTGAGGTAATAACATACGCTTCCCGCTGTGTGATATGGAACGGTGATGACCTTAATATCTTCACTTAAAAAGTGAAGAACTTCATTATCCGCTAGGGTGTTAGCCTTGCTTTTAATGATAACGTTTTCACCTAAAAAGTCAGAGCAATTCGCGCATGTATCTGTTAGTTTATCTTCATCATCAAAACCGATATATAAAGGCGCATTAAATGCTTTCACTAAAGCATCCACACCACGCATGTGATCAACATGCCCGTGGGTCAATAAGATGGCTTTGAGCTTGAGACTATTTTTCTTAATATAATTAACGATTCCTGGATAGTCTTTTGCGGGATCGATAACGACACAGTTATTATCGGAGTCACTTAAAAGATACGTATTAGCGTATAGCTCATCAGTCACTTCGTAGATAAAAGGGACGACATTAATCATAGGCACAAAAAAATAGGCATATGCCTATTATTTCTTCTTCTCACGATGGAGAGTAACTTTTTTGCAACGTGGGCAATATTTCTTCAATTCTAAACGATCAGCGTGTTTCTTTTTATTTTTAGAAGTGAGGTAATTTTCCTCGCCACATTCTGTGCATTTAAGTGTTAATGAGATTCTATCATCTTTGCTTGCCATTTGATTTTCTCCTTCAAAGTCGCTTAAATATCTTACCACAGGTAAAATATAATGCAAATATATTTTTTATGAATAAACTAGGTTATAATATCGGCATATGAAAAGAACAGAAACCAAACAAGTGAAAATTGGTCGTCTTACCATAGGCGGACAAAATAAAGTTTTAATCCAATCAATGTGTAAACATAAGACTTCACACGTTGATGAAGTAGTCAAAGAAATTAATGAATGCGCAGCATTAGGCGCAGATATGATGCGTTTATCAGTCTTAGATGAAGAAGACGCTCAAGCATTCAAAGAAATAAAGAAGCAAGTGAAGATCCCTCTTATTGCGGACATCCACTTTAATCCTAATTTCGCTATTATGGCGATTAAAAATGGCGTCAGCAAAATCAGAATTAATCCTGGAAACATTAATGACGAAGCCAAGATCAAAGAAATCGTTGAGCTCGCTAAAAAGAAGAACGTCGCCATTAGAGTGGGCGCTAATTCAGGCTCTGTGAATGCAGAAATTGACCAATTTGATATTCCTTTATCTCATAAATTAGTGTTTTCTGTTAAAAAACATGTCGATTTATTAGAAAAATACGATTTCCACAATATCGTTATCTCTTTAAAGGCTAGCAACGTCAAAGAAACAATCGATGCCTATCGTCTCGCTAGTGAGTTATTCCCATATCCATTACATATTGGTTTAACAGAAGCAGGTCCTTTAGATATTTCCTTAATCAGAAGCACAGCGGCATTATCACCTCTTCTTTTAGAAGGTATCGGTGATACAATCAGAATTTCCATTACCGGCAGAGCGCAAGATGAAGTCATCGCCGCCAAACGCTTGCTCCATGACTGTGATTTATATAAAAATTATCCTACATTAGTGTCTTGTCCAACATGTGGTAGAACACAGGTGAACGTTCAAGAGTTAGGAAGAAAAGTCTTTAAGTACCTCGAAGATAACAGCATTAATCTTCATGTCGCATGCATGGGCTGCGTAGTTAATGGTCCAGGCGAGGCTAAAGGCGCGGATATCGGTATTGCGGGTGGCAAAGGCCAATACGTCATCTTTAGAAAAGGCGAAGTCATAAAAAAAGTGCCAGAAGCCGAAGCTTATGACGCTTTAATAGAAGAAATTAATAAATTACGCTAGATATTTATCTTTCCAGCCATCAATGAATTTCTCGTCCCTTAGCATTCTGATTTCATCAGAGTAAGGGGCTTTTTCATTAATATAAGGTGTTTCTAAGATTTTTGGAATGTTTCTTAATAAAGAATGATTAGCGAGTTTACATAAGGCTTCGAAACCGATTTCGCCATAACCAATGTTCTCATGACGGTCTTTATGTGCGCCTCTAATGTTCTTAGAATCGTTAAGATGGACCACTAAAAGGCGGTCTAGACCGATGATTCGATCAAACTCGGCTAATAATTCATCTGGATCGTTTACGTTGTAGCCTGCGTCATGTACGTGGCATGTATCAAGGCAAACACCTAAACGGTTTGTGTACTCACATGTATCAAGAATCTTTTTGACGTCTTCAAAGCAAGTACCGATTTCAGAACCTTTGCCCGCCATAGTTTCTATGGCGATTTTGACATCAGTGCCATCTTGAGAAAGAACGATGTCTAGGTTCTCTGCTAAAGTCTTAATAGCTTCTTCAGCACCAAGACCTAAATGGTTACCTGGATGTAAGACAATCATCTTCGCGCCAAAGGCGGAGGTTCTTCTTAATTCATTAATTAATGTTTTATTGGTGAGTTCTAATAAGTCAGGGCGATTCTTATTAGCGGGATTGATAATGTAAGGAGCATGAACCACAATATGGTTTTCATCAAAACCTTGCTCTTTGAGCAAAGCACGTCCTTCTTCAATCTTTAATTCATTTAAAGGTTTACGATAAGAGTTTTGTGGCGCGCCTGTATAAAACATAAAAGCAGTTGAGCCGTAGCTCATCGCTTCCTTAACGCTACCTAAATAGTAATCAGGAGCGTTCATGCCAACATGTGAACCAATTAATAAATCTTTAGCCATATTATTTCTCAATTCTAATGTCTTTAATGACAACTGCTTCAAGCGGTCTATCATTTGGACTTGTTCTCAATGATGCAACAGCATCAACAACTTCGATGCCAGAGATGACATGACCGAAAGCAGCATATTGACCGTCTAAGAATTCACCATCCTTATGCATGATGAAGAATTGGCTACCAGCGGAGTTAGGATCCATCGCTCTAGCCATTGAGATAACGCCTCTCTTATGAGAGATAGGGTTGTTAACGCCGTTAGCAGCGAATTCACCTTTGATGCAATAGCCAGGACCACCTGTGCCATTTCCCTTTGGGCAACCGCCTTGAATCATGAAGCCTTTGATGACTCTATGGAATGTTAAGCCCTTGTAGAAGCCTTTTTCCGCAAGCTTCACAAAGTTATCAACGGTTAATGGCGCATGTTCTCTATCTAATTCGACTTCTATAGTGCCAAATTTGTTAATTTCAATGATTGCTTTCATTTTTGATAATCTCCTTATATCAAAGATATATATTTACTAACTATCTACTATAATATTACTTCAGGCATTTCCTCATGATCGACCATTAAAACATTCAATGTTGGGTCAATTTCTAAGAGGATTTTCTTCATTTGTGGCATGAAAATCTTCTCAACTTCATGTGGAACATCTAAGTAATTGAAATGTTCGTTGACGATTGCGCGTCTCACATGATGAGGAGCGTCGCCTGATATATAAATATCACAGCCTTCATCTCTAGCAATGAACCAGTCACGTGAACCGCCACCACCAATAATACCGACTTTCTTAACTATCGCGTTACCTTCCTTGATTAATAAACCATAATCTACGTCTAATCTTGCTTTAGCAAACTTAGCGAATTCATCAATAGGCATGGCTTCTTTGAGTTCACCAACACGCATGCAGAAATCTTTTTCTTCAGGGCAATAAACGTTTTCTAGACCCAAAGCTTCCGCTAAGGCTTCGTTCATACCATCTTTGCCGCTATCGAAGTTTGTGTGCATGCTATAGACTGGTACGCCTAAGGCGTCAATCTCATTACACAATTGTTCTTTGAGCTTATCCCATTTGAAAACCTTGGCTTTGGTACCGTAGATAAATGGGTGATGAGTAATAATTAAATCTGGTTTATTTTCCTTTGCTAAAGGAAGCACTTGATAATCAAAGTCTAAACAGAGAAGGATATTATGCACTTCTTCAGGTAACTTGCCTGTCATAAGACCAACATGGTCATGATAAAACTTCGCATAGCGTTTAGGGAAACGTTTAGAAAGCTTTAAAAGAAGTTTTCTTGTGTTCATAAGTATCTCTCCAATTTATGCTTTTCGGCATTAAGAGTGTCGATTCTCGTTTGTGGTAAATTGCCACTAGCGATAATGTTATCAATCTCGCTTATGCGAGTTTGATATTTCTCTTTAAATGTCGCTGATTTCTCACGTCTTAAGATTGGTCCGAATTCTAAATCTTCTTCACCAATAATGGCTTGGTCCGCTCTCACAAACTTGATGATTTCATAGAATATGTCATCTTCCTTGACGATCTTTTCATCAGCAATGGCAAAGCCCATCATACAGATTTCTTTTCTTGCTGTTGGGACAGCGTTATGTGCATCGATAATAATTGTTTGCACTCTCACAAGCTTTTCTGGATGTGCTTTTAAGATATTGACGATATTTAATCCACCCATACCTGCGATAACAATGGTGCCAACATCACGAGTGATGTCCTTAATACCATCACTGAAAAGGGGAGTAATCTTATCGTTAACGTGATATCTAATAAGATTACTTCTTAATCTTTCAAATGGTCCTTCTTTGTTTTCCACAGCGTAGCCTTTACTGACTTTACCGGATTCAACAAGAGCAATCATGAGTTTACCATGATCGCTACCGATATCGGCCACGACTGAATTTGGGACCATATCATGAATGATACGCAAGCGTTTGGATAGTTTAATCATTAAAGTTTTTCCTTATAGTCACCTAAGCGTTTTGAACGTGTTGGGTGTCTGAGTTTCTTAATGGCTTTAGCTTCGATTTGACGAATTCTTTCACGAGTAACACCGAATTCACGGCCCACTTCTTCAAGAGTTCTTGGTCTATTATCGTCTAAGCCATAACGGAGTCTAATGACTCTTTCTTCTCTATCGCTTAAATCCTTGAGGATGGAATAGAGTTCTTCTTTTAAGAGTTGTCTGGTTGTGAAGTCCACTGGTGATTCGCTTTCCTTATCTTCGATAAAGTCGCCTAAGTGGGAATCATCTTCTTCACCGATTGGTGTTTCTAAAGAGACAGGTTCCATGGCGATACGTTGAATTTCACGAATACGTTTGGCGCTTAATTCGCCATTCATCGCTTCACTGATTTCTTCGGCTGTTGGCTCACGACCATAATCTTGGATGAGTTGTCTTTGGATACGTGTCATCTTGTTGATGGTTTCGACCATATGCACTGGAATACGAATGGTTCTGGCTTGGTCAGCAATCGCACGTGTGATAGCTTGACGAATCCACCATGTCGCATATGTGGAGAATTTATAACCCTTTGTGTAGTCGAATTTATCAACGGCTTTCATTAAACCGAGGTTACCTTCTTGGATTAAATCCAAGAATAACATACCACGACCCACATAGTGTTTGGCGATGTTAACGACTAAACGCAAGTTAGCGTTGATAAGTGTTTGTTTAGCTTCTTCATCACCACTTAAGATCTTTTTAGCTAAGATTGGTTCATCTTCTGCTTTTAAAAGATCGTATTTACCAATTTCTTTAAGATACATCTTAACGGAGTCATTGATACGAACTTCACTACCTAAGTAGTCAATGTCGATATCTTCTTCAGCTTCTTCGCCTTCTTCAGCAAAGAAGTCATCATCTGGCTCTTCGTCAAGATTCATCTTGCTTTCATCAAAGTCTTCAAAGTCTTCATCTTCATCTTCGTCATCAGAGATAACTTCAATGCCGTTGTCTTTAAAGAAGTTGATTAAGTCAGCGATTGTATCATCATCTAAATCGAATTGATTTAATGCATCATAAATATCACTTTGGTCAATGATGCCAGATGATTTAGCTTTCTTCAAGAGACTGTTCTTGATGTCGTCTAAAGAAAGGATTTCACCATCTTCATCATAGATGCTTTTGACTTTCTTTTTCTTGTCGAGCTTTGGAGCGCTTGGTGCGCCTTCGCTCACTTTTGGGCGGCCTCTCTTTTTTGGCTTATCTTCTAAGACCGCTTCTGTTTTTTCTAGTTTTTTTCTACCCATAAATCAATGCCCCTTTCATTGGTTTAATTAATCAATTAATGTTTAGCGCTTCTTGCGGAGTCGACGTCTGTTATAGTCGGCGACAATGCGCGCTTGCTCCATTGGATCCTTGCCTTCAAGAGATTGCTCTAAGGTATCGGATTCAAAGATTTTTTCTTTTTCCGTATCGATGACTTGTTGCAAGTTATTCAATAACTCTTCGTTACAAACATCTGGATGGTTTCTTTCAAGATAGAGCTCACTTATCTTGTTGATTAACTCATCCTTTTCTGGCAAGTCACTATTTTCCAGGGAGGAGATTAAATCCACTGGAACGAAATCTTTTTGCTCTTTAGCATATTCGATAAGGTAATTTGCAATGATGCGATACGTTTCATCATAGAAACCACCGATTTTTTGCTCATAAAAGGCCACTGCTTCGCGATTTTGGAGCATTTGGTATAAAAGTTCACGCTCGGCAAATTCGAGTCTCCTGAGGACCTTTCTTTCAGGATGATATTCTCTGATCACACTACGGAAATCTGTGTTAGCAGGTTTCTTTCTCGCGGTTTTGAGAATATTTCTAATGGCCTCAGGCGCAAAGCCGGTAATATTCGCAAGTTTGTTAATATAGCTATCTAGTTCTATTTGTGAACGAATAGCGAGTAAAACAGGAATAAATTCCTGGATTAACTGAGTTTTCTGTTCTGTCGTTTGAAGTGGATTGGTGTTCTTATAGTAATTGAGAATAAAATCCACTCTAGAGATGAGCTTATTTAAATAAGCATTAAGCGCGACTGCACCATCTTGATTTAAAATTTCATCTGGGTCTTTGCTGCTATTTTGGTTATCAACGATACGAACAGATAAACCGTTATTAACCAAGTTGTTAGCGATTTCCATGGTCGCTTTTTGACCAGGAAGGTCACCATCAAGACAGAGTCTTATTTCAACGTTTAATGATCTAAGTAAGCGGATATGTTCCGCTGTTAAGGCAGTACCCATTGTCGCTACACATGATTCCATGCCTATACGATAGAGGGCATAAACATCCATGAAACCTTCTAAAACATAGATATAACCAGCGATACGTGCTTTTTCTTTAGCGTTGTTGTAGTTATAAAGGATGTTTGATTTATGAAATAAATAGGTTTCAGGAGAGTTCACATATTTGGCTTCTGGACCATCGCCTAAGCGTCTAGCACTATAGCCAACAACTTCACCATTAGCATCCATAATTGGGAAGATGACTCTGCCCGCATTACGGTCACTGTAGACACCATTATTACTTGAAGCAATGCCGACATCTTCGATGGTTTTTAAGGAATGACCCTTTTCTTCGAGGAAGCGGCAAGTGGCTTTGCCATCTTTAAAGGCATAGCCGAGTTGGAACTTGCTTCTTAAATTAGCGTCAAGGTGACGATTATTAAAATAATCAAGACCCGCTTTTCCTTCTGGAGAGTTCAAAGCGTATTGGTAGTAAACAGTTAAGTCATGGAGACACTTAACGAGCGGCGTCCTTCTTGGATCAACCACTTTTGCTTCATGGATATCTTCTAAACGAGGGTCATGATAGTCACAGATTTCTGCGACTTTTTTGACTGCTTCTCTGAAAGAGAGCTTCTCGTATTTTCTGACAAAACCAATTGCGTTACCACTTGTGCCACACACGAAGCACTTGAAGATTTGAAGTTCAGGTGAGATGTGCATGGATGGGTTTGTGTCATCATGGAATGGGCATTTAGCGAGATAGTCTTTGCCTTTTCTAATCACAGGTAAATACGCGGATACCACTTTGACGATATCAGCGTGCTTTAACACATCATTAATTAAACTATCATCGAATGCCATATAATAAAATTATACTTTTACTAACTTTTTACTAATTTTCTACTTGCTTAGAAGAAGACTTTTTCTTCCAAATAAGCCTTTAATTCACCGATTGGTAAACGGACTTGTTGCATAGAATCACGTTCACGAATGGTCACTGCGCCATCATTTTCGGTATCGAAGTCGATGGTAATGCAGAATGGAGTACCAATAGCGTCTTGACGACGATAACGTTTACCGATGGAACCAGTATCATCATAGATGACATTGAAGTACTTCGCTAAAGATTGTTCCACTTCACGAGCCTTTTCTTCAAGTTTCTTGCTTAATGGAAGAATCGCAGCTTTGTATGGAGCAACCGCTGGAGAAAGGTGCATAACGATACGAGTATCGTTGTCACCAACTTGTTCTTCGTCATATGCATCACATAAGGTCATTAAAACCAAACGGTCTAAACCGACTGATGGTTCAATGCAATATGGGATATATTTTTCATTTGTTTCAGGATCTAAATAGTCTAAAGCTTCACCACTATACTTTGTGTGACGACCTAAGTCATAGTCAGTTCTATCAGCGATACCCCAAATTTCACCCCAACCAAATGGGAAGAGATATTCGATATCTGTTGTGGCTTTGCTATAGAAAGCTAATTCTTCTTGTTCGTGGTCTCTATAACGGAGATGGTCTTTTCTGATTCCTAAGGAATCAACAAAGTCTAAACAGTATTGTTTCCAATAAGCAAACCACTTTAAGTCTTCACCTGGTTTGCAGAAGAATTCCATTTCCATTTGATCAAATTCACGGGTACGGAATGTCATTTGTCCTGGTGTGATTTCGTTTCTGAAGGCACGACCGACGTTACAAATACCAATAGGTAATTTACGACGTGTTGCTCTCATAACGTTCTTGAAGTTAACAAACATACCTTGAGCGGTTTCTGGTCTCAAATAGACGACTGATTTGCTATCTTCAGTCACACCAATATGTGTCTTAAACATCATATTGAATTGACGAATGTCGGTGAAGTTTTCACTACCACAGTTTGGACATTTAACGTGATTGTTTCTAATGAATTCCATCATTTGTTCATTAGTCATACCGTTAACGTCGGCATCTGGGAATTCACCTTCGATTAATTGGTCTGCTCTAAAACGTTGTTTACAATGTTTACAGTCAATAAGTGGATCATTAAATGTTGCAACGTGACCTGTAGCTTCCCAAACCTTTGGGTTCATCATAATCGCGGCATCAATGCCCACATTTGTGGTGCTTTCTTGAACGAATTTCTTCCACCACATCTTACGGATGTTTTGTTTGATTTCACTACCAATTGGGCCATAGTCCCAAGTGTTGCTTAAACCACCATAAATCTCGGAGCCTTGGAAATAAAATCCAGAGACAATGAAATGGTTACATAGTTTATCGAATTCAAATTTACTCATAATATGCTCCCTTAATAATATACATGCATGAAGAATGCTATTATTTTCGTGAATTGTTGTCAACCTATTATGAGTGTTATTATGGACTTTTATTATTCAATAAGCAAGCGAATGTTCTTAAAGCGATAGCCAAACGCTTCTTCCATGTATTGATAGAATTTGTTAAATAGAACCTTCGCGTCGTCTTGGTTATAGTCTTTTTCAATAAGGCTAAAATCAGGACAATTGACAATTTCTCTTAAGAGAAGCATTTGTGTTTTATTTAAGTCACGATCAACTTCTGTGTCGTAGCAGTCTTGGCATATAAAGCCACCATCGGTGAATGAGAAGGCAACGATGCCGTTTCTTTTACCGCATATGACGCACTTATTAACTTCGAGTTGGAATCCACCTAAGCGAATGATATGACTCATGAGCAAAAGCAAGGTCATCAGCCAATCGCTTTTATCTTTGAGTGTTTCAACGGCTTTTTCCAAGTATGGAAACATGATGTATTGTTCTTCGTTTGGGAAGAGATTGAGAATCATTTCATCCATTAATAAAAGGCTGCCTAAATACTTCTCATTCATCTCCATCTTCAAAGAAGAGAATAAAGGTTTGGAGCTTTTTAAAATGGGATATTTGAAATCTCCATCCATTAGTTCGATGTCAGCGACAGTTAAAAGATTGTTTAAAGCGGAGTTCTTGCTTTTTGGATCTTTAATCCCTCTAGCTAAAAAGGTCATTGTTTCCTTTTCGCTAATCGCGGTCACTATCGCATCTTTTTCTTTATAAGGGTTAATTGATAAAACAATTATCTTCATTTCTATTTTTCGTATTTATATCCGTATTCTTTTAAAGAAGCAGGAGCGTTTCTCCAGTCTTCATCCACTTTTACTTTGAGTTCAAGGTAAACGTGTTGGTTTAAAAGTCTTTCAATGCTTTGTCTAGCTTTGCTACCGATTTCTTTAATGCGTTGTCCGCCTTTGCCGATAACAATGCCTTTTTGGCTTTCTTTTTCCACGATGATGGACGCTAAGATTTGAAGTGGTTTCTTTTCCCATTCAATATGTTCCATATAAATAGCGACAGAATGTGGAACTTCTTCTCTCAAGGTCTTCAAGACCTTTTCACGAATGATTTCCTTGATACGGAAGATTTCATCTTTATCGGTAATCATTTCTGGTGGATAGTAAGCAGGACCTTCTGGTAATAAGTTAGAGACGGTTTTGATGATTTCATCAATGTTGAAACCTTCCTTAGCGACTGAATCGATGAAAAGGGCATCTTTAAAGAAAGCGCGATATGTCTTCTTTAATTCTTCAGTCTTATCTAATCTCGCTAAATCGATTTTGTTAAAAACAATGATGAGTGGGCAGTGATGAATATCTAAGTGCTCGATAATATAATTATCACCTTCACCAAATGGTTTAGAAGCATCCACTACTAAGATGGCAACATCGACATCATGTGCGGCGCTATAGGCCATGTTGTTCATTTCTTGGCCTAATTGGGCTTTAGGTTTATGAATACCTGGGGTATCAAGAAAAACGATTTGAGTATTCTCATCGTTATAGATACCAATGATATTGTTTCTTGTTGTTTGAGATTTATCAGTAACAATAGAAACATTATGGTTAATTAAACCATTCAACAAAGTTGACTTACCAACATTTGGACGGCCTAAGATGGCCACAAAACCTGATTTCATTACTTTAAATCGTCTCCAGAAAAGGCGAATGGAAGGAGTTCATCAATGTTAGTCTCTTTCACGTCACCCTTTAAATTTGCAAGAACGATCACACCATCTCTTGGGAATAATTCACTAATGACTTGGCGACATGCTCCACATGGAGAACATGGTTCATCTGTATCAGCGGAAATTGCTAAAGCAACGAAATCTTCTTTCTTATAGCCATCCATCATCGCGTTATATAGCGCGTTTCTTTCAGCGCACATACATAATGGGTAAGAAGAGTTTTCGATGTTAGCACCTTTAAAAACCTTACCATCTTTACAAAGTAAAGCAGCGCCTACTTTGAATTTAGAATATGGGCTATAGGATAAGTTTCTCGCTTCAGTAGCGACTTTTACTAATTCGTTATTTTTCATATGCACCTCACGCCAAGATTTGATCTTGCAAAGCAAACATTATTTTTTCATCTTCCTTAGTCATATGGTCATAGCCAAGAAGATGCAATAAGCCATGGACAAAAAGGAACTTTAATTCTCTGTCGAGGCTATGGCCATAAGCTAAAGCTTGTTCTCTAGCTTTATCAAATGAAATATAGATTTCGCCGAGAACCACCATTGCGTTTGACTGAAAGATTTTATCTTTATTCTCATCTCCATCTAAAAATGCAAAAGAGATGACATCGGTTGGACGGTCAATATGACGATATTCGCGGTTGATATTATGAATAAATTCATTATCTACGAAAGTCACACTGATATATGGATCAAAATGTAGACCCAAATGATTTAGTGTCTTTGTTATTAACTCTTCGTAGACCGCTTGATAATCGTTTAATGACTCGTCAAAAGAATTAAAATCTAGTTCCATGATGAAATCATAGCATTATTTAGAGCTATTTACTATTAATTTCATCTAGATGAACAACATTATTAATTCTCGCTTTGCAAAGCAAGTTCTCTTCCACTCTACTGTCATAACTAAAGATAGGGGCTAATGATTGGTAGAGTAAAACGCTTAAACACATGAAAAAGATGACGTTTGTGATGCTAAAACTCTTTTCAATTAAACATAGAATCACACTCGCGGCTAACATGAAGAAGCCCACCACAGCTTTCTTAGCGAATTCAAGGTAAGCATATCGGTAAGACTTAACCTCCATGGTTTTAACCTTCATTTCCACTCCGTTTACATCACGGGTCTCTCTGAGCTCGTTTTCCTCTTGTAGGACTTCTTTACCGATCGCATTCTTGTAAGGGGAAAAGAAGAACGCATCAAGGTAAGCACCTAAAAGAGAAGCAATTATCAAAATGAGATAATCCAATGAGTTAATGAGTGAAATTGTTGAAATAAGGATGACTATGAGTGCAGAAAAGATTAGATTCAGGCCCATGCTCAAAGAGCATTTCTTGTATTCTTGGCTGCGTTTATAAAACTCAAAGAAATCACGATTACGAACATACGGTAAAAATCTCCTAATGTATTTGTCGTAACGCTGCATGCGCTTGAGCAGTACATAACGCAATAGAACCTCACTTAACAAACTGCCGGCGATTAATAGGATTGGGTAGAGATATCCACCTCCGGGTTTCATAAAGAAAGTGGCTAAACCGATTAATGTCGCGGTCAAAGTTTGGAAAAGCGCTGATACAAGAGTTCCTTTATGATCTTTCGTGTCTATCACGTTGTGTGGATAGGGTTTCCTTTCAAATGCGTTTACTGCGAGTAAAGTTCCATCCCATAAAGGTAAGAGCTGGCTGAGCTTTTGCCAGTATATTCCCTTAGCAGGATCATGAACTTTGACACGATTCCCTTTTCTTTTACTTATTAAAAGGGCGTGTACGGTCTCGTTCGGGTAGACAACGGTTAAAATCACAGGAAACTTATCAAGATGCCTGAAATCGTCTTTATCATCGTATTTCACCCCGATGAGCGTCACATCATAACGCTGGGCAGTGATGACGAGATCTTGATAAGAGTATTGTCCATGGTTTTCATCTTCATGCAGATAAAGATAGCCTTCATCTTTGTGGACTATGGCGAGGAGCATTTTGACACACGCCATACCACAGCTTGAATTACTTAATTGTGGGATATAGTACATTTAACACCTCCTATTTCACTAATAAGAGGGAAATGCAAAATTTTTCCGAAATTTTTGAAAAATAATTTTTGTGAAAATAAAAAACCGGTTAAAACCGGTTTATTTTTTGAAGATTTTTTTGAATTTTGCCAGTAAGGAATCATCTTTACCAATTTCTTGACGGTATTGAGTGAGTAAATCCTTCTGCTTTTTATTGAGGGAAGTTGGCATCTTAATATCCAAATGAACGTATTGATCGCCTGGTCTTCCGCTTCTCAAATCTTTCACGCCTTGACCGCGCATTCTGAAGATTTGTCCAGGTTGTGTACCAGCGGGAATGTTAAGTGTTGCTTCGCCATACACTGTTGGAACATCAACACTTGTACCAAGGATGGCGTCGATAAAATCGACAGGGACGGTTAAGTGGATATCATTACCATCTCTTTTAAAGTATTGATGTGGTTTGACGTTCACTTCGACGAATAAGTCACCATTAGGACCACCATTGGCGCCTCTTTCACCTAAACCTTGGACACGGATTTGTTGTCCATTATTGATACCAGCGATAATGTGAACTTTAACGTTTTTCTTAACGCGGTTATAGCCTTTACCGCCACAATGTGGACATGGGTTAATAATAATCTTGCCAGCCCCATTACAGCGGGAACATGTTTCTTGTTGTTCGATGACGCCAAAGAGGCTTCTTCTTTGTACTCGTACAAAGCCATGTCCACCACAGTTTGGACAGGTTTGGACATCACTTGGTGATTTAGCCCCTGTACCATGACAGTGAGGACATTGTTCATCTACGGTCAAAGGTATTTCAATATCACGGCCTAAGATGGTATCCATGAAGTCGACTTTCACACGCACAATCGCGTCGTTGCCTCTTCTTGGACCGGTGTTCGCTCTTTGTGAGCGACGACCACCACCGAAGAATGATGAGAAGATATCGCCTAAGTCTACGCCATCAGCGCCACCAAAGCCTCCGAATCCACCTTCAAATGGATTAGAACCTGGTTGGCCCGCTCCTTGTTCAAAGGCGGCAAAGCCGAATTGGTCGTAGGCACTTCTTTTTTGGTCATCGAAAAGAATGTCATAAGCTTCTTGTACTTCTTTAAACTTTTCTGCATCACCGGTTTCGTGGTTATCAGGATGGTATTTTTTAGCGAGTTTACGATAAGCACTTTTGATTTCATCTTTAGATGCGCTTTTGTTCACACCTAAGACTTCGTAAAGATCTCTTTTATTTGCCATGATATTCCTTTCTATTCACGCATAGAGGGGCCGAAGCCCCTACTAATGCTTGAAAAAATTCTTAATAATTAATTATTAGTTTTTGCTTGTGAAGTCAGCATCGACGACATCGTCTGGGTTTGTACCGGCGGTACCTTCGTTATTAGCTTGACCATTTGGTTGTGCACCTTGGTTAGCTTGTGCTTGTTGCATATAAGCGGCAGCTTGTTCAAGTTCACTAATACGTTTTCTTAAAGTTTCCATATCGTTATTGTCTAACGCGGTCTTTAATTCATCACGTAATTTTTGAGTTTGTTCTTTTTGGTTTGGATCCATGCTGGCGCCTTTTTCTTGCATAGCGATGTCGATATCGTTAATTAAGCTTTCAGCTTTATTACGGAGTTCGATTTCTTCTTTGCGCTTTGCGTCCTCTTCAGCGTGGGCTTCGGCTTCTCTCACCATTCTATCGATATCTTCTTTAGAAAGACCGTTACTACCAGAGATGGTAATGTTTTGTTCTTTTTGTGTATCTAAGTCTTTAGCGTTGACTTTAACGATACCGTTAACGTCGATAGAGAAGGTAACTTCAATACGTGGTTCGCCACGTCTTGCTGGCTTAATACCATTGAGTTGGAAGTGACCTAATAATTTGTTATCGTGGGCCATTGGTCTTTCGCCTTGGTAAACCATGATATCAACGGCTGGTTGATTATCAGCGGCTGTGGAGAAGATTTGGCTCTTTGTGGTTGGAATAGTTGTGTTTCTTGTGATTAATGGAGTCATGACACCACCTAAGGTTTCAATACCTAAGGTTAATGGAGTAACGTCGAGTAAGACTACGTCTTTGACATCACCAGAAACGACACCACCTTGGTAAGCCGCACCGATGGAAACAGCTTCGTCTGGGTTAACGGATAAGTTTGGTTTCTTACCAGTTAATCTAGCCACTAATTCTTGAACGGCTGGCATACGGATGGAACCACCGATTAATAAGACTTGGTTGAGTTCGGAAGCACTCATGTGAGCGTCGCTTAAGGCTCTTCTCACTGGTTCTTCACATCTATTTAATAGATGTCTTGTTAAGTCTTGGAATTTAGCACGTGTTAATGTGACTTCGAAGTTAACTGGGCCAGCGCTTGTCATGCTAATGAATGGTAAGGAGATAACGGTTTCCATAGAAGCAGAGAGTTCGATTTTCGCTTTTTCAGCAGCTTCTCTAATTCTTTGTAAGGAACCTTTATCTGTAATATCAACATTGGATTGAATCTTGATTTGAGCTTTGATCCAGTCAGCAACGACTTGATCCCAGTCATCACCACCGAGGTGGTTATCACCAGCGGTACTCACAACTTCGAATGTACCATCACCGATATCGAGGATGGAAACGTCGAATGTACCACCACCT
Organism: Bacilli bacterium; assembly: GCA_045117995.1. GTDB lineage: Bacteria > Bacillota_I > Bacilli_A > RFN20 > CAG-826 > RUG14515. The sequence goes on from JBGUOH010000001.1 coordinate 90,412, forward strand.
AAGTCGAAGACTAAGATCTTTTCGGATTTATCGTTTTCTAAGCCATAGGCTAAGGCCGCAGCGGTTGGTTCGTTAATAATACGAACGACATCTAAGCCAGCGATTTGACCAGCGTCTTTTGTTGCTTGTCTTTGCGCATCGTTGAAGTAAGCAGGAACAGTAATAACTGCTTTTTGCACAGATTGACCTAAATGGGCTTCAGCGTACTTCTTCATATAAGCAAGAATCTTTGCGGAGATTTCTTGTGGGGTGAATGATTTGTTCACGCATTTAATGTTGACCTTTTCTGCACTACCCATAATTCTTTTAATGGATGAGACAGTATCTGGGTTGGTGACAGCTTGTCTTTTTGCGGCGTTACCGACGATTTCTTCACCATTTGCTTTAAAAGCAACGACGGATGGAGTTGTCACTGTACCTTCTGGATTTGGAATGACTTTGACAGTGCCATCAGCTTGTAAGTAACTGACGACTGAGTTTGTGGTACCTAAGTCGATACCTAAGATAATTTCTTTTGCCATAATTTATTTCCTCCTATTAAGCGTCTGCTTTGACGCTTTCTTTTGGTTGTTCTTCTTTTTTGTTTTTGCTCACTGAGACTCTTGCAGGTCTAATGAGACGTCCGTGTAATTCGTAGCCTTTGGCATACACTCTTGTAATGAGGTTTTCTTCACCCTCTTGTTCTGTGGTGTCAACGGCATCCATTTTGTCAGCGGAGAATTTATCTCCCACCTTTGGTGCGTATTCTTTTACGCCTTCGTTTTCTAACGCATTCACGAAGTTACGATAGATGAATTGGAAACCCACTAAGTAGTTCTTAACTTCTGGGCTATTTGGTTCAGTTTCTAGCGCCATATGGAAGCTATCGAGTACTGGAAGTAATTCTTCGATAAATCCCATCGCACGATACTTCATTGCTTCGGAATGTTCTTTCTCTAAGTTAGTACGTAAGTTCTTGGTATCAGCATAGGCACGATAGTATTCATTTTTCCAATGCTCCACCGCGGCATTTGCTTTAGCAAGTTCTTCTTCTAACTCTTGGATTTTTTTCTTGTCTTTGTTTTTTTCTTCTTTAACGGCTTCTTTTGCTTCTTGTTTTTCTTTATTAGGCATCGCCTTTACCTCCTTTGTTGTTTAATCCCTTAAAGTAATCGGTTAATGTTTCAGCGATGTACTCAAGAGCGCTTAACGCTTGGTCGTAGTCGATTCTGGTTGGACCGAGCAATGTAATTGCGCGGTTTCCTTCTTCGCCAAGATCAATCTTCGCTGTCACCATTGAGACATCAGGATTGCCTTCGATATCACCGATACGAATGATTCGGCCATCTTCATCCTTTTTAATCTCATCTTTGACTTCTTTAAGGAGTTGTTGGTCACTGAGAAGTTTGAAGACTTTTTCTAATTTCTCAGTATCGTTTTTGTATTCTTCGTGATTGAATAATTCATCTCTACCATAGAGACTTAAACGGTCACTAGCGAAGCGCATGAATGTTTCAAGCAAAGCTTGGTAAACAAGGTCATGGCCGACGATGTAATCGTTAAGGACTGGTTTAAGAGCTTCAGTCTTTTCGACGAGTTCAACGATTGGTGTACCTTTTAATCTGTCATTAAGTAAGGACACACAGTTGACGATTTCGCCCGCTTTTAAGTTTTCAGGAACGATGAAGGTTTTGTTTTCAACATAGCCTTTATCGGTCACGAAGATCGCGGTAATTGTGTTATCAGAGATCTGCACCATTTGGATAGACGCTAATTTTTCTTTATTCTCATCTGGTCCCATGACCACGGTGACTAAGTTAGTCATATGAGATAAAATCTCACAACTTTCCTTAATAACCGCATCAATTGATTTAACTTTTTGATCAAGAACAGTTTGAATGCTGTTTTTTAATTGTTCATTAACTGAACCATCTCTTAATTTCTCACAGTAGTAGCGATATCCTTGAGCGGATGGAACTCTACCACTGCTTGAATGAGTTTTTTCAATTAAGCCCATTTTTTCAAGAGCAAACATTTCGTTTCTTATTGTGGCGGAAGAATAAGGAAGTTTATATTCTTCGATGAGGGTGTGAGAGCCAACTGGTTGCGCATTCTTAATAAAGTATTCAACGATGTATTTTAAGATCGTATCACTACGGTTAAGAGCCATGGTTTTCTCCTCCTTTTTAGCACTCTCTATCTTTTTGTGCTAACTACATTTTACTGGAATAATTAGCACTGTCAAGGGTTATGTGCTAATTTTTTAATTTATATTTATATAGAATAAGGATTTATAGGGGCTCGAACACGAAAAAAGCGGACATTTTCGCCCGCTTTTGGATTGATTTTAAGTCTTTATCTTCTCGTTTTTTTATCAATTTTATGGTATTCGCTACCGAATTGATATTGTTGAGAACTGGAAAGCATAATGTCCCATTTGACAGTAGTTTTCTTGATTACAACTCCATCATTATAAACAATGCCAAACTTTCTAACCAATTGATCGATTGAAGGAATGATATTAGCTAATAAGAGCTTTTTGATTCCCTTCTTAGCGTCTAGCATGTTATGAATCGCATCATCTTCCATAGCTTGGATAAACTCAGAAGTTAAACCAATGTCGTCACAAATGACATCGCCTAATTTCTCACCATATTTATCTTTAATCCTATCCATGGCTTTGATACATTGACCCGCAACATCTCGTGGATCGCTTTGCAATGAACGGCAATAGACTTCGTCGCCTCTCACCACAACGTTTAAGGTAATGCTATCATTGGTCATGTAATCACGTACAGGAAGTAATTCTAGCTTAAGATTACATACATGCTTATCAGTGAATTCACCCGCAATTTCGTGAACCAACATTTCAAAAGGACCTTCTTTTAAGTTGTTATGTTCATCAAAACTTTGAAGCATCCAAATACGAGCGCGGAATTCTTCATTTTCTCTTTGCTGTTCTTCAAAACTCTTGTGTTGAACCTGTGGTTTTGGTTTGAATTGCTCAGGATCTTTGTTTTTGTTTTTAGAATAGGCAATAATGGCCTTAACAAGAATGAATGCCGCTAAAGCTGTAATAGCAGTAAACACTAGTGACAAAAGCACCAGTAAAATGGTGAGGAAGACATTTTTTGATCCATTAACTAAGGACCAGAAAACAATCATAAGAATAAAAGCGATGCCGGTAATCACACCAAAAAGAATTATATTCTTCTTGTTTCCTTGCAGGGCTTCTTCTTTAAGTTTTTCAAAACCCATAAATAAAATCTCCCTATGTCGATAAGTTTTGGACAGCAAAAACAATCAGGCTCTTAACTATCGAAAACTATTATCTTTAATTCCATTATAAGGAATCGATGGATTTTGTTAAAAGGAATTTATTTTAGATAATTTGTAAGATGATAGTGTCGAGAATCATCATACCTTCATAAGTTGGTGACAATCTATCATCATGGATTTCTAAATAGCCATCATTGATTAAAGAAGCGATTTCTTTTTCCTTACTTTTCAATAAATCTAGACCATATCTATCTTTTAATAAAGATAAAGACATGCCTTCTTTTGTTCTGAGGTTTAACATCACTTGATAAGTCAAAGCATCTTTATTAGTCACTTCTTCTCTATCTTGTATATATTGACCTTTTAGATATTTATCTAAGTTGACTGTGTTTTTGTAGCGGACTTCCCCGATATAACCAGAAGCCCCTAGACCCACTCCATAATATTGTTCATTTCTCCAATATGTGAGGTTGTGTTCGGATTGATAACCTGGTAAACACCAGTTAGAAACTTCGTAATGTTCGAATCCTTTTTCTTTTAGAAAATTATGGACAATATCGTAGTTTTTACGCATCAAATCATCATCCATTTCTCTAAAACCTTGATTGAATAAAACTGTATGAGGATGAATAGTTAGTGCGTAGCAGGACATATGCTTAATACCTAGAGACGTGAGATTTTCTAAGTCTCTTTTTAGGAGAGTTTCACTACTATGTGGTAATCCTAGTATCAAATCAACGTTGATGTTATCAATGCCGTTTTCTTTTAACAGACTAATAGCTTTAACAACGTCTTCATAGCTATGTTGACGGTTGATGGCCTTTAAAACTTTCGTGTCTGTGCTTTGCACCCCTAAGGAGATGCGGTTAACACCATATTGCTTTAAAAGCTTGATTTTGCTTTCGCTTAATGATTCAGGATTAGCCTCAAAAGTATACTCTTTTACACCTCTGGTGTATGGCTTGATAATTTCTAATAGTTCTAAAAATAAATCATCCTCTAAAGCGGTTGGGGTACCACCACCGACATAGATGGTTTTGAGTTCCCCTATTTGGTAAGAGTCAATCTCTTGTTTGAGCGACTTTAAATAGTTAACAGCAAACATACGAAAATACTGCAACTTGGTGAAGTCGCAGTAATCGCATATAGTTTCGCAAAAAGGTATGTGAATATATAGAGAAGTTGGTTTATTCATCTTCCTTATATTTCGCAATTTCTTCCGCTGTTTGATCGTCTTCTACGGTTTGAAGAACGCGGTTTAATTCGTCTTGAAGAATTTGTTCTTCACTTGGCTTTTCTTCTTTGAGTTTTGGTCTTAAAAGACGATAGATAACAAACGCCACAATGGCGATGACCGCCGCAACAGCGATAACAACTAATAATATGAGTAATCCTTCTGGCATGATAATAGCTCCTTATTCTCTTTCAACTGGAATGTAAACGTATTTATTTTTAATCTTTTCTTTGCGATAGTAAAGAAGTTCTGCTAAATGATCCATTGATGTACGAGCGGTTTCGTAGGCACAACGTAGGCTTTTCTTATATTGTGCGATGGTATATTTCTTACCTTTGGTGCAATGTCTAGCGTAGAATTTAGCTTCACCTTTTTTGAGTTCAGGATCTCTTTCTAAGAGGTCTTGTTCTAAAAGAACAGCTTGTTTTTCATCCAAGGCGACTGGGATATAAGCCACGGCAAGTTCTTCTTGCACGTATGTGACTTTAACAGTCTTTTTCTTTGGTGCTTCAGGCATCACCACTTCGCGTGGTTCTTCTCTAACTTGTTCAACGTTTTGAACTGGAGCTGGAGCAAGTGCTGGAGCTGGTTCTTCTTTTTCTTCTTCAGGTTGTTCTGCAAAAAGATCCATAGTTTCCACTCTTGCTGGTTCTGGAACTTCGACTTCTTGCATTGGTTTATCTTCATCAACTTGATAGAAGTCAGCGCGCATTTCAGTGACTTTTGCTTTAGCAATGTCATCTAAGAATGTATCGCAGAACTTGCTTAAGTATTTGAAAGCATAATCAACAAAGTATGTGACGTCAGCGGTCTTTTGGACTTCCACATAGATACGAGCGGCTTCTTCTTTTGGTAAGAGTAAGAGCTTTTCTAGAGGAAGAGAGACGATTGAATCACCAAAGGCTTCGTGCGCTAAGACGGCTTTAGCCATTAAGATGGCCATTTCTTCAGAGTAAGAAGCAAATGGTTTAACGAAGTTAATATAGAAGAAAGTAATGGTAGCTTTTAAAGATGTTGGTAATGTGGAGCTGTTGATGAATGTGAATAAACTGTTCATCATAGGTCCAATAAGATTAACAGGCGCAGATGTGTAGACACGGTCGATAAGGACACGGTTTTCAGGGTTTCTATCTTCACTTGTGCGATAGAAAGTCACTAATTCTTCTGTGCCTAAGACTTTAGCGTATAATTCAGCGAGGAAATCTTCATCAATTGCGTTGACATAAGCACGCTTAATGTAGTTTAAAGCGTTAAGATAGTTCACTAACACCATGTTAGTAGGAATTGCGCTCACAACTTCGTTACGCATAACGCTATCGATGAAGTCATCGCCAACGTGTAATTGTTCGAATTCATTCAAGATGTTAAGGACCTCTTTTCTAAAGGTGTAGTCAACATTCTTAAATTGTTTCGTATTAGGCGCGAGCATCATGCATTCGCGGTTCACTCTAAGAAGTTTGGCTTCTAAGTTATTGACTAAACTATTGATGGCTGGACAGCCACAGAACAAGAGCATGTTCTTTTCAATAGTTCTAATTGATAAATAGTGATAAAAATTGGAGCGGTATGAAAGAATGTTGCTCCAAAATGGATCGACTGAAGAGACTTTAAGTTCGCGACCAACTTCTAATTTGGTGGCATATTTGTCTTCAGTAAAACGCATCGCATAATCATTGCCTGCCATATAAAAGTACCTCTTTATACCTTTATCTTACAGGAAGTAGATTTTATTGTAAATAATTTATTCTAAAAAACTACTAATTTTAAACTAGTTATCTTCTTCTTCGTCAATAGAGAGAATGCTCATAAATGCTTCTTGTGGGACTTCAACTGAGCCGACTTTCTTCATTCTCTTCTTGCCTTCTTTTTGCTTTTCGAGAAGTTTCTTCTTACGAGAGATGTCACCACCATAACACTTTGCTAAAACGTCTTTTCTCACCGCTTTAACATCGCATCTAGCAATAACCTTACCACCGATGGCGGCTTGGATTGGAATCTCGAATTGTTGACGAGGAATAACGGTTTTAATCTTACGAATAATACCTAAGCCACGATGATAACCATCTGGGCGATAAATAATGCTGCTAAGAGCATCCACTACTTGTCCGTTAAGTAAAATATCAAGTTTGACTAAGTCAGAGCGCTTATAATCGCTGAAATCATAGTCAAATGAGGCATAGCCTTTTGTGTAGCTTTTGAGCTTATCAAAGAAGTTATATACGATTTCACTTAATGGCAATTCATAGGTTAAGACCATACGAGTATCATCGAAGTAATCTAAGTTCTCGTAAATACCTCTTCTTTCACGGCATAATTCCATGATTGGGCCAATATACTCCTTTGGAGTCATGATATTAGCCCTGATGTAAGGTTCTTCAATAAAGGAAATCTTACTAGCGTCAGGAAGTTTGCTTGGGTTATCCAAATTGATAACTTCTCCATCTGTCATGTGGACTTTATAAATAACGGATGGCGCGGTTAAGATGAGATCGAGATTGTATTCTCTTTCTAATCTTTCTTGCACAACATCCATATGTAATAAGCCTAAGAAACCACATCTAAAGCCAAAGCCTAAAGCTTGGCTTGTTTCTGGGATAAATTGTAAAGAAGCATCGTTTAATGTGAGCTTTTCTAAAGCTTCTTTTAAGGCTTGATAATCATCACTATCAACTGGGTAAAGACCACAATAGACCATTGGGTTCATGATACGATAGCCAGGTAAAGCTTCTTTAGCGGGATTATCCACTAAGGTGACTGTGTCACCAGGATGGACATCTTTAATATCTTTAATCTGTGCGGCAATATAACCGACTTGACCAGCTTCCAAAACATTGGTTTTGACTTCTTTTGGAGTTCTAATGCCAAGTTCGATAACTTGATATTCTTTATTAGCCTGCATTAAGCGGATCTTATCGCCCACTTTAACAGAGCCATCTTTGATTCTCACTAAAACAATGACACCTCTATATGGGTCATAATAGCTATCGAAGATTAAAGCCTTCAAAGGAGCATTTAAGTCGCCATGAGGCGCTGGAACACTTTTCACTATGGCTTCTAGTAATTCGTGCACATGTAAGCCTGTTTTTGCGCTGACTTCCACGGCTTCATCACAAGGAATACCAATCTTCTTTTCAATTTCATTTTTTGCCATGTCAACGTTAGCGGATGGTAAATCAACTTTGTTGATAACTGGTAAAATCTCTAAATCGTTATCGACGGCCAAATACGCGTTAGCAAGCGTTTGTGCTTCTACGCCTTGTGTCGCGTCCACCACTAAAAGTGCGCCTTCGCAAGCGGCTAAGGAACGTGATACTTCGTATGTGAAGTCGACGTGTCCAGGAGTGTCGATGAGGTTGAATATGTATTCTTCACCATCATCGGCTTTATATGACAAAGTCACAGCGTTTAACTTAATGGTAATGCCTCTTTCTCTTTCTAAGTCCATAGAGTCGAGGATTTGGTCTTTCATTTCTCTAAGTTCGACTGCGCCAGTCAATTCTAAAATACGATCCGCTAAAGTGGATTTACCGTGATCGATATGAGCAATAATTGAGAAGTTTCTGATTTTTTTCTGTGAAAAGTCCATAGTTTTAATACTGATATGATGTTGTTGAAGAGCTAGACGCACTAGCTACTGGATTAAGTGAATAAGCAGCTGACATGCTGAGATAACTTAATATTGGTAGGATTGTCAAAATTATTCCAGTTACCACCAATAAAATGGTAAACCATTTTTTACCTTCACGATGCATCAGTGTTGCTGCAAATGGTATTGAGCCAGCACCGCTCATAGTAGCAACGACTCCAATTAAAAACGTGTATAAATTACCGATAGCAACAACGAGGCCAATGAGGAAATTGTCAGTTGACTCTTCGTCGTATGCATATGCTAGCGCATCTGAAAGTAACACTATTTCGTACACTAATAGAGCCAGCGAGACTGTAATAAACAAGCAGGACAGAACTAGTAATTTAACGCTACTTTTCTTCATGAATGATATTAAGCTTGTAAGCTTGATGAACTGCTACTTGTAGCAGATTCAATTGATGTAATTGTTGGTAAAATAAAGACCAATCCAACAGCGGTCACAATAATAGCAAGAGAGACCACTAATAAAACGATGTTATACCATTTCTTACCGACTAATTTGAAAAGTGGAATTTCAAATGGTAATGAAACAATAGAAGAAATGATCGCACCACCGGCAAGTAAAATCGCATAAATATAGATGAAAATACCACCGAGAGCGTCACCAAAATTAGCGTCTGGCTTGAACAATGCGTTACATGAGGCAGCGATAAATAAAGATTCACCGCCTAAAAATAAAGCCGCAATAGTCACGAAAATGCATGAAAAAATAATTAAGGTTTTACTACTTCTCTTCATGATCGTTTTCCTCCTTAACAGCTTCTTCGGAAGCAACTTCTTCTTTAGAAGCTTCTTCAGTTTGTTCTTCTTCATCCACTTCTACAACAGCTTCTAAAATGCCTGGAATTGGATGATAGAAATGGTAAATACCTTCAAAGATATAACAAAGGCATAAATAGGAAATAGCAATTGGGAAACCGCAGCGGAAAATCATCGCATCTTGTGGTTTGGTAATGATGCAGAATAAATCAAAGGCCACTAAGTAGATGCCTGCTGGTAAGTGTAAAGCTTTATCGAGCAAGGAAATCTTTGGTCTTCTCTTCTTGGATAATAGTCCCCAGAAGAAATCAACGATGACCCAAGTGCCACCGAAGAGGGTGATCCAGTTAAGAACTAGATGACGAGTAGCGTTATACGGAATAACGTTTGTGAATTTTAAAATAGCAACGACTAAAAAGACGATTGCAATGATAATTAACTCACCACTGTAGATGAGTTTGGCTTTTGTTAAAGCGTCTAATTTCTTTTTCATGGTCAATATCTTAACATTAAATAATTATTTAATAAAGAAATCTTGCAAAATATCACTGACTTCTTTTGGTGAGAAGGCCACTTCGTATTTGCGCCACTCGGCTTTAAATAAATCGCGATATTCATTATTAAGGTACCTTTCATCGATTAATAAAACTGCACCTTTATCAGTTTCACTTCTGATGACTCTTCCTAAAGCTTGCATGACTTTATTCATGCCTGGGTTTAAGTAGGCATAGTTATACCCAGATTGTTCTTTTTTATCGTAATAAGCGGATATTTGATTACTAACAAAGTTAATCTTAGGCATACCAATACCAACGATTACCGCACCGATAAGTCGGTCACTGACTAAGTCAATGCCTTCACCAAAAGCACCACCAACGATGACAAAACCCAAGGTTGTCTTTTCTGGATTTGGTTTGAAGTTAGTTAAGAAGATTTCTTTATCTTCATCGGTCATATCCTTTTGTTGTTCAAAAACATCCACGCCTTTTAAATCAACGTAAGGCATGAGGTTGCTCAAGTATTCATAACTAGGTAGGAAGATAAAGTAGTTACCGACTTTATTAGAGACAAAGCTCTTAATATAGTCCGCGACTTTTTGATATGAATTTGCCCTATTCTTGTATCTAATTGAGACATTAGGGGCAATAATAATCTTTAGATTATCGATTGGGAACGGAGAAGGAAGAATGAGTTGAGCGTCATCTTTCTTACCCCCGAGCATATCGACATAATATTCAATTGGAGAAAGTGTCGCTGAAAATAGAACACTACCTCTTAAATTCTTAAGTGAACCCGCGAGGAAGGAAGAAGCATCTAAACAGGAAAGATTAAGAATCGTATCGTCCTTAGTAATTTGATAGTAGCAAAGATAATGGTCGCTGAAGAACTCCAACATCTTGTTAAAGCGATTGACATCGAGATAGAAACTTAAGAGCTCTTTGGTCATCTCTTTGTTTTCATTCTTATTGATATCTTGCATTGTGGTGATAAACGAAGAGATGGTCTTATAGGTGTAATCGTAGAAATCATCTAAAACATGATCACCTTCATCACCAAGATATTCTTTAAACATCTTGTTCATCTTAGACATCGCAAGTTTGAGTTTGTGAAGCTTGCTATGACGCACAGACTTACGCGCTTCTAAAAAACTCTTGTAGGATAATGAAGCACTGTACATATCTCTACTTCTATCTACAAGGTTATGGGCTTCATCCACTAAAGCGAGGAAGGAAGAAGTATCTTCGTCAAAGTAACGCTTCATGTATGAGATTGGATCAAACAAATAGTTATAATCACAGATGATGACATCCATGAATAAAGATAGGTCTAATTCAAACTCGAATGGGCAGATTTGATTCTCGTAAGCAATTTGATTGATGAGGTTCAAATCAAAATCATCATATGTTAGAAGACAGTATCTTAAAACAGTTTGGATTTTATCATAATAATGCTTGGTATATGGGCATTCTTCTGGGTTACACGCTGAACCTTTACAGAAACAGACCTTATCTTTCGCTGTTATCACAATATCACTTAGTGATAAGCCGTTATCTTTTAAAACCTTAATAGCGTTATGCGCGGCTTCTTTACCACTAGTTTTTGCAGTTAAATAGAAAATCTTGCTCTTATCGTCATCTTTGATAGCCTTGATAAATGGGAATAAGGTCGACATGGTCTTACCAATACCTGTAGGAGCCTCCACGAACAAACGTCCGCGCTTCTTGGTAATGGCGTAGGCATATTTAGCGAGTTCCCTTTGTCCTTGACGGTAATTTTTAAATGGGAATTTGAGCTTTTCAATGCTCTCATCTCTCTTCTTATTCTTGTTGAAGATGATGTTATAAAACGCTAGATATTCGTTAAGAAGTTTGACGACAAATTGTTCTAATTCTAAGACGTTGAAATGATAGGAATCGATGAATTGTTCCTTTTCTTTTCCTTGTCTAATGTAAGTTAACTTGATACCGATAAAATCGAGGTTAGTGAGTTTTGCGAACATGTAGGCATAACACTTTGCTTGACCAAGATGCCATTCAAGATTATCGTCATGGAAAGTCTTAAGATCCTCCACTGTTGTCTTGATTTCATCAATCACATATTCGGTTTCACTTCTTTTGATAATGCCATCCGCTCGACCTTCTAAAACGATATTCACTTCATCAATGTTGAAAGACATCTTCAAAGGGAATTCAGACATGTAGTTAGAAGATTGTTTGGATTGATATGCACTATGGAGACGACTACCTTCGGTCATTGATGAACGATTAAAAACGCGATTATCGATATCGCCTGTTCTTAATAAAAAGTCCACCAATTGGTGTACACTAAGGGTTAAGTATTTCTCCATTAGTCAAATTTCGCGCCTAAAAGGTTCTGATTACCGTTGATAAAGGAACGGTAGTCCATTCTCTTCTTACCTTCTTTTTGTAGTTCTAGAATGGCTAATTGGCCATCTTTAAGTTGCACTAGTAAGGCGTGTTTATCCGCTTGGACAATCGTGCCCACTGGAGCGGTGACTAAATTGTTAGCCATTTTGGCTTTAAAGATTTTAATCTTCTGGTTGTTTAAATATAGATAAGCACCTGGCTCATCACTTAAGCCTCTAATCCAACCATAAACTTGTTCTAGGTTCATGTTTAAATCGAGCTTTTCTTGTTCTGGCTTAATTAAAGAGCAGAAGGTCACTTCGTTTTCGTTTTGTTCTTCGCCTTTAAGTTCACCATTTATATATAAAGGTAATAGTTCAATTGCTAATTCTTTAGCGGCATCTCTTATCTTATTAAATAAAGAGGTAGAGTTATCATCTTCAGTGATAACAACTTCTTTCTTGCCATACATTCTACCAGCGTCCATGGCTTTAACCATTTCCATGAGAGTCACACCAGTGACTTTTTCATTATTAATCAAAGCGGTTTGAATTGGAGAAGCCCCTCTTAATTTAGGAAGCAAAGAACCATGGAGGTTTAAGCAACCCATTGGAGGGATATCTAAAAAACCTTGAGGGACGATTTGACCATACGCAAGAGTAATAACGAGATCCACTTTTAGATTATTCATAAATGAATAGTCATCGCGAATCTTCACAGGCTGAAAAACTGGGATATTGTATTTCTCAGCGATAATTTTGGTTGGTACTTTTTCAATAATGCCCTTACGACCAACAGGATGATCTGGTTGGCAAACAAGGCCCACAAAGTGGTAGCCATCGAGGATCAATGCTTCGAAGACATCCGCACTGATAGAGGGAGTACCCATAAATAAGAGATTAATATCTTTCTTTTCCATACGGAAATATTATACAAAAATGGACATTTATTTGCTACTATATGAACATGAAAATTTTGTTAGTCAGTGATTCGCATAGTGATTATGCTTCTTTAGACCGCTTAGCGGCCACTTATCCTAACATGGATTTATATCTTCATGCTGGAGACAGTGAACAAGATGAATGGAGTATCAAGCCTTTTATCTCCGTAAGAGGCAACTGTGACCACTATTATGACTTCCCAAACTTTTTAATAATTCCCTCACCATATGGGAACATTTTTGTCCAACATTTACCATTTGTATCCAAAAGTACCATCGATGAACATAAAGCTAAGATTGTCATACATGGACACACTCATACTCGTAGAAATGAAATGAAGAATGGTATATTATATGTAAATCCGGGAGCAATCAGCTATGCCCGGGATAAGTATGATGGCAGTTACGCCATCCTCGATATTGAATCTAATCATGTAGAAGTTAAATTCTACACGTTGAAATAAAGGAATATATTTTATGAAAATCAACAAAGAATTGGTCACCCAATATGTTCAGGGTGCGTCGGCTTTGCTTAAAACTTCTCGTCGTTTTAGCAACATCTATCATCAAATGATGGAGCAAAACAAAAAGAAAGTTTATGCCGAATTTTTCAATTTAAACAACAGAATTAAAAGCTACAAATACAGCAAGATGGATGAAAACGTAAAGAAATACGCTCTTTATCTATCTAATAAGATTAAGAAAGAAGGCACAAATCGTGTCGTCTTAAAAGTTGCCAACTCTCCAGTTTGGGGCGAAATCTTCTGGGCCTTATTGATGGCTGGTTTTGTTCCAATGCTCGTTGACGCGAAACTCCCAAGAGAAAACGTTATTAACTTAGGTAATCAAGGTAAAGCCATCGCCATTATTAGTGATGACAACCACGAATATACCCTTAACAAAGTTAGAGTGGATAATATCCTACAAAATGCTAAAGAACCAATGACAAATCCTTCTTGGGCGAACGAAGTTATCTTCTCTTCCAGTGGTACAACTGGTGATGCAAAACTCATGGTTTTCAATGGTGAAAACTTTGTTAACCAAGTTTGCTGCTCATTAGATATGCCAAACGAAAGCATGGACATCATGTATCCTAAGAAATATGGCAAAATCAAGATCTTAGCAATGATTCCATTCCACCATATTTTCGGTTTCGTTGCCGTCTTCCTATGGTACACATTCTATGGCACAACATTGGTCTTCCCAAAGAGCAATACTCCAACTGATTTATTATCAATTTGCCAAAAAACAGGCATTACTCACGTCTACAGCGTCCCATTATTCTGGGATTCAATAGCCTTATCTATCAAGCGTAAGTTTGCTTTGCAAAGTCCTGACAAACAAAAGCTTTTAGAAAAGATGATGGCTTACAACTTAGGTGAAATGAGCGCCGAAGAAGCTGGTTTCGCTAGTAAGAAAATTGTTAATGATAAAGTCAAAGGCAATATCTTAGGTAAGCACGTCAGATACTGTATCTCTGGTGGCGGTTACCTCTCTAACGAAACATTAAGAACAATCAACGGCTTAGGTTACCCACTTTATAACGGTTATGGTATGACCGAAATCGGCGTTACTTCTGTTGAACTTTCTCCAGATGTGAAACAAAGATTATTAGGCTATATCGGTAAACCACTCCATGGTGTGGAATACAAAGTCAGCGAAGAGAATAACGAACTCTTAGTAAAATCTCCTACAATTCATATTAGAGAAATCATCGCTGGTGTGGAAAAAGAAACAGTTTTAGATAACGGTTACTTCCATACAGGTGACATCGTTAATAAAGAAGCCACTGGCTATGTGATGAAGGGCAGAATGAAAGATGTCATCATCAACGCGAATGGCGAAAACATCTTCCCAGATGAACTTGAAATCTACTTCAAAGATTTACCAAGCGTCACTAACTTATCCGTCTTAGGCGTTATCAATAAAGACAAAGCCTTACGTGAAGACATCGTCTTAGTCTTGGAACTCGATGATAAGACCGATGAAGCCACTCTTAAAGAAATTGAAGACACTGTGAAGAGCATTAAACTTCCTCACGACACAAAGATCGACAATATCTACTTAGCAAAGAATCGTTTGCCTATGGCAAATAACATGAAAGTTAAGAGATTCGCTATTAAGAAAGAAATCGAAAATGGTTCTAATAAGTACGTCTTAATTAACCAAAAGAAAGTTTCTTCCAAAGTGAGAAAGTTCTCTAAAGAAACATTAGAAAACGTTCTTCCAAAAGTAAGAGCCTTATTCTCCAAAATCTTAGTCTTACCAGCCTTCAAGATTGACGATGAAGATCACTGGATTAATGACTTAGGTGGTGACTCCATGAACTATGTTGAATTAGTCCAAGAAATCGACAGAGAATTCGACATCGAAGTTCCTGAAGAACAATATGGTAAGCTCACCTGTGTTAACGATTTCGTGGAAGAAATCGCTCGCATCTTAAAAGAAAAGAAATAAATAATTGCATTATTTGCCGAATTTTGTTAAGATTACACTCGGCACTAGAAAAGAGGTAACTTTATGGCTAACATAAAATCACAAATCAAACGTATCAAAACCAACGAAAAAGCTCGTCAAAGAAATGCATCCGCCAAAAGCGCTATCCGTACTTCTATTAAGAAAGTCAAATTAGCCGTTGAAGCGAAAGATTTAGCTAAGGCCGAAGAATTAATGAATGCGGCTTTCCGTTTAATTGATAAATCCGTGAGTGATGGTATTCAACACAAGAATACTGCTGCAAGACAAAAAGGCGAACTTTCTCGCTTAGTCAACGCACTCAGATAATTATTTTCTTTTGAAATTAATTAAGAACAGTTCGAAACTGTAATAGCGGTCCACAAGACCGCTTTTAATTTGCCAGTCTAACTGATATAAGTCTTCTAAAGTTTGTAATATACGTTTACCAGAAATCACAAAACTATTCTTTCTAAGAATCTTCGCTCTAATAGGATTGATGCTTAATTCTTTAGCGATATCATCTGGTCCATAGTTATGTCTCGCAAGATATGAGACTCTATTTAATAATCTAAATTGATTAGCGATCATACTAATTAAAGTCACAGGTTCAACATTGCTACTCTTAAGGTCACGGAATAACGCGACAGCATCCATGTTTCTTTCATCCACTAAATAGTTAAATAACATAAAAGCATTTTCTTCTAATGGACGGGTGACCATCATTGTGACATCACTAAAAGTGATGTGATTAGTGTATAACGCTAGTTTACTACCATTATTAAATAAGGAAGCATAATCGCCTTCAGTTCTTCTAGCGAGTTCAGCGACTGCGTCACTATCAATAACAGTGTCTGGCCACTTTTCAGAGAAGTAATGTTTTACAACATCATTCCACTGCTCTTGTTTTGGTTCCGCAAGGACCACTACTTGGCCGTTCTTTTCGATTAATTGGTTGATTTCACTCTTCTTATCTAAATCACTATCGCTAGTGTTCACTAAAAAGATCAAATCACAATCTGGGTTTGGGTTAGCTAAATAATTCTTTAATGATTCGTAATCTTGTTCGCTTTCGATTTTGTTTCTGCCCTTTTCTTTCAATAAGAAATAAGGAGTGTCAACGATGACCGCTTTAGAATCGTAGCCTAAAGGCATGTAATTAGCCTCACTAACGATTTCTTGAATTGGGGTCATTGTCGCATCAAACTTCACGAAATTCATCGCATCCATCTCTTTTAAAGACTTCTTAACGATGCTTTTCATTTGGCTCTTTAAACGAATGTTTTGTTTGCCACTGATAAGATAAATCATGAAACCATTATAAAATATTTTATATTTTGTAACTAGATAATCTTTAAAAAGTCATCATTAGTTAAAGAGCAAACTCTTTATATGTAATCGTTCCTTCGATATCCGTTCTTCTAATTTCGATATTGTATCTATTTAACGTAGCCACGACACTTTTAGAAGGATGACCGAATTTATTGTTCTTGCCACAAGAGACAATCGCTGTCTTTGGATGGATATAGTTAATGAATTCTTCACATGATGATGTGTCAGAGCCATGATGACCCACTTTTAAGATATCGCATGGGATTGATTCATAATCTTTGATTATCTTCTTCTCTACCCAACTAGGAGCGTCCCCCATAATGACGAAGTTTTTATTAAGGATATGGAAAGAAAGCACTAAGGAGCGGTCGTTTTCTTCGTTACTCGTTGTTCCATATGTATTGTAGTTATTGAACGTTAGATGGCCAACACTAATTGGAAAAGATGAATAATAGTCGTAAACATGATCTACTCGATATTCTTTTTGTAAGTTTGCTAACGCTCCATAATGGTCATAGTCATAATGTGTAATAAACACACTATCGATTTTATAAATCCGTTTCTTTCTTAAATAAGGAATAAGATTGTTATTAGCGATATCGCTATAAGTTAATCCACCTG
The DNA here is from genome assembly GCA_045117995.1 of Bacilli bacterium. GTDB lineage: Bacteria > Bacillota_I > Bacilli_A > RFN20 > CAG-826 > RUG14515. Next base: position 107,526 of record JBGUOH010000001.1, read on the forward strand.
TATCAATTAAGATAACTTTATTATGTTCTCTAATTAAAGTGCAGTCACCTTGACCAACGTTAACGAAAGACACTTCATTTGTTAACCTATTATTTAGTGGAATAGCGTGTATCATCACTATACTAATCAGTCCAATAGACAAAGCCCTTTCTATTGGTCTAAAGCCAAGAGACAAATAATATAGATAAACAAGATAGATAAAATAATAAATTAAAAGAATGATCTCAGGTAATTCAGGTAGATACGGCCCAAATGATAAGCTCTTAATTCCGGTAATATATCCTCTTAACAAAAAGATAAATAGTCTATCAAAAGCGTACACAGGTACTCTAAAGAAGCAAAGTAAAGAAGTTACACCAATCATCAAGAATAAAGGCGTCGATATTATCTGAAGAGGAAAGGCAAAGATTACCACTTTGTGGTAATAAGCAATTTCAAATGGAACAAAGAATAGGTATATCGTTAGCGCTTTAAAGAAATAAGCCTGATATTTATTATCGATGTATATATCCTTAATTAAATAAGAAATTATAGGAATCATGAAACCCAGGATAAAACTATCTTGATACGCTAAAAAGTGGTCAAATAATAAACACAAGATACCCGCAAAAGAGATAACTTCTAGATAGTTATATTTCTTTTTAAGTGGGTATTTATTTATCCATTTTAATAGCAAAATGAAAACAACACGTATAACGCTGAATTTGGGTATCGTAAATACCATATAGATGGCCAATAGCGAAATGGTTATTAGTTCTCCATGTTTATCCTTCAAAAATAAACCTAGTAGATAGTTTAATATTAGGGCAAATAAGCCAACATAAAGACCACTCGCGGATAAGAACCTTGATAGATGTAGATTGCTTATCCTAGTGCTCGTTTCGCTCTCTTCTCCATCAGAAAAGAGAATTAATCCAACTATCGCTCTTTCTTCTTTATTAAAATGACTGAGAGCTTTATTCCTTGCTTCGTTAATTCTTACAAAGTTATGCCACTTAACATTAATGCGTTTTGCGTTTAATGAATGAAAGACACCTTTGTTATTTAGATATTCCTTAAAATCAAAGCCGGATTCTAAAGTCGCAAAGTCTAATTCTTCCTTTTTACCTTCTATAGAAAGGTAATCACCTAAATCATAGGTGTGACCTTTGGAATAAACATAAAGCCTTTCTCCTCCACTGTTAAGGAGGAAGTAGTTCTCTTTCGCGGTATACACAAATCCCGAATAAGTTGTTTTGTTATAGGAGATATGTACAAAAGATAGCCCAAAGCCTAGAACTACCCCTCCTAAAGAAATAAATAAAGGAATTAATTTAAACCTTTTATAAACAAAGAGGAGAAATAAGATGGTCACTATTAAAAGGATTAATAAAGACCTGGTAATAACGTTACCTAGATAAAAGCCAATAAAGAAAAGAAAGATGATCACTGATGCAAGATAACGTAGTTACGAATCTTATGATAGGTCGCGTTGCCAATTCCGTACACGTTCAATAAGTCCTCGACGGTATTAAAAATACCGTTTTCTGTACGATAGGAAACAATGGAACTAGCAATGGATGTGGTAATACCATTAACGGACATTAAAGTAGAAGCATCATCTTGATTGATATTAACCTTACTGATTTCACTTTTGGAACAAATATCATTCTCATCAAACTTACTAGCAATGTAATAAGTCGTGCCCGCTTTTAGTTTAGCGGTCTCATAGAACGCTAATTCGTCTGCGTTAGCGGTTGTTCCACCAGCGGCTTCCAATAAGTCATGCATGGTAATTCCATCGCTTAGAACGTACGTTCCAGCTTTGTAGACCTCACCTTCAATCGTGTACTTACTGCCGTTTTGGTTCGACACTTCGGTGATGTTATTGCTATTCGCTGTACCAACTGGATTTAAGTCTGGATCAATGACTAAAAAACCAATGATGACGATGAATGCAACAACAGTCACACCAATTAAAACTTTTAACATAAAAAAATAAACCTCCTACTTAATAAATAGGAGGCTAAATTGATTTTTTTCCTAAAATTTTGAAAATTTCTTTTATTTTACTTCAATTTTTAAGATTTCAACCTTGTAAGTCTTGATGGCTTTGACTTCGATGATGTCACCAGCGCTCTTACCGGTTAAGGCTTCACCTAATGGGCAGGAGTTGGAAATCTTGCCGTTAACTGGGTCAGATTCAACTGTACCAACAATCATGTATGAAGCTTCTTTATTGTTTTCTAAAAAACGGATTGTGACGGTAGAACCTAAACCGACTTTCTTAGAATTGGTTTTGCTTTCTTCGATAATTTCAGCATTCGCTAAAATGTTTTCAATTTCTTTAATACGACCTTCGACTTCAGCTTGTTTGCCTCTTGCAGCGTCGTAGTCAGCGTTTTCAGATAAGTCGCCTTGAGCACGAGCTTCGGCTAATTGTCTCTTAACTTCTTCACGAGCTTCATCGACTAAATACTTTAATTCATCTTGTAATTTTTTATAACCAGCTTTGGTAAGTTTTTGTTTGTCTGCCATATAATTACCTCATTTCTGCAAGCGATATTATATCAATATCGCATAAATAATGCTATGTTTTTATTTTATTTATCAGATTGCTTCAATTCTTGGATTTTTGGATCGTCTTGCCAAGCATTAAAAACTTCTTCAACTTCTTCGTATTCTTCGTCATCTTCAATTGGGCTTAAATCACCATCTTCGGTGTAGCGCATGACGACGACTTCTTCGTCTTTATCTTCGGTATCATAGAAGAAAACATATGATGTGTTTCTTTCTTCGTTTTCATAGGTGAAAAGGATTTGCATTAAGTGTTCTTTACCTTCGTTATCGGTAACAATCATTTGCTTTTCGTTTTTGATTTCCATAATTAGTTTCCTTTCATTCGTAAATATGTATCCAAAATGACACAAGCGGCAATCTTATCAACATTGTCTTTTCTTTGTTGATGATTCATTCCTCTATCGGAGATGAAATTGTTCGCTGTAACACTTGATAATCTCTCGTCCATTGTATCGATATTTAATGATGGTTTTTCTTTCTTTAAATCATCGATAAAACGTAAAACGTTTTGGCTCATCTCACTTTGTTCGCCAGAAAGATGAAGAGGCATACCAATCACGATATCATTAATCATCATCTTTTCAGTAAGTTCAACGACGTGCTTTCTAGCGACGATATATTGGTTTCTATCGAAGCGGAATGTCTCTAAACCGTGCACAAAACCGAGAGCGTCATTATAGGCTACTCCGAGTGTTTTTGTTCCTAAATCTAAAGCGAGATATTTTTTTACCACGTTAATATATTAACAAGTTATAAAAATTAACGTTAGATAATTATTTATAAAGTTTAGTTTCTATGGTTGTTGTGGTGATACGGAAAGTGACTTCTTTCCTCACAAAAATAGCAAATAAATCGTAAACTCTGTCGTTGACAGTTTGCATCTCGTAATCGTATGGATCATTCGTGTAAATCACCTTGATTGTGAGAAGACTATCTTTTAAGAATAAGCCATCAAATTTATGAGAGAATGAACTATTCTTTAACGACATATCGGAAGTAAAAATTAAGTTGAAGTTTTCAAAGCGACTTTCTCCGATGTTGTCTAAATATTCTATCATGCCAGTGTAGTCTTCACTGTCCGCATTTTTCTTGGCTTTTAGTTGATTTTTAAACTCTTCTTTTTCTTCATAAGAAGCAAAGGACATACCAATATTAGAACTTGTGGAATCAATGAGTTTACTCTTTGAAGAAATATATTCTGGAGTTTGGTAAAACTCCTCTAAAACCTTGTCATCTTTATCAATAACAACGACAGAAGAGGAAGCGTTATTCGCGCACCCAGTAATAAGTAACAACGATGTTAACAAAGTTACAATCTTTTTCATTAATCTAATTCTATAACCATCGGTTGTGGTTTAGTAGCCTTATCGATAATTAATTGATACGAAGTGAAGCTAATATCCTTATTTAGCCAAAAATATCCACATTCAAAGAACACTTGCATATCCACGCTCATGCCATCTGGAAGGGAATCCATACCACTCCTAATAGCGTGTAGATACAAAGTATTGTTTTTAAGATAAACACCATCAAAGGTATGAGAAAAGGCACTGCTACCAACAGATAATTCCGCGGTCATAAAGAGGTTTTTCTCATTAAAGCTCTCCTCTTTAACAGCGTCAAAAAACTTAATGGTTTCTGAGTAATTGCCGTATTCTTCTTTAGTTTTTAGTTGGTCGGCAAAGGTTTGAAAATCACTGTAGCTATCAAAGAAAAGTTTGTTATTTTCTCCTGAAATATCTAAAACACTTTGTCCTGATCTAATCTTATTAATTTGTACATCAAGTTTGTCAGCGTAACTAAAATTATATGCATCTAAATTAGGAGTTGGATTAGGTTCCAAACAACTACAATAAGTCGTGCGTTTTCCTTTTACGGAAGTGCCGTCACGGGCGCCATTAGCGCAGCTACATAAACTAAGTAATGCAATGGCTAAACAAATGATTTTCTTCATATCTTTTCACCTCTCACTAATTAAGACGATAGTAATTGTGAAAACCGCTAAAAATAAAACTGGATGTTTTGTAACACCCAGTCTTAATAGTTATTTAATGAGAAGTTTTCTAGCTTCGTCAATCTTTGCGATATCTCTACCAGCACCTGAGGCTAAGTCTGGACGACCACCACCAGAGCCACCGAGTAAGGAAGCAATATCTTTAACTAACTTACCAGCGAGATAACCTTTATCGTTCGCGACTTTAGAAGCGCCAACGACAACTGGATAACCACCATTCTCTTCACCGACTAAAGCGATGAGGTAATTATCTTTATTAGCCTTAAGGCTATCAATAATCTTTAATAAAGAATCACGCTTTTGATCTTTCAAATATTTGAATAAGACCACTAAGCCATCTTGTTCCACGAATTCATTAGCGAGGTTGCCACTTGTGGCGTTCGCTAATCTTTGTTTCAAGGTTTCAGCTTCTTTACGATAACCGTCTTTTTCCGCTTGTAAGCCTTTAATCTTGGTTGGAACATCATAGATGGAACCAATGCCTAATAAGTCACGGCTTTGAGCTAAGACATTTTCTCTCTTCTTTAAGAGTTCATAAGCACCGAAAGAGGTTCTCGCTTGAATTCTTCTAATACCTGCGGCAACGGATTCTTCATATTCAATGACGAAGACACCGATATCGCTGGTGTTAGTAACGTGGGTACCACCACAGAATTCTTTAGAGACATCACCAAAGGTGACAACTCTGACTGTATCGCCATATTTATCATCAAATAAGGCTTTAGCGCCCATCTTTTTAGCTTCTTCGATTGGAAGGACAAATGTTTCTTCTTTAATCGCTTGGGCGATGTATTGGTTAACTTTTCTTTCAACTTCCGCGATTTGCTCTGGGCTCATCTTTTGGAAGTGATTGAAGTCAAAGTGAGAATATTCTTCATTCACATAGGAACCATGTTGAGCGATATGGTCACCTAAGACTTCAGTTAAAGCTTGTTGTAATAAGTGGACTGATGAGTGATTTCTAGCGATTAAAGTACGACGGAATTCATCAATCTTCGCTGTGACTTTGTCACCAACTTTCACTTCACCGAACATCACTTTCACGGAATGTAAGTGTTGTTTATTAGGCGCTTTGATGACATTAGTGACTTTCATGGAAACATTGTTATTTTCAATAACACCTGTATCCGCGACTTGACCACCACTTTCAGCGTAGAAGTTTGTTTCATCTAAGATAATTTCGCCTTCATCGTCTAAAGAATCGACTTTGTTGCCATCTTTGAAGCAGGCCACAACTGTGGCTTCAATTGGTGCACTACCATAGTTGAATTTAGAAGCGACTTTGCAGTTCATTAAATCAATCGCTTGCTTGTTCATGGATTGTTGGTCACCACGCGCGGTTCTCGCTCTTTCTCTTTGCTCTTTCATGAGCTTTTCGAATTCTTCAAGATCCACTTTGATGCCTTGTTCTTCACAAATTTCGATTGTCAATTCTTTTGGGAAACCAAATGTATCATAGAGTTTGAAGACATCAGCACCACTGACGGCTTTGTTATCTTTGATAAGTTTCATTAATAAGGCTTCGCCATTTGTTAAAGTCTTAATGAACTTTTCTTCTTCAGCTTTGACAATCTTAGCGACGAATTCTTGTTTATTTAATAAATAAGGATAATAGTCTTGCATGTTGTTAGCAACGACACTAACGAGTTCAAATAAGAATGGTTTTTCCATGCCTAAGACTTTGCCATAACGGACCGCTCTTCTGAGTAATCTACGTAAAACGTAGCCTCTACCTTCATTAGAGAATGATTCACCATCCGCTAAAGCGAAGGTAATTGTTCTAATGTGGTCAGCGATAACTCTAAAGGCACGCATGTTATCAGCGTACTTCTTACCACTGATTTGCTCAGTCTTTTGAATCATTGGCCAGAATAAGTCTGTTTCGTAGCAGGTATCTGTACCTTGGATAACAGTAACGAATCTTTCTAAGCCCGCACCGGTATCGATGTTCTTACTCGGTAATTCTTTATATTCACTTCTCTTTTTACCAATTTCACTGTTAAATTGAGAGAAGACGATATTCCAAATTTCGACGAATCTGAAGTTTGGTAAATCTTCAATTAAAAGTTTTAGGCCAACACCTTCTGGATCAAACTTTTCACCTCTATCGAAGTGAATTTCTGTATCAGGACCACATGGACCTTCACCGATTTCCCAGAAGTTATCTTCTTTAATAATTAAATGGTCTTCAGGCACACCAGCATCCATCCAGCATTTCTTTGTTTCTAAATCATCTGGGTGATAGGTGACATAAAGTTTTTCCTTTGGAAAATTAAACCATTTTTCACTGGTGAGCATTTCCCAAGCCCATGGAATGACTTCTTTTCTAAAGTAGTCACCAATGGAGAAGTTACCTAACATTTCAAAGAAAGTTAAGTGAGTGGCGTCACCAACGTTTTCGATGTCGTTTGTTCTAATACATTTTTGGGCGTTGGTAATTCTTCTACTGACTGGGATTTCACTACCATCAAAATATTTCTTTAAGGCCGCAACACCAGCGTTGATCCATAACAAAGTTGGGTCGTTCTTTGGAATTAAAGAAGAACCTGGCTCGATATGGTGACCTTTGCTGGCGAAGAAGTCTAACCACATTCTACGAATGTCTTTGGATTGCATGTACTTCATAGTTATACCTCCAAAAAATAAAAAGTACCTCTTCTAAGGAACGGATTTCTCCGCGGTACCATCCTTATTCTCTCAATAATGTTGAGAGCACTTATTTAAGAATAAATCGTTATTCTAACGTCGGCATTACCCGAATCTTCGGAAGTGGCTTTCCATTACGCTCCTGTATCCTTTTCACCACTAGATACTCGCTACTAGGTTAATAGATGGATTGGCTTCCTGCTTTGCGACATTAATTTATCATAAACTAATGATAAAAACTATAACTATTTGATAACTTTATCAATTAAGCCACCACCGAGACAAATATCTCCGTCATAAATGACAGCGGCTTGACCTGGTGTGACCGCTTTAATTGGCTCCACAAATGTTAAAGTAATTTGATCATCGTTAATATCCGAAATAATGACTGGATTATCGGCTTGACGATACCTAAATTTAGCGTTTAATCTTTGATTAATTTCTGGCTTCTTACTAATCCAGTTTAAATTAGTGACTGTGCAGCTTCTGGAATATAAATAACTGCTTTCATCGCCACTAGCGACATAGACAATATTCTTTTTGATGTCTTTATCAACGACAAACCAGCCTTTAGCTTCTTCGCCGTGGATGCCACCGATACCTAAGCCTTTTCTTTGACCGATTGTGTAATACATCGCGCCTTCGTGCTCACCGATTTTGCGGTTGCGTTCGATATCAACGATGTCACCTTTTTGAGCTGGGATGTAGTTCTTTAAGAAGTCTTTAAAGTTTCTTTCACCAATAAAGCAGATACCAGTGCTATCTTTTTTGTCCATAACTGATTCTAAATCGAGTTCATGGGCAATTCTTCTAACTTCTGGTTTATCAATATCCCCTAATGGGAATAAGCAGAAAGATAATTGTTCTTGGCTGATTTGACTTAAGAAGTATGTTTGATCTTTGTTTTTATCAAAACTCTTAAGCAAATACGCTACACCATCTTTATCAATACGCTTCGCGTAATGGCCCATGGCAATGGCATCATAGCCATGTTCTTTAGCGTACTTTAAGAATGGTCCAAATTTGATATATTTGTTGCAGAAAATGTCTGGATTAGGAGTTCTACCACATTCATATTCTTTGATGAGATAAGTGAAAACGTTATCCCAGTACTCTTTGATATAATCAATTCTTAATAATTTGATGCCTAATTTATCGGCAACTTTTTGGGCGTCATCATAGTCTTTTTCTTGTGGGCATTGGTCGTTGTTGATTGTGGGATTACCAAGGTAGTCACCATTGGCTAAAGCATCCCAGTTACGCATAAAGCAACCGGTTACTTCATGACCCGCTTTTAAAAGGAGATAAGCGGAGACCGCACTATCAACACCACCAGAAAGACCTAATAACACCTTCATATTATTTAAATAATTCCTCACTGTCTAAGACAATTGTAAACGGTCCATCATTTACACTACTTACTTTCATGTCAGCGCCAAAGATGCCTGTGGCAATTGGGCCATGTTTGGCTTCTAAAGCTTTGTTGAAGTAAGCATATAATTCTTTAGCTTGGTCAGGTTTCATCGCGTTCACGAACGATGGTCTTCTACCACCAGTCACATCCGCATATAAAGTGAATTGACTGACTGACATAATTTGACCATTTACGTCATTTAACGAGAGGTTTGTTAGACCTCTATCATCTGAGAAAACTCTTAAGCCAAGAATCTTATCAATCATCTTGTCAACAATGGCTTGGTTGTCTGTATGGGTAAAACCCACGAGCAAACAAAAGCCACGATCAATCTTACTATAAAGTTGACCATCAATGGTGACTGATGCATTTAAAACTGTCGTTAATACAACTCTCATTTTATTGAATAACTTCTAAGACAACTTGTGGCTTTTCAACGAATTCTTTGCTAATTTCAAAAGCATTGAAAACATTCTTAGCCACTCTATTAATTAATGTAACATTCTTATTAGAATGTAAGTAGCACAAGACTTCGCCTTCTTTGACGTAGTCACCAATCTTCTTATTGAGCATGATGCCAGCGGCCATATCAATGACATCATCAAGTGTTTCTCTACCACCACCTAAAGTCATGGAAGATAAGCCGATTTCTAAAGCGTTGATACCTTTAACATAGCCTTCTTCTTGAGCATAGATTGGAATGATGTTTTTAGCGACGTTGAACTTCTCTGGATGTAAGATGTATTCCACATCGCCACCTTGAGCGGCAACCATTTCTAAGAACTTATTGAAAGCAGAGCCATCTTTAATGCATTCTTCAAGCATCTTACGGCCTTCTTCATAGTTCTTACAGATGTGTGCTTGTTCAAGCATAATGCTACCTGTGATATAGCAAAGTTCCATTAAATCTTCTGGGCCTTCACCATGTAAAGCGGCAATTGCTTCTTTAACCTCTAATGCGTTACCAACCGCTAAACCTAAAGGTTCGTTCATGTTGGATAAAACAGCGCGTGTATCACGGTTTAAACCATTACCGATTTTGACCATTAATTTAGCCAAAACTCTAGCTTGGTTGATGTCTTTCATGAAGGCACCATTACCTAAGGTAACATCGAGCAAGATAGCGTCTGTACCCGCTGCTAACTTTTTAGACATAACGGAAGCAGCAATTAAAGGAATGGATTCGACTGTACCTGTCACGTCTCTAAGAGCATACATCTTTTTATCAGCAGGAACTAAAGATTGAGTTTGGCCTGCGATGGCGATACCAATCTTATTAACTTGGTTAATGAAACGATCACCATTAACTTGAATAGTTAAACCTGGAATGGATTCTAATTTATCTAATGTACCACCAGTATGGCCTAAACCACGACCACTTAATTTAGCGAATGTCGCACCACAAGCAGCAACCATTGGTCCAAGGACCAAGGATGTCTTATCACCAACACCACCGGTACTATGTTTATCAACTTTAACACCTTTAAGGCTGGATAAGTCTAATGTCTCACCAGAGTGTTCCATTAAATCAGTTAAGTTAATAACTTCTTCTTCACTCATGCCTTTGAATAAGATAGCCATATTCATCGCACTGACTTGGTAATCTGGAATAACACCATTAACGTAACCGTCAATCCAGAAAGCGATTTCTTCACGGCTTAAAGCATGACCTTCTCTTTTTTTAATGATTAAATCGACCATTCTCATAAGATATACCTCACTTTTTAATATAACATAAAATGTTGAAAACATTTAGTAGAAGATAATAACACAGCTCTTTATTAAAATAAAAGCGGAAAATACGATATCGAAAAAGTCGTCAGTCAAATTGATAATACAAGGTCTATCAGTTAATATATTAACGATGGACTTTTTTAATCATTTAAAAACATACCTAAACGATGAACAAATCGAAGCGTTAAAGCAATCTCTAGAAGGAGAGAGTCAACACGCTTTACTTTTAAACGAAGAAAAGATGAGTCAAGAAACTTTGCTCAATCTTTATCCGTCTTTAAAAAGACACCCAATCATTCCTAACGCCTTTTTATACAATAAAAATGAGCTTGAATTAGGCAAAAGTATTTATCACGAATTAGGTTGTTTTTATTTGCAAGAACCAAGTGCGATGCTTCCAGCTTTTTTGCTTAATCCAAAAGAAGGCGAAATCGTTTTAGATTTATGCGCCGCCCCCGGTGGTAAAAGTATGCAAGCGTCCTTACTTATGAAGAATACTGGCTTAATCGTCGCTAACGATTTAGCGAGAACACGCGCTTACGCTATTAGTGAGAACGCTGAAAGAATGGGAAGAGGAAATCTTCTCATTGTGAATAATGATTTTTCTAGTATTTATCAACACTATTTGAATACATTCGACAAGATTATTTTAGACGCTCCATGTTCTGGATCAGGGATGTTTAGAAAACAAAGCGAAATGAAAGACGATTGGTCTTACGCTAAAGTGACTAAGTACGCTGAAATCCAAAAAGAGCTAATCTTATATGCTTATAGAATGCTTAAAGAAGGTGGCGAAATGGTCTACTCAACTTGCTCATTTTCCTATGAAGAAGATGAGGAAGTTATTGAGTATTTACTAAATTACAGTGACGCCACAATTAAAGAAATAGAGGTTAATCCTTTATACTTTGTTAATCCTTCTAAACCTTTAGGTATTCATCTCTTACCATCTTTATTTCCTGGCGAAGGTCACTACGTCTGCTTAATTAAAAAACCAGGTGTACTTAAAGAAACAGCGAATAAGCCAAGCAAGAATAAATTACCTTTTGCGATACCAACAAATGGTTATCAAATAATGCAAAAGTATGGCGACTTCTTATATCTCGCCGATAAAGAATTTAACTATAAATACTTAAATATCGTTAGAAACGGTGTCAAAGTGGGACAAGTTGATAAGGGTGATGTTCGTTACGATTACCACTACGCCCATTTTGTTAAAGAATTTTCTAATACGTTAGACATTACTCAAGAGGAGCTAAAGAAATACTACCTTGGGGAAAGTATCAATCGAAGTGTTACTAAAGGCTATGTCCTTTTAAGATACGAAGGAATTAATGTGGACATCGCTAAAAGCGATGGACGCATCGTTAAAAATCGTTTGCCAAAAGGATTACGTAAAAAGCTTTCTTAAATAATCATATTGAAGCGATAATTCTTTTCCTTCGCTTCGCTCATGATTTTATGATCAAGAGGTCTTAAGTGATATGTGATTTCTTTTTGAATCATCTTTCTAGTAATCTCCGCTAGATCAGATGTATTCAAAGAAGCATACTCTTCTTTTGTGATAGGTTTTAAGAATGAAACATAGACTGGATATCTTCTAAACTGTGGTTTCATCTTTAAAACACGGTATGTGCCCCAGATAGCGGCAGGTAAAATGGTCACACCAGATTTAATCGCAGGTCTAAATGTCCCGTGATGGAATTCACCAACTGGTAATTGTTGGTCATGAATTCTTGTGCCTTCTGGGAAGATCATCCAGTTTCTTTCTTTCTTCTTTAAGTCTTCTTCCACTTGCAACATCACTTTCAGTGATTGTCTTAAATTATCACGTTCAATTGTCTTAACATCTAACGCTTTAATCGCTGTCTTTAAAAGCGGAACTCTGTTTAATTCGTCTTTACCGACAAATGTTGTAGGGGTTGGAATTGCCACTAAGAAAGGCAATGGATCAAAAGCGGACATGTGATTACACACTAAAAAGAATGTTTCATCTTGTGGAATATTCTCTAAGCCAAAGAAATGTAAATCCACTTGTAAGGCATCAGAGGTTTGTTTAGAAATCTTTCTAAACTTCGCGTGACGCATTGGGAATGGATATTTTTCTAAGTGTTTAGCCCATCTCGCAAACGTGAAAAGACAGGCCCCTAATAAGCGACCACCGACTCTTAACACCGCTCTTGAGTAATGAAACATAAACTACTTACCTTTTTCTTTTTCGTCTTTGTCTTTATTGTGTTCTTTCAAATTTGATGGGAAATGACGCACTTCGTGTGCTAGTACATATAATCCTATTGCAGGATTGTGTTCAATTCTACCAAAAATGCAAACAAAGTGACCATTAGGTATTTTCGTAAGTGGATTACAAGTACTTCTATCCCAGTACATACATGGGATTTTACTTACAGTAACTGCTTCTTCAAACGCATCAATTGTTTCTAAATTAATGAGTCGAAATGTTGGATGTTCTTTGATAATATCATCCGCTTGTCCCAATAGGGAAACCGTGGAAATCATATTGATTTCCTCCTTTCACTAAATTATTACCTATAAAGAAGTAATAATGTTGATCCTAGAAGAAAACCGTTTTTTACAGTAATTTTGTTTTTTACATCCACTCCATCAACGACGGTATAGTAGTCATCCAAAACAAAGGAGATCTTTTCACCGGTTGGATTGATGAGGATGACAAATTCTTTTTCGTTAGCGATGACGTTTTTCCCCTTACAAGATAAAACGTAAACACCATTATCCCAATGGGATATTTCGAAAAAGCCCTTCATTTCAGAAGCAGAAGTTAGGCGTGTAAAAGCTAGTTTCTTACGCAGGATATTGAAAAGGCGGAAACGATTGACCATGTCAAAGCGTTCATCGATAAGTCGATAATTGAGATTGTTAACCCCAACTGTCTTATAGGTATTGTCTAATCCATCTTTGCTTTGACCAATTTCTTGACCAGCGTGGATTAAAGGAATACCAAATGAGAGAAGAAGAATTTGATTGCCTAAAGCTACACGATCTAAATGCAATTTTTCATCTTCAAAAGCGTTAGAAACGAGCAATTTATCATAGAGTGTGTTGTTATCATGACATTCAAGATAATTAACACTTTGATTAGCGTTGTTAAACATTGGTTGGTAGGATAATGGTAAAACACCAGCGTGGAAGGCATAATCTAAACCGAAGGCATAGCTTGTATTACCACAGATATAGCCCTTCTCATGTAAAGAAAATGGAGAGGAAGGACCTTTGACAATATCACGATATGAATCGTTGAAGAAACCGATTTCTTTTAAAGCGGCAAAGTTATTTTTGCTAGCCTTTTCTTCTTTTGGTAATTCTTCACCCATATCCCAGCCTTCGCCGTATATAATGGCGTCTTTTTTAATCTTCTTTGCTTCTTGATAGCAGGCTTTCACGGTCTTAATATCAAGTAAGCCCATGAGATCAAATCTTAAACCATCAATATCGAAGTATTTGAAAAGATATTTCACACTGTCGACGATGATTTTGCTAGCCATCTTTCTTTCACTAGCAAAGTCATTACCGCATCCTGAAGCGTTGGATAAATAATGGTTCTTTCTTCTACGGAAATAATAATGTGGGACTGTCTTTTCAAAGTCACTAGTTTCGTAGGCAAATATGTGGTTAAAAACCACATCCATGACGATTCTTAAATCATTTTCATGGTATTTATTCACTAAGTTTTTAAATTCTAAAATACGGGAAGCAGGCACTTCTGGATGAAGAGCGTAACTGCCTTCTAAAGCAAAGAATGAAAGGGTGTCATAGCCCCAGTTATACCAGTCACTAACCTTTTGATCGTCTTTACTTTCAAAGTCTAAAACTGGTTGGAGTTGGACATGGGTAACGCCTAAATATTTAATGTAATCGAGACCCGCTGGATGACCACCAATGCTCTTACGACCAGTTTCTGCAAAGCCAACGTATTTGCCTTTATTCACAGTATCATTAAAGTTACCTTCATTGAGGTCACGAATATGTGTTTCATAGATAATTGCATCAACGTTTTGTTCAATCTTGGTTTTTGGAGCAACGTTAGCGATTTTTAATAGTTCTTCAGTATCGATAATGACTGAATACTCACTATTCAAGCTTACTTCTTTAGCGTATAAATCTTTCGCCTCAGTAATAACACCATAGTTGTTGATGATATAGCGGTATTTGTAGTTTAACAAATCGCCATCGACTTTTAAGCGATAAATACCTTTATCTTCCCTCACCATTTCTTTGACGATAACTTCATCATTAAGGGAGATTAGTTTGACTTTAACATCACCCGCTAAAGGAGCCCACACGACAAACTCAGTGTAGTCTTTATGGTAGTTGTTACCTAAGTCATTACCGTTATAAAAATAACGATCATCGAAATCAGTGAAATAAACAGCTTCGCTTAAATCGATATTGGTAAAACTTAAATCACCGACTAAAAGACGATAGTTTTTACCAAGTTCGTAATCTTCGTCTAATAAAAGGTCGGTGATATATAAATTATTAATGCTTGTAAAATGCGCATTTGTGAGTTTTTTGATGAGTTTCTCTTCTTTGAAGAGAGAGATAGCTAGTTTTTCTGGACGAGGCATATCGGTGAATAAAACGATATTGATCCTCTTCCAAGCTGTTAACTTGGCTTTTAGGTAACTAACCATTATTAGTCGTCACTCCTGAAATAGGTTTGTTCGTCGCTACTAACAGCGCTGTTATCACTACCGAATTTATCTTGGACCATGACACGGCAGCCTTTATTGCCTTCGGTTTCATTACCGACTACACCTTCACTTTGTAAGCGGAGGAAGAATCTACCAGCGCGGTTGAAACCAACACCACATTCACGTTGGATACGCGAAATGGACATAAATTCTTGTGTCATAACCCATTCTTTGATGGATTGATATCTTTCTTCTTCGGTGTTGCCATGTTCTTTGAACTCTGGCGTATTCATATATTCATTAGCCGCTTGAGTGGCTTCTTCTTCTAAGTTGAGGAACTTCTCATCGTAATGAGTTTCATAGTGTTCCTTTAAATAACCAACGACACGGCTGATTTCTTGACGATGGATGAAGCAGCCTTGTAAACGCACGCAGCCAATACGTGAGACGAGTGGGCTTTGGACAAGCATATCGCCTTTACCAATAAGTTTTTCCGCGCCACCTTCACCAATGATGGTCATGGAGTCTGTATAGCTTGCCATCATTAAAGCGACGTGAGTTGGTAAGTTAGCTTTAATAACACCGGTAACAACGTTTGTTGATGGACGTTGTGTTGCAATACAAAGGTGAATGCCACAAGCTCTAGCTTTTTGGGCAATAGAAACAACTGGCATGGAGATTTCTTTACATTGGTCAACCATATCAGCATATTCATCAAAGAAGATGACGATATATGGAAGTCTATCTAAACCTAAGCCTGGAGCGTCTTCATTAAATTCTTTAATGTTGGAGCAGCCACTATTAGCGAATAAGGCATATCTATCTTCCATTTCTTTGCATAGCTTATCCATTAAAAGCTTTGCTTCTTGAGCTTCAGTAATAATTGGGCAAAGTAAGTGTGGCATGTCTTTATAACGGGACATTTCAACTTTCTTTGGATCCACTAAAACGAGTTTTAAATCATCTGGTGAGTTACGCATGATTAAGCTGACAATAACAGAGTTAATGAAGATGGATTTACCAGAACCAGTGGTACCTGAGACTAAGGCATGTGGGAATTCATCAAAGTCAGCGTAAATCACTTCACCTTCAATATTTTTACCAAAAGCGACAGCTAATGGATGTTTTTTAACATCAGGAAGTGCTTCATAGACATCCTTAAAGGAAACTGTGGTGACAGAAGCGTTAGGAATTTCTAAGCCAGAAGAGGATTGTCCTTCAACGATAGATTCAAATCTCGCGGAAACACCACTTAAACGAATTTGAATATCTTGGACCATGTTATTAACGCTTCTAGCGGAAACGTTATGGTCATATCTAATATTGAAACGAGTAATACTTGGACCAATTGTGTAGTCTTCAACGTGCGCACCAACACCGAAATCGTTAAAGGCGATGTTGATGAGTTCTTTTCTTTCATCCGCGACACGTTCATTTAAAGCTTGCGCTTCGCTTGTTTCATAAGTATTGAGCACATCAGCGCTTGGTTGAATCCATTTAACTCTTTCTTTTGGTTTTGGCTTTTCTGGCACTGGTTGAGCAGCAGGCATAACAGGCGCAGGCGCCGCTTGAGGAGCAGGATTATTAGTAACAGCCTTTGGTTCTTCAAAGACTGGTTTTTGTTGAATTAATTCTTGGTTAAGTTCTGGAACAGCGTCAAAATCGAGTTCTAATTGTTCGCTCTTGGTGGCTTCTTCTAAAGAAGGATGTTCCACTAATGGAGTTGGAGCAGGAATTTCTTGTTGTCCGTTTTTATTACTTTCAGTAACGAATTTAGCGGGTTTAAAGGAACCATTCTCACTAATGGAGAAATCGTTCGCGGTACTCGATTGTTCAACAAATGTTGGGGAAGAAATAGAATTGTTTCTTCTTGGTAAACCCATGATTTCACTTTCATAGGTATCCGGATCAATCTTGGAAGCTTCTTTAATGACATCAATGTTTTTGACCTTTTGAGGAGCGGCCTTATTTGGAGAGATATCAGAAACAGTTTCGCTTTCTTCTTTTTGTTGTGGCTTGGCTTCTTTATCTTTCTCTTTACCGATAGAACGGAGAATTAATGGGAGGAAGTATAGGAAGATACCTAAAACAGCGAAGATAATCGCCACGATAAGCGCTCCAAAGGAGACACCGAAGATATTATTGAATAGAGCAACTAAGAAATAACCAATAATGCCAGATCCTAGAGGATACATCACTGGGCTTAAAGTCATAATTTCGTTATATTGTGATTTGAAGTTATTGAAGATACCATCATACACATCAGCGAAAGCAATTGATTTAATTTCATTATTTGTGCTAAACGCAATGAAGTTTCCATTACCTAAATAATTCAAAGAAATGAAATGAGCGTAAAGCATGAAACCGGCAACAAGAAGGAAGATTGTCCCGAAGAAGTAAACACCAATCTTAATCTTGATGAACTTCTTAGCAAATATCATTCTTAAGCCGATGAGGATAATAGCGATATAGACAAGATACGCTAAAGATCCAAAGGTAAAAACAAATGGGGTGGACACGTAGTGAGCACCAATACTTGTGTTCAAACATAGGATTAAACTAAATAAGCATAAGAACAACCCTATGAAGATGAAAAAGTGATTTTTGTTTGCAACAAATGGCTTCTTTTCTTTCATACCTATATTATAAGTATATGCGTGCCTGCAAGTGAAGAAAAATCGAAAAGAAAAGCACAATTATTTTTGTGCTTTTTCTACTTGGTTACGATGATTGGAATAATCATTGGCTCACGCCCGTTTTCACGCTTAATGAAGCGGCGTATTCTTTCTTGAGCATTGGCCTTGATTTCTTCGTAATTATGATTGTTAACAGATAACGCTGTTGTCACTTCATCAATGAAGATATTAGCGATTGATTTTAATAATGGCTCAGCTTCTTTAACGTAGACAAAGCCTCTCATTTGACAGTCTGGACCAGCGATAATTCTATTTTCTGTTTCAGAAATAGTCACTGCGATAACAACCACACCATCAACACTTAATTGACGACGGTCATTAACGATGTTTTCACTAACGCTTGTGGACACGCCACTACCATCAACTAAGATTGGGTGAGTTGGCATAATGGCTGGGTTATTTGGAAGGATGGATGGTCTACCAATTTCGTTAAAGCACAATTGCATACCATTATCCAAGATAAACACATTAGTGTGATTCAAGCCGATGCCCATGGATAACGCTAATTTGGCGTTAGCCATTAAGTTAACAAAGTTACCACGCACTGGTAAATAGTATCTTGGCTTTAAGACGGACAAGAAGAACTTGAGGTCATCTTGTCTAGCGTGCATCGCGGTGATTTGATTCTTTTTGATCCACACGACTTCCGCACCAGTACGGTATAAGTAGTCGATACTACGTGTTGCTATTGTTTCTAATGTTGGGGTTGGTAAACCAGCATTAATGAAGATATCACGTTTGTTTAAACGCACTCTCTTATCTTCGTTAGTGCCATCAGCGATTTTAATTAATTCTTCGTATAATTCTTCGCCTTGACCGAGCATGAGAATGACTAATTCTTGTTCTCTTACTCTAAGTAAGTCTTCTTTATTGACGATCATGCTTGGTGGAATACGATTTGGATTGAATTCCATAAGCATTTTCATAATGCGTCTTGTAAAGTCGTTATAGAAGAATAACTTTTTGTTATTTTCAATACAGAGATCAATGATTTCAGAAATACGGAAGAAGTTCTGCCAGAAGCAGTCAATAAAGATTCTTCTTCCACCATTGGAGAAATATTTCTCAATCAATGGAGTGACACGGTGATGAGGAGCACAATAACCTTCGTGGTTAGCGCCTTTAGATTCACTCATCAATAAGAATGTTGGCTTTTCACTTAAAATTGATAAAGCTTTGAGGTTGAAAATGTATGCTGGGATTTTAACGCTGTAGTCAACGATAAAGTCACTAGTATAGACAATGTTGCCTTTAGTTGTTTCAATAGCCACACCAAATGAGAAAGCAGCGTTATGGGATGTTTGGAAGAAATGTAACTTTCTACCAGCGATTT
Organism: Bacilli bacterium; assembly: GCA_045117995.1. GTDB lineage: Bacteria > Bacillota_I > Bacilli_A > RFN20 > CAG-826 > RUG14515. The sequence continues at coordinate 126,592 of JBGUOH010000001.1, forward strand.
CCACTGTGCTTGTTGGTGGGATGATTTTGAATTCGAGAGGAATTCTTAATGTATTGAAATTGAATTGAGTTTCAATAACGTGTTTGGTGAAACGCGTACAAATAATTGGCGCTGGAGCGTCATCATAGAAATACTTGAGAGCGCCCATGTTTTCATCGTGAGCATGGGTCATAATGTAGCATTTCACTCTCTCTTTATTGTTAATAAGATATTGAGCATTCGCTAAAAGGTAGTCAACCCCTGGGATAGTTTTATCAGGTAAAGCAAGACCAGCATCGATAACAAAAATATCGTCATTGATTTCAACAACGTAGCAGTCACGACCGTTTTCATCAAGCCCGCCTAAAGCGGACACCTTAATAATGTCTTCCACAGTGTTCTCCTTTCATTAGTATGTTTCAACTTAAAGATATTATACCTTTAAGTTAATTATAATAAAAGAGATATGCAATTTACAAAATGATAACTTTGCTAATTTTTAGCAAATAAATCGGCTATGCAACAATCTTGTAATTTAATGTGAAGTTAAAGCCCACAAACATCATTTTAATGATGCCTTGGTCAGCATAATGCTCGTTTAAAGTGAATTGCCATCTATTGGTGCCAAAAGTGGAATGATTCACTTGATAATACATAAAATCAAAATCCATTGGGTAAACACGTACACCATCAATTGACATAAAGATTCCGCTAGTTGGTAAGTTGTTTGCGTCACTATCGAAGGCTGGAATAACTTTATCTAAATCAGCATTGTCTTTTCTTTTGACGTCGACCACTATTTTGTATTGAACGTCTCTTTTTAAGCCATAGTAGCCATCATTGTCTTTATTGACGGCGTTACCATCTGCATCAATTAGCGAGACAAATTTAAAACTTTCAATCTCATACATGTTTTGTAATTCAAGTTTCACACCATTTTCTTGGGAATAGGTGAAATATGCGTAATCAAAATTTCTAGTTGTTTTTGAACCGTTAAAAACAAGCAAAGCAACTCTATTGTTAATCAGTTCCAATTCAAAGGAGTAATGCCAGTATTCCATAGAAGGTTTAAAAACATCTGGGTTTTTGTTATCGAATAAATCGAAGTTTAATAATTCTTTAGAATTATAGATATCATAAACCACTACGTTGTTATAACGTCTTCCACCAAGGAAAATGATTTCTCTATAACCATCCTTATTAAGATCAGAAGCGAACATATAATATGAGGCAGGTGAAAGAACTAGTACGTTGTTACGATAAAGTTCATAGTAGTGATTATTTTCTTCGACAACGCTTCTTATTTCAAAAGAATCGCTCTCAAACTCTGGTAGCGTAAATCTGCGAGTAACTTGGTCATCAGCAAAAGTGCATTCGACAGCAGTATCGCCAAAACCATTATTTGTCACACTATTAGCTTTCACATAGATTTCAGTGTATTTTTCACTTAGATACAATCTAATTCTACTAGTGACATCGTTACCAGCAACGCTGAAACGAATATAGTAAACTTGGTCTTTATCGTGTTCGATTTGTTCAAATGAATTGAGATAGACTTTTTTACCTTCAGTATTTTCGACTGAGTAAGGTGCAATAACGTTATCTGGAAGGGAAGTATAAACATTATCAACATCCGCTTTGATTTCGAGGATGTATTTTTCTCCAGCGTTTAAGTAATAACAATTGTTCATGTTATCCATCTTGTAAGACTCGGCTAATTGGTTTGAACCATCGTCTTTGACGATTCGACGAACTTGTAGCTTATTGATGAGGAGAGATTTACTCCAAGAATAAGTGAAATGAATCTCTTCTTTTTCGCCTTTGATGACGGAGTAATATAAATCAGCATAATCAAATGGTTTTTCATCAGTAGCACTAATGTAACGACCAATGGTAATACCATTGTTATTCTTCATGAGTGAATGATAGTAATACAAAGTTTGATGGAGGTCTTTTTCAGTTTTATTGAGAAGTTCTACATCTCTATGGAGATCATAGCCATAGAGTGTATGATTCATAGAATCACTACCAGGAATGTATTCTAAATACAATTCGCGATAGCCATCTCTATCAAGATCAGCGGCAAATAACTTCATTGGTTTGTAATTTGAGATTACTTTATCGCCAAAATAAAGCGCTACACTGGAAGCTTCTTTAGAAGCAAACTTAAATTCTTTTTCACCATATTCTTCTAACTTAAAAGAAAGATTATCTTCTTTTCCAAACTTTTCATAAATATCTAAAGTTTCGCGATAAGGCGCTGTTGGAGTGGAAGATTGATTACTGTTGTTAGAAGACTGTTGTCCTTCACAACCAGTGATAAGGAATAAAGATAAGATACTGACGATATATTTTGAGTGTTTCATGAAGTTTTGCCCTCCTACTAATTAGACGGCAAAACAGCATAAAAACGCTAGTATTTTTTTGTAAAAAATGTGACTTTAATCAATATTCTTGGTAATGACGATATCACTATCAAGACCTAAAACTTTAGTTTTGACTATTTGACCAATACGGACTGGAGCCTTAACAGAAATTTTATCAATTTCTTCCATGACTTCAAAAATCTTGCCTTTTGGCACTGGATTTGTGGTCTTCACGGACACTAATGTATGGGAGCGGTTACTCACTCTTATGGACGTTGTGATTGTACGTACAGGATTTGTAAGCTCGCTAAGTGCGTATTGTTTACCACGTGGGCAGAAATTGCCTGTGACGTTCATGTCGTCATCGACTTGTAAACGACATCCTCTAGGACAGACAATGCAAGTTAGTTCTTTCATTTAGCGATCCTCCGAAGAGATGACGATTTCATCTTTGACTTCATTTAATTTATCTTTGCTTAAATTGACCATTACCATTTCTGATGGAATTAAAGCGGACTTCATCGCTTTGCCTAAAACGACATCACCACTTTTAATTAGGATGACTTGGTCTTTAATAGGCTTTCTCACTCTGAACTTAAATGTTAAATCATTGACACTATTCTTTAAGACAAATTGAGGCAAAACGTAGGATATATTGTTTCCTGCTTTTATTTTGATTCTATCTTCATTATTGTCGATTTGATTTTTAAGATATAACGCGGCGGATTGACCTGCTAATCTCGCTTCTTGGGAAACGAAATCGACGACGTCATGGACATGTAAGCAGTTACCACAGGTAAAGATACCAGGAATCTCTGTTTCCATGTATTGATTAACAACCGCACCTTTTGTGGAACTAATTGGACAATCAATGTAGTTTAATAAAGAAACATATGGGATTAAACCGACAGAAAGAATGAGCGTATCACATTCAAATTCCATTTCTGTTCCTGGAATGATTTGTAGGTTTTCATCCACTGCGCTTAAAATGACTTTTTCTAAACGATCTTTACCCACTACTTTGGAGACGGTTCTTGATAAGTATAATGGGATATCATAGTCGATTAAGCATTGTTGGATATTACGATTCAAGCCATTGCTATATGGCATGATTTCACTAACACATAAGACTTTCGCGCCTTCTAAGGTCAGACGTCTCGCCATGATTAAACCAATGTCGCCACTACCTAGAATGACAACACGTTTACCGACCATTAAACCGTTAATGTTTAAATATCTTTGTGCGGTGCCGGCGGTAATGACACCACTTGGTCTATCGCCTGGAAGCATAATCGCACCAGCGTTTCTTTCATAACAGCCAGTCGCCATAATAATAGCTTTAGCTTGTAACTTAACTAAACCATCTTCTTTAGAAGAATATGTCACCACTTTATCTTTAGATAAATCAGTCACTTGGGCGTTTAGTTTATATGGGATACCTAATTCAATTACTTGGTCCACAAATCTTTGTAAGTATTCTGGACCAGTGAGTTCTTCTTTAAATTCAGTTAAACCAAAACCATTATGGATGCATTGGTTTAAAATGCCGCCTAAACGTTCATCTTTTTCTAAGATGAGTAAATCATCAGTACCATTCTTTTTGGCTTCAATCGCTGCGGCCATACCAGCAGCGCCACTACCGATAATCACTAAATCAATTTGCTTCATATTATTTAGCCTCCTTGATTTCATGATCGATGATATAACTACCATCATCGTTTAATGGTATCTTTGTTGGAGAAACACCATAGTGTTCCGCAAGAAGCATTAAGATTTTAGGTTGACAGAAACCACCTTGGCATTTACCAAAGCCCGCTCTTGTTCTTCTCTTCACGCCTTTAATAGAAACTGGAGGGCAGCTTCTAGATAATGCATCTTTTATTTCTCCTAGAGAAATATGTTCACAGTTACAAACCATGACACCATAATCAGAATCATTCTTAATGGTCTCTAACTTTTCTTCTTCGCTTAAATAGAACATGCGATGATATTTCTTCACACATGGATTGAACTTTTCGTTCTTCTTTAATTCCATTAATGGTTTTACTAATTCATTAACCACATACTCCGCAATAGCAGGCGATGAGGCTAAACCAGGAGACTCAATACCTGCGACATTGATGAAGTGATTGTCGCTCTTCGCATACTCAATAATGAAATCATGACGAGTACATGTTGCTCTTTCACCGGCGAACACTCTAATCGTTTCTTTAAATGGAATGCTTGGAACCATTAAAGTCGCAGCTTTCTTGATGTTATCAAGAGTTGGTGCGTCAGTGGAGACATCATCTGGTTCCGCTAATTCACTTGATGGACCAACGAGATAATTGCCTGAAGAAGTAATGGACACTAAAACGCCTTTACCTTTCTTACTTGGTAATGGGAAGATTGTGCAATTAACTAATCCAGGAGCGTAATGATCTAAAAGATAGTACTCACCTTTTCTTGGGGTAATTGCCCAATCAATAGGTTCCACCATCGCGGCAATCTTATCCGCCTTGATACCAGCAGCGTTAATGACGACTTTTGCCATTAATTCCTCTTGGTTAGTTTTTACTATATATAAATCCTTATTCTTATTAATATTAATAACTTCATGGTTTCTTAAAAATGAGACACCATTATCAATCGCATTTTCCATGGCGTGAACCACTAAGTTAAATGGATCGATGACTCCCGCAGTTGGAGCGTATAACGCACCTTTAACTTCTAGGTTGAGATGTGGTTCCATTTTTAAGACTTCTTCTTTATTAAGAAGTTTGACATCAACACCATTGACTTTAGAGCGTTCAGCGAGCATCTTTAAAGTCTCAATTTGTTCATCTTCAATAGCGATGGTTAAAGAACCATAGTTAATAAATGGCACATCAAGCTCTTCCACTAGTTTTGGAAATAAAGCATTACCTAAAACATTGAACTTTGCTTTTAACGACCCTGGTTCTGGGTCATATCCAGAATGGATGATTGCGGAATTGGCGCTACTAGTGGCGTTGCCCGCGTCATTACTTTTATCAAGAATCACAACATCTAATTGATATTTAGATAGTTCTCTCGCGATTAAAGTGCCGGTTACACCTGCACCTATAATTAAAACATCATGTATTTGATTAGCCATATTATATTCTCTTATCACTTTTATTCTACGAATAAGAAAGAATAAATGCAATAAGAAAAGCCCCTCAGTGAATGAGAGGCTAATTGTTTCTTAATTATTGCTAATTATGCTTTTGGCACAAATTCGAATAAGTCGATTGTGGAAATAGATGTGGAACCATCGTCTCCATCAGCAGCGAGGTTCTTAACTGTCATGGTGTTCTTACCCGCAACAAGGTTGACTTCCGCCATCTTGTAATCGGTGAATGTTCCACCTTCAGCTTGACCAGAGAGTGTAACTGCAGCATCGTTCACTTTGATTTCCATTGTTTCAGCGAAGACGTCTGTATTTGTGGATTGATAACCACCGTGTGCTCTACAGAAGACATGGAGTTCATAAGCACCGGCTTTTTTAGCGTTGAATTCTAATGTCAAAACTGCGTTTTGTGGCCAGGCATTAACCATATCGGTATCAACGTTATGGGAATCTTTGAATGTGACAACGTTACCTTCACTTGTGCCACTTTCGACTTGGACAACGATACTATTGCCTAAAACGTTGATGGTAATAGAACCAGCGTTGTAGCCATCTTTCTTAGCAGAGATAACAACTTCGCCTTTCTTTAAGCCTTTGACTAAACCAGCATTGCTGACAGAAGCAATTGTGGCATCAGCACTTTCCCATGTGACACCTTCAACAGCGGCTTCGCCGACTTTAGCGCTTAATTGGACTTCTTCTTCCATTTCTAGTGTTGTCTTGTTGTCTTTAGCAGAAACTTTGATTGTTTCTTTTTTAGGAACACTAGAAGTTTGTTGTGTTGTTGGTTGTTTACTACCACTCTTGGAGGCATCGCCTGATTTAGCATCGTTAGATCCACAGGCCACTAAACCAAATGTTAAAGATAAAGCGATGAGTGGCAAAAAGATTTTTCCTTTTTTCATTATTAAAATTTTACTTGTTATAAAAAACACTTCAAAACGAATGTTTTTTCTATAACAAATTCCTTTCTCTAACCTTTATTATATAAGAACAACTTTTATTTTTACTAGTAATTATCGTTATATTTTGCATAGTCAGACAAATAGAAAGGCCCCTCACAAAGTGAGAGGCCAAGTATTTATTTAATGAAAACTAAATTAGGCGTTTGGAACTAATTTCATGAAATCGATGTTTGGTGCTGTATCAGCTTCACCAATAGCTTTGATTTCAATCTTATTATCACCAGCTTTGAGTGTGACATTACCTAGTAAGTAATCTGTGAATGTACGACCACTGATGGCTAATGCATCTGGAATAGCAAGTGCGGCATCATTGACTTTTACTTCAATAACGGCCTTTAAGTCTTCAATATTGGACATACCATATTGACCACCGGCTCTACCATTTAAGTAAAGTTTGTAAGAACCAGCATTTTGTGCGTTGAATGTCATGACTAAGACAGCGTTAGCAGCCCATTGAGCTGTACATGTTTCGCCTGTACTTGTTGGTCTCTTAACAATAGCGGTAGGATTTTCAGCATCGGCTTCTGTTAAAGCGGCACCACCACATGTACCATCTTCAGCTTGAACTCTTAATTCACCAGCAACGACTTTTTCAGTAACTGTGATAGCAACTCTAGCGGAAATCATACCAGCTTTGAAAACTGTAATGTTAACACTACCTTTAGCAACACCAGTCACTAAACCTGTGTTAGATACTGTAGCTTTTGTTTCATCAGAAGAAACGTAAGTTGCGCCTTCAGGAGCACCATTAAGTTGTAATGTTGCTTCTTGTTCAATGGTAAGTTCTGTGTTGGTAATGGTAATTGTGTCTTTAGCAGCGACTGGTTTAACAGCAACTGTCGCTGTTTCTTTAGAATAAAGCATGACGTCATCCATGTATGGAGCGGAAGCCTTGAATTCGAATAATAAGACGTTATCACCGGCAACGAGATCGACTTGTCCAAAGGACACTTCGGCGAATTCACTGGAGGAACCACCTTCGAATGCTTTGTTAGCTGGAGCAATAGCAGCGTTGTTTAATTTGACATCCATAACGGCTGTTAAATCTTCAACTGCGGTTCTTGAAGCCATCATAACGACTAATTCAGCTTTGACAGCTTTGTCAGATGTGAATGTTAATGTTTCTTTGTCACCGTTATCCATGTGAGCGATACATTGTGCATCGGAAGCGTTACCACTGCTTCTTGCATAGACTGGTGTGTAGCCACCAGCATCTGTGCCCCACCAACCATCAGCGGCGAAGTGATCAGCGTCTTCCATTTTGAGTGTCGCTAAAGCGGCTGGTTTGTTGACGTGAATGCTAATTGTACCGTTCTTGAAGCCTTCTTTAGAAGCTGTGATTGTGACATCGCCAGATGCGATACCTTTAACTTTACCGTTAGCATCAACGGTGGCAATTTTTTCATCGCTGGATTTCCAAGCAACATTTGCTTGATCAGCAGTTAATTGAACTTCACCATCAATGTCAATCGCTTTCTTGTTGTCTGCAGCAGTCACGTTAATCTTTGGTTGTGCTGGAATTGATGATGTTGTTTGATTACCGCTTGTATTGTTTGCTGGTTTGTCACAAGCGACTAAACCCATACCAAAAAGCAATGAAGCAGCGATCATTGGGAGAATAATTTTTTTCTTCATTTTAAAATTCCTTTCTCTTATCTTTAAAATGTTTTCTCAACCTGGACTACAACGCAAAAAGGGCACTCTTTTGGAATGCCCCTAAATAACAATGTAATCCCTTTATGAAACCATTATATACGAACGCGTATACAATTGTAACAAAAATCTAAAATTTTTTTGATATAGTCATAAAAAAGACCCTCTAAATAGAGGGCCTTTAATAGCTTTAACTAATTAAGTTTAGGCGATAGGTAAGAATCTGTAGCAGTCTAATGCTGGAGCTCTTTCAATGAATTCGATGACGAATGTATTCGCACCGTTTTTGAGGTTAACGTTACCAATTGTAACTTCAACTGTTGGAGCGCCCATGACTGGGTTGGATTCGATCTTAGCGGTAGCTGGGCATGTAATGACATCACCGTTAAGTTTAAGTGTGCAGTCAACACCAAAGACGAAGTCTTCGTTCATTTGATAGTGAGAAGCACCAGCGATAACGAGTTGCATTGTTTGTGCCTTTGGAGATGTGAATTCATATTCCAAGGAGCAAGCTTCGCTAACGTTGTAACCTGTGATGTAAGCGGAACCACTATGGCCGTTTTGAATACCTGTTGTTCTATCTGTGAACTTATTGAAGCCACTTGGGAGATCGTTAGATGTATCTTCAGCTTCAACTCTGATTTCGCCATCGATAACTTTCTTTTCAACGACGACTTCCACTCTAGCGGAATACATACCATCTTTCTTAATTGTGATGTTGGCGGTACCTAAAGCAACACCTGTAATCTTACCTTGAGCATCGACTGTCGCGACTGTTTCTTTATCAGAAGCATATGTGACGCCTGTCTTATCTATTGGTTTTGTTAAGTTAATTTGTGTTTGTTCACCGATGTAGGCTTTCAAACCGGTTTCACCGGTTGGAAGTTGAACTTCGATTCTATCTTTAGCAGCGGCGGCTTTAACTGTAATTGTCGCTTGTTGTTTTGTATAGAACGCTAAGTCATCAATGTATGGAGCGGACGCTAAGAATGATAATTCTAAGACGTTGTCGCCAGCGACGAGATTTTGTTCACCGAGTGAGAATTCAGCAAATGTGTTGTTATCTTCTGTCGCTTCGAAAGCTTTACCTGTCATCGCAATAGCAGCATTATTGAGTTTAACACCCATGACTGCGCTCATGTCTTCAACACCACTGGAAGAAGCCATCATGATAACTAATTCAGCTTTAATAGCGGCGCTGACGTTAAATGTTAATGTTTCTTTATCACCATTGTCTAAATGAGCAATACATTTGCCATCAGAAGCGTTACCACTATCTCTTGTGTAGACTGGTGACCAACCATCTTCGGCTGTGCCCCACCAACCATCAGCGGAATAGTGTTCAGCATCTTCGAAATGTAATTTCGCTAATGCAGCAGCTCTTGTGACTGTGATTTTAATTTTGCCATCTTCAAAGCCTTCTTTTTTGGCATAGATGTTGACTTCGCCAGGAGCAACAGCGGTAACTTTACCTTTGTCATCAACTGTGGCAATCTTGGCATCAGCACTGGACCAAGCAACGCCGTCTTTGTTAGCGCTTAATTGCACTGTTTGTTCGACTTCGAGGGTTGTCTTGTTGTCAGCAGCTGTGACTGTGATTTTTTCTTTAGCAGGAACGGTAGAACTTGGTTCGCTCTTGCTTTGTTCTCCACCTTGACCTTTTTGGCAGGCAACTAAACCACCAAAAACTAAACCCAAAAGGGCTAGAGGTAGAAAAAGTTTTGTTTTTTTCATCTGAAAAATCCTTTCTCTTTAAGAGTATTATGTAGGGTTGCAAAATTGAGTGTTCACTTCAAAAAGAATGTGTTATCAATTAATGCTTCCTTTAGTTAATTACATTATACACTAACGCGCATAACAATGATTCAACTTTTTTGATTTTTAGATTATATGAATAAAAAAGCCACCCATTAGTGAACTAGTCAAGCGAAAGTAGACAGTTCAAAAAAGTCTCAATCTCAAAACCCCATGTCGTGTTTATACTGATGTGGGGTTTTATAT
>JBGUOH010000002.1:0-52087 GCA_045117995.1 Bacilli bacterium
AGTTAACGACTCCATCTATGATATGAAAGAAGAGTCTTTTAAATTCGATTTATACAATGGCAGTACATTTATTAGAACCACTGATTATGTGACTTATTCAATAACTGTTAAACATGGCAAATCAGAAGCTAGCAATCGTAATTTTGTTGCTAACGGACAAGTTACTGATATCAAGATAAATACGTGGATGGCTAAATTTTCAAGTGTTTGGGAAACATATATGCCATGGTTCATCGCAACGATTGTGGTAGCATCGATTCTGGCAATAATCTACGTAGTAATTATGATTTTAAATGATCTTGAATTAGCTGATTTAGGAGAGTTTTTAGGTGAACACTTGTGGACAATTGCTATGATTGCAATTCCTTTTGTTCCGTATTTGATTAGTTCATTATCTTCTTCAGTTTGGAGCTGGGTTCCACCTTTAATTATTGGTGGCGGAATTGTTGCATTAGCAATTGTTGTTTTATTAAGCCACCTTATAAAATTTGTAATTGAATTAATTGCGGATTCTGGTACTGGTGGATATGTTCCAACGAGAAAAACAAAAGATATAACATTTAACTCTTATGATGAGGATATTGAAAATTATCTTAATGATGGAGAAGCTTTGTCTCAGTTCACTGTTACACAATTAAGAGAATATTGTCGAGACAATGGTTTCAAAGGATACTCAACTATGTCAAAGAGTCAACTTGTGGAATTAATTATGTCTGGAGAAACTGCCGAAACTGATGATGGTGATGATAAGCCGACATCAACAAAGAAAACAACAACATCAAAAGTAAAAAAGATTAAGTTTGACGATATTGCTGGATTAGAAGAAGTTAAAAAGACGTTTAGAGAAAAAGTTATAATGCCATTTGAGCATCCTGAGTTATTCGAAAAATTCGGTAAAAAAGCTGGTGGTGGAATCTTGCTTTATGGATTGCCGGGAACGGGTAAAACAATGTTTGCAGAAGCCGCTGCTAACGAAGTAGATGCACTGTTTATTCCTGTTAAATGTTCTGATATTAAATCTAAGTGGTATGGTGAATCAGAAAAGAATGTAAAAGCAATTTTTGCTAAAGCAAGAAAAGCATCAAAGTCTATTATCTTCTTCGATGAATTTGAAGCCATTGGTGCAAAAAGAACTGATAGTTCAGATAACGCTAACAATGATTTGGTTCCTCAAATTTTGGCAGAAATGCAAGGAGTAGGATCTTCGTCGAGCAAATCTACAATAGTGGTTATCGCTGCTACAAATAAGCCATGGGCAATTGATTCTGCCTTTATGCGTCCTGGTAGATTTGATAGCAAGATTTATGTACCATTACCAGATTTTGATGCAAGAAAGAAATTGTTTGATTTGCAACTTAATAAATTACCTGTGTCTGAAGATTTGGATTTAGAATACTTAGCCAAGATTACTGAAGGATTTAATGGTGCAGATATTAAAGAGGTTTGTGAAAAACTTAAAATGTCCGCTATTAACGATTCATTAGAAAAAGGTGAAGAGCAAACTATTGGTATGGACGACGTCCATAGAATTGAAAATGACATTAAATCTTCTGTTTCGCTAGAAGACGTCGAAAGACTTAAGGAATTTGAAGGTGCCTTTTAATGTACGAGTATAAAGTTATAAAAAGCAGTGTTAATACTGCCGAAACAGAAATGAACAAATTGGCCAAAGAAGGCTGGAGAGTAGTCGCGGTTAGTCCAAATGTAGCTATGGGAATGGGCCTTATTATTACCCTTGAGAGGGAGAAAAAATAATAGTTTTACAAGCTTTGTGCTATAATAAAAATGTTAATCCTCATTAGCATGTCGGGTCACACAGGATGTGGCACTTATTAATGGAGGAATTACATGAAAACAAAACAAGAGTTGCTTGCTAAATATAAAAGCGACGAAGAAATTTACAGTTTAATTGATGCCCATTATGGAACAAAGGCATCATTTCAAATACCTGAAATAGGTATTATTTTCTTTGATAGAGAACTTTCAAAAGGCATTGTGGGTGGCGATCATCTTACCTACGAGGACTTTATAGACCTTCAGCTGCAAACCAAACTAGAATTTCGCAGCTCATTTTTTATGTGCTGGGTTTACACACCTATGGAATTTAAAGGTGAAGTAGAAACATTTGCCAAAGGCAAAATATGTTTTAAGAGGATATACGATGAATATATGCTCCCTGATACATCCATTCATATGGGCAAAGAAGACCATGTTTGGATGAGTTCTGAAGGTTTCGGAAAGCTTAATAAAGGCGATTGTGTTTCATTCTTTGCAGAAGTTTATCGCTACATCAAAAAGAGTGATGGCAAAAAATTAGACTACGGATTAAGGAATCCTGAGGATATCAAAAAAATTAACAAGTACGATTTACCAACTGAAAAAGAATTGCTTATGCAAGAAATCGACAGCATGATTTGTGAAACTTGCGATATGGCTGATTTTTGCGGAACAAGGTCCAATTGCATTAAGAATCCAAAAGAAAGACAATTGTTAAAGAAACAGATGTATGAAATACTAAAAAGTAAGGACGGAAAATAGAAATGAAAAAGTTATTAATATTATTGCCATTAACTTTGTTAGCTCTTACTGGATGTAACTCCAACAAAGAAGATAATAAAGTTTCTGATACGCCAAAAGAAACAGTTACATTGTCTGCATCTAATTTTTCTACTTATGTTGCTTGCAACTCGTCAGTAACGTTTAATAATACATCCAATGATTATGCCAATTATTTCACATATTTTATTGGAGCAGATTACTGCAAATTTGTTAATTGCACCGTAACTTATGGCTATGCTTATATGACAAATGCTTACGAAGGAACAGGCGAAACTGTCCCGCTCACTTTATCTGGCGATGGGCAAGCGAATCCTTTTCATGTAAGAATTAATACCACAGCAGGTTATTACAGATTTGTGATAGTGGCCGCTAGTGGAACAGTAGAAGTTTATAGATAATTACCTCCTTTCTGCATATCCTCACTAAATCCCTGACCGCATTTCTCCATGCATTATGGTTGGGGATTTTTTCTTTTGAAAACAATTACAAATTCTCCAAAACGTAGAGAAAAAATAGTTCAGCTTCTTTCGTGTTTCTCTGAAGCATAGGTACTAAACATGTTGAATTTTTAATAAATTGTAAGTAGCCGATGTGCTAGAATGGAGTATAACAATGAAAAAACAAAGTTTAGGTTCAAGAATTAAGGATTTAAGAGAGTCCCGAAACATGACTCAGGCAGAACTTGCCAAGCTTCTTTTTGTGAGCGATAAAACTGTTAGTAAATGGGAAAAAGGAAATAGTGATCCTGAGACAAGTATATTAATTAAAATGGCAGAAGTTTTTGATGTGACTTTAGATTATTTACTGACTGGTACAACCAAAGAAAAAGATACTAAAGTTGTATCAAGAATTGAACTTGCATGTAGAGAAGATAATATCGCACTTTTAGATGGACTTGATATTGAAGCGTTTGATGAACACGGAAAGAACCTTGAGTTTTATGCCAAACAATATGATGCTAAAAACATTAATAATTACCTTTTGAATTATAAAATTGATAAATATGTTCAAAATAACAAGATTAGCCGTAAATATCATATTTGTGCTATACCAAAGGAATCTACAAGCGAAGATGATTTGGTTTTAATAGCATGGAATGGACCATACAGCAAAGCTGCTGCAGTATGTGCGGAATATGAACGCGATGGCTATCATGGATTTAAAGTGTTTAGAGAAATTGGTGTTAATGAAGAGATTAAACGTGATTATCAATATTTTTTCTGCCAATGCTTGGATGTCGACGGGTTTAATAAAATGCAGATTAGCCTTGCTATTCTAGATGATGAAAAGTCTGGATTACTAAATGTAACAATTTACAAAGATAAAACCTATAGACAAAACAAAAAAGATGATAATGGTAAGCTTGTTCCCGACTATTATCCAGAATCATCGGTGGAATCTGATTACTATGCATATATAAGACCTAACGTCATGGAAGACTTTATGAGCCTTCTTTCAACGCTTGATGTTGCTGGCTGGGAAAATAGAAGCTGGGGATGTCCTGTTCATGACTTCTTTTATGTTTTGAAAGACCAACCAAAAGATGACTTAGGTTACCATAAATTTTACGTATCGCCTGGAAAAGACCTTTATAAAAAGTTTATTAAAGGAATACAACAAGTCTGCTTAGAATCACTTAAAACGCACCAATATAGAAGATTTGTTAATATTTTTAATACAAGTGATACTCCTTATTACAGGGCAACTTTGCCGCTTAGACAAACAATGCAAGTATTTAAGGATATGGATTTAGAGCAGAAAGAAATCAAGGAAGGCCACTTTGATTTAGATGAGGATTTTAAACGCCATGATTAAATTACCTGATTTTTTAAAGCCGTTCCCTTCCCAACAAAATGACCCTCCAAAATGCGAAAATTTTGCCGCTGTTATGAGAGACAATTTTAATTGCATGGTCCGTAGATACCCAATCCCAACTCAATATACCAATCCTTGGGATGCAAATAAAACAATCGATATCATCCATAGTCAGTTAGATGATGATCAGGGATTGATTGAGGTTGAAAAAGGCATCACAGATAGTGGTGTGAGGTTTATTGCTGCTATTACAAAAACATACATGGGTCCTCAATATGGGGTGCAATATTTTCTTAGGTTTAATTATTTAGTAAACGACGAGTGGTCTGAGGAGGTTGATGCTTTCTTTGGTGAAGAAGGCACGACAGGTACCCGAGATACAATCGTGATGGCCAAATTAGGAATGCCTGAAGAGTGGATGGAAGATCCTTACGATAAAAAATACACCAAAGGTGTAAGAAAGAATAAATCAGAAGATGCTAAATACGATTCTCTATTCCCTGATCACCCTTTGAGTCAAGTTAGAAAACTACTATCCTTCTTGAAGGAGAATAATTAAAATGGAACGAAAATGCGTAAAAATAATTATCAAATCGAGCTGTGGTTATTTTTGCAGACAACCGTGGTCTGATAGATTGGTGTTAACGCCATTATTAGTCTCCTACAATTTGAAAATCGAGAATGAAAGATTTATAGGCGGTACTAAGAAGACACTTTCATGGAAGAAAAACTTCGATGAAGAAGAGCAAAAACAAGCTAACAAAGCCATCGAATTTGCAAATATATTTAATTTCTTTATGGATCATACTCCTGTGCTTGATGGCCCGGGATTAGAAGTGATTCTGCATTTTGAAGATAAGACCAAAGAGACATATTACACAACATATGGAGATTGTGTTGATGAGTATTATGGTGATTTACACACCTTACTCCAATTGATATCTCCATTAGTGGACAATGATTCATATAAACCTGAATATTTTAATGGTGAAGAACCTGAGTATGAGTCATGTGAAGATGATGAAGATTAAAGGAATACACGATAATAGATTAAAAAGGCTACATTATGAATATCCAAGTAAGATTTGCAGATATAGAAGAGAGAGATACTGATTTTGCTATTATCAGGTCTTTTATTGATTATAAAACTGTTAGAAATTTGTTCTTAACAAAGATTAATAAAACCGGTAGTTTAGTAAAGATTTACCATTCAAAAGTTCAGACCGAAAGTGATGGCCATGTTGGAGAATCTGATATTATTTTCATTTTAGAAAATAGTAATAAGAAATTTGCTATATTTGTTGAGGATAAAATTGCTGCTGATCCGCAACCGTCTCAAAGAAAAAGGTATGACGATAGGGCAGAGTTACTCAAAAAAGAAGAGCAATACGATGAATACTTTGTATTCCTTTGTGCTCCTGAAGCATATTTAGGTACAGCAAAAGCCGATGGTTATGATTTAACCGTTTCTCATGAAGAAATAGCTAAATGTCTTAATGAAAACGACTTAAATAAGTTTGTTTTTGCCTTTTCTACTGATGAAAAGAAACAAGGGTATAATCCAATTAAAAACGAGCCAGTTACAGAATTTTGGGATAAGCTCTATAAGCATGTCAAAGAGCACCATCCTCAATTGATCATTAATGAATCAAGCAAACCTAGAGGCGGCAATGCCGTTTGGCCAGAATTTGGCACTAATGTTAAGGGATTAAAAATTATCTGGAAAACAAACATAGAGAAGAACTGTATTGATTTAACTTTTAATGGTTTAGCTAATGACTTAGATAGATTTAACAAAATTGTAGAATCCGTTAATGCTACAAACTATGTTCCAGCCAAGACTAATAAAAGCATGGCATTAAGAGTCTCTTTGCCAACTAGTAGAGCGGTGTATTTCAGAGAGAATTTTGAAAAGCAAATCGATAATATCGATTACTGCTTAAGAATCATTGACGATTTATTTGAAGTAGGAAATAGAATCCTACGTACCGGCACAGACAAGATTTAATTATTTAAATGTCTTCTCCTCCCCATTAATTTGGGGATTTTTTTATTTTGGGTTAACGAAACATGCTCGAAATGTCCTTATGCCGAAAGGAGGTCGTAGCATGACCACTGAACAGTTAAACCTAATACTTAAACTTTGTAGAGAAGGTGTGACAGCCAGAGAAATATCAGAAATTGTACAAGTAGGGCTGGGGAGTGTTGGACGAATTATAGCCCAAAAGGACAGAATAGATCATTTCACTTCTTGCCCAGCATGTGGCAAGCCTGTTCCTTATAGGAAAAATAGTCGAGGGAGGAAAAGGATCTATTGCAACGCTGTGTGTCGTCATTCACAAAAAATACATAAATCAACTGAACGTGTTTGCTTAAACTGTGGCAAGCATTTTGTCACTTGGAAATATAAAAAGATTAAGTATTGTTGTCATTCATGCTACGTCGAACACCGATATGGCAAAAGATTACAAAACAAGAGTTCATAACTATTTGATCAGCAGAACTTACTATGAAGAAATGCTTAAAAAGGGTGAGATTTCACAGGAAGATTTTGATGAAATAAATGCCAAATTATTAGCCAAATACAACCTCTCGAATAGGAGCATTTTCAATGCTTAATAAGTGGATAATATCCCTCTTTAGAGGGATTATATACGTAAGGAGGTGTATCAAAATTGGACATTATTAAGATTACAAATTTACCTGAAAATAAGGGCAAACTTAAGGTCTGTGCTTATGCTCGAGTCTCTAAAGAAAAAGAGACTATGCTCCACTCATTAAATGCTCAAGTTGACTACTATTCCAAGCTTATTAAAAGCCATAAAGAATGGAAGTTTGCAGGCATCTATGCTGATGAGGGTATAAGCGGCACCAAAAGCGATAGACCAGACTTCACTAAAATGGTTGAAGATGCCCATAATGGCAAGATTGATTTAATCATTACTAAAAGCGTATCGAGATTCGCTAGGAACCTAGTGGTTCTTTTAAATACTTGCAGAGAGCTTAAACGTATTGGTGTTGATGTCTATTTTGAAGAGCAGAACATCCATACACTATCTTTTGAGGGTGAAATCATGCTCACAGTATTTGCTGCGACTGCTGAAGAAGAAGTCAAAACTATGTCCCTTAACATGTACTGGCGTATTCAAAAAGATATGGAACGTGGGCTCATATGGGGTGGCAATGATCCTTTTGGTTACCACATCGAAGATAAAAAATACATAGTGGTGCCTAAAGAAGCAAAAGTGGTGAAAATGATATTTGACCTTTACCAAAGTGGACTAGGTGATACCGCCATCGCTAAAAAGCTAAACAAGGAAGGAATCAAGCCTGCTCGAATTGACAAGTGGTCAAAGACCACAGTAAGGAACCTTTTACTTAATGTTACTTACACAGGAGACTTAATGCTCCAAAAGACCTATAGGCCAGTCATGTCAAATAAACGATACAAGATAAATAAGGATACCAAACCTAAATACCATGTTAGCGATAATCACGAGCCTATAGTTTCTAAAGAGCAGTTCCAAGAATGCATCCGTATAAGAGCAAAGCGAAATGCCGCCTATAAAGACCGCAAACCAGTAAGGTCATATCCTTTTACAAAGATGATTAAATGCGGCTGCTGTGGGTCCTCTTTCCATCATAAAGTATGTACTTACCAACCAAAGTGGATGTGTAAGGAAGCTGACAAGATGGGTAAAGACTACTGCACCAACAAAGCTATACCTGAAAGGGTCCTTTATAAAGTGATCACTGAAGTCCTCGGGTTAGAAGAGTTCGATGAAAACGTCTTTAAAGAAATAGTAGAAGACATGGTGGCTTATCCAAACAATCTCCTAGTTATCAACTTTAAAGATAAAACGTCAAAAGAAGTGACATGGGTCACACCTTCAAGGAAAGATTCGTGGACACCGGAAATGAAAGAACAAGCAAGACAAAGAGAAGAAAGGAGACAATTATGCCTACAGTAACAAGAATCGAACCTAAGCATAATAAAGTGCTAGAGGAATTCCCTTTAGATGAACATAAGCTAATAAGAGCTGCTGCATATGCTAGGGTATCAACTGATAGTGATGAGCAGTTTACATCATTTGCCGCTCAAGTCAGCTATTACACACAACTAATTGAATCAAACCCTGAATACAAATTCGTTAAGGTTTATGCAGATGAAGGAATCTCAGGAACCATGCTTAAAAAGAGAAAAGGTTTTAATGAGATGATGGCCGCTGCTAGAAGACATGAATTTGATTTGCTTTTCACCAAGTCCTTATCTAGATTCGCAAGAAACACGGTAGATAGCATTAGTGCCATTCGCGAACTAAAGGATCTAGGTATCGATGTTTATTTTGAAGAGCAAAGATTACATACGATCAACGCTACTGGCGAACTTATCATCACAATCCTTAGTGCCTTAGCACAAGAGGAAAGCCGCAACATATCAGAGAACGTTAAATGGGGGATTAGGAAGAGCTTTGCTGACGGTAAGGTGCTTATTCCTTATAAAAGTTTTCTCGGTTATAAAAAAGGCAAAAATGGTATACCTGAAATAGATGAAGAAGGAGCTGAAATAGTTAAGTTGATTTATAGGCTTTTTTGGGAAGGAAAATCTACTCATCAAATAGCTAAATATCTTAATGAGAATAAGGTTCCAATGCCATCAAAAAAGACTGATGCAGATGGTAATTATATTTATAAATGGCAACCAGCTACAATAAACAGCATCCTAACAAACGAAAAATATAAAGGAGAGGCAATATTGCAAAAGACTTATACAGAAGATTTCCTTACTCATAAGAAGGTTAAGAACAGCGGTACAGACATTCCTATTTATCATGTAAAAGAATCACACCCTTTTATTATCCCTGTTGAAGAGTGGGAAATGGTTCAAGTCGAGATGGAGAGAAGAAATAAAATGTCTTGTCGATATTCTGGAATATCTGTTTTTGGCAGCAAGATTATATGTGGCGACTGTGGTTCCACATATGGCCAAAAGGTTTGGCACAGCACCGACAAATACAGAAGAATGATTTATCAATGCAATCGCAAGTTTTCTGGCAAAAAGACATGTAAAACACCAACAATTAATGAGGAAATCATCAAAAAGGCTTTTGTTGAATCATGCCATATGATGAGTAAGGCTAACCTCATTGAAGACTTACAAATAGGTTTAAAAACATTAGAAAATCATAAAACGTTGGATGATAGGATTATGGAACTTGTCATTGAATGTGATGCCTTAAATGAATCGGCTAGAAAGTTAATTGAAGAGAAGAAAAAAGGCAATATTAATCTTAAAGAAGCTGAGAGCAAATACGAGATTTTAGTTAAGAAGCATAAAGAGGTTAGCGAAGAACTACAATCTCTTGAAAAGCAACGTAGTAAAAAAGCTGCCGCCGCTTATCGTATAAAAATGAATATCGAGATGCTCAAAAATGAAAAGTTGCCTATTAATGGATTTCAAATAAAGTGGTGGACCTTATTGCTTGAAAAAGCTGTGGTTTACGACGATAAAAGAATTGAGTTCATTTATTACTGTGGTTATAAAAATGAGGTGAAATTTGCTTAATTATCCTTATAATATTTGTAGGCCTTAATTTATGACCTGTTCCACGGATTTCTAGTTTGTTCCATTTGTATCATTATTGGAAATCCTTGCCAACTTGATTAAATAGGATTGATACAAACGTGTCAGTCCTTTTTTCTTGTCTTTTTCTACAAAAATAAATGACAAGTTATTACATTTTATGTAATAATATAGACATGATACGCAGAATCAATCTTGGCAACAAAAAAGAGGCTTTGAATGCCTTATCAAAATTCAAAAACAAAGATTATTCACCGACTGATATTGAGTTATTTAATGTCCATATGAAGAAACTCAACGATGTTATTGGGTACACTCTTTTTTGTAAAAACAGCCTATATTTAACTAGTAAATTATTGTGGGAAGCGATGCAACCTGTAGGCAACTGTGGCACTCACAATTATCATGGTTTAGAAGTTGAAGAAATATATAACGCTTTAATCTCTATTAGCAAAGCTACAAAAATATATAAAACACATGATGATCGATATTTGGTTGTAACTAATGTAGTTGCCAAATGCGGTGATCCTATAATAACGGTCATAAAGATTGGTTCATCACTTGCCGACATCCGTGACGCCAACATTAATAAACTAGTTACTATTTATCCAAAGAGAAACCTTGAGCTACATCTCAAGAGAATAAAAGAAAAATGAACCGATTATGGCTCCAATTGCCATCTTGGGTTCACACTTATATTATATATAATTTGCGCTTGTTGTCAAAATGATTTTTCAATCAAAGATTGATGCTGCATAAATTTGGAAGTGCTGCATTGTATCATTTCTGTACATTTAGGCCAACTCGATTAAATAGGATTGATACAATGTGTCAGTCCTTTTTTGTTGAGTTGTTTACGAATTGTAGACAACTGAAAGTCCTAATGCTTTAAGCAAATATCAGACGCAATAATTTTCAAATAAAATAATTGATGATATCGTTCTTTGTGTTATATTAAAAGTGTCATGCGGGTTGGGAGACGTTAAAAGACCACCCTATAGATTGGGCCGGAGATCTAAAACACCGTCCTATTAGTGGTGGCGCACCTAAAAACGCTTTTTTTATTGAATTGCCTACAATTTGTGAACAGCTGAAAGTCAATAAGCCTCTTTATCAATTATTCAACAAGTTGTGGAATAATCTTTTTGTATCTATAGAATCTATGTATCTTAACCAGTCATTTTTGTTATCATATTAATATGGAAAAAGAAACAGAACCTATTTATCCAAATTCTCAGTTTAAATCTTTTTGCTATATCAAAAGTGTAGTCACTAGACCAAACATTATTGTGGGCGATTATTCTTACTATGATGATAGTGAAGATGGACCAGAATCTTTTGAGAAACACGTAACGCATCACTATGACTTTATGGGCGATAAGCTTATCATCGGTAAGTTTGTTGCTGTTGCAAGAGGTGTGGAATTCGTGATGAATGGCGCTAACCACATGTTAGATTGTTTGACCACATATCCTTTTGAAATCATTGATGAATTCAAGGGCTTATCTAGACCGTTTGGTGATAGAGGAAATCGTGGCGATACAGTTGTGGGTAATGATGTTTGGATTGGACAAAAAGCCACAATATTACCAGGTGTCCACATTGGTGATGGCGCAATTATTGGCGCTAATGCAGTAGTGGCGAAAGATGTTCCGCCTTATGCAGTTGTAGTGGGCAATCCAGCTGTTATTAAGAAGTATAGATTTGATAAAGAAACAATAGATCTTCTTTTAGAACTCAAGTGGTGGGACAAAGATATCGAAGAGATTAAAAAACTAATTCCATTCCTTACTAGCGATTTATCAAATAAAAAAGAAGAACTTAAAGCTTTGCTTAACAAGTAAAGCGTTTTATAGCAACAACGCGTTGCTTGTATAACTTTGGTAATAATTCATAATGTGAGCGGAGGAAGATAAAATGGAAACAAAAGACGTTTTATTAAAATTAAGAACAGATAGCGGTCTGTCTCAAGAAGAACTCGCTGAAAAAGTGATGGTTACTAGACAAGCGGTCTCTCGTTGGGAAACTGGAGAAACCACTCCAAATACTGAAACTTTGAAACTATTATCAAAGTTATTTAATGTATCAATTAACACATTGTTAGGATCACCAAGACAATTATTCTGCCAATGCTGCGGCATGCCATTACAAGATTCATTGCTCAGCAAAGAAGTTGATGGCTCGTTCAATGAAGAATACTGTCAGTGGTGTTATCATGATGGGAAATATACATACGATAACATGGACGATTTAATCAACACATGTATCCCTCATATGGTTGCCCAAGGCTTCAAAGAAGATCAAGCACGTGAATACATGAGAGGAATGCTTCCGAATCTCAAATATTGGAAACATTAACAATTAAATGACGTTAGTTATCCTAACGTTATTTTTTTGAATTCATCTAACAAAAATAAATATCCATCTTCTTTGGTAAAACAACTGTTGTTGTCTGTTACTTTACACAGGCGTAAAATAACAACATATGGATTTCTTAAACGATTTTATTGTTGTGTATTTCTTCCAATTGCTTATTAGCGTTGTGATGGTGTCCAATGCCATCCTCCGTTATAAGCAACATCCAAGGATTAGCACCTACTCCTTGATTATTATTGGTGCGTCACTTTTACTAGCGATTTCGCACACATTAGAGAATTATGGAAAGATTACTCTCAACACTCCTTTAACCACATTTTGCTCGTTCTTTGGTTATGTTCTTAATCCATTCTGCATCTTCTTCTTTATGATGATGAGTGGTGAAATCAAAAGCAGAAAGCATTTAATCCTATTACTAATACCATTAATTATTAATGGCTTGGTTTACATATTGATGTTCTTACCCGTGACTAAAGAATGGGTGGTTCATTTTGAACCAGCTTTAAACAATAACGAGTTAGTATTCTTAGGTGGACCACTAAGATTTACATCACATATTGTCTCTGCTTTATATCTTGTTTATCTTGTCTACATTTCTATTACAAAGATTTCATCCAAGCACTTATGGCATGGTTTATCAATCTCCGTGTGCGCCGCTTTTGTTGTCTCCGCGGTTATTATTGAATCATTCTTTAATCCAAATGGTGACATCTATGTCCTTAGCACCACAATCGCATTTAGTACAATCGTTTATTACTTGTTCCTCTACATCGAAAGAGCACAAGTGGATGCCCTTACAGGGTTATTCAACCGTGAAACTTACTATCACGATGTCTCTAGATTAGAAAAATCTATCACCGGTATCATTCAATTTGATATGAATGGCCTCAAATATATCAACGATAATTTAGGCCACTTGGAAGGCGATAAAGCTTTAGCCACAATTGCCAAACTAATTAGCTCATGCGCTAAGCGCAACATGAGCGTTTATCGTTTAGGCGGTGACGAATTCTTAATCATTGCTGTCGGCGCTAAAGAATCAGAACTAAAAGCGGTCATTCGTGACTTTGATGCTAAACTTAAAACTACCAGCTATCATTGCTCAGTTGGCTATGCTTACCGCAAGAATAAGAAAACGCAAATCATCGATGTTTTTAAAGAAGCAGAAAAAAGAATGTACGAAGACAAAGCGGATTTTTATAAGAATTCATCGATTGAAAGAAGAAAGAACTAAGACACGGCTAAATACCGTGTTTTTATTTTTAATAATAGAGGTGCTATAATATTCGCAAGACGACAAATAGTAATTTGTCCAAATATCGTAATTCAATCATGTTTAAAGAGTACATCTCACAGAACTGGCCTCTAATTCTTATTCTTTTGGCCTTTACTATTTCACTTATTTCCACGGTCTTCATGGAAAGAAAATCCATTAAGCGCATGCATATTCTTAATGGCATTATTTTCCTTTTGTCCATCGTCGTCTTTGTAGAATTCCAAATCACTAAGAACCCTGATTATAAGTACTTAAGATTAGCGTTAGCGGCGATTAGATACAGCGCTACGCCATTTATCATTGCCCAATTAGCTTTCGCTTTGGTCAAAAAACAAAGCTGGTTGATCTTTATTCCCGCTATCGTTTTAGCGGTTTTAGATATTGTTTCTATCTTCACAGGTATCATCTTCAAATTGAATGAAGAAAGCGTCTTAGTTAAGGCACCTGTAATCGGTTATTTGCCATACGTTGTTACTGGCTTATATAGTGTTTTATTAATTTATTTATTAATTAAACGCAGTAACAAACGCCTAATGGAAATCATTCCAATTGTCTTTTTAGCTTTAGCGTTAGGTTCTGGTTTATTGTTACCATTCATCTTAGGCGCTGATTATTCTTCAATCTTCTGCATCATTATCGCTATTGCGTTATTTGCCTATTATGAATTCACCCTTCTTCAATTAACCAAAAAGGATTCATTAACTGGCTTACTTAATCGTCAAGCGTATTACGCTGATGTAAGCAATAACCCGGAAGATATTTCCGCTTTAGTGTCTATTGATATGAATGGTCTTAAATACTTAAACGATAACTATGGTCACTCCGCTGGTGATGAAGGTTTAAGCACACTCGCTTTATGCTTCAATCGCGCTTTGAAACGCAAACAAACTGGCTATCGCGTTGGTGGTGATGAGTTCGTCATCATATGCCGTAAAAATAGTGAACAAGAAGTACTCGAACTCATTGAAAGAATTCGTAAGAATGTTAATGAAACAAAATATAGCTGCTCTATTGGCTATAGTCTTAATCCAGATGGTACAAAACACGTGGATGAATTATTAAAAGAATCTGACGTTGTGATGTATCAAGAAAAGGAACGCTATTATAAGGAAACTGGCAAGGAAAGACGCAAAGTATAAATTTGCGTTTTTCTTTGAAATTATCAAAATAAGGTTCTAATATTTTATGTAGATAAATCAATATTTTTGGAGCTATTATGAAACCTGCAAATTTTCATTTTAAAAGCAAAAAACCTCTTTTACTAATGTCCCTTGCTCTCGTCGCTGCTTTAGCCGCATGTCAAAACGTCGACAAGAAGAGCAGTGAACCAGAGGAACCGAATTACAACATTGTTAGACCAACCTATACCCCTGATTACGATACCTATGATATTGGTGCCGCTCCTGCGGGCTTTAACATGACCTATTACACAGATATCTATTCACGTGGTTTTGCCTGGTTAACAGATCAAACCGCTCAAGATTCTAAACTGTATTTAGTGCAATCAGATAAGGGCCAAGAAGCTGATTTCACAAATGCCACTCTTGTTGAGGGTACATCCTTAGAAATCCAAATTAAAAAGGACGGTACATTTACCGCTGCTGATGGTTCTATCCCAAGCAAAAAGGGTAGTGGTAGTAACGATAGAGAATTGAATTTATACTCTCATAAAGTTCACGTTGAAAACTTAGAAAAAGGTAAAGCCTACAGCTATAAAGTTGGTAGCGAACAAGGCTGGAATTATGGTGCCTTTATCGTTGAAAAAGAAGCCGCAAAATCCATTACTGCTGTACACATGAGTGACGCGCAAACTAAAGACAATTCCAAACTTAATGTTTGGAGAAATACATTTGTTAAGTCAGTTGAACAAGCCGGAAAAGGCTTAGATATGGCTTTATACAACGGTGACCAATTTGACCAAAATAACTCCAGTGGTAAAGATGGTACACCAGCAAGAATGTTAAGACATACAAAGGCTCTTGATATCATTGCTGATTACAAGTTCGATATCCCATATATGGCCAGTAGTGGTAACCATGAACCAAGTGTGGCGTACGCTAACTACTTAACAGGTGATATCAATTATGCTGGATGGTCAGATGATGGCTGCTACTATTCATATGATTATGACTACGCTCACTTCGCGATTTTAAACACTAATGATGTAAGTGATGCACAAATCAGCTGGTTAAAAGAAGATTTAGATAAAGCCAATAACGCTAAATGGAAAATCGTGATGATGCACATTTCTCCATATTCAACAGGCGATCACTCCAATAAATCCGAAAACCAAAAGATCGTTGAAAAGTTAACACCAGTTTTCTCAGAAAAACACGTTGACTTAGTCTTACAAGCTCACGACCATACATATAACAAAACCATGCCATATAAGTGGGATGCTGCGGGTTATACAACCACCTTTGGTAACGCTGATGTTGTTAACTTAAATCCTGAATCAGAAACCAAAGATGAAAGACAATATGATAAGAATCCAAACGGTACTTACTACGTAACTACAGGCGCTGCTGGTCATAGACAAGGTGCCGCTGAAAGTGATGGTGTCTGGGCGGAAGTCGTCAAAGACGGTGATGAATGGAAGGGCTTAAATAGCAGTAAAACATTCCTCTCCAATAAGTACAAAATTGAGTGTGGTTCCATCAAGTATGATAACCAATATGAATCATACAAAACCGGTAGTTACACTTCAGCGCAAGATTATCATAAAGGTGACTTAGCGACAGGCAACGTTAACGCTCCAATGTTTGGTGTTTTGAACCTCACACAACAAACACTCAATTACGATGTTTATACCGCTTTAGGCGATCAAGTCAAACTCTTCGATAGCATCGATATTTTAAAAGCCTAAACGCTTAACAGTTTTGGCGAATAGAACAAGCACAGTGAGAGCAAAACTGTGCTTTTCTTTTTGCCTCAAAAGTAGTGTTTTTTACCTAGAATTATCAAAAACCCGTATAGCAAGATTGTCTTTTTAGCGAAGCGCATTGATACACTTAGGCGTAATGTGTATATATGCATATGCATTACACATCGCTAGATTAGTAACATTTGTAACCCTAGTTTCCTTGATTACGCGTGCGTTTTTTGGTATCGTTTATGCAAAATTTATATCCTAAAGAAAGAAAAGAGCTTATATGATTAAGATTCGGAAAACACTCATTGTAGGCATAGCTGCTCTCCTCGGAGCGGTCAGCCTTTCCGCGTGCGATCTCCCTACAAGCCTCGCGGGTTCATCATCTAGCGACGAATCATCACAAGTTGAGCAAAAGTTCCTTGTCGATATTGCCGCCACAAGCAATAAAGCCAACTACGAAGTTGGTGAATCATTAGACATCGTTGTTAAAGCGCATTACTCTGATGGTTCTTATAAAGAAGTCACAGATTACCAAGTCAGTGGTTTCTATAGTGAAAATTCTGGCGTTCAATCCGTCACCATTAGCTATCAAGGCAAAGTTACTATCCTTAACGTTTATGTCAATCCAAAGCCTGTCGTTTTGGAAAACATTACCGTTATCGATAACAAAGCTGCAACTGGTTATGAAATTGATGACGAATTAGATATTAAAGTCACTGCTAATTATTCTGATGGTACAACAGTTGAATTAACTGATTACGACGTGACCACATTTGATAACCAAAACGCTGGTCAACAAGAATTAGTGGTTACTTTCCAAGACAAAACCGCAAATGTCACTGTTACCGTTAATCCAAAACCAATCGTTTTAACCGGTATTACAGTTACTGATAACCAAGCTGAAAATGGCTACGAAATCGGTGATACATTAGATATTACCGTTATCGCTACTTACTCTGACGGTCACACTGAAGAACTTGAAAGTGGTGCATATGCTGTTTCAGGTTATAACAACTTAACAAGTGGTGAACAAACCTTAGTGGTCACATATAACGGTGAAGTCTTTGAATTAGGTGTCACAGTTAATCCTGCTAAGTTAGTGAAAATCGAAGTCGTTGATAACAAAGCCGAAACAGGTTACGAATTCGACGATGAATTAGACTTAACAGTTACTGCTTTCTACACTGATAATTCCGAAGTCATTATTAAAGACTACGAAGTTACAGGCTACAATGACGAATTAGCGGGCAACCAAGAACTCACAGTTACATTCGAAGATGCGACTGCTAACGTTACAGTATTTGTTAAAGCAAATACATTCCCAGTTACGCCTTTAGAAACATTCGTTAACGAAAAAGATGTTTGGGTCAATGTTCCTCTCCCATATGGTACAGGCACATGGACAAATGGTACAGCCCAAGACGCGCAATTTGGTTTAGGTTTCCACGCTGAAACACCAGATACTGCTTCTACCACAATTGATACTAAATATGCCAAGGTGTTAGAAGAAGATGGTTGGACAGTTAGTAGAACTAATACCACATACAAAGCACGCAAGGGTAACGCAGTTATTAACTTCCGTACCCGTCGTAAAGTCTTCTCCTTTGACTTATTCGTCACAGGCGAACCAAGACCAGTTTACGCTGAAAGCTTTGTGTTAAGAGGTCCAGCTACTCTTGCCAAAGGCAGAACAACAACTCTTAACATTAAATACACACCAATCAACGCTAACCAAGCTCCATATTCATGGACCTCTAGCGATGACAGCATCGCGACAGTCGACAATACCGGTTTAGTAACCGCTATTGAAATTGGTACAGTCACAATTACAGCCGTTGCTAAAAACGCTAACCAAGAAGACATCAGTGCGAAATACACACTCGAAGTCATTGAACAACCAAGTGATTCCTGGACAATCATGCTCTACCTCTGTGGTTCTAACTTAGAAAGTGACTATGGTGCCGCTAGTGAAGATATCCAAGAAGCCTTAGATGTTGCCAATCAACCAGATGATGTCAACATCCTCTTTGAAACAGGTGGTACAACCTACTGGCACAATTCTCAAATTGATAGGAACAAATTATGCCGTTTCCACGCTAATAATGGTAACCTCGTCCTAGACGAAAAAGTTGCTAAAGCTAACATGGGTAGTGCGACAACATTATCCTCCTACATCAACTGGGGTATTGAAAATTACCCAGCTGAAAAGTACGGTGTCATCTTATGGAACCACGGTGGTGCTTTAGATGGTGTTTGCTTCGATGACAACTTCGGTGGTGATGGTTTAACCGCTTCTGAAGTCGTTGCAGCAATGAACACAGTCTTCAATAAGAATGGTGATAACAAATTAGAATTCATCGGTTATGATGCTTGCTTAATGGGCTGCCAAGATATCGCTGAATTCAACGCTCCATATTTCAACTACATGGTCAGTTCAGAAGAAACTGAAAATGGTGATGGTTGGGATTATGAAGGTTGGATTGATGATGTTTATGCACACAAATCAACAGAAGAAATCTTAGGCGAATGCTGCAGATCCTTCGTTGACCAATATGGCAATTATCAAAACGATCAAACCCTTTCCGTTTTAGATCTTTCTATGATGGAAAACTACTTCACAAAATTTGAAGCTTTCGCTGCGGCGATTAAGTCCAAAGCAAAGAGCAATCTCAGTTCCTTCAAGAGTCTCCTTAAGACCGCAAAGAGCTACTACGGCGTTGATTCTTATGGCTTAATTGATGCTTATGATGCCTTAACCAAGATTAAAGCTAACAGCACATATGCTCAATATGCGACATCAATCCAAGAAGCGATGGATGCCTTCAATGACTTAGTCATCTATAACGCTAAGGGTGGTTCTGCTGGTAGATCATACGGCTTAGCCTTACACGCCTGTGTTGGCTACTGGGGTAGTGATTATCCAGAAAGTGAAACACACTTCAATACTTGGAGAAGCATCTTCTTCTAATTGAAGAAAACTTAATTAATAAAGACTCTACAATTACTTTGTAGAGTTTTTTATTTGCCCATGTTAAACTAAAAACGAACTTAAACATAGTGAGGTTTAGATATGGAAATTTTTGAAATTGCTTTAGATAATGGTTTAAAAGTTAAAGGCGCTAAATGGTTGATTAATGATGGCAAAGCCAATTACGTCTTTATCACTGGTATGCAAGAATACGCCACTCGTTATGCCCGCTTAGCGGAGTATCTTAACAAGCAAGGTATCAACGTTTGGATCTTAGATCATTTCGGTCAAGGACTTAACGCTCCAACAGAAGACGATTTACAAAAATGGCCAAGAAATGCCTTTGATTATATAGTCGATGCTTTATACCTCACAATATTGGAAGCAAAGAAGAACGGACTACCAACAATTCAAGGTGGTCACTCCATGGGTTCTTTTACCACACAAGCAAGATTAGAGAAATATCCATTAGCCGCTGATAAAACGCTCATCATTGGTAGTAATGGTGGTCAAGCTGGCTTAATGTCTATTGCCGCTTTCTTAGCAAAGCTACTCGTTCATAAATCTAACTGGGATAAGCCAAATAAGTTCTTCACAAACCTTGGTTTAGGCCCATACAATAAACAAATCAAAAACCCAAGAACCGCAGTGGACTGGCTATCCTACAATGAGGCTAATGTCGATGCTTATGTCAAAGACCCATATCTTGGTCATATGAATACCGGTGGCTTCTGGAGAGAATTCTTAAAAGGCATGGCCCAAATTTGGAAAAAGAAGAACATGAAGAAAGTGGATAAGAATGAAATTATCTACATTACTTCTGGTGAAGATGATCCAGTTGGTCAAAACGGCAAAGGTGTAAAATGGTTAGAATCCGCCTATAAAAAATTAGGAATTAATAACGTCACTTTAAAACTCTATCCTCATATGCGCCATGAGATTCATAACGAAGACGACTATCTCAAGGTTTACGAGGACTGGGCTAATTACATCTTAAGTAAATAGTCTCACTTACACATAAAATAAAATGCTTTTTAGTATACCCTGTGGTACACTAATTTCGCTGTTATGGAAGAACAAGTTAAATTAGGTGCATTTGAAAAGCGTATCCATGAGATTGATTTCATTCGTGGTCTCCTCATGGTTTTAGTGGTTCTTGACCACCTTTTCAACTTACTCATGTCTTTTAACAAAGGCTGGGCAGGAGATGCACAAACCCAACCGTTCTATACCATTTATCAAGTCGCTCATTTCTATTGGACTAATCCAGTGAGAACTGGTGTCCGTTGGCTCTGTTTAGCGGGTTTCTGTTTTGTCAGTGGTATTTCTTGTGCCTTCTCTAAAAACAACTGGAAAAGAGCCGCACAAATGCTTGGTTTATGGCTCATTATTCTTATTGGTTCAAATATCCTTGAGCTTTGCCGCACTTCCTTTGACTGGCAGTTCGGTGTCAAAAGCTTCAAGGTTGATTTTAATATTATCGGTGTTCTAGCCTGGTCAACTTTCATCTATTGTTTTGTCCAAAAGAAGAGTTGGAAGTGGTTACTGGTTATTGGCATTATTGGCTTATTACTCCATCCAATCTGTGTCATCCTTTCTCAGACAGAGTGGGGCAAGAACATCTATGTACCACCTCTATGGGAACCAAACCGTGATAAGTTCGTGTTCGCGGACCATATGCCATTATTCCCATATCTTGGTTTCTTCTTCGGTGGCGCGCTTCTTTCCAAATTCACTTATAGTGTGGAAAGAAAAAGCTATTTCAAACGTCATGAATTCGAAAGACCAATTTGTTTTGTTGGTCGTCACTCGTTAATTATTTATATCAGTCACTTCTTATTATTGATTGGTATCTTTTCACTCGTGGGGTTATTTATCAAATGATGACAGAATATACAATGTATGAAGCATTAAAAGAGGCCACGAATAAGTGTCCTCATGATCTCGCTCTTTATTACGAAGGGAAGAGAATCTCTTTTAAAACACTTTTAAAGCGTGTCGATATGACCGCGGATATCCTTTATAACAAATTAGGAATTAGAGAAAACGATGTTATCGTGATCGCTCAACCAAACATTCCTGAAACAATTGTGCTTTTCTACGCGATTAATAAAATCGGTGCCACAAGTAACTTAATCCATCCATTCACTCCATTTAACCAAGTGAAACAAATCATGGATAAGACACACACTAAAGTGGCGTTCCTTTTCGAACAAAGAATCGCTAAAGAAGTGAAACAATATCGTGAAATCGCTGACCAAATATACGTTACACGTATCGAAGACGATTTGCCTTTATTCTCCAAGTTCATCTATCACAACTTCATGAACTTCAGAATTCGTAAGAAATTAGGTAAGTTGCCCGCTAGATTTAAATTCAATGGTTTCAAATATACATATCAGTTAAAGCCAACTGGTAAAGAAGTACCTGTGGCTAAAGCGGATAAGAATAGATGCTCTGTTTTATTGCATAGTGGTTCCACAACTGGTAAGCCAAAAACCATCTGCTTAAGCGACTATGCCTTTAACTATATTTCTCAATACGCTTATTCCTTCTTAGCGGTCAAACCAGAAGAGATGAGAGGACATAAGATGCTTAGTGTTTTACCAAGCTTCCATGGCTTTGGTTTATGCATGACCATGCACGCACCTCTCGCTAATGGCTTCTCATCTATCTTAGTTCCTAAGTTTAAAGCGGAAAAAGTCACTAAAGTGATGAATAAAACTAAGCTCACATGTATGTGCGGTGTGCCAACAATCTACGAGAAATTGCTTCAAGAGCCAAAGTTTGTTAATTCTAAAAGCTTAAAATACTTACATTGCTGCTTCTGTGGCGGTGATTCAATGCCTGCTGATCTAGAAGATAGATTTAATCAAACCATGGCTAAAGCGGGCTCAAAATGCCGTTTATTCCAAGGATATGGCTTAACTGAGGCTATCGCAGTTAACTGTGTGAATACATTTAACGCTAATCGTAAGGGTTCCTTAGGTAAAGCTATGCCAGAAGCGACATTTAAAGTCGTTGATGAAAAAGGTAGTGAAGTCCCACGTGGTGAATTAGGCGAAATCATCATTAAAAGTGGGGCAATTATGCTCGGCTATTATCAAGATGAAGAAGCCACTAAAAACTGCTTAAAAGATGGTTATCTATATACAGGTGACCTTGGTTATATGGATGAAGATGATTTCATCTTCTTCAAGCAACGTAAAAAGAGAGTGGTGAAAGTCTCTGGTGTTGCTGTCTTCCCAAGTGAAGTCGAACAACTAATTGAAACAATGCCAGAAGTCTCCGCTTGTGCGGCTATCCGTATTCCTGACGAAAAATTACAGAACTCATTGAAAGTCTTTGTCGTTGCTAAGGTGTTTGATGAAACGGCAATGAAAGAAAAGATCCTTGAGACATGTCGTAAATATCTCATTAGATGGTCAGTTCCAACTGAAATCGAATTTAGAGACGAACTACCTTTAACAATGCTCGGTAAAGTAAACTTTAGAGTGCTGCAAGAGGAAGAAGACAAAAAACGTGGACTGTTATGATATAATAGCAGTCACATGTGGTCATGGCGGAATTGGTAGACGCGCTGGTCTCAGAAGCCAGTGAGGAAACTCATGGAAGTTCGAGTCTTCTTGGCCACACCAATTTAATAAACAATTATGAAAAAAGAATATAGAAGAGTTGTTGGTGGATCTATTCCAGGCGGTATTGCCGCGATCATTTTAGCGTTTATCTTTTATGGTTCACTAGTGGTCTATTTTGCCTTTGGCAAAGAAAAAGATTCAAGCGTAGCTCTTATCGTTCTAGGTGGCGTTGCCCCAGTCCTTTGTCTAGCCTTTATTGCCTTAGGCATCTTCCTTATTGTCCAAGATGTTAAAAGAAAAACAATCATTAAGAAAGGCACTAAAAGACAATGCCAGATTTTAGAACTATTCGCTAGACATGTCCGTTATGTTGATTCATATCATATGGTAGCCACTTATAAAGGTGATTCAGGTCGTCTTTACAAAGTAAATTGTCCGCTTTCAAAAGAACAATACCAATCTTTAGCTAAAGGTTATGTCTTTGATTGCATCGTTTATAAAGAAGATTGCTCTTTTGAATTAAGCGATGTTAGCCAAGCTCATAGATAATTATGAAAATCGACCGTTATTCAACATGCTGTTATTTAAAGAAAGATGAGCAATATCTTCTTCTTTTCCGTAACAAAAAGAAAAACGATTATAACAAAGGTAAATGGATTGGTGTCGGTGGTGGTCTAGAGAATAACGAAACACCAGATGAATGCGCCATCCGTGAAGTTAAAGAAGAAACAGGTTTAGATGTTCATAGTTTAAAATGCGCTGGTGAAGTGGACTTCATCTATGATAGATACTTTGAAAAGATGTACATCTATGAAATCACTGATTTCTCAGGAGATATTATTGATTGTAACGAAGGTGAACTTAGATGGATTCCTATTAAAGAAATCTTTAATTACCCAATGTGGGAAGGCGATAAAGTATTCCTACCTTTATTAATAAATCATGAATCATATTTCA
Source organism: Bacilli bacterium (assembly GCA_045117995.1). Classification (GTDB taxonomy): domain Bacteria; phylum Bacillota_I; class Bacilli_A; order RFN20; family CAG-826; genus RUG14515. The sequence continues at coordinate 23,986 of JBGUOH010000002.1, forward strand.
GAATTAGACTGACCTATGAAAACGATATTTTGATAAATGCGCAAAAATATTAATAAAAAAGATGATTATTTAAAATATTTATGTAATAATAACAAAGCGCGCTAGGGGTGTAGCACAATGGCAGTGCAACGGTCTCCAAAACCGCTGATGCGAGTTCGATTCTTGTCACCCCTGCCATATAAGGATTTAACATTCTGGTAACACAGGATGTTTTTTCTTTATCATCTTGACACAATTGCTATCTATTAGTAATATACCTATTAGTAATACGAGAAGGAGAAGATTATGGAATATATCATCCTAAGCATGCTTCTATGCAAAGCAATGACTGTTTACGAAATAAGAAACTACATTATTAAGAACTTAACAACTGTTTGTAGTAATAGTTTAGGTAGTATCCAAACCGCAATTAAAAAGATGTTATCTAAAGGATATATTGAAGTAAATGAATATGTTGAAAATGGCTTAAATAAAAAGAAATATAGCATCACTGATAAAGGCTTAACGGAATATAAGAAATGGATAGGCACCCCAATCAATCTCTCTAAGATGACCAATATGGAAGAAAGCAAATTATTCTTCCTAGGCGTCGCCCCAAAAGAAAAACGTATCACATTCCTAGTGACCCTAAATAAAGATCTTGAAGAACAATTACAGGCGTTAACCGCGATTCAAGAGTTTGCCTTAAACGCCAAAGAAGCCGTTATCAAAGATAACATTTCAAATATTTCTAAAGAAAGTAAATATGTAAATAATCTTCTATCCGTTTCTAATGAAAAAGATTTAAGTGCTGTTTTGCTTAATACATATGACTATCAAATGTCATTACTTAAATACGGCATCGAAAGAACTAAATTTGATTTAGCTTTTTACAAAAACCTTCTAAAAGAAGAAAGGAATAGATAAATATGCAAGTTTTAGCGTTTATTGGAGCAGCATTGCTCGCTACTGTTATTGTTATGTCAATTTTATTAATATGTGGTTTACCTTTAGGGGAATTTTCTATGGGTGGAAGATTTGGTAAAATCTGGCCTCCTAAGATTAGACTTCTTGGTGTTACGCAGTTATTAACTCAAATGTTTGCTCTATATATCATCCTTGCTGCGGGTACGGGTATTCCTTATTTTATTAACTACACAGTCACAAGAGTCATTTGTTTTGTGTTTGCAGTTTTCTTCTTTGGTAATACATTCTTAAATATCATTTCTCCAAGCAAGAAAGAAAAGTTTGTGATGACACCAATGTCACTTATCTCCGCGGTTTGTTTCCTAGTAGTGGGGATCTTAATGTAATCATGAATAACATCTTAGAATTTGGTGAATTATCACTCACGCAAAAAGAAGAAGCAGCGGAGCTATTCATGGATGGCTTTGGCCAGTTCATGACTTTCTCAAAAGACGAAGACCTTAAAAAGAAACTTTTTATCCAGATTTTTGATCCTAAATTATTCTTTTGCTATCTAGAAGATAATAAAGTCCTTGGTCTTATGGGATTAGGCACTAATAAAGTTAGACCAATCAACTTTAAAAAAGAGATCTGTCAAGAACTCTTTGGTAAATGCAAGGGCGCAATTATTAGTAAGCAAATGAATGCTTCGTTCCAGAAAGCAGTGGTTAAAGGTGATAAAGAATTATACCTAGATACATTAGTCACACATCCTTCCTATAGAAGTAAGGGCATAGGTTCAATCCTTGTTAATAAAGCATGCTCTTTAAAAGAGTATGATTCAATCATCGTAGAAGTGTTTTCTAAGAATACAAAAGCTATAAGTTTTTATGAAAAGAACGGCTTTGTTATCACTAAGAAACATAAACTTTCAATTATGAGATTATTAGGTTCTGGTTATCCTATCACGATGACAAAGTATATAAAGGACTGAATATAGACTATTAACTCTGATTTTTGCTATATTATTTGAGAGCAAATAGATTTATGGCGGATATCATCATTGTTGAAGATAATGTAGAAATTGGTAATCTCTTATGTGACTTTTTACGCAAAGAGAAGTATTCAGTTTGCTTAGCCACAAGTGGTGAAAAGGCATTAGAACTTTTCGCTAAATACGGGGCTAAGATTTTTGTCTTAGACATTATGCTTCCTGGTATCGATGGCTTAGCGGTCACCTCTAAAATCCGCGAAACATCAAATGCCTACATCATTATTGCTAGTGCGAAATCAGAAAAAGAAGATAAACTCGCTGGTCTTAATTTAGGCGCCGATGATTATATTGAAAAGCCATACGACGTTGATATCTTATTAGCGAAGATTAAAGGCGTCTTTAAAAGAAAATACGCCATCGAAGAGATTCATGAAGGCAATCTCACCCTTAATACCGTTAATAACATTTTGAAAGTTAATGATAAACCAGTCACAGTGACTGATAAGGAATTTGAATTATTAAGACTCCTTATTGAAAACAAAGGCACAACATTAAAGAAAGAATATATTTTCAATACTATCTGGGGTAGTGATAGTGAATCAGAACCTCAAACCTTAACTGTTCATATCAAATGGTTAAGAGAAAAGATTGAAGAAGATCCAAAGAACCCTAAACATATCATTACTGTTTGGGGTAACGGCTACCGCTATGAGTAAATTTAGAAGGAATTCGATTATTGTTTTAATTGCTGAGTTGCTACTTATCGCTGTTTTTAATGTGGTGATATTCCTTAATCGCCCAAGTAACGAAGATAGACAACACCGCGTTGATATTAACCGTATCCAATTAGCGCTCTCTGAAGGCAAGGATGTTAATCCTAACGACTATCCAACAGTCATTAAAATTGTTCATTACGATGATAATTATCAAACCAATAATGACTATGCGGTCATCAAGGTTAATGGTGAATTATATTCTATTGAATATAAAGAAGAAAACACTAACGATACCACAGTGATATTTATGAACATTGGTTTAGGCGTAATGTTCTTACTAACCGCGGGTGTATTAATCTACATTGATTTAAAAGTACTCAAGCCATTCCATACTCTAAGTAACTACTCCACAGAGCTCGCTAAAGGCAATCTTTCTAAACCAATGAAAGAAGAAAAGAATAAGAACTTTGGTAAGTTTGTCTGGGGTATGGATATGCTTAGAGAAACTTTAGAAACAAATAAGAAAAACGAATTAAAACTTCAAAAGGATAAGAAGACTCTCATCCTTTCTATCTCTCATGATATTAAAACACCTTTGTCCGCAATTAAGCTTTACTCAAAAGCTTTAAAAGAAGGCATCTATGATACCGAAGAAAAGAGAATGGAAGCCCTTAACGGCATTGATAAAAACGCTTTAGAAATTGAAAAGCATGTTTCTGATATTGTCGCAGCTTCTAGAGATGACTTCTTAAATCTTACCGTGCACATGGGTGAATCATATCTCAAAGATTTAATGAATAAGATTAACATCATTTATAAAGAGAAATTCGCTACCATCCACACTGAATTTGCTATCGAAGCTTTTGATAACTGCTTAATCAAAGGTGACGCTGATCGTTTAGAAGAAGTCTTACAAAACATCTTAGAAAACGCGATTAAATATGGTGATGGTCGTTACGTTAAGATCAAGATTGATGAAGAAGAAAACTATAAACTCATCCAAATCACTAACTCTGGTTGTTCATTAAAAGAAGAAGAATTACCGCATCTTTTCGATTCCTTCTATCGCGGAAGCAACGCTGAACATAAAGATGGTAGTGGTCTTGGCTTATACATCGCTAAAAGTTTGATGAGAATGATGGGTGGAGATGTATTTGTCAAAATTAATAACAATGAATTCACTGCAGTTACTGTAGTAAAAAAATGCTAAAACAATAAATTTTTTTGCATTTAATGATTATTTAATAATTTGTTTTTTATAATTGAGCCATCCTGCTAAAAAGGAGGGCTTATTATTTATGTTTCTAAGAATATTAAAAAAAGATATAAAGCGTAAGAAAACGATGAATATCATCATGTTGGTATTCATCATTCTTGCCTCAATGTTTGTCGCTAGTGGTCTTAATAACGTGATTACAATCGCTAATGGTACCGATTACTTCTTTGACCAAGCGCGTTTAGGTGATTATATTGCCGCGAGAAAAGGTTCAGGAGAAGGAGTTGCAACATTCGATGAAATCTTACCAACTATTGGAGAAATCAAATCATATCGTCTTGATGAAGTCATCTTCTCCACTAAAGATACTCTTGAAAAAGAAGATGGAAGCGAACTCGACTTCGATAACACCTTAATGATTCAAAGCTTAGAAGATAGTGGTCTTAACTATTTCTATGTTAACGATAAAGTTGCCACTGTTGTGCCTGAAGGCCATTTCTATTGTTCCTATAGATTTGCTAAAAACAACAACTTAAAAACTGGTGATAAAATCGTCGTCAAAGGTAATGACGTCCGCATTAGTTTAACATTTGATGGCACATTAAAAGATGCTTTGTTTGGCTCAGATATGCTTAATAACGTGAGGTTGTTCTTAAGCAAAGCGGATTTTGAAAACTATCGAGATAATGGCGTATCTAGCGCTGGTATGATTGGTGAATTCGCCTATATCGACACTGATGATGTTGGCGCGGTTGATGTCGCTTTAACAGAGAAGTGTCCAACATTAATGTTAAATAGACCAAGAACCACAATTAAATCAGCGTATTTCATGAACATGGTTCTCGCGTTCATCACTTTGATTCTCAGCGTCTGCTTAATCATCGTCTCATTCGTCATCTTAAGATTTACTATTACCTTCACCATCACCGAAGAATACCGTGAAATCGGTGTCATGAAGGCAATTGGTATTAGAGATATAAAGATTAAGAGCTTATATTTAACTAAATATTTAGTTATCTCAGTCTTAGGTTCCTTAATAGGTTTTGCCTTAAGCTTCCCATTCTCTAAGCTCTTATTAGACAGCGTTACCAAAACAATGGTGCTTGGTAATGGCTTAGGCGTCATCCCAAATATTGTTGGTTCCTTATTAGTCGTCTTATCAATCTTAGGCTTTGCCTACTTAGCAACAGGTGTCGTCAAGAAAGCCACTCCAGTGGACGCCATTAGAAAAGGTCAAACTGGTGAAAGATTTAAAAAGAAATCAAAACTCAAATTATCTAAGAGCAAAACAAATTCCGTCACCTTTATGGCGGTTAATGATGTCCTTAGTAATAAGAAGAAATATATTACAGTCGCTGCAATCTTTGCCCTCTGTGCATCATTTGTCCTCGTCATGACAAATACAGTCAACACCATGAAGAGTGATAAGCTTATTGATTCCTTCTCTGCCCGTAGTGATCTTTACTACAGTGATCAAGACAAGCAAATGTCCTTCATGCACGAAGGTGGTAACGAAGAACTTCAAGAATACGTCACAAAGGTTGAAAGCGATTTGGATGCAATGGGCATGCCGGGACACATCTTCGTGGATGCCCAATACATCCTTAAAGTAACAAGCAATGACAACGAATATTCTGTCTCTTGTCAACAAGGTATTGGCTCCACAATTGATATGTACGCCTTCACCCAAGGTACAGCGCCACAAAATATGTATGAAATTGCTATTACCCCAACAGTATCAAGCAAGATTAACGCTCATATTGGTGACACTGTGACAGTGGACTATGGTACAGGTCCTGTTCAAACCACAGTTACTGCCTATTTCCAAAGCATGAACTGGATGGGCGAAGTCATTAGAATCCATGAAACCGCTCCAACAAATTTAAAGAACTGTACTTCGTGGATGGCTTTCCAAATCAACTTCAATGATCATCCATCAGAAAAAGTTCTTAAAGAACGCAAACAAAAACTAACTGAATATCTTGGTGATAAAGAAGTGCAACTTGCCTGGGAATATCAAGCGGATTGCATTGGTGTTGTTCCAACAATGGAAACAGTGCAGTTATTACTTCTTGCTATCACGATAGTGGTTATCACCCTTGTGGTAGTCTTGATGGAACGTTCATTCATCAGCGATGAAAAGAATGAAATAGCGATTTTAAAAGCCGTTGGCTTCAAGGATCGAAGAATCATTCTCTACCACATGATAAGGTTTGGTCTTGCCACCTTAGTGGCGCTGATCTTCGCTGGTGCAGTATCTATCCCATTAACATATCTCACCATCGGACCAATCTTCAGATCAATGGGTATGATCAATATGACGTTCGCTATTAATCCACTTAGCATCTTCGTTATTTATCCAGTCATCATCTTAGGTGCAACCTTATTAGTGGCGTTCGTGACGTCATTAATCACTAAAACAATTAAGAGTTCTGATACCGCAAGTATCGAATAGGAGGAAACAATCATGAGTATTATCGAAGCAAAGAATTTATGTAAAACATATATTGCTGATAAAAGACAAAACAATGTCTTAAAGAATGTTAATTTAAAAGTCGAAAAAGGAGAAATGGTGGGCATTATGGGCCCATCCGGCAGTGGTAAGTCCACTCTCCTATACTGTATTTCTGGCATGGATAAGATTACTTCTGGTGAAGTCATCTTTGATGGAAAAGATATTTCCAAGCTTAGCAAAAACGAATTATCAGAATTAAGACTTAATAAGATGGGCTTCATCTTCCAACAAATGTTCATGATGAAAAACCTCTCAATCTTAGATAATGTCTTATTACCTGCGATTGAAAGTAAAAAAGAAGCTCTTTCAAGAAAAGAAAAACTTCTTAAAGCGGAATTCCTCATGCGTAAGCTAGGCATTATTGAAGTCGCAGATAACGATATTAACGAAGTATCTGGTGGTCAACTCCAAAGAGCGTGTATCGCTAGAAGTATGATTAATAATCCTGATATCTTGTTCGCCGATGAACCAACCGGTGCCCTCAATAGACAATCATCAAAAGAAGTGATGGATGAGTTATGTGGGCTCAATGAAGAAGGGACCACAATTATGATGGTCACTCACGACTCCAAAGTGGCGGCAAGATGTTCGAGAATTCTCTATATCGTTGATGGTCAGATCGCTGGTGAATATAAAAACAGTGATAACTCCCTTGACCAAAAAGAAAGAGAAAGAGCCCTTAACAACTGGCTCATGGACATGGGTTGGTAAAAAAGTTAACAGCATTATGCTGTTTTCTTTTTTGTTCCTTGCTATGATATTAAAGAGAAAATTATGCGTGATGTAGCCATTATTATTTGTAGTTGTGTCTTAACAGTCATCCTTGAATGGCTATTCTTTTTCATTATCAAAATTAAAGATAAAAGATTATGGTTATCCATACCAATCAATATCGTTACCAATTTAAGCTTTAATCTTTTTGTGACTTATTTCTTAACAAAAAAGATGTCACAAACGGACATCTTATTTTGGTTGATCATCGTAGGATTAGAAATTGTTATTGTCCTCGTAGAAGGAGGGCTATATCAACTAATTAAGAAAGATCGTAAGAACCTTCTATATAGTTTAATCGCTAATGCGATAACCGCTTTCTATGGGACGTTGATTATCAATCTAATCTTCTACTTTGTTCAGTAGTTTTCGTCTTGTTCTTTCTTTTCTTCGATTAGTTGAAGTTCTTTTACTTCTTCTCTTTCAGCTCTTTTAGCCTTCTTATAGAAGATTGAAGTGATAATAATCAACGCAATAGAAGCGGAAATAAGGAAGAAAAGAATAATGCCTTGTGTGATATAAAATTCAGCCATATCCTACTCCTTTCTCGCTCTTTTTCTTTTGTTGATTTTGCTAATTGTGACAATACTCCAAACGAGTAGTGGGACACAAATGCAGGAGACGATAAATAAGACAATGGCCGCAAGACCATTAAAGACAATCATCTCTAAGCCGATAACGTTTAAAATTGGTAACATACTCTATTCTTCTTTCTGAATACTTACTGCTTCTTTTTCTTCTAAATGACAAACTCTTTGAGCTTTTCTATAGAAGATAATGGTGAGAACGATTAAAGCGGGACTGGTTAAAAGCATAAAACCGACAATAATCACGAAGATAACATAAAAATCCATAATTATTTCCCCTTCAATCTATGTCTATTGTTGTATTTAGTAACCTTTACGATGCTCCAAATGAGCAAAGGAACACAAATACAATGGCAAGCGAGAAGGATAAAGAAGACAACCCATACAACACCGTAAACGAAAACCATCTCTAATCCGATAGCATTTAATATTGGTAACATACTCTATTCTTCTTTTTGATTGCTAGTGGCTTCTTGCTCCTCCCATATGCAAACTCTTTGAGCTTTTTTATAGAAAATAACAGTCAAAATAATTAAGGCAAGACCAGTTAGAATCATTGAGCCAATCACAACGGCGTGGAAAGCATAATAAAATGTAAAATCCATAATTATTCCTTCTTTCCTCTGTGTCTTCTATTGTATTTAGTGATTTTCACGATGCTCCAAATGAGCAAAGGAGTGCAAATACACATGCAAGCTAATAAAAACAATATTGGGAGTGGATAGATGAAAATCAATTCTAATCCTATTGTATTTAAAATAGGCATAACATCAGTTTCCTTTCTGTCTATACTCATTATACCATTCATTTCCGAGTGTAAAGAACAATAAACATTGATAGATTCTCAATTAAACGTGTTTTTGATAAAAAACCATGAAAAAGCACAATTTTTCACTGTTTCTTATAAGAAAAAAGTAATTACACTTTTGCGTTTTAGTAATTCTACTAATCGGGAAATGGCTAGTAGACGCCAAAAATGGCTAAATAGAATTGCTTTTAATACTTTTTTTGTTATCATTGACTAGCCTAAAGAAAGGGGTCGCTTATGGTTAGAAAAAAAGTAGTGCGTTTATTCTTCACTGTTGATGATAACTATATTCCTTTTTTATCTACAACTATCGCGAGTATCGTCGCACACGCTTCTGACGATTATAAATATCGTTTAACAATTATTCATGATGGCTTATCAATGGAAAGTAAAAAAGCCGTTCGTAAGTTTCAAGACAATAAAAAGATTTTCATTTCATTTTTCAACGTCGCTGTTAAGGTTCACGCCTTATCTGTTAAATTAGACGTTCGTGATTATTACACAATTACAACTTATTATCGTTTATTCCTTCCAGATCTATTCCCAGCTTTCAGCAAGGGTTTATATCTCGATAGTGATATCGTCCTTTTAGATGACGTCGCTAAGTTATATTTCACTGACTTAGGTGATAATCTCGTTGGCGCTGTCCCAGATGCCTCCGTGCAATTATTTGGTGAGTTCTCTAACTACGTTGAGAAAGTCTTACAAGTTGACCACACTAAATACTTCAACGCCGGTATCTTATTAATGAACCTTAAGAAGTTAAGAGAATTCGGCTTAGAAAGAAGATTCGTCTCTTTAATTAAGAAAGTCACTTTCAAAGTGGCGCAAGACCAAGACGTTTTGAACTATCTTTGTAAAGATAGAGTCACTTATCTTGATCCAAGATGGAACGTCATGCCTCTTGGTGAACAAATTAAAGATCCATTCCTTGTTCACTATAACTTAATGTTCAAGCCATGGAACTTAAAAAATATCATGTATGAAGAATACTTCTTTAAGTACGCTGAACAAGCGGGATTAAAAGAACAAATCCTCGCTAATAGGGAAGCGATTCCTCAAGAAGTCACTGATAAAATCTTACAAGGTGTTGATGGTGTGAAAGTCTTCTGCAATCAAGAAGCCGCTAAAGCGGAAGAATACCATGAAAAAATCAATGGTAAGAAGAAATGGGAACCATATCAAACCATTGACCAAAGAATTAGAAAAGATGAACCAATCTTTCCTAAACTTAGTAAAGAAAGACAAGCTATTGTTGATAAAATCAACACTTTAGAAAGACAACGCAAGTTTGATGTGGACGTGGAAAACGATCCACCATATCGTCATTTAATGCCTGGTGATGTCGACTATTTAAGAAGAAAATGCACCAGTAAGATTAAAACAATGTGGGCGAATTATTATTCCAATTACTACTTCAAACACCAAATCAAAAAAGGTCGTATTGTCATTGATGGTTATGAAGGTGTTGAAAACCTCAAGAGTGTGAAAAGTGGTGCGATTATCACTGCGAATCACTTCTCCCCATTTGATAGTGTCCCAATCCATCTCGCAGTGAAGAAATACGCTAGATGCAAGAAACTCTTCAAAATCATTAGAGAAGGTAACTACACAATGCCTGGCTTATATGGCTATTTCTTAAGAAACTGTAATACATTACCATTAGCCACTAACCCAACTGTTTTAAGAGATTTATATAAATCCATCGGTGTGATTCTTAAAAAAGGTCACTTCATCTTAATCTATCCAGAACAATCCATGTGGTGGAACTATCGTAAGCCAAAGCCATTAAAACAAGGTGCTTTTATCTTCGCCAGTAAGAATAACGTCCCAGTTATTCCAACGTTCATCACCATGCGTGACACAGATAAAACAGATGAAAATGGTGCTTATATCCAAGCCTATACTTTACATATCTTAAAACCAATTTATCCAGATGAAGGCTTAAGCCAACAAGAAAATATGGCTTATATGCTTAAAGAAAACGAAAGACAATGTAAAGAAATCTACGAAAAAGTCTATGGTGAACCACTCACCTATTTACCTGAGGAAGAATAATGATTCTTTATTTAATTATTATCGCTATTAGCATGGTTATCACTGCGACATTAAACATCCTGTTTAATCCGCTTTACCATGACAAGTGGTGGTTATACATTATCTTCACCGTGGCGTTAACTGTGATTGCTATATTGATTGACGCTGTCGTGGCCATCATCATTAGGAAGATGCCAGAAAAGTATTTCCAAAAGGATAAAGGGATATTTAGAACCACAGATAAGGAAATGAAATTCTATAATTTCTTAAAGGTCCAAAAGTGGAAAGACCATGTTCCAGAATTAGGTAGCTTTACTGGTTTCCATAAAAACCATGTTGCTAGCCCATTTGATAACGAATACATTGGTCGTTTCATCTTAGAAGCTAGATATGGTATTGCTATTCACTTCTATAGTGTCCCAGCCTCATTCTTAATCATTTTATGCGATTGGAGAATGTATACCGGTCAATCTAATATCTGGTTAACCATTGCCTTACCGGTAGCGATTATTAATGCAATATTGATCGTTCTGCCTGCGTTTGTCTTAAAACACAACTTACCAAGATTATTAAGGATTTATAACAATAATATTGAGCTACAAAGACGTAAAGCGGAAAGAGAAGCAAACAAGAAATAGATTTGGGGATTATCTTCAAATCTTTTTTATTTAGATATTATTTGCTAAAATAAATACGAATCAATCAAATAAAATAATGTTATTTGCCTAGGAGTATTTATGGCAGTTTGTATCGTCTTACTAGTTTTAGGGGCCATTTGTTTGACCCTCTTCATTATCGAAAAAGTGAGGAAAACATCCGTTAAATCAACGATGATTAAAGCTACAACATCGTTCCTTTTCATCGCTTTAGCGGCTTATTCCGTTTATAAAAACGGTAATCCTCCATTCGGTTTCTTCGCTATCTGCGGTTTAGCCATGGGTCTATTAGGCGATATCTGGTTAGGCTTTAAGTACGTCTATAAAGAACATACACGTATTTATACGTTCGCCGGCTTTTCTTGCTTTGCAGTTGGTCACCTCTTCTATATCTATGGCATGATGAGATATTTACCATATCCAACAGATTGGTATGCATATCTTATCCCATTAGCCTTTGGCTTATTATGTGGTGTAGCGGTAATTCTATTAGAAAAGCCACTTAAATATAACTATAAAGAATACAAGATTATTAGCTTCGTTTATGGCGTCATTTTGTTTATGATGGTCGCCACTGCAGGCTATTTAGCCATCGCTAATGGATTTAAAGTTGCTCCATTTAATATGCTCTTTATCGGTGGTATCCTCTTTGCGTTAAGTGATCTTATCCTCTGTGGTACTTACTTTGGTGAAGGTAAGGATAAACCATTTGATTTAATATCAAATTCCATTACTTATTACGTCGCGCAATATTTAATTGCCTTCTCAATCTTCTTCTTATAAGAGTTAATAAAGTTTTCGTCTCATCGAAACATTATTGAATAGTAAAAAATATTCAACTTTTTTGCTTACTATAGTGTTGTTTTTGACTTATAATTATATTTCCCGCTAAAAGCGGTGTTATAATTAGATTATGAAAAAGAAATTACTATTTGGACTTGTTACAACTGCTTTACTCACCTTAACTGCGTGTGAATTTTCTATTTTCGGTAATAACAATGATCCATACTCATATAAAACTGAACAACCATCTACTTCAAATAACGAAACCACAATCAGTGAAGAAACACCTTCCACAACTAGTGGTTCTTCTGAATCAACAACTACAAGTAGTGAATCGTCTACTTCTAGCGAGGTAAGTACATCAACGAGTAGTTCTTCAAGCAGTACTTCTAGTTCATCTAGTAGTAGTTCTTCAAGCAGTAGTTCATCTACATCTAGTAGTTCATCAAGTTCTTCAAGTAGTAGTAGTTCAAGCAGTTCCTCTAGTAGTAGCAGCTCAAGCTCATCTAGCTCTAGTAGTTCTTCAAGCAGTTCAAGTTCATCCACAAGTAGTTCAACATCTAGTTCCGCACCAAGCTCATCTAGTTCTTCAAGTTCCAGCAGTTCTAGTAGCCCTACAGTGCCACAAAACCAAATTGAACCTCAAGCCGCTTCTTCAACCTACAAAAACTTAGTTAATAATAGCATGTATACACTTTCAACCACACCTACTGTGGGTGAATGTAATATCTTAGTTATTCCAGTTTGGTTCACCAATTCCAATAGTTTTATTCAAACTGCTTATAGAAACAAAGTAAAAGAAGATATTGAAAAAGCCTATTTTGGCACTAACGAAGAAACAGGCTGGAGAAGTGCTAAAACATATTATGAAGAAGAAAGCCATGGTGCTTTAACATACAATGGTATTGTTTCTGATTGGTATGAATGCGGCCAAAGCAGCAGTGTCTACGCTAAAAGCGAAGACGCTACAACCTCATTAGTTAAAACAGCTTCAGACTGGTACTTCACACAAAATCCATCTGCAAATCGCAGAGACTTTGATAAAGATGGTGATGGTTATTTAGATGGTGTAATGCTTATTTATGCCGCGCCTGACTACGCTGCCGCTAATAACAGTAACACCAATCTTTGGGCATATTGTTATTGGGTCCAAGATAGCAGTGCTAAGAGCGTTTTAAAACCAGGTGCTAACGCCTTCTTCTGGGCCAGCTATGACTTTATGTATGGTTCTAACAAAGTTTCTGCTAGAACAGGCATTCCAAATGGTTATCATGGTGGTGATACACGCTACTGCAATATTGATACCCATACATTTATCCATGAAATGGGCCATATGTTTGGTTTAACTGACTACTATGATTATTCTGGTCAATACAATCCTGCTGGTGGTTTCTCTATGCAAGACTGTAACGTTGGTGGTCACGATCCATTCAGTTCCTTCGCTTTAGGCTGGGGTAAAGCCTACATTCCTGGCGAAAGCATGACTATTAATCTCAAACCATTCGTCACAAGTGGTGAAATGATTCTTTTAACTCCACAGTTCAATAGCTATGGTTCACCATTTGATGAATATATCTTGCTTGAATACTATACTCCAACTTCGTTGAATGAATTTGATAGCACATATCTCTATCAAAACAACAACAACTATCCAAAAGGCACACAAGAGGTTGGTATTAGAGTGTGGCATGTTGATGCACGTTTGTACTACTACAAAAGTGGTTATAGTGGTTCTTTCTCATTAACAACTAATCCAAACATAAGAAATCATAATGTTGATGTAGCCATGTCTAACACCTATCCAGGTGGTAGTAGTGATTCACAAGGTTATTTATCACGTTTGGGTTCAGGCTATTACTACTACAACATTTTGCAACAGATTCGTAATAACACCTCCACCGATTACAAACCTACTGATAGTTTGTCCACTAATTCACTCTTTAGAATGGGCAGTTCATTCTCAATGAGCAAATATAGCAAACAATTCTATAAGAGTGGTAAACTCAATCAAAACATTGATTTAGGTTTCACCTTTACCGTTGATAATACAGTAGCGGATTATGCCACAATTACAGTGACAAAGGCTTAATTTATTAATAAATTCTTGATAACCGTTAATAAAATTGCTACTCTATTACGTGCTGTTACTATACAGCAATGGGTCCGTAGCTCACCTGGGAGAGCGCCTGATTTGCATTCAGGAGGTAGCGAGTTCGATTCTCGTCGGATCCACCAATTGTTTATAATCACATAGTGATTAATATAGATAGAAAGTTGCAGGTAAAGTTATGTTACAATACCGTTACGACACACAATTATTAATTGAAGGCAAAGGCCTTGACGAAGACGAAATCACAGATTGGATCCTCGAAAACATGAAAGGCGATTCCCTCATTTGTGTTGGTGATGATGAAATGATTAAGATTCACTTCCACACAAACGAACCATGGGATTTACTTTCTCACTGTGCCACACTTGGCGAAATCTTCGACATCGTTGTGGAAGACATGGATCGTCAATCACGTGGTCTTAAGGGCTAATCCTTAAGCACACACATAACAACGGACCATTAACTCAATCGGTTAGAGTGGACGGCCCATAACCGTTATGTTCCGGGTTCAAGTCCTGGATGGTCCACCATACGGAGAATTACCCAAGCGGTTGAAGGGGTCGGTCTTGAAAACCGATAGAGGATGCAAGTCCTGCTAGGGTTCGAATCCCTAATTCTCCGCCATATCGCATATTTAGGATTGATTAGTATCAGTCCTTTTTATTTATTGCAAAACTGAACAATGTTTAGTATTATATTCGAGTATGAACACAAAGAACTGCAAAGAAGAACTAATAAACGTCACAATCTCATTAATTAATGAGAATGGTGGTGATGTTGATAAAGTTACCATTAGAGATATCACATCAAGAAGTGGTGTCAGTGTGGGCTTAATCAACTATCATTTTGGTAACAAAGATAATCTTATCGCCGAATGTGTACAAAGTATCATCACTGGCATTATTAAGTCTTTTAAACCAAATATCGAAGTGGTTAGTGGTTTATCTCCTTTTGAAGCGGGAAAAGCTCGAATTATCAATACCGCTTGTGAAGTATTTGAGTTCTTATTCGCTAATCCATCTATCAGCCGTGTTTCTATTCTTAATGATCATGAGCATTACACAGGTCACACAAACACATACTATTGTGTGCGTGGTGTATGCGCTAACATCGGTGACGCTATTGAAGATCCTTTAAAAAAGGAATTAATTGCTAGTTCGATAGTGGCTACTATGCAATCAGCCTTTTTAAGAGCGATAAATGAAAAAAGCTTCTTAGGATATGACTTTACTAAAAAAGAAGATAGAAACCGCTACATCGTGGATTTAGTGAACGCATTAATGAAGGAGTAGATTATGAGATTTAAAGTTTTTAAAGTCATTGTTTTAGTCATATCGATTTTTGTTGGTGTCGGTGCCTTCGTGGGTGGCATCGCTATGCTCATTGAACCAAATGGTAGCATTCTCCGTATGGAAGCAATGCTCCCATATTTCCAAGTTTTACCATTCGCGGATATCTTGTTTCAAAATTATATCTTCCCTGGTATCGCTTTAATTATCGTCAATGGTATTTCTAATACCGTTGCATCTATCTTAATGCTTAGAAATAAGCGTATCGGTTATATCTTAGGAACATTATTTGGCTTCACATTAATGCTTTGGATTATTATCCAATTTGCCATCTTCCCAATGAATGCTTTAGATATCATCTATTTCACACTCGGTGTCTTACAGTTATTAACGGGTTATATCGCTCTTGTTTCTTATAACCAAGTGTTCTTTAAATTTAATGAAAATGATTATCAAGACATTGATAAAGAGTCAAAGACTCTAGTGGTTTATTTCTCTAGAAAGAAATTCACTAAGAAAATCGCCTATGAAACCGCAAATAAAGAAAAGGCTACTATTAAAGAATTAATCACAAAAGAAAGAACTGAAGGTGATTTAGGTTTCTGGTGGTGTGGCCGCTTTGGCATGCATGCTTGGCCAATGGAAACAGAACCACTAGATGTTGATCTTAATGCTTATAACAAGATCATCTTGGTCACACCTATCTGGGTATTCAAAATGTGCTCACCAATGAGAGATTTTATAAATAAAAATAAGGATATATTAAAGCAAAAAGAAGTACATGTTGTCTTCAATCATTTCAATCCATGGCTCCCTAAAGGTGCGATTAAAGAAATAGAAAAATCAATAAAGGTTAAAGAAACCCAATCATTTACCACAATGTTAGGACATACATTTAGAAAAAAACATCTCAGCTAAGAGATGCTTTTCTTTATTTAATTAATGATTTAAGGAAGTCTTCGACAAGTAATGTTTTTTCGACCTTTGTGGTGGTGCCCTTAAAGGCAATGAATTCAGATAAACCGTATTTATCTTTAGCCTCTTCACTCCAGTCATAGGTGTAACCTAATCTTGTCCAAGGAAGCTTACTCACGTCATATGAGTAGTAATATTGGCTATTAAACCATGCCTTGTATTCATCTGTTTCATTTTCGTCAAACGATAATTTCATCGGCTTAGTTACATCAGTGACATAAGCAGGTCTTTTTAGATCACTTGGGCTTAACCACATGGATGAAATATAGGTGTTCTTACTCTCGTGAGACATGCCTAATACTTGTTTAGTCCTAAGGAGTGGATCCTTGATATTATCTTTATTATTTAAATACCAGTTTTGTAGTTCTTTGACAGAGCAGAGCCATGATTCACCCCAAGTAAAGGTAATTTCTTCTCCATCAGGATAAGAAGTAGGGAATCTATGGAAAGTGAAGAGCAACACTCTATCTCCTTCCTTATTCCATTCAATATTCTTTTCTTCTTTAGTGAGGTTCACTAATGGTCTGAGGTCGTTTTCGTCTTCTTCAATAACATCTAAATAAGCTTCGTGTAATCTTTCTTCTAATGTTAAAGGAGTTTTATTAGAACAAGAAACAAGAAGCACACTTATTAAAGGTAGAATCAATACTTTTTTATTAATCATCATAAATATTCTCTAACGTCAAAAAGTCTAACACAATCTTTATTATTTATACAAAGTATAATTGATTTAATAGCGCCTAATCCGTATAATCTTCTTGTTATGCAAGTCCATCTATCTGACCATTTTACATATAAGAAGATCTTCTACCTCGTGATATTCCCCATCATCATGATGGTTTTCACTTCCTTATATTCCATCATAGATGGTATCTTTATTTCTAACTTTTCTAATAATCCCTCCAGCTTTGCTGCGGTTAATCTAATCTTCCCATTTATTATGATTATCGGTTCTATCGGTTTCATGATGGGCGCTGGTGGTACCGCTTTGGTATCCAAGAAACTAGGGGAAGGTAAAAAAGAAGAGGCTAATAAGACATTTTCTTTAATTATCTATTTCACTATTGGTTTAGGAATATTCATCTCTATCGTCGGTTTCTTTTTAATCGAACCAGTTGTTAAATTAATGGCTCATTTATCAAAAAGTGATTCTGAAAACCTCATCAGCGAAGCTGTTTTATATGGCAGAATACTCGTATCCGCGCAGATGTTCTTCATCTTACAAAATGTTTTCCAATCATTTTTCACAGTAGTGGAAAGACCAAGATTAGGTTTTAGATTCGTTTTAGCGGGTGGCCTTACTAATATTGCTTTAGATGCTTTATTTATTGGTGCCTTCCGTTGGGGTGTCGTGGGTGCAGCAGCTGCTACAATCAGTGGCTATGTTGTCGCTTCCGTTGGTCCTTTATTATATTTCATTATTAGAAAAGATAACCCAATTCATTTAGGAAAAACCACCTTTGTCCTTAAGGACATTGCCCAATCCGTTTATAATGGTAGTAGTGAATTCTTCTCTAATATCGCGATGAGTGTAGTTTCCACTTTATATAACGCTAAATTATTAATTGCCTATGGTGAAAATGGCGTATCAGCGTATGGCATTATCATGTATGTTGGCTTCACCTTCTGCGCGATATTCATCGGCTATTCCATTGGTATGGCCCCAGTTATTGGCTATAACTATGGCGCACAAAACCATAACGAATTAAGAAATGTCTTAAAAAGAAGCTTGATCATCATTGGTATCGCTGCAGTAGCAATGTTCACTTTATCTTTTTCAACCGCTACTCCATTTGCCCATATCTTCTCAAACAACAACCAAGAACTAATTGAACTATCAATTGTGGCAATTAGAATTTATTCTATTTGCTATTTAGCGGTGGGCTTTGCTATCTTCTTCTCATCCTTCTTTACCGCTTTAAATAATGGCTTATTATCACTCATTATTTCTTTAACAAGAACGCTTATATTCCAAATCGGTTTCCTATTCTTGTTCCCATTATTTATGGGTAGCATTGGTATTTGGTGGGCGGTCACTATTGGAGAAATATGTGGTGGTATCCTTTCAGGAACACTAGTGCTTATCAAGCGTAAAAAATATGGTTATTAATGTTATTTTTCATTGATAACAACAAGATATTTAATTACTATTAAACGCGAGGTCAAAATTATGGTTAAGAAAATCTCTTTATTCGTCAGTATGGCTCTAGCCTTATTATTTAGTTTTCAATTGTTACCAAATGTCATTATGTATTTATCAACGCCAAACGCTTTGGAATATGAACAAATTTGGACAATTATAGTATTCTTATTCTCCGCACCTATTCTTGTTATTGCTTTAGTGGTCGCTATTAAATCATTAAGAAAAAGAGCGTATGAAAAGTTTGCTGTTTGGTTAAACTTCTCAGGTGCTCTTACCATTTGTATCTATAAAGTCTCATCTATCATGCCTTGGTTTAAACTTTTAGCGGATTATGGAACAATCAATCTTAGTTTCTTTGTTCTTCTTTTAGAAATCCTTATTAGCTTCCTTGCTATTGCTGTAACAATGTTATTTGCTACCTTCCCAGTGTTTGTTAAGCGTTCAGAAAACGATCTTTATTATTAATTAATTATCATATCGCTTTACTAAAATAATAATAATAGTATTATTTTTGTTATGACTTTAAATATTATCTTGTCTATCATCTTCCTTGGAATTGGCCTATCAATGGATGCTTTTTCTGTCGCTTTGACTGATGGATTAACATATACAGATATTAATAAAAAGAAATCATTCTTTATTGCGGGCACCTTTGGTGTCATGCAAGCTTTAATGCCTTTAACAGGCTTCTGGCTTGTCGAATTAATTGAAGTTATTGCAGGAAATGTCGCTGGTGAAAAAGCTGGTCAAATCGCCTCTTTAGTGGTTGTTTGGTTAGCCTTTGCTCTTTTACTCTATCTAGGCGTCAAAATGCTCGTAGAATCCATTAAGGAAATGAAAAAGACTGAAGAAGAGAAGTGCGAAAGAAAGTTCTCTATTAAAGAAGTCTTATTTTATGGTTTTGCCACTGCAGTGGACGCTTTAGCCGCGGGTGTTGCGCTTCACGCGGGTTTATCCACAACCGTCACAGTGTGGTTACACGTTTCGATTATCTTATGCTTAACTTTCGCCATCTCTTTAGTTGGCTTATTCCTCGGTAAGCAAATCATGCGTTTACTTAAAGGAAAGTATGAAATTGCCGGTATTATCGGTGGCATTATCTTAATGCTTTTGGCAGTCTGGGTAGTGGTCTCTCACTACGCCGGTTTATAAAGATTGTTCTCTAGTTACTTCTAATTTCTTTAAATCTTTTGGCATATATATGCCTAAAGCAATGCAATTACAAATTGTCGCTATCACCTAAGTGATAGGGAATAAAGCATAGAGCCAGAAGACATTATGGAACATCTCAACATTATTAAATACGGTGAGGATTAATAGAATTCTTAAACCAGTGCAGCATATTAAAGTGGTAAACATTGGAAATGATGACCTTTTTAGTCCTCTTAGGACCGCTGCGGTATAGGCCATAGTGAAGTCAAAGAAATATAAATACGCCATAATAGATAATCTAGTATAGCCAGCATTAATAGCTTCCTCTTCTTTGACAAATAATTGAAGAAGCGGACGATGGGCCAGTAAAATAACAACGGCAATAATAGCGCAGAATATCGCACCCCAAATTAAGCCATAAAAGGCACACTTTTTAATATTCTCTTTCTTTTTTGCACCAATATTCGCAGCAATAAATGTCATTGTTGATACCGCAATCGCATCACATATTGAATAGAAATAGCCCTCGATATTACCAGAAGCGGTTGCCCCGTTTTCCAAGTTAACGTTTCCTGGATCAATTGTATATAGTGATGATTGAATAAAAACATTAGGCAAAGAGAAGAAAAAGCCTTGTAAGCCTGCTGGTAAACCAATCTTCAAAACTTCGAGAATCGTTTCACTATCTATTCTTAATTTCTTAAATGATAAACTAACGTAATTTTTCTTGCCTTTAATTAAAAATAAAACACATATTAAAGCAGATACGGCTTCAGCAATAATTGTTGCTAAAGCAACACCCGCAACACCCATATGCATTGGAAAAACAAACAAAATATCGAATCCAACATTAATTAATCCAGAAACAAATAAAGCAATAAACTGTGATAGTGAATCACCTTGTGCTCTTAATAATTGAGCGGCATAGTTAAAAATCATCAAAAATGGTAAGCCACAGAAATAGATTTTTAGATATAAAGCTGCTTTAGCAAAGTAGTGGGCTTCAGTACCCATTAATTCTAATAAGTTATCGCTGATAAAGAAGCCTAAAACGCCCACAAATATACCGCTTATCAAAGCAAATAAAAGAGAACTATGTAAAACCTTGCTAGCTTTTTCATGATTGTCGGCCCCTTTTGCTTCAGATAAAACAACGTTTGCGCCTAATGAAGTACCAGTAAACACCACAATAATTAAGTTGATTAAGGCGGTATTAGAAGCGATAGCACCCATTGATTCAGCCCCGTCGCCTGCGCTTACAGTGGCTAAATCAATCGTTGTATAAAGAAGTTGCATCATTGTGGCCAGCATAGCGGGAATGGCTAAAAGAATGATCTTGGTAAATAAGTTACCACCGGTCATGTCTCTTGGTTTAAAAATGTTGGCAAACTTCTTAAGCATGGCAAAAATTATATGCCTAATTATGCTAATTGCAAACCATATGCACTATAAAAAAGAGAACTTTCGTCCTCTTTAATTTTTATTTGCCCCAAGTTTGGTCTAGATAATTCTTTCGACCTTGATACCACTCAGTGAGGTAACTAACCGCTTCGGTATGATTGCTGTACTTTCTCACGCTCATACCACAGTCAGGAGCGTTCTTTAAATTGTACTTAGTATATGTGTAATCAAATGCACTTGCGAAAGCTTTGCTTTCATAGTTGATTCGATCCATCATTTGTTCATAGATACCGGAATTACAGAAGGCTGAATAATACTTCTTAAACATGTCTTGGAAGAAATCACATTGACTTAACATATATAACCATGGGTTAGCGGTGGTCATACCATTCGCGTATTCACTGTTATTTAAGAAGTTATCGTTTGTCTTAGTGACATTGCCGCTTGTTTTATTACCTTCGCCTAAGTCAAAGTCCCAAGGAGCGGACATGGTTAAACGTTTAACTGTGCTCTTACTTGAGAAATCGATATACATATAGAAGCTACCCCAACCAACATCATAGTTTTTCATGAATTCTTGTAAGAGGTACATTCTAAAGAATGAATCCAAATCAAAAGTGGCATTTAATGTTTCATATTGGGTAGTGTAAGGACTATCTTTAAGCGCACCGGTTTCGTCAATGATTTGGTGCTTTTCGCCTTTTAAAACGCCTTTAAAGACGGTTAAGGCATTGTTCATATAGTCTCTAATAAATGGCACTTGGTCATCGCCATATGTATCGGTTTTAACAACATAGCCTTTATCTTGGATAGTGACACCGTTGATGGAGTCGCCGCTTTGGCCACCCCAGCCTCCCCAGCCACCCCACATGCCACCGCCTGTGCCAGTGCCAGTGGTGAAGCAAGGATCACCTTCTAATTCACCAATATGTGTTTGACTATCAACGTGACCTTGTTGACTAACAAGACCATCAATTTCAATTAAGTAACCAACATTCGTACTTGTGACATCCTCTTTTGGTTCGTTAACGGGAATACGTCCTTCTTTAGCTTGTTGTTGTTCAGCGAGAAGATAGACACCTCTATTTTCACCATTCATATAGACATTCACATGCTTAAAGTCAGAAGTGTAGTAATTAGAATAATTAAATAGGTCATTGCCCATGGAGAAGGCTGATTCATTTCTAAACATTGATTGATCGAAGAAGTCAGCGAGTAAGACCCAACTCTTTTCTTTAATGCCATCATTAAGACCTAAAAGGTTAGCCTTCTTATCTAATTTAAGTCTCCACGCTCTCTTGGTAACATCTCTTTGGTTAGTGCTGTTACCTCTCACCTTAATCGTGCCAAGAACATCGGTTTTAACATATGCACTCTCACAGTTATCGATTGAGACATGCATCTCTTCATATTCTCTAGTTTGCCAATCAGGATCATCACCATCAGTAGTGGTGATTCTGACATTAGGAAGACCGATGTTTTCAATGATATTTAATGTGGCTTTCTTCTCTAAAAGAAGATTGTTACCAGAATCATAGATTTTCGCTGTGGCTTCTTGACTGCCTTTTTCTTTACGAGAATTGTTTTCATATTTAACAGTCACACCATAAGGTAAAATACCTTCGATTTGAATCTTATGGTCGTTACCATCATACATATATGACATGTCTTCAAAGACGAATTCATCTAACTTATAGTAATCCGCATCGAAATCCGCGCCACAATTGTCGCAGTGATAATGCTTTATACCTTTTTCAATAAGTGTAGCTTCTTTAACAACTGTTTCTTTTAAGTCATGGTTATTACATTCGTTAGGATTGTAATTCACTGATGAAGTAGGAGCTTGACTACTGCTAATAGAAGAAACAGATGGATTACTTTGTGATGGATTAGCGCTACTAGAAACGCTACTAACAGTGGAGTTACTGCTTTCAGGTTGCTTAGATTGTTCGCTTGTATTGGAATTACTTAAGGCTTTATTACAGCCCACTAGTAAAGTGGTGCTAGCCAAAAGTAAGAAAAACTTTTTAGTCGATGATTTCATAAAACTTCTCCTTTTTATAAAATATTCCAACATTAATCTAATATTAATACCTTAAATAAAACATAAGAAGAAATCTAACAAAAAACAGCTCCGTTTCCGGAACTGTATTAATCGGTTTGGTAGCTGGAGGCGGATTCGAACCGTCGACCGACCGGGTATGAACCGATTGCTCTAGCCAGCTGAGCTATCCAGCCATTTTTCACTTACTTAGTAAGCGAGTTTTAATTATATAGAAAACGTTTTCACTTCGCAATAAAAAGAATTAAAAAAATTAATAATGTTGTTGAGGAATTATTTGCTTTACGCGTACAATAATTACACAACACTAAAAAACACCCGTTTATTTAGAAAATAAGATTAGATTAATAAAGAGAGAAATAAATATGCCAAATTGTCGTAACTGTGGGGCCCGCTTAAGTAAATTCGATACAGATCTCTGCCCCGTCTGTGGAATTAAAAATCCTTTAGAAGGTATCAGTAGTGAAACTGTCGAAATCACTTCCCAAATTGACTTGAGTCAAATGAAGGAAGGCCAAAAAGTGAAGAGACGTCGTAAAATCCTCACTCTTTTGTTCTATGTTCTTGGCTTTACAGGCGCTGCTTTCTTTTATATCAAAAAGGCAATGCTTGGTTTAATTTGGCTCATTTGTAATCTCGTTGTTATGGGTGGTTTATTCGCTTTATTCTATTTCACTGTGAAGAATTTAGCGGTGGCGATTATCGTTCCTGTTTTAGTGGCCTATGTCATCAACATTATTGTTGGTGTGGTTTATAATTTCTTACCAAACATCAAAGATGGTGAAGGGGAGTTTATTGTTTAATGCAACGCTACTTCGCTAATCTCATCGATGCTGAACACGTTAAATTAGAGCCAGAAGACGAGCATCATCTCCTTCATGTCATGCGCATGAGACAAGGTGATGAAATCGAAGTGGTCGCTGATGGTGCGCTTTACTTATGCAATATCGGTAGCACTAATCCATTAACTATCTATGCTGTGCATAAGATTGAAAGCGATGTTGAACTCAATAGTGATGTGACATTATTATTCGCTCTCACCAAAGGTGATAGAACCGATTTAGTGGTGCAAAAGGCTACTGAATTAGGTGTGAAAAGAATCGCTTTAATTCAAAGCGAAAGAACAGTGGTGCGTTATGAAGATAAAGATATCGCTAAGAAATGCGCCCGCTATCAAAAGATTATGAAAGAAGCGAGTGAGCAATCGCATCGTTTAATTGTCCCTGAAATGATGGGCATCTATAACTTAAAGAAGTTACCAAAAGAAGTATTTAGTGATCTCAACTACGTTGGCTATGAAAAAGACGCTAACGATGTGAGTGGCATGTTCGCCCACTTTGAGAAGAATAAATCTATTACCATTCTCATTGGTCCTGAAGGTGGCTTCTCGGAAAATGAAATCAATAGCCTTACTGAACAAGGCTTTATTAGAACTTCCTTAGGCAAACGCATATTACGCGCGGAAACCGCGGCTATGTATGCCTTAAGTGTGATAGGATATTTGTTAGAGAGATGAAAAGACTATTAAAGTACATTGCTAGCAAAGCTAAAAAGAGAACAACCTTCGAACAAAGTGAAGAGTTCCAATTCTTTTTAGATAACCGTCATTATTTAACTAGACTTCCGAAGTTCAGTGCTTTCTATGAACCAGGAGATGAACCATTTAACGTTATTCGTGCGAATGTGGTTCTATATTCCTACATCAACAAGATGACCATGGAAGCGGAAATCATCAACTTAAAGAGCTACATCAGTGGCAATAGTAAAAGTAACCGCGCTAACTTTGTGAAGTCATATCACGAAATCATTTCTGAACAACCATACTATCAAGAGGGAAAGAACAAGATTTATATCCCATTCTTCTCTCGCTCTTTAAACCAAATCTACTTTGATGAGCCAGAGAAAATCTTAACCTCTCCTTATGCTGATTTAAAAGATAAGTTCCAAGATACAGTTATCGATCCATTTGATACATATGGTAGTGAGTTATATAACTCTCACTTCTCAAGACTTGTGAAAGTATTAACAGTGGATAAAGAAACAGCGTTTTTCCATTACGACACTAATACAATTTACTTTGTTAATGAACAAGGTCGTCTCGATGGAGCGGTTGTCCTTTTTGATAAGTACTTACGTCATCCAAACTATTCGCATATGTTAGAAAGAATTAAACCAGTCGTGGAAGCTTATTTCAATTTTAATCGTGAAGATTTTATTAACAGTTTATACAATAACGGTTTTATTTCTTTACACTTAATGCGTTTAATTCAATTCCACGATTGGGCTAAACTATGAAAACATTTACCACTTACAATCTCGGCTGCAAAGTTAACGCTTATGAACTAAGCGCTATTTCGTCATTGCTCTTAAAAGAAGGGTTCGTGGAAGATAACATTAACCCAGATGTCGTAATTATTAATACATGTTCAGTGACCGCGACTGCGGATCAAAAGAGCAGACAACATATCCGTAAAATGCAAAAGTTATTTCCTAACGCTGTTATCGCAGTGATGGGTTGTTATTCCCAAGGAAACCATAAGTTTATCGAAGAAGAGATTAAACCTACAATTTTATTAGGTACTTCTCATAGGAGAGATGTCGTGGATCTTGTTAAGAAGGCTTTAGTCACTAAAGAGAACTATACAGTTATTGAAGAAAAAACTAGAGACTTCGAATACGAAGAACTAGGTATTACTTCCTATACAGAAAATGTGAGAGCGTTCCTTAAAATTCAAGATGGTTGTAATAACTTCTGTACATACTGCATCGTCCCATTTAGACGTGGAAAGATGCGTTCACGTAAGAAAGAAAACGTTATCAATGAAGCTAAATACCTTGTTGAGCAAGGCTATCAAGAAATCGTTCTTTCTGGTATCCATGTTGGGGGTTATGGTCAAGATTTAGAAAATCGCTCCTTCTCCTCACTAGTGGAAGAACTCTCTAACATCGAAGGTTTAAGAAGTATTAGAATTTCTTCTATTGAAGAAAGTGAAATTGATGATAAGTTAATTGAACTTGTGCAAAAGAAAGATAATCTCGCTAAACATTTACACATCCCACTTCAAAGTGGTTCTAACCACGTACTTAAGATGATGGGCCGTAAATACACACGTGAACAATTTATTGCCCGCATTAAGCAAATCAAGAAACTTGTTCCAGATGTGATGATCTCTGGTGACGTCATCGTTGGTTTCCCACAAGAAACAGAACAAGACTTTATGGATAGCTATTCACTTTGTGAAGAATGTTTTGATATGTTACATGTCTTCCCGTATAGTATGCGCCCAGGTACCGCTGCAGCGAGAATGGATGGACAAATCGCTCCAGAAGTGAAGAAGGAAAGAAGTAAGAAACTCTTAGAGTTGAGTGATAGATTATACGCTAAGTACGCTGAGAGATTTATTGGCCAAGATGTCACCGTTTTAATCGAAAAATATGATGAAAAACAACAAGCATTTATTGGACATACATCTAATTATTTAGAGGTGAAGATTCTTAAAGAATCTAAGGTCGGAGAGTATAAGACAATTAAGTTAGAAAAAAGTATGATACAATCTTAATAAATTACGATTATTTAGAAGATGTCTAAAAATGCATTGACTAAATAGGTACTTATTAATATAATAATTCACGTTGCTTAAGGAGGAAGACAAACATGGCCGTCCCACAAAGAAGAATTAGCAAAACAAGAAAAAGATTAAGAAGAACACATTTCAAGTTAAACGTTACAGGTTTAGTGACATGCCCACACTGTGGTGCCATGATCAAAGCTCACCACGTTTGTCCAAAGTGTGGCTACTACGCTGGCAAAGCCGTTATCTTAGATGGCAAACTCGTTAAAGAAGAAAAACCAGCCGCTGCTAAAAAGCCAGCTAAAAAAGCCGCTAAGAAAGCTGAAAAGTAATCATTCTTAACACTTTAGAAGATAAGTCCTTAAATGGACTTTTTCTTTTGTGCTATAATAAATTGCTTACAAAAGGAGCATAGTATATGAATTACAATAAACTCATTGATCATACTTTACTTAAGCAAGATGCCTCTCCAGAACAAATCGTTAAACTTTGTGAAGAAGCTAAACAATTTGATTTCATGTCTGTTTGTGTCAATCCTGCTTATGTCCCATTAGCTGCGGAATGCTTAAAAGGTAGTGACGTTAAAGTCTGTACCGTGATTGGTTTCCCTTTAGGCATGAACTTAACAAAGACCAAAGTCGAAGAAGCAGTTTTAGCCGTTAAAGAAGGCGCTAACGAAGTTGATATGGTTATCAACGTTGGCATGCTTAAAGCGGGTCATGATGACTACGTCAAAGAAGAAATCTTTGAAATCAAACAAGCTGTTGGTCATAACATCGTTTTAAAAGTCATTATTGAAACATGCTTATTAAATAACGATGAAATCGTTCGTGCTTGCTTAGCCGCGAAAGCCACAGGCGCTGACTTTGTAAAGACAAGCACAGGCTTCTCAACTGGTGGTGCGACTGTCGAAGCAGTCAAACTCATGAGAGAAACAGTTGGTCCAGAAATGGGTGTCAAAGCCAGTGGTGGTGTGCGTACTCACGAAGACCTAATCGCTATGGTTGAAGCGGGTGCTAACCGCATTGGCACATCATCAGGTGCGAAAATTATTTAATAATAATACTTGCATTCATTAGGCTACTTTGTAATAATAGACACGTTGCGAAAGCTTCAAGGAGGTGAAATACATGCCAAAGACTTCAGTTCGTGAAAACGAAACCTTAGATGATGCTCTTCGTAGATTCAAAAGACAAGTCAACAAAGCAGGTACCATCCAAGAAGCGCGTAAAAGAGAATTCTTTTTAAAGAAATCTTTAAAGAGAAAAGTGAAGAGTGAAAACGCTCGTCGCAAAAACCGCAAGTAATTGAATTACAAGCTTTATACCGGTAAGGGAAACCAAGCCGGTGAGATCGCGGAGTAGAGCAGTGGTAGCTCGTCAGGCCCATAACCTGGAGGTCGGTGTGTTCAAGTCCACCCTCCGCAACCA
>JBGUOH010000003.1:0-318558 GCA_045117995.1 Bacilli bacterium
ATATAAAACCCCACATCAGTATAAACACGACATGGGGTTTTGAGATTGAGACTTTTTTGAACTGTCTACTTTCGCTTGACTAGTTCATCATCCCTCTGTTTTTCTTTTATCGTCAATATGTAAAAATCACAACAAATAACAAAAATACAAATAGTGATAAATGATTCGTATATGTTGTTGGTTTTGTTAATGCCATATCGCCTAAACGAATAAACTAAATCCCCTGTGCGATATGTCTATATTTAAGAAGATAAAGTGCATAACTAATAAAATTGACAATTGACTTGTAAAAAATGCAACTGATATAATACTAGGCATGAAATACGGTGAAAGATTTAAAACATATAGACTTAAACAAAAGTTAACTCAAAAAGAAGCCGCGGAATTGATTGGCGTTAAACCATACCAATTAGCGAACTATGAAACAGATCGTAGTGAACCATCAATCCAAATACTCAAAAACATGTCGATGGTGTACAAAGTATCTATCGATAAGTTAGTTAATAATGTCCGTTTAGATAATATCAGTCCTAGTCAACAAAGAGTGTTTGAAGAAGAAAAAGCGGAATTCGCTAAAAAGTTGGAAGATATCATAGAAGCTCTCAAAGAGTGGGACGCTGGCACTAGTAAAATGTACCCTGGAGAAGAATAATCTCTAGGGCTTTTTATATTTCAAAAACGTAGTAGTGTAACAATTCTCTTTGAGGACTTGGCTTTATTATGTATAATAAGGTCAAGAAAGATAAAATATTTGTCTTCTAGACACAAAAAAATATTTTTGTAACAAGACTGTTAATTATTATGAATAACATCACTAAACATTCTTCAAAAGAAGCGACTATCGCTTGTTTAAGTGATGTTTTTTGTGTTAACAAAAGAGCAGTCAATTGATGTCTAGATAAAACTTTTTACATTTACAATGTACTTATCTTTCAGTTGCATTGCGCGCTAGATAAGCACAAGATATAAAATAAGTATTTTATCCAAAACAACTTTTAAGGGGGTTACGTTATGGACGAAGAAAAAGCGGGAGTCGTCGACGAAGGCCGTGGATTGACTTTCAAAGATATCATCTTCATTATCCGTAAACATTGGATTGCGATTGTAGCATTTATCGCCGCCGGATTCATCGGTGGTATGGTCTTTACTAAAGTTTATTCACACGTCAGACCACAATACACATCCACAGGTACAATGTTAGTTTCATATGAAAGTGATAAGAGTACATCTATTACCACAGACTATAGTTTCTCTAACTACATCACTAATACGTATGTCGCATTTATTAAGGAAGAAGCGGTTCTAACCAAAGCTTCTGAAAAGATCAAAGTAATGGCAGAAAACGATGAAGTTACTGCCCCAGTGACTGTTGGTCAATTAAAGAGCAATTTATCTGTTTCTGCAAGTTCGTTAATTTTAAAGGTCTCCTATACCGCTAGCGATAAGGTTGATGCGAGAGTTATCGTTCAAACTGTTATCGATACCGCTAGTGAAGTCGCAGACTCACCAAAAACTGACGAAGCAGGAAACATTATCTATAAGAAAGACTCAAATGGTAACGATACCACTGAAGCTGAACCAAAATACAGATTCTTAAATGGCAACTTAACACCAGTTAGCCAAGCAAAGAATGGTACTGCTGTTTCTCATACCTTAAGGGATACCGCGATTGGTTTAGGCGCTGGTGTTGTCTTAGCATTCCTCTATGTCTTACTTAGAGAATTATTTGATAACACATTCAAGAGCAGTGAAGAAATCGAAAGAATGCTTAATCTTCCAGTTTTAGCAGGCATTCCTGACTATCAATTTGAAGATGAAAAGAAGAAAGGTGGTAAAAAGTAATATGGCGCCTAGAAAAGTTAAACATACAGCGATTGATAATCCACAATATCGCATTATTACTGTCGAAGAACCTCTTTCCATCGCCGCAGAATCCTATAGACGTATTAAAACATCACTAGAATTCGCTAATGTTGATAAGAAGATTCAAGTTATTCAAATTTGTTCTTCTATGCAAGGTGAAGGTAAATCCGTAACTGCTTTAAACGTTGCAGCAACCTATGCTGAAGACAATAAGAAAGTCATCGTCGTGGATCTTGACTTTAGAAGACCAAAACTTCACCGTTCATTTAGACAAGAAAATAAGAATGGTATTACCGATGTTCTTGCGGAACACATTAAATTAGAAGACGCCATCATTCATGGTGACAATGGTATCGACTGCTTAAATAGAGGCAGCAAAGCGCCATTCCCAACAGCCTTATTAGGTAGTGAAAACATCGTTAAGTTATTCGAACAACTTAAAAAGAAATACGAATACATCATCGTTGACTGCCCACCAATTTTAGCGGTTTCCGATGCTGCAATCATCTCTAGATTATGTGATGGCTGCTTATTCGTTATTAGCCAAGCTAAAACAGAAAAAGCCGCTGCTAAGGAATCAGTTAAAATTCTTAGAGAAAACGGCGTGAATATCTTAGGTGTTGTTTTTGACAATATCTCTGCTAAACGTGGTAACTACTACTATAGTAACAAGTACAAATACTACTATCAAAACTACTATGGTAAAGATACCAACACAAATAATCCTAACGGTGAGGAAGAAAACGCCGAAAACGAAGAAAGTGAGTAATGTAAATAATGATTGATATCCACACTCACGTTATTCCTAATGTCGATGATGGCTCTCCTTCTTTAGAAACATCTATCGAAATGATTAAACACGAAATAGCGGTAGGTGTGACAGAAATCATTGCTACTCCACATCATATCTATCACAGATACACAAAGTCTGTTGAAGAAATCAAAAAACAGTTTGAACTGTTAAAGAGTGAAGTAGAAAAACAAAACTTACCCATTAAATTGTATTTAGGTCAAGAAATTTGCTACACACATAGAGAGGATACCCTCGCTATGTTACAAAGAGGCGAATTATTGACTTTAAATAACACCAATCGAGTATTACTTGAGTTCTCATTTACTAGAGAACCTGAAGATTTACTCGATATCATCTATAACTTCTCCATCAAAGGCTACGAAGTAATCGTCGCTCACGTAGAGAGATACTTATGGATGACCTATGACAAGGTTGAAGCTCTTAAACAAGAAGGCGCTCTCATCCAAATCAATTCTGATTCCATTATTGGTAAAACAACATGGAAAGAGAAAAGATTTACTAGAAAGCTATTAAAACATCACCTTGTCGACTTTGTGGCCTCTGATACGCACAGTTTCAGACCATCAACGTTGGATAAGTCATATAAGGTCGTGAAGAATCCTGACTTATTCAACTACGTGAGATAATCAAAGTCTTACAAACCTCCTTCTTATTCTATATCACTAAATTGAAGCCTTTGGCACCTTGATAGGGTATAGATATCATCATCTTATCTAGGTATATTTATTGGACTATATCTAATGAACGAGCATGCCTAAAAACGGGGAATTTAAGTTATGTACTACGTTATTCAAGTCAAAACCGGAAAAGAACAGCAAGCAATCGAAGACATTATGAAAAATAAGCCAGACGATGCTTCTTTCGACGTTTTCTCTCCTTATCGTAAATCACTCCGTAAATTCAAAGGCGTGATGCGAGAAGTTGTCGAAAGATGCTTCCCTGGCTATGTTTTTGTTGAGACCAATGATGTACAAAGACTTTTCAAACAACTGTACTTCACACCAGGCTTCCAAAGATTATTAGGCCGAGAAGAAGGCACAGAAAACTTCGTACCTTTAGATAAAGATGAATCCCGTATGGTGGATATCCTTTATAGCAAAAACAACAACCGTATAACAGAGATATCTAACATCGAAGTTAGAGAAGGAGAAATGATTAGAGTGCTAGATGGACCACTTATGGGTCTAGAAACTCAAATCAAAAAAGTGAATCTTCACAAAAGAACGGTCACTATTGAATACAAGATGTGTGGACGATTAGTTAGTTCAAATGTCGGTATCAATATTGTGACAAATATTATTAACAAGTAATTATGCGTATTTCAAACAAACACAAATTCTCGTTCTTCCCAATTAGATGGATGCTCATCTTCTATGACCTATTTGTCTATGTAACGGTTATATTGTTTGCGTTTGTTATTTATAGACGTCCAGATATCGGTGGTGGTAAGCAGCTTGAATGGATTCAAGTTTTGTACCACTTTTTAATCGGCTCATTCTGTGTCGTAGTTTCTAGATTCTTCTGGAGAGTGTATGGTCAAATCTGGAGATATGGTGGTGTTTCCTCATATATTCGTTTAATGATTGCTGACACATGTGCCTTAATAGTGTATTGGCTTGCTCAAAGATTTATTCCAGGTGTTGGCAACATTGGCTTCGTTTTAGTTACGCTCGTAGTGTTTGCTAATACACTCATCTGTTTGGCCTGCCGTATGTTATATCGCTTCACTTATAAGAAGCTTGATAGAACAACTAAATTTGGTAGATTCGTCACCAAAATGGTCAATATTTTTGGTCGAAGCCAATGGACCATTAACGACAAAGGTGATCCAATTGAAAAGATTAGAATTGCTATCGTTGGTGCTGGTATCGTTGGTACTGCGCTAGCGGAAGAATTAGGCAACAACCCTCACAGTGCTTACAAAGCAGTTTGTTTCGTTGATAACGATCCTGAAAAGCTTGGTAGAGAAATCTATGGCTTAGAAGTCATTAGAGAAGGTGAAGACGCTCCTGAATTATTAAAAGACTTTAACGTTCAAGAAGTTGTTTTAGCTTTACCGGGTACTGTTGAAGGCGAAGAAAGAAAAATGTTATACCAACGTTATAAAAACGCTGGTTTTAAAGTTAAATCATATGACTATCCTTCAATGCAGAACACTCAAAAAGGTAAGAGAACCTTAAGAGAATTCGATATTGAAGACTTGCTATTTAGAAAAGAACAAGAAATCATCACGGACGCCACAGTTAATTACTATAAAGAAAAAGTCATTTTAGTTACCGGCGGTGGTGGTTCCATTGGTTCTGAAATCGCTAGACAATTAGCGAAGATGGAACCAAAACAATTAATTCTTTTAGACATCTATGAAAATGGCGTCTATGACGTCCAACAAGAATTAAGAATTGAGTATGGCGATACATTAGACCTCAAGGTTGAGATTTGTTCTATCACCAATAAACCAGCTCTAGAAAAAGTATTCCAAGAATATAAACCAAACATTGTTATTATGGCTGCAGCCCACAAGCACGTTCCATTAATGGAACATAATATCGTTGAAGCTGTTGATAATAACGTCTTTGGCACACTTAATACCGTTGAATTATCTGAAAAATATGGCGCTGATCGCGTTCATATGGTCTCTACTGATAAAGCGGTCAATCCAACCAATGTTATGGGGGCTACTAAGAGAATGTGTGAGATGATTTGCATGACACACGCTACAAAGAAGCAACATACGAAGTTTAGTGCCACTAGATTTGGTAATGTTTTAGGTTCCGCTGGTAGCGTTATTCCATTGTTCAAAAAGCAAATTCAAAACGGTGGTCCAGTCACATTAACTGACAAGCGTATCATCAGATACTTTATGACTATTCCTGAAGCATCTCAGTTAGTGCTACACAGTGCCACAATCGCCAAGAATGGTGAATTAATGGTTCTTGACATGGGTCAACCAGTTAAAATTTACGATCTTGCAGTTTCCATTATCAAAATGGCTGGATTTGAGCCGGATAAAGATATCAAGATTATTGAAACTGGTTTAAGACCAGGCGAAAAGTTATATGAGGAATTATTAGTCAAAGACGAACATTTAGCTAAGACAAGCAATAAACAAATATTTATTGAAAAAGATACCCCTGTTTCTATGGAAGAATTAAATGCTAAATTAGAAAAACTAGCAGAAGTAATGAAAACAGGCGATAACATATTAATGAAGCAAGCATTGAAAGATACTATTCCTACATATGTTAACGGCTACGAAGTTAATGGTGGAGGAATGAAATAAATCGGCCTTGCATGTAGCTATTTATGGTTGGCATAAGCATTTGATAGAGTTTTTAGTATGCATAACAAATGAGGAGAACCGCATATGGAAGTCTTTAACACTATTGTCTATTTAATTGGGTCAATTACAACAGTTGTATGCATTGTTGTGTGCTTGGTTTTGTTTTTTGTTACAAAGCAAAAGAACAAAGATGGGACGCGCAACGAATTAACAAATAATAGTTCCGAGAAGCCTTGGTCTTTGGGAGTTTGGATTGCTGGTGTATTTGTTGCTGGTACAGGCGTAGCTCTTATGTATGCCCCTTCTGATATAGTTGGTTACGTAAATGAGGGTCTGAATCCTACTGAATCTATAATCATGGTTGCTCTTTTGAATGGGGCACCAGTTTGGGCTCTGTATTCAGTAGTTGGCCTTTGGTATATGAAACACATGGATTCCAAAATTGGAAAAATCGCAGCTATGCTTTCAACGATTTTAGGCATGTCAATTTCTTTGTGGACTGGTATGAGAACAGTTGCTAGATTTGTCGGCTTTAATTTCCCTGGCTTTCAATTTTTGCTAGCAGGTATTGTTGTTTGTGTTGCTATGTTATCGGCCAAATTTGGTTGGCTTAAAAACATTTCTAAGATTGCTTTTCTAGTTTTTGTTTGCGCCTTTTTAGTAGTTATTGCCACTCCTTCTAGCGAATTTAAATTTATGCCTATTGAAGGTGGTATTACCGCCAATTTCTTCAAGGCATATTTTGTTGGACCAACTGCTGCTAGTTGGATTTTCTGGTTTATCTCTTGGACACCAACTGTCGCAAGATGGTTAGCTCATATTTCCAAAGGAAGAACAATGAAAGAATACATAGCTGGAACAATGATTCTTCCAACTATTTTAGCTCTTATTTGGATGGGTGTTTCTTGGATGTATCAGGATGTAATAATGAATTTTAACCTTAAGGAAAATATTTCCTCAATCATTCCTTGTCTAGTATTCATTGTTTCCGGGATGTTGTTTATGATAGGAACTTTAGATTCCGACTGCAAGGTGTTTACAGAGGATTTGGAAGTGCTAACAAGGGGAAAATTGGATCGTAGAAAGACAACCCCATACTACGGATTGTTTGTTATATTTTTCTTTTGCCTTTTTATTTCAGGCATCATCCAAAAACCATTCGATTTCAACGAGTACTCCTCACTTGTCTTTATGCCGTTAGTGGTACTTAGTCTTGTCGAATGTATCAAACTAATCGTTAATATGTTTAAAAAGAAACAAAATCAAATTCAGGAGGCATAATTCATGAAATATTTGGTAGTTGTAGCCCACCCTGACGACGAAGTGCTCGGCGCAGCGGCAACAATCAGTAAATTAATCCAAGACGGAAACGATGTTGCAGTAGTAACTATGGCTAATCATGCTGCGGCAAGGGCTAATCTCTCCGCAACTTTGGAAAAAGACCAAGCACAAGCTTTTGAAATAATGGGAATAAAGAAGTCTTATGCTGCAGACTTTCCAAATATTAAAATGAATACTGTTGCTCATTTAGATTTAGTTCAATTTATAGAGAACTGTATTGAAGACTTTGGTGCAGAAGCAATTATTACGCACCATCCATCTGACACAAATAACGATCATGTGGTGACTAGTTACGCTGTTCAAGCAGCGTGTCGCTTGTTTCAGAGAAAAAAAGATATCCCGGCATTGAAGTTGTTACTTTATATGGAAATACCTTCTAGTACGGAATGGAGTTTTGATAGTAGTGCGAATCGTTTTTCACCAAACTATTTTGTGGAAATAGGCAAAGATGGTGTCGAACTAAAGATAAAGGCGATAGAAGCATATAAGGGTGTTATGAGACCATATCCACATCCGAGAAGCAAAGAAGCAATTGAAGGACTGGCTGCTTTCAGAGGTTCTCAATCAGGCTGTAATTATGCAGAAGCTTTTGAATGCGTGTTTGTAAGAAAATAAAAATGAAAAACGACTTAAATAAACATAAATTTATTGTTTTTGCTTTAGATCACTATAATCCGCTCGGCGCGATAAGAAGCCTTGGCGAAAAAGGAATTATGCCAATTTTTATTGCTGTTAAGCACAGAGTAGATATTGGTGTCAAAAGCAAATATTTATCTTCGGTGCATAAAGTTGATTCTGTCGAAGAAGGCTTTACTTTACTTATTAACAAATATGGACATGAGTCAGTTAAACCGTTTTTAATTACATGCGACGATAAAACAACAGGATACTTAGATGAAAGATATGATGAGATAAAAGATAAGTTTATCTTTTTTAATGCCGGATCCAAAGGAAGAATCAGCGAGTATATGGATAAATTTAACATTCTCACAATTGCAAAAAAGCATGGTCTTGGAGTTCTTGAAACCAGAGTTATAAAAAACGGAGAAATCCCTTCTGATTTGGAATTTCCTATAATTACAAAATCTATTTCTCCTAACGTTGGAGGCTGGAAATCAGATGTCCACATTTGCAAAGATGCTGAGGAATTAAAGAACGCTTTCAAAGCAATTAAAAGTCCTCTTGTTTTAACGCAGAAATACATAGAAAAGAAGAACGAACTTTGCTTAGATGGCTTTTGCGCAAACAAGGGTAAGGATTTCTTTGTTGGGATTGCTTCGACATATAAATATCTAATTCCTGGCTATTACAGCCCATATATGGATGTCTTTGAGTTTAACAATAAAAAAGTATCTGATTCTTTAAGAAAAATGCTTCATGAAATTGGATTCGAGGGTGTTTTTTCAATTGAATTTTTGATTGATAGCAATGATGATTTGTGGTTCTTAGAAGTTAATTTTAGAAACTCTACGTGGAGCTATGCGTCTACTATTGCCGGCATGCCACTCCCTTATTTATGGGCAGAGGCAATGTATTTAAAAAAAGTGCCATCAAGTTTTTATAAGCATTTTGATAAATTTGAAGCGATGGTGGAGCCAATTGATTACGGAAAAAGGGTTGACACTGGAAAAGTGTCTTTTGCTGAGTGGTTATATGATTTTAAACGTGCAAAATGCACCTATTATTATAACGAGCAAGACTTAGCTCCTTTTGATATTGTCATCGAACATTGGGATAATCTAAAATAATGTATAAGCATTTTTTTAAACGCGTTCTAGATATCATAATCTCTTTATTTGGGATTCTTATTTTTTTGCTTCCAATGGCTATAATTTCCATTATTATCAAATTGGATAGCAAAGGTCCTGTTTTGTTTAAACAGAAGAGATTGGGCAAAAACAAAAAGATTTTTACAATTTTAAAATTTCGCACAATGTGTGACCACGCCTACGAGCAAGGCGGTATTGCTACTTCTGAATCCGATAAGCGTATTACCAAGGTTGGAAAATTTCTAAGAAGAACTAGCCTTGACGAGATACCACAATTTTTCAATATTTTTGTTGGCCAAATGACTATTGTTGGCCCAAGACCTGTTTTAGATTGGGAATACGAAGAATTTGCACGACCAGAATATGAGGATAGATTTACAGTTAGACCAGCTTTGTTTGGAACCGTTGATGTCGTTGCGAGAAACGCTGATAGAGATACTCAGTTTAGGATGGATGCAGAATATGCAAATAGATGTACGTTTGCTTTGGATTTTGTCACATTTTTCAAAATTATAAAAGTTGTCTTGTCAGGGAAGGGTGTCTATAAGGACGAGAAAAAAGAAGAAATGTCAGACTCAATTCAAAATCACAAAGTTATCGTGTTTGCATTAGAGCACTATAATCCATTGGGTTTAATTAGGAGCTTAGGCGAAAATGGTATTAACCCCGTTTATTTTTCCATTAAAAGGCATCAAGAAGTAGCTACACATAGTAAATATATTTCTAGAATTTATCGTGCAAATAGTGTTGAAGAAGGTTTTCAATTGCTGGTTAAAGAATTTGGTAACTACGATTACAACCATAGACCAATAGTTTTATTTTCCGATGATAAATCAGTCGGTTACTTTGATTTGCACTACAATGAGATTAAGGATAAATTCATTTGTTACAGCGCTGGTAAACAAGGCAGGATAAATGAATTCATGGATAAAAAGAATATTTTGGAGATTGCCAAAAAGTATGGATTTAATGTTTTAGATTCGTTTGTCGTTAACAGAGGTGAAATCCCTGATAACCTGGTTTATCCAGTTATCACAAAAGATATTTCTCCTAATTCTGGATCTTGGAAGTCTGACGTTTTTATTTGTCAAAATGAAGGCGAACTGATTAAAGCTTATGAAACCATAACAAGTCCACAAGTGTTGATTCAGAAATTCATAAATAAGAAAAATGAATACGCTTTAGAAGGTTTTTGTATTAATCGCGGTGAAGAAATGATGATTATTACTTCGTTGACATACAAATACCTGATAGAAGGATATTATTCTCCATATCACGACGTTATGCCTTTTAACGACAAAGAAATGGAAGAAAAGCTTAAAAAAATGTTTGAAGAGATTGGTTTCGAAGGAATATTTGAAGTCGAATTCCTCATCGATCAAGATGGAACCTATTATTTCTTGGAAACTAATTTTAGAGCCTCTGCTTGGAACCACACTGGTTCTATAGCAGGAATGCCTCTTTCCTACCTTTGGGTTAAATCCACATTAGATGGAAGGATTGATGCTTCTTTTAAAAAGGACTTCGAACCATTTACAGACATGTCGGAAGTCATCGATTACGGCAAACGCGTTGATGGTGGTAAGATTAGCCTTGCCCAGTGGCTTCTTGAATTCAAAAAAGCAAAAGGCACATATTTTTATGATTCCAACGATCCTGAACCATTCAAAGTGTTGTTTGATAGTTGGGAGGACTTTAAGTAATGAAGAGAGTGTTAATTGCTGGAGCTAATAGTTTTTTAGGCGATAACACTAGAGAATATCTTGAGCGCTATAGCGATTATTGTGTTGACGTATTGGATATGACTAATCCAAAATGGAGAGAAACCATGTTTTCACAATATGACGTGGTTTTTAATGTTTGTGCCATTGTCCATCGTCCTAACGAAAAGAACAAATCGCTCTACTTTGAGGTCAATCGTGACTTGGCGTTTGAAATTGCGTCTTTAGCAAAGAAATCCGGTGTCAAACAGTTTATTCAAACATCGACAAACGGTGTTTTTGGAATAGATGTTGGAATTATGACTGTAGAATCTCTTTACAATCCGAAAACCCTTTATGAAACATCGAAGTATGAAGCTGATTGTTTGCTGGAAACTTTGAGAGATGAAACATTTAATGTATGTATCATCAGGCCGCCATTGATGTACGGCAATGGCTGCAAGGGTAATTTTCCAAAATTAGAAGAGTTTGCGTTGACAAAAAGTTTCTTCCCTTCTTTGAAAAATAAAAAAGATTTTATATATATTGAAAACATGGCTGATTTTGTTAAGTTTGCAATTGATAACAATCTTAACGAAATATGTTACCCTAGAGATCCTGTTGTCGCTTCTACTTCTCAATTGGTTGAATTAATTGCAAAACTTAACAATCATAAAATGAGACTGATTAGCTTTTTTAATCCGTTTATAAAACTAATTTATAAGACTTCTCATTCGTTAAGAGTTGTTTTTGGTGATTGCTATTTTGAAGGGGTAACATCTTCTATCAAATGGATTCCACCGTTTTCGTTAGAAGAAGCTTTAAAAAGAATGTACGAAGGAAAACATAAATGAGAATAATGTACATTAACGATACAGGATTTGATTCACCCAATTCCAATAATCATTTAGTTTTATCAATGCTAACCAATTTTATGGCAGCTAACCATAGCGTATACTATGTTGGAAGTCATTCGGTTGGTCTTTTTCCGGACATACCAGAAGAGCTTCGCAGTTTTGACATTTTTGATTTTGACATCATTGAAAAACCAATTATTGAACGCAAAAATTTAGTCAAGAGGTATCTCACAGCGATTGCGTATGAGCGCCGCGCTAGAAGGAAATGGAAGAAGAAAATTAAAGAAGTGGATATTGTTATTGTTCAATCGCATTACACTGCATATTTCACTTTCAAGATGCTGAGTAAGTATAAAAAGAAAACTATTTTTAATATTTATGATATATTCCCTGGAGCTACTTTTGAGTCTTCTGGCATGCATTCTAAAATGGTTTACAAAGTCTTTGCCACGCTTCAAAAATATATTTACAAACATGCCAATCGTATTTTTACGCTTACCAATGATACTAGAAGTACTCTTTTGTCAATCGGAGTCGATGGCAAAAAAATCAGCATTATACCAAATTGGTTTGATGATTCTAAAGTCAAAAAGACCAACTGCGACGCTTTTATGCAAGAGTTCAATCTATCTAAAACCAAAAAATATGTTCAATACGCTGGCCAAATTGGGATGTCGTATGACTTTTATTTTTTGCTTGACATAGCTGATTCATTAAGAAAAAGAGAAGACATTGTTTTCGAACTTGTTGGTGAAGGGCTTTATTTAGATGAATTAAAAAGTATTGTGGCGGAAAAGAAATTGTCAAACGTTATTTTTATTCCTTGGCAGCCACTAGAAAGACTATCAGAAGTCTATAGTTCTTGTATTTTGCAAGTGGTTCCTTTAAAAAGAGGCATCATATATAACTCGTACCCTAGTAAGATACTGCCATTGATGGGTTGTTCAAAAACAGCAATTGTTAGTGTCGATGAAGATAGTTATTTCTATCGAGAAATGAATAAAAACAAAATCGTTTACTGTGTCCCTTTAAATGACGTAGAGGCGTTCAAAAACGCTGTGATAAAGATGTGCGACGACGATGACTTACGTAAAAACTATGAAAAAAACGCTTATGCCTTTGCTACTACAAATTACACAGCAAAAATTAATACAGATAAGATGCTGAGCATCTTTAAGGATATGTTGGAGGAATAATAATTATGTCTATCTTTAAAAACAAAATTCTACTCGTTACCGGAGGAACAGGTTCTTTTGGGAATACCATTGTAAACAGATTTTTAACTTCAGATATCAAAGAAATAAGAATTGTTTCTAGAGACGAAAAGAAACAAGACGATATGCGACACATGTATCAAGAAAAATATCCAGAATATGCTTCTAAGATTAAATTTTACATTGGTGATGTTCGCGATTATAACTCTATAGTCGGGGCTTTTAAAGGAGTAGATTATGTTTTCCATGCTGCAGCATTAAAACAAGTGCCATCTTGCGAATTCTACCCAATGGAAGCTGTAAAAACTAATATTATTGGTTCCAACAATGTAATTGATGCTTGTGTTGCGAACAACATTAAGAAAGCCATTTTTCTAAGTACAGATAAAGCAGCATATCCTGTCAATGCTATGGGTATGACAAAAGCTTTAATGGAAAAGAATGTTATTGCACGTAGTAGACAAATGGGTAGCGGGGACCCAGTGTTATGCTTAACCCGATATGGTAATGTTATGGCTTCAAGAGGCTCTGTCATACCTCTTTTTTGTGAACAAATAGAAGAAGGCAGAGAATTAACTGTCACAAATCCAGAAATGACAAGATTTATGATGACGCTTAACGATGCAG
This sequence comes from Bacilli bacterium, assembly GCA_045117995.1. Taxonomy (GTDB): domain Bacteria; phylum Bacillota_I; class Bacilli_A; order RFN20; family CAG-826; genus RUG14515. Next base: position 13,466 of record JBGUOH010000003.1, read on the forward strand.
TCGATCTTGTCCTTTTTGCTTTTGAAAATGGAGAACAGGGAGATTTATTTGTCCAAAAAGCGCCTGCTGCAACAATAGAAACTTTAGCAAAAGCTATTCTTGAATTGAAGGAATCTAACGTTGGCTACAGAATTATAGGGCCAAGACATGGTGAGAAACTATATGAGGTGCTTGTTACGAAGGAGGAAATGCTCCGTGCTGTCGATATGGGAGATTTCTACAAAGTATCTTCTGATAGCCGTGATTTGAATTACGACAATCTTGAAAAAGGCAACAAGAAGATAGATTCAGACGAAGAATACCATTCTCACAACACCAGTAGATTAGATTTAAACGGAATGAAAGAACTTCTTCGTAAACTTAAGCTCTTTGGAGGTCAGTATTAATGAAATTTCTTATCTGTGGCTGCAATGGCATGGCCGGCCATACCATTTCGTTATATCTCAAAGAAAATGGACACGATGTTTTTGGCTTCGATTTGCAGAAATCTTTTTTAATAAATTCTGTTGCTGGAGATGCCTTAGACAGGGAATTTATTAAAAAACTCATTAAAGAAGGCAATTATGACACAATTATAAATTGTATAGGTATTCTTAATAAATCTGCAGAAGACCACAAGGCATTAGCCTCATATCTTAACTCTTATTTTCCGCATCTTCTTGCTGAATTAACCGAAGGAACGGATACCCAAGTCATTCATATGTCAACAGACTGTGTTTTTTCTGGAAAGAAGGGTCAATATAAGGAAACTGATTTTCAAGATGGCGAAACGTTCTATGACAGAAGCAAGGCGCTTGGTGAGTTAAATGATAGTAAAAATATCACCCTCCGCAATTCAATAGTGGGCCCAGATATAAATCCGAAAGGGATCGGGCTGTTAAATTGGTTCTTGCAAGTGAATGGTGCGATAAATGGTTATACAAAAGCAATGTGGACAGGACAAACAACTCTACAATTGGCCAAAACAATGGAATATGCCGCAAGGACAAGAGCTCATGGTTTAGTTAACGCTGTGCCAAGCAAACCAATTTCTAAATACGAATTGTTGAAGTTGTTTAACAAATACATGAGAGATAATGAGATTCTTATCAATCCTATCGAAGGAATAAATGCCGATAAAAGCTTGGTAAGAACAAATTTTGAAATGAATTACGTTATCCCAGATTATGAGACGATGGTAAAAGAATTGGCAATATGGATAAAGCAACACAAGGAGTTATATCCACATTATTTTAATGATTTGAAATGAGAATATTGATTTTAAGATTAAATACTAGCAATTTTGGCAAAATAGGGACATATAACGTTCAAGAAGTTGGACTCGCAAAAGCTTTGATTAATCGCGGACACAGTGTTGAAGTTATTTTTTTGAATAAAAAAACAAACAAGATTGTTGAAGATAAGGAATACAATTTTGTTCATTATTTGCCACATCTATCTTTTGGAATACATGGTATTTTTAAAGTATCATCTCTCGGATTATTTAATCCTGAGATGATTATAATGTGGTCGGATAATCAACTATGGGCAAAAAACGTCATTAAATGGAGTAAAAAACACAATGTCCCAGTAGTCCAATATTTTGGAGGCGTATTATCTGATAATCCAAAGTTTCTTCATCAATTTTACACCAAACTCATTTTATGGAGAAATAGAAGATCTTACTCGTACTCGATAAACGTTGCCAAAACAAAACGCGTAGAAAACGAGTTGGTGAAACACAGAATTAATAGCTCTGGTGTTATAAGTATTGGCATTGACATGACTCTTATGTCTGAAAAAAAGGCAATAGATTATAAAGAAAGAAAAAAATTAGGCTTTGAGGCAGAAGACAAGATTATTTTGTTTGTCGGACGCATGGATACTGAAAAAAAACCTTTTTTTGCTTGTGATGTCTTGAAAGAATTAGTAAAGGAAGACTCGAGCTTCAAAATGATTATGATTGGAGATGGCAAACTCTCTGATCAAATTGATTTATATATCAAAGAAAACGATTTAGCTAATAATGTTTTCCATATTAGAAGAGTCCCGTATACTTCTATTTATAAATACATGGTTTCATCAAATTGCTTTATTAATATGTCTGAAATAGAAATATTTGGAATGGCTATTTTAGAGGCTATGTATTATGGATTACCAGTTGTTGTTCATTCTGCTCCTGGCCCAAATGATTTTGTAATTGATTCTTTTAACGGTCATATTTTAGATAATTATAGTGTCAGCGATTGGTGTCAACGCATTCTTGCTACTATCAAAAATAGGGGAGATATCTCAAAAAACGCCATCGAAACCATTTTAAATATTTATAATTGGGATGTAATCGCAAACAAATTTATGGATTTTGGTGAGTGTAAAAACTTTAATAACCAACGCTAGTATAGTTAGGAGTTTTTTGTGAAAGTCATTGTTTTTTTTCAATCGGCAAGATTCGGAAATCACGTACACCCTTTTCTAATCGACGAAGTTAAAGGCTTTTTAAAGAGGGGCCACTCTGTTAGCATTGTTTGCGAAAAAGAACCAATTGATTACTCAGAGTTATCAATGCTTGAGAATGTCACTATTTGCTTTTTTAAAAAGAGAATCATTCCAGCTTTTATTAGTTCACTGGTTTTTATGTTTAACAAATATGTTAGGGAAGAGATAAAGATTTCACTGAAAACCAAGAGATTTGGCTTTTCTTATCTCCGTGACTATTTCAGAATATCTATGATTGGGTTTATGATGTATTCTCGCTCAAAAAAATTGTTAAAAGCAACTGGTAGTAATGTAGTCCTAGACTCATATTGGTTTTCTAATGGAGCCGTCGCTGCGGCTTTGTTAAAAAGAAAATGGAAGGATAAATGCGTAGCCTTCAGCCGAGCCCACTCCTTTGAAATTGATCCCCTTAAGAACAAGTTTTGCTTCTTTGAACTTAAAAACTTTACATATCAGTATCTCGATTTTGTCGGCTTTATTTCTGAATATGGGCGCAATTTTTTTATTTCCGAAATATTAAAAATGTATAAAAACAATAACTCTAATAAATGTTTACTATACAGATTGGGTACTGGTAAATCTAGCGATTCGCTCAATCCTAGACGTGCTGATAATAATTGTGTGACAATCGTGAGTTGCTCAAGAATCGCTCCTGAAAAAAGAGTAGAATTAATTGCCAAGGTTTTAACTTCTTTTTCCGGCCTTGATGTTACATGGTACCATTTTGGGCCAGGTAGAACTGATGATATATTAGAAATTGTAAAAGCCTCTGGCTCAAGTATCAAATGCATGATGATGGGCGATTGTACCAATCAATTTATCCACAACTTTTACAAAAACAATCATGTTGATTGCTTTATGAATCTCAGCATTTCAGAAGGAATTCCTGTTAGCATTATGGAAGCTTTTTCGTATGGAATACCATGCATAGCGACTCCTATTGGTGGAATTCCAGAAATAGTTGAAGATAATTATAATGGCTTTTTGATAAGCGAGAGCGCTAATGCTTCTTTGATTATAGAAAAAATTAAAAATCTTTTATCAAATGAATTGTATAGAAAAAACGCTTTTCATACGTGGTCCACAAAATATGACTTTGAGAGCAATTTTGATTTGCTCTGTGAGGAAATAAATAGACAGTTTATTGATTATGAAAAATAATAAAAACAAACCAAAATACATCGTCACAATTTCGTTGCTTTTTTTGATGGTCACAGCAATTTGCTTGTTTATCCCAACGGTTAGTTCGAAATTATTACTTAGCGCATCTGTGATTTTGATCTTTTTAATAATCTTGCTTTCCTTTAATGTTTCGAAAAACATTTTTTTTATTTGCTTTTTAATTTGTTTTTTCGTCTTTCTTTTAGGAACAGATCTTCTTGAACTTGTTTTTGTGGGCGAATTTACAAATAAGTTGAGCGAGGAAACAAGATTCCATACATATCTATGTCTTTTTCTTAGCATTGTTTCTCTGTGGTTTGGATATACAATCACATTCCGTAAGGAAAAATGTTCAATACTCAGAAAAACGGAGTGCAAAGAAACTAATGCGATATCAGTCAGAAAGGTTTGCCTTTTCGCTTTTTATCTTTCTTTTGTGCCGTATTTACTGACTCTTCTTGACACAGTTATCTTTGTGCAAACAAGCGGATATAACGACTATTATGTTTCCTATTCTTCTAATATCCCTGTTGTTATTCAAAAAGTTGGCGATCTGTGCCCTTTGTCTTTCTTTATCTTTATCGCCTCCATGCCAAACAAAAAACAATTAACTATTCCATCTACTTTAATGATAGTGTGTTGCTTTTTAAATCTTCTTACTGGAAAGCGCTTCTTTACCATTGCACTTTTAATGATTTTGATATCTTACGCAATCAAAAGAAATAATGTTTTTAGCGGCGGTGAAAAATGGTTTAAGAATAGGTATTACATTTATATAGCTTTTTTAACTTTGTTTGCTGGCGGATTTTTATCTTGGTATGGCTATTACAGAATGGGTATTTCGTCTAGCGGAAATTTGTTTGAACATTTTTTGAATTTTATTGAGCAAACAGGAAAAAGCATAAACGTTATTTCTTATGGGTACGATTTATCAGATAAGATGCCATATTCTGGCGGATACCTTTTTGGCAATATTTATGATTATTTAAGGAGTTTATTCGGAGGATCTTTAGTGAAAGGGCAGACTGTAAATTACGCTATGAATGGTCACGCCTTTTCGTATTCTCTTTCATACCTTGTTTATGGCGACAGATACTTGGCTGGCGATGGTCTTGGATCATGTTATATCGCTGAAGCGTTTTTTGATTTGGGCTATTTTGGGGTAGTTATAGTAAATCTTTTTGTTGGTATACTGTTTAGAAACTTGTTGGTATTTGATAAAGGTAAAGTATGGAAAACCGGTATATCTCTTTATTTGCTTTCATCTTTGCTTTTGATGCCTAGAGGAAGTTTTGACAAGTTCATTTGTGAAATAGTGAATGCCAAAGTGATACTATTTTTGGTCATTCTTTATCTATCTTCTCTTTTATATTCGCATAGGATGTTATCTCCTAGGAGGAGAATTGTGACAAATGAGTAATAAAAAAAGAATGGTTGTTGGTATATGTGGCTTCGGCTATTCTGGTTCTGGAGCTGTTTTAGATTGGCTTAAGGGATACCCTAAAACAGACGTTGTAGATTCATTTGAATTCTCTTTTTTATACACACCAGACGGCATTCTTGATCTTAAATACCATTTGCTAGATAATTGCGCAAAGTATATGAGTTCTGATATTGCTATCTCACGTTTTATACGCTTCATGAAAAAGAAGTCTTGTGAAATGGGAAGTAAGAAAAGAGCAATTTTAAATATCACTAGTGAATATGTGAAATCGCTTATTCAAGTTGAATGGCGTGGTTATTGGATGTTTGACTATTACACTGGTTCCTTCTTGAAAAGAAATGTTGGCTTTAGATTATTTCATTCGAGAATATATAGAATGTTTCCTTTGATGCCACGCAGACACCCAAAGTTTCCACCAATGAGAACAATGTACTTATCTATTGCTCCGGAATCGTTCTATGAAAAAACCAAAAAATATATAGATAATTTAATTGATTTGTTTGTGGAAAAAGAATCGACACTGGTTGCTTTAAATCAGCCATTTCCTGCCAACCAACCCAATTTGTGCCTTGAATTGATTGATTATTCAAAAGCTATTGTTGTTGACCGCGATCCTAGAGACCTATACGTTTTATTTAAAAAGGTAATACCAAATAAATCATGCTTTGTTCCCGTTGATAGTGTTGAAAGTTTTATCGCCTACTTTAAAGCGCTCCACTTTTACTATCCAAGAGAAAGTAACAACGTTTTGGTAATTAAGTTTGAGGATTTGATTTACGAGTTTGACAATACCATTGCTCTTTTGGAATCGTTTTTAGGTTTAGAGCGAACATCGTTTGATTATTCAAAAACAAAATTCAATCCATTCATTTCGTTAGAAAACACTCAACTTTTTAATAAATATCCCGACTTGAAAAATGATATTGCCACGATTGAGCAACAACTTTCTGAGTGGCTCTACGATTTTGACAAAAAGCAAATAAAACCAACGGGAGACAAGACTTTTTTAGAAATTGTTAAACTGGCTGATAAATAATTCCAATGAATATTAAACAACTACCCAAAGGGGCAAAAGCTTCTATTGCCTTTTTTCTTTCGAGCTTAGTTACCAAAGGCATTGCTTATTTAACAACGCCTATTTTTACAAGGCTTTTAACAGAAAGTGAATACGGTCAAGTAACCATTTTTTTGACATGGTTACAAGTATTTGGAATCATTGCAATGTTTTGCCTTTCGTATGGCGTCTTTAACAACGGGATGATAGAACACCCGGAAAAAAGAAACACTTATTCGTTTTCTTTGTTAATCCTGTCGAATATAATTACTCTTTCTTTTTTTGGCTTGTTGCTTTGTTTTTATCCGCTTATTTCAAAGTATTTAAATTTAGGGCCTTTTTTGCTTGTTCTAATGTTTGGTATTTTTATGACCCAACCAGCATATAATTTTTGGGTTTCAAGGCAGAGATATGAACTAAAATATAAAGCTTCTCTTGTTTGGTCAATTATTTGTGCTGTCCTATCTCCTGCGGTTGCTATCGTTTGTATTCTTTTAAATAAAGAAGGTTCAAATGTTTATCCACGGTTGTTTGGAGCGGAGTGCACTTTAATTATCATTTACATAGGATTCTATATTTATCTTGGTTTCAAGAGCGCGTGGAAAGTAGATATCAGATTTTGGAAAGAAGCCTTGCTTTTTAATTTACCACTAATACCTCACTATCTTTCTACTTATTTGTTGGGCAGTTCAGATAAAATAATGATTTCTTTTTTAATTGGAGATGCTGAAGCTGCTTATTATAGTGTAGCGAGTTCTATTGCTGCAGTAGCAGCGATTGTTTGGACTGCTATTAATGGGTCGTTAATTCCATATACCTACCAAAAATGTAAAGAAAATAATTATGAAGATATTAACAAAGTTACATTGCCTCTAATCACGATATTTGCTGCTGGTTGTTTGATTGTGATTCTTCTTGGCCCAGAAGCTGTGAAATTAATGGCTACAACTAACTATATGCAAGCGATATATGTAATTCCTCCTATTGTCGGAGGAGTTTTCTTTCAAGTTCAATATTATATTTACGCAAATGTGGTTTATTATTACAAAAAGCCTCTTTATGTAATGATTGGTTCGTTAACCGCGGTTACTTTTAACATTGTTTTGAATTATTTTTGCATCAAACAATGGGGCTTTCTAGCCGCAGGGTATACAACAATTGTTTGCTATGTGATCCAGGCGACAATCGACTATTTTGCGATGAGGAAAATTGTTGGAAAGCCTATTTATAACATGAAGTATATTATTGCATTATCGATAACAATGATCATTGTTTCTTTGGCTAGTAGTTTCATTTATGACTATATCATAATAAGATTTTCAATTTTGGCTTTAATTGCTGTACTTTTTGTGATTTTTAGAAAAAAGATTATGCACACAATCACTTTTAATAAAACATCTAAAGAAAATTCTTCAGTACAAAAAATAGAGGCATCAAATGATGATGCAAAATAGCGATATTTGTGAGGCTTTAATATGAAAATTGCAATTGCCGGTGCAGGGTATGTTGGCTTATCAATTGCCACTTTATTAGCACAAAACAATCACGTTGAATTAGTGGATGTTATCCCTGAAAAGGTGGACAAAGTCAACGCACGCATTTCACCAATTCAAGATGACTATATTGAAAAATACTTCAAAGAAAAGAAACTAGATTTAGTTGCAACACTCGACGGCGCATCTGCGTATAAGAATGCCGACTTTGTTGTCATTGCGGCACCTACCAACTATGATCCAGTTAAAAACTTCTTTGACACAAAGTATGTTGAGCAAGTAATTGAATTAGTACTATCAGTTAACAAAAACGCTGTGATGGTTATCAAATCAACTATTCCAGTTGGTTATACTAAATCAATTAGAAAAAAATATAATACAAACAACATTTTGTTTAGCCCTGAATTCTTAAGAGAATCTAAAGCTCTAGAAGACAACTTATATCCATCTCGTATTATTGTTGGTTGTGAAGATGGACAAAAAGATAAAGCAGAACAATTTGCTAATCTACTAAAAGAAGGTGCAATCAAGAAAGATGCGCCAGTATTATTGATGGGATTAACAGAAGCAGAGGCTGTTAAATTATTCGCCAACACGTACCTAGCATTACGCGTTTCTTATTTTAATGAATTAGATACATATGCTGAATCTAAAGGATTAAATACGCAATATATCATCAATGGCGTATGTTTAGATCCGAGAATTGGTACGCATTATAACAATCCATCTTTCGGTTATGGTGGTTATTGTTTGCCAAAAGATACAAAACAATTAAAAGCAAATTTTGAACATGTTCCGGAGAACTTAATTTCTGCAATCGTCGAATCAAATAGAACAAGGAAGGATTTTATCGCAGATAGGGTATTACAAATAGCTGGATTTAAGGAAGAAAAAGCCAACAAGATTATTGTTGGTGTGTTTAGATTGACTATGAAATCTAATAGCGATAACTTCAGAGCATCTTCTATTCAAGGTGTTATGAAACGGATTAAAGCCAAAGGTGTTAATGTTATCGTTTATGAGCCAACATTGGAAGATGGCAGCGAATTCTTCGGCAGTAAAGTAGTCAATAACTTAGAAGAATTTAAGAAATTAAGTAACGCAATTATCGCAAATAGATATGATAGTTGTTTGGATGATGTAGAAAGTAGAGTCTACACAAGAGATTTGTTTAGAAGAGATTAAAAATATAGGAGCGTTTTTATGAGCAAAAAAGTTTACATGTGTTTTTCTACAGATATGATCCATGGTGGTCATATCAACATTATTAGACAAGCAGAGAAACTTGGAGATTTGGTTGTAGGAGTTTTATCGGATGAAGCTATTGCAAGCTTTAAAAGATATCCTTTGATTCCATATGAGGAAAGAAAGATTCTGTTTGAAAACATAGCTGGTGTTAAACAAGTTGTTGAGCAAAAAGAACTATCTTACCGGAATATTCTAAACGAATTGAAGCCTGATATTGTGGTTCATGGTGATGACTGGAAAGAGGGATTTCAAAAGCCAATTAGAGATGAAGTGATAGCTATTTTAGAATCTTATGGCGGCGAATTGGTTGAATTCCCATACAACAAAGACGCCAGATATGACGAACTCGAAAAACAAATGAGAATGCAATTAGGGATGCCTGATTATAGAAGAGGTAGACTTAAAAAACTTATCAATATGAAAGGTCTCGTTACAGCCATTGAAGCTCATAGTGGCATCACTGGCTTAATTGCTGAAAAAACCACAGTGCTTCAAGATGGCAAAACATATCAATTCGACGCCATGTGGATTTCCTCTTTATGTGATTCAACAGCAAAGGGCAAACCTGACATTGAATTAGTCGATATGACATCGAGATTTAGAACTATTGACGATATTATGGAAGTTACGACTAAACCAATTATCTTTGATGGTGATACAGGTGGTTTAACAGAGCATTTTGTTTACACAGTGCGTTCACTTGAAAGAATGGGCGTCTCTATGGTTATTATCGAAGATAAAACTGGTCTTAAGAAAAATTCATTGTTTGGCACCGAAGTAAAACAAACCCAAGACAGTATTGAAAACTTCTGCGCTAAGATTGCTGCTGGCAAAAAAGCTCAAAAAACAAAAGACTTTATGATTTGTGCTCGTATTGAATCTCTAATTCTTGAACAAGGCATGGAAGATGCTTTAACAAGAGCTTTTGCTTTTGCTGGAGCTGGAGCGGATGCCATCATGATTCACTCCAGAAAGAAAGATCCTTCTGAAATAAAAGAATTCATTGAAAAGTTTAGAGAAAAAGATAAAACAACCCCAATTGTTTTAGTGCCAACATCTTTCAATACAGTTTATGAAGATGAATGGAAGGCTTTAGGTGCTAACATAATTATCTATGCTAATCAACTAACAAGAACTGGTTTCCCAGCTATGCAAGATGCAGCGAGAACAATTCTTGAGAATCATAGAGCAAAAGAATGTGATGACAAGTGTATGTCTATTAAAGAAATCATCACATTAATTCCAGAGGAATAAGAATATGGTTGATACAGTTGCGTTCTACGAATATCTAGTTAATCACAACTTAGATTTCTTTACTGGTGTTCCAGATTCATTGTTAAAAGAATTATGTTCCTGCATTAAAGACAAATCCGATAGCAAGCACAATATTATTGCTGCAAACGAAGGTAATGCTGTTGGTTTAGCAGCAGGTTATCACTTATCAACAGGCAAACTTGGTGTTGTCTATATGCAAAATAGTGGTGAAGGCAATGTAGTTAATCCGTTATTGTCTCTAGCTGATCCAAAGGTTTATTCTATTCCAATGCTATTAATTATTGGATGGAGAGGCGAACCTGGGGTTCATGATGAACCTCAACATGTCAAACAAGGTGAAGTTACATTAAGGCTTTTAGAAGCCATGGACATTGAGTATCGCATTTTAAGCGATAGTTTTGAAGAAGATTTAAAACATCTCATTCAATTAGCAAAAAAAGAAAACAAACCAGTTGCGTTGGTTATTAGAAAAGGCACATTCTCAAAATATTCACCAATTTGTAAAGAAAAAGTAGTGATGGGTGAACTATTAAGAGAAGAAGCCCTCGATGTTATCTTAAAAGAAATTGGCGATGATATGGTTGTTTCGACAACAGGTAAAGAATCTCGCGAAATCTTTGAACTAAGAGAAAAATTTGGTCAAGGTCACGAACACGATTTCTTAACTGTCGGATCTATGGGTCATACATCTTCAATTGCTTTAGGTGTATCTATTGGAACAAATAGAAATGTCTGGTGCTTAGATGGTGATGGTAGTTTTATTATGCATATGGGTGGTTTAGCTATTGCGGGTCAAAATGCTGGTGATAACTTTAAGTACATCATAAATAATAATGCCGCTCATGAATCTGTTGGTGGCCAACCAACTGTTAGTGACAAGATTGACATTAAAGCTATCTTAAAGGCTTGTGGTTTCTCTTCTACTTATGAAGCAAAAACTAGAGAAGAAATTAAAGACGCAATTAGCAAAATGAAAAAAGAAGGCAAATATGCTTTAATCTTATATACAAAACAAGGTAGTAGAGAAGATTTAGGAAGACCCACAACTACTCCAATTCAAAACAAAGAATCATTCATGAAAGAGATTAATAAATAAGTATGAAAGCTCTTATATTTAATTCTGGAATTGGTAAAAGGATGGGCGAATTAACTGCCCATTGTCCAAAAAGTATGGTTCATCTTTATAACGATGAAACTATTTTTGAACGTCAAATAAGACTTCTCCAAGAAGCCGGTATTACTGAAGTTGTTATCACTACTGGACCATACCCAGAAATGTTAAAAGATATCTGCTCTAAACCTTGCTATAGGAATATGCACTTTGTGTTTCCTCATAATGAAATATATGATTCTTCAAACTATATTTATTCCATGTATAAAGCGAGAGAGTATCTTGATGATGATATATTGATGATGCATGGTGATTTGGTTTTTGATAGAAATCTAATTCCATCATTGTTAAAGAACAAAGAGCCAAATACTTGTCTTATTAATAAATATAAATCACTTCCCGAAAAAGATTTTAAAGGAAGAATAGTGAATAACGAACTTAGAGAAGTCGGCATTAATATTTTTGATAAAGATTGCTTTGCTTTTCAACCACTTTATAAACTTTCAAAACAAGTAATAAAGGCGTGGTTAGATAATGTTATCAAGTTTGTAGAAAACAACAATATTAATGTCTATGCCGAAAATGCTTTTAATGAAGTTAGCAAAGGATTAGGTGTTAGACCAGTTAGTTACGCTAATCATTTTATTGACGAAGTAGATAATAAAGATGATTTAGCTAGAGTAAATAAAGAAATAGAGCAATGGGATTATAAAACTCAAAAGATTAAAACATCAACTGAGTATTTATTACCGTTAAAAACACAATTAAAAAAGCTTAATTCAATTAAACCATTTGTTGTTGCTGATATCTTTTTAGCTAAAGAGGTTCAAAAGAAATTACCTGACGCAATAGTGTTTTCTAAGTTTACATCTAATCCAAAATATGAAGAGATGTTAAATGGGTTGAAATTATTCAAAGAGAATAAATGTGATTGCATTGTTTCTATTGGTGGTGGATCGTGTATTGATGTTGCTAAAGTTATCAAGTTATCTTTAGGTGCTGATTTAAATAGTGATATTCCAACTTTTAAGCAAAATTACAAATATTCAGATATTAGGCACATTTGCATTCCGACCACCAGTGGTACAGGCAGTGAATCAACAAAGCATGCAGTTTTATATTTAAATGGGGAAAAGCAATCGATTGCTCATCCAACAAACGCACCAGACTATGTTATACTTTGTCCTAAACTAATTGTCACTGTTCCTGAATATCAAAAGAAATGTACCGCGATGGATGCTTTATGCCAATGCATTGAATCTTTATGGTCAAGAAAAGCGACACCATTAAGTAGAAAATACGCTAGGGCAGGTCTTAAATTATTTAAAGAGAATTATAAAGGCTATTTAGAATATGATAGAGACGCTATTAAAAATATCCAATTAGCGGCAAACTATTCTGGAAAAGCAATAAATATATCAGAAACTACAGCTGCTCATGCTATGAGTTATAAAATAACTTCCTTATATCATGTTCCACACGGTCATGCTGTTGCAATTTGCATGAATTCTATTTTTGAGAATTGCAAAGTTAAGACTATATTTGGCAAAAATCTAGATGTGAAAGTAGTTTTTTATGAGATTCTTAACTATTTTGAATTGAATAAAAATGTTTCTTTTGCTAATGAAGACGTTGATAAATTAATTGAGTCTGTTAATCCTATCAGGCTCAAGAATTTTCCTTATAAAATCAATATTAAAGAATGCTATTTATGCGTAAATAAATAACGCATGGCTCGCATTGCTACTGTGTGCGCAACACTCGCCGAAAAGAAAACAAAAGATGTTAAAGCAATTATCTATGAACCAACATTAGAAGATGGTTCTGAATTCTTTGGTAGTAAGGTAGTTAATGACTTAGAAGAGTTTAAGAAATTATCTAATGCAATTATCGCTAATAGATATGATAGCTGTTTAGATGATGTAGAAAACAAAGTATACACACGAGATTTATTTAGAAGAGGCTGATTTTAAAAACCACACTAATAATAGAAGAGAAATCATATCAATATTGGAGATCGAATTATAATGATCAAAGCAAATTTAGTTTTCGATGAAAAGAGCGTCTACACTTTGAATTCCTTACCAGCGGATGATGGTAAGATTATCTACGTTTTTAGAGATACCAGTGATTCAAATGATAGCAAATGGATAATTCATAAAGTCCTTTATATAGGCATATCAATTGATGCGAGCGGAAGATTAAACACATCTCACAACAAAATAGAACCTGCAAAAAAGTTACTTGCAAATGGCCATTTTTTAACGTTCGCTTATTATAAGTTTGATAGTAATGTTTCCGAAAAAACAATGAGAGCAATCGAAAATGCCTTGATTTATTCCAATAAACCATGTTTGAACGACAACAATAAAGACAATTATCATTTTGAAGAATATGGGAATATAGAGTTGCATTGCTTTGGGCATCGTTCAACAAAACTTATTAAAGATATTCAATTATTAAGTGAATAATAGTCAAACTATTTATTAAAAAGAACATGAATGGAAAATATACTGATTGGGGAATGACATATCAAAAACTTGTACTTATGTATTGTTTTATGAAATTGTCTAATTCATACGATTCATTTCATTATGAAGGTGAAGATGATGTCGTTTGCATAAATTCACTAGACAACAGAAAATATCTAATTCAAGCAAAAACTGGAAAAATGACTGACGAAGAAAAGAAAAACGTCATTTATAATTGGATTAAACTAGCACCAACCGGCAATGTAGCTTTCTCTATTTTTTCTGTCAAAGGTCACAGATTTGAATTGGAATCGATGAGAGGTGACATTTTGAATTCAATAGAATCAGCTTCCAGCGAACCAGATTCGAGCAATATCAAACAGGCTTATATCGCATGTACAACAAGAGGTTTGTATGATAGAAACAAAGCCAACGAGTATTTTGATTTAATAAAAACAAACTTTGAATATCAAAACAAAGCAACCGATGATGTACTTTTTAATGAGATTTTTAATTATTACAAGGCAAACAAAATTCACGATGATAAATATGTAGATAGCCAAATACAAAAACATATCGATTTAATTGTTGAGAAATATCTTAAGTTCTTATACGACAATAGTAAGTACTCTGCAAACTCTAACACGCCTATCGTGATATCTGCCAACCAAGTAGATCAGTGGATTGATATTGCAAAAAACACATATGGAATAAGTGGTTATAATGCCCGTTACATTGACATTAAAGAAAACTTTTCTCCTACTATCATCGATAGTAAGAGAGAAGTCTCTCAAATGAAGGAGTTGGGTCTCCAAGATAATTTAATTATTGGTTTCTTGATTGATGAGGAGTTTTATAAAGACTTTAGGCATTTTTATATGTCAAACGACTCAAGAGACATAGATGCGTTAGAAGCAAAAGCCTTTGACAATTATGAGACAGCATCTATTGGGAATGATTTTAATAATCGCAATGCATGCCTCAATCTTTTCAAATCTGTCATTGAAAAAATAATTGACGACCCTTTAATCAAAAATATGACCGACTCTCAATATTGCTCAAAGGGTTGCTATCTATATTTAACAAGCGATAATGCTGGTGCTGATATTCAAATAACTTGGATTAATCAAAATGAATAGACTTAAAATAGCAAACAAATCAAAATGTTATGTGATTATTTGCAAGCTTCTTCAAGAGTTCGATTCGGTTGATGCTTTTAAAATTTGTCTTATTACATCTGCGTTGTTAAATAAAGGTGAAAAAAACATACAGAACATAAGTTATTTTTTCGAAGCGTTTGCTACCGATATTTGCTTGAATAAAAGCAATTTGACTAGAGTTGTTGATAGCATCGATTATCTTAAAAAATGTGGTGTTGTTGAGATTATTAACAATCAAGTTTTATTGACTAAACAAACAAGCGTTGAAAGTTTTGACTTATCAACAAAAGAAAAAGAATTACTTTTACAGCTAATAAATATGAAAAAAAATACAATGATGAGGTTTGTTGCACAATATGTTTAGATTAAACGAACTAGCCATTTATTCCAATGGTGTCGAACAAAAAAAGATAGCTTTCGGTAGTATTACATACATCTACGGCGATAATAAAAGAGGTAAGACTTTAATTTTAAGACTTATTGATTTTGTGCTATCATCTTCAGACAATTTTTTGGTTAACAATCCTCAAGGACTTGAGGGAATTGATGCCGCCAGTTTAGATGTACAAACAGATAATGGAAAGATTGTTTTTTTGAGAAACATAGCGAACAGCTTTTTCTATAAACTTGATGGTGGCGATTTTCTACAAGTCCAAAAAGAGAATTATGACAACATGATAAGCAGCTTTTTATGTAAGCCAGCAAACGAAACTCTGGAGAACTATAAGAAGATTTTTGGTGAAAGGTTATCTTTTAGAGCATTAACTTTTATTAATTTCTTAGAAGAAAATGGCATTGGAAATTTGGCTAGAGTCTTTACGGCAACGAGCCAGATTAAACATTTTTATAGGGCTCCTGAAATTTTTCAATTTGCATTCGAACAAGAAAAAGTAAAAAGATTGATAGATTTAGAAAAACAATTAGAAACAAAAGAAAAGGAACTAAAGACCGTTTCTAGAAAGTCTATTGAATTGGATTTCTACACAACAAGTTTACAATCGCTGTTTAGAAAATATAGTATTTCTTATTCAAATGAAATGTCCCAAAATCTTGTGAGAATCAAAGAATTCAGCAATACTTTTAGTTCTCCTTCTAAATCTAGTGATGATGATCTTAATTATCTTTTGTTTCAATCGAACGAATTAAGCAATCAAATCAGAGCTCAAAAAGAGTTAGAAAATCAATCTAATAAAATTGTCGGTCGCATGGAGAAATTTGGCGTTTTGGCCGAAGATATAAAAAATATTTTTGAAGGTTCTCAATATGCATCTGATTACTTAGCTGAAATTGATAAAATATTAAAAGAAGATGATTATTCGAAGACAATTCTTTCGCTAAAAGATTACAATGAGACAATTAAGTCATTAAAAAAAGCAAAAAAAGAATTTGATGAGAGAATACAGACTATTAGGAACAACTTGTCAGATAAAACGGTCGAAGAAAAAAGGCTCGATGTATCAGTAATGATTGATTTGTGTAAAAGAATTGAATCACAACCAAAGATTAATGATTCTAAAGTTATCGAATCAGAGATGGCAAGCATTAAAGAAAGAATTAAGAGCACCAAAAAAGAAATACGATCTGCTTTTGAAACGCTTAATAGTTCAATCACAACCAAGTATATTAATACCAATAATAGCGTTTTAATTGATGAAGAAAAATCCAAAAGTCATTTTAAGATTGTTTTTGATTATAAAACGATTTCTTCTTATGGCGAGTATCGCGATTCTGATAATAGAACAAAAACTTTTTTGCCAGGAAGTTCTGCGAAAATGGCTTATTGGCAATTGTGTATTTATTTAGAAACTATAAAGTATTTCAAAAACAATCTCCCACAAATGCCATTATTGAATTTACTAGTGGCAGACGGGGTAAATCAACCGTTTGATGATATCGGAGATAAAGAGAATTATTTAACAGCTTTAAATAGTATTATTCAGTCTTGTGAAGAATTTGGTCTTCAAGCAATTATCATTTCGACCGATAAAACAGACGAAATTGAAAGAAAGATGAACGAAGTAGGGGTCTTTTACGATATTGGCACAGGATTGAACCCACTTCACAAGTAGCAATGACCCCCAAACTTCTTCCTTACAATTCATATCATGAAGCTCGTGCTAGAGCGAACAAATTGATACGTGATGTAAGAAAGCACAAGAAGATTCATAAGCTATATAAGTTTAATACCAAACTAATTGGTTCTCAAAAACGCAGATGTGTTATCCAAGATAGCAATGGTAAATATGATTTAGATTACCAAATAGTGCTAACACATAACTGTAAAGGTGGTCTTAAACCCACTGATATTAAGAAAGCCTTTTTAAGAGCGTTTACCGATTGCGCTAATAAGAATGAGAAGGTGGAAGATTCCACAACAGTGGTGACCGTTAGGTGTTCTAAAAGCAATAATAAGTTTGATGCAGATTTAGAAAAGTTCTCTTTTGATTTTGTTATTATTGATCATACTGAATCATTAAGAATCAGAAGAAACGGAAAAGACCAATATACTTGGGTTGAACTTCCTAGTAAGAACACTTATATTTATGAAAGATTTAATAGATTAGACGGGAACACTCAAAGGCAATTATTGGAAGAGTTTGTTATTCCTCTTGTTATAAAGGAAAAGAATAAAGAAGAAAATATAAGAAAACCTACTATTGATATATTTTATGAAGGAGTTAATAATTTCTATAGAAACCACAATTTGAAATGAACGTAGAAGAGCTATTTAATCGTATTAATTTTAAAGATGATAATGAGCGCTGCGAAGCGCTTTTTTACGTTAATATGAAGGGAATATGTTTACATTCCTTAATAGTGGATTACTTATTAAAAGATAGTAATAAAACTAAAGTAAGTTGGAAACAAGTATCTGATGAATTAAGAAACGATAAAGGATTAAGAAATACTTTATACATTTATTTAGCAACATTAGAAGAATGCATAAGAGCGTACATATCTAACAAATACCAAGATATTACAAACCAGCCTTTTTGGATAAATGGCAAAGGAGAGCGTAATTCTATAAAAGACAAAATAAATAAAAATGTACCTTTATTTGAAATTCTACAGGAAGTAGATTTTGGAACTCTAATTAAACAAGTTCAGAATTTACCACAATCTGATATAAAAGAATTATTTGGTGATGTGGCCACTGATGAAAATTTGCAAGCAATTAAAGAGTTAAGAAACTGTATTGGACATCATAAGTTTTTAAAGGCATATGAATTTAAAATGTGTATGGTTAATGGAAACAAATCTAATTCCCTAGAAAACAATATTAAAAATCTAATACAACTATTGCCAGAAAGATATAGATATGGAAAGAATGGAGATGGTGGTATTATCGTGGATATGCGTTGCCATCGTGTCAATATATGAATGGAAATGTTTTAGAAGCGAGGAATCAAAATGAATATTGAGTCTCTAAAGGAACATTTTAATTACTATTTAGAAAACGAAAGAGTGTTTTTGGATACAGAGCGTTACGCCTATTTTTCAAAGAGATGTAAAGGAACATATTCATATCTCTATTCGAATTTGCTCATGAGTATCTGCAGTGATTTTGAGTCTTTGTATAGGTCTTTTTATGGTAAAAGCGAAAACGATGAAATAAAGATTGACGATATGATTGCAAATATTAAAAGTGACTCAAATATTAATTCGGTTTTAGATGAGATTATTATATTAAAGGGCTCAGATTATGGACCGATACAACCTTTTAAGATTACAACTAACCCAAAGAATAATAAGAGCTACTTTGATTGGTGGCGTTGTAATAATATGATTAAGCACAATAAGATAAATAAATTATTCCATGCTAATCAGGAAACCATTATAAAAGCGTTAGGTGCGTTATATACTTTTAGCGTTTATATTTTGCATACAATGAAAGAAGAAAATGACGGCATAGATATTTTTTTGAATGATAGAGGAACGTTCAAACTTGATAAGTTACATTTCTCAACGCATTCAATCAAAGATGGCGGAATTATTGCATCATACGATGACGTTTTATCCATACTTACTGATGATGATTAATGATTCTAAAAATAAGCATAAAGGAACTGATATCAAGATGGAAATTAACTATAAAGAATTAATCAAAAGATCTCATTCGTTTAGAAAAGACGAATACATCGATTATTTTTTTAAAAATATAGTTGGAACGGATGAGAAACCTATCTATTGCAAAGAAAACGATTCCACTAAAGATTATTTTGACATAGCGATTGTTAAAAACTATAAAGAAAAGAAGAGTAAAGTAGGCAATTCTTACATAGGAAAGTATTGGCGCACTTGTATTTTTTACTGCATTGATAAGGAAGACGCATACGAATACTTAAACACTTCGAACAAAAAGGGCTATTCAATAGATGATGGTATAATTTCTTGGGACACTACTATTGATTTTAAGAAAGAGATGATAAATGAAAGAAGTGCTAAATCGGTAAATTTTAATGTTCTAAAATATTATACAAAAGCTAGATCATCATGGTTTGTTAATTCATATGTTTATTTTGTGTTAATAATATGTGATAAGACATCACCAATTAGTTCAAAGGATTTCTATATTCACTATTGGAACAGAAAATATGCTTTTAAATCAGGGAGTAAATCATCACTTTTTGGAAAGAGTAAAAAGATTGTATTTGTTGAAGATGTTTTGAAGGAATTAGAACTTATTAAAGACAAAAATAAAGATTCTATCGATTGTGTAAGAACCTTTTTCGGAGATTTAAATTTCTTTCCTGAAAACGAAGAAGCTTTTACTGATATCAAAAAAGATATAGATTCAGGAATTCCATATATAATTTGTCAAGGAGCAGCAAGAACGGGGAAAACTATCTTGGCATTTAGATTATTGCGGGAATATCCAGATTTTAAATTATTATTAATGAATTACAACTTTTATGTTTCGCTAAAAGACGCTTTCGGCGTTATTGGGCAACCTTTTCCAAGTGATAGGATTTTTCATCACGATTTAAAACATAAGGGTAATGGCTGTTGGATTAGTGGTTCAGAGAAAAAATATTTAAATATGAATATATCTCGTCTTATTGTGGATGAAGCTCAAAGATTGGGAACAATGGATGAGGCCAGAACTTTTCATGGGCGTTATTTATCTCGTCTAGATTCTATTAAAACAATTGTCGACTGCGATGACCACATTCAAACGATATTCTTTGGTGACGATTCTCAAATGCTAAATCCTAAATACGATAAAGGTATTCATACAATCAAAGAGGCAATTGGTGAAAATGATTACCGTGAGTATTATTTCTCTTCACCGCTAGGCATACCACAAGAGCTTTTAAGAAATATTCAGTTTTTACTCAACTTTGAAAATTCTGAGCCATACGCTCTAAATAATTTTTCTATTAGTGTAGAAAAGAACTCTATAGATTTTATTAATCACTATTTAAATGATGGGCAAACCAAAAAGCATCTAATAGTTCCAATTATTGGTGATATAAAAATGGATGATATCGAAATCGGAGGGATTAACTTCAAAAATTTAAAGAGCACTAATTCCTCAAAATATCTTTTTAATAGTGAGATACAAAACCAATATTTTTTAACGGCCTATTCCGTTATTTCTAGAGAAATTGAATCTGTCTATATTTATATACCGAAATATATTTACTTAGATGACAAAGGGATAATTCAGTCATTTAATGGTCAAAGTAATAGCTTTTTAATGAAACATTTATACACGATTATGACGCGAGCAACAATGTCGCTTGTTATTTGCTGCGAAGATGAAAAGTTGGCAGATTATTTTAATGAAAGAATCATGGCGATGAAATCTGTGATTAAAAGTGAAGAAACTGACGAAACATTTACTTTTGATTACGATGTATTCATTGCCTATTTTGGGACCAATAGACCTGACGGTACTTACGAGGAAGCAAAAGCTGTGTGCGATCTGTTGAAAGAAAAAGGACTAAAAGTATTTTTAAATAACTATTCTTTTATTAGCGAGGATAACAATTTGATGTTTACTGAGACATGGCATGCTCTAAGTAGAAGTGAAACAATGGTTTTTGTGTTTAATGAAAATGTAGATAAAGACAATCGTGGATTAATCATTAGAGAATTACCAGACGGTAGTGTAAGTCAAATTTACCGGGAATTATCTGAATTCCAAAATATGATCGATAATGGATTTAGAAAAGCAAAATATGATGCAAAATTCTTTTATTCAGGCCAAACGCTAACTAAATTTAATGTTTATCCTTTTCTAAATAAATATTATCCGCCTCTTACTCACGGCAATTCAGATTGTTGTTTTTTAAATAACGAAGAATTGCTAAATTGGCTTAAAATAAGATTTCCATTTAGAATTGAAGATGATGACTAAACAACCATATGGATTGGATGAAAGAATGCACATCTGGTGATTATCAAAAGTATTATGAAAGAATGCACAAAGATGGATAGTATACGAGAAACTATTTTAAAAGTAATTAAAAATTACTAGTAGACATTTGAACACTGTGATGTGCGCGAAAAGACATCTTTGCTATTTAAATGGCGTATATGTGCATATAAGCAAAGCCCGTTTTCTAAACCTCTCAAAATTGTGATATCCATAAGCAGATTTAAGAATAGCTTTTAGCTTATTATTGAGGTCTTTTCTATTGCTATTGTCCGAAAGCTTTCAAATATTGAGTGGTTGCCTGTTTTTGAATGACTATATTAAAATTGAAAGGCAGTTATTATACGCACGTTAGTAAATGATAATATAGTATCGTATTCATATAACTCATTATGTGTAGCAAAAGAAGAATAAAAGAACTAGCGGATAAGTATTCTCCTCTTATTAGTTGGATAATAGAGTCTAACCAAATATATTTAGATATTAATGGTCCTATTAGGTGGGGTTTTAATTGGGATGATGATGTTAGAATAACTGCTACTACAAATAGAAAGATAAGTATTATTTTAGTTAACCTTGCTTTTGTGGATGAACAATACCGCAACAAAGAATTGTTTGTAATTGAATATTTTCTTCTTCATGAAATGAGACATATCTATCAGCATATTCAAATAGCCAAATATAGAGAAGGCAAAAATGATGTTGGTAATCAATATATAGAAAAATGGATTAAAGAAAACGAAAACTATGAACAATCTGTTGATAAAGGCGGTAGAGAAAACATTAATTATCCAAAACAAGATTGTGAGTTAGATGCATACGCATTTGCATACACTGTGATGCATTATAAATATCATGGGATATATGATCATTTCTTATATGTTCCGGAAATATACAAGAACGAATTGAGAGAAGATTTTGAAAAAGCTTTAAAAGAGTTTATTAAGTATCTAAAAGGTTGATTGCATATCTTAAAAAAGATGTTAAAATCCACTGTGAAAAGTTCTTCTTGTAATCCATTGCGAGATGGATTTTGATGCTTGTCAACTATATGAATCTGTTGAATGAAGTGGGGTTTTAAAAATCTTGACCCCAATTAACTTAATAGAACCTCTAAAATATAATTTTTATCATTGCCCAAAGTAATATGTTACTTACTCTTTGTATTTTTTTTATAAAATAGAGTTATGAATATGAAGTTATTGGACGGAACGATACTAAACAAAATCGTAAGTTTAAATAGTAAAAAAGCCCAAGTCAAAATCCCTCTTATTTTAAGTATGCTTGTTAGAGAGGATTCTTCGAACGGTGCATATATTAGAATACCAAACAATAACGACGTTTCTCTTACAGGCATTGATGGGAAAGTTATTAACAATTCAAATGAGTCACATTTTGTTCCGCTTGGCAACTCTTATTGGGAGATAGGCACTGGAGAGAAATTTGAAGAGAAAATTTATAATGACTTTCTGAAGAGAAATAATGATAATAATCTCAAAAAAGAAGGTTTTACTTTTGTTTCAATTGCTTGCACAAAAGCATCAGAAGCAAAAAAGAATAAATTAATTAAAAAGATTAAGAAAGAATGTAAATTTAAGGATTTTATTATTTACGATTCTACTGATTTGGCAAATTGGCTGAGTGAACATATCAACGTTTTACTAAGATTTTATGAATTGTTTGAAGAAACTCCATCTCTTTCTGGAATTGATTTATTGGACACATATTGGTCAAATGTGAGCAAGTCCACAAATCCATGTCTTACAAAAGAATTCGTTCTTTATTTTAACGATGGCATTTCTTCAAAAATAGCGAGCGATATAAAAGACAGCTTATCCTCTGGAAACATAATTAAACATATTTCTTCTAAGGATTATGGAAAGAAATTTGCACTTTTATTTACATGCGTTTCTATTTTGAAATCCGAGGATGAAGACCTTATTTGTAGAACGTTGGTTGTTAGGAACCAAGAATGCTTGGATTTTCTACTCACGTCAGCAAAGAACTTGATTTTGTTGTTAGACTTCAATTGCTTTGATGTGAAACTAGGGCTTGGAATTAACAATACCATCATTGTATTTAGTAACTCAAATGGCGATGATTCAATAAGACGTTTAAACAACAATTCTTTTACTAGTGCTGTTGAAAAACTAGGGGTTAGCGAAAGCGAAGCACATAGACTTGCCGTTGAATCTGGCTACAACTATTCTGTTATCATAAGAAGATTGGCTGTAAATCCTGTTTTAAGAATCCCTTCATGGGCTAGCAACAAGAATAAAAGAGAATTAATTCCTTTAATGCTCTTGGGAACAATAAACACAGGCAATGACGAGTGCCTTGATATATTAAAAAACATTACATACAGTGATGCTGATAACTATGTTGATGAGCTGATTTTTTGGGGCGAGATGGACGATTCTCCAGTCAGCATAGAGGGCTCAATATTTGATGCCTGCTCACGTGCAGAACTGTTTGAATTTATCAATATTGATATAAATAACTCAAAACTTAGGTTTCTAGAAAATTATGTGATTGATGGTGTTGTAAAAAAATCAAAGAATGAATCAGTTTTAATAAATATCATAGATGGATTCATTTATCTAAGTGAAAAAAACTATGCCTGGAAAAATCATTTTGATAGGTATTTGTATGATCTGTTAAATGAAGTGGAAAAGAATACCAAACTTAAGAAACGTTTTGATTATACCATCTATAAATTATCCAGATTAAATACTTCGATCACACTTAGGTATTTAAAAAAGGTGGTTGGTTCTAATGACGAATCAGTTTTAAAAACTATAATCGAAGATGATTCAGTAGAAAAATATAACACAAATACTTCAAGAGTTTATTTTTTGATGACTCTAGAACAGTGCCTCGTCAAAAAAGAGTTGGTTATTGAAGCCTTAGAAACATTGTTGGATCTTTTTGTTAGAACAAACAACAAAATAGTCGAAAAAGAGGTTATTAAAGTGTTTTCGCCTATGTCTTCTGCGATAGGATTGACTAATATCTCTTCTAAAAATAAAGCAAACATATTATTTTCTTATTTAAACAAAATAGAAGATAATTTAATGTTTTATGAAATCATGAGCAATCTATCTAATGGTGGAGACACATCGTTTGTTATAGGAGTTAACAGCGACACTATTGACTACGAGCAATATCAACAAACTGTTACATATGATGATGTAGCTTACATTAAGCAAAAATCATCAGACTGGTTGCTAGAAAATGCAAAAGAAGACAAAACTAGAGATGCGATTGAAACAGTGTTAGAAGGATTATATGGATGCGATGAAAATGGCTGTCAACATATAATTAAACAGATTGAAAAATTCATTAACGCCAATCAAAAAGATGATAAAAACCTTGCAATTGCAAACAAAGAATTACTTCGAACTATTAATAGTATTACTAAATATCGCAACAAAGGGAGTGCTATTAAGGCATACTATGGTGATTTGCAAAGACTTTACGATAAGTCTATTCCTAAGGATCTTATGATAAAGTATCGATATATTTTTGAATCTAACGATTTTCCAATCATTAAATCTTCTAGACTAGACAGTGACGATTGGTATGAAAAAGATGAAGAAGAACGAAACAGAATAAGAAAACTGGCGCTTGCTGAGTTATTTGGCAAATATTCAGAAGATGATGTTATTGATTATCTAATCAATGTTTGCAAAAACTATATTTACTATGTTTGGAATTCTGTTTATGACATTGCTAAAGATAAAAATAAATGCTTAAAAAAGCTTATCCTCGCAGATAAACCAAGCGCTATCAAGGATTTCTTGTTTAAATATGATATCTGTTCAATAAAAGAACTTTTTGAAAATTTGTCTAGTAACGAGCTAAATGTAGTTTGCCGCTGTTTGCCGCTAAGACAAGATATTGTCGATTACATTTCAGACACAGAATATGAAAAAGTGTTTTGGGAGAATTTGGAATATTTCAGAACAAACGACATATCAGAAGATATTTTGTTTGAGAAGCTACTTAAATACAATCCGATGAGGCTTCTTTCCCCGTATGCATATCTTATGAAAAGCAAAGATTATAAAAAAGGCATAAGTCTTTTATCTGCTATTGTAGATATTAGCAAGGATAGATTAATAGAAGATGACCACTATGCTCTAGAACACATCGTCAAAGAAATGGATTCTATGTATTTTACAGAAGAACTATCTAATTGCGAAATAGCGCTCTTGCCACACTTAAAACGGAGTATGAGGGACTATCCACTTGGCATGAAAAGACTTTTTTGGTCTCGTCCAGAAAGATTTGTTGAATTTTTGAAAAATATTTATTCAAAGAAAAATTCTTTTGAAGAAGAGAGTGTAGGACGATCTATCTATTTTGAACTCGAATTTTCGTTCAGTCATGCGTGCTTTGTTCCAACGGATTATTTATATCAAAAAGCGGATGAACTCTGTAACTGGGTGGAAGAGATATTGACCAGTTTAAAAAAAGAAGAAAAAGATTTTGCTCGCTTCGCTAAAAAAATCGTGGTTTCTACTTTATCTTGCTGTCCTTCCACATCGGAATATATTTGGCCGAGCACTGTTATTGCCGACTTGACGGAGAAGATAGCAGAAGATGGCTTTGACGACCCATATGAAGTGAGCAGAATATTCTATACCTCCTTCATTAATCGAAGAGGTGCTATTTGGGTTGATGATGGGACAGCTGAATTCGAATCTGCGACAAAATATAAAAAGTATGCCGATTTTTACAGCGAAACACATAAAATCATTTCTAAAGCTCTTCATTATATTTCAGACAGTTTTCAAACCGATGGAGAGGAATTCAAAAAAAGAAAAAGATTCTAGTTGTTTTCTAACAGAACCACATACTCTTTCTTCATGTATTCAACATTCTCAAACAACCAAAAGATAACGTTTGAATAAGGCAACAACGAGTTATTGTCTTTCATAATAAAGTCCCAACTATCTTCAAATGTTTTTACATCTGGTGAAACACCTTTTAACTTTTCTAATAAGGCACCTAAGTTATTAGAATACTTAGCGAACATCTTTAACGCTAATAGTTTCTTTTGTTTATTGTTTGCGTTTTGAATATTGTCAAAAGCATGTTCTGCATTAGTTGAGACGTAATACAGTTTAATCTTTCCACTCTTTAAGATAGTGGCGATGTTGTTTCTCTTGTTCTCTCTTTGCTGCTTTAATGGCTTAGGATTTTCACAAATAATTGATGTAGTAGTGTACTTGATATTAGTAACACTATGGTCAACTTGGATTAGACTATCTGATAAGAAGCATCCATCTGTATCAATGATTTGAATAATTTCATCAAAGCTTTCGAAATCATAAACCTTTTCCTTGTTCAACACTTCTTTGATATTTGTCTTATATCTATTTGCATACGATTTCTTAGTTAAGATATCGGTTTGAAAAGGAACAATTACTAGATTGCTCTTATCAAATAATCCTTGTAGCACAGAAAAACGTTGTCTATCTGTTGCGCCTTCCACTAAAAACAAACAACGTTTCTTATTCATATATCCGTTAATCTCCTAAATATAAAGCATTAATCATTTCTTCGGTTCTGACGGCATCATATAATTTCTTGTCGGATTCTTCGAAGTTGATTAAATACTTATAGTACATATCTCTTAAATTATTGGATTCTCTGACTTTATTGATCTGCACGAAAGCATCATTTCTATCAGTTGTAGTGAAGAAGAAATTCTTGTAATCAACCTTTTCTAAGATTCGCATATTGTGAGAATTAAATATTAATTGCCCCTTAGCGAAATTAGCAAAAGCATAAACCATTTCTCCTAGTAAGTATTCAAAAATGCCGCTATCAAGTTCATCGATGACAATTAGGCATCCTTCATGATTAAAAGCATCAATGAAACCACTTAAGATAGATAAAATCTTTTTAATGCCATTAGATTCTAAAGATAAAGGAATTGGAGCGTCGTCACCTCTTTTGGAAACAAGAATGAATTGAACGCTCTTTGAATATTCTCTTTCTATTTCTGAATTAAGGATATGGAAATCCAGTTTATAATTTGGTATTAATGACGGGATTACTTTGTTAATTTGATTAACAATTTTCTTAAATGAATTAAATTGATCGATTGTTAACACGGTTGGTGCAAAAGGCACAAATATGTCGCTAACAATTGGCATTTCCGTATTTGATTGCATTACTCTAAATCTCATACCGACATTTTGGTTGTCGTTAAAGTAGCTTAAGGAGTAGATGGCGAATTTGTAAGATGCAAAAGCCGACAAACTTAAGCAAATGATTTTGAAGTCTTCGTTGATATTTTTTGCTTTAGAAATAATGTCGATTGTTTTTCTGTTAAACAAAGACGAAAGAGGAGCTTGAGTATTTATATTGGATTTTGTTTCAATTCCAATAGTAAAGGAGTAGATGGCTCTTTCTTTGTCATTTAAAGCGTTGGCAAAAACGCCATTAAGTGAATTAGGACTATTGAACAAATAATAATTATTCTTTCTAGGCTCTTTTTTGCTGAAGAATGAAACTTTCTCCTTTTTGATATAAGAGGTAAGTCTATCATTTGATCCTAATTCGATAAGGTAATTAACATAAAATGTATTGTCGTTGCTATCAATTAAAAAATCGGCTTCAACAGCGCAGCTATTTTCTCCGTTTGTGATGTAATTAGGATTGAATGAAAATAGTGGCGTTCCACACAAAATGTGTTGCAAGATTCTAAGCGCATCAACGGTTGTGGTTTTACCGCTGCCATTTTGTCCATAAATGCCTATAACAGAACCAAAGTCGTCATCTGAAAAATCTCCTCTTTCCAACTTTTTTTGTTCGGGAAAAAAGATTTCTCCGTTTTTAACGTTCTTGATGTTTTGAACTTTTAATCTTTCTAGTCTGACAGTTCCTAAATTGCTCATAATTGCTCCCTCTACATTTAAATCTTATCATGTTCTATATAAAAAACAATAAAAAGCGTATAAAAAATACACATTTTTCTAAATAGACTAAAAAAATGAAGAGATACTTTATAAGTAAAGTATAACTTGTTTCTAAAATATAAATGAGATTAAATATTCTGTAATTTAATACATTCCTCTATTATTTTCCTAAATACGTGCTATGATAGGGCTAGACCATCATATACGTATAATTTGAATCAAATATTAGAAATTGGTTCCAGGGAGTTTTTTAAATATACATTATGAAAAAGATTAATTGTTTTGTTGCTACGCTGGTAGGGTTTTTTGCTATAGGTTTAATTGGTTGTAATGCTAATAAGTTACCTACTACACAATATGAGAAAGTTAAGTTTGCTTTTAACGGGGTGGAGAAATCATTTAAGTCTCCTAAAGTAGTTAAAAGAAACAAACCATTATTATTAAAAAGAAATAAGATAGGGGGATCTAATCCATCCAGTGCTCTAGATACTATTTTCAGCATGTATAACGAAGAAGATATACGAGATGACTTCCTAGAAGAAGTAGAATACAACCAACCTCCAATGGTCCAGTTCCAATATATTAAAAAAGTCTTAGAAAAAGTTGGAAGTGGCTATGAATTTGGCAAGAAGTACTATGACACCATAACTGGCGACATGTATTTAGATGTTGATACTGGTCTAAAAAGAGAAGGTGACGAATATAAATATAACTACACCTTCACTTTAGGTATGGATATTAATATCGATGATAATAATCTCATTACCGCGGATGTATCATTTGATATTAATCTTAAAAAAGGTAGTGAGTCATATACCACGAAATGGTATGTAGGAATAGAACTAGACTATGATATGGCTAATAACTCTCCTAACTATACAATGAGTATGGTGACAGAGAATGATGAAAGAGAACTACCATATTATGGAAGCTATACATATGAATATGATTATGTAGAAGTTAAGAACTCCGAAATTAATGAATGGAGAAAATTCTGCATGGATAACGATCATCGATTAGTGAAAGACGCTAGTCATCAAGACTTCAATGCTTACGTTAATGAAGGGTGTGAATATAAAGTAGATGCTTGTTCTTGGTATAAGAATGGTACTTACTATAAGAACAAGAATGTTAGACAAAAAAGCGAAGCTGCTAAGACAATCGCTAATGCTTTGTTTACTAATTTAGGATTGAACACTAATGAGATAGATGCTGATAGATTCTTTAATAAAGCCGGTACACAAAACAGTGTTCTTAAAACTTGCTATAACGATTTCTCTAAAATCGCTAAAGAAGACATTATCTATGATCTAGTTTGTAAAGAAGAACAAGAAGAACAAAAACAAGAGATTGTGGCTATTAGAGCAATGAATGCTGATTTATCCGGAGGTGCTGGTAACTACCAAGTTCCTGGTAATGTCACTATACGAGAACTACTCAGTGGTTTTGTTGATGAAAATGGAGAGAAACTAGCTATCCATTTATATTACATTGATCAAAATTATGCTTTAGTTTCAGAAATCACTGATTTAGTGGCTTTAAGATTCTATATTAGACAACAAGATAACAATGAAGCTAAAGAAGTAAGTTTAGTTGATAGTTTGTCTGACATTATGGAGAGATATAAATTCACAAGTAGAAACCTCATCATTGCCTTTATGGATGGTCAAGGTATAGGTGGTGTGATGGACTTCATCTATTCAGGTGATTTACCAGATACATATGTTAAACCAACATTCCCTAAAGCCTTAGCGGACATCGGTGTTCCTGAATATGACGGGGAAAGAATTGAATATGGTACACAAGAATTAAGTAAAGAGCCATATGTCTTAGAAATTAAAAATACTAGATATAGTGAATCACAAAACTATAAAAATAAGCTAAACGGTAATGGTTTTATTCTTGATGGTGGATATCTTGGTACATTTAAAGGTGCCTATTACCGCAAAGAAGCAGGTGATAACTATCTCTGGGTTAATTATGATGATAGTGATGCTAGTTTAGGCACTGTTATTATTCGTGCTTTCCACGAAGCTAAACCACAACAACAGGAAGATGACAGTATTAATTCCATCTCCATGGTCGGTGATTTCAATGACTGGGATGTCACAAGTGGTGGTTTGATGTTTACAAAAATGGGTGATGATTTATTCCGTTTAACTAGTGTGTATCTTCAACCAAAACAAGCATTCAAATTTGTTGTTAATAATGATTGGGGCACTAGAGGCGGCTATGGTTATAGTGATGTTCTTAATATTGCCGAATATGGTGAGTACTTAGCTGGTGGAACAAACGATAATATCGTTGTCCAAGATCAAACAGTGTTTTTCGCAGTCGACGCTGTTATTTATGAAGGTAGAATAACATTTACTATTTCTGAATTTGAAGTTATAGCGCCTAAGTAATAGTGCTTTAATAAATAGTTAAATACCTCAACGATAGTTTCTTGTTATTTTGTTATACTTTAAATACAATAAATAGCAATTAATTAAACATATCGTTGAGGTGTTTTTATGAAAACCAAAATCTTAGAGTTATTAGAAAAGAACGCAAAACTTTCTATTAAAGAAATTGCAGAAGAACTTGATATCAAAGAAAAGGATGCCCTCCAATTAGTGGGCGAACTAGAAGCGGATAAAGTGATATGTGGATATTCTGCCATTATTAACTGGGATAAGATCACTGAAGAAAAGTGCAATGCTTTAATTGAAGTGAAAGTCACGCCTCAAAGAGGTACTGGTTTTGATAGAATTGCTGACCGTATATCTAGATTTGATGAAGTAGATAGTATCTATCTTATTTCTGGTGGTTATGACTTTATGGTTATCATTAATGGTAAATCTATGAAAGAAGTATCCTCATTTGTGTTTAATAAATTAGCGACGATAGATTATGTACAAAGTACTGCCACTCACTTTGTCTTAAAGAAATATAAAGACCATGGAGTGCAGTTAGAAGATAAACTAGGTGATAAAAGAACTAATATTGTTTTATGAGAGATTTCGTATCAGAAAAAATTAAGAACATAAAACCTTCTGGTATCAGAAAGTTCTTTGATATTGCTAATAGTATTGAAGACTGTATCTCTTTAGGTGTGGGTGAACCTGATTTTGATACGCCTTGGCATATTACAGAAGAAGGTATCTATTCTTTAGAACAAGGAAGAACTTTCTATACATCTAATCAAGGTTTACCGGAATTAAGAGAAGAAATCTCTAAATGGAATAAACGTAAATATAATCTTGATTATTCTAAAGAAGAAATCATTATCACCTGTGGTGGCTCAGAGGCTATTGATGTGGCCCTCAGAGCAACGATTAACCCAGGGGATGAGGTAATTATCCTTGAACCTAATTACGTCTGCTACGAGCCAGATATTTTACTTGCTGGTGGTGTACCTATTAAGATTAAACTTAAAAATGAAAATGAGTTTAGATTAACTCCAATTGAATTAGAGAGCGTTATCACTCCTAAAACAAAGATCTTATTAATGAACTATCCTAATAACCCTACTGGGGCTATTATGGCTAAAGAAGATTTAGAAAAGATATCTAAGGTTATTATTAAACATGACCTCTTAGTAATATCTGATGAAATATATAGTGAATTAACATACGCTGGTAATCATTATTCTATCGGAGCATTACCAGGTATGAGAGATAGAACCATTACCATTAATGGCTTCTCTAAAACATATTCCATGACTGGATGGAGATTAGGCTATGTCATGGGACCTAAAGAAATTATGGATCAAGTTAAAAAGATCCATCAATTCGTGGTCATGAGCGCACCTACGATATCTCAATATGCTGGATTAGAAGCATTAAGAAATGGTGATGAAGATATTGAAAGAATGAAGAAGGAATACGATAAGCGTAGAAAATATCTCTTAAAAGAATTTAATAGATTATCACTTCCTTGCTTTGAACCTAAAGGAGCATTCTATATCTTCCCTGATATTAGAAAATACAATATGAGTAGCGAAGAGTTCGCCACTCAGTTATTAAATAAAGAACATGTCGTTGTTGTTCCTGGAACAGCCTTTGGTGATAGTGGTGAAGGATTTATTAGAATATCCTATGCCTATTCATTAGATGCTTTAAAGGAAGCTATTAAGAGAATAGAGAGATTCCTTAAGAGTCTAAAGTAACAAAAA
The DNA here is from genome assembly GCA_045117995.1 of Bacilli bacterium. Classification (GTDB taxonomy): domain Bacteria; phylum Bacillota_I; class Bacilli_A; order RFN20; family CAG-826; genus RUG14515. The sequence goes on from JBGUOH010000003.1 coordinate 45,828, forward strand.
CACTAACATTTTATTTAGATACCACCTCAATAAATGGGGTGGTTTTTTCTTAAATAAAATGTCTATAAAATATTGAATTCAATTTACTAAAATGGTAAAATGAATGTGCCACTAAAGAAAGGGGGCTCCAATGAAGATAGTTTACAGCAATAAAAAGACCGAAAAACTTTGCGAAGATTATAGTAAGGCCATCAAAGATCTTGGCAAAGAAGTTGCTAATAAACTATCTGATTTACTTAACGCCATTGAATCGTTCCCAACATTGCTTGATCTATTCTATTTACCACAATATAGATTGCATGCTTTGGGACAAAACAGACAATATCAATACTCATTCGTTATTCATAAAGGATATAAGTGGCGATTGATTGTTTATCCACTTGATGAAGGTGGAAATATCCTTAAAGATAAGAGTAACGAAAAAGAGATGTTGTCTAAGGCAGTTATGGTAGAGATATTGGAGGTGAGTGAGCATTATGATTGAGAGAAAGAGAATTGTCAGCCATCCTGGTGTATATGTTAAAGACGCTATTGAATCGTTAGGGCTGAGTCAAAGTGAATTTGCATATAGAACAGGATTATCAGTTAAAAACGTTTCAACACTTATTAATGGAGAAAGCAATATCACTTTTGATGTTGCTCTTAAATTAGCGGGCTTTTTCCACAATAGTGTTGAAGGTTGGATTAATCTTCAAACTAAATACAATATCTTCTTAAATGAAGAAACAAAGCAAAAAGAATATGAAGAAGATTGGCTTATCGCAAAGCAATTCGATAAAACTTTTGTTCTTAATCTTCTACATATTCAAATCGATTCTAAGAACAAAGAATCCACAATTGATGAACTAAGAAAACGATTTAAGGTTGTTAATTTACAAAATCTAAAAAGCCCAGATATGTATGCATTCTGCAGAACAAGTGTTTCGAAAGATATTAATGAAAAGATGATTATCATGAGAAACGCATGGATTTCATTAGCTGAAGAAGAGGCAAGACAAATGGAATGCTCTGAGTTTGATAAGGACATGATTACTTCAAATGTTAAATATCTCAGATCACTCACTCTTAAGGAACCAGATGAAATGAGCTCTGAATTAACAAACTTCTTAGCTAAGTGCGGTGTTAAACTCGTTATTCTTCCATTCCTTCCTGGAAGCAACATCAGTGGTGTTACCAAATGGGTCGCTAGCGAAAACTGCGTTATGGTAGCGGTTAATGACTGTGGTAAAGACGCTGATAAGATTTGGTTCTCCATATTCCACGAACTCGGCCACGCCATCAAGAATCATAAAAGACATCTAACCATTTCTCTTAGCAAGAACAATATAGAAGACGCTGAGGAGATTGAAGCAAATACATTTGCTAGAGATTCTTTATTAGATAAAAAAGACTTTGAAAGCTTCGTTAGAAAACAGGACTTCTCGATATCAAGCATTAAAGCCTTTGCTAGATCTCAAGATGTTGCTCCATTTGTGGTCATCGGCAGACTTCAAAAAGAGAAAATAATCGGTTGGGACAAATATCAAAACTATAAAACTAAATACGAAATTGGTTTTTAAAGAAGATATCTAACTATTTTCTAGAATAATGATGAAAATCTTAAAAAACTCCGTTTAACTTCTAATAATTAGCCATTTATAATATTTTTTCTTGATAAAACCTCAATAAATTCGTAGACTAAACGAGTAGTGCGCATCAAATATTGAATTAGATGATGCTTTCGGAAGGAAACAATACAGCAGATGAAGTATTTTCGACTAATCGTTTTCTCACTTATCTCAGTTATTTTTGTTTACCTTATACCTTTTTTAAATATTGTAGTCGTCAGTTCAAACGCTGAAGGCATAATTGCTATTGTTAGTGTTTGCTCTGTTTTATCAAGTGCCGCTGCAGCTTCTTCTTGCTCAGCAAAGTTTTTAGGAAAAAAAGAGAATGGATGGCTTGCAGCCTTAATCATTCCGTCTCTTTCAATCTCTGTGTTTGTTTTCTGTGCTTGCTTGGCGTATCAATATTTCAATATATTGCTAATGCATGTTAGCTTTTTAATTATCTTGACTGTCGTTGCCAATTTGCTAACTTTGGCTCTTTTAATCATTTCTTATTTCCTCGGATTTGATCCTACACCTGATGTAACAGCAGAAGAATCAAAAGAGGCTAAAGAGTTTGCTGAAAAAGCTAGTGGCGACGGTGAAACTAGTGGAGGTATCAATGTAACTAGAAAAGGAGGCGCCAAACAATGAGTAAAATAACAATTCCGGCATTTGAAATTGAACAACCAGTCGGTAAGTTTTACGTAGGAAAAGTTAAATACTATGATTTGATAGATTTGTGTTCTAAAGACCTTAGTAATATCAGTGGAACACAATATGACATATTCCAAAGAAATCTTGACTATACAAGGCTTCCTGCTCTTAAAAGATACATGGAATACTCAAGAGCCTCTTTTCCAAATGGTATAGTGCTTACTGCTAATTTACCATTCACTTATGAAAACGGAATGATTACTGTTGAAAAGAAAAAAGACGCGTTCTTTATTATAGATGGCCAACATCGTGTTGAAGCTTTGAAATATTATCATGGCAACAAAAAATTTGAAGTCTGTGTTGTTATTTTTGAACAAACAGACAAAGACATGAGAGCCGAGCTGTTTACAGTCATTAACAGCGAACAAAAGAAAGTGAATCCTACTGTTAAGTTAAACCTTAGAGGTAACGATATCGTAGATACTCCTGAAAAGGTTGTAAGGAAGATAGCGATTGCTTTGAATGAATCAAAGGAATCTCCTTTCTATCACCGCATTCGCTTTGGTGATGAATACACAAGAAGAGACTTAATTAAAATCTCCTTGGCTTCATTTGCTAAACCAATTATTTCCGCGATTTATTATCCAGATAATTTCTTCTCGCTTAAAGACAAATTAATTGAATCAAATAACGATAGAAGTGCTCTTGAAGAATTTGGATATGTTCATAAAAAATGTCTTTGGAATTACTACTTCAATAACAATGACGAAATTATATATTTAATTCTATTAAATTATTTTGGTGCGTTTGCAGATTTGTTTGAAAAAGATTGGAAATCACAAAAATCTATCTTGATGAAAACAACAGGTTTTAACGCAATGTTTATGTTGCTAAATGACTTGCTTAAGAATGCTAATGAGGAAGAAGAAAAAGACTTTAGCTATGAACATTTCTATAACCTCATTACACCATTAAAAATAATGGAAGGAACCTTCGTTCTTGATAAATGGGGTGTAGGCCTTGCGGCATCGAGCAAATTATATAGAGAATTCACAAGAATACTTAACATGTCAGCTCAATATAAAGAGTTCGATGATTATAACGAAGAATAATTAGTATTTAATCTATGGAACCAATTAAAATAACTTATTGTTATCCCGATAGAACCAAAGAGGGACGAGAACCAGGAGAGTCTTCATTCATAGTTTCTGATAGCAATATTGAAACCATTATTGGAGAATCAAATCCTATCGACTGTGTTTGTGACACTATGAAATTGGTAATCATGGAAAAATGTGATAGAAAGAAACTAAACGAACAAACTGTTTCTTTTTTCAGAGACTTAAATTCTTTCGCAGATTTTGTTAATAGAACCATCATCAACATATTCACGCAAGAGAATGAGCTTCGATATAGTTCGGTAGAAGTTAATAACATTTTGAAAGAAATAAATTCTGAGTCTGCCAAATTAGCAGATAGTTTTTTTGACGTCTATAATGATTGCAACAAGGAATAGTATGATTGACCGCAAATACTTGTTAGAACTATATAATGCTAGAAAAAGCCAAGCCTGCGTAGCTTTTGCCTTTGACAATGATGGTAAAAGATATTTCGCTGTAAATGGTAAAGACACAAAATGCCCCGACCAGCTCGAACCCATTTTGAAAGTTTTTGGCGATTCTCCGATTTTTTGCGGTTACAATTTTTCATTTACGGTGCTTAGACCATTTGTTAGTAAAAAAACATTAGATGACACATACAATCTTATTGATAATTTGGATTATTCTGGTTCTTCTGTTGGATTCGATCTCTTATCTTTTAGATTATATAGGAAGTTCCCGATTAACTATTTATTTGATAATCGACATTTTTCATGCGCTGAAAAGAAAATTGTTGGTTATTGTGAGTTCATGGATATAACGATTGGGACTTTATATACAACTAAAACGCCGTGCTATTATTGCCTCCCTGTTATTGAATCTGTCGAGTTTCTTACGAAGAAATTAGAAAAAAGAACAGTTAAGAAGAGCGGCAGTGCTTATTCTACAGGCGATGGATTGAGTTACTTTTTGTACAAAAGGTATTAATTTGTTATGAGCTGGATAAAATTTTCTAGAAAATTTAAGACAATCGTTGGAAACGATGTAATTACAATCTCAAATGGTTCTATCTTTTTCACCAGTGAAGACGGCGAGACACATTCTATATTTAGCAAGGATTTATATAATTCTATTATTGATGCTGCCGAAATAAAAAGTTTTAATGGTGACATATTGCTTAAGAAAGATACTGTCGAAATTAGAATTGATGAAGTCAATGGTAGCGCTCGTGTGCCATTCCGTTATAATAATGAACGCATTAATCATTTTTTTGTAACCTCTGGCCAAACTTTTTTTGATTCTATTCAAGTATCAAAAGCCTCTATTGAGTACTTAATTAGTTATTTTGAAAACAATGAGCCCAATAATGCAGTTATGGCGAAATATATGCTCGATAGGATTTTCGATCCAGATTCTGAGGAAGAAAACCCTAGTGTTAGAGAACCGATAAATATAGTAGGTAGAGTCCTATCTTACATTTTGAGCATTCCCCGTTGCGTTGTTGTCTCTAGAAAAAAGAATGGCCGCTCTTTGCAAATTAATACTATCTTAGAAAATTGTGAATCACTACTAATGTATATCGCGATGAATTACGGGTGTGCCATAAAATTGGGAATTGATAAAAGCTTCTTAAAAAGAAGAGGTTTCTTGCCACGCATGACATACACAATGCCGATAATTAAATGCAAAGATGTATTTGTCGAAGAGAAATACATTCAGGCAACAGCTACAAATAGTTATGACACTAAGTTTCTGTTCTTTTATCAAATTTTGGAAAGAATCGCTCAAAAAATGGCTCCTTCTTTGTTCATTGCTGAAATCAGAGACGTCGTCTCTACAAGGTCAAGAGTGTCTGACTATGACAAGTTCGTTGACATGAAAAACAGAATAAATGGTGATAACGAACAACAATTGCTAGAAAAATTTCTGCGCTCAAAGGTTTTATTAAGCACACTAATGCCTATTATTCCCCCTTCTTTGATTACATATTTTGAGAATACTCTGCCACGTTTTATTGATCAAAAAATAGAAGCGAAAATCAATTTTAGTAATCAGGCTGATTATTCTAGAACGATGTCTAAAAGAATTTACTGGATTAGAAACGCTATTGTTCACGCTAAAGAAGAGAATTTTAAGAAAAAAGCCAAAGAAACACCTTTTGATTGGGCCGTAGATGGCGAGCTGCTCATTCCTGAACTCGCGATGCTGAAGTTGATAGTCGATTTTTCAATAAAAGTTTATTCTTCTCGAAAATAGCGTGTAGAGCCAACTGGTTCTGAACACGAATATAAGATTTGGAAAGTTGAATATATCTCCTTGATATATCCTCTTTTTCTCGTCTCTTACAAATCTTTTGCGTTGTCACAATACTTAATTTATAATTAAAACAAATAACCAAACATAAGTCGTATTGACTATGTCCAGTCCATAATGGGGAGAGAACTTTTATATGTGTAGAAAGAAACAGAAGACAGATAATGTCCCAATGACCAACTACGTGGTTTCAGGCAACCATGAAGATGGCAAGTTAGTAGAATTACCATCTAACGTTGAAAAGATCAGATTAGAAACTGATAACAAGAATTTATTCTATCGTGCCTACGGTGCTTTTAAGAATCCAGATACCAAACTCATTTTATCCGCTCCTGGATGTGAAATGATGATTCTTAGAGATGGTGTGGCTAGTGAACCTTTAGGAAATGGTTCCTATCCAGCCTTTGGTGAAGATGATTTTGAATATAAGAAAAAATGCTTATTTGGAAAACCAAAGAAACAAGTTAAAGGTAACGTCATGTTTGACGTCATCGTCTTTAACCAAAACCTTTCTTATGAAGGTTTCTGGGGTATTCCAAATCCAATCCCATATCGTGATCCAGAAACAGATATCCCAGTGGATATCAGAGGTCGTGGTAAATACGACATTAGAATTGCTGATGTAAAGAAATTCTTCGAAAGAGTCGTCGGTAGTAACCGTGACTTTAAGATGGAAGACTTATTAGAAAGAATTAATGATCATGTTGTCCATATTCTTAAAGGCGAATTAACCAAAGTCATTCATGACCATCACTTAGGATATATTGATTTACCATTACATGAAGCAGAAGTAGCAGAGGCTATTCAACCACTTGTGTCTGAAATGTTGAATGAACAATATGGTTTATTCTGTCCATTGTTCTCCGTTGAACAATTCTTCATCGATGAAGAACAACGTGCAGAAATCGAAGCCTTCCTTAAAGCTAATAGAGATGAAAAGAAATTCAAAGCCGACGCTAAAGAAATTGCTGCCGAACTTGAAAGACTTGATGATAAAGAATGGGAAAGAACAAAGTTCCTTATCGCTTTAAGAAGAGAAGACGAATCCAAGTATTTAGAAGTTATCAAACTCTTAGGTTATCCAGATAACCCATCATACGCTCAAGAAGCTAAGAAAGCCGCTGCAGAAGCAGCCAAAGACGTTGCTAAGAGATTCTGTCCAAAGTGTGGTGCAGAAGTCGTTAGAGGCGAACCATTCTGTCCACAATGTGGTGAAGCTTTAGCGCCAATCGAAAGAAAATGCCCATATTGTGGCAAGACCATCAAGAGTAAAGGCAAATACTGCCCACATTGTGGTAGGGAGCTTTAGTTTATGCGTTGCCCAAAATGTGGCGCTAACGTGCCAGACGGTAAGAGCAAATGCCCTTACTGCTTTTCACCATTAAACGCATATTCTGAACCAGTTCCTAATCGTGCTAATTATGCATCTGTGAGTCCTGCTGCTCAAAGTCAAAGACCATCTCTCCAAGCAAGTGTTCCTGATATTTATGACAAAAATGTCCGTGGAATAGTTATCGTCAACAAACCAGAGGGTACTGGTACAGGATGTATAATTTCTAAGGATGGCCTTATCTTAACTAATGCGCATATGGCATTTAGTAAGAAAGAAAAAGCTTTTTACTCCGCTGTGGAAGTTATCATTGATAATGTTTCATACACTGGTCAACTAATAAATGCTAATGTCCCACATGGGGATAATGACGTTGCTTTGCTCAAAGTTGATGGTACATTTGATCATATTTTAAAGTTTGGTGATTCATCAACCCTTAGAAACGGTGATGAAGTCATTGCTATTGGTAATTCATTGGGCTTGGGTATGAGCGTCGCTCGCGGCATTGTCTCTGACACACGAAAGAGTGTCGAGGGTTCAATATTGATTACAAGTGACGTGGCCACTAACCATGGTAACTCAGGCGGTCCATTATTTAATACACGTGGTGAAGTTATCGCCCTTTGTGTTTCCGGTATAGACGGCGCTAAAGGCATGAATTTTTTCATTCCAATCAATCGCGTTCTCGATATTTTAGCAGCATGGGGGTATAAATTCTAATGCCAGAAATTCTCATCAAGTGTCCGCACTGTGGTGGTGAGAAGTTAGTTGATCAGAATGAAGAATTTGTAAAATGCCAGTACTGTCATAAAACATTCCCTTTGAGGGAATCAAAAACTGGCCTTAACGCTCAATTACAAAGTCAAATTAATGACGCTATTAATAAGAGAAACAAGTTTGAATTTAATGAAGCAACAATCATTCTAGAAGATCTTGTTTCTACTTACCCTGATGTCGCGGAGATATATTTCCAATTACTCCTTTCGGATTATGGTATTTCTTATGTAAGTGAAGATAGTAACATTACAGAGAAGCCAGTAATTTCTAGTGTCCAAAAGGAATCAATATTCTCTAAAGAGTATTACCATAAACTAGAATCTCTTTTAAGTGAGTTGCCAAGCACACTTAAAAACTATAAAGAGCGATTAGAGGAGATTGAAAAACTCCGTGAAGAATCACTCAAGACAATGAAAGAAATCGAACCTTTCGATATCTTTATTTGTTATAAAAGAACAACAGGTGACAGTGGTTTAACATTTGATAGTAAAACCGCTGATAAGTTATATAGAAAGTTTTCTGAATGGGGACTTAATGTCTTCTATGCTGAAGAAACTCTCTATCGTAAATACGCTGGTAAAGCCTTCGAACCAGTTATTTGTAGTGCTTTATTAAGCGCTAAGTTATTTGTCTTGGTGTGTGCCACACCAGATCATAAAGAATATCTCTTAGCCCCTTGGGTTAAAAACGAATGGGCTAGATTTAAAAAGAGAGTGGAAAACGAAGTGGACGTTAAATTACGTTTACTCCCTGTCTTTGATAATGGCTTCACTCCAGAAAAATTACCACGTGAATTAGAAGGCATTGAAGGCATTAAATTGGACGATGAATTTGATAACAACGTCTATAGCCTTATTAGTTCTTTAATTCCAAAGGAAAAGAAGAGCAAATTTAATGAAATTAAAGTCCAAGCCAATAAAGTTGGTTCTTTATCCGTTAAGAAAGAAGAAATCGTTGCTAGAAAGTTTACAGGCTTTAAAGAAAAAGAATTAAACAATTTAGAAAAGACTGACTTCAATATGGCGGTTGCTGATATGAAGATTAACAATAACAGCAAATACAAAGCCGCCTATAAGAAGTTATGTCGTTTAACAGAAACTAATAAGTTTAACTTTGAAGCTAACTTAGCAAAGCTAAAATGTAACTTTAAGATTCCTAATGATGATAGTTTGGTTAACACATCATTATGGAGAGTTGATGACATCAACCGTATGAATAATGACTTCCTCGCTTTAATGGAAGCGGGTGGTGAAGACTGCGCTAGAGTGAGAAAAGCCATGGTGCAGATGCTTAAGAAGTCATTCAATGATAATCCAAACAAATTCGCTAGTGAGTTAAAGAAAGAAGAAAGTACATTCTTAACCATTGCTAAAACATTTGAAGATAGAAATGAAATGTTTGATTATGCAGTGGAGTTTGAAAAACCATACTTTGATTTACTCAATAACCGCGCTCAACACTCTAAACTTAAAGACGATGATATTTTAAACATCGCTAATAAGTTATTTAGACGTATCTACTCTAACTATGAAGAAAAGGGTGCTCATCAAATCTTTAACTTATACCTTAGATCTTTCAAAATCTTATCCGCAGGCAATAAGAAAGAAAATAAGCACCTCGTGGATGAGTTTATTGACCTAGCGTTAGAGATTAACAAGTTAGATGTTGACTGCCTATGGTATCGATTCTGCTTCGATCTAGACTGCTTAGGGGCTAATGAATTTACCCTTGCTAAGAAGCTAAAGAAAGAAAACTTCGTGGAGTTCGATATCAAGAAAAAGACTATCGATGATAAGCTTAAAAAAGCTAATCTCTATTACTTCATGATTAAGGCTATTGAAAGTGGCTATAAAATGGACTTCACTAGTCCATCATGTAATAACAACTATTTCAATACCATCTTAAAAGCCACATGCATCATGGTTAATAAGAAAAAGAATAAGGAAATCACTAAAAAGATATTCACTCTTCTTGCTTCTTTAACCGGCAGTGGTTCCACGAGTGACGCTAATACAATTAAGTTATTAATGACCATCGGTGATCGTTTATTACTCGAAAAGAGATATAAAGAAGCCAAACGTTATTATGAAGAAATACTAAATATTGATGAAACTGATTGTGAAGCAAGATGGGGTATCGTTAAATGCGATATTAAGAAACCATCTAACTACAGCGTTTTATTCTATAGAAAATCACTTAATGATGTCCCATCATTTAGAATGCTTATCGCTGTTCACGATGAAAAACATCCTGACGAAGTAGACCATTATTTAGCGTTCTATCAAGCTATTGAAGCCATCAAGGGCGAACGCAGCAAAACCAATAGGCAACTCAAAAAAGCTTTTAAGAATAATCATCAGAGATTGATGAAAATAGATTTCCCATATGATACACCTGTGAAAGATATCATCATCTCTATTGGTAATGGTACATTAGCTCAACAAGCCTTAAAGCCTAAGAGAGCGCCAAAACAATCTTCACAAGGCACATATAATAATCCAACTCACTATTCTTTCGCTAAAGAAAGAGTGAGCCTGGTATTCAATATCTTGTTCATATTAACCGCATTTGTGTCAGTGATTTTGCTAAAACCAGAATCTTCTTTCGTAGCGATATTTGCTTTAGCAATCATCGCAGCGATTATGTCGAGGGCCGGGTATGGTCATTTAGCGACAGGTAGAAGTCCATATAAGCCATTAATCATTGTCTTTGGCGTATTGTCGTTCATACCATATATCGTGGTTATTAGTATTCTATTTACCTCTAATGCAAATGCGATCAATGACATAACTAAAACACAAGCGTTTGTTTACTTTGTGGTTGGTTTAGTATTCGCATTCATTTACTTCCTACTCACAATTATTAGAAAAACAAAACCAAGTTCTCAAGATATGGATAATTCCAATGTCTTCACTTATTACCTATTGAAGTTTATGGCGATTACCGGTTCTGTATTAGGTGGTTTCTATGCTTCAATGTCCATTGGTGATACTGGGACGATATTTGGTATCACATTAGATACTTCTAATGTCTTCGTTAAATTCATGGTAACAGCTGGTCATCTTTACTTAATACCTGTTCTCTTTGTTTTAACGAATTTGATTTTAAGACTTATTAGGGGGCGTGGATTATGAGAAAAAGATCATTAATATTATTAGCGCTCAGCGCTATTGCTCTTACATCATGCTCCTATAATCCATTCAATGAATTCACAGGCATTAACTTTACTTTTGGTAGTGGAATTAATGTCCTACAAAACCACAAGTATCTATTCTGGGAAGACAATGATAAGTGTTCTGGCTATGAAATTTATCTTTACAACGACACTTCATCAAGTGACGAACCAATTCTAAGAACGTCAGATCATTTCGTTGAAGTTCAAGATGGATGGGTAGGTAATAAGATTAAAGTTGTTGGCTACACATACGACATGAAAAACATTACCAGTCTTTTTGATATCAAAAAGAAAACCGTTGTCTCATCAAGTAAAATCAAAGTTACTACTAATAAAGTTCCTTCTTCAAGTGGTACCTCATTGATCGTTAATAATTCATATTTGCAAGAGCAATTAGGAACTAAGGGGTATGGCGCTATCAAGATTCCTAATACTGTCACGTATGTTGAAATTAGAGATATAACAAATAATTACCATCCTACTTTCATTTTTGATGCAAGAGATGATGGTGATGTTGTGAAGATTGAACTTCGTAGTTCAACTCTAGTTGGCACTAACGATTTATTTGGCCCATCTGTTTTCCGTTATAATGGAACAAATAAGGATGTGAATTTCTATATTAGAGTCTGTGGCAAAAATACAATAACTGCGCCTAATTTATCAAGTGATACTGGATCCGCGATTGATTTACCAAGAGTTACTTTCTACGATTATTACGATTATTCAGAAGATAATAAAGCAGAACTAACTGTTACTGGTGGCGTTTCTGCTAATAAGAATATTAGCTCTGGTTATGCAATTAAGGCTGATAGGGTAGTCAGTTATCTTTCTCCATCAGTGATTAAACTAATTGGTGGAGCGGGCTTTGCCGCTATCACAAATGGTGATAACGGTGGTACTGGTCAAATGCCTATTGAACCACATGCTCAAATCTACGCTACCCAAAAGAACGCTATTGGCATACAAGCCGGTAATGGTGGCAAAGGCGGCAGTGTTGGTAGAGGTGGTAAGGCCTATGGCTATAAGTATCTTTCTGAAATTACATATAAGAAGTACGCTAGTTCAATCTACCGTATCAAAGAAGCTTCAGTGGGTACAGGTGGCATTGCTAGCGGCACTTATATTAGTAACTAAGAATTAAACGCTTTATCAGACGAAAAGCATCAATAACATTGGTGCTTTTTATATATTTAAAAAATTGGCCAAATAACATTTAAGCGTGGAAAAACAGACATAAATAGTTAAAATCGTTAAAAAAAGTAACACTTTTATATATTTATATGTATAATATTAGAGCAGGTAACAATTATGTTTAGATTAAATTCAATTAAATTCCATAACTTCAGAAACATCCTTGATAGTGAAATTAACTTGAACACTAAAGAACTTAGCACACCATTAGGTGGCGCTATTGCGGGTATCTACGGTACTAATGGTTCTTCCAAGTCTAGCGTTGGATACGCCTTGTGCTATTTGTACAAACAAGCTTTTGATTTGTCACCAGCATTTTTTCATAATTTTGATAATGACTTTGGTATCTCAGATGACTATGTTTCTTTAGAATACGATTTCTCGTTTGCCCACGAAGACTATGAAGGTTTGATTATTAGATTTGTTTGGAAAAAGAACTCTGAGACAAAAAAGGTCTATATTTGTGAAGAGTCCATAACTTTTAAAACGAATAAAAAAGGAAAGCCATATTCATACACAGTTAGTAAAACTGATAATAGTCTCGAATATCTAATTCCAGATAACGATGCCAAACGACTTTGCGATTTTTTCTCAGTCGATGAAAAGATGCTTTATAGATTGTATAGTACCTCTGTTGATGGATCATATTCAATGCTCTTAAATCTCAAAAGCTTGCAAGCCATCATCGCTTATTTGCAAGAAAGAAAACCAGCTGATTTTGAATTAAATAATAACTTTTCTTATCTATCTTTTTTTGCTCATAGTCTTTTCTCCTCGACTGCATTCATTATGCCTGATTCTTATGGCGCTAGTATCACTAATAATTTATTCCTTTCATATGGTGATAAAGAAACGCCTTTATCCGCTTTAAACAAAGATCAAACGGGCACAATTTTTGCCACTGAGCAACAATTAAAAGCAATTGAAAGTATTGTGGCAACAAGCAACAAATTCATGAAAAAAGTTGTTTCTGATTTCGAAGTGACTATCGATAAAGAATTGCAAGAAACAACCGCTGACGGTATTAAAAAATACCGTGTTCAATTCATGTCCAACAAAAAAGAAGGAAGCTTCTTATTTGAAAACGAGAGTGAAGGTATTAAGAGATTGTTTAACATTGCTGTCTCTCTCGCTAGATGTATGAATGAACCAGACTTCATCGCGTTCATTGATGAGTTTGATGAAGGCGTTTTTGAAGTGCTTTATGGTGAACTTATTAATGGCTTGAACAAACAATGTATGGGCCAGCTCATTTTTACGTCTCATAATTTAAGACCATTAGAAGTATTGAATTATAAGAACTTTATTTTCTCAACATTAAATCCAAAGAATAGATTTGTGACATTAAAGGGTGTTAAACCACAAAACAACCTTAGAGATATCTATATTAGAAAAATTATGTATGGTGGAAACGATGAGTTATCTTCATCTATTGATGACGATGACATCATCGAAGGTTTGATTGATGCCAAGTGAGGAAATTACAGGATCTTTTTCCACTCCCCTTATTGTGGTTATAGGGGAGGGACCAAGCGATATACAATATTTAGAGCCGCCTTTAAAAGCCTATTACTCTAAGAAATATGGCGTGAAGTGTAAACTTATCACAATCAGTGATGTGACAAGTGATCCTAATTACACAGATGCACAGTTAATGGATCTCCTTCCTGCATTTATTGAAGGAGAACTAAAAAGACCTATCAATAAAATTGATAAAGAAATAGCTGCCAATATTAAAGAAATAATTCAGATTATCGATATAGATGAAGCGTTTATTGATGATAGTTTAATTAGAGAAGATAAGACAAAAGATAAGTTCTTCTACACAAGAAACGGGATTGAGTATAAAAACATTGAGACTGTCAAAGAGAGAAATCGAAGAAAACAAAATAGAATAGCAACGCTCAGAACCACAGAAACAGTTAACGTCTTTGGATACGATATTCCATACACGTTATTATTCTTTTCCATCAACATTGATGATTTTCATTATCCGAACGCATTAAATTGGACACAAGAAAAAAAGAATCTACAAGCAGCAATGTTTGCTAGAAGAAACTATTATTCGAAAGATGATGACGCTAAGATTGAAACTTTTAAAGCGTTATTTGATAAAAACCCAACAGATTTTCCGAATAATATCCAGGATGCATGGGACTATGTTTCTAGAGACAACAACTGCTTAAAAACTTGTTCGAATGTAATTTATAAAATTAAAGAGTAAAGGAACGCGGGGGTGCGTTCTTTTTTCTTTTTAATGCGTATACATAATGCTAGACTTATACGCATGAATGAAGACTTATTAAAACAATACGAATATTACAAATCACTTAAGTTAAACATTAATATGTCCAGAGGTAAACCATCCCCTGAACAATTAGATTTATCTTTACCTATGCTTGATATTGTTAATTCTAAGACAACATGCATCGATGAAGATATCGATTGCCGTAACTATAGTGCTTTAGAAGGTATTCCAGAAGCTAAAAGGTTATTCGCGGAGATTATGGAAATCCCAGTGGAGAATACCATTGTCTGTGGTGCTTCTTCTTTAAACATCATGCATAACTTATTAGTGAAGTCTATGCTTGTGGGTCTTCAAGGTGGTGTTCCATTCTTAAAACAAGAAAAACTCAAATGGTTATGTCCTGTTCCTGGCTATGACAGACATTTCGCGATGACTGAATATTTTGGTTTTGAAATGATTAATATCCCAATGGATGATAATGGTCCAGATATGGATATGATTGAGGAGTATATTAAAGATCCAACAGTTAAAGGTATTTGGTGTGTTCCTAAGTATTCTAATCCAACAGGTATTATCTTTTCTGATGAAGTAATTAGAAGATTCGCTAAACTTAAACCAGCCTCTAAAGACTTTAGAATTTATTGGGATAACACATACACATCTCAACTATCTTTCAACGGTGAAGAAGAACCAGTCTTAAATATTTATGATGAATGTTTAAAGAATGGCACTGAAGATTTAGTGTATATCTTCGCTTCTACTTCTAAGATGACATTCCCTGGCAGTGGTGTTTCAGCATTAGGCTGTAGTCTTAATAACAAAAAAGATTATTTAAGTTACTTACAATATCAAACAATCTGCTTTGATAAGTTAAATCAATTAAGACACGCGGAGTTCTTAAAAGATAAAGAAACAATTATCAAACATATGAAGAAACACGCGGCAATCTTAAAACCAAAGTTTGAAACAGTATTATCAATCTTTGAAGAAGAACTTAAAGGTATTGCGACATTCACTAAACCAACAGGTGGTTACTTCATCTCCTTATATGTTCCAGGTATCGCTAAAGAAGTGGTGGCTAAATGTAAAGAGTTAGGTGTCACACTCACATCCGCGGGTAGTGCGTATCCATACGGAAAAGATCCTGATAACTCACATATTAGAATCGCTCCAACGTTTGTGTCTTTAAAAGAGTTAGAGACCGCTACGAGGGTGTTGTGCTTAGTTACTAAGCTATTAAGCAATAAATAATAAAAACGTTCCTTATCTTGGAACGTTTTTCATTCGTCGACCAGGGCAGTTACCATCCTGGAACACCGTAGCCATCTATTTCTAGATGCGTCGTGGTCGCGCACTGATTCTCCACCTTCGACGAATTAATTATATCAAATATTTACTTACTGTACTTATTTTTAATAAAGTCGATGAAGTTTTCTTCGAGTGTAGAGAGTTGATGACCTTTACGCCAGACGAAAAGGTAATCGACTTTTTTCTCTTCACCTTCAATCTCTTTAGAGATTAAGGAGTTATTCATAATATAAGCGGTCTTAGGGAAGATAGAGATACCCACTCCTCGACCCGCCATAGCAGCGGCATCCAGATAGTTATCCATTTCACAGACGATATTCGCATCTAAATGTTCTTTCTTGAACCATTTATTAATACCATCAACGTGTATCTTTCTACTAGGAACAATAATCTTCTCATCTTTTAATTGTTCAATAGTGATCTTCTCATTAGGGGATTTCGCTAATGGATGGTCTTTATTCATTAAAGCAACCATCTTTTCTTCACCAACCTTAAAGCTATTTAATAAGATTTGATCATATGGTGAAGTAATAACGGCAAGTGAAATAATACCCGCTCTCATTTTATCAATTAAGTCATCACTGTTACCGTCTAAGATTCTAAACTTAACGTTTGGATGCATCTTTAAGAATTCAGAGATCCATTCCGCAGCGATATCAGGAGCGGTGCCTTCAACTAGACCAATACCAATCGTGCCACTTAAACCTTTGTTCATTAATAAGATTTCATTAATGGTTTTATCGTTTAATAAGAGAATATCTTTAGCCTTTTGATATAAGTATTTACCTTCATCAGTTAACTCTAGATGTCTTTTACCTCTAATAAATAAAGTGGTGTTTAATTCTTCTTCCAAATTTTTAATTTGATTAGAGAGAGGTGGTTGACTCATCATTAAAATCTTACTTGCTCTGGTGATGTTTAATTCTTCTGCGACAACCACAAAATATCTTAAAGTCTTTAGATCCATAATTATCTCCTATCATACGAAAAACGTATAACAACCATTTCATTATATGTATTTATTTATACTTATTTCAATGTGATAGTGTTTTTCTATAAAGGAATACACATATTATGTTTGATAAGAAAATGTTAGATATTGGTTATAGCCAATCCACAATTAGGGATTTATATACATATGGTTTAGCTAGAAAGAAAGTAATAGGCGAAGATAACGTCTATGACTTTAGTATTGGTAATCCTTCTATTCCCGCTCCTAATATTGTTAACGAAACACTTATCAAACTTTTAACAACAGAAGATTCCGTAAAGATACATGGCTATACTGTTTCTCCTGGTGATATCGATGTAAGAAACAGCATTGCTGATTATTTAAACAAAACATATAACACGAGCGTTATTGGTGAATATATCTTCCTAACTTGTGGCGCTGCCGCATCTTTAGCGATCGCCACAAAAGCTCTCGTGGCCCCAGGTGAAGAAGTTATTGTCTTCGCCCCTCACTTTCCAGAATATCGTACATATACAGAAGCAGTAGGCGGTATCTTAGTGCCCGTTATGCCCGCGAAAGACTTCCTACCAGATTTTGAAGATTTGGAAAGAAAGATTACTAGTAAAACTAAAATGGTCATCTATGATTCCCCTAATAATCCAACAGGGGCATTCTATGATGAAGATACCATTAAGAAACTAAGTGAAGTACTTCATAAAAAAGAAATCGAATATAATCATCCAATCTATTTAGTAAGTGATGAACCATATAGAGACCTTTTATATGGTAATGAAGCATATCCATTTATCACTAACTACTATAACAACTCACTTGTTTGTTATTCATTTTCTAAATCTTTATCTCTTCCAGGAGAAAGAATTGGTTACGTATTAGTGAATCCAAAATGCGAAGATGTCGAAGATGTCTATGCTGTTATCTGTGGCGCAGCCTCTATGCTAGGCTATATATGCGCACCTGCGTTATTCCAACACATGGTGCCTTATGTGCTTGGACATACATCAAATCTAGATGAATATAAAAAGAATAAGGATACTTTATATAACGCGCTTAAAGAGATTGGCTATGATGTCATCTATCCAACAGGTGCTTTCTATTTATTTATGAAAGCGTTAGAGGAAGACGCTGAAGCTTTTAGCGAAACCGCTAAGAAGTTTGAATTACTTCTCGTACCAAGTGATCCATTCAGTTATAAAGGATATATACGAATTGCCTATTGTGTAAGTTACAAACAGATTGTAAATTCACTTCCTGCATTTAAAAAACTCTACGATTATTATAAGAAATAAAGCATTTTCTTTTGATATCGAGTAAAGAAAACATAACATACGAAAAAGATATGATAACCATAATGTTATATGTATTTTATTGATGCAATATGTGCATGATAGTATATGCCCATAGTTGGTTGTCGAATTATGAAGTACATATTTGTTACAGGCGGTGTTGTTTCAGGTTTAGGTAAGGGCATCTGCGCCGCTTCTTTAGCCCGTTTATTAAAGCAAAGAGGATACTCTGTTAAGAATCAAAAATTTGATCCTTATTTAAATGTTGACCCAGGAACTATGTCTCCTTATCAACACGGTGAAGTGTTTGTCACCGATGATGGCGCGGAAACAGACTTAGACTTAGGTCACTATGAAAGATTCACTAATGTGCCTTTAGATGCATCTTGTTCTGTTTCTTCTGGTAAGGTTTACTGGAATGTTATTAATAGAGAAAGAACAGGTGGCTATTTAGGCAGAACCGTTCAAATCATCCCTGATGTTATTGATGAAATTAAAAGATGGATTTATATCTCTGAAAAACAAAACATCGATATCGCTATTTGCGAAATCGGTGGTACTGTCGGTGATATTGAATCTTTACCATTCTTAGAAGCTATTAGACAAGTTGGTCAAGATAAGGGTAGAGAAAACGTTATCTATATCCATGTCCCACTTATCGTTGAGATTCCAGGTAGTGGTGAACTTAAAAGTAAACCAGTCCAACACAGTGTCCGAGAACTCAATTCTTTAGGTATCCAACCAGATGTACTCGTTTGTAGAAGCACACAACCATTAACACAAGAAATCAAAGATAAGATTGCTTTACTTTGTGATATTGATAAAAGAGCGATTATTGAAAATTTAACTGCTTCTAGTATTTATGAAGTGCCACTTCTTTTAGAAAACGAAGGTTTAACTGATATTGTTTGTGAAAAGCTTCACTTACCAATTACTAAACCAGATTTAGAAAAGTGGACTGCGATGGTTGATAAAATCAAAGGCGCTCATAAGAAAGTTAAAATTGCCCTTGTGGGTAAATATACCCAATTACATGATGCTTATTTAAGTGTTGAAGAATCAATCTTCCACGCGGCATCATCTTTAGACGCAAAAGCGGAAATCCTTTGGATTGATAGTGAAAAGATCACCGCGAAGAACGTCAAAGAAAAATTAAAAGAAGCTGATGGTCTCATCATCCCAGGTGGTTTTGGTACCCGTGGTATTGAAGGTATGGTGGAATCCGCGAAATACGCTAGAGAAAACAATATCCCATGCTTAGGTATCTGTTTAGGTATGCAAGTGATGGTTATTGAATACGCTAGAAGTGTTTTAGGTTTTAAAGACGCTAATAGTAGTGAGTTTGATGAAAATACAACTCATCCAGTTATTGCCCTTTTACCAGAACAAGTTAATATCGTCGCTAAAGGGGCCACGATGAGATTAGGTAGCTATCCATGTGCCTTACAAAAAGACTCTTTGGCGAAATCCCTCTATAACAAAGACATGATTAATGAACGTCATAGACATAGATACGAATTTAACAATATCTATCGTCAAGACTTTATCGATAAGGGCTTAAGATTAAGTGGTTTATCCCCAAATAAGTCACTCGTTGAAATCGTTGAATGCCCTGCTAATAAATATCATATTGGTTCTCAATTCCATCCAGAATTTAAATCAAGACCTACTAAGCCACACCCATTATTCGTGGGCTTAATCTCTAACGCGTTAGAAGGTAAGTAATTATGCATGAGACAGTATTAGTTATCGACTTTGGTGCCCAATATTCGGAAGTCATCGCGCGTAGGATTAGAGAGAACAATGTCTATTGCGAGGTTTTGCCTTGGACTACTTCGACAACTTTCATTCAAAGCAAGAATCCAATAGGCATTGTTCTTTCTGGTGGTCCTAGTAGTGTTTATGAAGAAGGTTCACCAAAGGTGGATCCATCTTTATTTGAACTCGGTATTCCTGTTTTAGGTATCTGCTACGGCATGCAATTAATGGTCACCCTTTTAGGGGGTAAAGTTGTCCCAGCGCAAGATGATAAGGGTAGAGAGTATGGCAAAGCGGTCGCTCATTTTGATACACACTGTCCATTATTCAAACGTTTACCAAATAGAAGTGTCGCGTGGATGAGCCATGGTGATCATACAGAAAAGATTCCTGAAGGATTTAAAGTAAGTGCGACCACTAAGAACTGTGAATATGCTGCTATCTATAACGAAGAAAAGAACTTTTATGGTGTGCAATTCCACCCAGAAGTTGAACATACACAATGTGGTAAAGAAATGATTAAAGCTTTCCTTGAACGTGTCTGCCACGCGAAAGGTGATTGGTCAATGAAAGACTATTACCATCAAGCGATTGATGAGATCAAAAGAGAAGTTGGTGATAAGAAAGTCTTATTAGCCCTCTCTGGTGGTGTTGATAGCTCAGTTGCCGCGGTCTTACTTAGCCATGCGATTGGCAAAAACTTAACGTGTGTTTATGTTGACCATGGCTTTATGAGAAAAAACGAAACTGAAGAAATCGTTGAGCGTTTCTCTAAATATGACCTTAATTTTATTAAAGTCGACGCTCGTAAGGATTTCATGAATGCCTTAAAAGGTGTTAAAGAACCTGAACAGAAAAGACATATCATTGGTAAAACATTTATCGATGTCTTTAGTAATGTCGCTAAAGAACTTAAAGGTATTGATTATTTAGCCCAAGGTACCATCTATCCAGACGTGATTGAATCTGGTTCTATCAATGGTAACACCATTAAGAGTCATCATAATGTCGGCGGTTTGCCAGAGCATTTACCATTTAAAAAGATTATTGAACCTCTTTCTAAACTATTTAAAGACGAAGTCAGAGAACTTGGCTTAGAAATGGGTATTGATGAAGCATTAGTTTTCCGACAACCTTTCCCAGGTCCAGGATTAGCGGTCCGTATTATCGGGGATATCACTGATGAGAAATTAGAAATTCTTAAAGAAGCAGATTATATCTTTAGAGAAGTGATCGCTAAAAACAATTACCAAAAGAAAATCAGTCAGTATTTCGCTGTTTTAACCAATATGCAAAGCGTTGGTGTGATGGGGGATATGAGAACCTATCAATATGCGATTGCCTTACGTGCGGTTTCTACAGACGACTTTATGACTGCGAATTATGTAAGACTACCTTACCGTGTCTTAGATGAAGCGAGTAGAAGGATAGTCAATGAAGTCAAAGGTGTGAATAGAGTGGTCTATGACATCACTAGTAAACCACCAGCGACTATCGAATATGAATAGGAGAAAAGATTATGAAAATCGTTCCAGAAGAATTTGGAAAACTAGTGTTCAATGAAAACGCGATGCGCAAAGCATTGAGCAAAGAAGTTTTTGATAAATTAGAACAAACAATTAAAAATGGTGAATCATTGGATTCATCATTAGCCCACAAAGTGGCGGAAGCTATGAAAGACTGGGCTATCGCTAATGGGGCAACCCATTATACCCACTGGTTCCAACCATTAACGGGTATCACTGCTGAAAAGCACGAAAGTTTCTTAACCAATGTTGAATCTGGTAATCCAGTTTTAGAGCTTTCTGGTAAAGAACTTATTAAAGGTGAACCAGATGCTTCCTCTTTCCCTTCCGGTGGCTTAAGAAGCACATTTGAAGCTAGAGGCTATACAGCATGGGATCCAACAAGCTATGCCTTTATTAAAGACCATACCTTATGCATTCCAACAGCGTTTTGCTCCTATGGTGGTCACGCTCTTGATAAAAAGACCCCATTACTTAGAAGTATTGACGCTTTAAATAAAGAAGCTTTAAGAGTATTTAAAGCCTTAAAGATGAATGATGTGAAACACATCGTCACTAATGTTGGTCCTGAACAAGAATACTTCCTTGTTGATAAAGCTTTATTTGAAAAGAGATTAGACTTAATCCTTACAGGTAGAACATTATTTGGCGCTCCCGCACCAAAGGGTCAAGAATTAGATGACCATTACTTTGGTGTTATTAAACCAAGAGTGCAAAACTTCATGGAAGAAGTTGATAGAGAACTTTGGAAGTTAGGTATCAGTGCTAAAACAGAACATAACGAAGTCGCTCCTTCTCAACACGAACTCGCTAATATTTATACAACATGTAATTTAGCATGTGACCAAAACCAATTAGTGATGGAAATCATGACTAAGATTGCGGATAAACATCATTTCGTCATCTTATTCCATGAAAAACCATTTGATGGTGTTAATGGTAGTGGTAAACACAATAACTGGTCTATCTCCACAGATACAGGTATTAACTTATTACATCCAGGTGATACACCATTTGAAAATAGAGTCTTCTTACTCTTCTTAGCCGCGATCATCAAAGCGGTTGATGAATACCAAGACTTATTAAGAATAAGTGTGGCCTCCGCCTCTAACGATCACCGTTTAGGTAAAAATGAAGCCCCACCAGCCATCATTTCCATCTTCTTAGGTGATGAATTAACGAAAGTTTTAAAAGCGATTGTTAATGATGAAATGACCTATGAATCACATAAAGAAAAGATTCTTTTAGGCAGCGATGTCTTACCAAGTATTAATAAAGACAACACTGATAGAAATAGAACGTCTCCATTTGCCTACACTGGTAACAAGTTTGAATTCAGAATGCCAGGTAGTAACAAAGCGGTTTCTGATGCGAATATGGTCCTTAATACCGCAGTGGCTAATTCCTTAAGAGAATTCGCTGATGCTTTAGAGGGCGCTAATGACTTAGATAAAGCCATCCATGATTTAGTGAAAGATACCGTTAAGAAACATGAACGTATCTTATTCTCTGGTAATGGCTATAACGATGCCTGGGTTTTAGAAGCGGAAAAACGTGGCTTATGTAACTATCCAACAACCCCAGATGCATTAGCCCACTTACTTGATGAAAAGAACGTGAAGTTATTCGCTGAAGAAAAGGTCTTAGGCTTAGAAGAACTCAAAGCGAGACAAGAAACAGACTATGAAAACTATATCAAGTCTTTAGAAATCGAAGTTAAGACTATGATTCATATGGCGAGAAGAGACATTATGCCAGCAATCAACAAATACGTTGGTAAACTCGCTAGAAACATTAATGAAATGAAAGCTATCAGTAAGAATATCTCCACTGATTATCAAATCACCATCCTCAATAAGTTAAGTGAAAACCTCACCAAGATTAGTGATGATGTTGACTGGTTAGAAGTGAAATATGAAGACGCTGATAAGATCGAAGATGTCGAAAGAAGAGCCTTCTTCATTAAAGACACCTTATTACCATCTATGGCGAAGCTTAGAAAAGTTGTCGATGAATGTGAAACATTAATGCCAAAGAACTATTGGCCAATGCCAACATACGAAGAATTATTATTCTCCGAACATTAATTACGAAAGGAAACCTAACTTATGATTAAAAGATATTCCCATAAAGAATTCGAAGAAATCTTCTCTGACAAGAATAGATTTAATAACTACTTATTAATCGAAGAAGCGGTCATTGAAGCCTACTTTAAGTTAGGTTTAATTCCTGAAAGTGATTATAAAGCCATCGTGGAGAAAGCCCACGTTGACTTAGATAGTATTGAAGAGATTGAAGCCATCACTAAACATGATGTCATTGCGTTCACTAGAAGTATTTCTCTTCAACTTGGTGAAGAAAAGAAATGGTTCCATTATTCACTGACATCCACGGATGTTGTGGATAGTGCTCAATCTTTAACTTTAAAAGCCGCGAATAGCCTTCTTTTAAAGGATCTAGATAATTTAATCGAAGTCACGAAGAAAATGGCTAAAAAGTACGTAGATCAACCAATTATGGGTAGAACTCATGGCATGCACGCAGAAATCACATCCTTTGGTCTTAAATGGGCCTTATGGTTTGATGAACTTAATCGCTGCAAAGAACGTTTCTTAAACGAAAGAAAGAACATTGAAGTTATTAAGTTAAGTGGAGCGGTTGGTAACTACGCAAACATCCCAATGGAAGTGGAAGAATATGTCGCTAAGAAATTGGGTATGGATTACGCGAAGATTTCCACTCAAGTCCTATCAAGAGATAGACATGCTGGTTATATTTTCTCATTAGCCCAAATCGCTTCTTGCTTAGAAAAGATGGCCACTGAAATCAGACATCTTTCTAGAAGTGAAATTGGTGAAGTTCAAGAACCATTCTCTAAAGGCCAAAAAGGTAGCAGTGCGATGCCACATAAAAAGAACCCAATTGGCTGTGAAAACATCTGTGGTTGTGCTCGTTTAATGAGAAGCTATGTTGATGTGGCATTAGAAGATAATAACTTATGGCATGAAAGAGATATCTCTCATTCTTCTGCGGAACGTATCATCCTTCCTGATGCTTGCACCTTATTAGATTACATGCTTAAGAGGTTCACAGGTATTTGTAAAGACCTCGTAGTTAATACCGAAAAGATGAATGAAAACATTCTTCTTCATTATGGTGTCACCTATTCAGGTGGTGTCTTAAGTAAACTCATTAATAAAGGTATGTCTAGAGAAGAAGCCTATGACCTCATTCAACCAATTGCGTTTAAAGCGTTAAACGAAAAGAAATTATTTAGACATTTATTAATTGAAGACGCTGAAGTTAGCAAAGTGCTCACTAAGAAAGAAATTACTGAATGCTTTGATGAAAATAACTATTTAAAGAACGTCAAGAAAATCTATAAGAGACTAGGTATTTAATTATGGGTAAATCATTATTAGTGTTAGGTAGCCAATGGGGCGATGAAGGAAAGGGTAAAATCACTAACTTTCTTTCTGAAAAAGCTGACATCGTTATTAGATATCAAGGTGGTAATAACGCAGGACACACAATTGTGTTCGGTGGTCATAAGTACGCTTTAAGACTAATACCTTCTGGTGTCTTTAATGAAAATGTTAAATGCGTACTCGCTAACGGGATGGTTATTAATCCAAGAGCGTTCAAAGAAGAAGTGGAAGAAATTAGAAAAGCAGGATTTCCCGCTAAAAACATCTATATCTCCGATAGAGCGCACGTTTTATTTGATCACCATATCGAATTAGATCGATTAAATGAAGAATCATTAGGCTCTAAAAAGATTGGCACTACCAAACGTGGTATTGGTCCTGCCTATGCGGATAAGATTTCTCGTGTCGGTATGAGAATGTGTGATTTCATTTCAAATGAATTCCCAGAATTATATAAAAACTTATTAACCATTAAAAACAAACAAATCATTGATATGGGTGGTAACCCAATTGATTACGATAAAACAGTTAAAGAATACCTTGAACTCGCTGACTATATTAGACCAATGGTCATTGATACAGTGGCGATGATTGGTAAAGCCAGAAAAGAAGGTAAGAACATCCTCTTTGAAGGTGCGCAAGGCGCTTTATTAGATGTTGACTTTGGTAGCTATCCATATGTTACTTCCTCAAATGTCACCTCAGGTGGCACAGTTGATGGAACTGGTATTGGTTGCCACGGCATCGATAACATCTTAGGTATCGTCAAAGCCTATGAGACACGTGTGGGTGAAGGCGCTTTCCCAACCGAACAATTAAATGAAGTGGGTAACCTTATTAGAGAAAGAGGCCATGAATATGGTACAGTGACCCATCGTCCAAGAAGAACAGGCTTCTTAGATTTACCTGCTTTAAAATACTCTATTCAAATTAACTCTATTTCATATATTTGCTTAACACTTGTGGACGTTTTAACGGGCTTTGATAAAGTCCCAGTTTGTACCCATTATGAATACCAGGGTCAACTAATTGATACTTTACCAGCCTCAGATAGAGTGCTCAGAGAATGTAAACCAGTCTATGCTTATTTAGATGGTTGGAGTGAAGATATTTCTAATATCAAAACATATGATGCGTTACCAGAAAACGTTAGAAAATACGTTGAGTTTATTGAAAAAGAAACTGGCACTCCAGTGGTGATGGTTTCCACTGGTCCAGATAAAAATCAAACAATTATTAGGGAAGAAATATTCTAATCGGTATAATGTAATATAACATTAAGAGGAATTATTAAATGTGTGGTATTGTTGGCGCTGTTGGATTTATTAGCCCAAAAGACTATGTCTTTAATGGATTAAAGATGCTTGATTACCGTGGATATGATTCCGCGGGTGTCGCATACTTTAATAACGGCATTCAAATCTTTAAAGATGTCGGTAGTGTGGAACATCTTTTAACCATTGTTCCTGAAACCATTGATACCAATATCATGATTGGTCATACAAGATGGGCCACTCATGGTGCGCCTACTAAACTTAATACCCATCCTCACTTATCTTTCCATGAAAAAATCTGTTTAGTGCATAACGGTGTTATTGAAAACTTCAAAGAATTAAGAAGTTTCTTAACTGGCAAAGGCTATCGTTTCTATGGCGAAACCGATACTGAAATTATCGCTAATTTATTGGAATATTATTACCTTGAAAAAGGTGGAATCATTGAAGCTATTAAAACAATTATGACATTAGTAAAAGGTAGTTATGCTTTCGCTTTCTTTACAAGCGAAGATAAAAATACCTTATATGTTATTAAGAAAGCTTCTCCATTAGTCATTGGTTTAGGTGAAGGCTTTAATCTTATTGCCTCTGATGCTTCCCCAATGATTGAACACACGAATAAGTTTATTGAATTAGACGACTTAGAATTTGGTATTGTCACTAAAGATAAAGTCGCTATCTATAACAAAAAAGGTGAACAAATTAAAAAGAATACCATCTCTAAAGATGTGGAATTAATTTCCCATGATTTAAAAGGCTATCCTCACTATATGATTAAGGAAATCGAAGAGATCCCTCAAACAGTCAGACGTTTAATGACTAAATACTATGATGATGGTAAATATCAATTCGATCCAAACTTAATCAAAGATTTAGAAGAATCTGACCATATTATCTTTATTGCCTGTGGTACTTCTTATCACGCCGGTTTAGTGGGTGGTCGTTATTTTGAAAAATACGATAAGTCCACATCGAGATTCATTGCTTCTGAATGGGCCTTTCATCCAACATATCCTGGTAAGAAACCATTCATCATTATGATTTCTCAATCTGGCGAAACCGCGGACTTAATTCACTGTTTAAAGATTATTAAAGAACATAACTTAAAGAATTTGATAATCACTAATACTGGTGGTTCTACATTAGATAGAAACGCCATGTACTCCTTACTACTCTATAGTGGTATTGAAGTATCAGTTGCCTCCACAAAAGCCTATGTCGCTCAAGTGACATTACTCGCAATGCTCGCTGCAGCCTTAAGTAATGATAAGAAACTCATTGATGACTTAACTGATTCTTTGGATGTTATCTACGATATCCAAGATCACTATAAGCCACTTATTATGAAAGTTGCTGATGAAATCAAAGATAAAAAGAATCTCTTCTATTTAGGTAGAAGCTTTGATTATTTCCTTTCTTTAGAAGCTTCTTTGAAACTTAAAGAAATTAGTTATATCCATAGTGAAGCTATCCCTGGTGGTGAACTTAAACATGGTCCAATTGCTTTAATTGAAAAAGGTATTCCAGTTATCGTCTTTATTACAGATCCAGATACCGCGCCTAGTATGAGAGGCAATATTGAAGAAGTGAAATCTAGAGGTGCGAAAGTTTATACTATCGCTACGAAAAGTTTATCTAGACCAGAAGATACCATCATGGTGGAAGATTATGCTTATTACTTATCCAGTGTGGCTGTCTCTTCCATTGCATTCTATTTAGCTTATTATGTCGCTTTAGCGAAAGGCTTAAATGTCGATAAGCCAAGAAACCTCGCTAAGAGTGTGACTGTTGAATAAGGAGGATTAAGTCATGATTAACTTAGAAAAGTATAATGACCAACCAGAATTTAAAGCCGCATTAAAGGAAATGTTCTCATCCTTAGATGAATCTGTGCTCAACAATCCTAGATATGCTTCTATCTTAAAAAGAATCGTGGAACCAGATAGAATCTTAACATTTGACATCAAATGGAAAGATGACCAAGGCAATGTTCGTATGAACAAAGGCTATCGTGTGCAATATAATAACGTAAACGGTGTTTATAAAGGTGGTCTTAGATTCCATCCAACAGTCAATGTTTCAATTTTAAAATTATTAGGTTTTGAACAAATCTTTAAAAACTACTTAACCACTTTACCAATGGGTGGCGCGAAAGGTGGTAGTGACTTTGATCCAAAAGGTAAAAGCGACGCTGAAGTCATTAGATTCTGCGAAGCCTTTATGAAAGAACTCTATCCATATATTGGTGTTGATAAAGATGTCCCTGCGGGCGATATCGGTGTGGGCGCTAGAGAGATTAGAGCCATGTATGAAGCCTATAAGAAATATTCTGGTAAATCAGATTGTTCCTTAACTGGTAAACCATTAGATTTAGGTGGTTCTTTATGTAGAACTGAAGCCACAGGCTTCGGTGTGACTTACTTTGCCTTAGAAGCCCTTAAAGCTTATAAAGGTACTGATTTAAAAGGTAAAAAGGTTATCGTTTCCGGTAGTGGTAACGTCGCTCTTTACTGCTTAAAGAAGGTCACTGAATTAGGTGGCAAAGTCATCGCGATGAACGATAGTAGCAATGCGATTTACGTCCCTAATGGCATCGACTTTGAAACCATGAGAGCCTTAAAAGAAGATAGACGTGGCAGAATTAAAGAATATAAAGACCTCGTTAAGGATAAAGTGGAAGTGATGAATTCCAAAGATATCTGGGGTGTTAAATGTGATGTTGCCTTCCCATGCGCAACACAATTCGAATTAGATGAAAATGATGCGGACAAATTAATCGCTAATGGATGTATCGGCGTCTTTGAAGGTGCAAATATGCCATGTACATTAGAAGCGGCGATGAAATTCATTAACAACAAGATCATCTATTCTCCAGGTAAAGCCAGTAACGCTGGTGGTGTTGCGGTTTCAGGTTTAGAAATCGAACAAAACAAAAAAGGCGAAAAGTGGTCCTTTGAAGAAGTGGACAATAGATTAAAAGACATCATGGCCACAATCTTTAGAAACTGCTATAAGACTGCGAAAGACTTAAACGATGAATATAACCTTATTAAAGGCGCAAACAATTATGCATTTATCGGTATCGCAGAAAAGATGCTAAAAAGATAACAAATAAGAGCCCACTTAACCGTGGGTTTTTGTTTGAATTCAAAATGTCACAAAATTATACATTAATGTATAAAAAACATATGTCACTAATATTGTAAATATTTCGATAAAATGATAAAATTAAAGCATGGATATCATCGATTACTTAAAAGAAATTTATGGTTATGCAACTCCTATCTTTCTAAAAGACATCAGGATTGGTCGTAAGAGCAAAACTGCTATTAGAAAAGAACTTTCTCGTGCGGTTGCGGATAATAGAATCATCCGTCGTTCGCCAGGTGTTTATTATTTTAAAGAAGATAAAGAATTAGCTGACGAACTATCTTTCACAGAAATCGTAATAAAAAAATATATTAAAGATGACTATGGAATAAGTGGCCTCAATCTTAATATTTTCGGATATTTTTCAGGCCAAACATTTTTAAATCAAATCGGGATTTCACAGCAAGTACCCGCTGTTTTGGAAGTTACTACAAACAACACATCCTGCAAAAGAATCTATCATAGTGGAAAATACCGTTGCCTTTTAAGAAAAGGAAGAACTCACATAGATCGCTTTAACTGTAAAGCATTACAATTCTTCGATATGTTGTCTGGATGGCTAACCGATGAAGAAATAAAAGAAAACAAAGATTTATTGTTTAGGTATATTAGTAAAAACCTTACCAAAAACGATTTTCAGAAAAACATTCAATTTTATAGCAATAGAGTTATGAAAATTCTTGTTGAGGAGGGTTTGATTAATGCGTTTAGATAATAGCAAAAAAGATTTTGCATCAGCGGTCCGTAATACTGCCATATCCGCTGATATTTTAGATGAATACGTCGAAAAAGATTATTGGCTATTTTTAATATTGAAACAAATTTTCAAGAATGACAAACGCGGATATGTATTCAAAGGCGGAACGTCACTTTCTAAATGCTACCACCTTATTAATCGTTTCTCTGAAGACATAGACATTTCATATTCTTCCCCATTTGGAGAAGTTAACAGTGGTGAAATAAAAAGAAAGTTCAAAGGGATAACCGATGCGATTAAAGCGGTTGGCTTAGAAATAGTTAATACGGACAAGCTTAGATGGAACCGTTATTTCAACCAATTTCAATGTCCTTATAATAGTTTTTTCTCGGGTACCAATATAGAGAAAAAAGTGGTGATAGAATTAGCCGCTCAAACTCCATCTTTTCCAAGTGAAGAGAAGATCTTCTCTAGTTTTATCGGAGATTACTTCGAATCAATTGGCCGCCATGATTTGGTTGAACAATATGAATTGGCGCCATTTAATTTGCAAGTTCAAACATTAGAAAGAACCCTCGTGGATAAGACATTTGCGATTTGCGATTACTACATTGATGATAAATGTGAAAACCATTCACGTCATTTATATGACATTAGTAAATTGCTAACTAAGGTCAACTTAAATCAAAAACTCGCTGACTTGTTTAAAGAAGTAAGGAGTTATAGAAATAAGATTAGCGTCTGCAGATCCGCCAGAGACGGAATGAAACTTAATCAACTGATTGACGCAATTATAAAAAATGAATCGTTCAAAAAGGATTACGAAACAAAGACTGAGATTTTGTTGTATGAGAACTATCCATATGAGACGTGCAAGGAATCGTTAATAAAATTAAAAGACTTTCTAAAAGAAAATGAAACATATCTAGAGCAAAAAGAAGAAGCAAACCTTATTAATCCTGCATTAGATGAATTAGAGAACAATAAAACCGTTGATGGTGAAGCAGCGCTAGAAGAATTAAAAGATAAATACGATAAATAATTAAGTTTCATTTAAGCTCCAACGTAAACAAACAATTACGTAAAGAAAAATAATTTATATAATTATTAATAAGGATATATATTCTTATAACAAAGTTATAATACTCTCTTATAAACAATCAAGTAAACAAAACTTTACACTTTTTAATTGTAATTTACATTTAACATGTTAATCTATTGTCACATGCAAGGGAGCCATACATAATATGACAATTGGTGAAAAAATTGTTCACCTTAGAATTGCTAACAACATTTCTCAGGAAGAACTAGCGAAAGCTTTAAAAACATCCAGACAATCCCTATCTAAATGGGAAAATAATGACACACTTCCTCCTTTAAACACTATTAAGGATTTATGTGTGTTATTCAAAATTACCGCTGATGAATTAATTGACGATAACATCGTTATCCATCGTGGTAAGAAAGTCGAACTTCCAAGTGAAAACGTCAAAACCAAATATTTTGGTACTGATGGTTTCAGAGGCGAAGCTAATGAATTATTGAATTCAGATAAAGCCTATAAGATTGGTAGATTCCTCGGTTGGTTCTACTCTAATCCTAAATACAATATGCAAAAACCAGGCTATAGACCAAAGATTGTTATTGGTAAAGATACCAGAAGATCTTCCTATATGCTTGAATACGCAGTGGCCGCTGGTGCAGCATCATCTGGCGCGGACGTAGAATTACTCCACGTTACAACCACTCCATCAGTCTCTTACATTGTAAGACAAGACTGCTTTGACTGTGGCGTCATGATTACTGCTTCTCATAACCCATTCTATGATAATGGCATTAAAGTCATTAACGGTAATGGTGAAAAGCTTGAAGATGGTGTTGCTTATCTCGCCGAAGCCTATTTAGATGGTGATTTCAAAACATTAGGCCTAGAAGATGGTGAAACAGATTTACCATTCGCCAAACGTGGTGATATCGGCACAATTAATGACTACTCTTCAGGTAGAAATAGATACATTGGTTACTTAATTTCTTTAGCCAAACACTCCATGAAGAAACTTAGAATCGGTTTAGATACCGCGAATGGTGCTTCTTGGATGATTGCTAAGAGTGTTTTCGAAGCCTTAGGCGCTCAAGTCTACATTATTAATAACCGTCCAGATGGTTTAAACATCAATGTTGATGCTGGTAGCACACACATTGAAAAATTCTGTAAGTTTGTTAAAGAAGAAAAACTCGATGTTGGTTTTGCCTTCGATGGTGACGCTGATAGATGTATTGCCGTTGATGAAAATGGTAAAGAAGTCGACGGTGATAAAATCATGTACTTATTAGCCAACAAACTTAAGAGTGAAGGTTCTCTTGATAACGACACAGTCGTTGCCACAATCATGTCCAACAGCGGTCTTGAAAAAGCCCTTAAAGGTATTGGCTGTAAGATGATTAGAACTAAAGTTGGTGATAGATTCGTCTTTGAAAAAATGATGAGTGATGGTTACACACTCGGTGGTGAACAATCAGGTCATATCATCATTAGAAAATATGCCACTACAGGTGATGGTGTTTTAACGGCAATTATGGTTGCTGAAGAAATGCTTGAAAGAAAAGATTCTTTATCCAAATTAGTGGCCCCAGTTAAGTTATTACCACAAAAAACAAAGAACGTCAGAGTTACCGATAAGAGCGCGGCTGTTGAAGATGATGCTGTTAAAGCTAAATTCGACGAAGTGAATAAAGAAATCGGTGATAACGGTAGAGCGTTATTAAGACAATCCGGTACTGAACCAGTCATCCGTATTATGGTGGAATATCCAACATTGCAAGGTTGTGATGAATATATCGAAAAGATCTATAACGTTGTGAAGAAAAGAGGCTTTGTCATCGATGAATAAGAAAGCTGTCTTAACTAAAGATTTATTTAACATCGAAGAACCATCTTTCATGAAAGAGTTCTTTGATCAATATGAATACCCATGGGAAATGCTCCCACACATTAAAGAATTAATCGCTAAATGTTTAGAAATGGGTATTCCAGGATACACTCTTCTAAAAGAAGGTGTCCTCGTTGGTGAGAATGTGAAAATCGCTGAAACAGCGACCATCATTCCTCCTGCTATCATTGGTAGTAATACCGAAGTGAGACCAGGCGCCTACATTAGAGGTAATCTCATCTGTGGTGATAACTGTGTCTTAGGTAATTCTTGCGAATTTAAAAACGCGATTCTCTTATATCACGTGCAAGTTCCACATTATTCCTACGTTGGTGATTCCGTTTTAGGTAATTACGCTCATATGGGTGCAGGTAGTATCTGCTCTAACTTAAAGAGTGATGGTAAGAACATCGTTATCCATGGCGAAAAGGACTATGAAACTGGTTTAAGAAAAATAGGCGCTATCTTAGGTGACTATGCTGATATTGGTTGTCAATCAGTCTTAAACCCAGGAACAGTCATTGGTCAACACTCTCAAGTTTATCCATTAAGCATGGTGAGAGGCGTTGTCCCAGAAAATAGCATTTATAAAGCAAAAGATAATATTGTTGTCAAAGAAAAGAGGTAGTCGAAAATTATGAAAGTTGTCGTTGGCAGTAATGAAGAAATCAGCAAATTAATCGCTGAAGAGTTTATCAAGCAAGTACAAGCTAAACCAAACAGTGTTTTAGGCTTAGCCACAGGTACATCCCCAATTGAAGTTTATGCGAACATGATTAAGGCTTGTAAAGAAGGCCGTGTATCATTCAAAGATGTCGCGACATTCAATCTCGATGAATACATCGGATTAGAAGGTACACATGATCAATCATATCGTTACTTCATGAACAAATACTTATTCGATGGTTTAGATATCGATAAAGCGCGTACACACGTCCTTAAAGGCGTTGGTGATTATTTAGCTTATGCTAATCAATACGACGCGGAAATCGCCTCTTTTGGTGGCATTGATCTCCAAATCTTAGGTATTGGTAGTGATGGCCATATCGCATTTAATGAACCAGGTACTCCATTTGATTCCTTAACCCATGTCGCAGAATTAACCGAACAAACAATTAGAGATAACTCTAGATTATTCAATGATATCTCTGAAGTTCCAACTAAAGCGGTCACTATGGGCTTAAAGAGCATTATGAACGCTAGAAAGATTGTTCTTATCGCTACGGGTAAAAACAAAGCGCAAGCGATCTATAACTTATTAAAAGGTCCAATGACTGAAGAAGTTCCTTGCTCCATCCTTCAAAAACATCCAGATTGCACAATCTATGTGGATGAAGATGCTTATAGCATGGTGAAATAGTTAGATCTTAATTAACTTATTACATTTAGAACATTTTAAGCCATTAGGCACAATAGAGAGTATGCCCCCACAGTCGGGGCATATTTTCTTTTCTATCGCTGTTCTTATTTCTTTTTGATAGTCTCTTCTCTCTTTAATCGTCTTCTTGATATTAGCGAGATGCATCTCATCATTAACGTCCGCTTCAGAATATAGAAGGGTATTATAAATGCTTTCAATAACCTGTTCTGATAAAGGATTATCGATAGTGATTAAGTTAATGCGCTTTAAGATATCTTCGGGACCACAGACATTAAATAAATCTAACCCGTCTCCGTTATTTTTAACTAAAACGATAAAGCAATACATTGGATAATCTCTTCCAATAATGCGTTTAATCATTCTGATATGAGATTGATTTTGTTTTAGAGGATTATGGAATGTTTCTGTTTTCGTTCTGCCTTTAAAAGGAAATGTCTTTTTCCAATAGGAATCATCCTCTCCACCGACAATGTTTCCAAAGTAGTTTTTAGTCTCAATAACAAAAATACCATTACTACGAATGAGTATGTGGTCAATTTGATGTGAGACTTGATTGTCCCCTAGTAGAACCAGATTGTTAATTAAACGATGGAATGATTTATCAGCATCTAAAATAGAGGCGACCAAGCGTTCGCCTTCTTCGCCTCTTTTAAGTTTTCTTTTATTGTTGTTCGCCATCCAAGATTGGTTTTAAGTATTTCATAGTGTTTTCACTTAATAAGTCATTAAGTAAGAAACCAAATGTATCAATTGCTTCATCTTCGTTAGCTAAACCAACGGAAGTGTAATGAAGTTCTAAATAATCACGATCATGGATATTAGTGATATACGCTCTAAACCAAGGATTGTTTTCGTTAAAAGCGTTAATCAAATATAAGTTATCATATGTTCTTTCAATCACATCAAATGTTAAGAATAAGTGAATCGTGCCACTTGAGAAAGCCACAAATCTACAGTAGACAGAATTAATGAAATATTCTTTCGCAGTGATTTGGCTATGGAGTGTTAAAGAATTCGCGTCTTCTTCATGAACTTGAAGACCAATCTTCTCACCAAGTTTTAACATTTTTTCTTTTAAGTTATTAAGATTCATATGATATTACCTCTATCCGTAACAAATATTATATCATAATTAACTTTTAATAAGTTATGCACTTGTGTAAAATAGGGTGGTATGAAATTAAGCATTGTCATCCCTTGCTATAACGAAAGTAAGGATATCGCTAAAAACGCGGAAATTATCAAAGATAAATTAAAAGAGCTCAAACAAGATTATGAATTAATCTTGGTTAACGATGGTAGTAAAGATAACACTAAAGAAGTTATCGAATCTATCGAGGGAGTAAAGGCTTTATCATACGATGTTAATCGTGGTAAAGGTGGTGCGGTTAAATACGGCATTGAAAACGCTACTGGCGATTATGTTTTGTTCATGGACGCTGATTTAAGTACAGATTTAGAAGCGATTCAACGTACCTTAGAATTAGCCCCTAACTACGATGTGATCATTGGCAGCAGACACGCTAAAGATAGTGTCATCAAAAAGAAACAACCAGCCTTAAGAGTGTTTATTGGTTGGTGCTGCCGTAAACTCGTGAACATGAAATTCCATTTCAACTACAAAGACACCCAATGTGGTTTTAAGGCAATTAGAACTGACTTAGCTAAAAAGATAGTGGCTAAACAAGTCGTTACTAATTTCGCTTTTGACGTTGAATATCTCTATATCGCTAAATTAAATAATTTATCTATTTATGAAATGGGTGTTATTTGGTCTGATGACCGTGGTAGTACAGTCTCACCATTAAAATCATCCATTAAGTTCTTTAAGGACTTATCGTTTATTAAAAAGCATAAGAAGACATACTTATTTGAAGAAGCTAAATAGCTAAATCAATTAAGGTCTCATCTTTAAGCAAATTTTCTAAATCATTAACGTCACGTAAAGTGATGTTTTTTGTTTTTTGATAAAAGTTATTAATCACTCTATCAGTAGGGGTTCTTGCGTGCTTATAAGCCTTTTCGTCTAATCCCTCTAAGGACTCTTCGATTAAAGTAATCATACATCTACGAAGTAAAGCGATTAATGAAGTCTCTAACCAGCAATCAATGCTCTTATTAATACGTTTTAGTTTGATAAATAACTCTAAACCATCCTCAGGAGCGTGCCATAAGTCCGCGAAGATATAGTCATATTTCATTTTATTCACAAAATAGCTAATCGCATCATCAGGAATAATGGTGATTTTGTTTTTATTCTTAAATGATGGGAATAAGACTTTATTAAATAAATTAATAATATTTCTATCTTTTTCGATAATTGTGATGTGCTTAACTTCAGGCTTATCTGACATCATGAATGGAACATAACCCATACCTAGGCCAAGCACTAAAACTTCGCCTTTAGCCTTTTCAATAAATGGCTTCATGGTTTCGATTTCATTAGGGTTTAGCGACATCCAAACGTTATTGCCTTGACATAACGCTAAATAGGAGAACTTTTCCTTAAAGAAACCAATATTGCTAAATTCTTGATACTTATCATTCACATTGATTTCATCGTATGGGAATGTTTGATATGGTTCATAGCTAATCTTTCTCACCGTATAACCATTATAGTTACCTGTAACGTTTACTCTTTTAGCGTATTCATCGTTTTCATAGACTTTATGATCTAAACATTTAATTCTGTCGTAGCAGAACTCTTTTAAGATGTCGTATGTCTCTTTGTCATCTTTATCCAAGTTAAATGTTTCAAACATCATATCAAGCATTGCGTCTTGAGTGGTCTTACCCGCTTTTTCGTATTGTTTAATTTTATTAACATCAAAAAAGTCTGTGTAGTTACACGCTTCGCTTAATAAGTCCGCTGCCCAAGTATTAATTTGGTTGGTTTTGATGATGTCATCTATACGATCTTTTAGAAAGATATTATCGGTAATTTTCATACTTTTATGATACAACAGATATACGTATAATATGTATATCAATTAGAGGGAATTGTTTATGAAGAAGTTTTTTAAGGGTTTATTAATCACCCTTGTTGTACTAATTATCTTACCTATCGCCTTGCTATTTATCTTTGTCTTTGACACCGGTAGAATGGCGGTCACATATGATGATAACTTTACTCAAGAAGCGATGACTAAGAAATTAGCCGTTGATTCTTTAGACCACACTGTCGATGAAAAACTCGTCAAATTCTCTCTTACTGAGCAAGATATCAATAACTACATTTACGCTGCGATTAAAGATAACGATAAGTTAAATAAATACTTAACTCAACTCGCTATCGACATCAAAGATGATTCCTATGTTTTAAATGTTTCTGGTAAAGCCTGGTTCTTTGAAACAAGAGCGAAATTAACCACAACATTATCTAAAGAAACAGTCGTGTCCGCGGATGGAGAAAAAGAAGCCTTTGTTTTAACTGTTAAGAAAATGACTTTAGGTCGTTTAACAAAGTTAAAAGAAGTCATTTCCTTCTTCCTTTCTAGATACATTAATAATGAAACAATTGATGCATTAACCGCGGCGATTCACTTACATTCTGATTTAAAGAATTCCAAACTCTTCATCTACACTGAAGACTTAAGAGAAATGATTAATAAAGGCATCAGTGGTGGTTCAGGTTCCTCTGATTTCTACTTCTCATTTATTAATGACTTCTTAGATTTAAATCTCATTAAAATCGATTTCTACGGTGGTGAATCCATCAATATTGACGTTAACTTAGAAAGGTTAACCGGTAATGATTACGATGCTTCTTTAGGCGAAAACGTCTATTACCCAATGAACTATGACGCCACTACAACAAAGCTCACCATTAATGGCGAAGAAAAGAAATTATCTTTAGATGTCATTAGAGAAGCTCTTGTCTCACTTATGAACCAACAATTAATCAACACCAGCAACCTTAACGCTGTCAGTGATTATTTATTCCATGGTTATAACGGCACTAATGCTCCTGAAGCTAACTTAACTTCGATTGGCATTCCAGTTAAAGAAACATATAAAGGCTTTAACCTTGTTACTTCAGAAGACATTGACGTCATCCTCGCCAATGCGATTAGTACATTCGATGGTTATTCCCTCTCATTAAATAGCTTTGATATCGCTAAATTAAAAGAAAGCGAAATCAATCTCTTCATGAAGACACAAAGTGCTTTAGGTCATAAGTTCTTCTTACAACGTGAAGTTGCTGATGGTCAAAACAAGATTAACTATATCGCTTTAGATAATGCTTATATGAACCTTTATGGTGACGCTGCTATCATCAGTGTGGGTCTTAACATCAATGGTTTAGAAACATGGACCACATTAAAGATGGACGCTGATAAGAGCAATACTGATACTCATAAGTTAGTCTACAAGCCAGCAGATCTCTACTTTGGTAAAGCTAGTGAAAAACTTACCGTTAGTGATGAATCTAAGAAAGTCATCTATGAAACACTCGCAGAAGCCGTTAACCAATCTTCTTTCAAATTTGAAAGAGATGGCACAATGACAATCTCCTTTGATTCATTATTTACCAACGCAGTTAATAGCATTGATACATCTAACCCAATCATGGCCCAATACAAAACATTCCTTCAAAACAACGCTGATATCAGTGTGATGATTGAAGGTGACGCTGTGACTGATAACTCAACAGTTAAGATTCAAGCGGTTCGTAAATAACTTAAATATTCTTAAATATATCGTGAATACAGTCTGTGATTTCATCGCAGACTTTTTCATATCTTCCTGTATACCAAGGATCTTCAATCTCATAGATACGAGGAGTGTATTTATTAATGCGATAAATAATGTTTTTGTGATTATCTAATTGTCTTAAAAGAGAATAGTAGTTTTCATCATCCATACAAAAGATGTAATCCGCTTCTTCATAGTCTCTTTGTCTAATTCTTGTTGCAGCGTGAGGATATAAAGTAATGCCTCTTCTATATAGTTCTCTTTTCATTGGAGGATAGACATCGTTACCAATTTCTTCAGAGGATGTCGCTCTGATAGAAATATTGAATTCTCTATCACGTCCTTGCTCTTTTAGGTATTGTTTCGCAATGAAAGCCGCAGCAGGGCTACGGCAAATAGAACCATGACAAACAAAGATAATGTTCTTCATTATTCGAGTTCAAACGCTCCAGTATAGAGTTGATAGTAATAGCCTTTTTCGGCAATTAAGGATTCGTGATTACCTCTTTCGATAATCTCGCCTTTATCTAAGACTAAAATATAGTCAGCATTTTGAATGGTGCTTAATCTATGGGCAATAACGAATGTTGTTCTACCTTTCATTAATTGATCCATACCTTGTTGGACAAGTCTTTCAGTTCTGGTATCAATAGAAGATGTCGCTTCGTCTAAAATCATGACAGGGGCATCCGCGATAGCCGCTCTAGCGATAGAGATTAATTGTCTTTGACCTTGTGAGAGGTTTGCGCCATCACCAGAAAGAACAGTGTTGAAGCCTTGTGGTAATCTCATAATGAAATCATAAGCATTAGCGATTTTCGCAGCTTCATAGACTTCTTCATCAGTTGCATCTAATCGACCATATCTAATATTTTCCATGACAGTACCTGTGAACAAGTTCACATCTTGTAAAATCACGCCTAAAGAGTGACGTAAGTCGTCTTTCTTGATCTTATTGATATTTATGCCGTCGTATCTGATTTTGCCGTCCGCAATGTCATAGAAACGGTTAATTAAGTTTGTAATAGTGGTCTTGCCCGCACCAGTAGCGCCCACTAACGCGATTTGTTGACCTGGGTGAGCGTATACAGAGACGTTCTTAAGAACAATCTTCTTACCATCATAAGAGAAGTCAATATCGTCAATAACGATATCACCCTTAAGTTCAGTATATGTTAATGTACCATCCGCTTTATGTGGATGTTTCCAAGCGTAGTATCTTGTCTTTTCAGATGTTTCAACGAACGAACCGTCTTCGTTATATTTGATGTTTACTAAAGTAACATAGCCTTCATCTGTTTCGACTTTTTCATCAATGATATCAAAACATCTTGATGCACCAGCAGTGCCCATAACCACGAATGTCACTTGTTGTGAGAAGTTGGAAATATTTTGTGTGAACATTCTGGATAACATTAAGAATGGAACGAGTAAGTTGGAATAGAAGTCATCCGCTTCGATTTTATCGAAACCACCGATGAGTTTAAGGTTGAATGTTTCAACGTGATAAATCTTTGGTAAGAGGTATAAGACACAACCTAGGATAACAATTAAGGCATACATAAAGTTACCAATATTACCATTGATTGGCATCATGATATTGCCATGTATATTCGCGGTACTGGCGTTTTGATATAATTCATCATTCACGACATCAAAGTCTTTTAAACTATCTTCTTCGTGAGTGAACACTTTAATAACTTTTAAGCCAGTAATACTTTCTTCAATATTACCTTCGACTTTACCCAAGCTCTTTTGTTGGGCAACAAAGTATTTCGATGCACGTCCCCCGATAATTTTAGTATTAAAGACCATCGCGATAGCGCCTAAGATAACAATTAATGTCATCCAAATAGAGAACATCAACATAATCATTAACGCACTGACAGCGGTAATACCTGTCGCAAAGATATTTGGAAGAGATTGAGAGATTAATTGTCTAATGGTATCGATATCGTTAGTGTATAACGACATAATCGCACCGTTTTGGTGTGTATCAAAATATTTGATAGGAAGCTTTTGCATATGAGAGAACATCTCAATACGGAAAAGGTTCAAATACTTCTGTGTCACAATAGCCATGGTTCTATTCCATGTCCATGAGCAAATAACACCTAAACCATAAATACAGATTAAGGCGATTAATAAACCAGTTAAATTCGCTCTGATTGGGAAAGTACCAAACAAAGCAATATCAAACATATCGGTAAAGAGATTAACGCTACCGATTGGGTTATTCGCTGGAATTGCTTTAGTTAATAAATCAGTAATTAAGCTAGCGAAAATACTACCACATAAGTTAACAGCGATAGAGAGGATGAGAGTAACTAAAGAAAGAATAAGTTCTAACTTAAAGTTCTTCCATAAAGATTTGAATAATCTTTTAATGGTGCCTTTTTTAGGTTTAGCGTATTGCTTAATCGCAGGACCTGGCATATTATTCTCCTCCTTTCTGTGTTTGTGATTGATAAACTTCACGATAAATTTCGTTATTCTTCAATAACTCTTCGTGAGTACCAACACCGTTAATTTCACCGTTATCTAAAACAATGATTTGATCAGCTTCTTCAATAGAGCTAATTCTTTGAGCAATGACAATTTTTGTCATGTTTGGTAAATCATTCTTTAAAGCAGTTCTAATTAATCTATCTGTTCTTGTATCAACAGCGGAAGTGGAGTCATCTAATATTAAAATCTTAGGAGACTTTAATAACGCTCTTGCGATACACAATCTTTGTTTTTGACCACCAGAGAAGTTAGCGCCACCTTGTTCAACGACTTTATCAAGTCTTTCTTTAGTGGCTTCAATGGTTTCAGAGATTTGGGCCACTCTTAAAGCGGCAATCATTTCTTCTTCGGTCGCGTCCTTATTACCCCAACGCATATTAGAGGCCACTGTACCAGAGAACAAGAAGTTCTTTTGTAAGACAACAGAAACAGAATCTCTTAATGTTTTGAGGTCGTAATCTTTAACGTCTTTACCGCCCACTAAAACACGTCCGTCAGTGGTGTCATATAATCTAGAAATCAAATTAACTAATGTGGATTTACCGGAACCGGTGGAACCGATAATACCAACGAATTGACCAGACTTAATATTGATATTTAAGTTACTAACTGCATAACGTTCCGCTTCTTTTTTATATTTGAAGGAAACATTATCAAAGACAACAGAACCATCTTCTACAGCCATCACTGGTTCTTCTGGGTTCTTAATTGTTGGTTCTTCGTCAAGCACTTCACCAATACGTCTAATAGATTCAAAGGACATGACTAACATTGTGACAATCATGGAGATCATCATAATGGACATTAAGATTTGAATGCCGTATGTAAGTAACGCTGACATTTGAGGAATGGATAAATCACCCCAGTTATAGCCCCAGATGATTTGACCATCTTCAGTTCTTTTACCAGTATCAAATGCGGAAGCAGTATTGAAGATTAAGATACCGGAAAGGAACATTGTTAATAAATAAACAACGTGAATAGATGTATTCATTAAAGGAGTCATTAAAGCGACAATCTTCTCCGCTTTAATAAAGTCCTTCGATAAATTATTAGAGGCAGTGGAGAACTTGTTGTCTTCATATTCTTCTCTAACGAATGATTTAACAACGCGCATACCTGCGACGTTTTCTTGCACGGATTCATTCAAAGCGTCATA
Source organism: Bacilli bacterium (assembly GCA_045117995.1). Taxonomy (GTDB): domain Bacteria; phylum Bacillota_I; class Bacilli_A; order RFN20; family CAG-826; genus RUG14515. The sequence goes on from JBGUOH010000003.1 coordinate 88,278, forward strand.
ACGCTTAAAGACTCTTCTGAAGATACCCATTGCTAATCTAGCAAGGACAATGAAGATAAGGCCGATAACTGGAATAGCAATAACGAAGATCCACGCCATATTGCCACCGACAATAAACGCCATAATCGCAGAGAAGATGAGCATTAATGGTGCTCTAACGACAATTCTAATCGCCATAGCGAATGAGTTTTGTGCGTTAGTGACGTCTGTGGTCATTCTAGTGACTAAGCTAGAAGCATGGAAATGGTCGATATTCTCAAATGAGAATGATTCGACTTTCGCATATAAATCTCTTCTTAAGTTTTTAGCAAAACCTGAGGAAGCATAGGAGGCAAATCTACCGCCTAAAATACCACAGGTAATAGATACGATAGTCATGGCGAAAATCAAAATGAAATAAGGCACTAATTCTTCAATGCCATTAACTTTTTCAATCTTACCAACGAATTCAGACATGACATATGGTAAGAAACACTCAACAGCGGCCTCACCAATCATGAATAAAGGAGTGATAATAGCGAATATTTTATATTCCCTGACGCTTTTCAAGACTCTAAGTATTGATTTAAACATCTTTTCTCCCTCCTTTTTATCTTCATGCTCAAAAATTGTAAAGTTCGATAACGAACTTGTCAATCAAAATGCACACATATGAGCAAAAGTTGTATAATTAAGGAGCTATGAAAACTAATTATGATTATCTAATTGTTGGCGCTGGTTTATATGGCGCTGTTGCCGCTCATGAATTAAATAAGCGCGGCTATAAAGTACTCGTTGTTGAAAAAAGAAATAACATCGCGGGTAATATCTACACTGAAGAAATTGAAGGTATCCAAGTTCATAAATATGGTCCACACATCTTCCATACTTCCAAGAAAGAAATCTGGGACTATGTTAATCAATTTGCGAAGTTCAATGACTTCATCAATATGCCTTTAGCGTTCTATAAAGACAAATACTACAACATGCCTTTTAACATGAACACTTTCCATCAAATTTTTGGGGTGAATACCGCAGAAGAAGCGAAGGCGTGTATCGAAAAAGAGATTAAAGAAGCTAACATCAAGGAACCAAAAAACCTTGAAGAAAAAGCTATCTCCATGGTGGGCACAACCATCTATGAAATGCTCATTAAAGGCTATACCCAAAAACAATGGGGTAGACCATGTAATGAACTCCCACCATTCATCATCACCCGTTTACCAGTGAGATATGAATACAATAACAACTACTTCAATGATATCTATCAAGGTATCCCAATCGGTGGTTACACCAAATGGATTGAAAATATGCTTAAAGGCATTGAAGTGAGATTAGGTGTTGATTACTTAGAACACAAAGAAGAATTAAACAAACTCGCTGATAAGATTATCTATACTGGTGAGATTGATAAGTTCTTTGATTACAAATATGGCGCTCTTGAATGGAGATCATTAAGATTTGAAGAAGAAATCATCGATAAGCCAGATTATCAAGGTAACGCTGTTGTTAACTACACAGAATTTGAAGTTCCATATACTCGTATCGCAGAACATCAATACTTTGAACCAGGACAAAAACACAATAAAACTGTCATCACTAAAGAATATTCCAAAACATGGACTTTAGGGGATGAAGCTTACTACCCTATTAATAACGAACGAAATAGTGTGCTATACTCAAAATATCAAGAGCTCGCCAAAGAAAATCCAAATGTCTACTTTGGTGGTCGCTTAGGCACCTATTCCTACTACAACATGGACGTGGTAGTAGAGAAGGCTTTGCAATTAGTAGAGTCATTAATTCATTAATTAACTTGCTTAAATATTCAACTTTACTATAATGTGTAAGGGCTGAGGGCCAGTTAAAAACGAAAATTATGAAATACATTACATTTACGATCCCATGCTATAACTCCCAAGATTATATGCGCCACTGTATCGATAATCTCGTTGCAGCAGGTGATGAAGTCGAAGTCATCATCGTCAATGACGGTAGCAAGGACGACACAGGTAAAATTGCTGACGAATATGAAAAGAAATATCCAACTATCGTTAAAGCTATTCAAAAAGAGAATGGTGGACATGGTTCTGGTGTTATGGCGGGTATCCGCAATGCCACCGGTATGTTCTTCAAAGTTGTGGATAGTGACGACTGGGTGGAAACTAAAGATGTTTTAGATATGCTCATGTTAATTAAGAAGCATATCGAAGAAAAACAAGATATCGATCTTTATATCACAAACTATGTTTACGAACACGCTGCTGACAATTCTCAATTTGTCATGCATTATCGTAAATGCTTACCACCAGAACAAACATTCGCGTGGGAAGATATGAAGCGTGTCAAATTAGAAACAGTCTTCTTAATGCACTCATTAATGTATAGAACTGAGAAATTAAGAGAATCCAAAATGGAACTCCCAAATCACACCTTCTATGTTGATGACATCTATGCCTATCAACCATTACCATTCATGAAGAAGATTTTCTACCATGATATTGACTTGTATCACTATTTCATCGGTAGAGCGGATCAATCTGTTAACTATGGCACAATGTGTAAACGTTACGAACAACAAATGAGAGTGTTCAAGATTATGTTCTGTGCCTACACATACGATGAAATCTACAAATTACCATATCACTTAAGAAAATATATGATTAAGTGGTTGATGACTATCTGCGGTGTCACCTTCATGACAATTGTTGGCACTAAAGAAGATAAGGAAACACGTTGGCAAGCCTTCAAAGAATACTTCAAAGAACTTAAGGCTATCGATAGAAAGTTATATAACAAAATCCGTCATCGTTCCTTAGCGGCATTCGCCTTCTTCGTTCCTGGATACAACTTAAAGTCATTTGCGTCCAAGAAAGTCTATGGCGTTTACCAAAAGAAATTAAAACTTGGCTAAAAGAAAAGCGGTTCAAACCGCTTTTTTCTTATAAAGAATCGTTAATATCTTTAATCACAGGAATATCAACTTTAATCTCTCTTCGGTCATATGTCACAAAACCGTTCATCTCTTCTTCGACATCACTTAATTGAGTGTAGATAAATCCAGACATGCCTTTATCCTTACAAGGTTTGATTTCCTCATTAATAAATCTAATATATTCTTTTTGGAAGTCTTCTTTATTGTTAAAAAGTAAGTAAATGAAGCCTTCTTTTTTCTTTGCTTCTTTTAAACGTTTATCAAGGATATAAGCGCCACATTCTGAACAGACATAGGCTCTTCCTTTGAGTTTATGTTTAGAAGGAACTTTAACTTTCCATTTATAGATATGCATGGATTTAACATCACTGCTTCCTTGGTCATGCCAACCTGAAGCGTGGTCATAGATTCTAGTAGGGTCAACAGCCTTTAGTTTTTCATATATTTCTTTCGCATCGAATTGTCCCCAAGCTTCATTGAAAATTGTCCAATAAACAATGCATGGACAATTATAGAGAAGGTCAATTGTATCTAAGAATTCTTGGTAAGCTTCTTTTCTACCTTCTTCATTTTCTCTAAAGAATTTCTTATAGCGATGGTCGTTAATTTTATATCTCACAAATAGGGGAACTTGGTTAAGCCAGAAATCATATTTTGTACAGCCATTTACAAAGTCTTGCCACACGAGTAAACCGAGCCTATCGCAGTGATAATACCACCTCATAGATTCAATCTTAATATGCTTTCTAGAAACGTTAAATCCTAGTGACTTAATGAGGTTAATATCATTGATGTAATCTTCATCGCTATTAGGCGTTAACAAACCATCTTGATAATATCCTTGATCGAGCACGCCTTTCATAAAATAAGGTTTATTATTAAGCGCGATAACTTTCATCCCTTTTTCATTTTGCATTAAAGAAACTTTTCTCATCGCAAAATAAGAAGAAACTTCATCAACATCATTAGAAATAACGAATTCGTAAAGGTAAGGATTTTCTGGTGACCAGAGAATTGGATTTTCGATTGGAATAATGTTTTCTTTATCCGCTTCGATTTCGTAAATTCGATTATTTAATTTGAGTTTTGCAGACTTATTGGAAGATTTAAAGCTTAATTTGAGGACTTTTTCATCAATATCTGGCGTAATTTTTAGTTTTTCAATACATCCATCGTTTACGCTCTCTAACCATACTGGCATATAAATACCAGATTGAGGTTTATACCATATGCCTTCAGGTTTTAAATGTTGCTTTCCTGAGGAGTGATATGAGGCATTTGTGGTGTCAACCACTCTAACAATAAGTGTACCTTTTCCTTCTTTTAAATATGGTTTAATATCCATTTCAAAAGGTAGGAAACCACCGATGTGTTTCATTACAAATTGATCATTTACAAATACTTCTGCTATTTGGTCAACTGCACCAAAGTGTAGTATAACTTTATCTTTTATGAAATCACTAGGTAAATCTAAGTTTAATCTATAGAAAAGATAGTCATCTGGAAGAACGGTTTTATTGACTCCACTCTTATTAACTTCAGGAGAAAATGGCACTAAGATTTGGCCATCAAATTTAGCAGGAATTTTCTCTTCTTTTCTAATCGCGTATTCCCAGTATCCGTTAAGACAAATATAGGAATCTCTTTTAAATTGAGGACGAGGATATTCACTCAGCGGTTGGCTTTGATTCATTAATCTTCTTCTCCTTTTTGATCATTAAGATAACTGGGATAATCGCTAAGGCAAAAATAACACCAGTAGCGAAGAATAACCATCTATTAGGAGGATAGACCATTACGCCATATTCGTTAGGATAAGGTTCTCCGCCTAATCGACAAATAATTTCCGCGATAACCATAGGACCAATAATCATTGGGATTAAAACACAGAAAATCATTCTCACACCTTGGAATAAACCAACTTCTTTAACTGGTGTGTAGTCTCTAACTTTCGCGCCTAATACTGCGGTACTAATTAAGTAACCTGACATTAAGATAATGCCACCGATGATTAAGCCAATTTGAGTGCCAATTCCTTGATTCGCAGGAATCGCAAACACTGTGATACCACCAATTGCACCAACGATTAATGCAGGAATCATGATTTTGTTTTTACCAATCTTGTCCATGAATAAACCAAAGACAACAGTAATTGCGCTCGCGGTTAATAAGACAATACCCAAACTAATAGTGAAGTCTAAATCCACAATGCCTAAGATGTTTTGCACATAAAGAATGAAGTAAGGCATGAATACTTGTAAGCCAATATTGAAAACCATGAAAGCGATTAATGTGATATATAAAACTGGATTAGCTTTAATAACGCTTGGTCTAAATCCATGAATAATGTTCTTGAAATATGGTTCTTCTCTATTTGGTTTAACCACATCATTAGGGGCTAAGAAGATAGAAGCAATACCAATGGCTAAGGTAATACCACCGAAGATATAGAAGAATAAATCCCATCTCTTAGGGGTATCAACTTTAACATCAACGAATTTACCCGCTACAACGATAACGGCAATTAATGCCAATAATGGAAGAACGGATAAAACGCTCTCCACTTTACTACGGTTATTCTCGGTAGTGTTATCAGTAACAAAGGCATTAAATGCTGCGTCATTCGCAGTGCTACCAAAGAATGTCATCACACAGTCCATAATGACAATCATCGTACCAGCTAAGAAGACGTTATTCGCCACAAAGCTAACTGAAGACTTTGGATCTAAGAAGGCAAATAAGAGAATCGATATACCCCAAAGGATATAACCAGTGGATATTAATAGTTTTCTTTTACCTAATCTATCGCTGACCGCACCCATGAGTAATGTTGTAATGGTGGCCGCAGCCGCGCTGCACGCAGTCATCACAGGAATAAAGCCATATTCACTAGTGCAGTCATAGACATAAACATTAAAATAGTTGTTCTCAATGGCCCAGGCTAATTGACCAACAAAACCGGCTAAAATGAACATTAGCCATCTTCTAATACCTATCTTATTATCCATACACGTCTCCTTTATTTTAGTTCAGAAGGAATTTCATTACGTATATTCACGAGGTGCACATTCTGTTCCCCGTATTTAGCTTTTGTTTCTTTTAAAACGTTATCTAATTCATCGTTAGGGACAAGGGCGATAACTGAACCCGCAAAACCACCGCCGTTAGTCTTAACGCCAGCTTTTTCATTGGATGCTTTGATAATTAATTCACAAGCCTCCAAAGGAGAACCTTGCTTATCTTCCACATACATATTGTGTAATAAATCAGTGGATGACATTCTTGATTCATTCATTAATCTAGTAAGAACATCTAATTCACCTTTTTCAATTGCGTCAAAAGCTTCTTTAACGCGTCTATTTTCGCCAAAGAAGTGTAATGCTCTTTCGTAGGCTAATTCCCCACATTTATCAATCACGTCTTGCTTGTTTTTGATCACTTCAGCCTCTTTCACTTCTCTTAAATATTCTTTTCCAAAGTAGTGGGCCACCTTATACATATCGTCAGGAATTGCTTTATATAAATGGTCTAGTCCAGCGTGACTACCACCAGAATTAACAATCACAAAAGAATAGTTTTCTAGTGTTACTTTTAATGGCTTAACCACTGGATTAACGATATCTTCAAAATCAATATAAACAAGACCACCATAGGCCACACCGATTTGATCTAACAGACCACACATCTTGCCATAGTATTCTCTTTCCGCAAATTGAGAAGCTTTGCATAAAGTCATAAGTGGGATTTGTTCGTTATTAAATAACTTATTAAATGTTTGAGCGAATAATAATTCAAAAGCGGCGCTGCTACTTACACCTGCGCCACCAGGAATTTGACTCTTGATATAAATATCAAAGCCACCGATCTTATATTCTTTAGCTAAGTAAGCAGCAACACCTTTAACTAAAGCATCTGGTTTACCTTTAATATCATCGCTTTTATCTAAAATAGATAAATCAATCGTGGATTCAGTAAAACCTTCACTATAAAGGTGAACTAGTAAGTCATCTCTTCTTTTAATTGAGGCGAATATTGATAAGGAACAAGTTGCCGCCATACATAAACCATGGTTATGGTCTGTATGATTACCTAACACTTCAAATCTACCGCCACAACTAAGATATAGTTCTGGTTCAGCTTTATATTGTTCTAAGAATTTATTCTTGAGGTAATTCTTCATCTTTCTTTTCTAATTCTGCTCTCTTTCTTTGAGCAACCACTAAACGGTAACTTAAGAAAGCACATAACGCTAATGCCGCAAAACCAATAATCATTTCTAACCACATTGGCAAGACAGGATGAATCTTTAAGGCATCACCTAAGTTAACATCCATCCACACTCTATAGTAATTAACGATATTGGAATTGAAGAATAAGACAAATATTGATCCGGCAATGAAACCGATAATTGCAAAGAATGTTTCCTTACGCCATTTCTTAAGTAAGATGTTCATGATTTTAGAAACAACCACAACACCAATTAAACAACCGACAGCGAAACATCCTAAGACACCAAATAGGGCACCCGTGTGTGTGAAATCACCATGTTTGAGCATTTCACTAGCCCAGTCTTTAACATTGTCCACAAGTGGTCTATAGAAGCCTAGGATTAATAAAATCAAAGAACCTGATAAACCAGGAACAGTTAACGCTACTGCGGCAATAGCGCCCACAGGGATAAGCAATAAATATAACCACCAAACTGGTTGAGGATTAAATAAGTTATCAACGGTAAAACCGTTAAGTCCAATAATAACGTTCAAAACACCTAAGACGATAACAAATACTGCTCCTAGAGCAATTAATAAACCATATTTCTTGGTAATCTTAGTGCCTTTAACTTCATCAGTAATGCCTGGGAATGAACCAAGTAAGAAACCAGCGAATACACAAATTAATACAAACATGAGGTATTCAAAGGCATAAGAGAAGATGATAATACACGCTACTACAGCGATGATAATGCCTAATAAGATAGGGATTAAAACTTTAATAGCCCAGCCAAATCTCTTTCTAAAATTGTTAACTGCGGCAATGATATCTTCATAAACGTGGAAGATGACCGCAATCGCGGCACCAGAAACACCAGGAATCGCGGCTCCTGCGCCGATGGCTAAACCAGCCACAAGTTTTCTAAACCATTCTTTAATTTTCATACAAAAAGAGTATACAAAATTTATTTTGTTTAGTAAATCTTCCGTTGTGCTATAATTGTGGCACGTAGAATTATGAAACTTATTGTAGGCTTAGGCAATCCAGGTAAAAAATACGACAAGACTCGTCATAACATGGGCTTCATGGCAATCGACCTTCTCGCGGATCAAGCAAAGATCGATATTGACAAGGAAGTTTTCCATGCTTTACTCGGTAGAGGAAAGATTTATAACGAGGACGTGATATTGTTTAAGCCACAAACATTCATGAATCTATCCGGAACAGCGGTGCAAGAAGTCGTCCATTATTTCAAGATTGAGATGGAAGATATTATCGTTGTTTACGACGACATGGCTTTAGAACCAGGAAGAATTAGAATTCGTAAAGAAGGTTCCTCTGGTGGTCATAAAGGCATGCAAAACATTATTGATTGTTTATCAACCGACAAGATTAAAAGAATTCGTATTGGTATTGGTGAACCAGGTGAATGGGATACTGTTGACTTTGTTCTCTCTAAACCACTTAAAGACGAACAACCTTTAATCGATGAAGCGATTGAAAACGCTGTTGGTGCATTAAAGGAGGCTATTAAGTCTGATTTTGATCGGGCGATGAACAAATTTAATTAGTTAAAGGAGGTATAAATTGAACCTTTTTAACAAGTTAAAAACTAATAGTGTAACCCCCCTCTTCGAAAAGAAAATGGGGCATTTTGTCGTGGATGATAACAATGGAATTGCCCTTTTAGTGGCTTCTTCCTATAAGAATAAAAAAGAACCTTATTTATTAATTACTTCCAATTTATATAAAGCTCAACAAATCTATTCTTCACTTGTTTCCTTCTTATCTAAGGATGATGTTTTATTATTTCCAAGTGATGAGCTCATTCGAGCGGAGACTATTGCCCAATCTAAAGAAATGGCGGCCCATCGTCTCTTTGTATTAAACGAAATCTTAAATAGAAATAATGTTATTGTTGTCGCTAACCTCGCGAGTGCTTGTAGATACTTACCAGCGCCTGTATTATTTAAAAATAGAACATTCTCAATCAAGAAAGGTAAACATTATCAATTAGATGATTTAAGAAGAAGATTGATCGCTAATGGATATGCCTGTGTTAATAAGGTCGATCAATCATTACAATTCGCTATTAGAGGCGATGTTTTAGATATCTTCTCCGTTAATAATGATAATCCAGTGCGTATTGAATTCTTCGATGATGAAGTTGAAAGCATGCGTTACTTTGATTTAGCGAAACAAACCTCTATTGGTATGCTTGATGAAGTTACCGTCTTACCAGCGTCAGATATCTTATTTAGTGATGAAGAAAAGTTAAAATGCAGTGAAAAACTATATAAGAATTTAGAAAAGGATAAAGATGTCTTAGGATTAACACTTTTTGAGAAATTAAGGGACACGTGTGATGATTTAGCCTTTACTTTAAGCGAAGGACAGATTGATGAAAAGTTCTATAAATACTATGGTTATCTAACTGAAAATCATTATTCAATTTTTGATTACTGCTCTAACTATAAAAAGGTCTTCGTGGATTATAACGGTATCGTTGCCTCTAATAAGATGCTGCAAAATGACTCACATGTTTATTTAGATGAGTTATATGAAAATGGTAAAGCCCTATCTAGACTTGAGATCTATCAAGATATTAATCGTTTAGTGGACTTTAAGTATCACATTACAACTTCTAATCTTATCGATTCACCTGCTGCGATTACTTTCCCAGTCAAAGCGGTACCTTTCCAAGCAAGTAAGAAATCAGATGCGATTAATATCATCTATTCTTATATCAATGATGGCTATCAAATCGTATTAGCGTTAAACAATAAAGAACATATCCATCTTGCGGAACAAATCTTAGACTTCCAACACATCAAATATCAAATCGTTGAGGGCTTTGATTTACCAAAAGAAGGCAAGGTGGGTATTAGTTTAATCAATTTAAGCAGTGGTTTTGTTTTAACTGAAGAAAAGATTGCCTACCTTACAAGCGCAGAGTTATTTAACGAAAAAGTTAGAACCGCGAGATTTGATAATAGATTTAAAGAAGCCACAATTCTTAGAAGCTATGAAGAACTTGAACCAGGTGATTATGTTGTTCATGAATATCAAGGTATTGGTCAATTTATTGCTCTTCAAACTTTAGAAACTAATGGCACTCATAAGGACTATTTAAAGATTGCTTATTGGGGTAATGAATTCTTATATGTTCCAGTCCAACAATTCCAATTAGTCAGAAAGTATTTAGGTAAAGAAGGTGCAGCACCTAGACTAAGCCATTTACACAGTAAAGACTGGGAAAACACTAAAAAGAAAGTTAAAGCCAGAGTTAATGATCTCGCTGAAAGATTAATGCAGTTATATGTGGAACGTAGTAAAGCCCAAGGCTTTGCCTTCCAAGAAGACGACGAATTCCAAAAACAATTCGAAGATGAATTTGAATATCCATTAACTCGTGACCAAGAAAGAGCACTCAATGAAATCAAACACGATATGGAATCTCCTCAACCAATGGACCGCTTGTTATGTGGTGATGTTGGCTTTGGTAAAACTGAAGTCGCTTTTAGAGCGGCATTTAAAGCTATCCTTTCTGGTAAGCAAGTCGCTATTCTTTGTCCAACCACATTATTGGCGAGACAACACTACGAATTAGCGTGTAAGCGTTTCGCTAATTTTGATGTAAATATTGCGGTCTTCTCTCGACTTGTTAAAGCCAGCCAACAAACTAAATATATGAAAGAAGTTGAAGCGGGTATCACTCACCTCATTATTGGCACTCATAGACTTCTTTCTAAGAATCTACACTTTAATAACTTAGGCCTATTAATCGTTGATGAAGAACAACGTTTTGGTGTGGAACAAAAGGAAAGAATTAAAGAAATCAAAAAGGATATTGATGTCTTAACATTAAGTGCCACCCCAATTCCTCGTACATTACAAATCTCTCTTATTGGTGTTAGAAGTATGTCCAAGATTGACACTCCTCCACAAGATAGAATGCCAATTCAAACATATGTCACTCCATTTAGATTAGATGTTGTTAAAGAATTAATTGAAAGAGAATTAGGTAGAAACGGACAAGTGTTCTATCTCCATAATAACATTGCAACTCTGTACAATAGAGTGGCAACATTACAGAAAATGATGCCTAACGTCCATATTGGTGTAGCGCATGGCAAGATGGAAAGAGATGACATTGAAGACGTCATGATGCGCTTCTATGAAGGCGAAATTGATGTTTTAGTGTCTACATCCATTATTGAAAACGGTATTGATGTTCCTAATGCGAATATGATTATCGTTGAAGATAGTGAAAACTATGGTTTATCACAGTTATATCAAATCAAAGGTAGAGTGGGTCGCTCCTCTAGAATTGCTTATGCCTATTTAATGTATAGCGAATACAAAGTATTAAATGAAAAAGCTCAAAAGAGATTAAAGGCTCTTCAAGACTTTACCGAACTTGGTAGTGGCTATAAGATTGCTCAACGTGACTTAATGATTAGAGGCGCTGGTGACATCTTAGGTCCAGAACAAGCGGGATTCATTGATTCCATCGGTTTAGATATGTACATCAAGCTCTTAAACGATGCGGTTAAAGAAAAGATGGAAGGCAAAGCAGTGGAAGAAGAGAATGTCGAAATCAATCCAACACTCGATATTGATGCCTATATTCCAAATAGCTATGCTAAAGAGGGCGATAAGATTGAACTTTATCAAGAGATCTTACACGCACCATCATTATTTGATCTTGATTATATTAAAGAGAAAACACGCGATATTTATGGAAAACTACCAGAAGAAGTGGAAATGTTATTCTCTAAACGTAGTATTGATTTATTAACTAAAGAAGCCAAAGTCCAAAAACTTATGGATAAACCAAAGTTTGTGGAAATCAACTTGGGTGATGAATATATCAACATTAAAGGTATCGGTAATATTTTGTTTGAAGCATTAATTCCATTTTTAGCGTTTGTTAAAATAAGTTATGCTAATAATGTCTTTAAAATATTATTAAATAAAGGTAAGAACTGGATTTATGATTTAGAAAATATCCTTAAGAGCTTACTAGAAATTCAAAACCACTTTTCAGTGAAGGAAATAGTATAAAATGCGTTTAGATTTAGTCTTAAAATTATCAGGTTTAATTAAAAGAAGAACAGTTGCTAAAGAGTTAGCGGAACGTGGTCGAATTCTCATTAATGATCGTGTCGCTAAACCATCAAGTGAAGTCAAAGATGGTGACCATTTAGAACTCCATTTAGGCAACCGCATTTTACTCGTGGAAATTACTTTTGAATTAAGGTACAAAAAGGAATTCCCAATCTATAAAGAGATCCTCACAACTAAGGTCAACGCCGATGCTTAATCTCGATAAAAATCAAAAATATTTATTAGCCTGTTCACATGGTCCAGACTCCATGGCTCTCTTTTTTATGCTTAAAGAAGAAGGTTATAACTTTGCAGTCGCTCATGTTAACTATCATCTCCGTGAAGAGAGTGATGAAGAACAAAAAGAATTAGAAGCGTACTGCGCTAAAAACAATATTGAATTATATGTTAAAGAAGTGACGGAATCTCTAGGGGAAACTAACCTTGAAGAACAATGTCGAATTATCCGCTACACATTCTTTAAAGAGTTAGTAAATAAGTACCATTTTTATGCTGTTTTAATCGCCCACAACCAAGATGACGTCATTGAGACCTATTTAATGCAAAAAACTCGGCAAAACTTGGTTGAATTTTTCGGAATTAAAGAAAATCCCATTATTTTCGACACAAAAATCATTAGACCTGTGCTCGGGTTTACGAAACAAGAATTATTAATGTTCTGCGATATCAATAAAGTCGAATATTCTATCGATAAGACTAATCTCCAAGACGTCTTTTTACGTAACAAAATCAGACATCAAGTCGTGGAGAAAATGTCTAAAGAAGAAAGACAAAAGATCTTACAAGAGATGAACTTGGAAAATGAAAAGCTCGCTAAAATCCAAGAGAAGATTTCTCAAATCAAAACAAAAACTATTGAAGAATATAATAGGTTAAGTGATGATGAGTTCTTATATGCTATTGTGAGTCTTGGTAGAAAGATTAAACCTAACTTTGTCATGAGCCGCGCTCAAGGCCTAGAAATTAGAAAAATCTTTAAGTCTGATAAGGCAAATGTTGTGGTTGATATCTCTGGTCTAAAGCTCGTAAAAAGCTATGATTCTTTTGATTTGATTGAAGATAAAAATGATCAAGATTTCTCTTTCGAAATTAAAGAACCAATGGTCTTAGATACCGAGTATTTTTACTTGGATTTTACAGGGGATACAACTAACCGAAACGTTACATTGAATGACTATCCTCTAACCATTAGAAATGCTAAGCCAGAAGATACCTATCTCATCAGTGGTTATTCAAAACAATTAAGACGATTATTTATCGACTGGAAAGTTCCTCTCCCATTAAGAAAGAGATGGCCAGTCATTGTTAATAAAGAAGGAACGATTGTGTACGTCCCACGCTATCAAAAAGATTTCAAAAAAGCAGATAACTGCAATTTTTATGTGAAATAAAGTCTATTAAGTGCGTTTTTCTTTTATTAAATAAAGAAATATGCCTATAATTAATCAAATCGATAAACGTTTATATCAAAGGAGGTAGAAATTATGGATGAAGAAAATAACAGACCTGAAAGTCGTGTTTCGAGAAGTTTTATTTTCTCAATTATTTTCGTAGGCGCGATTCTCGCCCTAATTGCTTATCTCATTTTCTCCAACATGAATGGCGCGAAGTCCATTGAATATGAAACCTTTGTCCAATACTTATATACCGGCAAAGTAAATGATGTTCAATTAGTTCAAGCCCAAACAGTCATTAAGGTTACTGGTCACTATACAGTTCCTGATTCAAATGGCAAAACCGCAACATTCGTCACTGAAATTCCAGAACAAATGTATGGCACAGAAATGGATTGGTACATTGACACAGATAACGATGGCACCAAAGAAACCATCACTAAGTCAATTACTCAAATGATTAATGACGCTAAGAAAGATAATGCAAAATTCTCCGTTACTGTTAAGAATCCTTACGAAGTAACATTCTGGGATCAATGGGGCCCAACAATCATTATGGTTGGTGGTTCAGCCTTATTACTCTTGTTCTTATTCTCGAGAATGTCTTCTACAGTCAATTCTTCTAACAGACAAGCCATGGACTTCAATCGTTCACGTGCTAGAAGAGTCAATGCAAGCAAAATCAAATTTGATGATGTCGCTGGTGCTGACGAAGAAAAGAACGAGATGAAAGAACTCGTTGATTACTTAAAAGAACCAAAGAAATTTACAAAGTTTGGCGCTAAATTACCAAAGGGTGTCCTCTTAGTGGGCCCTCCAGGATGTGGTAAAACATTATTAGCCAAAGCCGTTGCGGGTGAAGCTGGTGTTCCATTCTTCTCCATCTCCGGTTCCGACTTTGTCGAAATGTTCGTTGGTGTCGGTGCGGGACGTGTTAGAGACATGTTCAGAATCGCTAAAGAAAATGCTCCATGCTTAGTCTTTATCGATGAAATCGATGCTGTCGGTAGACAAAGAGGTGCTGGCTTAGGTGGTGGTAACGATGAACGTGAACAAACACTTAACCAATTACTCGTTGAAATGGATGGCTTTAATGATAACGCTGGTATCATCGTTATCGCTGCCACAAACAGAGACGACGTTCTCGACCCAGCTCTTTTAAGAGCAGGCCGTTTCGATAGAAAGATTACAGTTTCCTTACCAGATAAGAAAGGTAGAGAAGCCATCTTCAAAGTCCACTCTCGTAATAAAGTTTTAGACGAAGAAGTTAACTTTGAAAATCTTTCCAAACGTACCGTTGGTTTCTCCGGTGCTGATATTGAAAATATCATGAATGAAGCCGCTATCTTAGCGATTCGTGCTAATAGAGATAAGATTACAGTTGATGATATTGACGAAGCCATTGACCGTCGTGTTGCTGGCCCAGCCAAGTCCTCACGTTCTTTAACTCCACACGAAAAAGAAATGATTGCTTACCACGAAAGTGGTCACGCCATTATTGGCTTAAGATATCCTCATAGTGATAAAGTCCAAAAGATCACCATCATCCCACGTGGTAACACAGGTGGTCACGTACGTAGCACGCCTGAAGATGATCGCTTTACTAACAGTAAAAAAGAACTCATTGCCCGTATTGTTGGTTTAATGGGTGGTCGTGCTAGTGAAGAAATCTTCTGTGAAGATATCTCCAATGGCGCTTCAAGTGATATTGAAGTCGCAACCGCGATTGCGCGTGCGATGGTTACTGAATGGGGTATGTCTGATTTAGGCCCAATTCAATACGAAAGAAATACTGGTAGTGTCTTCTTAGGAAGAGACTACACAAATACTCAAAAGAACTTCTCTGTTGATACAGCAACAAAGATTGATAATGAAATCAGAAAGATTATCGACTTCGCTCACGAAGAAGCTCTCCGTGTCATTAAGGAAAACAAAGATGATGTTATCCTCTTAGCTAAGACCTTAATTGATCACGAACAAATCACTGGTGAAGAGATCGATTACTTAATGGCAAATCGTCATCTCAAACGTGATGAAAGACCTCAGACTGTTGAGTTCCCAGAACCTCAAAAAGAGGAACCAAAAGCTGAGGAAAATAAATAACAAACTAGGAAGGTTCACGCCTTCCTTTTACTATGTTTTGATATGTGGAAATTAGGTAAGTTTAACATCGAAGGAAAAGTCGTTCTCGCTCCAATGGCGGGAATAACAAGTGAAGGTTATAGAAAATACCTTAATACTTTTGGTGTGGACGTTTGTGTTTCTGAGATGGTTTCTGATATGGGGCTTATCTATCAAAATAAAGAAACAGAATCCTATGTGAAATATCAAAAAGATGCTACATTAACGGGTGTCCAATTATTTGGCGCTAAACCAGAAAATCTCGCAAAAGCGGCAACACGTGCGCTCGAACTCAACCCTGAAATTGACTTCTTTGATGTTAATATGGGTTGCCCAGTTCCTAAGGTTACTAAGACTGGTGCGGGCTCCGCTTTAATGCTTAATCCTAAGTTATGCGGAGAGATTATTAAAGCCATCAAAAGCGTCACTGATAAGCCAGTTACCGCCAAGATTAGATTAGGCTATAACGAGGTTAACTTTTTTGATGTCATAAAAGCCCTAGAAGATGCTGGTGTGGACGCTATTGGAATCCATGCTAGAACAAGAAAAGAACTCTATATGGGTGAACCACATTTTGACTTATTAAAAGACTTAAGAAGTAAGATGAAAGTTCCTCTTATGGTGTCAGGTAATATCTATACTTTGGATGACGCGATTAACGCCCTACAAATCACAGGCGCTGACGCCGTGATGGTGGCCCGTGGAGGCATGGGAAATCCTTATCTCATTAAGCAAATAAAAACCTATTTTGAAACAGGCGAAAGATTACCTAATCCATCATTCTTAGAACAATGTGAATATTGCTTAGCATTAGCCAAATCGATGTGTGAAGAAAAAGGCGAATTAACTGCGATGAGGATCTACCGTGGCGTTGGCCCTAAATTCTTCTCTGGGTTCGCTAATTCAAGAACTCTCAGAACTGTTCTAGCGACATCGTTAACGGACTATCAATCCCTAGTAAACATTCTTGATGAATTCAAGAAAGAAAATATGAAATTTTAACGTTTGTCTTTTCTTAGACAAAGAACTTGTATATAGTATTTGAGCGTGGATATTTGAAAGGAAAGTTGAAAATATGAACATTAATGAATTAAATGACCAAGAATTGATTAGATTGGAAAAGATCAAAAAATACCAAGAATTAGGTATCGATCCATTTGGTCAAGCTTACAAAGTTTCCCATTCTATTAAAGAAATTCGTGCTTTATGTAATAAAAAGAGCGAAAAGGCTTTAGTGAAACTCGCTTTAAAAGTTTCTGTCGCTGGTAGAATTAAAGCCATTCGTAAAATGGGTAAAGCCTCCTTTATGAATATCCAAGATAAAACTGGTAATATCCAAGTTTATTTATCACTCGATGGTTTAGGCAAAAAGAACTATGAACTTTTCAAAATGGCCGATATCGGTGATATCGTCGGTATCAAAGGTATCATGAACTTAACAAGAACTGGCGAACTCACAATTAAGGCTCAAAAGTTTGTTCACTTAACAAAGTGCTTACATCCATTACCAGAAAAATTCCATGGTTTAACTGACGTTGAAGAACGTTCTAGAAGAAGATACTTAGACTTAATTATGAATGATGAAGCTCGTAAAGTTGCTTTTATGAGACCACAAATCATTCGTAGTATCCAACACTTCCTTGATGGCAAAGGTTTCACCGAAGTTGAAACTTCAATCCTTTCCCCAATCTTAGGTGGTGCTTCCGCTCGTCCATTCATCACTCACCACAATACATTAGATAAAGATTTCTATTTAAGAATCGCTACTGAACTTAACCTCAAACGTTTACTCGTTGGTGGTATGGAAAGAGTGTATGAAATTGGTAGATTATTCCGTAATGAAGGTATGGACGCTTCCCATAACCCAGAATTCACAACCATCGAAATTTACCAAGCTTATTCTGATTTAAGAGGTATTGGTGATTTAACTGAAAAAATGATCAGAAATACCGCGAAAGAAGTTACCGGTTCCGCCATCATCACATATGGTGACCGTGAAATTAATTTCAAAGACCCATTCAAATGGATTTCTATGAATGACTTAATCAAAGAAAAATGCGGTATCGATTTCAAAGCTATTAAGACCTACGAAGAAGCTAAGAAATTAGCGGATGAAAAAGGCTTACACTTAGATAAGTTCAAAAACACAATTGGTTACGTTATGAACGAATTCTTCGAAGAGTTCTGCCAAGCTGATTTAATTCAACCTACCTTTGTTTACGAATATCCAATCGAAGTTTCTCCATTAACCAAGAAAGAAAAAGATCCAAGATTCGTTCAAAGATTTGAATTATTCGTGAACGGTCGTGAGCTCGCAAACGCCTACACAGAATTAAATGACCCACTCGATCAAGAAGAAAGATTCCTTGCTCAATTAGAAGCTAAAAAATTAGGCGATGAAGAAGCCAGTGAAATGGACAAAGACTTTGTCGAAGCTCTTGAATACGGTATGCCTCCAACAGGTGGTGTCGGTATGGGTATTGACAGATTCGTGATGTTATTAACTAACCAACCACAAATCCGTGAAGTTATTCTCTTCCCAACAATGAGAGATAGATAAGAGGCAGAAAATTTCTGCTTCTTTTTTCACTTTTTTCGGAAAAAAATCAAAAACCCCTCCTATTTATTAAGTAGAGGGGCTTTTTTGTGATTGGCCAACAATGGTCTAACTTTCTCACAAGAACTGCTTCTCGTTTACTTAGGTAAAATGTCGAAAGGGGATAAACCATGAGACATTTTATAGGGCTTATGTCCGTTGACCTAATGGATTATGCAGGAATTAATTCTTGTACTATTGTTGCTTTTATTGATTTTGGTTGTGTTAAAGAAATTGCTTAGAAATAAGTAGTTTCGAAATAAAAAAGAGGGGGCCTTTCGGCTTCCTCGATCAACCAATAGTATTTTAGCAACATCCTATGAAAAGTCAATGGGCATATGCCCGCCTAGGTGGCTAGTGTACACACGCGCTTTACAAATTGCAAATTGGCTAGTATAATTGACACGCTAAATAAGTTAGCAAAATTCTCTGCTACCAATAAAAATATGGTAGCCATTAGACCAGAGGGAGGTAAATAAAATGCGCAATTATGAAATTATGTACATTTTGAGAGCCGACTTAGATGAAGCCGCTCGTGAAGTTGAAATGGGCAATATCCAAAAACTTCTCGAAAAGAACGGCGCCAAGGTTAACGATACCGATACAAAGATGGGTTTACGCGAATTAGCGTACGAAATCAAGGATCAAACCAAAGGTTTCTATGTTCTTCTCAAAGTGGAAGCTGATGAGGCTGCACTTTATCAATTCAATCGTAAAGTCAAAATCAATCCAGCCGTGTTACGTCACTTAGTTACAGTCGAACAAAAATAAGGAGGACTCAACATGGTTAACAGAGTAGTCTTAGCTGGACGTTTAGTTAAAGATCCAGAACTAAGAAAAACCAATTCAGATGTAAGCTTCGCTACATTCACTCTCGCAGTGGATAATCGCGTTAAAGAAGCCGATGGCACAAGAGGAACACTCTTCATTGATTGCCGTGTCTTCAGAGACCAAGCTGAAAACTTAGTTAAGTTTACAAGAAAAGGTTCAATGATCGCAGTTGATGGCAGTCTTAATCAAAGAAACTTTGTGCGCCAAGATGGTAGTAAAGGTAAATCTGTCGAAGTGGTTGTCGACCAAGTAACTTTCTTAGAACCTAAGAAAGATGCTCCAGCCGAAGCACCAAAATTCGATGATGTTCCTGCACAATCCAGTGGCAGCAACTTAGATGCAATTGATTTGCCAGATGACGATCTTCCATTTTAATTAAAGAAAGGGAAAGAAAATTATGGCATTTAGAAAAGTTAGACCACATAAAAAAGTTTGTGTCTTCTGCAAGAACAAATCCAAATTCATTGACTACAAAGATGTCGAACTCTTAAAGACAATGATTACCCCAAACGGTAAGATTTCCACCAGAAGAGCAACAGGTACATGCGCTAAGCACCAAAGAGAATTAGCCAAAGCAATTAAGAACGCTCGTTTCATGGCTCTTCTCCCATACGTTGCTGACTAATTAAAACGCAAAAGATAAAAAGTCGTCCGAAAGGGCGATTTTTTTGTTAAAAAAGTCTGATTACATCTTAATAAAAAGAGCCCTTAACGACTAGTACCACCTAAGTGTCTGTAAGGCTCCGTTCCTGTGACATTATTATAACGTATTTATTTTTTCTTTTCCTTAGCCTTTTCAATATTTTTAATTCTTTGGTAAAGAGTGGGGTGTGAATAGGAAAGAGTGACCACAAGTGGATCTGGGTTTAAATCACCTAAACTATCCTTATATATTTTCTTAAGACCAGAGACTAGTTGATCTCCATACCCTTCTTTAACCGCTGCTTCATCCGCTTTGAATTCTTGGTATCTTGATAAGGCTTGAGTTGGGATGCTTAAGAATGTGAAAACCACAGGGACTAAGCATTCAAGAAGAAGAATAACCGCCATGCCATAGTTAACATCGTTATAGCCAAAGTCTTTATAGATTTCAGGGAATCTTACAAGTAACCATGTTAAGATCACTAAAACAACGATATTAAATAAAGATAAAGCACTTCTCTTTAAAGAGTCTTTATGAAGACCATGCGCCATTTCATGAGCAAACACTGCGACAATTTCATCTTCGCTTAATGTTTTAAGCATATTGTCATAAAGAACAATGGTTTTAGTTTTACCAAAACCAGTGAAATAAGCGTTGGATTTGCTTGTTCTTCTAGAAGCATCCATCACTTTAATATCTTTGACTACATAACCATTCTTGGTTAATAAGTCCATTAATCTAGTTCTTAATTCACCTTCTTCTAAAGACATAAATCTATTAGAGGCTTTTGATAGAAGTGGGAAGATAAATCCCACGAGTAAGATAAAGGCAAATAGAATGCCACTGAAAAGAAGTAAGACGTAATCACCCATTGATTCGTAAATACCAATAAATAAAAGAGTTAATCCTGCAAAAAGGAAGATAGTGATTAATGACTTTCTAACACAGTCTCCAATAAATGTTTTCATCGTGGATTTGTTAAATCCATATTTACCTTCCACTTTAATCTTTAAGAAGTAATCACCAACTAGGGCAATAACAAGGCTTACGCCAACATATATTGCTAAAACGATAAGTGTGGAGAAGTAGTGGTTATCTATATTCTTACTTGCTAGCGCAAAAACATCAGTAACAATTAATGGAATAGTGACAATCGTGGAGACGATAGAGACAATCATTTTCACTAAAATCTTATCCGCAGAATAAGCTTTCCATTTACGATATGTCTCTTCATCGTAAACATCTTTAATCTCTTCTGGAATTGGTCTTTTTCTAGCAAGATAAGATCTCACATTAATAAACAAAGTAAATAAGAAGATAATACCGATTAATACAAGCGCAATAATTTTAAACATAGAGGGAGTTTCCTTTTGGTTGTTATTATCTTAATAAAATCAGTGGTAATCAAGTTTTTTGCTCCCTAAATGTTCCATATATCCTTATTTGTATTAATTAAAAGATAAAAAGACAAAATATTCCATGTGTGTGGCACTTTTGTGATACCCGCTTGCGTATAATATGTGCAAATAGATAAATAGGGAGAAATATTATGAGGAGTTTAGTTAAAACATTAGCTCTATCTTTCGTGGCTTTATTCTCTTTAACAAGTTGCCGTTTTAACACTCCAACAATTGAAGAAGAAAAAGGGCTCATGACTGAAGCGGGTTACACAATCACATTAACTACTGGGGAAGATGTTGAAACAAACAACAAAGAAACACCTTTATATGGTTTAATCGGTATTGAAAGCTGTTTATACGCGAAAAAGGATTCTGATGAAATCTATATGATGTGGTTCTCGTCTATTGAAATGGCTTCAGATTTAATGATGAACACTAAGCTCAGAACGGGTCAAATTAACGAATTCGCTTACGCTGGTACCGCTCAAGCGATTAAAGACGCTAAGTTATAAGGAGAAAACTTATGAGTAAAGGGCAATATGTATTTTGTTTAATTATCGATATTCTTTTAGTATTTGGTATCCTTATTACCGGTTTTGCTGGTGCTAAGGTTAGCTTAACCATCTTTGGTATCATCTTCATTATCGAAGCTATCAAAGGTTGTTCCTACGATGTCTATATTTATAAGGATATGTATGGTGAATACCAAGCATATACGTGGTTAACACCTCTTATTCTTTTTGGTGGTATGGCCGCTGTTTGTTTCATCGTAAGAGACAAAGCAAACGACATGTGGATTAATATACTTAATGGTATCTGCCTTATTATCTTTGCAGTAGTGGGTATGTTCTTAAACTTTACGTATCGCGAATTATTAAGAAACCGTGTCGGTAGAATTCTTGGTTGGATTGTTCCTATCTTAGTTATTGGTACAGGTTTATTAAGCTGCTTCCAATTGATGAATATTTATCCTGGAGGACTATACATCAGCTGTGTATCTTTTATTGCCTTAATTGTTTTTGGTTTTGTATTCATGCGAGACGCAATAGAAGGTTAGCGATTGAAGATATATTATAGAAAGTCATTCCTCGTTGGATGGCTTTTTATTTTATATGCACGCAATATTATTTATAATTAGTGTAAAGATGAATAACTTCAATCTATTACAAATAACTACGCTTAAGGCGGCTACCTTTTATTTAGATAGCAATATGACAGTGAGACAAGCTTTTGAAAAGTTTGCCTATCATAAGTTTACTGTGGTCCCTGTTTTAGATGAAAAGGGCTGCTACGTGACATCGTTATCTGAAGGTGACATCCTAAGATTTATCCATGAATGTGGTACTTTTGATCCCGTTAAAGCGGAGAAGACAAATATCTTAGAAATTGAAAGATATCGTCCATATAACGCTGTTTCAGTGGATGCCACATTAGATGAACTTTACGCTTTAGCGTTAACACAAAACTTTATCCCTGTCGTGGATGATAGAGATGTCTTTATTGGTATTGTTAAAAGAAGAGATGTCTTTGTTTATCTTAAAACACAAATCGACAACAAATAATTAATATAAAGGAGACAATATATGCTCTGGATGTTGAAGAAATGCTATTACCGCATTTATCAAAAGGTTTTAAAAATCGCTCTTTGTTTTATGAATTGGAAAGAACCTGAACTATTAGAAGGTGAAGGCGCTGTTTTAAAACTCCCAGCTTTAGTTAAAAGCAAAGGCGTTAACAAAGTATTAGTGGTTACTGATAAAGGCTTAATGAGTATTCACTTATTAGACCCATTATTTGAACAATTAAAGCAAGACGGTATTGATTATGTCGTCTTTGATGGTGTTCAACCAAACCCCACAATTCCTAATATTGAAGACTGTAAAGACATGTATATCAACAATAACTGTCAAGGCATTATCGCCTTTGGTGGTGGTTCACCAATGGACTGTGCCAAAGCCGCTGCCGCTAGAGTGGTGAAACCAAAGCAATCAGTGAGAAAAATGCGTGGTTATATTAAAGTTAATAAGAAACTTCCACCTTTCTTTGCCGTACCGACTACCGCAGGTACAGGTTCAGAAACAACTGTTGCGGCAGTGGTCACTGATCCAGAAACACATGAAAAAAAAGCCATTTCTGATCCATGCTTAAGACCTAAATACGCAGTATTAGATCCCGCTTTAACGATTGGCTTACCTCCACACATTACTTCCACAACTGGTATGGATGCTTTAACCCATGCAGTTGAAGCCTATATTGGTAAGAGCAACGTTAAATCCACAATTAGATATTCTGAAGAAGCAGTAAAGCTAATCCACGCTAATTTAGAAAAGGCTTATGACAACGGAAAAGACATGGAAGCAAGGAACAACATGCTCAAAGGTTCTTTCTATGCTGGAAGTGCTTTTACTAGAGCATTCGTTGGATACGTGCATGCAATTGCTCATAATTTAGGTGGTATGTACAATACTCCTCATGGCTTAGCAAACGCTGTTATCTTGCCTTATGTTTTAGAGTGGTATGGTCCATCCGTTTATAAACCATTAGCGAAACTCTATGACATCGCTGGTTTAGGTAATGAAGAAACTATTGAAGGAAAAGCTAAAGCCTATATCAAAGAAATTAGAAGAATGAATCAAGCGATGAATATTCCTGATAAGTTTGATTTCATTAAAGAAGAAGATATCCCAATCTTAGTGAAACGCGCTCTTAAGGAAGGTAATCCTGGTTATCCAGTACCAAAGATTATGAAACCTGAAGACTGTGAAGCGGTTATCCGCTTACTAATGAAGTAATAATCAAAACACATATTATTGTCACAAGTGGATTGCACTGCAACATTAATTGTTGTAGTGTTTTTCTAATAAAAAACAAGAAGAGGTCAAGAAAATGTATCAACACAACGTCCAATATTATGAAACAGATAAGATGGGTATCACTCATCATTCCAACTATATCCGTTTTATGGAAGAAGCTAGACTAGCGTTCTTCAAGAATATCGGATTTGATTATTTAGAATTTGAAAAGATGGGTTTGATATCCCCAGTTATTGGCTTAAACAACATTCGCTTCAAAAGACCATCCACAGTGGGCGATGTGATTGACATTGATGTCAGCGTAAAAGCCTATAACGGCATTGTATTAACAATGCACTATGTGATGAAAGTGAAAGATACAGTGGTCCTTGAAGGTGATAGTGATCATTGCTTCTTAAATAAAGATGGTAAGATGCTTCCACTTAGTGATAATAAGTTTCCTGAACTCCATCACAAATTAAAAGAACTAGTGGCAGAATAATTAAATAATAAGAACGCGTATGCTCCCACTTGCATACGCTTTTTAATAGTGCGAAACTATACACGAGGTATTTATGTATGAAAAAATTATTAGCCTGTTTTGTGCTCGCTTCTTTTGCGCTCACAATGGCGGCTTGTCAAAAAGCTCCAACTTCCACAGAACAAGGTACAGAACCAAATGAAAGCTCTGTGATTACATCCAGTGGTGATGAAACTAGTGAATCCACAAGCCAAGCTCCTGAATATGTTGAAGATCAATTATCTAACGCTGCTGGCTTAGTCGTTAAATTCAATAAGACCGGTGCTAAAATCGATAGCATTAATTTCGCTGGTAAAAAGATTGCTGAGAATGGTTTTACCGTGGGTAGATGCGCTAACCGTATTGCCGCTGGTAAGTTCACATTGAATGGCACAGAATATCAATTAACTAAGAATAACAATGGTAACCACTTACACGGTGGTAATGGTAAAGGCATGAACTCATGGCAAGGTCCTTTCGCCACTAACGATTGGACAAAAGTGGGCCAAACCGCCACAACCATTGAATATACATTCCATTCCGCAGACGGTGATAATGGCTATCCAGGTAACATGGATATGAACGTCAAATACACCTTAACTGAAGCAGGTGAATTAAAGATTGAATATCATGCCACATGTGATAAGGATTCCTTATGCAATCCAACCAATCACTTGTTCATGACATTAAATGGCAATACCTCTTATGACAATATCAAGTTATGGGTCAACGCTGATAACTATACCCCATTAAATAACCAACTTCCTACAGGTGAAATTTCCCCTGTTGAAGGTACACAATTTGACTATCGTGAAGAGAAAGCTTTTGATAAGTCAAAGAGCTATGATGATAACTATGTTATCAAAGGTGAAAAGAATTCCTTCCGTAAATGTGCCACAATGACTGGTACATCCTTAGGTGTCAAAGTTGATGTTTATAGCGATAGAGCGGGTCTCCAACTCTACAAGGAAAGTAACGGCAAAATCTGCTTAGAAACACAACAATTCCCAGATGCTATTAACCATGAAAACTTTTTAGAATATGGTACAACCGTTATTAAGGCTAATGTTCCATTTGAATCTAAGACCACATATCATTTCACTAAGGTTGCCTAATCATGAAGAAATTAACTTTGTTAAGCGTCTCTGTTTTAGCCTTGCTCGCTACAGGATGCAATAACCATAAACATACATATGAACTCGTGGCCACTGATGGCTGGCACACATGTATCGAAGGACAAGATTTTGATACGACTGGTTTGAAGGTTGTTTTGAAGTGTACAGATGAAAACTGCGCTGAAGAAAAAGAAGTGGAGTACGAATTAGAAAATAACACTGCCCTAACAGCGGATCAAACAAGCATCAAAATCAAATATCAAGACTACGAAATTGACTATCCAATTACTGTCAAAAAGAAATACAAAATCGCCTGTGTTGGTGATTCTTTAACTGCTGGTCATATGTGGGCAGACAAATCATACCCTTCTTACCTCAAAAAGGATGTTACTACATATTATGAAGTTGGCAATTATGGCGTAAATGGAATTTCCATCACTGGTTATGGTGGCTCATTCAGTTCAACAGCTCCTAATCAACGCTATATTAAGCAGGACGTGTATAAGAATTGCGTGAAATTTGCCCCTGATATCTTCGCCATTATGTTAGGCACAAATGATGCGACAGAATGGTCAAAAGCTGAACCAACTTTTGAGAGTGAATATAGGATTTTGCTCGATTCTTTTGTTGAACAATTTCCTAATGCAAGATTCATTATGATGGTTTCTCCACCAGTCGTGGATGGCAATGAATTCAACATACCAAACGGACCAATTAGAGATAACGTTAATCCAGTTCAAAGACAACTCGCTGAAGAGTATGGCTTTGAGACACTCGATTTAAGAAAAGAATTTGAAGAAACTGAAAACTACGAATCATTATATTTGAGACCAAACCGAGACAAAGTTCACTTTACTGAAGCAGGCGCTCAATTCGTCGCTCAAAGGGTTTGGGATATCGCCAAAGACTTACGTTTCTAAATAAAGATTATTTACGCTTTTAATTTTCTTATAAGCTGGTCTATAATACTAACACATCACCAATCTTTTTATAAAAAGAGTTCGGGACATAGTGATAATTTGAGGTTAATAAATACAATTCAGTTCTACTTTTTGTATTTATTATTCGCGATATATTATTTATAATAATGTCACTATGGGGAAAACGATTAAACTTATCAAAATCATTTCTTTTATCATCATCGCACTAGAAGTTCTAGCCGGTGGTGTTTTCTCTATTCTCTATTTCAACAACTTCTTTGATTTCATGACACAAGTGAAATCAGAGTATCTCGCTATCACAATGATCATCGTCGTGGTGGTGAACTGTTTGTTTGTATGGGTGATTATTTTAATCCTTTCCACATTAAGACAAAAAACTGACTTAAGAGCCGCTGAAGTTATCGGTAGTGACGTTCAAGAAGCTTATAACTTCGCGATGATTGGCTTAGCGGTTACCGATGATAAAAACATCGTCCTTTGGACAAACGACTTATTCAAATCTCGTCATATTGAGATTATGGATATGGATATCATTGCCTGGCAACCAGAATTAGCGACACTCCGTGACATCGCTAATGGGGATCAAACAGCGAAGATTGTGATTAACTCCAGAACCTATTCCGTGAAATTGCTTCAAGATGCTGGTTTATGGATCTTTAAAGATATTACAGATTACGAATCCATTTATAACTATTCCAAAGACCAAGCTCCAGTCGTTGGTATTTTAGCCATTGATAACTACGATGACGTTGTCCGTGGTGACGATGACTTTAACGACGTTGTGACTAAAGTTAAAAACGACATCTTTGGTTATGCAAAAGACTATGGCATTCTTCTTAGAAGACTTAAAGATGATAGCTATTCCATGCTATGTAACTTTGCCTCATTTGAAAGAATGCTTGAAGATAAGTTCTCCATTATCGATAAGGTGCGTGGTGAATCCACTCGTGGTGAAATCCCATTAACTCTTTCTATCGGTATCGCGCATGACTTCCCAGATGTTATTAAACTTAACGATTTAGCTAACGACGCTTTAGATATCGCTATGTCCCGTGGTGGTGACCAAGTTGTTGTCTCCGCTTATGGTCAAGAAATGAAGTTCTATGGTGGTAAATCTGAAGCCCAAGAAAAACGTAATAGAGTTAAGACTCGTGTTTTAGCGGACTCTCTCATCTCTTTAATCAATGCTTCTGACCGTGTCCTTATCATGGGCCACGCGATGATGGATATGGACGCATTTGGTGCCTGTTTAGGTATGAAAGCCATTTGTAATCGTTTAAAGAAGAATTCCCGTATCGTTGTTGATTTAAAGAACACTGAATTTAAAACAAGAGCGGCTATGACATCATCTTTCGGTAAAGATGAATTAGAAAAACTCATCATTAACTCCAAAGACGCTGAAGATATGATTGCTGGTAATACATTATTAATTGTCGTAGACGTCCACATCCCAAGCATGGTTATGGCGCCTAAATTAATCGATAAAGCTGCGAAGATCGTTGTTATCGACCATCATAGAAGAGCGGAAGAATACATCGATTCCCCAGTCTTCAACCACATCGATCCAGCTGCGTCATCAACTTGTGAATTGATTTCTGAATTTATTAGATTCTCATCTATCAACCCAAAAATCGAATTACCAAGTACATACGCAACCATCATGTTATCTGGTATCTTCCTAGATTCCTCTTACTTCAAATCTAGAAATACTGGTATTAGAACATTCGAAGCCGCGACCATTCTTAAGGAATACGGCGCTGATAACTCATTAGCGGACGACTTCTTAAAGGATGATTACGAAGAACATAAAGAAGTGACAGACATTGTCACAAACTTAGAAACACCATATTACGGTGTTGTCATCGCTACAGCGAATACAGATCGTTTATACGACCATGCAACCATCGCTAAAGCAGCGAACCTCTGCTTATCATTCAAAGGTGTACACGCTGCCTTTGTCCTCGGTAAGGTCAATAACAGAGAGATTCGTGTCTCTTGCCGTAGTGACGGCACAATTAACGTCTCATTACTTGCCGAAAGGATGGGTGGTGGAGGTCACTTCACCTCCAGCGCCGTAACATTCGCTACAAGCGATGTGAGGGAAGTAAAGAACATCATTAACGGTGTCTTAGATTCATCATTAACAGAAGCCACTAACCAAGGCTTACCAAAGAACAGTGAGGAGGAATAACGATATGAAAGTCATCTTATTAGCAGACGTCAAAAAACTTGGTAAAAAAGATCAAACTATCGAAGTCAGTGATGGCTACGCCGTTAATTTCCTTTTCCCACGCAAATTAGCGGTGCAAGTCACTAAGAAGAGTGTCGAAGTTTTAGAAAACCAACAAGAAGAAGCTCGTGAAAACGAAGCCAAAGCCAAAGCTGCCGCTCAAGAACTCGCTAAGAAGTTAGAAGGCATTACCTTATCTTTCAAAGTTAAGACAGGTAGAGAAGGTAAATTATTCGGTGCTATTTCTTTAAAACAAGTGACTGAAGAATTATTAAAAGTAGAAAAGATTGATATCGATAAACGTAAATTCATCGACAAAGGACCATTAGATGTCCTTGGTTATCACCACTTAAAAGTGGAACTTCATAAAGGTGTTGTCGGTGTGGTTAACGTTCATATAATTGGGGAGGATAAGTAGTATGGCTATTGCTAAAAACGCTCGTGAACTCCCTTATAATGCCCAGGCAGAACAAGCTGTCCTTGGTTCAGCATTACTTTCTAGAGAATGCTTATATAGCGTTTTCTCCATGCTTAACGAAGAAGATTTCTTCTTAGGCAAACACCAATTACTTTATCGTGCGATTAAAAACTTGTTCGATAAACAAACTCCAGTGGACGTTTTAACTGTCACTGAAGAACTCATGAACATGAAAGAACTCGAAACCATCGGTGGTGTTGAATATCTTCAACAATGCTCCGATGCGATGGTCGCTCTTTCTAGTATTGATTACTACATCAATATCGTTAATGACCAAGCGGTTTTAAGAAGACTTATTCAATCTTGTCGTGATATTGATGCTTCATACTTAAGTGATGAAATCACTGATGTTAACGAATTCGTCCTTAATAGTGAAAAAGCCATTAAGGAAGCCGTTGAAAAAAGAAGAGTGGAAGGCTTTAAGAAAGCTAAAGAAGTCGCTGAAAACGTTAAGTTAACTATTGAAACACCAAAAGAAATGAAAGCGGATGGTGTTACTGGCTTAACTACAGGCTTCGATAGATTAAATGACATCACCCAAGGTTTCCAACCAGGTGACATGATCATCGTTGCCGCTCGTCCGTCTGTTGGTAAGACCGCTTTAGCCCTTAACTTCGCTTATAGAAGTGCAAATAGAACTAATCGTCCTGTTGCTATCTTCTCTTTGGAAATGCCTGCAGAAGCGCTTATTAAGCGTCTTATCGGTGTTGACTCATCTGTTTCCTTAACCAAGATTACCACAGGTAACCTTGTCGGTATGGATAGAGCGAAAGTTGCCACCGCTATTGATAAGATCGGTAGTTTACCAATCTTTATTGATGACTCACCAAATGGCAAGTTAATGGATATTATCGCTAAGAGCCGTAAGCTCCAAGCGGAACAACCTGATTTAGGTTTAATTATTGTGGACTACTTAGGTTTAATTACCACAGGTGGTTCTTCTAAAGGTAGTGACTCACGTCAAGAAGAAGTCCGTAAGACTTCCTTAGCCTTAAAGGCTTTAGCCAGAGAATTAGAAGTCCCAATCATCGTTGTTTCTCAATTATCTCGTGACGTTGAAAAACGTGGTGAAAATAAGAGACCAATCCTTTCCGACTTACGTGACTCTGGTTCTATTGAACAAGACGCTGACGTCGTGATGCTTTTATATCGTGAAGACTATTACAAGAATAGCAAAGCACCAAACCAAAATAACGCTGGTAACAAGAAGTTAGGTAATCTCTCCTCCAGCGAACGTTTTGAAATGGTCAAAGAACAAAAAGAAAGAATTACTGGTGAACCAATGGGTGGTGACGTCTCTTACGTTGAAGTGAACGTCGCTAAAAACAGAAACGGTCAAACTGGTAATGCCTATTTGTTCTTCTATAAGAGTTTCGGTAGATTTGATGAACCAAGTGAAGAATGGCTCAAGCAAATGAAAGAAATCAACGAAAATAGTGGAAACTAATGTTTTATCATATTATCGCTTCTGGTTCTAAAGGTAACGCTACAATTGTTGTTTCAAATAAGTCCGTATTGTTAATCGATATGGGTATTTCGTTAACCCGTTTAACAGAAGGATTACAAGAGATAAACTTAACAGTAAACGATATCACGGGTGCCTTATTTACCCATGATCACACCGATCACATCTCGGGTTTAAAGTTCATTTCTCCTAAGATTATGTATGCTTTAGAAAGAACACTTCCCACATCTCTTTCTAATGTCGTTAACGTGAATGAACCATTTAAGATTGGTGACTTTACCATTACCCCAATTAGAACAAGTCATGATGCAAAAAACCCATGTGGCTATTTAATTAAAGATCATGAAGAATCATTATTCTATATGACTGATACTGGAGTATTCCTAGAAGAAAACATCCCATTAGTGAAAAACCCAACATATCTCATCATTGAATCTAACCACGATATTAAGATGCTTTTAGCGACGAATCGTACATTTGAACTAAAACAACGTATCTTAGGGGAATATGGTCACCTTTGTAACGAAGATAGCGCAGTTGCCGCTATTTCAATAATAGGGGATAACACTAAAGAGATTACATTAGCCCATCTTTCTGAAGAGGCTAATACTCCAGAAACCGCTTTAGAAGCTTACGAAAAGATCTTCGCGCATTTCCATATTAATAAGGATAAATATTTAATAAGATGCGCGAATCAATGGAAATCACTTTCAGGAGGACATTTACCTCATGAAAATTAAAATCTTCGCGATTGGGCATCTTAAAGAAGCTTATTTAAAGCAAGGTATTAATGAATACTTAGAACGTTTAAAACCATACACTCAAATTGAAATCATCGAAGTGGATGATGAACCAGTCCCAAATAATCCAAGTCCTAAAGACATTGAAAATGTTAAAAATAAAGAAGGACAAAAGATTTTGAAGCAATTAAAGAACAATGAATACTTAATTGGTTTAGATTTAGTTAAAAAACAATTAACTAGTGAAGAATTCGCTAAATATATAGAAGATAAATTTGTTTTAGGGGGATCTAATATCTCCTTTGTCATCGGAGGTTCATATGGTCTTAGTGATGAACTTAAGAATCGCTGTAACGATAGATTGTCTTTATCCAATATGACCTTCTTACACCAAATGACTAGATTAATTCTAATAGAGCAAATCTATCGCGCGTTTAAAATAAATAGGAATGAGGTATATCACAAATGAGAGACTATGAAGAATTCAAAGATTTAAGAAAAGAGAAGGATGAAAATAATCCCTTCTCAGCTTTATATTTTCTTGAGAGTGGTGAATCATTCTACTTAGAACCAGTCTTTTATACCCAACTTATGGGTTTTAAAGACCATTACCCAGAAAAGTATCACTTAATCATTAATAAGATGATTGAACTAGTGAAGAGAAATAAAAAAGTTGTCTTTACCGGTAACTTTGATAGTCCGTTAACGGAAGTAGACAACTATATTTACTTGGAAGTCACTGATGTCACTGACGCTCTTCAGATTTACGCTGAAGATAAATCACGCGGTAGTGACTACGGGGATTAAGCTTGTAAAGGTCTTAATTCCTTCATTGAAATCCACATCACTCTTAAGCCCAATGTGACGATAAAGGCAATTGGGACATATTGAGGGAAGAAGAATCCGACACCCATTGTGATAATGGCAGGAGCGAACGCTAATCTAGCTTCGACCTTTTGTGTTAACCATGGTGTGAAGTAGTTATTTGGATTGTTTTTACCACGGGTAATGATCCACATAATGAAGCCCATGACAATGCTTAAGCCAGCAAAGATACCTAAATAGATACCACTTGTGCCCCACATATTTTGAATCTTTAATGTGTCATAAGATCTATCCATGACTTTCTTAAAGTTTTTGAAGACACCATCGGTATAGTTACTATCATAAAGACTTGCAGCAATTTCTTTGCCTTCTGCATCTTTAACAGTTAAGAACTTAGTTAAGGCTTTATCGTTAACTTCCATGGTCTTATAGTCACCCATGTAAGAACCGGTCACTGCAGTGGTGGAATCTTTAGCATAGATAGCAACATAAATAGCATCTTTAAATAAAATCATATAACTTGGGATGTATGTACCATCTTTTTCTTCAGATTTTTCCACGGTGCCTAATTTGTACTTAGTGGTGTTAACAACTGTATTGAAGGCTTTCTTTTCTTTGCTACCTTGTTCATTGCTGACATAGATAACAAAGTCATATTGTTTTGATACGGTATTTTCATACACTGCGAAAGGCTTGGCGCTGCTATAGGTGGTATAGTCAACGGCTTTACCATCTTCAGTAATATCTAATTGATGCTCAGGAGTGATTTGGAACTCCACTTTGCGGTTGTCTTTTAAATCTAAACCAACAGCAGGAATGTATTTTTCAAAACTATAACTATTGGAACCAAAGAAACTAGAACCTTTGGTATTTGCTTGTGTGACGAAGATAGGAAGGATTGGTAATAACAAAGATAAAATAAACATCACTAATGTGAGCCAGAATGGGCCACTTTTTGCCCCTCTTAAAGCCGCTGCATTATTGATTAATGATCCAAATCCATCTCTTAATACTTCTTTTGTTCTTTCTTTCATTTTGTTTACCTCGCAGTCAAACTATTTTACAAATATTGTTTAAAAGTGTAAACATTATTTGTTTGAAAATAAGGTTTTGCCCTTTATTTTTAAAATAAAATGTTCATTTTGTATCGTTTAATTATCCATATAATAAATAACAACATATAATCGTAGATTATATATATGATTTACTCTCATATCGAAATACACGTTATTATAGCAAGAAAGTCACTTTATTTATGCTGTTGATATGTCAATATCATATCGAAGAGGTATACATATGAAAGAAATTTTTCCAAATATTCCGGAAATTAAATTTGAAGGTAAAGATAGCAAAAATCCTTTTGCCTTCCATTACTACAATCCGGACCAAATGATTTTAGGCAAACCAATGAAAGAACACCTTCCATTCGCTATGGCTTGGTGGCACAACCTTGGTGCGACCGGTGTCGATATGTTCGGTGCTGGCCCAGCCGATAAGAGTTTTGGTGCTAAAGTTGGCACAATGGAACACGCTAAAGCGAAAGTTGATGCTGGTTTCGAATTCATGAAGAAACTCGGTATCAAATACTTCTGCTTCCACGATGTTGACTTAGTTCCAGAATGCGCAGACATCAAAGATACAAACAAAGAATTAGACGAAATCTCCGATTACATCTTAGAAAAGATGAAAGGCACAGATATTAAGTGCTTATGGGGTACCGCTAATATGTTCAGCAATCCACGTTTCTGCAACGGTGCTGGTTCCACAAATAGTGCGGACGTCTTCGCTTTCGCCGCTGCTCAAGTTAAGAAAGCCTTAGATATCACTGTTAAATTAGGTGGTAGAGGTTATGTCTTCTGGGGTGGTCGTGAAGGTTACGAAACATTACTCAATACAGACGTTAAATTCGAACAAGAAAACATTGCTCGTTTAATGAAGATGGCTGTTGAATATGGCCGTTCCATCGGTTTCAAAGGTGACTTCTATATTGAACCAAAACCAAAAGAACCAATGAAACACCAATATGACTTCGACGCTGCTACAGCTATTGGCTTCTTAAGAGCCCACGGCTTAGACAAAGACTTCAAGATGAACATCGAAGCTAACCACGCTACATTAGCTGGTCATACATTCCAACACGATTTAAGAATCTCCGCCATCAACGGTATGTTAGGTTCCATCGATGCTAACCAAGGCGATATGCTCTTAGGTTGGGATACAGACGAATTCCCATTCGATGTCTACAGCGCTACACAATGTATGTACGAAGTCTTAAAGAATGGTGGTTTAACAGGTGGTTTTAACTTCGACTCCAAAACACGTCGTCCATCTTACACCATGGAAGATATGTTCCTTGCCTACATCTTAGGTATGGATACATTCGCTTTAGGTTTAATCAAAGCGGCTCAAATCATCGAAGATGGTCGTATTGATCAATTCATCGAAAAGAAATATTCTTCCTTCCATGAAACAGAAATCGGTAAGAAGATTCTCAACAACCAAACAAGCTTAAAAGAATTATCCGATTACGCTTGCAACATGGGTGCTCCTGAACTTCCAGGCAGTGGCCGTCAAGAAATGCTCGAAGCCATCGTCAACGATGTCTTATTCGGCAAGTAATTGATAGTTTAAAAACTAAAAAATAAAACCATCGGTCGTGTATCGATGGTTTTTTCTTGTCGGTTTTTGCCAATTTTAGAGCTATTCAACTTTTAGCAAAATTATCCAGGCCCAGTCTTATATATTATAAATAATAGGAAATAGGCAAAAGCATAAATATCACCCTTCATATCGCAAGAAAAGCATACACGTACATATCGCGCACCCTTAACATAGAAGGTGAAGAAAAACGTTTTTGGAAAAAATTCTGTTTTTTTATCTTTTGCCCTGTTGGTTTTTAAGAGTATCCACCTTGGCTGATAATGAAAAACTCTTAAAGAAAGGAAAACCGCAACTAAACATTGCGAAAAGAAGATTTATGAAAAAAGCAAAAATCTTAACAGTATTGGGCGTGATGTTAGCGATGTCAATGACAGGTTGTAAAGGCGGAAAGACAAGTGAAGAGACTCAAAAGCCATCATCTTCCGCTGAACCATCAACAGTTCAACCAACAAGTCAACCAACATCTCAACCAACAAGTCAACCAACATCTCAACCAACATCTCAACCAACATCTCAACCAGCAAGTACAACTTCTTCTGAAGAGCCACCAGCTCCTCAACACACACATGACTTCAAGAAAGTCGAAAACGAAGAATACCCACAAGCTGAAGGTGCTACAGCAACAGAATACTATGAATGTGCTGAAGACAAAGTTGGCGCTATTCAATGGGAAGCCAAGAACTATGATGCTTCTTCTTCAGAAATTGAAGCAACAGCCAATGATGGTTCCATCCGTTTCAATAGTTCACAACAAGCCAATGCTGCTGGTGACGGCGTTACCGGTGGTGCCCATTTAATTTACAAGATTAATGTTCACGAAGCAGTCGCAAAAGCAGGCTTAGATTTCTATATCCAAGCTCACAACCAAAACAAAGCTATTTTCGACGCAG
The DNA here is from genome assembly GCA_045117995.1 of Bacilli bacterium. Lineage (GTDB taxonomy): Bacteria > Bacillota_I > Bacilli_A > RFN20 > CAG-826 > RUG14515. Next base: position 124,176 of record JBGUOH010000003.1, read on the forward strand.
TCCCAGGTGACTCAGGCGCAGGTAAAGATTTCGTTGATGGCCAAGTCGTTGACGCTACAAAACGTTATGCCTTGTACGTCAATGATGTCAGAATTCCATTAGGTGATGATCCAGGCGCTTCCACAGCAAAAGCATGGTTCTCATTCCCAGTTGAATTCGCTCTTAACAAAGGTGTTAACAAGATTGAACTCGTCAGTATGGGTGGTTACAGAGCCAAAATGTACAACTTCAGACTTACAGGTTTACCACACTATGAACACGTTGCTAATTACAAACCATTAGCTCAAAAACTTAATAGTGATGAAAAAGTCGTTACAGTCGGTGAAGATAAATTCCTCGGCAATAAAGCTATCGAAATCGCATTCAAAGATTTCCACGAAGCTCCAGTCAACCCAGATGGCACAAATCCTTGGTACATGAAGAAGAATAGCTTTGCTACATGGACAATCAATGTTGACAAAGCTATTGAAGGCGCTAAATTATACTTCTCCTTACAAGCTTCATCCCCAACCCACCTCGAAAGACATTTATTCAACGAAGCAAAATACAACGCTGAACATCCAGATGCTCCAGTTGCTCTTCCAGGCCAAAGCCCAGATACACTTGAAGAAGATGATTGGAGATACGCTGTCGCCGTTGGCGAAACAAATTTCCCAATCTTAAACAACAACACATGGAAAGAAAGTGGTGTCTTAGAACAAAATAAACAATACTATGCATATTTTGCAGACATCAACTTATCCGCTGGTGCAAACGTCATTAAACTCACACAATGTAACATGGGTTACCGTATGAGATTCAACCAAAACGTTAGAATCGTTTACAATACCGATGCTACAATCACTGGTGATGATTATGTCCCACCTGTTCCAAAAGTTAACTTCAAAGAATGGGTCAAAGATGACTTAACCGCTTGTATTCCAAACGCTGCTAGCTTAACAAAAACAACTTATGCCAATGACATCGTTGGTTATAAGTGGAATAGTGCTACAAACGCTAAAGCCGCCTTCACATATGAAGCCGCTGAAGCTGGCAAAGTTACATTCAGATTATTACTTAGTGCCAAAAAAGGTAACGAAGCCAATACAACATTCTGGATTTACAATAACGCTGCTAAAACAAAAGTGTACTTAAACGACGTTGAAATTCCTGCTCCAGCAGAAAACTTCAATATGGCCGCTTGTACACAAGAATCTGCAACTGCTAAAGATGGTACCTCCACAATGATGGAACCAGTTTGGTTCGATATCGCTGATGTCGATTTAATCCAAGGTGCAAACACCATTAGAGTTGAATTCATCGCTGGTAGTTACAGCTACTTCCTCTGTGGTGCTGCATTAGCTAGATAATCAGTTAATAAGTTATCATTAATTTAAACAATAACCAGGCGCTTCGGTGCCTGGTTTTGTTTTGCTCTCATCTAAACTTTTTAGCGCATATGCACACAATAAACTTATTTAAAAAGTAGAATAATCCTATTCATATTATCTAAATAGTGGAAAAATAATCTCATAAGAGGTACATAACATGAAAAAACAATCTTTCTTTGTTTTGTTGCTCAGTGCATTTATTTTAACTGGTTGTGTTAACGAATCTAGCAAACCTGCTTCTGAGTCAAAAGAGCCAGAATCAACTCAACAACAAACCAGTAATAGTGGTGAGCAATCCAATCCATCATCTCAAACATCACAATCATCTACTCCAAGTAGTTCAAAATCCTCATCATCTTCTCAAGCCGGTCCAAGTGGTACAGCCTTAAGCCTTACCGCTCCTGAAAATGATATCCATACTGATCTACAGTATTCATATCTCAAGGATCCAGATTGGAGAAACATCAAAGCGTACATTCCTACAACAGGCGCTGATGGTGGTAATAAAGGCGATAAATCTCAACCAAAGGCTTTAGAACTTAAGTTTGATGAATTAGGCGCTGCTCAAACATATTATGTTCAAGTGTCTAAAGACAACACATTCGCTAATGCTGAAGTCTATACAACTGCTAAGAAATCTTATGACTTCTATAATGCTGAAGTAGGCGTTAAATACTACTATAGAGCTGCAGTTAGTGAAGAAGCCTTAGCAACAGCTACCACTAAAGAATATCAAGTCGCTGATACCGCTCCACGTAATTTAAAAATCGATGGTGTCATTAACTTCCGTGACCAAGGCGGTTGGAAGTCCTCATTAGTGCCTAATGGTGTAATTAAACAAGGTTTATATTACAGATGCGCACAATTTAACAGTATCAAAGCCGCTGGCAAAGCGGAATTAAAACGCCTAGGTATCAAATTAGATATCGATATGAGAGATAGACCTCCATCATCTTCCCCAGCTTCATCCACTGATTGGAAAATCGAAATCATGGACGCCCACGTTGCTTCTGGTACAGAAAACGTTCGTTGGGAAGGTTCAAACGGCATCGCTGCTACATATAAGAAGATCTTTGAGGCCATCGCTAAAGCTGATGAAAAGCCAATCGCCTTACACTGCACCCATGGTGCGGATAGAACAGGCATTACGTCCTTCTTCTTAATGGGCTTATTAGGCGCTTCTGAAGAAGATATCGGTAGAGACTATGTCTTAACAAGATTCGCTGGCGAAAGAGCAGTCTTACCAACCGGCAGTGATAGCGAAATTGAAAAATGGTTCTCTAAAACCAACGCTTTAGCGGGTTCCACATTTGCAGAGAAAACATATAAGCACCTCAAAGATGACTTCGGCATCGCCGCGGACACACTTGAAACAATTAGAGAAAAATTCGTTCCAGGTTATACCAGACCAGCCGCTGCTTAATCAGTATCAAAAAACACAAACCAGGCACTAATTTGCCTGGTTTTTATTTTGACTATATCTAATAAAAGCGCGTATTTATGTGTATTTGCACATAATAAACAACCACAAAAAATATAATAATCATATTTTATAAAGTTGAATAATGTGACAATATATTCCATAGAGAGAGGTTTTTTGAAAATGAAAAAACAAGCATTATTATTTGTATTGCTCGGTTCTTTAGTTTTAACAGGCTGTGGTAATCACAATACATCTAAAGACGAAGGTCCAAAGGCTGACTTCGATCTTGGTGAAAAAGAATTCCACACTGATTTAATGGACAGTTATCTCAAAGACGATTGGAAAAACATCAAAGAGTATATTCCAGTTGTTTCTGCTGATAACCCAACAGGAGATGACAGAAATAAACTCCTCGGTGACGTTTCTAAACCAGAAGCCCTTAAGTTAGAATTTAAAGAAACTGAAGACGCACAAGAATACGTCGTACAAATCGCAAAGACAATTGACTTTGCTAACGCAAAAGAAGTTACAGTTAAAGAAAAATTCTATGACTTCTACAATTCTGAAATTAATCAACAATACTACTACAGAGCCGCTGCTACTAAAGAAGCTTTAGAAGCTGCTAAGATCTACACATTCAAAGTAAAAGATGAAGCTCCACGCAACATTAGAGTTGATGGTGTCATTAACTTCCGTGACTGCGGTGGTTGGAAATCATCCTTAGTTGAAAATGGCCGTGTTAAACAAGGCTTATATTACAGATGTGCTCAATTTGATAATGGTGGCAGAGCCAACATTACCGAAGAAGGCAAAGCTACAATTAAAGAACTAGGTATCAAAGTTGATATCGATATGAGAGACAGACCTCCAGCAAAATCTTCTGCTGCATCTGATGATTGGGATGTCGAACTCTTAAATGGTGCTGTTGCCTCTGGTACAGAAAACATTCGTTGGGAAGGTCAAAACGCTTCCGGCAGTGATAAGAAGATTGCTAAAACATACAAAAAGATCTTCGAAGCTATCGCTGAAGCTGATGAAAAACCAATCGCCTTACACTGCACCCATGGTGCTGACCGTACAGGTATTGTCTCCTTCTTCTTATTAGCCCTCTGTGGTGTCAGTGTTGATGACTGTGGTAGAGACTACTCCTTAACCAGATTCGCTGGTGAAAGAAAAGTCTGGCACGAAGATGAATTCGACAACTGGGTTAACAAAACCAACGCTTTAGAAGGCGCAACATTTGCTGACAAAATGTTCAAGCACATGAACGAAGACTTTGAAATCGATGCTGAAACACTCGAAACAATTAGAACAAAATTCGTTCCAGGTTATACAAAAGCTGCCTAATCATTAGGCATAAAACAATTTATAAAACGACGTTCTTAAATGAATGTCGTTTTTTCTTGCTCATTTCTAAACAAAAAATAGTCAAAAATGCTATAAGAGCAAATATTCAACTTTTGTATAGTAGCCATAATCACCTTCGTATCATTAAATAATCCATTTTTTATACACATAGTGTATATTTTAAATTTAGCAACATTATAGAGGGCGATTTAGCAAAATTGTATTGTGGATAAATATGCGCAATGATAATATGAAGTAGCCAAATAACTAAGTTATTAAGGTAGGAGATTGTATTTGACATGAAACAATTAGATGTTGAATTAATTCGTTACGAAAAACTCAAACATGTTAAATTTTTAGTCAACCGCATTCAATTTAGAAAAGAACATATCCACAACGAATTTGAAATCTTTATTGTGCTCAAAGGTAGTGGTATCGCCAAAATCAAAAATAAGTCCTATAACCTTAAAACAGGGGACGCTTATTTAATCAACTCTGGTGAAGTGCATTCCTATATGCGTGATCCTCTCTATTCCTTAGATATGGAAAACATGGATGATGCACCTTTGTTCTTATTTGCTCAAATTTCCAACCATTGTTTAAGAGAATATTTCCCACAAATTAGAACAACTGTTTTTAATTCCTGTAACTTAAGAGACTACTTAAGTGAAGAAGAATTAAAATCTTTGATTTTGTTATTAGTGAGTTCTGCGAAAGCATACTTCACTGAAGAACCTTTATATCAATTAAAGATTCTTTCTAACGTCGCTAAGGTTTTAACAAGTTGTTATAAGAATGTGCCATATGAAATCATCTCTGAAGCACAAAAGACCAACTTAAAACAAAAGAACTTAAGAGTGGAACGTATCATCTCTTATATCGATGCGAACTTTGAAACACAAATCCGTTTACAAGATCTCGCCGAACAAGAGAACTTATCACCAACTCACTTCTCACATTTGTTCACTTCATTGTTCGGTGTGACATTCCAAAACTATGTCAACATTAAGAGAATGGAACAATGTATCCGTTTAATGCCTAATAAAGAGAAGACATTATTAGAAATCTCTTATGAATCAGGCTTCTCTGATCCAAAATATATGAACAGGATGTTCATTAAACACTTTGGTTACACACCAAAGGAATACCGTAAGAGATTAGGCATGGAACAAAAAGAGATTAGTCAAATCACTCGTGAGTTTGAAAGCATCTATTCCATCGCGGATTCTGTCCAAGCCTTAACGGACTTTGAACGAAACTTATAAAAACAAACTAAATATTCAACATCGGGAGACCGATGTTTTTATTTTATAAAATAGTTCCACCAAACACACATGTATACGTACCTATTTCGCACGAAAGTCATGCGCGTGTATAGGACAAATATAGTTAAATAAAAGAGGAAAAAAGCACAAATAATTCAAACGAAATATTTTTGCTCATTTTTTATCCGCGCAAATATAATGCGCAAGAAAGGAATAGCTTATGGCAAAACCAAAATTATGGTTAGGTCTATCCACCGTTGGTATCGCTCTTACCTCATTGCTTTTAGCTGGTCGTCAACTCGCTGAAGTCAATGCTGGTCTTATCAACGACGTCTTAGGCCTATCCACACAAAGAATTGGCACTATTGATAGTGCTGAAGTCGAAGGTTCTGCTTACAAAGACGCTAATGGCTCTTTATCAGATGCTGGTTGGTATCACATGATTGCTGATGCTTACAACTTCTGTGAAGAAGCAGTCGAACAAGGCTCAGTTCTCTTAAAGAATGAAAACAATGCACTCCCATTAGCAAAAGAAGAAAGACACGTTACTCTTCTTGGTCAAGGTAGCAAGAACTTATTCATGCGTTCTGGCGCCGGCGGTGCCGCTCCAAACCCAAACTTAAAAGTTACATTAGACAAGGCTTTTAAAAAGAATGGTTTCTCAATCAATAAAACCCTCTTCGACAAGTACTCTACTCTTACTGGTAGACAAATGACCACTCCAAGTACAAAAGTTGAAGCTGAGTATAAAGCTAGTCTTTATGATCAAAATGTCATCGATTCATTCAAAGAATACGGTGATGCCGCTATCGTTACATTCGTCCGTATCGGTACAGAAGACAGTGACCCACCAAAGAAACAATTAGACATCACTGCCGATGAAATTAAAGTCTTAGAATTAGCTAAGGCTCAAAAGGATCTTGGCGTCTTTAAGAAAATCATTGTCCTTATCAACTCCCCAATGCCAATGTCTATGGACTGGGTTAACAACCAAGATTACGGCATCGATGCCTGTGTCTACGTTGGTGTTCCTGGTTACTACGGCGCTTCTGGTATCCCACACGTCTTAGCTGGTGAAAAACAACTCGTTAAATATGACGCTGGTGAAAAGAAGATGGTTGGCCAAACAAAACCAGACGGCACTCCAATTATGGAAGTCGTTAACCCATCCGGTCACTTAGTTGATACATTTGCCGCTAACGCTTCTTCTTCCGCCGCTTATCAAAACTTTGGTAACAGCAGCTGTGTCGTTTATAAAGAAGGCGTCTACGTCGGTTACAAATACTACGAAACCAGATACGAAGACCAAGTCTTAGGTCAAGGTAACGCTGATGGCAAGAACGGTTGCTTCATGAATGAAAACAACTGGGACTATGCTACAGAAATGGGTTATCCATTCGGTTATGGTCTCTCCTATGGCGAAATCGAACAAAAGATGACCGACCTTAAGTACAACGCTAGTGATGATACAATCACCGCGACAGTTGAAGTTGAAAATAAAGGCAACATGAACGCCAAAGCGTCCGTCCAACTTTATGCTCAACAACCATACACCGATTTCGATAAAGAAAACGGTTTAGGTAGACCATCAATCGCTTTAATGGGCTATAACAAGATTGATGTTCCTGCTAAACAAACACGTACAGCCACAGTCACATTTGATCGTTATTTCTTAGCGACCTATGACTATAAAGTGAACAAACAATACATTTTAGAAAGTGGTGACTACTATTTCGCAGTTGGTAATGGTGCTCACGAAGCATTAAATAACATTATCTCTGTCGCTCACCCAGATAAAGCAGGCAATTTAGTTGACCATAATGGTCAAGCCTATGCTGGTAAAGCCGCTGCTGTTAAGAAATTAACCATCGCCAATGATAGTTCAACATTCAACGCGTATAAGAATTCTCATTATGATGAAAATTATCCAGTTGAAAACCAATTTGACGATGCTGATTACAACTTCTTAGCGAAAAAGAATAACAAATCACAAATCACTTACTTAGATAGACAAGATTGGCAAGGCACATGGCCAACCACAACCACAACATCTCCAGCTTCTAGTAGTGATAAGAATATGACTCAATACTATTCCAAGCCAGCTGATGCTCCAACTTGGGAAGAAGTTAGAGATGGTCATATCGATTATGACAAGCCATACATCGATGATGATGGTAATGAATATTTAATTACCTTCAACGATATGGCTAAAGTTCCATTAGAGGGCGAAATTACTGAAGGTAAATTCGCTGGTAAGAAAGGTGAAGACATTTGGAATGCTTTCATCGCTCAAATGGACTTAGATGACCTCATTATCTCCATCTCTGATAACCGTGGTATCTTAGACGTTAAGAAAGTTCAAAAGAAAGGTAACTCCGTTGCTGAAGGTCCAGAAGGCCTCCTCTCCCGTTATCAATATGGTGATAAGAGATGGGCAACAGGTTTCCCAACCGGTCCAACATATACAGGTACATGGGACCACGAAATGCAAGCCAAGTTTGGTGCATTCTATGGTGAAGACGCACTCTTCTGTGGTGTTGCTTCCGTTAACGCTTCCGGTGCTAACATTCACCGTACAGCTTACACATCACGTTCCTCTGAATATATGTCAGAAGACGGTATCTTAAATTACAACACTGCTGGTAACATCATTGGTGCTGCAAGAAAGAAAGGCTTAGTCATGAACATTAAGCACTGTTTCTTAAACAACCAAGAAGCCGGTAGAAAAGGTGTTGAAACATACTGTAACGAACAAGCTATTAGAGAAATCTATTTAAGACCTTTCGAAGGTGCATTAACTAAAGGTCACGGCATGGGTATCATGACATCCTACAACAGAATTGGTGCCAGATATGCTGCTTGCCACGCTCCATTAATGCAAAACGTTATGAGAGGCGAATGGAAATATAAAGGTTTAATCATCGACGATGCTTACGCAGTTGGTGATGGTAACACAAACAATTACTCCAATGGTCCAGCCATGCTCCACAGTGGTACAGACTTATTCTGTTTAGACGGTGGCCGTGGTTCTCAACTTAAAACATACATTACTGGTCAACACGATGGTTACCTCTTAAGAGATTTACAACGTGCTAACAAATATGTCATGTATGCTATTTCTAGATCTTGGATGGGCGGCGTTAATAGCGGTGACATTGGTAAAGCTCCATGGTGGAAGATCACCATCGATGCCTTAACAATTAGTGCCGGTGTCGCAACTGTCGCTCTCTTCGGTATGTATGTCTTTACCGAAATCGTTTCTAAAAAGAACAAACCAGCTCCAAAAGCTGATGCTGCTGAGTAATAAGGAGGTAACTGAAAATGGAAAAGATTATGAATTTTTTCAAAAATAAAGCCGTTGGCTACTTCATTGTTGCTGCCGATGCTTTAATTGCCATCATTTTAACAATTGTCTTCTTTGCTACATACAAAGGCGCAATGGCGTTCTCTGCTGTCGCACCAGAAATCCTTGGTATCTTCTTACTCGCTGGTGCCATCGTTGAACTCGTTGTTCTTGTTTTACCACAATACAGATTCATTCATATCGCCGCTATCGTCATGTTTAGCTTAGCGTTATTCAAAGAAACATTATTGATTCCAAACCTTATCGCTGACTACGTTAACAACGTCTTCTATCAAGGTGGTAATCTTGGTGTCAACGTCTTCTATCTTGTTACAATTATTCTTATCCTTGGTTCTGCTATCGCAGCAGCCTTCATTGGATTCTACAAGAAAGAAGAAGAAGCTAATGCTGATATGCCAATCGAGAAAAACAACGTCGCACAAATCGCCAAAGTTGGCGTTGGTGCTGCTGTTGTCTTAGCGGCAGTCTTAACAAGCTCCCTCGTTGCTTGGAACTTAAACGAAAAAGCTAACAAGGTTGTTCCGATTGAAGGCTTCAACCCAATCACTGAAGAAGTCAAAGCAAAAGCAGCCGAAGCTAACTACACATTCAAACCAGCAGAAGTTGTTATGAAAGAACAAGAATCTTATGACTTCAATGGCGATGTTAAGAGTGTATCCACAAATACAACTAGAGATGGTCATAATATGGTCTACTACTTCGAAGGTTCTTACTCCGAAGGTTGGCAAGGTGACTACTCCGCTACATATGGTTACATTTGCTTATGGGATGATGGCTTATATGGTGGCAAAATTGGTAGCTTAAACATTAGAGGCTATTGGTTTAACTCATCATTAAAAGCCGCTGAAGGTGCCAAAGACTGTTTAAAGATGGTCTCTGATCCAAAGATTAACGATAAGGTTAATAACAAAGAAACTGAAAAGTACAATTCCTTAATCGCTCAACCTTCTACAGGTTTCTATAAGTACCAAATTTACGCTTACTTAAGAATGAGCTGGGGCGATGACCGTAGTATGATTCTTAACGGTTATGAATATTTCCCAGAAGTTGCTATTGCAATCGACACTCAAAACGCTGAACTTCAAGCTTATAAGGGTGAAGAATACGATATGTCTTCTTGGGTACCAACCCGTATCTTAAGTAGCTTAGATTATTCATCTGTCTTCAAACCAGTCGATGTTGCATGGACTGCTGAAGATGGTAAAGTTTCTATTTCCTATGTTGATGATGATAAGAATAGAGGTATTAGTAGCATTACCGCAGTCTTTGATTCAGTTGGTGAGAAAAACGTCACTATTAAGTGGAACGGTTTCGAAGCCAGCGTTAAAGTGAATGTCACTGAACTTCCAGAAGAAGAATAATTAGATATTTAAATTTACAAAACAGGGTGTTGTCATTTGACAGCATCCTTTTTGTTTGCAATAATAGTTGGCACATGGGGTCGTATTGGTTTCGACCAGGAATGGTTAGGCTCTAACTGCAGTCGAGTGATGACGTTATCATCAAAACAAAAATAACTGACAACAGTTATATGAGAGCTCCTAGAGCTCAATCTCTCTGCTTAGCTTAATTTAGCTCCCGACATAGGGTTCCGACGCAACGCGCCGGGCAGAGCATCCCCTAAGGTTTTATCCTTTCACGCTTAGGTAGGGTGTCATACCAAAAGGATAGGTGTCTAGAGTCGATAAGTTACTAGCGCCGAAATTCGGTTTATCTCGCACGTCCTAGTGAGTCGATATACGAAAACGTGTTAAATTCTAATATCGTCTAAACTGTAGACGTTATTGAAGAGCCTTCTTGGGACAGGAGTTCAATTCTCCTCGGCTCCACCAAGAGAATATAAATGCCAAACTTGATGTTTGGCTTTTTATTTAGAATCTATGTAATGCAACATGCTTTACAATGTAATTACATGAAAGTATAATAAATATGAGGAAAAAATATGGCAACCATTAATATTAGAGTGGATGAGAAATTAAAGAAAGAATCAGAAAGAATCTTTGATGAGTTGGGGATAAGTATGACTGGCGCCATGACTATTTTTTTGAAAGCAGTCGTTAGGACTAATAGCATACCTTTTACTTTAGAAATACCCAACAAAGAGACAATTAAAGCATTTAAAGAAGTTGATGACATTTCTTCTGGGAAGGCAAAAGCTAAGAAGTATTCTAGCGCTGCCGACCTCAGGAAGGAATTAAAGGTGTGAAGAAATACGACATCATCATCACAAACTCATGCAAAAAAGACATCAAAAGAGCCAGTAAACAAGGAAAGAACATAGACTTACTCTTTGATGTTGTCGATCAATTAAGCGACGGGAAAAAACTTGATCCAAAGTTTAAAGATCACAAATTAAGTGGAAATTATGAAGGCAAAAGAGAATGCCATATTGAGCCTGATTTCCTACTTATTTATCAAATTAATGAAAAGGAAATAGTACTTTATTTAGTCAGGGTTGGAAGTCATTCTGACTTATTCTAAAGACAAAACAAAAACCAGGCGATGAGCCTGGCTTGTTTTGGTGTAATGGCTTTTTAGGCCGCTTGAGCGTAGCTAAGAGCAGCGTTTGCGTAGACAGAGATATTCTTAAGGTCTGGCGCAGTTTTACCCTTCACGCTCTCGAATTCGATGGTCAAATCACCTTGTGGGAGAGCAAAGTTTGTCATCACAAGGTGATGCCATTCGAGACCTTCGCCGTCCTTTTTGACTTCAATAGCATCTTCTTCGATTAGGGAGTTATTGACCTTGATGCTAACGTTGCCTAATAAATTATCGGTGGCAACACTGTTTATAACGAAGTCAATGTCGACGAATGATTTTTCTTCTAAATAAAGCGCGACAGCAATTTTACCATCGATGGAAGGTAAATATGTCTCATCGCCTGTTACAGGGGTGTAATCAGCCGCTGTGGTGGTGTATGTCATATTATCGGCATAAGCCACTAAAGATTGTTTATATTTGGATTTGAAATTGTCGTTAATTTCAACGACTTTAGGAGCGGCTGCAGTAACTGAACGCATCTCTAAATCGTTTTGATAATATTTTTTCTCATAGTCCTTGTAGGAAGTGTAAGAAACAAGCATCACAATACCAACAATAATGAAGGTCACACCAAACACAACGATAGTGGTGAGTAATCTTAAATGTTTAAGAATCCATTTCATAATCTTGTTCCTCCTTTCCTATTCTTCTTTCCGTTTTCTTTTGAAAAGACGGGCTACGAGTTCCGCTCTAAATTCAGGATCGGCTGGTAATAAAGCCATCACGATACCGAACGCAAAGCTAACGATAACAACTGCTTCAACGCATTCTAATGCTGGTTGCCACCATACCCATGGGGCTTTACCTGTTGCAATAATTGCTTTGTGCGAATCATCGCTGTTATAAACGTGGTTTGTATAGAGAGGTCTAATAGAACCGTAAACAACTTGTTTAGCGCTTTCTCTGACTCTCCATTTGAATCTAACTGTTGCAGAGGATTGGCTGGCTGCAGAGAAGTTAGAATCAGCAAGAACATAGTTTCCACCTGCTCTAAACATTTGGTTGGCGTCTTGCAATGTACCGTTTTCTGTATAGTCAGTAATCATCATGCCATTGAATCCCCATTCATTACGGAGAACACCTTGACATAAAGCTTGAGAACCACCAGTCCAAACCGCACCAATACGGTTGAAGGAAGACATAACTGCACAACCTTCGCCACGTTTGATGGATTCTTCGAATGGACGTAAGTAGATTTCACGTAATGCTTGTTCGGTCATCCATGTGAATAAACCGACACGGTGATATTCAGTATCATTAGCAACGAAGTGCTTAATGAAGCCATTCTTACCACCATCAGATAAACCTTTAGTGACATTAGCTAAGCAACGACCAGCTAAGAAGCCATCTTCTGAATGGTATTCAGCGTGTCTACCACCATATGGGTTACGGTGAATGTTACTTGCTGGACCATATAAGTAGTCTTTACCACCTAAGGCCATATCTTTAGCTTCGGATAAACCGAATAAGTAAAGCATATTTTCGTTCCATGTTTGAGCTTGTAAGCATGGATCTGGATAAGCTGTTAAGTGTTTGCCGTCAACTGTAGCGCCGACCATACAGGCACCTTCAGCATCATAATAGTCACAATAGCCTCTTTCAACAGCTCTACCTTCTTTTAAGCCAAGAGAACTGAAACCAGGTCTACCATAACTTGTTTTCTTAGGAATGTTTGTGCCTTCTTTCCATGTTAATTGATCTAATAATGGTTCCCATTCAGGAGCGTTGTAGTCTTGAGCTAAAATCATACCTAATTCAGTTAATTGATTCTTATCATCAAGAACTTTTAGACCATTTTTAGCATCGAATGTTGGCTCGTCTTTTCTTAATTCTTTACCAAAGACATCGACAGTTGCTTTATCCCATGCGCTAGCCATACTTGTGGTATAGGAAGTTGGTTTGCTAGCACTATCAGTGGTCTTTAATCCTGCGTTCCATGGTCTTGTAGCATTGTACGCTGTCATTAACGGAGCAAAGTTAGCTCTTGTTAAGTATTCAATTGGTTCACCAATAGATTTACCATCGACGGAAACACCATCAATAGCGTTTTCACCAGTGAATAATGGTTTAACTTCATTACCAGTAGCATCGTCAGTATCGATATTGATTGTGTCACTTAAACGATACTTAGCGGTATTGTTGTTAGAGCCCGCTCTTAAGTTATGGGCGTCTGTCATTGCTTTAATGACATAGTCACCTTTATCTAATTCATATCCAGCATGGCCGTTACCATTAGCGTCGTAGCAGTCAAATGACATAAATTCATTTGTATTGACCTTAATAGTGACGTCACGTGTTTCACCTGGCATTAATAAGTCGGTCTTTTGGAAACCAACAAGTTTCACGGATGCTTTTTCGATTTGGCCTTCATAGTATGGAGCAGTCAAATATAATTGAACGACATCTCTACCTGCGACTTTACCAGTGTTGGTAACTTCGACGATGAATTCTAATTCTTGGTTTGGTTTGAAGGAACTACCGCTGTTTTGAGCGTACTTTAAGTTCCATTTGAAATTGGTGTAGCTTAAACCATAACCAAATGGGTAAGCCACAACGTTTTCATAACCATTGTATGGTTCATTATCCCAGAACTTTTCAGCATCAGCGGTTTCAAACCATTTATAGCCAACGTAGATACCTTCATAGTAATCTGCGAAGATGGCGTGGCCATGACCAGCATTAGTATTGCTGTTTGCTAAGTTAGCGCCACTTGGGACACCAGTATAATAGGAACCCTGAGCGGCTTGGTTGGAGTTACCATTATTTGACCAATAACCACTTGTGTAGTAAGTGACATTATAACGGTGATTCATTGGCCATGTGTCCGCTGTTCTACCAGATGGGTTGATTTCACCATAGAGAACTTGTGGGATGGCTCTATAACCAAAGGAACCAGTTGGTCCAACGAGTAAGCAAGCATCTAAACCTGGAATATCTCTCATGAAGTCCATTTGCATGACGTTGGTGGAGTTAATGATCACGATAACGTTTTCATAGTCTTGACCAACGGCTCTTAAAAGCTCTTCTTCTTCGAGAGTGATTTCAAGATAACCACGTTCAGTGTTCTTTGTGTTTTTGGCCTTATAATTATTAACTTGTTCATGTGGTGGATCTAAGTGTTCGCCACCATATCTACCAATACAGACGATTGCTGTATCAGTGTCGCCCTTCGCGGCATCATATAGTGCTGCATAGTCAGCGTTGTTAGATAAGCTTGGGTTTGTTAAACGATAGATGGTATTGTAATCAGAACCATAGGACTTTGTGTCTCTATCTCTTGGGGTTGCCCATTTTTCATAGTATTTGATGATGTCATCATTATAAGCGATGCCTCTTTCATCAAACGCGTCGATGATACCATAAGCACGGTAATCTTTTGTGCTCTTGTTACCATCAGCACTACCAGAACCAGAGTTGGAGATAACCCATTCAACAGCATCATAGCCAAAGACATTGATGTGATTCACTTCCTTCTTAAGTGGTAACACATCATTATCGTTCTTAGCTAAAACGATACCTTCTTGTTCAATTTCAACAGCAAGCTTGTCGCCCATGTTGTTTTTTTCACCACCGGTTTCAACGCTACAAAGTGCAGCCGTAATAAAACCAGAGTTTGGCGCAATAACTAAATCATTAGTTAGCTTCACACCTACAATCGCGCCGATTGTGAGCGCAGTAAAGCCACCTGCGATAATCAGCTTGCGAATAAGGCGCGCCTTAAAAATAGAATTTTCCATATAAGGACTCCTTTATGTTGTTTAAGCACTTATATTCTAGTACACACGGGCGCGTATTTATATATAAAAAAGAGTTACAACGTCACGCGTAGCAAAAATGATTAGATAACATCTTACTAAAATAAAAATAAAAAAAGTTTTTTGTTGCGCATTTTTCTTATAGTGCTAAACTTATAGCCAAGTAAAATTATGAAAAGAGCATTTTATTACTTTTATAGCTACTATTATCCAAGAGGTAATCAATAATCTTGGCCTTTTAGCTATTAAGGTGTTATTGATTACAAGAACTTAATCAATGGCACCGATAATAAAAAAGATGAATTATTAATTGGTGCCAAACAGGACACCAATTTTTATTTCATTAAGGGGGACATTAAAATGAAAAAGACAAAATTACTCACGCTCTTACCACTCATGCTTACACCATTTATGATGACAGGCTGCTCAAACGAAAGCACTGACATTGGCATTCTCCAATTTGGTGAATTCGCTGCCTTAGACAATGCGAGAGAAGGCTTTATCCAAGGTCTTAAGGACGCTGGCTTCGGTGATTTGAAGATTGACGTTCAAAACGCTAAAGCGACAGCCGCTACTAACTCCACATTAGCCAAAGGTATGGCTAGCAAAAAGCACAAACTCAATTTAGCGATTGCTACTCCATGTGCTACAGCCTTAAAAGCCGCACAAGAAAATATTGGTTCTACAACTCCATTATTATTCACTGCTGTGACTGATCCTGTTGGTGCGGGTTTACTTAAAGATAATAAAGCTCCAGAAGGTTTCATTACTGGTACAAGTGACTTACAACCAGAAGAAGCTTTAGGTAATCAAATTAAATTAACAAAGAAAATGATTCCAGCCGCTAAAAAGTTAGGTATCTTCTACTGCGCAAATGAACAAAATTCACGTGTTCAAGCAGAAATGGCAGAAGAAGTTGCTAAAACTGAAGGCTTAGAAGTTGTTACTAAGACATGCGTTGACCAATTCACAATTAAGACAAACATCGCGGAATTAGCCGCTGAAGTTGATGCTATTTGGATTCCAACCGACAACACAGTCGCTAGTAACATGGCTAAAGTCAAAGACGGCTTAGGACAAAATAAAACATTAGTCATCGTTGGTGAAGAAGGTATGCTTGATGGTGGTCAAGTTACTGTTTCTATCTCCTACTACGATTTAGGACTTAAAACTGCTGAATTAGCGGCTAAAATCTTAAAAGGTTCCGCTATTAAAGATGTACCTGTGTTCTTCAATACCGCAGATACATGCTCATACACATTCAATAAAAAGAACTTAGAAGATGCTGGTTTCAAAGCAGAAGACTTACCAGCAGAATTCCCTTGGAAAGAAGCTAAATAAACATGGATTTCGCAGAGCTAATACGTTTGACATTAAGCATGGGCTTACCATGCTGTCTATTGGCCCTCGGTGTATTCTTAACATTTAGAATACTCGATTTCGCTGATATGACCGCTGAAGGTAGTTTGTTAATTGGTGGTGCAGCATGCGCCCTCATGATTACACAAAACGTACCTCCAATTCTTGCCACATTTGTCGGCATGCTTGCCGGTGGCTTATGCGGTTTTGTTACTGGCTTCTTAAATCGAGTATTAAAAATACCAAAGTTACTTAGTGGTATTATCACCATGACCGCATCTGGTTCTATTGCCTTATTATTATTTGGCTTAGCTAATGGTAGAATCTTTGCTTCTGAAATCAATGGCATTGATAACTCTAAAACAATTTTTGGTTTCTTAGATCCAAAATTCTTCCATGGTTGGCAACAAGTTATGGTCGTGGCGGTCATCGTTGCAATTGTCTTAGGTGTAGCGTATTTCTTCTTTGGTACTGAATATGGCATGGCTATCCGTGCTACTGGTATCAATGAGAAAATGGCTAAATCACAAGGCATTAACACCACAGTAACCACAATTATCTGTGTTTCTATTAGTAACGCTCTTATCGGTTTAGCGGGTGCGCTTATCGCCCAAATCGATAGTGGTATGAACGCTCAAGGGGCAACTGGTTACCTTGTCGTTGGCTTAGCGAGTATCTTAATTGGTGAAACATTATTTGGTAAGAGATCGTTTAAAAACGCTCTTATCTCCATCAGTTTAGGTTCCATTCTTTATTTCGCTATTATCATGATTGCGACACAAGTATTCAAGATGCCAACAGACTTAACCAAATTACTATATGCCTTCTTAATCGCTTTAGCGCTTTGTTTACCAATGATTAAATCAGGCATACTAAAACTCTTCTCAAGAAAGAATAAGGAGGCTGAATAGTTATGTTAGAACTTAAAAACGTTACCAAAACATTCAACCTCACTGGTAATAAAGAAGACCTAAGGGTGGCCCTTGACCACGTTAATTTACAAATCGAAAGTGGTGAATTCGTCACCATCATCGGTAGTAATGGTTCTGGTAAAAGTACCACAATGAACATTCTTACTGGTGTCATTAAACCAGATTCAGGCCAAGTCTTATTAAATGATGTTGATATTACCAAGATGGAAGAACATCAACGCGCCGCTTATTTCGGTCACGTCTTCCAAGACCCAATGATGGGTACATGTGGTGAAATGTCAGTCATTGAAAACTTAGAAATTGCTTATAGACGTGGTAGAAAACACTCACCATTCTTATGGGGCTTTAGAAAATCTCACAAAAAAGAATTCATCCGTGAATTAAAGAGATTTGATTTAGGTTTAGAAGATAGACTTAATCAAAAAGTAGGTGTGATGTCTGGTGGTCAAAGACAAGCTTTAACTCTTTTAATGGCAACGATGCGTAATAAACCAACACATAAGACCGTTAAAAAGGACTACATCACATTCTCAGAAAAAGACCACGATGTCGCTAAAAAAGAGTTTGAAAGCGTCTATAAACCCGCTTTAGTGGAATACAAAAACCAAAAAGCGCAAATTAGAAAGAACAAATACTTATCTTTCAAAGAAAAGCGTGAAGCGCTCGCAAACGCGTATGAAGAATTTGATAAGAAGATTCGTCAATTTGACTTAACTAAACAAATCCTTTTATTAGACGAACATACCGCTGCTCTTGATCCAAAGACAGCGAAGAAAGTCTTGGAATTAACAGATAAAATCGTCAAAGAAAATCAAATGACAACATTAATGATTACCCATAACATGAAAGACGCTATTACATATGGTAACCGTCTCATTATGTTCCATACTGGTCACATCATTTTTGATGTCAGAGGCGAAGAAAAAGCAAAACTAACCGTCGAAGATTTGTTAAAAAAATTCGATGAGGCCGATAAAAAAGCAATCGAAATGTAGCATATCCCCCATGTTACACTGTACCAATTTCGCGAGTTATGCGCGCTAGTGTGGACATGATAATATTTTCGGCTATAATATTCGTGTTATGAAAATTGCTATTTCCGTCGAATCTACTGTCGACCTATCTAAAGAACTAATTAAACAATACAACTTAGAGATGATTCCATTCACCGTCTTACTCGGCGAAACCGCCTATTTAGATGGTGATATCACCTCCCAAGACATCTTTGACTTCGTTGCTAAAGAAAAAGTCTTACCACGCACCAGTGCGATTAACGATTTCCAATATCGTGAATATTTTGATGACTTACTCGCTAAAGGATATGAGGCTATTGTCCATATTTCTTTAAGCTCTGAAATCTCTTCTTCATGTAGCCACGCTCAACAAATCGCTAGTAAATACGATAACGTTTATATTATCGATTCAAGAAGCTTATCTACCGGTATTGCTTTACAAGCGATCTACGCTGCTAAGTTAAGAGACAAAGGCCTTAAACCAGAAGAAATCGTAGAGAAAGTTAAGGCACGTATCCCTTATGTTCAAGCAAGCTTTGTTATTCAAACACTTGAATACTTACATAAAGGTGGTAGATGTTCTGGCTTATTAAGATTTGGTGCAACCATTCTTAGAATCAAGCCACAAATCATCGTCAGTGATGGTAAAATGGCTCCTGCTAAAAAGTACATTGGTCGTAAGACACAAGTTATTGCAGGATACTGCAAAGACACATTAGAACAATTTGCCAATCCAGATCTCTCTGTCGCCTTCGTGACACATACACAAGCGACACCTGAAATGGTCGCTGTGGCTATTGAAGCCTTAAAGAATCGTGGATTCAAAACAATCTATGAAACTAATGCAGGCGCCACAATTACAAGTCACTGTGGTCCACAAACACTTGGTATCCTGTTCATTAATGACGGATTGAACGAAGACTAAAAAAACTGGCAATCGCCAGTTTTCTTTTTACTTCTTTCTATTTCTTCTAAATAGATACCAAATGATTTCGAGTATTTCTAATGGAATAGCCACCACGAATAATAATGGAAGTGGTAAGTTCATCACCACTAAAAAGGTGAGGAACAATGATAACGCTGATGTCCAAATAATAATGGACGCAGCAATCATTCTTAAAAATCTATTGTGATAGATGAATTCCCAAACCACCAAGATAATGCCAGTCACTAATGTACCATAGATGAATGTTAACCATGGTTTGAATGGATAGGAATTACCTAATAAGGTATTAAGTAAGAAGAATGTAATAACAGTGACTAACCAACCTAAACCAATGGATAAGAGTTTAAGGTATGTTTGTTTTCTCTTTTTGCTTTGAGAAAGCTTCACGGCTTTATGTTCGCTTTGGAAGAAGTCGTCAACGTTGATACCATAGAAATCCGCGAGTGATTTCAAAACAAAAATATCAGGGAAACCTTCGCCTCTTTCCCACTTAGAAACAGACTTATCGGAATAGTTAAACTTTTCCGCGAGTTCTAATTGGGTAAGACCACTGGCCTTACGATAGTAAGCGAGATTCTTCGCTAGTTGTTCTTGTTGGCTAATAATATCGTTTTCCATAAATGCGTTTAGATTTTATTAAAAAATATATAAAAAGGCAAACTTTATGCAATAATCTTGCTTCAAATTAGTCTTTTTGTTTTAAGAATTGTTTGAGGAAGAGAATAGTGCGGCGATTAATCATTTGCATGGAATAAAGCTTATTCGCATCTGTATTCGCCTTTTTAATTAATTCGCTTCTCTTTTCTTTAGTGGTGTTAAGCGCAGTCTTTAAACCCTTAAGCAAATCATAGATTTCGTTGCTCTTGATCCACACTGCATCATCTTCAAAGTATTTCTTGAAATGACGGTTTCTAACGCTCACTAAGATGGAATCGGCATTGAGATAATCCACAATATTATCTGGGATTAAGTAACGGTCAAAGTCTTCAGAATATGGACATGGATTAATGTTCACTAATGATTGATTAGCGAATGAGATAACATCATCGCTTTGGAGCATACCCATATTAATAATGTTATGGCTACCATCAATAGCCTTTTCTAGGTGTTCTTTATTACCGTGATAGCCAGAGATATAAAGATTGATATCAGGATTATCTAATTCTTTAAAGGCTTTGATTAATTCATAAACGCCAAATCTTTCTTCTAAAGAACCGTTATAAAAGATGTATTTGCCGTAGTGGTTTTTATTCTTTTGTGTAACCTTGGTATCAAGGATACCTTCAAACGACATATTCGCTCTATTGCTCTTATTGAATAATTCATTCAAACCTGGCGTTAAGGTAATATAACCAGATAAATTACTAGCCTTACCTAAAAGGTACTTTGTGTAGGATGGACCTGCTGCTTTAATCATACTTGGAGTGTTATTACACACACCGATGATTGGTAAGTTATATTTCTTAGCAAAAGCGGTGGAGTTATTTAAAACGTTTGGATTAAGTGTATCGGTAATAACGATTGCATCGTTAAGTTCGATACTGTTCATAATCTTTTTGCATTGAGCGTTGATTGATAAATAACGCTGTAGTTTCAATCTTCTAATACCGACATAGTGCCAGGTAATCTTACCTTCTGTTTTAGTTTCAGGTTCTAACTTTTTGAGCTTGCAATACTTTCTAGAGAAAGGACGAATGGAGATAACTTCCACTTCGTGAGTTAACGCTAAAGCGCGAATTAAACGGTTATGAAGATTTTGAATTGAGGTGTTTAAAGATTCCCACGCTGAAGAAAAGGCTGCATAGTCCTCTTTCTTAAGTGCGGTTGTAAAATAGATAATCTTCATATACTTCATTTTGTTTGGCGTGGCCAAACACACCCACATTATAAAGTTTTATCTTCCTGAATAACATAAAAATGTTAAAATTGGTGCATGGAAAAGACACCAAAGACATGGAATGAGTTCTTTAAGAAACTCCAAAATGAAGAGTTTTGTTTAAAGCTTAACGACTTTCTAAACAAAGAATATCGAGACTATACTTGTTACCCACCTAGGGAACTTTTATTTAACGCTTTTAGATTAACTCCATTAGATAAAGTCAAAGTGGTCATTATTGGTCAAGATCCATATCATGAACCAGGTCAAGCGATGGGTTTATCTTTCTCTGTACCTGAAGGAATTAAGGTTCCTCCATCATTAATTAACATCTACAAAGAGATTGCTCAAGAGTATGATTACAAAATGGATTTCTCTTCTGGAGACTTAACCTATTTAGCAAATCAAGGCGTTCTTCTTTTAAACTCCATTTTATCCGTCAGAGCGCATCAAGCTTTAAGTCACAATATTGAAGAATATAGACAGTTTTTAGCGGCAGTCTTAGAAGTTTTAGATAAACAAACAACTCCAATGGTTTTTCTTCTCTGGGGAGGACCAGCGAGAAAATTAAAGGGCTATTTGCATAACCCTTCTCATTTGATCTTAGAATGTATTCATCCATCGCCTTTAGCCGCGAATCATGGGGGATGGTTTGGAAATAACCATTTTAAAAAGGCCAATCAATATCTTCACGATAATGGTGTGAAAGAAATCAACTGGCCTAATATTTAAGTTAATTATTGAGCGACTGTTTGCTGTTCGCGAACAATTGGATAACGTCTATTAATGCTGATTAATGGTCCATAGATCGCAATGAATGCGAGAGTGGAAATTAAACCAGATAATGGAATGTAGAAGGCATTATATTCTAATGCCGCTTTTAAGTTGTAGCCATACACTACAATCGAAGAGACGTTAGAACCGATATATCTTACCGCAGTGCTTAATAAACCCGCTAATAAGATAAAGATGATACCTTTGACGTTGTATGTCTTTTGTTCTTTGGAGAAGATGAACTTTCTAAAGAAGCCCATGACCGCCACAGAACCAAAACCAATTAAGTAATCGAATGGGTAGCAGGCAAAGCCATAACCATCAGTAAGGCAAGTTAACAAACCGTAGATAATACCACCAGCGATGAAACCATGTTGTGGGCCATGTCTTAAAGCGATGACCATTAATGGTAACATTTGGAAGTTGATGGAACCACCTGTTGGACCAACAGGGATTTTGATGAAATTGAGAACAAAGGCAAGGGAGATTAAAACACCTTCTTCAACAATTTCTCTAACGGTATGTTGTTTGTTACTTGCCATCGTGAATGCGAAAGCAAAATTGGTAAAGGCAATGCCTAAACCGCTACCCCAGGACAACGTGACGTCATGTAATGAAGCACTAAAACCTTCCTGGGTTTGATCACCCACGATTTTAGCATAATCCATGACCGCATTTTCGTCTGATTTAAAGAACTCCTTACTTAAGATAATCATGCACATCGCAAGTAAGAAAAAGATACCGCTCGCAGCTAATAGTTCTTTTTTAAGTAAACTCGATGCGGCTACACCAATGCCAATCACAATTAAACCTAATGTGATGTACATTGTGTAATTGAGTTTGAAGCTGCTAGTGAAGTATGTGATTAAGTTTACATTGTAAACATAATCAGTTTTACTAATTCTGTCACCAGTGACTGTGTCATAAACAGCTTCTCTAATTTCATAATTTAGAATTGGTAATAGTAAAACTAAGATAGCTAGAACTGCGCTTCCGATAGCGAACATCCAGCCATACTTTTGCCAAAATGTTTGAGAAGTTTCTTCCATATTGGACCTCCTTATTAAATAAAAACCCTCAAGCTAGTCGAGGGGAGAACGTTTTAAATAAAAAAGTTCCCTCCGCTAGAATTACCTAGATCAGGTACGGTCGGTCCCAAGAAGGACCCTCTCAGCCGAATTTCGTTCAGCTCCCACCAGTAATCATAAACTTTTGTTTAACTAATGCAAATGGATTTTTGTCACATGTGATATATAAATAAGTAACATTATAAATGTTGTTGTGTTATAGTTATTACAGTTTGGAGGAACTCCCATGGAAGAAAAAGATATCAAGGAAAATATGGAAGAGTTTGAAGAAGAAGTAGAAGCTCAACCATATCAAAAAGACGTTGAAGAAAAGAGAAAAGCCCTTTTTAGAGAATATTCTAAACAAAGAAGAATCAGTAACATCCTCATGGTTGTGATTCTTGTTGGTATCATTGGTGTCATGTTCTTAATTATGAATAATAGCCAAGTCTTAAAGATTATTGGTTACTGTGGCGCTGGTGCTCTTCTCGTTGGTATGATCCTTTACTACTTATTAAGTAGAAGAGGTTTCCCAAAGAAAACCAAAGAGTACATGGCTTATGTCACTAAAGTGTTAAGAGACAGACAATTCAATGACACATACGATGATGTGAGATATAACCCAGATGAAAAAATGGCCCTCGCTGATTTCACTGGTGATGGTGTCTATAAAGATGCAGTCTCAATCAATTCTAGAAACGTTGTGAGAATGGACCACAAAGGTCACCACGTGACTTACGCCGAAGTGGCTTTATTAAGACCAATGCAAAAGAGACAACAAGTTCCACCTCTATTTGTGGGTAAGTACATTACCATGCCAAATACTTTGGAATTTGAAGGTCGTTTCGTTATTGCTTATAAGAATCCTAAACAACCATACGACTTGCCAAATAATGTCGATGATTTAGAAGTCTTAGAAGAAAAAGAAGATTTAGTGGTCTATGGTCCAAAGGACGCTGACTTCCGTAAAGTCTTAGGTGGTAGCTTCATTAATGATGTTCGTAGAATCAGATTAGATAATCATTTATTCAATGTTAACGTCGTTATCTGGGCTGGCCATTCCGCTGCATATTTAAGTTATGACGATGGTGTGATGGCTATTCCGTTTGAAAAACCATTTGACTATGAAGGATTTGAGCAATCCTGCAAAGACGTTGATGCTCTCGTGAGATTATTAGCAGGAGAATAATATGTCATCCGTCGGACGTTGGTATAGTATCCGTTGTTATAAACATAATGGTGCCTTACATCGTGTTTGGGACCGTGGTTTAGTATTAGAAAACAACGAAGACTATCTAGTCATAGCGACTAAAAAGGCCAAAGTTATTGAGGCTAATGGCCGCTGCTGGTTTACTAAAGAACCAGCGGTCACCATCTTCTCTAAAAAAGAATGGTGGAATGTTATCTGCATGATGAAGAAAGATGGCGTTTGCTATTACTGCAATATCGCTTCTCCAAGCATCATCGATAAAGACTCAATCAAATATATTGATTATGATTTAGACGCTAAGCTCTTTCATGACAATGAAATTAGAGTCTTAGACGAAAAAGAATATCTACACCATAAAAATACTTATCAATATAGTGACGAATTAGATGCGGTTCTAAAGAACCAAACCAAGATTATCGTTGAAAGAATGCGTAAACGCGAATTTCCTTTTAATGACGAACTTATCAACAACTACTTCGCACAATATTTAGAAAGCACAAAGAAAGAATAAACATGGAATATCAAATTACTACAAGAAGCGCCGAAGAAACAATGCAACTTGGGCAGAAATTTGTTGCCCTCTGTAAACCTGGTTCAACATTCTGTTTAACCGGTGATTTAGGCGCAGGAAAAACCACTCTTGTTAGAGGTATCGCCAAAGCTTTAAACATTAAAAGCGTTGTTCAATCTCCAACATTCAACATTATGAAAGTTTACTTCGATGGTGATAGACCGCTCATCCATATTGATGCCTATCGTCTCGCGGATGTGAATACCGATATTGGTTTAGATGAATACATTGGTTATGAAACCGGTATTACCGTTATTGAATGGCCAGAATTCATTAAAGATCTCATCCCAGAAACCGCTATTGAAGTGAATATTACTCACGTCCAAGACAACGTGAGAAACATTAAGATTACAAGCGATGATAAAGAGCTTATGGAGGGATTAAAGTAATGATTACAGTTTTATTAGATTCCTCAAACACCAACCTTTCAGTTGGCATTGCTAAAGATAACCTCTTATTGGAATACATTTCTTATGAAGCTTGGCAAAGACAATCAGAATATATGATTGTGGAACTCAATAAGCTTTTAGAGAAACACAACATCCAAAAAGAAGACATCAAAGAAGTCATTGTCGCTAAAGGTCCTGGCTCATATACAGGCGTTCGTATTGCGATTACAATCGCGAAAACAATCGCGGTCGCTTTAGACGCCAAACTTTATGCAGTTAGTTCCTTAAGAGTGCAAAAAGATGGTGTACGTCCATCGATTTGTTTAATCAACGCGAGAAGTGGTCGTTCTTACGTCGGTGTGTATGAAGACCAAAAAATCTTACTTGATGACTGCATCATGAAAAACGATGAAGTCATTAGCTACATTAAAGATCATCCAGACTACAGTGTCTGTGGTGAAACCAAATACTTAAACATTGAAGGCGTGATGGCTAACAATCTTCAAGAGATGTTAAATCTTAAAGATTCGTTAGAATCTATTAACCCACTTTCATTGAAACCAGTGTACATGAAGGACTAATATGCAAAACCTATTCGTGAACATTAGAGAAGCTAAAATTGATGATCTTAAAGCCATCATGGAAATTGAAGGATTATGCTTTCCTCATGGGGCTTGGAGAGAAGAGAATATCCTTTATGAATTAAAGGAAAATCCTGTTGCTCATTTCTGGGTCATTGAACTCTCAATTAATAACGAACAAGGCTATCAAGTTGTGGGCTTCTGTGATTATTGGGAAACATTCGATAGCGCCACTATCTGTCAAATCGCTGTCCATCCATATTTACAAAGAAAGCAATTAGGTTCAGCGATGATGGATGAAATCTATAACGACTGTTACGCTAAGAAAGTTAGAACACTAACTCTTGAAGTCAGAACCAATAACGAACCCGCAATTAAGTTCTATAAGAAACACGGTTTCGAAATCGAAACAACCAAACCGCATTATTACGATAACGGTGATGATGCATATTACATGATTTTACAGGTGAAATAACATGGCATTAATATTAGCAATAGAATCAAGTTGTGATGAAACAAGTGTTGCGATTACTAAGGATGGTAAACTCCTTTCTAATGTCATCAACACACAAATAGAAGTCCACCAAAAATATGGTGGTGTTATGCCTGAGATCGCTTCTAGACTTCACTGTGAGAATATCTCATTAGTCTTAAAAGAAGCTTTAGAAAAGGCAAACGTTAAATTAGAAGACATCGATGCCTTCGCTGTTACAAGAGGCCCAGGTCTTATTGGTGCGCTTCATGTAGGCATGCAATGCGCTAAGACATTAGCAATGCTCTATAAGAAACCATTAATCCCAGTCCATCACTTAGCCGGACACATTTACGCTAACGAATTTAACGAAGAACTTAAGTTCCCAATGTTAGCGGTTGTCGTCAGTGGTGGTAACTCTGAACTCGTCATTATGAAAGACCATATGACATTTGAAATCATTGGTGAAACTAGAGATGACGCGATTGGTGAATGTTACGATAAAGTCGCTAGAGTCTTAGGTCTTCCTTATCCAGGTGGCATTCCGATTGATAAGTTAGCTAAAGAAGGTGAACATACATATCATTTACCAACACCATTAAGTGGTGAACATACATATGATATGTCTTTCTCTGGTCTAAAGACCAATGTCATTAATTTAGTGCATAATCTAGAGCAAAAAGGCGAAAAAATAAGAGTGGCCGATATGTGCCGTAGCTTCCAAGATGTCGCTGTCGGTATGGTCATCTCAAGAGCAGTCAAAGCTATTAAAGAATATAACGTCCAACAAGTCGTTCTCGCGGGTGGTGTCTCCGCTAACTCATACTTACGTGCAGAGATGCAAAAAGAGTGTGATAAATTAGGCGCTCACATCATCATTCCACCAATGTGGTGCTGCACAGATAATGCAGCAATGATTGCAAAGGTCGCTGAACACTTGTATGATATGAAGGTTTTCGCTGGACTAGATTTAGGGGTTGATCCTAACTGGTCTATCGAAAAATGGAATGAATTCCAAAATTAAGATGACAAAGTTATCTTAGATAACTAGAATAGTTAATAAGGAGCATAGTATTATGGAACCTATGAAAATTACCAATTTCGAACTCTATGACATCGTCCTTAACGGCGACCAAGAAGAGATTAATTCCTTAGAAACATTAGAACTTGAAGGCTGGGTCAAAACCAACCGTGATAACGGTTCTATCGGTTTCGTGGAATTTAATGACGGCACATACTTCAAGAGTGTGCAGTTAGTATATAACGATAAGTGCGCTAATCACGACATCTTATCAAGCCTTAAAACTGGTGCGGCTATTAAAGTCACTGGTAAATTAGTTTTAACTCCAGAAAACAAACAACCATTTGAAATCGCTGTGGAATCCTGTTCTTTAGAAGGTGATGTCGCTGATGACTATCCACTTCAAAAGAAGAGACACAGCTTTGAATTCTTAAGAGAAATCGCCCACATTAGACCAAGAGCGAATACTTTCCAAGCGGTCTATCGTGTGAGAAGTGTTCTTTCCTTCGCGATTCATGAATTCTTCCAAAATAATGGTTTCATTTATGTCCACACACCATTAATCACCACTAACGATGGTGAAGGTGCTGGTAACGTCTTTGACGTTGTCACACACGACACAAAAGATCCAAACAGCTTCTATGGCCGTAAGGTTAACTTAACAGTTACTGGTCAATTACACGTTGAACCATTCGCCTTAGCCTTTAGAGACGTTTATACATTCGGTCCAGCCTTTAGAGCGGAACACTCCAATACAGTCCGTCACGCTTCTGAATTCTGGATGGTGGAACCAGAAATGGCGTTCACTGATTTAGAAGGTAACATGAATGTTATTGAAGACTGTGTCAAGTTCTGCATTAACTACATCATGTCTGCTTGCCCACAAGAAATGGAATTCTTCAACAACATGATTGATAAGACATTATTAGAAAGACTCAATCACGTCGCTAATAGTGACTTTAAGAGAATGACATACACTGAAGGTGTTGAACTCTTAAAGAAAGCGGTCGCTGAAGGCCATAAATTCGAAAACAATAACATCGAATGGGGTATGGACTTACAAAGTGAACACGAAAGATATCTCACTGAAGAAATCGTTAAAGGCCCATTATTCTTAACCGATTATCCAAAAGAAATCAAAGCCTTCTATATGAGAGAAAACGATGATGGTAAGACCGTTGCCGCTTGTGACTTATTAGTCCCAGCCGTTGGTGAACTCGTCGGTGGTTCTCAAAGAGAAGAAAGATATGACATCTTACTTAAGAAGATGCAAAAACTCGGTAACGATAAGGAATTGGATTGGTACTTAGACACCCGTAGATACGGTGGCTGCAAACACTCTGGTTTCGGTATCGGATTTGATAGATTATTAATGTACATTACCGGTATGCAAAATATCCGTGATGTCCAACCATATCCAAGAACAAGCAATAGCATTAAATACTAGGAGGTAACGCCATGATAGAAGAAGTTGTCGATAGTGAAAAACTTGCCCGCAAGGCACGTCTTAAAACACGTCTATTATGGATCGTTATTGCGCTAGATATCCTCATCTTTGGATATGCGGCTTACGAGATAATAGCCATTATCATTAAGTTATTGAATAACTAAAAAAAGAACCTCTCATTCGAGAGGTTTTCTATTATTGTTGCACTGGTTGATTGCTTGTAGGTGGTGTAGGAGTGTTTTGATCATAGTTATCAAGACTCTTTTCAAACACTTTCTTAGAGAGCTTAATGCCACGGATTGTTCTCGCTAAATACGCTTGCGCCGCAATCATGTACCAAGTACCACCAACGACGACACATGGAACATAAATATATGACCAGATAGCTTCAGCAGCGAAGTGTGGTTGATTCGCTAACTTTGGCCAATCAGAGATGACTTTCCATTTACCAAAGAATGTGGAATAGATACTTGGATCAGAGAAGTCCCAGGTGAATAATAATGTACCAAAGCCGTTAGTAGTGTTGAATGGATCATATGTCCAATCTTTAACAATAGCGTTTCTAATACAAATAGTAGCCACACCCACGAGAATGATAATAATACCAATCCAGGCTTGCTTAATGAATAAACGGATATTCTTTTTCGCCGCGTACATTCTTAATTGATGTGGTGTTTTAACAATGTGATTGGTAACAACATCACTCACTAAGGTATCGCATTTCTTACCTTGCCATTTCATGGTTCTAATCATGATTGAGCCAATGACACCGATAAGAACAAAGATAATGATAATGATGAAAAGAAGGGCGATAAGCACTCTTTTGTCATTTTCCGTCATTTTAATCATTAAGTTTAAGTTCATCGTTTACCTCAATCATCAAATTTAATATTTACACCGTTATCGGTGCTGTCTTCATAATCATCAGCGTCCGCGTAATCGTTGTTACCTTTTGGACGATAGACTTCTAAGATTTCATTGCTTTCATCTCTCATAGGAGGTTCATCATTGAATGGATCTAAGAAATCAGAGAGTGGTGCGTCATCCGCTTCTTCATCAGAAATTAGTTCTTCTGGTTCAGGTTCTGGCTCTGGCTCAGGCATACGTGGTGCTGGCATAGGAGCAGGTTGTGGAGCGGGTGCTTCATATTTTGGTTCTTCTTGGAAGCAAGCTTGTTCAACACTTTGTGGTTCTGGTTGTGGAGCTGCCTTAACTATGGGAGCCACCTCAGGTTCTTCTAAAAAGGCATTTTCATCATAGACTTCTTCGAAGATTAAGTTGCTTTGTTGATTTTGAATTGGAGTGGCTTGTGGAACTGGTTGGGGTTGTGGATTTCTCGCAGCTTCTTCCGCTTCTCTTTTTAAACGTAACTCTTTATCTTCAGGTAATTCAGGGAAGAACTTCTGACCGGTAAAGAAGTAGAAAATAGATTTAAATAATTGGAAGATAAACGCTAAAAGGCCAATCACCGCGAAAAGTGCCAAAACTACGAGGAAGAATGGGCACAAAATGACATATAAGATACCGCGTCCGAACGCCTTGAGTAAATCTACCATAGTAATATTATTTTAAATATTAGAACCTTTATTTAGCAAACAATTTTGGAAGAAACTTGTAATTGCAATTCCAAGAGGGAATAAACCAAAGAGCGTAAAGCCCATTGGTTTACTAATTTTAGTGAAGAATAAAACAAATAAGATAAACATCACTAATTCAGAAACTCCTAAGATGACATACACTAATGGTTTCTTACAAGGAATGATGTTAAAGAGTAAAAACATCCCAAAATAGAACGATAAAGCGATGAACGCTAAGGAAGGTGCTCGATAGGTGAAAGCGAATATTAAACCAATCACCAAACAGGCTAATAATCCTAGTATATAAGGAATAAAAGAATTGACACGTGTATTAGTTTCGATACCAATTTTCTTAATTTCGGTTAATAAAACAAAGTGAGTTAATGAGCACTGAGTTAAGGCAATAAAGAGGATAAATAAATGCATCAACTCATCTTTATAGGCGAAATCATTAAGCTTAAAGATTGTTAAGAATGTATAAACGATATCAGCGTTACTTAACAAATTGATTAATGGAATAAAAGCATAAGTCAAAACCACTTCAATCAAAGTGGAACATAAGATCATCCAGAAAGGATTAAACTTCTTATCTAAAAGCACACCGATAACAAAGCCAGAGATAATCGCTGGAACTATATAGAAAATCGTATCAACGATATTGAATATCAAACATAAGCCAATACTCGCTATGGCGTAGATAACGTAGTATCTCTTTTGACAGAAATAAGAGACAACCGCACTGATAAATGGTAATAGCAAAATAAGCAAAATCATCATAAACGGCACATAAGTATCAAGGACAATAAAAATTAAGTTAATTGCCGTCATGATAGCCATGTAGGTAATGTTATGAACTAACGATGTTTTTTTGCTAAAAAGCGCCATACAATTATTTTACATTTCTTGTGAACAAAAATAACAAAAACTCTTATACTTTTTATATGACATCTCGTTTGCTATTCGTTTCGCTAACGAGTCTAGCGATAGTGGTCTCTTGCTCACCATCAAGGGAAACCACGAATAACAAAAACGTCATTGAACAAGAAGAAATCATTAAAAACCAATCAATTTCATGGTTTGATGCCCTGAATCAAAAGGAAAATAACTACATAATTTTTGTTTATTCAGAAACCTGTGGTTATTGTCACGATATGATGGATGAAATCATAGATTTCGCTAAAAGTGAGATTTTGGTAACTTACTTTATTAATAGCCAAATTTATAAAGTCCCAATCAGTAATGAAATTAAAGAAAATATCGCTGACATCAATCAACTTAGTATCTTAGGCACACCAACCATCATTGAAATAGATAACAAAATAGTGGTTAACAATATCGCAGGTATCGATAAGTGTTTAAATTTTCTTATCGATAAAAGAATGAGTTAGATATTGCATGTACGTGCTTTTCTTTGTTAATATATTGTTAACAATATATGAATTATCAAAACGAATTAAACGAAAATCAATTTGAGGCTGTCACTACTGAAGCCCAACACGTCCGTATCATCGCTGGTGCGGGAAGTGGTAAGACACGTGTTTTAACATATCGTATTTCCTACCTTATTAGTGAGATGCATGTTTTACCATGGAAAATTTTAGCCATTACCTTTACCAATAAGGTCGCTAATGAAATGAAATCCAGAGTGGATAAAATGCTTCCACAAATGAGCCAAGACTTAACTATTAGAACATTCCATAGTTTCGCAGCCTATTTCTTACGTCATGAAATATCTGTGATTGGTTTCCCTGCTTCTTTCACCATCTTGGATGAAGAAGATCAAACCAAATTAGTGAAAGATATCGCCGCGACATTAGGTTTCAAAAGAGGCGATAAGATTGTCGGTAAAGCCTTGGGTTATATAGGTAAACAAAAGCTATTAGGCAAATATCCTGATGACATTAAGATTGTTAATCAACAATTTGAAGATGAAAAAACATGCTTAGAAATCTATCAAATCTATGAAGAAGAAAAATATAAAAACTACTCCTTAGACTTTGATGATTTATTACTCCAAACAAACTATATCTTAGAAAACTTCCCAGATATCCGTTATAAATGGCAAGAGAAGATTGACCATATCCTAATCGATGAATTCCAAGACACTAATGATACTGAATGGAAGATGATTAGCCTACTTCAAAAACCATTCACCTCTTTATACGTAGTGGGTGATCCAGACCAAACAATCTATACCTGGAGAGGGGCTAACCAAAACATCATCTTGGATTTAAATAAAAAATATCCAGACATGATTACCATTGTTTTGGATAGAAACTACCGTAGTACACAAGCAATCTTAAATGCTGCTAATAAATTAATCGCTCATAATAAGCTTAGAGTAACTAAGAACTTATACACTAATGAATTAGGTGGTGAACCAATCACCGTCAACTGTTCACCTTCTGGTAGATTAGAAGCGGATTATGTCGCTAGAGAAATCAAGAAACTAAAAGACTATGGTGGTTATAACTATAGTGATATTGCTTTACTCTATCGTTCTAACTACATCACCATGGACTTTGAAGCGGCTTTAACCCGTTATCAAATACCATATAAGATCTTTGGTGGCACCAAGTTCTATCAAAGAAGAGAAATTAAAGACGTCTTAGCATACTTCCATTTAATTGTGAATACGAAAGATGATATCTCTTTCTCACGTATTCTAAACGTGCCAAAGAGAGGCTTTGGTGAAGCTTCTGAAAACTTATTAAAAGAAGAAGCTAATAGAGCGAATAAATCCATGTATGAATATATCGAAGATGTTGATCCAAAAGATTCAGAAATTAAAACATCTTTAGTTAATTCTCTTAAGAGCATGGTCAAACTTATTGATATCGCTAGAGAAGATATTAAAAAGAACGAAGAAGTGTTCTCTAAAATCTTAGAGGATATGATTTGGTCTGTTGGCTATCAAGAGCACTTAAGAAAAGAAGATGACGGTGATGAACGTATCGAAAACGTTAAAGCCTTATTCGAAGATATCCGTCACTATTTAAAAAATAATCCATCATCCACATTCGATGAATATTTACAAAATATTGCTTTATTAAGCGCACAAGACGAAATCATTGATGGTGACCATGTCACCTTAATGACTGTCCATACCGCGAAAGGCTTAGAATACCCAGTGGTCTTTGTTTTAAGATTCAACCAAGGTGTCTTCCCTAACCAAAGAGCAATGCTTGAAGGTGGCTATATTGCCATGGAAGAAGAAAGAAGATTAGCCTATGTCGCTATGACAAGAGCGAAAAAGAAACTCTATCTCACCTTAGCCATGGATTATTCCTATGTCTTACAAGGCAGCTTAATCCCTTCCCAGTTCTTAAAAGAATCTGGTAATGAAGTGGTGCAGAATAGAGATAATATGTTCCATAGTGGACCACGTCTTCAACCACAAAGACCAAAGGTGTATCATTTTAATGATGGCGATCATTTAGATTTTGAAAGAGAAGAAAAGAAACCAAGCGTACCTATTTTTGACGATGTCACTAATGATGTGACCGATTGGAAAGTTGGAGATATTGTTATTCATAAAAAGCTTGGCAAAGGTGTTGTTATTGCCTTAGAAGGCGACGACATCATTAAAGTCAATTTCGAAGAACATGGAGAAAAATCAATTTTAGGAACCCATCCAAGTGTTTCTAAAGGAGGACACGAAGCATGAGTGTTAAAGAAAGAATAGATGAGATTCGTAATCTATTAGAAAAGTACAACTACGAATACTATGTATTAGATAACCCTTCAGTAAGCGATGCGGAATACGACCGCTTAATGCAAGAATTAATCATGCTTGAAAACGATAATCCTGAATATCGTTCTCTTTTAAGCCCATCTCAAAGAGTGGGTGGGATCGTCCAAGATAAATTTAAAGAAGTCACTCATAAAAGAATGATGCTTTCTTTAGCGAACGCTTTTAACGAAGATGACTTAAGAGACTTTGATAAGAAAGTTAGAGAAATCACTGGCTTAGATAATGTCACCTATATGGCGGAAATGAAGATTGATGGTCTTGGTATGTCTTTAAGTTATAAAGGTAATTTAGAGTACGCTGCGACTAGAGGTAACGGTACCACTGGTGAAGACGTGACCGCTAATGTCATGACCATTAAATCAATACCATCCCACATCAATTTAAATGAAGACTTTGAAATTAGAGGCGAAGTTTTCATGCCAAAGAAGTCCTTAGAAAGACTCAATAAAGAAAGAGAACAAACTGGCGAACCATTATTCGCTAATGCAAGAAATGCTGCCGCTGGTAGTATTAGACAACTTGATAGTTCTATTGCCGCTTCCCGTGGCTTAGATGCTTTCTGGTATTACTTTGTTAATGCCGCTGATTTTGGCATTAGATATCATAGTGAAGCGCTTAAAATGGCGGATTCGCTTGGCTTTAAAACCAACCCAGAAAGAAGATTATGCAACGGCATTGAAGAAGTGCTTAAATACATTGATGAATATACCGAAAAGCGTCCATCCTTAGCGTATGATATCGATGGTATCGTCATTAAAGTTGATGATATGTCATTATATGACAAGCTTGGTTATACTGCGAAAACCCCAAGATGGGCAATCGCTTATAAATTCCCACCTGAAGAAGTAGTCACTAAGTTAGAAGATATCATCTTCACAGTTGGTAGAACTGGTAAGATTACCCCTAACGCTGTATTAACACCAGTGAGAGTCGCAGGATCAGTTGTTCAAAGAGCCACTCTTCACAACGAAGACTTTGTCGTTGATAAAGATTTAAAGATTGGCGACATGGTTGTCATTCGTAAAGCAGGTGATGTCATCCCAGAAGTGGTGCGTCCAGTTATTGAGAGACGTACAGGTACAGAAATCCCATTTGTGATGATTAATAACTGTCCTGTCTGTGGTTCACCTTTGGTGAAGAAAGATGCGATGCATTTCTGCTTAAATCCACATTGTGACGCTAGACAAATTGAAAGTATCATCCATTTCTCTAGTAAAGACGCCATGGACATTGAAGGTTTAGGCGAAAGAGTGGCAGAACAATTCTTTAACCAAGGTTTCTTTAGAAAAGTCAGTGAAATCTACACATTATATGAACACCGTGAAGAAATCATTTCTTTAGATGGTTGGAAATCTAAATCAGTGGATAACTTAATCCAGGCTATTGAAAATAGTAAAGCTAATTCCCTAGAAAGAGTGTTATTCGGTTTAGGTATTAAAGAAGTCGGTGCAAAGATGGCTAAAACACTAGCGAGAAAATATATGAATATCGATAATCTTATTGCCGCGAAGGAAGAAGAATTATTAGAAATCGCTGATGTTGGTCCAGTCGTCGCTAGAAGTATTGTTAACTTCTTCGCTGATGAAAGAAATATGGAAACCGTTAATGCCTTAAAAGCACAAAATGTGAACTTTGAATATAAGGGCTCAACAGTGTCCGCTGCCGATTCCTATTTCTCGGGTAAAACCGTTGTTTTAACGGGGACGTTATCTAGTTATGGTAGAAAAGAGGCCACTGAATTACTTGAAAATTTAGGGGCAAAAGTGACTGGTTCTGTTTCTAAAGCCACCGATGTAGTTATCGCGGGTGTAGAAGCAGGTAGTAAGTTAGATAAAGCACAAGCGTTAGGTATTACCGTCTTAAACGAAGATGAATTCCTCGCGCTCATAAAGTAAAATATATATTTGGCTAACGGAGGTTTATTATGGCTATTTTAGTTACCGGTGGAACAGGTTATATCGGTTCCCATACAGTCGTTGAATTATTAAATAATGGTTATGATGTTGTTATCGTTGATAACTATGTTAATTCCAAACCAGAAGTCTTAAATAGAATTAATAAGATTACAGGTAAAACACCAAGATTCTATGAAGTCGATGTTTGTGATTATGAAAAACTCAAAGAGGTTTTCCAAAAAGAAAAGATTACTGACATCATCCACTTCGCAGGTTTAAAGAGTGTCGCTGAATCTGTGGCAAAGCCACAATTATATTTCGATAACAATGTTGGTAGTAGCAAAGTCTTACTTAGACTCATGGATGAATTCAAAGTGACAAACTTAGTCTTCTCTAGCTCTGCGACAGTATATGGTGTTCCTGAACACGTCCCACTCAAAGAAACAGATAAAGTCGGTGGTTGTACAAACCCATATGGTCAAACCAAATTAGATATCGAATATCTTTTAAAAGACTACGCTAAAGAACATAAAGAAGCTAATATCGCTATATTAAGATACTTTAACCCAATCGGTGCTCATGAAAGTGGTCTTATCGGTGAAGATCCAAACGGTATTCCAAATAACTTAATGCCATATATCACTCAAGTCGCAGTGGGTAAACGTCCACATCTTAACGTCTATGGTAACGACTATAAGACCATTGATGGTACTGGTGTGAGAGACTACATCCACGTTGTGGACTTAGCCCATGGTCACTTATGTGCCTTAAAGAAACTCGAACAAAAACCAGGTTTAGTGATTTATAACTTAGGTACTGGTAGAGGTACATCTGTTCTAGAACTTGTTAAAGCGTTTGAAAAGGCTAATAACATGAAACTTCCATATGCTATCTGCCCAAGACGTCCTGGTGATGTTGATGAAAACTACGCTGAAGTCACTAAGGCTTATGAAGAAATGGGCTTTAAGACTAGACTTAATATCGAAGATGCCTGCCGCGATTCCTGGAGATGGCAATCTAAGAACCCAAACGGCTACGACAAATAGTTTATTTGTCACGCGCTTGTAGCTCAGCTGGATAGAGCGCTTCCCTCCTAAGGAAGAAGTCGGGCGTTCAAATCGTCTCAAGCGCGCCACTATAGAATAAAGAGGATTCAACTGAATCCTTTTTTAGTGCATATCATTTTGAGTTAATTTTTAAAATGTTAAAATAACCACATGAAAAAGAGAAGAATTGTTCCATTAGTTATCTCAATCGTATTAGCTCTGTTAGTTAGCGCTATTGTGATTTTCTATTTGGATCTCGCTAACGGACCTCTTATTATCCTTATATTATCTATAATTAATATTATTATATTTATAGGTACGATTATTGTTTTTAACAATAAAAGAAAATTCTTTAGATTCCTTCCTTGGTTATCTTTTCTTCTTCTAAATGTCGTTCTTTTACCTTTGGCTAAACCAACAGTGGAAGAAAGAAGCGCGGTCACTAATAAGAACCCAGAACACACTGAGGTTATGCATTTAGTGAACGGTGATATTAGAGGTGTCTATAACAAAGATAAAAGTGTGGAAGTTTACGCTGGTATACCATACGCTAAAGCACCAATAGGGGAATTACGTTGGAAAGAACCTCAACCATTAGATAATTGGAGTGGTGTTAGAGAATGCGATAAGTTTGCTCCTAGAAGCATGCAACCAACTAAACCTGCGGCGATTAATTCTCTAGTGGATATCTATTCTGAAAAGGGTTGGCATCCAGATTATAAGATGTATCCAAGTCAGAATATGAGTGAAGATTCTTTATATCTAAATATCTGGAAACCAAGTCACGTGTCCACTAATTTGCCGATTTTGTTCTATGTTCATGGTGGTTCTTTAACTACCGGAAGTGGTGCATATGAAGACTATAACGGTGAAGAAGTCGCTAAACGTGGTGTGATTATGATTACCATCCAATATCGCTTAGGCGTGTTTGGTTATTTTGCCCATCCTGATTTAGCCAAAGAATCCCCAAATGGCACAACTGGTAACTATGGTTTATTGGATCAAATTGCCGCTTTACAATGGGTCAATGATAACGCTGCCTATTTTGGTGGCGATAAAGATAATATTACTATCGCTGGAGAAAGCGCTGGTTCATCTAGTATTTCCGCTTTATGCACATCTCCATTAGCCAAAGGCTTATTTAAAAGAGCCATTGGTGAATCTAGTTCCTTAGTGGTTAAACAAGCCCCTCATACATATCGCACTATGAAAGCAGCGCAAGAAGTAGGCGCTAACATCATGAAAGAACAAAAATGTTCATCCATTGATGATTTAAGAAAAGTCAGTGCGTCTAAATTAGTAAATACTAAATATGAAAATCCTTCTATGACTTTAGATGGTTATGCCTTAACTAAAGACCCATATGATGTCTATCTCGCTAATGAAAATAATGAAGAAGCTTTATTAAATGGCTATAACGTTAAAGAAGCCGATGCTTTCGTCGTCCCAACATATTTGTTTAACCCAACAAATAAGGGCAATATCTTATCTAGATTACAAAAGACCTTTAACAAAGAAATTGGTCAAAAGATCTATGACCTTTATAAAGATGAAATAGCAAAAGATGCTTTCAGCGCCTTTAACGAAATCTTCTCTGTTTATTGGTTCATTCAACCACATCATTCTTGGTCTAATATGGCCTATCAAAATGGTGTGAAGGTATACCGCTACCAATTTACTAAAGAAAACGGTTACCATGGTACCTATCACGCAGGTGAAATGATATATGCGTATGGCAACGTCAAACATACAACTCGTTCATATTGCTATGATGATAAAGACCTCGCTTTAGCGGACACGATGGTTTCCTATTGGACTAACTTCGCTAAAACAGGTAATCCTAATAGTAGTGGTCTCCCTACGTGGGATTTATATAACCCAACTGATAACAAAGTTATGGAACTAGGGGAACACCTTGGAGCGATAGATGACCGCTATTTAAAGCTCTATGAAATACTTGATGAATTCATTAACTGGAAAATAATCAATGAAAACTCGTAAATTTTTATTGTCTAATAAATGAATTAATGTATAATAAATATCGCACTGTGGGTCCGTAGCTCACCTGGGAGAGCGCCTCCATGGCATGGAGGAGGTAGCGAGTTCGATCCTCGTCGGATCCACCAAACAGTAAATTAAATCCTGAGAAAATCAGGATTTTTTTGTTACATTTAATTGTGATAACGCCTAAAACGTGTATCTTTGCTATTATATTAATGGATAAAGTAAATCGTTATTAATAACAGGGAGTTTTATTATGGAAAAGAAAGAAGAAAAAATGACACTAGAGGAATATCAAAAGAAGTATTCCAAGCCTTATAACGAAAAAGCAGTTAAATCATTTCTATTTATTGCTATAGCAGTTGGAGCATTAATCGTTATCTTTTGTTTGTTCTCACTAGTTATTCAACTTTATAACACATGCGATAAAAACGTTATTTGCTTATATGTCAGTATTCCAATAGCAGTTTTAGTCTTTATCTTCCTTTACGTCTTACCAGTAGTTAAGATTCATAAACTAAAACCATTCATGACTAATAACATCAGCTCCTCTAATGTTAGACAAGCAAAGAAATATAACCGTGAATTAAGAGAAAAGATTGCCGATCAAATCATTGATATGCAAGCCAAGGTTGGCAATTGTGATTGGTACAACGAAGAAGCAGTGGGCAAACTTGCTATTGCGAGGCATACACATGATGATGAAGCGTTAAGAAAATCACTCTTATATTTATATAAAAATGATATTAAGAAAGCCGCTAATGTGATGATTGGAAAGAAAGCCTTCCAAGTTGGTCTTTTCACAGCCTTATCTCCATCCGATAAATTAGATACCGCGATAGTGGTAGCCTATAACATGAATTTAATGAAGGACATTATGTTCTTATATGGCTTTAGACCAAATGATAGAGAATTAACTAAAGCTTATTATCGGATCCTTTCCAGTGCTTTAATGGCCTATGGATTAAGCAACTTTAATCTTGCTGGGAAATTATTAGAAAAAGTTCCATTCGTTGGAGCGGCAGTTGATGCTTTGTCTCAAGGTGTCGCTAACGCTTCCTTCACAGCGTATATTGGTTTCCAAACTAAAAGGTATTTAATGAAAGACTTCAAACTTCAAGATTATCTGGAAGAAGTGGTGCTTGACGATGACGAACAAATCAATTCAATCGTGGCCGATGTGAAAGATGAATTAATCAAACAAATAAAAAATAAAAAGCCTATCACCAAGTAAAGTCCTGAGAAATCAGGATTTTTTATTATTTTTTTCAAAAAACGTGAGTTTTAAAAAAGTTTAGAAAATAACGAAAAAAATGTTACAAAAACGAAATGTGTAACTTTTTGGTAAGCTTTTCGAGGCACATTTTTTAATTGAAATAATAAATATTATTTAGTACTATGAATTCGATAAAGGCAAAACTAGAGAAATCTAGTGACGCAAAGCTATAGGGTCTTAAATAATAATCAGATATTTTAAAGATAGCCAGTTGCCGTAGGGGACAACTGGGCTTTTTTTAAGACCATGAAAAAATTAATAGGGAGACAAAAACGTAATCTAAAGATAGTTGCGGGTGCCGTAACTTGTATCTTTACGCTTGCCACTGCATTCACAGGCTGTGTGGCTTGGTTTTCGACTAACTTAGTCGCTAAAGCATCAGGTTTAAGCGTTAGTGTTTCTGTTGGCTCCACAATAAGATTACTTAGCTGTTACGCTATTAGATATGATGGTAACTATGGTGCTATCGCCGTTAACGTTCTTAACGGTGGAGCAAGTATTGCTATGTCTGAATATGACAGTATTTTCAAAGACCGCAATGTTAACACACCGATGTTTTTAAGAATGGAAATTGCGGGATATGACACTTCTAATGATTTACAGGTAACCATTCCGTGCACAGGCGCTTTTAAGGCAGGAAACGTAGTGGAGCCAAATCTTTCTAATGTTGTGTCTGCGAAGTTGATGTGTGGCTTAAAAACAGGAAATTCAGTAATTGCTGATAATAATACGTGGAGCGGAGACAATGTTCATACTAATGAAGTAGTGGCGTCCTATCAAGGAATGCAAGAAAACTTCCGTGGAGAGGTGGGCACGCCTTTCGTTACGGGTGACGCAACAAAAGATAGTTCGATTACCTTAGTCATGCCTGCCGCCACTGCTTTTAACCCAACTTATATAGTGCAAAGACAAGATGGAAATAATACGGTCGATGCCATTGTTGCATATGTTGCTTTTGATTACTATGTAGCAGGACAAACCAATCTAGTCGAGAAATACATACGCTCCTACGATAACGATTTGGCAGAACCTGCCTTGGTGTTTTCAAGCGATATTCAAAGGGTCACAATTGCCAACGGAGCTAATCAATGAATAAGCGTAAGCTAATTACATTCGTTTGGAGCAGTATCATCTTCGGCTGCTTAATAAGCGGTATTTTTGCTTCTGTTGCTTGGTTTGCGTCTGCTAATAAATTCGATGTCGATATTACAGGATCTGTTGTTAAAGAATACTTTCATGGAAATGGTACTGGTACAGCTGAAAACCCATTTATCATTACGAGGCCAATCCATTATTACCATCTAGTGGAACTCTTCCAAAGAGAAACTTCTTTGGGCGCTAATGCTAGATTTGGTAAGGATTATCTATATTTCCAAGTAGGTTTGGATCTTGATAATGATGGTGATTTAGAAGTATATGCTTATGACAATCAAGGCATTTATTTAGGTACAGATGAATCACCTCGTTATTCCGAAGTTTTGAACATGGCTTATTATTCAGGTGAAAATGCATTAATGCCAGTTGGCACTAGTCAAGTACCATTTATCGGCTCATTTAATGGAAGCGCAAATGAAGGAATATCTATTGCTAACCTTAACATCAAATGTTCTGAAAAAGTTTTAGTTGATAGTGTTGAGACAGTTAGAAAAACTAGTGACGTAGGTATATTTGGCTTCGTTTCTGACTTAGATGAAAATAGCAACCCAACAATTATTCAAAACTTAAATGTCGATGGTTTAACAATTGATTTAACTGGCGTTGATTCTTCAGCGGCCACATCTACCACCGATGTTTCTCATACTACTGCACACTCGGGTAGTGCGAACGTTGGTTATATAGCCGGTCACGTTCAAACATATACAAGTTGTTTAACACAAGGGGCAACAGACTCTTCGCCTCTTTGTGATGTTTATGTTGATAACGCCACTATTCAAGGTGGCGCAGGTTCCCTTTGCAACTATGGCTACATAGGTTTAGTTGATACTATCACTGGTAAATCGACTACATCTATCTCTACTATTGTTACTAATTTGAGTACTGGTACTGGTGGCGGCCAAGGTCAGGGTGATAACTGGGGTGGCTCTATTAACATCAAAGCATTAAACCTTCGTTTTTATAACATGCTCAATGTTACTACGACGAATGGTATTGCTACCGATGATCCTAGTACGCATCACCCAACAGCGTCTACTAATAACACTGAAAGTAATGTAACTGAAGGAAAAACATTTTTAAGTAAATTGAGCTATCACTACAAGAATTCAGGCGCAAAAAACCAGCATAGATATTATTCGGATGATTATAACAAATTATCTATTGCTACTTATGGTAATGGTAACAGTTCCAATACGAAGATGGATAATTCTCCACTTAATCAAGTAACTCTATACTGTTTGGAGGACTCAAGAACCAAAACAGCCACTCACTATGAGACTTCTAATTCAAACTCATTGAGTAATTATTCCACTGCACTTCCTGGTTCTATTCTTCCGCTAAATGTTGATACTAAAGAAAATGGTTACGAGACGCTACATTCCTCTGATAAAGGATATAATACTGGTTACATAATCGGCGGACAAACTGGGACTAGTTATTCAGGCGGTAATTCGTCATATTCCAATTGTTATTATTACAACACAACAGTTAGAACCGCTTCGTCTTCAATACAATATATACAAAACTCAATTAATTCCTCGTCCACTTTTAATAATTCGAGGTTGGAAGTTTTAACAAACTTATACAAGGCATATGACACTAGCAAAACAACAGCACAGAACTTTGCGAGAATTAAAGATTCTTATAATCAAAACAATGCAAGCGTTTCTACGGGCATGTCTAATATAACAAGTGGTAGGGCAGAACAAAGAGAAATTCTTTCAACAAGCTTTCATTCATATACTGGTGCTAGAGCCAGTCTCGGAAACGGAGAAGATGGAATTCTCGACTCCGCTTCATATATTCATGGCTTACACTTCTTGAATGGCATTGTCAGCAGTAGTGCTATTGAAACTGCAGATAATATTTACATTAACAGTGCTACTCCATTAGACAATTATGAATTCCCTAGAGGTTCTTTGGACTTCAATTTGAAGGAAAAGGGATACATTAGTTTCTTTGCTGGTTCATATCAAGCTGCTTCTTCAACATGTGATGGATTCTTCTCTTTATACACCGTTAGTCGAAGCACAACGGATTCTGGTAGCACAATTTCCAGTATCAAGGAAATTGATAAAATCTATAACAATCCTGATAACGCAACAAAGACGGATTACCCATATATTTACAAACTTAGAGGAGAAAACACATATACAACAGGAGGAAATAATACTGTTTCGTTATCTAATCAACAAATAGCAGCTTTGGAATTGCAATTTGATTGTGAATACATTAGACACGATCCTCCTCTTGATAGCGCCATTTATTATTTTGAAATACCTACAAACAAGGGTGAATATGTCATGGGTAACGCTGATAATGCTGGTAACCAAACAGGTGCGACCGCAGGTGCATATTTAATGTATTTGGATA
This sequence comes from Bacilli bacterium, assembly GCA_045117995.1. Taxonomy (GTDB): domain Bacteria; phylum Bacillota_I; class Bacilli_A; order RFN20; family CAG-826; genus RUG14515. Next base: position 167,976 of record JBGUOH010000003.1, read on the forward strand.
TCGCCGCAACAGCAGGTGAGCAACAACAAGCGACTCATAATCAAGAAAACATGATTAGTGATTCTCCTTTGTTTACACAAATTGACTTCCAAACAGATACGTTTGTTACTAACTCATGTTTTAATGTAGCCTTTGTTATTCCAGATGGTGCCACAAAAGAATTGTTCTCTATTAAAATCACAAATAGCACTGTTACACACGAAGGACATGACTATTTCTGTTATGAAGTTATTATTGTTAACACAACGCAAAGTATCTTTACTATTAGTGCTTTGCTAATGGATAACGACTCTATCGCAACTAATGATTATTATTACATGTATGCGATAAAGTATAACACTGGAACAAGAACAGAATACTTTAATAGTAATACCTTTGATGGTGCAGGCAGTGGAACTGCTATGACGCCACGCTATTCAGCTCCTCAGCAACAACAAGGTGGAGATTAATTAATAAACACTTATTAAGCCCTGAAAAAACGGGGCTTTTTTTGTTTTTCCATAAACGTAATGTATAATATTAAGTGATGGAAAACCAAGATAATATCAACACAAATAAGCCACAACCGCTTAAAAGAATGTCGCGTAGGGAAAGAAGACATGCTGATTTACCTGGTGACCCTCTTAAAGGTAGAGCGTTATATAAATGGTCAGCATTTGTTTTTGTCTTAGCTATGTTTGGAGCAGCCCTCACTTGCTTTGTTTATGTCTTACCTATTTTGCTTCCAGTTTTAGGCACCATGATTATATTAGCGTGGCTTATCGCGATTGTTGCTATTTCTATATTCACGCTCTTTATGATTTGGTATAGCGATGACGCTAAATCATTCTTTGATGGTTGGATAAACTTTGGTAGATCCTTCTTTGATGTTGGTAGAGACGCTGATAGATTGGCTTATAGAGCGGTACCAGTAGTTCTTATTGTCGGTGGTGCGCTTCTTATTATCTGTTGGTCTATGCTATCAATTGGTTTATCAACTGATAAGGCAAGAAAAAAATCATATATTGGTATGATGATAGCCCTCGGAATCATTACACTTGTTTACGCTATATTCTTCTTTGTAAATCTCAGGAAATATTATTTCTTGTAGCAGTTTTCTATATTTGTTATTGTCTTATTTAGTGAAAACGGAGAACTCCCCTCTATGAAAAAAGCTAAGACAATATTATTCGCAGGCTTAATACTCCTATTAACAGCCTGCCATGAAACATATGATCACGTTTCAGATGCTCATGATGGTATCAGTGGTGGAACCATTGGTCTATATATTTTCATAGTGCTCTTCTGTTTCGCTTTCTTAGCGGGTGGTATTCCTTTACTTGTTTTTGGTATTAGATCACTCAAAAGAAAACCTGAACGTAAAGGTAGACCAATTACTCGTGTCACCTTTGGTGGTGTCATGGTGTCCGTTGGGGTACTTAGTGTAATTCTTGTGACCTTATCATTCTTCAATAATGAATTCATGATTCCTGAGTCCCGTAACTACAAATCAGTGGCGAAGGTGTTAGAAAAAGCTAAAACCGAAGAGGTAACCCATTTCCGTTGTTCCAGTAGAGGATATAACAGAAACGAATATCTTATAGACGAAGGGTTAACATTAAAAGATTCCCTTAAAGATATCACCTATAAATCAATTGCTAAAAAAGATAAAGACATCAAACATGGTGCTTCCCTAATGTACTATGTTGATTTAAATACAAAGAATAATGGTGATGTTTATCCATTCTCTGAAATCCGTATCTATGAAGATGGTTATTGTTATGTTGACTACGTTAAAGAATATAACCATAGAACAGCTTCATTCTTTTATCAAATCGATAGTACCACCGCGAAAACAGTGGTGACTCTAGCGGAAGAGAAAAATGATGCATATAGAAACCGTCAATATCAAGCCCAAATGGCGGAATATAAAAAGTGTACAACCGATAACTTCTTTAGATCTGTCTCTAATAAAGAAAATGTTTCAGGGGCATTGTATTATGATGGCTATGGTCACTCTTTCTCTTTCAAGAAGGAAGGAATCGATATCATTAGTGACTTCCGTTATACGGAAAACGAAAAAGCTAAATATAACTCCAGCGACTTATTATTGATCCTAAGTAATAGTCCTTATGACTTCCGTTTGTACAAGAGTGCAGAGAACGAATATTGTATCGTTGTTAATTATTCATCATCTGATTTTGGTTTGCTTACCCGTTGTTATTCCATTAGAGAGGTAGATGCTGAAGAAATCTATCGTCTTGCGGTTGAATACTATAAAGAACATAATCCACAGTTATTTGATGAATCTGTTCATAAAGAACAAGGTAAGATTGAAAACTTCTTGGCGCGTATTCCTGCAAATAACTATGACTTATCATCCGTCTACTATAACGGGGCAAAGCATTCAATAAACTTCTTTACTAATGCATTAAACAATATCAGTGAATTAACATATACAATCACTGAACAATCACAAATCAATCCAAAAGATGAAATCGTTCATATTGAAACTTCATTTAAAGAAGCACTAATGGTCAGTGGAAAAAAGTGCTATTGGACATTTGAACTACATGGTGATTATGAAAATAGTAAAGATTATTACATCAAACTCACCTATACATACAGAGATGTTTTTGAAACTGAAAATGAAATAGTGCTCTACTACACTGTTAGTGACGCTGATGGCAAAACCATCCATGATACTGCTTTAGAGTTACTCAAACAGGAAAGCCCGGAAATCTATTATTATCAACAATTCGAAGAAGGTAAGCTTGAAAACTTCTTCGCTGAAGTGGTGAAGCAAGAAAATAAGCGCAGTGCTTATCATTACGATAACACATGGTACTCCTTAACCGTGGGTATCGATGACCTTGTGACAGTTAGTAATTTCACTTACACCCCATCCACTAAAACACATAAATCTTCAGGAACAGTATTAAGAATTGGCTATCAATCACCAAGTTGGACATTCGCGTTACAAAAGAACAATGGTACTGATTGTTATTACTACGTCACTCTTAGATATTCGTTTGAGATTGAAACAAATGTAACCTTTAATCACACTTATCAATATGATATCTCCGATGAAGATGGAGCAGCCTTACAAGCGATGTTCCATCAACTTTGCCAAGATCAATATCAAGGAGTTATTGGAGACTAGATAAAATAAAACACCCTTCAACTTCGAAAGGTGTTTTTTATTAAACTTTGGCTGGGGTGACTGGGATCGAACCAGTGAATGGTGAATTCAGAGTCCACTGCCTTACCGCTTGGCTACACCCCAATTAGTCTTGATTTGGGTCGTATAAGCGGACTTCAGTCACACCTGGTACTTCTTCTTGAAGAATGACTTCCACAAGATCTTTAATATCGTTATTCGCGTATGCGCAGTCCTGGCAAGCGCCATGGAGAGTGACATAAACCACGCCATCAACAAAAGAAACAAAAGACACATCGCCCCCGTCTCTTTGGAGGAAATGTCTGATTTTGTCTAGTGTCGCAGTAATGAGTTTTTCGGTATCGTCTTTCATATCCAAGTTAAGATATTAGCACAATCAAATAAAAATGTTCACTTAAATGATAAAAAATATTATTTACTACTATATAATATTGGTATGAAAATTAATCTCGATGAATACGATAACGTTAATTCTTTGATTTCTGGTTTATTTCAATTTGGGGAAAACGAACTATTCTCTCAAGTCGCTTTAGGGGTGACCGAAGAAGAGTTCCTCCTTTATGATGACCATCGTCCAACTGATAAAAACAATGGTGTTTATCACTATACAGTAAAGAAACGTTTTAAAGTTAATAAATATGACTTTGTCATCGATGAAACAATCAGAGGTAACCCTGAGTTATCTAATTATGGTCGCTTATTCTTCTATAGTACAGATGAAGAAAGATGCTTTGAATTCTACTATATGGTTAATGATAGAAGAGAAGTTAATAAGTTCTTAAAATATCTTAATTCTTTAGGTCTATCGAACACTAAAACAAGCACTAAAATCAAAGCGACACAATTCTAATAATCACAAGTAAGTCTTTTATTAAAAATAAATTAGCCTTTCTTTTTTTCTAGAAACATATAAGATATGTAACCGTATATTATTATGGCTAAAGAAAAGTTAACTATCGCTGAACAGCTCGCTAAAAGAGAATATAAAACTCCAGGTAATCTTGCTTGGTTCTTTTATGGTGTATTAGCGAGATTACCATTCTTTGGTCCTAAATATCATGTTACTTATAAGAAAATTGATGATATTAATAAATACAAAGGTCCCGCTTTTATTATTTGGAATCATCAATCTAGAAGAGACTATTTATTCTTAAAGAATTTAATCGCTCCACATAAATTTAATATGCTCGCGGGTTATCAAGAATTCTTTAGAAAGAAATTTGTCTGGTTATTTAAACAAGCCCAAGTTATTCCAAAGAAGAACTTCACTAACGATCCAAAGAGCATTAGAGCGATGGACCGTATCATCAAAAGTGGTGGTACAATTGCCTTCGCTCCAGAAGGTACATCATCAATATTCGGTCATAACCAACCAATCGTTCCAGGTACTGGTAGATTCTTGAAATACTATCGTATCCCTGTTTACTTTATGAAATTAGAGGGTGCTTATCTCACCTCTCATAAAGTATGTATTGATGACCGTATTGGTAAAGTTAACGCGACTTTATCTTTGTTATTCACTCCTGAAGACTTAAAGAATATGACTCCAGAAGAAATTGATTTAAAGATTAACGAAGCTTTCCATCATGATGACTATAAATGGAATAAGACCGCTCGTATTAAATATAAGAGTAAAGGTCGTATTATGACCAATATGCAAGATATGCTCTATAAATGTCCTAAGTGTGGTAAAGAAATGCGCATGGACGCCGCTCATAGATACATTAGATGTTTAGAATGCGGTAATGGGGCCATCATGGATGATTATTATGATTTCCATCCATTTGATGATACTTGCAAAATCTTTGATACCCCAACTGATTGGTTAGATTGGGAAAGAGTGAGTGTCATCCATGAAATTAGAGACAATAAAGATTTCTTTATGGAAGAAGAAGTCGATTTAGGCGAACTTCCAGAATATAAACCAGTTAAGGATAACACCAAAACATCTATCCCATGTGGTCATGGCAAAATCAGATTTGACCATGATGGTATCCACTTCGATGGTATTAAGAATAACCAACCATGGCATTTTGACCTTTCATATAGTGTTATTTATTCCCCAATTATTGAAAACGACTTAACTCAATTCGCTCTCGCAGTGAATGAAAAGATCTATGACTTTATTCCAAAAAATCATGTCGTAGGCAAGATAATTCTTGTCGTTGAAGAGATGCATAGATTACACTTTAATACGTGGAAAAACTTCCCTTGGAATGACTATATGTACAAGGGCACAGAATTAGAGAAGAAATAATATGAAACAATACAGTTATTGGAAAAGCAAAAGACACGTGTTCCATTTTGTGATGCTCATGGTGGCCTTGCTTGCTTTAAGCATCATCTTTTGGGTTGATATCATGCAATACATGAAACATATCGACGCGAATGGTGTGGTGGATCCAGAATATGAAAGTCCCACAACGACAGTGGTCGTTATTATGATCTTTATCACCTTTATTGTGTTTATTTTCTTTATCGTGGATTTAATTGTCTACTTCAACGTTAAGAAGAGATTAAAGAAAACTGGTAACAATATTGAAATCACTGTGAAGAGTGATGATGAAAAAGTGAACAAAGCACTAGATGAAACACAAACTAAATTCATGAGTGCTGGATTAGTCGCTGATGTTAATACTCAAACAAGTGAATTAGATGTTGAATATGCTTATAAAATAAACAAGCTTATCAACACCAAAGAAACAGTCCCATTGTTCTTATATATTCTATATAAACCATTAGGCATTGGTTTATTAGCCCTCATTCTTATGTGCGTGGCTCTCAATATGATTTTTAATATCAATAATCCTAAGGACGCTATTTTACCAATCGTCATCAGTGTGGCGGGTAGTTTCCTTATAATTATCTTGTTCTTCATCTTCCTAGTGGTGAGAGCCAATAACGCTAAAAAGAAAGCAGTGGAATACACTAAAGAAATTGGCATGAGAATCTATGCTGATCATTTAGAACAATACAACATTGTGACTAAAGACAATCAAGAAGCGGAAATTAGATACAAAGTCCCATTCTTAAAGATGAAATATTTAGAAACAAAAAGAGCGTTCTATTGCCGTGGTTATAACAACGGACAAGTAGTCGCTCTTAGACTTGATAAATCAGATATGCCTGGGGAGGCATTAATACTCATTAAGAATAAACTCGGTAAATAATCTACAAGATTAAATTACGATTTATAGCGAGGCCTTGGGTTAATAACAAGGCTTTTTTATTTAGCTAAATGTATATCAATGTATTAACAAACGCAATACAAAATGCCATAATTAGAAAGAAATAGGAGATGGAAAAAATGGCAATAAAAAGTGCAAATGTAATCGCAAGAGTCGAACCAGGTGTTAAAAAAGAAGCAGAGGCTGTCTTAGCAAGATTGGGAGTATCTCCATCAGCGGTAATAAACGCCTTATATCGACAAATTATTTACACTAATGGTGTGCCTTTTTCTATCGTTTTGCCTTCGAGCGTACCAACAATAGAGGATATGAATAAAGAGGACTTCGATAATAGATTAAAAGAATCTCTAGAACGCATGAAAAATGGCGAAGGCAAGCCCATCGATGAAGCTTTCGATGATATTCGCAAGAAAACTAAATAACTAAATATCTTGGATTTCTTTCCAGTTGGAGACAAGCTCTTGGACTAACACCAAGGCTTTTTCTTTATCTATTTGTTTGCTTAAGTAGTTATGAATGATAACCGCGACTTGTTCAGCTTGTTCTTTGGTACATCCTCTAGTGGTGACCGCCGCAAAGCCTAAACGTAAACCACTTGTTTTTCCTGGAGTTAATGTATCGTTAGGAATCATGTTCTTGTTAGTGGTGATGTTAATCTCCTCTAACGCTAATTGGGCTTCTTTGCCATTAATACCATATGTATCTAAAACATTAACTAAGAATAAGTGATTATCAGTACCTGATACTTTAGCCCCTAATTCTTGGAGTTTATCCGCACAAGCTTTAGTGTTAATCATCACTTGTTTAGCGTAGGCTTTAAATTCATCGCTCATTGCTTCTTTAAAGCAGACTGCTTTCGCGGCAATAATATGCTCTAATGGTCCACCTTGATAATATGGGAAGATCGCAGAATTAATACGTTTAATAAGTTCTTCGCTATTAGTGAGGATAATACCACCTCTTGGACCTCTAAGTGTCTTATGAGTGGTGGAAGTGACCACATCAGCGTACTCCACTGGATTTGGATGAAGGCCTGCGGCCACTAAACCCGCAATATGGGCCATATCCACCATAAAATAGGCACCAACCTTATCAGCGATTTCTTTAAATCTTTTGAAATCAATCGTGTATGGATAGGAACTATAACCCGCCATAATGAGGTTTGGCTTTTCTTCTAAAGCAATCTTTTCAATAATATCGTAATCTAAATGGCCATTATTTAATGGATAGTGGACAAAGCTATATAAATGTGAGGAAAAAGAAACTGGAGAACCATGTGTTAAATGACCACCGTCATTAAGAACTAAAGAAAGAATCTTACCACCTTCAGGTAATAATGCTCTATAAGCGGCAGCGTTAGCTTGCGAACCACTATGTGGTTGTACATTCGCGTATTTACTACCAAATAATTTGCAAACTCTATCAATCGCGAGATTCTCAATCTCGTCAACGACTTCACAGCCCCCATAGTATCTATGACCAGGGAAACCTTCTGCATACTTATTAGTGAGTATTGAACCCGCTAATTCACGGACATCTTTACTCGCATAGTTTTCACTAGCAATTAGTTCAATACCTCTGTTTTGTCTTTCTTGTTCTAAAAGCACAAGTCTATTAATTCCTTTATCCATATATCTATATTTCCTTTGAACCTATCTTATCAAATATTAGAAAAATATAAAGAAAAGAACTCTCTTTTAAGAAAGTTCTTATTCTATTTAAGAATTAAATCTTATTTTTCCTTTTCTTCAAGGATTTCTTGGCGGCGAACTTTGCAGAGTTTGGCTAATTCGCTAAGAGCTTTACGAGCACGACCGGCTGCGGCTTTGTTGCCTTTTTCAACGAATTTTTCGTTTTCAGCGACGAATGCTTCGTATGCTGCTTTAATTTGTTCTAAGGTTGACATTATAATTACCTCTAATATTTTGCCTTTCTAACTTTTACTTTATAGAAAAGTGGCAAAAATGTGAATTATTTTTTAAAAATTAAGGTTTGCTTTCTTGAGGAATGCTTTTGTTCTTTCTTCTTTTGGATGATTAAAGAATGATTTACTATCCCCGCTTTCGACGATATATCCCTCATCCATAAAGATAACCTTATTAGCGACGTTCTTAGCGAAGTTCATTTCATGAGTCACCACAATCATGGTTCTACCTTCATTAGCGAGTTTCTTCATAACTTCTAAGACTTCGTTAACCATTTCAGGATCTAACGCGCTAGTGGGTTCGTCAAATAAGATAATCTCTGGATCCATACAGAGAGCACGGGCTATGGCCACTCTTTGTTTTTGTCCACCAGATAGGGCTCTAGGGCGATAATTCATACGATCTTGCATATTAACTTTCGTTAACTCTTTAATCGCTCTCTCTTTTGCGATTTCATGATTACGTTTTAGGACTCTTGTCTGCGCAATAGTGCAGTTTCTTAAAGCGTCCATATTGTTAAAGAGATTAAAGCTTTGGAAAACCATCGTCATCTTGCTACGCATTGCGTTTCTTTGCGTTTCACTAATGGCCATCGAAGGATGTTTATTAATAAATGCTTCGTAAGCAGCCTTATCAAAGAACTGTTCTTTTCTTGGTCTTTCATTAAGCACTTTCTTATAAATCTTTTTGCATTCTCTAACTTGTTTATGGTTCTCTTTGGTTTTATAACCCTCAATAATCTTGTTTTGATAGATAGCTAAATTATCTTCAGCCTCTACGAGTCTGACATCATATTGATCTAATGCTTCATGGTATCTAGTGTAGTCCACGAAATCATCTTTGCATTTCTCAATATTAAAATATGGCTCACCTTTAAAGGATAATAATCCTCTAGTGGGTTCTTCTAATAAGTTTAAACATCTTAAGAATGTGCTCTTACCAGAACCACTTGGACCAATAATCGCGATAACATCACCTTTATTAACGGTTAGACTAATATCTTTAAGGACTCTATTTGCCTCAAAGAATTTCGCTAAGTTTTTAACTTCTAAAACTACTTCGTTCATGCAAATAATCCCCTTTTAAATCTATTAAATGGATTAAGTGATATCTTTTGACCATCTAACTTCTTTTCAATAAGTTTTAAGATACCCGCTGCTAACAAAGTTAGCACTAAGTAAATAATGGCTAAGATTAGATATCCCTCTAAGAAAGCATATGAAGCACTAGAAATAACTTTCATACGGTAGTATAACTCGGTAGTGGCGATAACATTTAAAACAGAAGAGTCTTTAATATTAACAATTAATTCGTTACCAATCGTTGGTAAGGAATTTCTAATTGCTTGAGGCAAGACCACAAAAAATGATGTTTCAGCGTTATTCATGCCTAATGATCTAGCGCCTTCCACTTGACCCATATCCACACCGTTAAGACCAGATTGGACTATTTCCGCCATATAGGCAGCGGTGTTAAAAGTAATAACAATTAAGCCTGCGAAGAACCAACCATTAAAGACATTACTAATTAATCCAGGGAATCTAATGTTGTCCCAGTTAAGTCCTAAAGCAGCGCAGCCATATTTAAAGATCAAGGCTTGAACCATCATCGGGGTGCCTCTAAGCACTACAGAGTAGATATTACAAAACCACTTCACGATATTAAGTAATACTTTCTTAATAGGATTCATTGTTGGTCTAGTTTTAATGTTTTTGCCATAGGCAATAAACACCCCTAAAAATAGACCCACAACTGTACCAAATACTGAAAGAATAATCGTGGATATAACACCCGATATCAGTAGGGCTTGGTTATTAACGAATATGTCACCAATCTTGGCAAAGTCTATCATCGTTATTAACCATTGCTTCTTTGGGAAGCTTGACCCATCATTGTGCTTCTTTCATCTTGTGTTAATCTTGCTAAAGAAGCATTTAAATCGTTAAGTAACTCAGTGTTACCTTTCTTAAGACCAATATTCACGGATAAACCTTCTAAGTCACCTTCGCTTAAGAAAGAATAATCACAATATAAAACACCCAAACCTTCTAAGGACGCCATTGCTTCCACAACTGGAAGTTCCGCAGGCATTGCAAACGAAATACCACGTTGCACATCTAACGCCGCTAAAGGATATGTTTGTTGAGCGGCGCTATGTTTGATATTAAAAGATGCTTGGCTAACGAAGTAATCTTCAATGATATCATCACCCACAACATTAGCCTGGCAGACTAATGATTGACCTCTAAATAATTCTTTTAATCCCTCATATGAAAGTGGATTGTCTTTAGAATTACCTGCTGGGATATTGCTCTCTTTAATTAAGAAAGCTAAATCACTCTTTAAATATGGTTCAGTGAAATCGATAGTCTTTCTTCTTTCAGCAGTGGAGGACATACCCGCTAAAACCATATTAATAGAGCCACTGTTTAAAGAAGGAATAAGATCATCCCATTCAATTCTTTTAATCACAACATCTCTACCTAGATCTTTAGATAAGTATCTAGCGACAGCGATATCATAACCATCAGCGAATTCATTCGTACCATCAATTGGTAAAGTAAATTCGTTAGCCTTATTTTCTGTCCAGTTAAAAGGTTGATAGGCACATTCCATGCCAATCACTAATTTAGAATTATCCACTTGTTGATTGTTACCACACGCGGATAAAGATAATGATGATAAAAGTGTTAAGAACACTAATAAATTGTTTCGTCTCATTGATGAAACCCCTTTCCTAAAAAATAAGATTGCATTCTATCGATGCAATCCATTAGTACTCAGATTTCATCAATAGCTCCTCTACAATGGTTCATTGTAGGAGTGTATAAGATGTTCTCTTATACCCCAACTCACTTAAGTGACCCTAAGTGGTTTCGGCGGTATTTCCTTTCGTAAGTGTCATCGACTACCGTCTCGGCTTACTACTGATAAAGACCGCGCCTCTATCAATCTATGCGAATATCATATAAGAATTTTGAATTATGTCAATATTAATGCTTTTTATTTTTGTTTAGCAGATATGGCTACCTTAATCCGTCTAATTGGTGAAAAGATACTTGACCGGACATTGAAAGAAATAGAAGAGGTCAGTATAATCTAAAAGGAAGGTGGACATAATTATATGCGCACAAAATACGAATTTAACAAATTTCCTGCTGCTGCTGTTACCTTAACCATTATTGGTTTAGTTTTAGCGGTCTTAGCAACATCTATCTCCATTACCACGACTGATAACGGTTTCTATGATTCCTATCACTTAGGTGGTTTAGCCATTATCGAAGTGGTCGCTGCAGTTTTATTCCTCGCAGGTCTTACAACTGGTAAAGGTGGTTTAGTTAAAGTTATTTCTATCATCTTAACCGTTGGTATTGTCATCACATCATTCGTCTTAGCCATTGTTAAGTTAACAAACCATGATGTTATGTACTTCTCCATTTCATTAATGATGCTCATTGCCTCTGTCCTCGAACTCATTTATTTCTTAAGTGTTAAAGGAAATGGTCGAATCGCTAAGTTATATTTAGTCGCTAGTATCACATTCTGCGCTTTAGTCGCATTGTATGCGATTATCTATACATCCATGGATCTCGCTGATTTCGCTCAATTCAATTATCCAGTCCATGTTGATAACTACTTATTACTCTTTGCTTTAGCGGTTATCTCCGCTTTACCATTTGTTTCCTATGCCTCTTTAAGTAAAGAAGAGGAAGAAGCAGAAGAAAATCCAGAAGCTTAATTAAAACTCAATAAACCCAACAAAAAGCGATTGCATCAGCAATCGTTTTTTTATCTGTTACATTTATATTCAACTGTTGCAAAAAAATGTAACAGCTGTATAATAATGACACAGATGAAAACCAATATTAACGAAGTTTTAGGATTATTAGAAAGAAAGCTAGGAGTGGATTATTTCTGGAAGAAGTATAGAAAACCACTTCCTTTGGTCTTTTCGGAGAACTTCTTTTTGATGGAAGCTAATTCCCCATATGACCACTTTGTTTTAATAATTCCGTTCGATTCGAATATTGATATCGATTTAGTTCGTGGGATATATTCCTACACAAAAGAAAAAGCGGTTGTTTTTGTCGAAAATAGCGCACTAGAAAAAGAGATTGTTAATAATGGTATTTGCTATTTTGACCGTCTTGGCCAATACCATTCAAAAGGGGAACAATCCGCAATTCAAAAAATGTCATATACGAAAATTACTCAATTACTCGTTAAGTATTTGCTACTGAGCAATAGCAATCTTTTTAGTACTCGACAAGTAGCTGACTTTTTTGGAATCTCCAATGCATCCGTAAAAAGAGCATATGACTTTTTGGAAAGTATAGACGCTATAGAAAAGAGAGGATCTTTTACTTCTACCATTTCGTATGGTATTAAAAGCAAAAAACACTTACTTGATTGTGTAAAGAAGTATTTTATTCTTCCTTATAAGAGATCGACAAAAGTCTTCGTTAATTATGGTGATCTAGATACTTTTGCAAAAGATATGTTTTATAGTGCTGAACACGTTCTCTCAAGAGTTAGTGATTTAGCTAACCCTGAGGACATTGAACTAGCAACATCACATAAGGTTTTTGAAAAGCTTCTCAAGGCAAATGGTGGTAAGGTGAGATACGCTGATGAGCTAGTCACGGTTGAAGAGTGGATATATAAAATCGATTATTTCTCTATAACTAACGAAATCGATATTGTTGACGCTTACATTATCTTATGCAAACGTTACGAGAACACTATTGATACGAGAATCAGTAGTGCTTTAAAACAATTAGAGAAAGTGATTATAAAAGAAAATGACTAATAATATCGAAAAGCTCGTGTCTTTCCTTGGCGAAAACAAAGAGTCTTATTTTCTCATCGGCGGAAATGCCGCTGCAATGTACTTTGAGAATATAGAACCCCCATTCAGAATCACCAAAGATTTCGACATAGTATTGGTAACAAAAATTAATAACTCAAAGTTTTCAGAACAAATAGCCAAATTTTTAATCAAAGGCGGATATGAAAACAAATACAGAAACAATAAGAAAACCGCTTATAGATTTGAGAAACCAAAATCAGCAGAGTTTCCAATGGTTATAGAATTCTTCGTGAAAGAAGGAGAGTTTCCACAATCGTTGGATGATAGGTTTGCAAAACTCAACATTGAAGTGAATGAAGAAAAGATTTCCGCAATTGTTTTGAATAGCGACTTATATGAATTTGCTTTGAGACATGTTATTTATGATTATCAGCTACCGATTGTAGACGCTAAGGGATTGATTGTTCTTAAGACTTTCGCATATTTCAAAAATCTTGAGTTATATAAACGCAAATTAGTAGATAAGAATGATTATCAAAAACATAGAAAAGATGTTTATAGATTATTAACCGCTATTACAGATTTTAATCCTATTGATGATGTACCTGACGTGCTTAAGCAATCATTGGTTGATTTCCTTCCTGTTTTGCAAAAGGCTAAAGACTTAGCGAAAGAGTATAAAGTTGAAGTTAAAACAGTAGTGGAAACCTATAAAAAGATTACACAACTATAAGCCCAGTAAATTTAAGCATATTGTTTTAAACCAATAGTGTTTCTTGCTATGATGGAATTAGAAACAAGGAATTGGAGAAACATTATAATGAAATTTTTAAGATGTAAAACATGCGGTAAGATTGTCGCATTAGTCAATGATTGTTCTAGTTGCCCCACAAAATGCTGTGGTGAACCAATGGAAGAAATCCCAGTTAATACCCAAGATGGTGCTCATGAAAAACACTTACCAGTCTATGAAGTAGTGGACAACATTGTGAAAGTTAAAGTTGGTTCAGTAGAACATCCAATGTTAGAAGCCCATTACATTCAATGGATCGCTTTAGAAACAAATAAAGGTAATCAAAGAAAAGTATTAAAACCAGGGCAAGCCCCAGAAGCAGAGTTCGCTCTCCTTCCAGGTGAACAAGTTATCGCGGTGTATGAATACTGCAACTTACATGGTTTATACAAAGCATAATTAAATAAGCAAAAAGAAAGGCGAGTTACAACTCGTCTTTTCTTGTGGGCAAAAGAAAACGCCAGGTTTGAACCTAGCGTTTTAAACTGCTTAATTGTGAATTAGGCGAGAGCTTGGTTTGTTGTAATGTATTGAACTGGGGTTTCAGCAGAACCTTGTTTGAATCTTAAGTCTAATTTCCAATCTCTTGTTAAATTAGCGAAAGTGGTGGATGTACAAGAAACGTCTTCACCTTCTAACCATAAACGGATAACAACTTTATAACGTTGTGTTGTTAAGGCTGTTGGGTTGTTATCAACGATAGCTTGAGCATTACCTTTTGCACCAATTGCGGCATATGATGTCTTTGTTTGTCCATTAACTGCTTTTGGTGTACCGTTTTCAGCAGAAGCTTGGTAGTAGTAGGTATTTCCATCTGGAATAGCAGCAGCAGCACTTACTGTTAATGCTGGATCAGAGAAATAACCTGTACCTAATGCGTTTTCAGAAGCAGCTGGTTTAACGGCTGTGACTTCGTTTTGATTCAATGACTTATTTTGGAAATCGAGGATTGTGACTAAATTTCCAGCAGCAACGGCTGTACTATCAGCAATATCTTGACCTTCGTTGGCCTTCGCGACGAACATACCGACTCTCCAAGCCCAAGCTGTTGTAATTGGACCGTAATCATCGCCTTCTGCGTTCTTATACGCTAAATCGCAGTAATCTAAAACGATTTTATCTGCTGCGGAGGCGTATGTTCCTTTAACATAGAAGGAATAATCGATGTACGCATAGCTCACATTGTCGGTTCCGCTATCAGTTTCTCTAATGGATGGGTTTGTGAAACCATAAGAACTGTTGAAATTAGCGTCGCAGTTTGCTTTACCAGCATAAGCGTTAGCAAGAGCTGGACTTTTATTTTCAGCGTATTCTTTGAATGTCATGTGAGAAGCGTCTGCATCTGTGTTTTCTTTAGCAACACCATTACCAGAAGCACTGGTTGTGTAATAGAAAGCAACGCCATTAACAGAGGAAGCAGGTTCGAGAATACCAGATCTTTCTTGTTCTAATTCATCGCCGTATTGAGCTTCGACGTTAGCTTCAGAGATTTGTAAGTTACTAGAAACTTTTGTTGTAACTGTCATACCTGTAACGGTAACAGAATTGTTCATAGAGAACCATGCAACGGTACCAGAAACGGAAGCCGCTGTGGATAAGAGTAACATTCCTAATGCAGGAATTATAATTTTTGTCTTTTTCATATAATTTATTAAACTCCTTATAAACGACAAAATCACTCAACTTATTTCCTAAACTGAGTGGATGATAGCAATTTGCATCACTTGTCGCTATAAGAATTGGGACATCCCTACAGCTTTCGCTTTGCACAAATAGTATAGAAAAAAATCGTAAAAATAGTCAAACATTATTTTTATATACTACGTATAAAACTTATGATTTTTAGTGATTAATTAGGAAATGACCAGAGAATACAAACGGATGATCTTTCTAGTTTTTGGTACCCGGTAGAGATAGTGGTGGTTATTAGCCAACTGTGATTATGATCATACAAAATCTATGGAATAGTTGCTTTAATTGTTAACCTTCATAAAAATTATTTCTTACGTGTAACGTATATAAAAAACATTTGGAATTTAACATAGAAATATTATAAAATAACCTCGCATATACCTAATCGGTGTTAGTTAATATGAAAAATTTAAAGAAACCTTTAATTATCGCAGCTCTTGTATTAGACGTCGGTGTGACTGTCTTTTTGTTCATTATTAGTATCATGATACTAGCAAAGGTTATTCCAGCAGCTACATTGAATGAAGCTATCAATGCATCCAAGGGTTTAATCAAATATTTGTTAAAGAATCCAACAGTTTACCTCGTTGCATTCGTTATCCCATTATTTGTTCTTTTAGCAGGTAACGTTATCGGCTTAATCATCTACGTTAAGAAGACAAGCGGTAAGCAACCTGCTCAATTAGACGATCTTTCCGAGGAACAAAAAGAAGCTCTCAGACAAGAACTTCTCAAAGATCTCCAAGGTGAGAAAAAAGACTAATACACATAGCGCGCAAGCGCTTTTTCTTTAATTCAAAGAATTTTATTTATTATATAAATACTAAAAAAGTATTTGCACCTTGCAATTATTCATGGTAAGTTATACTCGAGTTAAAGGCAAAACCGGAGCAATCCGGCGACGCAAAACTATAGGGTCTTTATAAGATAGCCAGCAACCTCAATGGATTAATTCTGTTGAGGTTTTATATTTCTTAAAGATAGCCAGTTGCCTTAGGGGTAGTGAAATCCCGCCATTGTAATGGATGATAGGCAACTGGCTTTTGATTTCTCACCTCATTGGGACAAAACAAAAACACAACTACTGACAGGTAAGAAAGAAGGACTATGTACGATCTAATTTTGGTAAGAAGACGTAGAAGAAGAAGAATCGCCGCATTGGTGAGTCTTATTTGCTCCATCGGGGTAACTGCACTCATTATTGTCGCGTTCTTAGGTCAATATACCGGTACATTTACTGTTTCTTTAACAAACTCTTCTGTCAAACTATCTCTCTCTGAGAAAGCAAACTTCGAGAATCCACGTACATACTTGCGTATCGATCAACTCAATCTTTTTGAAGAGTATACTTACGTTAACATCGTCAACAAAGATTTAGATGATGAAGACAAGGATTACACAGTTGGTGAAGAAACCGTTGAAATCAGAGACAAAGATGGTAACGTAACTGAAACCAAACAAGTCTTGAACTACTTAAAGTACACATTTTATGTGGGTAACATAGGGAGTAAAGCGGCATACTACGATATGAAGATTAATTTATTAGAATGCACGCAATCCACAGATGGTACAGGTAGAAGACTAGACGATACTCTTAGAGTAATGGTCTATGAAAATGACATTGATGATCCTGATAACACAGGTGAACACAATGTTGATGTTTACGCCAAAGAATCCACAAGAAGAGGTAATGTTGACAAAGAGGGTGAAGGCACATATCGTGAATTTATTTCCTCTATGCCGAATAGAACAGAAAAGGGCTTCGTAGAAGACGAAAGACACCCATTAGCTATTTCTTTTGAAAGCGAAAAAACAATCAAAACATATAGCCGTGGTGGTTTCCACGCAGGCCAAATTCGTAGATACACATTAGTCTCCTGGTTAGAAGGAGAAGATCAAGACTCCGGAAACAAAACAGGCGCTCCTGTCGGTGCTACTTTAAAATTAGGAGTTGAAATAACTGCTTATGAAAATGAATAAAATTATAATCCCAGCCGC
This sequence comes from Bacilli bacterium, assembly GCA_045117995.1. Lineage (GTDB taxonomy): Bacteria > Bacillota_I > Bacilli_A > RFN20 > CAG-826 > RUG14515. The sequence goes on from JBGUOH010000003.1 coordinate 185,542, forward strand.
CGCGTTGGCGATGGGTGTCGCGTTAGTGGGCTCCGTTTCAAGCACATTAGCGTGGTATCAATACTCAACAAAAGCACAAGCAGCATTCATCGGAACTAGTGTCGGTCAATCAGAAAATTTGGAAATCCAACTCCAAAACGGAAATTGGAAGTCCAATTTAACTCATGAAGAGGTCGATGCTTTAGCTGGTGTTAACGAGAATTATCCACAAATGATTCCAGTTACTCCAGGTATTTCAGTCGCAAAGAATGGTGCTATTCCTGCTAAAAATGCATTTAAAGAAGGAATTGAAACTGGTGTTTCTCAATATCGCAACAATGCTGATGCGAAGAACATTATCCAATTTGATTTAAAGATTCGTTATAAAAAGACAGCAGATGAATCAGAATATTTAGCGAAAGATTTAAAGATTTCTGATTTAACAATCATGAACAATGCCGATAATACTGGCGCAGCTGATTTGTATAAAACAATCCGTGTTCACTTTGCTGTTGGTTCTGGCGAAAATATTTCAAATTATCTATTTGCTAACGATAACGATAACAATAGTGTTGAATTAACCACACAAACTTATGGTCCATTAGATACTGACAATGATGGCTTCTATGATAAAGCTATTGGTTATGAATGGGACAACACGCAACAAATTAATTATGGTGTAGACGGCACAACAGAAGTCGCTAATAATGCTAGCAAAATGAATCTCGCCAGTTCTCCACTTAAGATTGGTACATTACCAGCTGGTGATGCAAATAGTGATGCTAAATATGGCTTAAATGTCAGAGTGACAATTTGGCTTGAAGGTTGGCAAAAATTATCAGGTTCTCCACAAGGAAACTACGATAGAATCACTGGTGAAGGCAATCAACCATCTTCAATGTGGGATCCAACACTTTACACAAACCAAAAGTTTAATGTTGGTATGAGATTCCAAGCCGAAGATATTCCAGCCCAAAATCCATAATCTAACAAAGTTAGAAAAAATATTGCAATCGGAGAAAAGTAATGCCAATCAACAAGACTAAATTTGTTGTTGCTGCTTTGATTACGTGCTCTACTGCCGCTTTAGTCGGATCTGTCTCGAGTACAATCGCATGGTATCAATATTCAACAAGAGCCACTGCGGTTTATTTAGGCGCATCCGCTGGCGCTTCTGGTAATCTCAGAATAAGGATTAAAGGCACTGATAATTGGATTAGTGACTTAACATATCTCGATGTAGATGATTACCTACGTTCAGTGAACAAAGGACAGTTAATTACGCCAATTACTTCTGGTCCAATGAATGCCGATGACGCCATTAAAACTAACGATAATGGAGAAATGGTATTCTACCAAAACCCAGATGGTGGTGTTCCTGTAGAACGAGTTGAATACGAAAATCGATCCTGGAAAGCTGCTGATGACTCTATGTATGTATCAATTCCTTTGGAATTATGCTTCAAAGGTGATGATACAAGCGGTCAAGCTTTCTTAGAAAAAGATGTCTATATTTCTGATCTTCTTATCCAAGGAGATTGGAAAAACAAACAAGACTTAAATAACAAGAAAGAAGATTTATCTAGCGCAGTTCGTGTTCACTTAAGTTCATACCAAAGCAACGATCAAAGCCAAAATCACGCAGATACAACCATAAATAGATTAATATCTAAAAACGGTGGTACTGTTTTAACTGAAGGCTATTTAGATCTTAATGGTGATGGCGACTTGGATGAGTATGTGACTGGACCTAGTGGAGTGAATTATCACTTCGGTGATGAAGATGAAACACAACATCACTACACAGCCTATGGCGAAGGTCATCAAACATCCTATTGCAATAAAATCGATGTTCAAAATGGTTCATATAAAACCTTGCATGGTGATGTGATTAACGAGGAAATCTACCCAACAGTGGTGGAAACAATCGAAAATACCGTCATTCTTAACGAGGAAAGCTTTGAATACACAAAAGAAGGTGAAACCAACCCTGTTTCAAAATGTATTGGTAAAACCGTTGCTTTTGATGATATGGCTAACGAAGCCTATCTTAATGTCGTAATGACAATTTGGATTGAAGGATGGGAACCACTTCCTTCACCAACAAATTCAGATCCGAATGCGAAATCTCCAATTTGGAATCCTTCGGATTACATTGGCTCTATGTTTGATGTCGGTATTACATTTGCCGTTCAAACAGAGCAATAAAACTCCAAAACATCATATTTATTAAACTTTAAACAATAGAAATATCTGCGAAGTCCTATATGTGTATATACACACGGGACTTCGCGGGTGTACAATGGAAGAAAGGGTATATGAAAAAGATTAATCCACTAAAACTTGCAATTGCTGTTCTTGGCTTTTCAACAATCGCCTCTTTGGTCGGTTCTATAAGCGGAACTATTGCTTGGTACGCATATTCTACGCGTGCTCTTATTTCATATACTGGAACATCGGTCCAAAGCACAACGCAATTACAAATTGGCATTAAGAGCGATGTTGTTGTTGATTTCACTACAAACGCTGATTTGATTCAAGACGTTACATTTGAAGAGGATCATTACTATGATGAAGTCAATGATCCAGGCCATCTTCATAAACTATATCATTATCATTATTACTTTATGAAAGTTGGCTCAGGTGGCCTTCCTGCTGCTATTATTAATGACTATTTAAGCACAAAGGGCTACGCTACAAACGTTTTAGAACCTCTTTCTTCTTATGGCTACAACACAGGTGAAGATATAAATTTGAGAAATAGACCAACCACCAATAAGCCAGATGTTGTTCCAACAGCAGCGGAAATTACAAAGTATGTAGAAATACCATTTGTTTTCCGTGTATTATCTGCCAACACTTCTACGCTTTCTTATGTCTCTGGACATGATATCTTCTTGAGTGGTGCACAAGCTGTTGCTGCTCCAAACCTACAAGGAAGTATTGCAGGCAATGAAATCCACAATGCTATTCGTTTATATATCGACCGTAGCAATGGTAGTAATTTCATCCTCAACCCATCATCTTCATCAAATGGTCAAACTAGGGTTGCCGGCGTATTAAATCTCACTGGTGGTGGTACAGGCAATCAATTCTATGATTACGACAACAATCCATCTTCCCCAACATACATGCAAGAGTATCTCTATGGCGATTATGAATGGAAAGAAGGCAAAAACTGGGAAAATTCTTTAGAAGACCCGCTTGCTCAGTCTTCAGATTTAGATGATGTAAATGGAACCGGAAACGAAACTGTTGAAACAACATTCACTTCCAGACATTACAAAGGTGTCAAATACTTTGAGAATTTAGACAATATCAATCCTAAATTTGCACAATATTTAGGAACAAGCACTGTGTTTCCACAAAAGAATGCTCAAGGCGACTTTGAAGGCAACTATGCTGTCTGTAGAACGGGTGGCGAAGCCGCGCATTACTTAGGCTTGTTCAATATGAAAATATATATTGAAGGTTGGGACTATTCAGTTGTTGATGCTCAACTTCAAAATAAATTCTATTTAGGTTTAACATTTGAAATTAATATCGTGAGATAGGAGACATATGAATAAGAGAAAACTTGTCATATCACTAATACTCGGAACTGTAGCGTTATCTGTGATATCGCTTTCCGCCTCTTTAGCGTGGTATGCAAGTAGTGATCGTCTCCTCGTTAATACGATTGAATTAGATTTAAGAACAGATGAATCTGTTGGTTTATATATCTCAACAAAACCTGACAAAGATTCATTTAAAGACAAGCTTGGTAACAATGAATTAAATAAGGTTAAAGAGTTTGAACCTGCTTCTAGCATGTTCCAAGACAATTGGATGAGCACTAATAGCGATACTCCTTATCTTTATAACTTTAAAGAACGTTCTTTTATGGGTTTACCTGATTTTAATAAGCCAAGCACAGAAGGTTTCTTTCAACAAAGATTATATCTTTTGAATAACATCGACTATTATGTCACACTTGATACTGAACAAACCTTTATCAAGTCTGATAAAGACGCTAATCATTTACGCGCGCAGGCTCTTGTGGGCAAAGTCGGTTCATTAACTGTTGATGAAATCGAAGAAAAATTAAACAAATTAGAAAATAGCATGAGATTCTCCATCCTTGTTAATAATCCTAATTACTACCGTTACTACATCATTGATCCAAACAAAGATGAAAACAAAGTAACATATTTCGCTGGTAGATTAGATAACGATGGTGACGAATTTTATGACACATATCAATTAACCGCTACTGATACACCAAAAGAAATTATCTATGGTGAAATCGAGAATCGTGATGCCATCAAGTATGACGATCCAAAAAGCACAACGCCTTCACCACGCACAATCGATGAAAAGAAACAAGAATTCTTCGGTAATGCTTTCACAGGCAAGAGTGATGATTGCGCATATACATATAATGAACAACAATCGCTTGACGCAGGCGTTAAATATAAACAAGAACCTTCTATCTCTTTAGAAGAAATCGCGTCAGACGATAACCCAGTCTTAATCCCATGCTATAACGGTGTTGCTACCGAAATAGTGTTATCCATCTATTTAGAAGGTTGGGATTTAGATTGTTATAACTCCACAATGGGAGCGAGCTTCACAAGCACATTAAGTTTTAAGTTATTAAGGGGGATTATCTAATATGGCTTCTTATTTTGAGTACTTAAGGTACATGTTCTTAAGAGTCCTCGAACACATTGGCACATTCTTCTATAAAGGTTTTGTGTCTCCTTGGACTGACTTACCAAAGAACTTTGGTATCTACAATGACCTTATGTCTACCCACTCCAAATCATTTGGACCAGTGGGCTGGATCTTCTGGGTTATCTTCTTACTATTATTCATCGGTTTAATCGGTGGTCTAGTTTTCTTAATTGTCATCTTCTTTAGAAAATATGTGAGATTCGTTAAGAAAGAATTAGACAAAGAAGAATTACGTAGACAAGTTGAAAGACTTAACTATGAACTCTATCAAGCTGTTCAAGAAAAAGATAAAATCCTCAATCTTAAAATTGGTTATATGGGCTTACGTAGCACAGATCAACAATTAGATGAAGAAAGTAAAGAAATTGTTGAAGAAGTCTCTTCTAGATTCCCAAAACTCATCCATGTTGATAACAAATATAGAGGCACTAATAACGATATTCCATTTAGACCAAACCTCACCCTTGAAGAATTATGTAATGCCTTCCGTAACTTCGCCGCATCACAATTGAAGTTATATTACAGAGAAGACGTTATTAAACAATTATTTGCCGGTATGGCGGCCTCTAAGTTAATCATCTTAGAAGGTATCTCTGGTACAGGTAAAACATCCTTAGCGTTCGCTCTTGGAAAATTCTTCAAATTCGATAGCGCGATTATTCCAGTTCAACCATCCTGGAAAGATAGAAGTGAACTCTTAGGTTACTACAACGAATTCACTAAGAAATTTAATGAAACTGAATTCTTAAAAGCGTTATACACAACCACATATCGTCAAGATATGGACGTCATTGTTCTCGATGAAATGAACTTAGCCCGTATTGAATACTACTTCGCTGAATTCTTGTCCATCATGGAAATGAGAGATCCTAACGACTGGGTATTAGATTTAATCCCTGCCACAATGAGCAATGACCCAGTTAACTTAAAAGAAGGTAAACTCTTAATTCCTCAAAACGTGATCTTCTTTGGTACCGCCAATAACGATGATAGTACATTCACTATCTCCGATAAGGTCTATGACCGTGCGGTCTCCATTTTCTTTGATGATAAAGGCCGTCCATTTGATGCGCCACAACAAGAAGCAATGTCTATCCCATATAGCCAAATCAGAAAGTTATATGATGAAGCCATTGCCCAATATCCAATTAGTAAAGATATGTCCACGAAGTTTGAACAATTAGATAACTTCGTCATTAAGAAATTCAAACTCGCCTTTGGTAACCGTATCCTTAAACAATTAGATACATTCATTCCTGTTTATGTCGGCTGTGGTGGTAAAGAAGTCGATGGTTATGACTTCATCTTCACCAACAAGGTCTTAAAGAAATTTGAATCCTTAAATATCGCCTTCTTAAAAGACGAATTAAAAGAACTCGATGCTCAATTAGACAAAATGTATGGCAAAGGCAACTTCAAAATGGCCCATGCCTATATTGAAAGCTTACTCAAAAACAACTAATTAACAATTAACACTCATTTATGAAAAAACAAAACTCAACTAGACAAATCAATCGTTCCTATCAAAGCAAGATGAAAGCTTTGATTAAAGGAAAACATGAACAAGAAATCTTCGATTCTTTAAAGAATGGTAAGAATTCTTATTTAAGATTGGATCGTTTAGCGAGTTCATCTTTCGATAGAAGCTGGATTGATACGATTGAAGATGTCATCTTTGATTTAGGTTCAATTATCGCTAATCCAAGAAGTAACACCAAAGTAGAAGGTGCTTTAACTCCTGTGGAATTAGCCAGAAAAATCAACAATGAATCCGTCCAACATCTAGCGAGCCACACCCAATACATCAAAGAAGTTGATGAATATGGTAATGTCATTCCAAGCAAACTTTTAAGCATGTACGCGGAAGATGACTTACACACCTATGAAAATAGATTCATCGCCACTTTTGTTAGAAGATTAATGTTATTCATTTCCAAACGTTATGAATACATCACCAAATACGCAGAACTCCGTAATGAAGAAGTCCTCTTCTTTAAGAACTATTCTGTTGTAGACGGCGCGGATGTGGAAATTGAAACCAAAATCAAAGTGTCTTATAAGAATGAAGATGAAGAAGCGGTGAGAAACTCTAAGTACATCGATAGAATCATTCAAACAAGACAATATATCCTTTATTTCTATAACTCTCCATTCATGAAAGCGTTAAAGACTGAAAAGGATGTCCGTAACCCGATCATTCAAACAAATATCATTAGAAAGAATCCTAAATATAGACACTGTTACGAAGTGTATAGATTCATCGAAAGCTACGATAAGTTAGGTGTTAACTATAAGATTGATGAAAACTACTCATTATTTAATAATGAAGAACTTAACGAATTAAATAGAACATTATTCGCTAACTACATCACTCTTAAAGGTAATGCGGAATCTAAGTCCTCTAAGAAGAGCACTAAGGTTTATAAACCAAAGATTCTCACATCTATGGATGATGAATCATTTATCTATGGCAAGTTATTTGAAGGACCAATTGAATTCCTTCGTATTGATGAAGGCTATCAACAATACTTAGATAGCAAAGTCAGAAAAGACTTACCATTACACCCAACAAAGAAAGAAAAAGAATACTACGAAGTAGAATACGATAAGAAGTCTGAAAACAAACAAGACTTAAAACAAAAGAACGATTTAATTAAACGTACTGAAAAAGAACTTACTCAATTCGAAAAGAAAGTTAAAGCTATCCTCGCTAAACGTGAAGAAGCCAGACTCAAACTTCTCGAACTTGAAAAAGAAGCTATTAGACAAGAAGAAATCGATCTCCTTGAAGCCGCGAGACGTGAAATCATTGATGCTTCTAAACAAGATTTGGAAGAAGTCGCCCCTAAGGAAGAACCTAAGGAAGAAACTCCAATCCAAGAAGAAGCACCAGTCACTTACGAACCACCTAAGGAAAAAGAAATCATTTACGTTCCTACCGTTAGTTTTGATGACGCCGCTAAGGAAATCTGGCCTCAATTAAATAAACCTCTTAAAAAGGCTAAAAAGGCCCCTAAAGAGGCAGTTAAGGTCGAACCACAACCTATGGTTGAAGAAAAACAACCAGAAGTTCAACCAGAACCAGTGGTTGCTGAACCAGTTGAAGCTAAACAAGTTAAAGAACAAGAACCACAACCTGTTCAAAAGGTCTATGTCCCAACAGTGTCATTTGATGACGCTGCGGATGAAGTCTGGCCACAACTTAAGAATCCTCAACCAATGAAAGTTGAAGAAGCTCCAGTTATGGAAGAACAACCTAAGGTTATTGCTAAACCTGCTAAGAAAGCCGCTAAGAAAGTGGATGAGCCAAAACAAGAAGAAGCTAAACCAGCACCAGTGGTTTACGTTCCAACTGTGTCATTCGAACAAGCTGCTGACGAAATTTGGCCACAATTAAATAATCCACAACCTATGAAAATAGAAAAACCAGTGGAACAACAAGCGGAACAAGCAAAACCAAAGAAACCACCGCTAGTGAAGCAACCAAGACCTGCTCCTGTTAAAGAAGAGCCACAAGTTCCAACAAGGAAGATTAGGGCGCAGTTTAAGATGAGTGATGGTTCTGAAGTTATTATTTACGCTAAAAAAGAAAAACCAGTGGAACCTGCTATTAAAAAAGAGGCTCCAAAGGTCGAACCTAAAAAAGAACAACCTAGTGTTGCTCCAAAACAAGAACAACCAAAACAACCAGCGTCAGTGAAAAAACCTGAACCAAAACCACAACCAAAGGTTGAGGAAAAGAAACCGGCGCAACCAGTATCAAAAATTAAAGCCAAACATAGTAGAAAAGGCTTTAGGAAATAATCATCATGAGCGAAGAAAAAAAGGAAAAACGTGTTAAAAGACCAAAAAGTAAGGCCAGGAAGATCGTTGAATGGATTCTTACAGGCATTTTCCTCGCACTCTTTGCCTTCGTTATGGCGGGCCAGATTGATGGCATGGTCCATAAGAAAGATCATTACAATCAACAAATCAGATTCGGTTATGGAACCTTCATGGTTAAAACAGACTCCATGAAACCTATTTATGGTATCAATACTGCTTTAATCACTTATTTAGAAGATCCAGAAACCATCTATAAGCGCTTTGAAAAAGGCGAAACCGTGGATATCACATTCGTGCATTGGCCAATTGCTAATAACGAATACACAACCCCGGTTAATAATCCAGAACTTACTACCCGCACCAACGCGAGTAGTGACAAAACCGTTGATGGCATTCCAATGACCCACAGAGTCAGAGAAATCCACATCAATGAAAATGTTAAAAAAGGCCAAGGCCGCTACACCTTCATCACCGCTGGTATCAATACCAAGAGTGAATGGATGGGTTGGAAAGAAGGCGACCCAGAAATGGTCATTAACCAATACCAAGCAATTACGGAAAAAGAATTGTTAGGTAGAGTGGTGGTTAATTCCCCATTCTTAGGAGGAGTGTTCTCCTTCGTGAGCTCAGTATTAGGCTTATTAGTGTTACTGCTCATCCCTGCGTTCTATCTCGTCATTACTTCGGTCATTGATATCTTTAAAGCCTACAAGGATCCAGAAGAAGCTAAAGAAGGCTCTTCCAGTGGTGGAACCCCTAACGGTGAAGTCACTCTCTCAGAGGCTGATAAGAAGAGATTAAAAGAGCAACTCTTAGAGGAAATGCTCAACAAGAAGAAAGGAGAAGCCAAAAATGAAAAAGAATAACAAAGGCACATTAACCCTAGTCGTTATCTTCGGCATTGTCGTGTCCTTGATGTTTGTCTTTTTAGGCTTTGTCCTTTTAGGTCGTATTTTTGGTGATGACACAACTGTCCCAAATATCATCAATGCATGTACATTTGGTTTAGTTATTGTCTATATCTTAGTCTTATCTTTCTATATCAATGGTCGTTTCACATTGATTTCCATTGAAAACGATAACGAATATAACTTAGGTGAAAGAAGTACATTTAATAACTTATTCGCTTTCCAAAGAGAAGTACAAATACGCTTCTCTCTTAACAAGAGATTCTTTAAGAATTCCCAATATATTGTGGCGTTTACATTCTCTTCCTCTTCTGTTACCCAAAACGTTAACAGAAATAAAGAAATCTACGCTTTAAATAGTCACATCGCTAATTTCTTAAACGAAATTCCAGCGAAACTTAACTTAAAGAAGAAGTACTTTGTCTTTGCCTTCTCTCGTGGTGCATTCTTAATCTACTGCACAAAGCAAAACGAACAAGTTATTCAAAGTATCTGTGATTTGTTGATTAAGGATATATATGCTTTTGGTGAAGCGGTATGTCCACATACATGGGTTCAACCATTCTTTGGTGTCACTGTGGTGAACAATGATGAATCATTAACTCACCAAATTGAAAACGCTTTATTAGCCAGAGACCGTTCAGAAAAGAACTTTGAAACAATTACCTATTATCAACCAACCTTCCGTAAGAGTGTTTCCTCTTCTGAAGTTGATGAATTATACGCCGCTTTAGAAAACAAAGAATTTGTTGTTTACTATCAACCAAAGTTTGATTTAAATAACAAGCAATTCATTTCTTCTGAAGCTTTAATTAGATGGAATAGTAAGAAGTATGGCTTATTAGCCCCTACTAAGTTCCTCGCGAAAGCGGAATCCATTGGTCTTATCCACGATATCGATATCTACGTTTTAAGACAAGTTTGTGAAGACCTTAACGATTTGATCAGAAGAGGTAGAAGAACTCTTCCAGTGTCCGTTAACTTCTCATTATTCGAATTCTATAGCACAAACTTCTTAGATAAGATTATGTCCATCTTAGAGGAATTTAAAATTCCTCCACATTTAATTGAAATTGAAATTACTGAAGCAACTTCTCAAGCTAACCAATTCTTATCCATCTCCATTATTAAGAAACTTAAAGAACATGGTATCCGAGTCTTAATGGATGACTTTGGTATTGGTTATTCTAACGTTGGTAACTTAAGAAAGATTCCGTTCGACGTCGTTAAAATCGATAAGTCCTTTATTGATGGTATCGTGACCGACACTAAAGCCAGAGAAATCGTTAAGTTTTTAATCGGTCTATGTAAGATTAACGGCATGGAAGTCGTTGCCGAAGGTGTCGATAACAAAGAACAAGTAGAAATCTTGAGAAAAATCAAATGTGACACGATTCAAGGTTTCTATTATTCCCAAGCTCTTGAAAAGAAGGCTTTTGAAAACTTCTTAGTTAATAACCCATTCGAAAAGAAGGAGGCAGTTAAATAATGATCATGATCGTCGGTTCTCAACATGATGATATCCTTTATTTCGAAAGTGTCATCACTAATAAGAGAGAAGAAACAGTCTTAGGTAAATTTAAAGTGACGATTGGCACCATCTTTAACCAATCCGTCCTTTTAGTGGACCAAATTAAAACTAACTACCTCAGTAGTGCATTAACTTTATATTTAATCGAAAAGTATTTCGTTATTTTAGTTATCAATGTCGGTAGATGTATGGCGTACACTAAAGACATTAAGCCATTAGAAATTGCTATCTCTAAGTACGTTATCTTAGGGGATGTTGACCAAGTTAACGAAGATAATGTTAAATACGGACAAATCCCTGGCTTTGAACAAGTCTTTGAAAGTGAAGACGATGTCATTAGCTATCTTAGTACAGCATTCGAAAAGAGAACATATAGTGTCTATAAAAACTGTAACTATGTATCCACATCAGTGGATATCCATAATAAAGATCAAATCAAACATATGGTGGAATTCGGTCATGTCTTTGGTTTTGATAACAATGTCGTCTTTGATGATAACACCGGTGGTATTGCTTTAGGCTGTAGTTTATCTAAAGTCCCATTTGTGTCCGTCAAAGTCGTGGAACGCTATTTAGATGGTGATAAGAATATTAACACCTACTTAAAAGCGATGAAGGAATACGTTAATGTCGGTAAGGCGATTGTTACCTGTATTGGTGATATTGGCCGTAACGAGATTATCTAGAAGGGAGAGATTATGGCTAACAAAGTTAAGCAAACACGTTCAATTAAGCACTTCTTCCATTTCTTTACAATTTTCCCAATTGTTTATTTCTTCGTTTTAACCGTCTCCATGACTATCCTTTCCTATGCCTTCGCTGATACACGCAATTACTCATTGCTCGTGGTCATTATCATCGTTGGTGCGGTCCTTATTGGTCTTTATATTTGGTTCTTAATTTATATCACGTCTCGCTTAAATGTCGTTTTTATCGATGGTTTATATAACACAACTGTCCAAAACTTTGACACAATTTCCCGTAACCAAAATAGATTCTTTGAATATCCAAATAAGGGTTACGCAGAAATAAGCGCTCTTAACAATCGTGTTGAAGACCTTAAGCGTGAACTCGTGGGTGCAACATTAATTCCAACAACCATTGGTTTTGATGATCTTGATTTAGAATACTACGATAAAGAAAAACGCTTAGTGAAACATCAAAGTTTCTTAAAAGAACTTCCAAACATTATCTTTAAGTCCCAAAACTATCGTAATACCTTAATTGAAATCTATTACGACTTAACAGAAGAAGACTTAACTGCGAAAGACGTTGATTACATCACTGGTGTATTAAGCCGTCATTTCCGTAGCTACAATAATTACTTCTTTGTTCTTCCAGATGATCGTCGAAGTATTTGGTTATACTTACCACGTATCGACTCAATGAGTAAAATCAAAGAACAAATTGAGATGTGCATTAGAGAATGTAGCATCGCTAGACGTTTAGCGGAAGGTATGACTCCATTAAACGCTCACTTTAGTGTGGTCTGTTATCCATATAGTGATGTTCACGAATTAGTGCCTGACCTTAGATACGCGAAACGTCAAAACTTAGATATCTATTTCTATTTGCCAAATAGATTAGCCTCTATTAAGAATAATGCCGTTTCTAAGAACGCTCAAAACCTTAACCAAATGACTAAAATGCTCATGCCATTATTAAATATGGATATGGGTTTAGCGTCCGCTAAAGAAAACGCTAAAACGATTGAATCAGTTTTAAAAACTGTTTCCACATATTTCGCTATCGATTTCTCAGGAATCATTGGCTACGATGATACCAAAAACCGTTACCATGTTGTTTACCGCGCTAATGAAGGCAATGATACATTAATCGATATCAAAGGTTTCGTCGAAAGAGAATTTGTCGAAACAATGGACAAAATCAGAGACGAAGATAATTCCCATTACTTCTCTAGTAGAGACCACGCTAACAGTGCTTTAGGCAGGCATTTAGACCGCATTGGTGTGGAAAGTGGCTTCTATTACGTGGTAAGAGAAGATAACCTCCCAATCGGTGTTATTTACTTCTTTAATAAAACTAGAAAATTCATTATCGATTCTTATATTCAAGAATCCTTAATTGTTTTATGTAATAAGATTGCGTCTTACATCTTAAGCAAACGTCGTGACTTAGAAGTGGAAAGCTCCTATAACGAAATCGATTCCTTGTTAAAACTTTCTGACTTCTCGACATATCGTGTCTCTTTGGAAGACAACACTCTTTTAAGAGCGAGTTCCACGATGAAGAACTTATTCCCACAATTAAAGATTGGTGAGAAATGTTATAAGACTTTATATGGTTTAGATGAACCATGCCGTGATTGTCCGTTAAAGACAGGCTTAAAGAAAGAAATGCATATTGGTAAGGATAACTTTGAAACATCCTTAGTTCTTTCTGAACATAAGAATACTTCTTATCAAGTTATGGCGGTCAAGAACTTATACACTCATAAGTCACATCATAGATATAACCAAGATATGGTTATTAATAGTTTCCATTCTCTTGTTGAAAACTTATCCGACTTATATGAAGTCGCAGGTAAAGGTTACTTATTACTCTTAAGAATTGATAACGTTGACCAATTAGTGGAAGAACATGGTTCCGAAGGCTATTTAAGCTTAATGAGAGACTTCACCAGACGTTTAAAGAAGCTCCATAACGGTTATGAAAATATCTATTATTACACTAACCAATTCTTAGCCCTTCTCTATCCAGAGTTTGGTCAAACTGACATCTTAGATGAATGTGAAAAGATCTACCGTGTCGCTCAAAGTTTAGATGATAACGCTGACTATAAGATTAAACTAACATTCTTACCAGTTTCTTATCCTCGTGTTTATCCAAACGCTGCTTCCTTAATTAAACAAGCAGATAACTTCGCGATGAGAGGTAGATACGTCACTAATAAAGACTTCATCTACTTTGATGAAAGCAATTACACCAGAAGTGCGGACAGAGAACAATTCTTACTCTCTGTTATTCAAAAAGCCTTCATGGATAAGACATTCGAAGTTAATCTTCAACCAATGGTTAACGCAGTTGATAAACAAATCTTCGGTGCTGAATTACTCTTACGTATTACCGATGAATATCGTAATACATCCTTTAGAACTGATGAATTAGTGAACGTCGCTGCGAAATACAATCAAATTGGTATTATTTCCCATGCCTTACTTGATTATATCGGTTCCTTATATAAAGAATATGGTGCATCATTCTTCTCAAACTTAGGCTTTAAGAGAATGGCGCTTAATACTGACTACTCTTTCTTCACCGATAAGAACTTTAGAAAAGACGCTAAGAAGTTCTTAGACGATCTCAAACTTCCAAAGGGCTTCCTTGCTTTCGAAATTCCTGAAAGCGATGCCGCTACACACATTGAAGAATTTAGAGAAATCGCTAAGATGACAAGAGAACTCAATATCGTCTTAGTGTGTGACCAATACACCGGTCGTCATATCTCTTTAGAAATCTTAAAAGATATTGGCTTTAATGAAATTAAGATTTCCCGTAACGCTGTCTTACACATCGATAGTGATAACAACCGTTACGCTAACTTAAAGCAATTATTATACTTAATCCGTAATATGGGCATGAAAGCCTCTGTCGTTGGTGTTGAAAACATCGACCAATACTTACTCATCAAACAAGTTGATGAATCAGTCTTACAACAAGGCTTCTATCATTACCGTCCATTAGAAAAACAAGCTTTAGTTGATGCCTTAAGAGGCGCTAATAGACATAGAAATGATGACGAAGAGAAGAACTAACCGATAAGGAAGTCTTCTTCAACGTATTTATACTTGCCTTGATTATCAAAGCTCATTTTAGTGCCGGTTAATTGAATAAAGGTAATTGGACCAAGTCGACCAATAAACATCAAAACAATAATGATGATTTTGGAACCCACTGATAAGTGAGGTGTGACACCAGTAGAAACACCAACAGTACCAAAAGCGGAGAATACTTCATACGCTAAGGCACTAGCTTTCGTGCTTTCTAAACCTAATCCTTTAACATCCATCGCGCCTTCAAAAGCGTAAACGGAAACGAAGCAAATAAAGATCACGACCACCCCTAAAATAACTAGGGACATAGCTTTAACAATGGCTTCATTAGAATATCTTCTATGGAAGGAAGATACTTTTCTACCTGTAAGGTAAGAAGCCATAGCAAGAACAATAATATACAAAGTAGTGGTCTTCACGCCACCAGCGGTACCTAATGGGTTACCACCAAAGAACATTAAGAAACATGAGAACACTTTGTTTAAAACACTAAGTTTATCTTGATCGACAGTGGCAAATCCCGCTGTTCGACAAGTCACGGATTGGAATAATGCATCAAATGGGTTTTGGAAATGTTGACCAATAAAGAACACAATAAAGCCCACAGCGATTAATAATCCTGTCATCATTAAGGAAATCTTAGTGAACACTCTTAAACGTTTAAAGTTACGCTTAGCGAAGATATCCATAATGACTAAGAAGGAAATACCACCTGCCACAATCAAGAACATGATATATGAGCATAAGTAGTAATAAGCCCAATCTGGTAAGGTATCGATGAAACCACCGTTTCCTCTAATAAGAGAGGTACTACCAAATAAATCAAATCCAGCGTTGTTATAGCTAGAAACAGAAGTGAATAAAGAATTCCATAAACCATGTGGAATGTCTTCAGAGAATTGTAAGAAAACTGGTAAACCAAGTAAGAAACCTAATAATTCAAAGCTAAAGGAAATAAGAATAATCTTTCTAACGAAACCGACAACTTCCACCATATCGTCACTATTAACCATCGCGGATAAGAATAAACGATCTTTGAATTGGAGCTTACCACTGAATAAAGTAATAACGAATGTTAAGAAAGTAATGAATCCAAGACCACCGATTTGAATGAGAAGCATTAAAATAAGTTGTCCGACGAATGTTAATTCTTGACCAACACCGTTAGAAAAACTATTTAAACCGGTCACACAAGTCGCGGATGTCGCTAAGAAGAGACAGTCTAAATAATTACCAAAGTTATTCGCTCTTCTGGAGAATGGAAACATCAAAAGAACAGAACCTAAGGCAATAATGAGCACAAAGGAAAGAATAACTAGTAAGTATGGATTCAAACGTTTCTTATTGTTCATACCGATAGGTATACGCCTTTTAGAAAAAAATAGCAAGCATTAACACTTGCTATTATTTTTAGTTAGTTGGCCAAGTTCGATTGTGTTTAAACCAATCTGTTTCCTTAAGAATAGTGGAATTATTACTGCCAGTAATGACATATTCTAGACCACAATCACAATGGAATTTGATATTACCATTCATTGGTTTATAGCCTTTTTCGTCATCACTATCAACAGTTGTTACGTAGATTTTATCAGTCCATTTACCAAGACGATTTATTGCCGCTTGAGCAGGGAATGTATTATCAGGGTTTGTAGTGTATTCGGTGCTACCAGCACAGCAACAGATACAAACAGTCTTTGGCTTGATAACATTGAGCAGTGTATCAGTATTTGCGGTATAACTACCATGGTGACCACCTTTAAATAATTCAACTTGTGGTAGGTTATTTAGTTCCACTAAGGAAGCCTCGCCTTTCTTCTCTAAATCACCAGTAAATAAGTAGTGGTTATTTCCTTGTGAGAATAAGGTACAAACTGAATAATCGTTTTCGTCATCACCTGTTTCGTGATAATACTTTTGATCAAGTACTTCCATAGTAATGCCTGGGGCTAAATCATAAGTCTTTTTAGCGCCATTCTTTTGAGCGACACAATCTGCTGCAGTATAGTGATGTTCAATATTGCCGTTACTAACTTGTTCGTCTCTAAGTGAAGCATAGTTTGTATAAACACTTGAAGTAGCGTTGGTTAACGCGAAATCAATTAATGTACCAATCTTATATTTCTTTAAGATACCTGGAGCAGCGTTTGTGCCGACAAAGCCAGCAATGTGGTCTTGGTGTGCGTGAGTGGCAATAACGTATTCTAATTTGCCATCTTTACAGTATTGATCCACGAATGAAGAAATAGTGGCAGCGCTTCCTGCTCTACTACCAGCGTCGATTAAGATATCAGTGTCGCCTGCTTTAATGAAAGTGGAATCACCTGTATATTTATTTCCTAATTCTAGGAAATTGATATCGATATCTGCTACTTCACCAGGAGTGTAACTCTTTTGTGAATAGCTGTGTTCATGTTCATGATTGAAGAATGGAAGTTTAAAGTCAGGATTAATACGGGAATAGATAAATAAACCCACAACAGGAAGAACGATAACTAACACAATAATTAAAACAATGATCAAGAATGCCTTTGGATTCTTCTTCGCCATCTTCTTTCCTTGTTTGATTAATTTATTTGTGGTTTTACTAGTGGAGCTTTTGCTCTTACTACTTGCTGATTTCTTTGCCATATGTTCATCCCTCTAATTTAACTATAAATTAAGGATTAATATAAATAAAGAAAAACTCCCAGTTTAGGGAGTTTAGTTTAAAGGTCTAGTTTTGAATGCGTCAATTGATGAAAGCATTACCACAAACGATTGAATAATTGAAATTGGAATAATAGCCGCTCCTAGTGTAAGAGCGTTAGAGAAGCAGCGCATTTCATATTCCTCTAATGGTTTACTTTCTTCAATAGCGTAGTAAATCTCTTGTCCAACAAGACAAATAATAACAAGCAATGCACAAAGAGCGATTGTTAAATGTAAACCAAATAGAATATTTCTATTTCTTCTAAATACCAAAGCGAGTATCGCTAAGACGACAGTAATAAGTAATAAGAGAGGAATAATGACTCCATACATGATTCCATTCAAGACGTAGCCATCTTGAAAGTAACTGATGATGTAAGTACCTAACATTACATAGCCATATATTAGGCAGATATTACTTAATACAATAACGGGAATTGGACGTGTTCTCATACTCAAAATTATGCACGAATAGTGAGATAATTGCAAAGAAAAAAGAGATTCATTCGAACCTCTTATTCACTTAATTCTTTATACATGATGTCATGTACATAATTACAAAGCTCAGTGGCATTCATGGATGAGTAATCTTCGTAATAGAGTACTTGGACACATTTCATTTCAACGTGTGATGCACGTGGGAATCTCTTATGAATTGTTGGAGTGCCTTTCATTGTTAAGATAACGATAGGGCACTTTGTTTTAATCGCAATCGCGAAGGCACCATTATGGAAATCACCTAAGATAACGTGTTCTTCTTGACGGCTACCTTCTGGATAAATACCAACACTAGAAACACCAGTAGAGATTAATTCCGCGGCTTTCTTGAATTGTTCAAGTGATTGAAGCTTATCGCTTCTATCGACTGGCATATAGCAGTTTCTCCACATGAAACGGTTCGCTAATGGAATCTTCATGTTGTCTTCTTTAGTAACGAACGCTAAGTCGCGTTTTCTTAAGACTTGTGAAACAAGCATGGAGTCGAATTTAGATTTATGATTGCCAATCAATAAGAAGCAATCATTTGGAATCTTTTCTAAACCAATTTTAGTTAATTTAATATGAGCGTGGTTATTAATATAGCTAATACCAGAGTTTAATAAGAATCTCGCAAATTTAGATGGTTTTGTATATGTCTTCTTTTTAGAACACATAATTCTACCAGTGATATCCAAGAAGATCCATGAAATGGCAATGCCGGCAAAATAACCCGCGATGAACATCACGATTGGACGATAAAAATCATACCATTGGTGCACTGGCCAAAAAGTAAATGCACTTGTAATAGAAAGAATCGCTGCAACCGCAACGCAGATGATTGATACTAACATGCTTTTATTCTTCTCTTTGTGGTGGGACTAATTTGATAGCCTTTGGACAGACTTCAACAACGAAGTTGTTACCCTTAATCATTTCACCGTCAACACAGACGTCAAATTCTTTTGGAGCAACCATCTTGATTTGTTTAGCTTGTCTATAAACAATTTTCTTTCTTGGTTTG
Organism: Bacilli bacterium; assembly: GCA_045117995.1. Classification (GTDB taxonomy): domain Bacteria; phylum Bacillota_I; class Bacilli_A; order RFN20; family CAG-826; genus RUG14515. Next base: position 204,484 of record JBGUOH010000003.1, read on the forward strand.
TCTAAGTGTTTACCTTTGGTGTAGGTACCGATAATCATACCTAAACCTAAGAATGTCATGGTCTTTAAAACGCAGACATCGATTAAACCATCGGTGTTATCGCTCTTAGGAGCGCATTTGAATTGACCACCAACCCATTGACCTTGGGCTAATGTCGCTAATAACATTTGTTTTTCATTGAGTTTTTCGCCATCAGCGTAAACTTCTATATCATTGAAACGACCATATTTCATCGCGTCATTCTTTAAAGCGTAGTCATATGGGTTTGTGCCTTCTTTAACTTTCTTTGGGAAACCATGTTCTTTATAGTAGTTACCTCTAGCACCGACAATGGCGTCGAAACCAAAGTTAATGACGTTAATGGAATACCAAGGTTCTTCTAAACCTTCGCCTTCGATCTTGGTTAAGTCAATATCAATGGCTTTACCGTTAATTAGTGGTTTGAATGAACGATATTGTTCAATGTTTTCGTTTGTGACACCGTATGTCTTAACGAAGTCATTACCTGTACCGATTGGTAAGATAGCAAGTTCAGCATTCTTAATGCCCACTAAACCGTTAGCGATTTCATGAACTGTGCCGTCACCGCCACAAGCGTAGACTCTGACTGTGTCTTTATTATTCTTTTTAAAATAGTCTTTGAGGAAAGGAATGACCTTACGTGGTCCTTCTGTTTTGTAAATCTCAAAATCTAATCCTTCAAAGCTCTTATTGATAACTTCTTCAAATTGAGCGCCGTCTTTGCCTTTACCAGCGCTTGGATTAAAAATGATTAAATGTTTCATTATTATGTCCTTCTTTCAACAAAGACAAATATACCACATAAGAAAAGATATTGGAAAATAGTTTTTTCTTTATGAAAAATGACATTTAACATTTTTTGTATTATTGTTTACAATAGAGAGCGTATGAAAAAGATTAAAAGTCCAGTACTCTTATTAACACTAACAAGTCTTCTCCTCACCGCGTGTGATTTCGAAAAGAGAAGTTTTTGTTTGGATACATCTTCTACTATCGATTATGTTACAGGTCAATGCGCAGTAGTGTCCCGTAAAGACATCAATCAAACATTATATGTTTATTGCAACATCAAAAATGAAAAAGGTGATAATTTCATGATCACTTGGAGTGATGTTCTTTCTCCTGCTTATTTCGCCTTTACTGGTGGATTAGAAGGTAAGAAAGTTGATACAGCGATATTCGTTTCTAATAACACCCTCAAGGTGGACTTCCATGGATTAGTGAAAGATGAAAAAGCCACAAGTGGCTATCTCCAAGTAAGAAGCATTGCTTTTAAAAGTCACTCTGAAGAAACAAAAGACGCTAATTTATATGCCTATATCGCCATTGGTGACAAACTAGGAGATATGGATAAACCAGCGGATTTTACTTATTAATATGAAAAACTTATTTGAACAAGCCAAGTTGGCTTTAAACAATCATCAAGTCATTGCTTTTCCTACGGAAACAGTTTTTGGTTTAGGTGTTTATTATGATGATGAAGATGCTTACCATCTTCTCAATCAAATTAAAAGAAGAAGAGAAGATAAACCATATACCTTAATGCTTTCTGATATCAAAGATATCACTAAGTATGCTTATATCGAAGAAAACCAACTAAAAGCGTTAAGTAAATTCATTCCTGGTCCAATCACCCTGTTACTTAGATGTAAGGACAATGTTCCTGACTATGTGACACATAACACAGGTATCATCGGTGTAAGAGTGCCAGAAAATAAAGAAACCTTAGACTTGCTTAAGTATTTAGAAAAGCCATTACTTGTTCCATCTGCGAACCGCGCTGATCAAAAACCAGCGATGAATGATGAAGAAGTTAAAGCGATCTTCAATGATGAAATAAAAGTTGTTATCCCTGGTAAATCAGTCGGGGGATTACCTTCCACAATTATTGATTTAACCGGAGCGGAAATAAAACTAATTAGACAAGGCCCAATTAGTCTAGAAGATATTAAAAAAGCCCTTTAGGGCTTTTCTTTTAGTCTGAGAAATCTTTGTCCTCAACGATATAGAAGTGATATTCAGGATATTTATTCGCTAGGTTATCGTGAATCTCTTTTATTAGCTTTGGAGCATCTAGATCTTTGAAATCAACGATGACGTCGAATGATATAGATTTACTTTCTTGGTCACAGTAGAAACCATGGATTTGCTTAATGTTTTCATGCTTCAAAACTTCTTGTTGGATATCGTTTCTAATGTTGTTAATGATTGGATCACTGTTATTAGTGGCGTAGATACCTACAGTCATGATAATGCCAAATTCTTGATAAACCTGCGCGGTAATTCTTCTAGTTAAAGGATGGATTTCTTTCGCGGTCATATCATCATTAACTTCGATATGGATAGAACCGATGCCTCTATCTGGTCCATAGTTATTAACGATTAAATCATAAGCACCTTTGACTTCAGGGTTTTGACAAACAAGATGCTTAATCGCATCACTAGTTTCTTTACTTGTACGCTCACCAATAATGCTTGATAAAGAGGTTCTTAAAACATCGATACCACTCTTAATCATGAATAAACCAATGACCGCACCTATATAACCTTCAATGTTGACATCCCAAACAAGAGAAACAACGATAGAAACTAAGGTACCAAAGGAAAGAATTGCGTCGAATAAAGCATCCATTCCAGAGCCTTTTAAAGCTTCACTTTTGACTTTCTTGCCGACGTGTCTAAAGTATAAACCAATCGCGATTTTAACTAAGACTGCGATAGAGATTAAGACTAAGGAAATTACACTGAATGTTGGCTTTCTATTTTCGATGATGCTAATGATGGATTCAACAATCGCACCGACACCAGCCACAATGATAATAACGCCTATAGCTAAACTGGTAATATATTCGACACGTCCATGACCATATGGGTGTTTAGCGTCTGGCTTCTTTTGAGATAATTTAGTGCCAATAATGGTAATGGTGCTAGATAATGCGTCAGATAAGTTATTAATCGCGTCCATAATAATCGCCACGCTATTAGCGAAAAGACCAACAATGGCTTTCAAAATAACTAAGCCTACGTTAGCGAGGATACCAATAATACTTGTTCTGACAATTATCTTGCTTCTATTTTCCATAAAAACCATCTAAAACCTTATGCAGGAGGCGATAAAATTCAATCGCTTCCTCCCTTTCAAGACATACACAGCGAGCGATATTTTGTGGTACTGAAAAAGCTTTTTCTTTGAGTTTGTAGCCTTCAGAAGTCACAGAGACCACTAATTCTCTAGCATCTCTATCGCTTTTATTCTTAATAATATACCCCTTATTCTCTAATTTATTCAATAGGGGTGTTAAAGTTCCAGAATCAAGGTATAGTCTTTCCCCTAATTCTTTAACTGTAATATGATCCTTTTCCCATAACGCTAATAAGGTAATGTATTGGGTATAAGTAAGATCTAATTCCTTAAGTAAAGGGATGTAGCGGCGAACAATTTCTTTGCTTGCTACATACATTGGAAAACAGATTTGATTATCTAGTTTTAATAGCTCTTCTTTATCCATATTATTTGTTTAATGCATCAACGATAGATTGTTCAATTGCTTCAGGTTTAACGGTTGGTTCAAATCTACCTAAGAATGTGCCATCTTTACCAATTAAGAATTTGGTGAAGTTCCATTTAACTTTCTTAACCTTCTTTGATTCGTTTTGACTTTCCAAATAAACGAATAAAGGATGGGCATCTTTGCCATTAACTTTAATCTTATCGAATTGTGGGAATTGCGTGTTGTATCTTAAGGAACAAACGGCGTGGATTTCTTCTGCGGTTCCTGGAGCTTGGGCTAAGAATTGATTACATGGGAAATCAAGAATCACAAAACCTTGATCACGATATTTTTCATATAAAGCTTCTAAGCCTTCATATTGTGGAGTGAATCCACATCTTGTTGCGGTATTAACAATGAGGACGACTTGTCCTTGGTATTTGCTGAGGTTGACTTCGTTTCCGAGATAGTCTTTTGCTGAGAATTCGTAAATGTTCATAACTTTTACCTCCATAATAAATTGTATACAATCTAATTTTGATTGCAAGAAAAAAGCTCAACATATTTCAGTGAGCTATTTCTTTGTTTTAACTAAATCAGGTTTAGCGATAATCACACGAGTGTTGCTTGGCACATCATCCAATAGGAAGACGTTACTACCAATTGTGACGTTATCACCAATATGGATGGCGCCTAATAAGGAAGCACCAGCATAGATTGTGACATCATTACCCACTTGCGGATGTCTAACCACACCTCTAAGACTATTCGCGTTACTTAATGAGACGGCCCCTAAAGTCACACATTGATAAATCTTCACTCTTTTACCGATAGTTGATGTTTGACCAATGACGGTACCAGTACCATGGTCAATGAAGAATGGATAATCAATCGTGGCACCTGGATGGATATCAATGCCTGTCGCACTGTGAGCGTTCTCAGAAAGGTAACGGGCTTGCACTGTATATCCTAATTTATATAAGGCGTGAGAGATACGATATGTCGCAATCGCTCTAAAGCCAGGATAGGCCATTTTGATTTCATCTAATGAACTAGCGGCAGGATCGCTATCCATAAAGAATTGGAGATCCACTTTAAGAATATCTTTGATATTATCTAATTCATTTTTAAACTTTTGGAAGTTTTCTTCATTAACTTCGATTGAGTCATAGAAAAGAGATGCTAATTCAACGCCTTCTTCTTCACAGATGACGTAAGCAAAGCATTTTTCTAATAAATTATAAAGGTTAGTTTTGCAAATCATATTTCGTAAGAATTGTGGCACATTTATTAATAAATTACAAATGATATAACTAGTAAAAGATGCTACAATGATTTCAGCATCTCATATAGGAGAATCATATTATGATTAAAAAAAGACATTTCTATATCGTCATCGGTATCTTATTAGTCGGTTTTATTATCGGTACATTCCTTGATTTACAAATCAATGAAGCCCTTTATTCAGATCGTAATCCATTTGGCATTGCGATGGCCGCTTTTGGTACATATCCATGTTACGCTGGCTTAGCATTCTGCGCTGGTGGTTTATTAGTCACTTCTCTTAAGAAAAAAGATTTAAACATCTTTTGGAAGCTAGTTTCTTGGTTCTTAACCGCTTTAGGTTATGGCTTAGCCGTTTGGCTTGGTTCTAAAGATGTTCCATCTATTAATGGTTTTAATAACGAAGCATTAAAGATTCCATTCCTTATCATCAATGTCTTTGTTTTTGGCGGTGTGGGTGCTTTAGGCTTCTTTGTTTGTAAAAAAGGTAACGCTGATGATTTATGGATTGCTCTAATGGTTATGGCGGCTATCTTCTTATTAGCCCTCTTACCAACAAGTTTCTTAATCAAATTAGTCATTCACCGTCCACGTTATCGTTATCTCGTTAGAAGTGGTGATATCAACTTCCGTAACTGGTGGGAATCCTATGGTGCTTACAAGACCTATCTTGAAGGTAACCCAGTGATCTTTGGTATTAACATCACTAAGGAAGAATTTAAGTCCTTCCCAAGTGGCCATTCAGGCTCCGCTGCGATTATGATGATGGTCTTACCATACTTATCAATCTTCTTCAAGAAATTGAAGGGTAAAGAAACAATGTTATTCTATATCGGTTTTGCTTGGACATTATTAATGATGTTCTCCAGAATGCTCGTTGGTGCGCATTACTTAACAGATACATGCATGGGTGCCCTAATTATCACCGTGGTGTACTTAATTATCCATACATTTGCGACTTCTAAAGGCTGGATATTTAGAAAAGAAGAAGCCCCACAAGTGGAAGCAGAACCAGCAAAATAAATTGTAGGATATAAAAACTATGAAAAAATCAATCATTTTAGGTGCAGTTATCGCTTCATTCGTCTTGAGCTCATGCTCATTATTTAAAACATATTCAACAGAGTCTAAAGATCTCGATTTATATCTCCTTGATAGCGCCACTGTTGGTGGTAAGAAAATTGAGGAATGTAAGTTAGGTAGTATCAATACCACATTTATTAATGGTGAAGGATACATCCCATATTTCTCTTTAGAGCAATATGCTTCTTTATACCAACCATATTTTGAAGATGATGTGAAAAGTGAAGTGACTACCGAAGGTACAACTTCCACATGGACCATTTATCGTGGTGAAGAGTTATACTTTGTCGCGATGGTTTCATCTTTTTTAAAAACCATTATGACCGCAGGTAGTATTTCAAGCGTGCTTGCTACTGACACTAATCCAAGCGATTATTCAGTTATTAAAAAGTTCACAAACTTCACTGATTCTATAGAACACCTTACTGAACAAAACTACGCTGAATATAAATTCAGTAGTTATTCATTTAAAGTAATTACCAAGAATAGCAAAAAATACTATCCATTAGGCTTATTGGATAATGCTTTCTCTGAAGCCTCTGGTCTTTATCATTTCTATAACTACAAGAACTTATACGTGACATGGGATGTAGAAAACTTCTCTAAGAATTTTAAAACTTCTACAGGTGAAACATCCGTTGATAAAGAAATGGAAAGTGTCACTGTTGGACAAACAATCCCACAATATTTATTGGATTATAACGCTAGCTGTTTCTTATTCACTTTAGATAACTTCTATGGCTTAAAGTCTTATTACAAGATTGATTCCATGAAGAGTTATTTCAGTCGATATACATTCTATTCAGACTTATATTCTACGAATGGTGAAAAAAGAGGTATTGCTTATTCATCCGCTTTAGCGCTATTTGATGATCACCATACTGGTTTAGTGAGCGCTAATAACGCATGGGGTGAAGGTAAAACCGCTGCCATCGGTGGTGAAAGTGTTATCAAGAGACAATATCAAAACAAAGAATTATCTCGCATCAGAAAAGAAACCTTCATGACAAGCAATCAATATACTGTCTCAACTGACCACAAAACAGTGTTGTACTATTTCGATTCCTTTGATTTAGGTACAAAAGATGATGTGTTTAATCCAGATGGAACAGTGAGAGTCACTGCTTATGAACACGATTCTTATTACAATCTCTTACAACACTTACAACAATTTGAAAAAGATTCACGTATTGAAAACGTCATCATAGATGTTTCCACAAATGGTGGTGGCATCATCGCTGTTATGGCAAAGATGCTTGCTCTTATCTCCAAAGATAATAAAGGCATCGTGAGCTTAATGGATGAAAACACTGGTGTTGTTGATACATCGACTTGCCAAGTTGATGTTAATATGGACGGTCAATATACCGCTGACGAAGTCTATGGCAATAAGTTTAACTTCTACGTCATGACTTCTAATTGCTCCTTCTCTTGTGGTAATGCTTTCCCATATTACGCACAAAAAATGGGCATCAAAACTATTGGTGAAAAGAGTGGTGGCGGTGAATGCGCTGTTGGTATCCATTACATGCCAAATAGCGAATACGTGTATCATTCTTCTATGACTCACATCGGTTATTATGATGCTGCTAAAAAGGAATTCACTGGCTTTGAAAGTGGTGCTAAACCAGACATCTCATTAGTGAACTCTGGTAAAAGCGGATATACCTACTATGACGATTTCGGTAACGTCCGTTATAGCATTCCTGATGGCTTATATAATGTGAATAAGCTCAGCACTCTACTCAACTAATTTCTTAAAATAAAAGTTGTAAAAACTTTCAATTTTCTTATAATTTTGTTTGTATACACAAAAGGAGATATCGCAATGGAACAAAATAAGTATGTTAAGCTCCATTCTTTGCTTAGAATGTTTGCTGCACTTCTTGCTGTAATTATCTTTGTTTCAATGTTCATCGCCACACAAATCTACCATACCGAACTCAAAAACGTCACATTCACATGGAACGAAACATTCTTCGGTAATGGCGTTTACAACAAAGCATCACCATTTGGCTTTATTGGCTACTTATTCATCTTCATCGGAGGACTCGCAGGATTAGCTTTCGTGTTTATTGATGAATTAATCGGCAAAGACTTAACTAAGAAATTAGCTTATGCTGTCGGTGCTGCTATGATCGTTGGCGGAGCATTAATCTTGTTAAACGGCGTATTCTTTAGAGCAATCAACGAACTCAGCAATTATTATCGTTTAGCCGCTGGTCCAATCGTCTTTGGTATCTTAGGCATCGTTGCTGGTGCTTGTAACGTCGCTGCTCCAATCTTAGAAGACAAAGGTCTCTAATCCATAATTACAAAATTAACAAATAACCGGCATGGAAAGTGCTGGTTTTTTGTTTTATACACTTGTAACAAATTGTCACTCGCCTATACCAAGCACGCCTAATACGTGTTTATAATGGTTTCATAATTGAGGTGTTACATATGTATACATTATTCACAGATACCGATACCGATATCACACCAGAGGTTGCTGCTAGATATGGTTACAAACTTATCTCTATGCCTTACACCATTGATGGACAAGAAATTCGTCCATATGTGGATTTTAAAGAATTCGATTACAAAACTTTCTATAACAAATTAAGAGCGGGTACTATTCCTACAACAAGCGCTCTTTCACCAGTGGAATATATTAATTACTTTGAACCAGAATTTGCCGCTGGTCATGACATTTTATATGTCCATTTCTCCGCAGCGATGTCTGCGACATTTAATTCACTCCGTTTAGCCATGGAAGAATTGTCTGAAAAATACCCAGAAAGAAAACTCACCCTTATCGATACCAAAGGTATCACCTTAGGCAGCTATAACATTTGCTTAAGCATTGGCGAGATGTATAAGAATGGTGCTTCTATTGAAGAAATCCAAAAGTGGGCGGAAACCGAAGTTGATAAGACAGCTTTCTATTTCTACGCTGATGACTTAAAGTTCTTCGGTAAAAGTGGTCGTGTTTCTGGCTTTGCCGCATTCTTTGGTAACATCATTGGCTTAAAACCAATCATCTATATCGGTAGTGATGGTAAGATGGCCACTAAAGATAAATGCCGTGGTAGAAAACAAACATTACAAAAACTTTTACAATATGTCATCGATTTAGAAGATGGTATTAAAGAACATAGAGTAATCATTGCCCATACTGATGCCTTAGAAATCGCTGAAGAATTTGGTAAATTACTCAAAGATCACTTCGGTCAAGATCTCAACATTGAATATGAAGTGGTGAACCCAACCGCTGGTAGCCACTGCGGACCAAATGCGATGGGCGTGAGCTTCCACGCAAAACACAGATAGATTTGGCGCTATCGCGCCTTTTCTTTTACCTTAAAAACAATTATCATGTTATTGGTATGCAAAGATTAATTGTTATCACAGGCGACTTAGCCGCAGGGAAGAGCACGCTTGCTCTTGCTTTAAGTGCACATTATCAAATCCCATTTATCACAAAAGATGCTCTAAAAGAAATCGCATGTGATGTTATTGGCTATTCTTCTAGGGAAGAAAATAGAGAACTATCCATCGTCGCCACTAGTGACATGATTTATTTCTTTAAACAATGCGCCTTAGTGAAACAAGATTTAATCTTAGAAGCTAACTTCCGTACAGACGAATTAAGAGAATTAGAAAGTATCGCTGATGAATATGACTACCAAGTCGTCTTACTCGTTCTAACAGGCGATATTCCTTTGTTGTATCAAAGATTCTTAGATCGTTTACCGGGTAGACATATTGCACATCGTTCAATTCATTTAGAAGAATCATACGAAAAGTTCGCTGATTATATTAATAGTCTAAGAGAACAAGACTTTGTCTTTACCCCTAACTATTTAGATATGTCTAATCTTGATGAAGATGAAGTCGTGGAAGAAGCTATCCAAATGCTTGAAGATGAATTTGGTGATTAATTATGCAATCAATTAAAAACGTATTCTATATCGGTCATGGTCCAAGTTCATCACACACCATTGGCCCAGTCAACGCTGTTAAATATATCTTAAGCACCTATCCAGATGCGGAATTTGTAAAGATTACATTATGTGGTTCTTTAGCCTCCACTGGTAAAGGTCACTTAACCGATTACATTATTGATAAGTATTTAGGGGATGTTAAACATCGCATTATTTTTGACACTCATAAAAGAGTGAAACACCCTAACACTATGCTCGTGGAAGTCACTCTTCCAGGTAAGGTAATTAAGAAAGATAAAATCATTTCTATCGGTGGTGGTGTCATCACTATAAACGGGGAAAATACTCAACACGGTAATGATTTATATCCACATCATACCCTTTCTGAAATCATGACGTATTGCCGTGATTATGGTTATTCATTATGGGAATATGTGCTTTATCACGAAGGAGATGAAGTCTTAGGATATTTCGATAAGATTTATCAAGTGATGAAAGATTCCGTCAGTCGTGGTATTAACGCTGATGGCGAACTTCCTGGTGAATTACACGTTAAAAGGAAAGCTAAAGCCATGTATGAAAACATGCTTAAAGAGCATAAAGAAAACGATATCCAAACTAACGTCGCTATTGCATCCTTCGCCGCTAGTGAAGAAAACGCAGCAGGTGGATTAATCGTTGTCGCTCCTACCTGTGGTAGTGCGGGTGTTATTCCAGGTGTTGTTAAATACCTAGAAATGAAGAAAGTCCCATACGAAGATATCCGTAAGGGTTTCTTAGTAGCGGGTCTTATTGGCTTACTTGCTAAAACTAATGCCTCCATCTCAGGCGCGGAAGCAGGCTGCCAAGCAGAGATAGGTGTTGCGTGTTCAATGGGCGCAGCTATGATTGCAACTGCTTTAGGCTATGAATATAAGAAAATTGCTCAAGCCGCGGAAATGGCGTTAGAGCATTCCCTAGGTTTAACTTGTGACCCAGTTAAGGGCTATGTTCAAATCCCGTGTATTGAAAGATGTGCGGTCTTTGCCTTAAAAGCGATTAACGCTGCATCGATTATTGATATCATGCCAATTGAAAACGCTAAGGTAACATTCGATGAATCATTACTAACTATGTACCTTACAGGTAAAGACTTACATGCTGGGTACCGTGAAACCGCGAAGAAGGGCTTAGGTAAGGTTATAAAAGAGCTCATAAATAAAAATAAATAATCGTATCAATTAACATTTATCAAAAATGTTATACAATAAGGACAGTTTGAAAATATTTAGAAAGGAACAAATGTATGTATCGTAAAAATGCTTGGTTAAAGTATAAAAACAATAAACCAGTGATGGACTTTGCTGAAGGATATAAGAAATTCATCAGCGTCGCTAAAAGCGAAAGATTAGCCGTCATTGAAGCAGAAAAATTATTAAAAGCTAACGGCTTTAAGAATGTTGAAGAAGTGAAGAAAGTTAAAGCGGGTGACCGTGTCTACTTCATCAACAAGAAGAAAAACGTTGCCGCCTTTATCGTTGGTAAAGAACCAATTGAAAATGGTTTAAGAATCTTAGGAGCCCACATTGACTCCCCACGTATCGACTTAAAAGAAAACCCATTCTATGAATCCAAGGGCTTTGCCTTAGGTGATACTCACTACTATGGTGGTATTAAGAAATATCAATGGACAACCATTCCACTTGCTTTAGTGGGTGTTGTTTGTAAGAAAGATGGTACAGTCGTCGATATTAATATCGGTGATGATCCAAAAGATCCAATCGTTGGTATCACAGACTTATTAATTCACTTATCCGCTGACCAAATGGCTAAGACATTAGCAAAAGCTATCGAAGGTGAAAACTTAGATATCACTTTAGGTTCTATGCCATTAAACGAAGAAGACAAAGAACCAGTTAAGGCTAATGTCTTACGCTTATTAAAAGAAAAATATGGTGTTGAAGAAGAAGACTTCGTTTCCGCGGAAATCGAAATCGTTCCAGCGGGTCCTGCTAGAGACTATGGTCTAGATAGAAGTATGGTCGCTGGTTATGGTCATGATGATAGAAGCTGTGCATATACTTCTTTATTAGCCTTATTAGACACTAAGGAAGTCAAAAAGACAGCTTGCTGTATTTTAGTCGATAAAGAAGAAATCGGCTCTGTCGGTGCCACAGGCGCTCAATCCTTATTCTTCGAAAACGCGATTGCTAAATTACTCGCTCTCGCAGGTAATGATCACCCATTATGGGCCGCTAGACTCGCGATGGAGAATAGTGAAATGTTATCAAGTGACGTAAGTGCGGGATATGATCCATTATATGCTTCCGTTAACGATCCAAAAAACGCTGCCTACTTCGGTGAAGGCTTAGTGTTTAACAAATATACTGGTAGAGGTGGTAAAGGCGGCAGTAACGACGCTATGCCTGAATATTACGCCTTTATTAGAAAGACCATGGACGATGCTAAAATTAACTGGCAAAACGCTGAACTTGGTAAAGTTGATCAAGGTGGTGGTGGCACAATTGCCTACATCTTAGGTAACTACAACATGAGAGTTATCGATGCTGGTATCCCAGTTCTCAACATGCACGCTCCAATGGAAATCGTCTCAAAAGTGGATGTTTATGAGGCTTACTTAGGCTACAAAGCCTTCCTCATTGCATAAAAAACTATAATGTCAAAGGAGAAGAAAATGGGCTACGTAAAGTGGATGGATAACTTATCCAAAGTTCTCAAAATTGTCTTCTGTATCTTCTATCTTGACTTAACCTGGATGGTCTATCGTATCATCAAGAAAGTCAATGAAAAGAACTGGGCAATGATGGTTGTTTGGATTCTTATCGCCGTTTTCCTTGGCTGGATTTGGTGGATTGTCGACCTTATCACAGTCATTCTTAACGGAAAAGTTATCGAATTCTAATCCGACAAAAGTCTCACAAAGATTACTCCCTAGTCTAAGTGGGGCTTTTTGTTTTGTAAAAACACTTTGACAAAGACATAATAAAAAGATTATTATAATTAAGCATTTGGCGGGTGTGGTGAAGAGGCCTAACACACCTGGCTGTGAACCAGGCATTCGCCAGTTCGAATCTGGTCACTCGCCCCAAACAAGAATGTAATCTCCGGAAACGGGGATTTTTTTGTATCTTACTATAAAATTTAATTGCACAAAATCTCCAAAAAATATGCAATTAAAATTGACTTTGCGTTTAAAATACGTCAAAATATAGGCATGAAATTCATTAATTTAAAAGAACAAGTATTGAAACTAAACGATCCTTTAATAATCTCTATGCTTCAAGCTGTAGAAGTTAATCGTGGAAAGACTTTTAAGCTTCCTACAAAAATTAAATTAAATCGACTCCATGACTTAAACAAAAGAAGAAGTGTAACCTCGAGCAACGAAATTGAAGGCATTACAATCGAAAAGTATCGTGAAAATGATATTTTGCTCAAGCACATGAATCCTGAAACCAAGGAAGAATACCTATTGTTTGGTTATAACAAAGCTCTAGAGAATGTGTTTCAAGTGTATAAGTATCAATCTCTATCCGAATCGTACATCAAGGATTTGCATTATTTCTTATACGAGTCATTAACTCCTGAATTTGGTGGCCACTATAAATTAGAACAAAATTATATTCGAGAATATGACAAGAAGGGGAATTTGGTAAGGACTGTCTTTATTCCTTCAAAACCAGAAGAAGTAAGTGGATTGATGGGCAATCTTGTCTACCAATTCAACGACTGCATGAAGGATCCGGAATGCAATGTTCTCTTAACGATATTTGTGTTTATAGTTGATTTCTTATGCATCCATCCATTCTTCGACGGTAATGGACGTGTTTCAAGACTATTAACAACGTTTTTGCTTTTGAAATATGGCTATGGCTTAGATCAATATTATTCCTTTTCATATATAATTTTAAATAACGTTGATAAATATTATGAAACATTAGAAAAATCATCCATTGGTTGGCACGAAGATAAAAATGACTATGCTTTCTTTGTGCATTTCATGCTTGAGTGTTTAAAGGATGGATACATAAAGTTAGCATATATTCTTGACGTTAATTCGATGGAAGGCTTATCCAACGATAAAGTTTTAAGAGTAGTTAATGATTCGAAAATGCCAATTACTAAGGCAGAAATTGAAGAAATACTAATCAATCTCTCAAGAACCACAATTGAAAAGTCATTAAAAGAACTTACTGTTTCTAAAAAAATTCAAATGATTCAAAGCGGTAGATACGCTAAATACTATAAAATTTAAATGCACAAAATCTCCAAAAAATATGCAATTAAAATAGACCATATGTCTAAAAATAGAGGCCTAACACACCTTGCTGTGAATCAGGCATTCGCCAGTTCGAATCTGATCACTCGCCCCAAACAAGAATGTAATCTCCGGAAACGGGGATTTTTTTGTAGCGTTTTGCAAACAAAAAGCGGAGCTATCTAGCCCCGCGTTTTATTAATAATTATTTGTTTACCACTTATAATCAGTGTTTCTTGTAGCCAAGATGCTTCTATAGAAGCCTGTATATCTCTTCGATAATGTTAAGAAGATAATATAACCAACAATGTTGATACAAACGAATTCACCTAAGAAGACCCAACCAAACATCATGAAGTAGTTACCAACGGTTAATGGGATTGCGTCATTGGTGCCCGCTGTTCCAAGGACAATAGTGAATGGAACAACAATCGCGTTTAATAAACATGGGATTAATCCAGAGAAGAATAAGTTCTTAATGAATTTAGAATAAACGACCATTAATAAGCACGCCAATAAAGTGGTTAATGTACCAAAGACGATATCGAAGATACCGTATAAGGAGAAGATGTTGGCTAATAAGCATCCTAATGTTAAACCAAGTGTGAAACTTGGGTTAAAGAACACTAATAAGTTTAATAATTCAGAAAATCTGAATTGTGCAAATTGGTATGATAAAGGACCACACGCAATAGTCACAACTGCATATAAGCAGGCAATGATGCCGTTTAAGGCAATGCTTTTAACTGTAAATAGACTTTTTAATCTCTCCATTAAATTTCGTCCAATTCCTTTCTGATGGCTTTTTCGTCAAGATTTTGACCAATGAAGACTAACTTGATCAATCTATCTTGATACTCGTCATCCCAGTCATGGGCGTATCCTTCATCGTTTTCTTTTAAGAATTTAATTTGTTTTGGGGTTAAGGTTGCAGAATACCATTTTCTCGATAAGGTAATGGTAATTTGCTGACCCGCTGATTCGTATAAATAAATGTTTTCTTTTTCGTTATTGAAGTAACATACACCTTTAGCTCTGATAATTTTATGTTTACCAGCTTCTTCTTTAGCCCAGTGTTCAAACTTTTCACTATCGAAGCCTCTACGGCGATAATACACGAATGTATTGATATCGTATTCTAAGGCAGTGCCTTCTTCTTCGTTTTCTACACCATGGTGGTGATGATGGTGATGGTGGTGATGGTGTTCATGTTCTTCGTGTTCGTGCTCATCGTCATCATCGTCGTCTTCATCATGGTCATGATGGTGGTGATGTTCTTCTTCCTCATCGTCATCATCGTCATCGTGATGTTCCACATCAGTGGACCAGTCTTCGAATTCTCTAATCCACGCTGCGGATGTACTCGCTTTTTCAAAATCGAATAAGTTTGTATCAATTAAGTCATTAATATCAACTTTGCAGAAATCTGTTTCAATGATTTGTGCGCTTGGTTGTAAGGCTTTGACCGCAATCTTCACTCTTCTTAATTCTTCCGCACTCACTAATGAGGCTTTATTGAGTAAGACGATATCGCAGAATTCAATTTGTTGAATAACTAAGTTTTCTAAGTTTTCTTCACCACGTGTCGCTTCTTTTAATGTTTCACCACAACCAAACTCATCTCTAAGTCTTAAGGCATCAGTGACAGAAATGACCGCGTCTAAGTAATAGAATCTTGGTAATCCTTGTTTTTCAAATTCCTGTTCCATATAAGTAATTGTTTGAGCAATTGGGACAGGTTCACAAATACCAGATGCTTCAATAAGAATATGATCGAATCTTTGTTGCTTCACTAAATCTGCGAGTTGATTGATTAAATCTTTTTTAAGTGTGCAGCAGATGCAGCCGTTAGATAAAGCCACTAAGTTATCGTCTTTACCAGAAACAACACCGTCATTTTCGATTAAGTCAGCATCGATATTAACTTCACCGATATCATTAACGATAACGGCCATCTTATTACCTTTAGCGTTTCTAAGAATATGATTTATTAAAGTGGTTTTACCACTTCCGAGATATCCAGTTATTAATGTAATTGGGACTGATTTGAAGTTTGCCATTTAATTAAAACCCTCTTTTCCAACCGGTATTGTATCACAAAAATCAAAATGTATATTAAAATATACTTAACAAAAATCAAAATGAAACTATAATACATACGAGGAAAAGAATATGAAGGTCGAATTAACACTAGTGTTAAAAACTACAGAACGTGCTTATGGTGCATTAGAAGCAATTAAAAGAGCGGGTTATAACGCCACCGTTATGACCAGTGAATCTTTAAGACACGCTGTTGACTATTATCCAGGCGAACATACATTCATCAATCTTAGACACGTCGAACAAAGAGATGTTTTTGAAAGCATCTTAGGTGTCTTTATTGTGGAAAATGATCGTTTAGATGATTTAAAGAAAGTCATTCGCGAAACAACCAAGAATTTCACAGAAATCAAAGGCTTCATGTATTCCAGAGCAATCGACGACTTTGAAGGCTCTATTTAAGGATTATGGAAGTCTTTTCGATATTTGCTTATGTGGCCGCTCTTTTGTTAGTGGCCTTGCTATCGACGCGTGTTATGCGTCTTATCAAATTACCTAATGTGACTGGTTACATTTTAACCGGTATCATCATGGGACCATTTTTATTTGGTTTATTATTTAATAACTTCTCATTTGATGGCATCAAAGATGGTGCTGTTTATAAATTTGTTGACCAATTAGGTTGGGTTTCCACAGTGGCCTTAGGCTTTATTGCCTTTTCCATTGGTACATCATTTAAATTCAGCACAATTAAAGCTTTAGGTAAAAGAGTATTAGTTATCACCATTTTAGAAGCTTTAGGCGCTTCGTTATTAGTGGTGGTTGCTTTATTAGCAGCACACTTCATCTTCCCACAATACGTTTCCTTAGAATTAGCATTAACATTATCCGCGATCGCTAGTGCGACTGCTCCTGCAGCTACCTTGATGGTTATTAAACAATATCGAGCACATGGTCCATTAGTGGATACTTTATTACCAGTTGTTGCCTTAGACGATGCTGCTGCTTTAATTCTTTTCGCTATTTTATTCCAAATCGCTACCGCTTTAGCGGGTGGTTCTGTTTCTGCTTATGCGATTATTATTAAGCCATTACTTGAAATCACCATCTCCTTAGTGGTTGGTGCGGTTTTAGGTTTTGTCATTAGCTTTGCTAACCGCTTCTTTAAATCTAGAAACAATAGACTTATTTGGAACATCTTCTCCGTCTTTGCCGCTTTAGGTTTCTACTATTTATTTAAGAGCCCAATGATGGGCGGCTTTGAACTTAGCTCATTGCTCACCTGTATGATGGCGGGTGCCATATACACTAACTTCGTGAAAGAATCTGGTCGAACACTCGACGTTATGGATAGATTCACTTCCCCAGTCTATATGATGTTCTTTGTGATTTCTGGTGCATCCTTAGACTTAACTATCTTCTTCAATGGTGATGGTTTAGTGGTGGTCTTAATTGCCTTAACATATCTTGTCTTCCGTGTTATTGGTAAATGGAGCGGTGCCTATGTTGGTGCGACTATCACTAGATGTGAACCACAAGTGAAAAAGTATTTAGGCTTTGCTCTTGTTCCTCAAGCGGGTGTTGCTATTGGTTTATCCACAACAGCGTATAAGTTATTCTCACAATATAGTGACCCATATATGCAAAAAACAGGCGCTTTAATTCTCGCCATTATCTTAACAAGTACGTTAATCTACGAACTATTTGGCCCAATGGTGGCGAAGTTCGCTTTAAAGAAAGCTCACGAAATTCCAGAAGAAAACCTTTAAGCGTTTTCCTTCATTGGTAACTTCTTGAGTTCAGGCTTCATTAAGAAACTCTTAAATAGTCGTTTAACCACACGGTTGACGACTTTTTTATCATCTTTTTCTAAGCCTCTATATGCTTTCCAAACAGGTCCAATTTGTAATAATAAAGTTTTAAAGAAAGTGGTGATATCTTGGGTCTTAAAATTATCTAATTCTCCAAAGATAATTTCCGTAAATCTTTCACGGTCTTTCTCGTTTAAAGATTCAATCCAATAGTTAAGGGATTGCTCTAAGTATCTCGAAGAAATAGTTCTCTTATTTAAATAGACAAAATCATTGTTTTTAATGACCCATTCAAATGGGTTATGTTGCATTAATAAGAGGCTACGACTTTTAATAATTTTGATATCAGTTTCATTAGAAAATAAGACACCCACAACGGAGGATTGAGGGACAAACTTTGTGTACTTTTCTAATCTGTCTTCTTTACCTTTAAATAAACCTTTTGCTCTAAAGCCAGGACCATCAAAAGAATAGACCTTACTAATATGAGAATCATCATCAATTTGGCTTAATAAGTAGGTACAAATATTACCACCCTTAGAATGACCACAGAGAATTAAATTCTCTTTTCTATATTTCTTAGTTAAGCGTTTGATAAACGCATCCATATGCGCATAAGAATGAATCTTATCCTTAAAGGACATTTGGAAGTCTTCTTTCCAACCGGTATAGGATGGATCAGTACCTCTAACCGCGACGATAATATCTTTATCACATTTCACCGCGATAACAGCGAACTGTGTATCTTTCTTTTTATCTAAAATATATTCAGTCGCCACTAATTCGGCTTTTTCAAATCTTGGTGAGTTATAAAGAAGTCTTAAGAACCTTCTAGAATATCTTGGTACAAAGGAACTAATAAAAGGATCTAATTGCTTATATTCATTAATATATTTAAAATCACCAATCTTTAATGGTAGTTGGTCTTTAACATAACTAAAATCAAAATACGCCATCCATGACATCACAACAGCGTCCGCGACATTCGCAGGAGACTTTTTAAAGGTCTCTTCTGATTTTTTTATGTAACCAATCATATTCATATGATAAATATAATATCACTCATACCTTAAATCATGCTAAAGTAATTTCGTCAAAAAGGGAGAAAAGATCATAATGAAAAACAATACCCCAAAAATGTTTAGATATGGTAACATCGTGAATACCGTCTATTTCATTCTTTCTATTTTAATTACAGTCATTGGCTTTATTGTCATGATTGTTGGTGCCGTTAACGATGACCAAGCCACACTTAACAGTGGTTCCAAATCATTAGGCTATGGCATCCACTTATTAGTCGCGACCATTCTTTGCAATATCTTTGTCAAGAAAGCCGAAAAGCAAGTTGAAGAAGACTATTACCGCAGCCTTGCTCCATTCATTAACGCGATCGTCTTCGGTGTCATTTCCTTCAACCCATTCTATGTCATCGCTGGTATCTTCGGTGTCATCGTCAACGGCCAAAAGAAAAATAATCCAGAACAAGCTGAATAATTTCTTTAACCTTATTAGAAAAGTAGACCCAGTTTCTGGGTCTTTTTTCATGCATTTTTCTTTTCCTTTATTATATAAATATGCGCGCATAACGGGTGCGCAAGGCACAGTTAACCTATAATCATATCAAAAATTTTAACTCGGTATTTTTTGACTAAAAATATAGAGTTGCATTTATTTTTTCACATGTGTAATAATGAAACTGCACGAGGTGTACATATGAGAATGTTTGATTTACAGGGTGCTGTTAACAATCTTTTGAGCAACCCTAACATTGTTTCTTTACTTAATTCTATTGAATTATATAAAGGCAAAACCACACTGGCCCACAAAATGAAAAAGGTTGAAAAGCTTACAGAACTCGCTTTTATCAGTGGTACTGAAGCTAGCAACGCATTAGGGACAGTTTTTATTGGCGATGACCGCATCAAAGCGATCTTTGAAAAAGGCCAATCCCCACAAACCCTTCCTGAATATCTATTCGTTGGATACTACAAGGCTTTAAAACTTATTGATGAATCCTATAAGTTCCAACCATTTGATCGTTCATTTATTTCCACATTACATTACTACTTATATAAGGATTACAATCCAGAAATCGGTGGTAAATATAAAGATAGTATCAACTACATTCAAGAAAGAATGCCAGACGGCAGTATGAGAACTATTTTCGTCACTGCAGAACCAAGTGAAGTCGCCTCCTTACTTGACAACTTGGTGTACCAATTCAACTTGGTCAGCCAAAACGAAGAAGCCAATAAGCTCATTCTTATCTTGGCATTCCTTCTTGATTTCATTTGCATTCACCCATTCAATCACGCGAATGGTCGTGTCTCCCGCTTAATGCTTAACTTCTTAATGAAGAGATATGGTTACGATATTGGTAATTACTTCTCCATTCCATATATCATGAGACAACGTTTCTCTGATTATATCGATGCATTTGAAGCTTCCTCCCAAGGCTGGGTTAACAACGAAAACGATTACACACAATTCGTTACCTATATGTTAAAGTGCATCCTTGAAGCATATCGTAAACTCGATTACATCATGGAAGTTAATAACCTTAACGAATTAACAGTTGAAAAGGTTTATAAAGTCATCTTTGATAGCGCTAGACCAATCGGCAAACGCGTTATTCAAAATGTTTTATATGCGACAAGTTCTGCCACAATTGAAAAGGCTTTAGCAGAACTTATCAAAGATAATCGTATCCAACTTATCAATAAGGGCAGATACAGCAAGTACTTTAGACTTTAATAGGAGTTATTAATATGGCAAATTTTGATGCAAAAAATATTAGAAACGTTGTTATCCTAGGTCACCAATCAACAGGTAAAACAACTTTAGCGGAATCCTTAGCGTTCATCGCTGGTTTAATTCCTCAAAAAGGTGAAGTTGAAAAGAAAACCACAATCAGTGACTATACACCTGATGAACAAAAAAGAGGTGGTTCTATTCAAACCGCAATTATCCCATTACAATACAAAGATCATAAAATTAACGTGATCGATGTTCCAGGTAACGATGACTTCATCTCTGAATACATTGGTGTCTTAGGCGCAGTTAAAGGTGCGGTCTTAGTGATCGATGCTTCCATCGGTGTCCAAGTCGGTACAGTTAAACACTGGAATCAGTTAAGAAAACGCGGCATCCCAACATTCATCTTCATCAACAAAGTTGATAAAGAAAACGTCAGTTTTGATGAATTATTAGATGAAATCCGTACTAAATTAGGTAAGAACGCTATTCCATTCTGTTACCCATTAGGCCATGGTGAAGGTTTTGATGGCTTCGCTAATGTCGTTGACTTAAAAGCAAGAAAACTTCATGGCAATAAGTGCCAAGACGAACCAATCCATGACGATAAGAAAGAAAAGATTTTCGAACTTCACAATATGATTAGTGAAGAAGTCGCTAAAGCTGATGACGTCTTATTAGAAAAATTCTTCTCCGGCGAAGAATTCACTGTTCAAGAAGTTCATGAATCCTTAAGAAAACTCGTTTTAGCTGGTGAATTAGTCCCAGTCTTAGTCGGTAGCGCTACTAAGAACATCGGTGTTGAAACAATGCTCGATATGTTTATTGACTACTTACCATGCCCAGCGGACTTAAAACCATATGAAGCAAAAGATGAAAATGGTAATCCAGTCGAACGTGAAACAAAAGATAGTGAACCATTCTCCGCGTACGTCTTCAAGACCATCGTTGACCCATATTCAGGCACAATTAATATTATTAAAGTTAATTCTGGTGTCTTAAAAGCCGGTGATGAAGTCTATGTTGGCAAAGGCACACAAAGAATCTCCATGTTATATCAAATGACTGGTAAGAAACTTGATTCCATTCAAGAAGTTCACGCTGGTGATATCGCCGCGATTACAAGACTTGAAGGTGTCGTTAGTGGTATGACAATGTCTTCTCCAAAATCCATTATCAACTATAAACCAGCCCATTATCCATCCGCCGTTTTATTCAAAGCTATTATCTTAGCGAATAAGAACGATGAATCTAAGATTGGTCCAGCATTAGCTAAGATCCAAGCGGAAGATCCAGCAGTGGAAGTCAAACGTAATAACGAAACAAAACAATTATTATTAGGTGGTGTTTCTGATTCTCAACTCAATTACGTCTTAGAAAAATTAAAGAACACTTATAAGATTGACGTCACAACCGAACCAATGAAAGTTGTTTATCGTGAATCCATTAAGGGTACCGCCGAAGGCGATGGCCGTTATGTTAAACAATCCGGTGGTAGTGGTTTCTATGGCGTTGTTAAGATGAGATTTGAACCAGCTGAAGAAAACTGCTTCGCAGAAGAAGTCTTCGGTGGTGCCGTTCCAAAGAACTACTTCCCAGCCGTTGAAAAAGGCTTCTTTGAAGCTCTTAACTCTGGCCCATTAGCAGGCTTCCCAGTTATCGGTGTTAAAGGCGTTCTCGTCGATGGTAAATATCACCCAGTCGATAGTAACGAACAAGCCTTCAAGATGGCCGGTATCTTAGCCTTCAAAGATGCATATCCAAAGTGCAAACCAATCATTCTTGAACCAATCATGAGAATTCATGTTATTGCACCAAGTGAATATACCGGTGACGTCATGTCTGACTTAAATACCAGACGTGCCCGTATCCAAAACATGGAAGAACACGAAGGTATGCAAGATATCGAAGCGTTAATTCCTGAAGCGGAAATCGTTGACTACGTCACACAACTTAAATCCATTACTCAAGCTTCTGGTTACTTCAATAGAGAATTCGTCTCTTACGAAGAAGTTCCAGAATACCTAAAGGAAAAAGTTATTAAAGAAAACAAAATCAATCAATAATCGATTGGTTGACTTGAAGAGGGGGATATCGTTCCCTCTTTTCTTTTACAAAGAAATGTTAGAAAATAGGTAGTATGAAAATACTATTAACTAATGATGATGGCTATAACGCTCAAGGCATAACCATTTTAAGAGATAAACTATCTAAATATGGTGAAGTAACAATCGTTGCCCCTTTTGAACATATGTCCGGTAAAAGCGCTTCTATCACATTAGGCGAATGGCTTAAAGTTGATAAGATTGATGATCATACCTATGCAGTTCATGGTACCCCAACTGATTCCGCGAACTTAGCATTAGGTGGTTTAGATATTGATTTTGATTTAGTGGTATCAGGCTGCAATAGTGGACATAATCTTTCTTATGATGTCTTTTTAAGTGGCACAATTGGCGCGTGTCTAGGCGCCACTATATTCCGTAAAAAGACGATTGCCTTCTCCGCGCCATTTGATGATTATTCAAACCTCATTGAGCACTTTGATGAGATTTGGGAGTTCATTAATAAGTATAACCTACTAAGTGAAGAATATTGTTTAAATATAAATATCCCAAGAGGCGAAGTTAAAGGCATCAAGATTGGTCGCTGCTACTTTAGAAAAGATCACTACTATTTTGATAAGAAAGATGATACTTTCTATCCTTTAAGAGATGTCCAAAGCCATGAAGAGATGCCAGAGTGGGCGGATTATCGTCAAGTCAAAGAAGGCTATATCTCTATCGTTCCTATTTCCCGTCTTCCATTTAGTGAAGAACAGTATCAAGAAGTCTTAAAGAAAGTGCAGGGAAAATAATGCGCTTCGAATTAGATGATAAAGAAACTAAAAAGCTCGTTTCTTTGTTTAATCAACACGAAAAGAATATTGACTATATGCTCTATTTAAGAGATATGGTATGGAATAACAACGGAATTAATCCATCTTTGTTTGAAAATAAGAACACATTTGAAAAACGTTCTTCTTTTATTGATGAATTATTAAAAAATAAGCCATGTGAAAGTGAATTTGCTAAGAAAAGTATTAGATGGGACACTAATCTTATTGATATCGATGAATTTCTTAATAATCCGTATTTAAAAGTTTTAAATAATCTCACATTTAAAGATAATGATTGGTCACTTAGTTATAAAACATTAAAGGCTTATTCTTTATTCCCTTATGAAGAAGAATATCACTTTGGTGGTGACGCAATTCTTAAAATGTCTTTAGGATTCTTTGATAAGGATTATACTTATCCCACAATTAGTTTATATGATAACGAATGGATGAGCTTAAATCCTTTTGAAATTAGAACCATGCAAATGCCTTTGCAAGTTGCTAAAGGCAAGGTTTTAACTCTTGGTTTAGGTTTAGGCTATTTTGCCTTTATGGCGCACCTCAAAGAAGATGTTAAGGAAGTCCATATTGTAGAAATGGATGTCGAACTCATTAAAGCGTTTAATAAGTATCTATTACCTTTATTCCCACATCCAGAAAAGATTCATATCCATAAAGCGGATGCCTTCTATTTTATAAAGGATATCAAAGATAAAGATTACGACTTCATCTTTTCAGATTTATGGCATGACGCTAGTGATGGCTTGCCAATGTATATCAAATTAAAGAAATACTTTGACACTTTTAAAGTCACTAAAAGAATGTACTGGATTGAAGGATCCATCGTCACATATCTACGCACACTTGTTATAGGCATGATGAAGGACGAATATTATCATCTTGAAAACGAATACGATGAAATCCAATTAACTATTAAAAACAGTCTAAAAAACTTAGTTTTACATAATAGTTATGAACTTGATGCCTTACTAAGTATACAAGGAATAAAAAGTTTAGGAAATTAAACGGGAATCCTCGGTTGTTCAACTGCCGAGATGAAAGTGTTTAAAAGAGTCATTATCACTTACTATATGCAAGGCAAATAATAAGATAGATAATATAAATATTATGTGGAATAATCTACATATTTTTGCTATACTATATGTAGGAAAACTATGGAAGAATTAAGACACAATAGAACATGTGTTTTTAACATTAATTATCATATTGTTTGGTCTACTAAATATAGGAGAAAGGTTTTAACTCCTAATATCGAAAATAGGCTTAAAGAAATATTGATTAATGTTGGAAAGAAAAAGGGCTTTGAAATCGCGGAAATAGAAGTAGGCACAAAAGACCATGTCCATGTGTTTGTTTCAGCCATCCCTAAGATATCAATTTCTTACATCGCCAAGATGATGAAAGGAATATCAGGAAGATTGTTATTAAAGGAGTTCCCAGAAATAACTAAACTGTTATGGAATGGTGAACTATGGAATCCTTCTTATTATGTGGAGACAATTGGGTCTGTTTCTGAAGAAGCGATTAAAAGATATATTCAAAATCAAGAAAAGGAATAAAAATGTTACTTACTTACCAATTTGAAATTAAAGTTAATAACAAACTAGGGATTATTCTAGGCCATTTAACATACGCTGCTTCTAAGCTGTTCAATATTGGTAATTATGAAAGAAAAGAATATCAATCCCTTGGCTTTGATACGATGCCAAATTGGTATGATCAAAAGAAAAGATTAAAAGACGATATTTGGTATAAATCATTGCCTTCTCAAACTAGTCAAGAAATATTGGCTATCTTAGATCGTTCATGGAAGTCATACTTAACGCTCCGCAACAAATGGGAGAAGAAAAATAAAGACGTTCCTATGAAAGATAGCAAAAACGAGCCACAATCGCCTTACTATAAGAAAGATGGTTACCATATGAACATTAACTATCTATCAAATGGTTTCAAAGTTATTGATGATAAGATTCGTTTTTCTATTCCTAAAAAGCTCAAAGAACACCTTAATGATAAATATCAAATCAATGATAACTTCTTCTACATCAAGTTAAAAAGACACTTTGATGATATTAAACAAATTGAGTTTTCATACCTCGATAAAGATAGATACAAAGTCTATGTGATATATGAAAAAGATATTAAAAAACAAGTCGAAGATAATAAGCATTATATAAGCATTGATATTGGAGTTAAAAACCTGCTTTCAGTTTATGACAATAACGGTTCTTCTTTTATTGTCTCGGGTCATTCTCTTTTAAACACCAATTACTATTTCTCAAAAAAGATTGCTTATTATCAATCACTTTTTGATAAATGCTATCCCGCTCATAAGAAAGGAGAGGTAACGAAGAGAGTTAAGCATTTATATGACATGAAGAATAAAAGGATTAAGTTGGCTTTACATAGAGCCACAAGAACAATTGTTGATTATTGTTTATCTCATGATGTCTCCAAAGTTATAATCGGTGATTTAACAGGATTATTAGAAACAAATAAGGAGTTTACTAACAACAAAGAAAAACACCGCTTTAACCAGAATGTCAGGGCTATCAACTTTTCAAAGATTTATAGACTACTAGATTATAAGTTAAAACTAGTTGGCATTGAATTAATTAAAGTCAATGAAGCTTATTCATCTTCTTGTTCCCCTAATAGTCTTAATGTTTGCAAAGAATTCGCGAATAAAAGCAATAGGGTTTATAGAGGTTTATTTAAAGAATATAGCAACGTTTATAACGCTGATATAGTTGGTGCTTATAACATTATGAGGATCTATAGGCAAAATAATAATGATAATTTCTTAATGCCTAAAGTAGGATTATCTAATCCTTCTAAAAAATATATTCCTGTCACAGACCAGTTCTTGAATGAAGATTGTGTTAATTGGAATGGCAAGGCTGGTAATGTAGGGATATCGGGTAGGAACTACCCAACAGGAGATGAATTGATCGCGTTAATAAATCAATTCATGACCAAGATGCTCGGTAATTCAATTGCCGAGTAAGTTCACCTCTACTCGCGATTTGCCTCTTTCTATGCCTTTTATTAAAACTGGTATAAAAAAGAACCCTCCACAACTAATTGCCTAAAGTGTTTGTGAGGATTCGTTCTTCGGCTGTATTATAACATATTTGCTTGAATAAACAATAATGCCTGCTATTAAAGTTTGTATAAAAAAAGAGTCTCTCTCAACTATATCGCATTAAGTGTTGTGAGGCTCCGTTTTTATTCTATATGGACTACTCTTCTAAATCAATAATCGGAACAATATATAATCCTTATATTTGTTAGCAATAACTAACTCATATAAAAAATAATTAACGTATTATTTGTGTAAATAATAAGGTGGTGTATAATAATTCCGGAAAGAAGAGGTATTTATATGCCATTAGTTAACTCTAAAGAAATGTTTGAAAAAGCCTATAACGGCGGTTACGCAATTGGTGCTTTCAACTGCAATAACATGGAAATCGTCCAAGCTATTACAGAAGCTGCCAAAGAATGCAATTCTCCAGTCATTCTCCAAGTTTCCGCAGGCGCTAGAAAATATGCCAAACCAGTCTACTTAAAGAAGATGGTTGAAGCTGCTGTCGAAGACACCAACTTACCAATCGTTCTCCACTTAGACCACGGCGCAGATTTCGAAATCTGTAAAGATTGTATCGACGGTGGTTTCACATCAGTCATGATCGACTGCTCCAGCAAACCATTCGAAGAAAACATTGCTATCACAAAGAAAGTTTGTGAATACGCTCACGCTCACGTTCCATACGTTACCGTTGAAGCTGAATTAGGTACATTAGCCGGTATCGAAGATGAAGTTAAAGTTGAACACGGTGCAGAATCCTACACCAGACCAGAAGACGTCGAAGAATTCGTTCGTAGAACTGGTTGTGACTCCTTAGCTATTGCTATCGGTACATCCCATGGTGCTTATAAGTTCAAACCAGAACAATGCACAAGAGATCCAGAAACAGGTGTCTTATTACCACCTCCATTAAGATTCGACATCTTAGAAGAAGTGAGCAAACGTTTACCAGGTTTCCCAATCGTCTTACACGGTTCCTCCTCCGTTAACCAAGAATTCGTTAAGATTATTAACGATAACGGTGGTGCCTTAAAAGACGCAGTTGGTGTCCCAGAAGCTCAATTAAGACAAGCTGCTAGATTAGCCGTTTGTAAGATCAATATCGACAGCGACCTCCGCTTAGCGATGACTGCTGGTATTAGAGAACACATGAGAGCCCATCCAGATCACTTCGACCCACGTCAATATGTCGGTGATGGCCGTGCT
This sequence comes from Bacilli bacterium, assembly GCA_045117995.1. Classification (GTDB taxonomy): domain Bacteria; phylum Bacillota_I; class Bacilli_A; order RFN20; family CAG-826; genus RUG14515. The sequence continues at coordinate 232,351 of JBGUOH010000003.1, forward strand.
TATGTCAAACAATTAGTCAAACACAAAATCACAGATGTGTTAGGCTCAAACGACAAACTTTAATCTAAAGCTTAATTAGATAAAACAAAAGGAGCGAATCAATCGCTCCTTTTAAATTCTATTTAAATCGAACTTATTTCTTCTTTGCTTCTAAAGATTCAGCAATACGTTTGAGATAATCGATTTCGGTTGGTTCTGGTTTGCCTGGTTCTGGTGGAACTGGTCTTTCTTCTGGATGCTTTTCGTAGTAAGCTTCTTGAGCCTTAGCTCTGAGTTCGTCTCTCTTTCTTGCAGCGGCATTCATCACTTTGACGATGATAAATAAAACGATTGCAATGATGATGAAGGAGATAACTGCATTAATTAATGCGCCCCAGTTAATGATAGCGGAACCATTGAAATAGAAGTTTGTGCCATATTTGGTGTAGTTAGGACCGAGAACTGTCGCACCATATAATAAAGCTTGACCTTCGTCGGCGATACCTGCGGCCTCACCGATTGATTTAGCGACAGCATTGTAATCAGCAGCAGCGAATTTTTGTCCGACACCCGCTAAGCCTTTTTGACCTTCTGTGAGAGCTGGCAAAACAGTAACTAAACCTGATAAGCCACCTGGGACTGGCCATGTCGCTAAGGACATTAACATGTTAACAAATGCGTTGACGATAGCACCAAATGCGCCACCAATGACAACACCAACTGCTAACATGAAGGCATTGCCACGATTGATGAATTCTTTAAATTCAGCCCAAAGACCTGGACCTTTCTTAGCTTTTTTAGCCATAAATTATGTTCTTCCTTTCGAGATATTTTTATGGTAGTCCATTTTTATTTAAAATGCAATTTATCAAGATATGCAAATAGAAAAATATAATATACTATTGGTGAGGAAAATATTATGAGTGAATTAATCTATTTAGGCCATGCCTCCTTTCTTATTAAAGGAAAAGAATATCAAATCGTCATCGATCCATATGAAAATGGTAGTGTACCTAATCTCAAGTTTCCTAAAGTAGAGCCAGTAGACGCTGTGATAGCCTCGCACAGTCATGCTGATCATAGTGCATATCATTTAGTGAAAGTTAAAGATAATCCCGCTAGAGTGATGGCTAAAATGTTAAGAGTGCCTCATGATCATGAGAATGGTATGAAAAGGGGTATGAATCTCATCCACATATTTGATGTAGATGGTTATAAAGTTGTCCATATGGGCGATACAGGATGTGTTTTAAATGAGAATGTTTTAGAACCTATTAAGAACGCCGATGTCTTATTAGCGCCTATTAATGGCTTCTATACCATTAGTCCTCAAGAATTAAAACAAATCGTTGAAATGGTTAAGCCAAGAATAGTGGTGCCAATGCATTACCATATGAAGGAATATAACAGTGGTTATCCAGATGGCGGCATGATTGAAGAATTTAAAAAACTCTTCCCTGATTACCAATTCATTGAAGGAGAAGAGTTAGATTTAGATAAATATAAAGATTATAAAGGCGCTTTAATTTTCAAAGGTTATCGTCAATAACCAAACATATAATAATCAAAGAAAGCTTCTAATATTGGACGGTGATACTTACTCGCTACATCTTGTGACCAGTAATAGCCACCGTTTTTATTTGCTAAAACACCATCGGTGAGTGTCATACTTTTTAAAACAGTTTGTTTATTAAAGCCTTTTAAATACTTAAGATTTGGTAATCTTTCTTCTGTGTAGTAAGAATCAGAAATATAGAAAGAGCCATCATCCTTTTTAGCAACACTATCATTAAAGAAAACTGACGCTCCATCGATGATACCTTTTTTCACAAATTGAATTGTTGGAACAACACCGTTTTGATAGCCAAATGTTTCGTTACCAAGAGTGCTTAATCCATAGCTATCTTTTAAGTCTTGGTAATGGGCCTTATCTTCACTTGTAGCGAACTCACTTCTTGCCGCATCGTATTGATTTTGGATGTCAAAAAGATAGAGAGAAGTCGCCAATGAATGCTTTTTAATGTAGGGTATAATCACATTTGGAATAACATATTTGCAGTCGCCACATCCGTGACGGAAAAAGAGTACCGCTAACTTGTCATCTTGCTTATAATGTGCTTCCATGTAACTTTCATCAACATAGTACATTGTAGGTTTATTAATATACTTATGAACTCTTGTGTTCATGGCCTCTGCGGTAGTGTCTTCAAATATCGCTTTATCCCCGCTGTTACGATAGGAGAAACTAGCGATCTTTTCTTTACCGTTAAAGACATATAAACATGGAGTGCTATCTTCATATTTATTAATTTTTAAATCCTTGATGGAATCGTCTTGGCTTTGAGCGTTATACAAATAAACCATCTCGTTATAGGCATTAGAGTATTTCGCTACAACATTTAAGAACGTATTCCAACATAAACATGTTTCGCTATATGAACCTTGATAAGCTGCTAAAAGGAAAACTTCTTTATCATCTTGAGCTTTGCTTAATAACTCAGAAGTAGTGATTTCTTTCAACGAATAAATATCCTGATTAATAAATGTACCATAAGTAAGAGTGACCTTATCTTTCTCACAGCCGTTTAACAATAAAGGCGCTAATAGAAGTGGTAATACTGTAATGATCTTTTTCTTCATATACTTTGCATTATAAATAACAGAAGTTACGCGTGCAAGCGTATGAGAAAAAATGGTATCAAAAAAGTGTTAACAAAACAGTCAAAAATTAACCTCAAAAATGTTCACAAAAAATGAGTCAAAAAACTCTTCAAAAAACTCACTCATTTTTTTGCTAGAAAAACTGACGCAAAAATTAGAAGAAAAAATCGCTAAAAAACTGCATAAATTTTTCAACGAGTTAAATTTACAAAAGTACTGATATAATCTAAACAAAATGAAAAAACGACTTTTTCAAAATTCCCCCTCAAAAAAATTTTTAAAAAAATTGTTTGTTTTTTTGTTCAATTTTATATATATTTTTTGCGTGATTTTTTTGAATAAAAATTCACATGGGAAAAGGTGGGGAAATTATGGACAAAGAAAATATCATTATTTCGCTTCAAGGTGTCTGCAAGGAATTTGACGGCACAACAGTAGTCGATAACTTTAATCTCGATATCACAAAAGGTGAGTTCGTGACATTCTTAGGACCTTCTGGTTGTGGTAAGACAACAACACTCAGAATGATCGCTGGTTTTGAGCTTCCAACAAGTGGTGTCATTTTACTTAATGGACAAGATATTTCTTTACTTCCTCCATATAAAAGACCAATCAACACTGTTTTCCAAAGATACGCCTTATTCGCGCATTTAAATATCTATAACAATATTGCCTTTGGTTTAAAACTCAAAAAGATTCCATACGAAGCTATTGATAAAAAAGGCAACAAAGTGACCAAATATCGTCACTTAACAAAACAAGAAATTAGAGAAAAAGTCGAAAGAGCGTTGAAGGTCGTTGACCTTGAAGGCTTTGAAAAAAGAGACATCTCTACCTTATCTGGTGGTCAACAACAACGTATCGCTATCGCACGTGCGATTGTTAACGAGCCAGAAATCTTATTATTAGACGAACCTTTAGGCGCTTTAGACCTCAAGATGAGAAAAGAAATGCAACTTGAACTAAAGGCCATGCATAAAAAATTAGGCATTACCTTCATCTACGTCACGCACGACCAAGAAGAAGCTTTAACAATGTCTGATACCATTGTCGTCATGAATGACGCAGTCATCCAACAAGTTGGTAAACCAAAAGAAATCTATGACGAACCAAATAACGCTTTCGTCGCTGACTTCATTGGTGAATCTAACATCTATACCGGCACAATGGCGAAAGATAACAAAGTTAGATTCTTAAATAGATATTGGGATGCTGACCCAGTTGACTTTGGTAAATTCCCAGTCAACGAAAAAGTTGACGTTGTCGTAAGACCAGAAGATTTCATCTTAGGCAAAGCCGGTGAAGGCGTTGTCGATGGTGTTGTTTCTAGCAAGATCTTCAAAGGTATGCACTATGAATACATCATCAACGTTGGTAAAGCTGAAGTAGTGGTCCAATCCACCGCTGAATTAGACGAAGGTCTTAAAGTCAGTTTAAACGTTGAACCAGTGAATATCCAAATCATGAAGAAACCATTCGTTTCTAACTTCTATGATGGTTATATTACCAAAGATTACAAAGTTGAATTCGCTAACGCTGAATTCGATGTCGATATCTTACCATTATTCCCAGGTGCTCATTTTGATGAAAACGAAGTTTTAATCGATGACAAGGGCAACGAAATTGATGTCGAAGACATGGAAATCAATGTCGAAGTTCCATTCGAAGCTATCACCATTAGCGATGATCCAGACGCTAGTGAAATTCATGGTAACATCATTTCTCTTATCTACATTGGTGACCACTATGAAATCATGGTCAGAACTGAAGAAGAAGAGGACTTCATTTTAAATACTCCTGACTTATGGAACGAAAATGACGAAGTCAGTGTTATTATCGACCAATCCAAAATCCACTTATCTCGTAAAGGAGCCAAGAAGTAAAAATGGAAGCAGTTGTTCGTAATAAAAAACAACACCGCTTTAATTTCCGTGGCAGCCTATGCATGCCATACGCGCTTTTTATGGCGCTCTTCGTGGTGTTTCCATTATTCTTAATTGTTTATTACGCCTTTACCGATGGTAACGGCAAATTCTCCTTTGGTAACTGGGGTACAGTTTTCACCAACATGACTAACTGGAAAGTCATTGGTAGTACACTCCTCATCGCGACAATTACCACAATTATTTGTATCTTAATTGCCTATCCAGTTGCCTACTTATTAAGTAACAAAAAGTACAATAAGAACAAAGTTCTTGTTTATATCTTCCTTTTACCAATGTGGATTAACTTTGTTATCAGAACCATTGGCTTAAAGGCTTTAATCAATGGTCTTAGTAAATCAGTCTTAGGTGTGGACTTAACCGCTACATATCCATACTTATCAATCGTGATTGGTATGGTCTATGACTATTTACCATTTGCCATCTTACCTTTATATAACCAAATGTTAAAAATGGATAAGAACCAAATTGAAGCCGCTGCGGACTTAGGTGCTAATCCATTTAGAGTGTTCTGGAAAGTCATTGTTCCAATGACCATCCCAGGCATTGTCTCCGCTTGCATGATGACATTCATGCCAACCATGTCCTCATACGTTATCGCTAATAAGATGAGTGAAAACAACGTGAGAATCATCGGTAACTTAATCGAACAACAATTCGGTGGTAACACCAGTGCTATTTCTAACCACATTGGTTCCACCTTGTCCTTAGTAATGTTATTACTCATCGGCTTAACCCTTCTCGCGGAAAAAGCCCTTTCTAATAAAGATGAAACACAAAAGAAGGGAGGTATTTGGTAATGGTGTATCAAAACATGACTGTTGAAGAAACAAACCGTGCTCTTCAAAGAAAGAGAACCAATGAAAAACTTCGCAAAATCTTTGCCAATGTCTTCGTCTATTTTGTTCTCTTATTGATGTATGCTCCAATCATCTATATCACTATCTTCTCTTTTACAGAACATAGTACAACAGGTGTCTGGGGTGGATTCAGCTTTGGTAACTACGCGACCTTATTCGATTACGGTGGCAATAAATACGCCACAGCGATTTGGGATGCTGCTAAGAATACTGCTTTAGTGGCCCTCACATCCGCGACAGGCGCAACTATCTTAGGTACATTAGGCGCGATTGGTATTTATTACTTACGTAAAAAGTGGATGAGAACTGCGTTAGACTTCGTCACACAAATCCCAGTCGTTAACGCGGAAATCGTCACTGCTGTTTCCTTAAGTGTCTTATTCGTTATCTTATCTAACTTCATTCCAAGAAGCTTCTTAACCATTTGTATTGGTCATATTGTTCTTGGTGTTCCATATGTTGTTATGTCTGTGGAACCAAAACTTGAACAAATGGATCCATCATTATATGAAGCCGCTATGGACTTAGGTGCGACACAAACTCAAGCCTTATGGAAAGTCATTATTCCAGATATTATTCCAGGTATTTTATCCGGTTTCTTATTATCAGCGACATTGTCATTAGATGACTATGTCATCACAGCCTTCACAAAGCCAACTGTAGGCGGATTTGAAACCATTTCGACATATGTAGACGCTGCTACCAAAAAGAAGGGTCTACCACCTCAATTTAGGGCATTTACAGCTATTTTATTCGCTGTGATATTAATCGTGGTTGTCGTGATGAACGTCAAGAGCAACCAAAATGCAAAGAAATTAATGAAAAAGGAGAAAGGTAAAAATGCTTAAAAACAAATTAACCGTATTATTAAGTTCGTTAGTAGCCGTCGGTGCATTAACAAGCTTAACTGGTTGTGGCACAAAATATGACTTAGTCATCTACAACTGGGAAGATTACATCTATGAAGGTGCCAGTGAAAACGGCAAAATCGTCGATGACGGTATCATCGAAAAATTTGAAAAATATTACCAAGAAAAAACCGGCCAAAAGATTAAAGTGGCGTATGAAAATTTCTCTACAAACGAAGAAATGTACACCCAATTAGCCCAAGGCTCTTTAAAACCAGACTTAGTCTGCCCATCAGATTACATGATTCAAAAGCTCGCTAATGAAGGCATGCTTGAAAAATTCTCTTATGATGATAAAACAGGCAAATATGGTGATTCTTTAAAGAACTTCGCTGATTTCGGTTCACCATTCATCAAAGGCAGATTCCAAAACGAAAAGTTAAAAGATGGTAGTTCATTCCTTCAATACGCTGTTCCTTATTTCTGGGGCACAATGGGCTTCACCTATAACCCAGAATACTTCACCGCTGAAGAAGTTGGTTCCTGGGACTGCTTATGGAGCACTGAAGCCAAATTCAAACAACAATTCTCTTTAAAGGATTCTATGAGAGATACATACGTTACCGCTATCTTCCATGTCTATAAAGATGAAATTGCGGCTTTAGATGAAAACGCTGCTGACTTCAACAGCAAATTAAGCGCTATCTTCAATAGATGCGATGATGAAACAATTGCTAAAGTCAAAGCGGCTTTATTAGAAGCTAAGAAGAGAACCGTTTACGGTTTCGAAGTTGACGAAGGTAAAGAAGAAATCGTCAAAGGTACATATAACGCTAACTTAGCCTGGAGTGGTGATGCCATCTTCGCTATGGATAGTGCTGAAGAAGGTAAAACACCAAAATACTTAAATTACTCCCTTCCAAAAGAAGGTAGCAATGTCTGGTTCGATGGTTGGGTCATGCCGAAAGGCGCCAACAAAGAATTAGCGGAAGAATTCGTTAACTTCATCTGTGATCCAGAAAATGCTGTCTTATGTATGGACGCTGTCGGCTACACATCCCCAATCGTTGGTGATGCAATGTGGGATTATGTTAAAGAATCCTATGAAGCCGCTGATGATGTCGAAGACACATACGAAGTTGATTTAAGTTTCTACTTCGGTAAAGAAGCCAAAATCAAAATTGACTCCGAAGAAAAAGGTCGTCAATTTGATGCCCAATATCCAACAGAAGACGTTTTAAAACGTTGCTGCCTCATGAAAGATTTCGGCGATCAACAAGAAAAAGTCGAAAAAATGTGGGACGATATTAAGGGCTAATTACATTAAATTTAAAAAAAGTTTATTTGTTGCTTGATAGTGAGATAATTGCAGTGCTATAATTCATAACGCTGCAAGAATGGTTCCTTAGCCAAGTCTGGTAAGGCAATTGACTGCAACTCAATGATCATCGGTTCGAATCCGGTAGGAACCTCCATCTTATTTCTAGGTCATACTGGATAAGATGACTGTCAGCATCAAATGCGCCTCTAGCTCAACTGGATAGAGTGTCAGACTACGAATCTGGAGGTTACGAGTTCGATTCTTGTGAGGCGCGCCATTTCGGGACGTAGCGTAGCTTGGTATCGCGTCAGTTTTGGGAACTGAAGGCCGCAGGTTCAAATCCTGTCGTCCCGACCAAACTTAAAAAAATAACCGCTCAAAACGAGCGGTTTTATTTTTGTTGTTTTAAATCTAATCAATCATAATTTTCCAAATAAATTTGGAATAGAATTCAAAATCCACAAAGTTTTCTAAATATGTTGACAAGTACGCTTGGCATAATCTAATATAGTGTTGTGACAAGTCAACTTGGCAAAGGAGACAGTTATGGAAAAGAATGAAATTTTAATGAAAGCTCAACAAGAAAATAAAGGTCAAGATATCGCTGATTTAGAAGCACAAAAGAAGGGCACTAGTATTGCCTTCATGGTGGGTGGTCTAGCATTCATCGCTATCATCATCGTTGAAATGATTGTGAATGATGTCATGCACTATGAAATCATGGGTGGATGTTTCATCATGCTAGCAACTGCCTTCTATGTCAAATTCTTCATGCTTAAGAAAAGACATGAATTAGTAGTGGCTATTCTATACACACTAATTGCTCTTGGATGGTTAACATTCTGGGTCTTAAGATTAACAAAGGCAATTTAATATGAATGAATCATTAGTGTTACACAATAATCTCGCAGAAGTGAGAAGGAAACAAAACATCTCACAAGCAGAACTCGCTAATATGGTCGGTGTGTCAAGAAACACAATTAGTTCTATAGAGACAGGACAATATCAACCAACCGCTAAATTGGCCTTATTACTTTGTGTGGCGTTAGATAAAAAGTTTGAAGATTTGTTCTATTTTTAGTTCTCAAAAAAGCCTATTAACCTCTATCTAAATACAAAATTCTCTATTAGATTAATCTAAAAAGTATTGACATCGTAAAAATATAGTATAAAAATGTTGGTAGAGAAAAAGGCAAAACTACAGCAATGTAGTGACGCAAAACTATAGGGTCTTATATTTAGAGATAGCCAGTAACCTCAACTATTTAATCGAATAAGTTGAGGTTTTTAATTTCTATAAGACAGCCAGTTGCCCCCGAGCACACGCGTATAGGCGAAAGACTGGTTGAATTATAATGAAATTAGGCAAAAGAATTAGTGCAAGATTAAAAATCGCTGCCGCAACCGCAACAGTCATTTTTACCTTGGCAACAGTGTTCACCAGTACAATTGCTTGGTTCTCTACTAAAACATCTGTAGAAGTTAGTGGCGCAACATTCACAGTTAAAAAAACTTCTGGTATCCAATACGACTTATATTATTTAGATCACTTTGTGGTCAATGAAAGCAACAAAGATGGTAACTTCAATACTATCGTTAATTTGCATTCTGGTTATGAAGTCGCCGCGGCTAACCCAGTCTTTAATAAAGTTAATTTCGACGAAAACGGTAATGTCATCGATGAACACGATCAAGCGGTTTCCGATGATTTAAATCCAACAAATATTTCACATTTATGGCCTGCTCATAAACTTACCTATGCGATTGTCATCACGGAAGGTAACTTCAATTCTTTCTCCTTAGAATCTTGGGATGAAGAAACTGATGCAGACACAAAGACAAAAGATAACCAAAATAACGATATCCTCATTTCCTTATCCTGGGCTATCAACCTTTATGGCGCAGCCTACAATGTCACGAAGACAAATAATGAAGCAGCGGATGTTGCTACTGGTTTTACTAGTAACTATTATTCCGCTAATCTCACTGATAAGTTTACATACAGCCAAGCTCTACCAGCACCATTAAATAAACCTGCCATTGATGTGGTGGATACAGTTTCTGGTGTGGGCAGTGATGCGACTAGACAAATCTTATATTTCTCAATCGAATTCGATGATAGTGCTAGTACCTATTATGAACTCGATGATGACGATGGCTATTACACAAAGAGTGTTGATGGCAATAGTAACTGCTACGAGAACCTCATTTTAAAGGATCTCGTCTTTATGCTTTCATAATGGAGAAACGATATGAAATTAGGTGAAAAGATTAAATCGTTATCTCCAAAGCTAACTTCCCGTAAGGGTAGAATTGTTGGTTTCTCATTACTTATTTTAGGTAGTGTAGCCGCTGCGACAATGACCACCTTAGCGTGGTTTAACATGTCCGCTAAAGAATCCAAAATCAAAATGGTTTCTGGTGACTTGAACGTTGAAGTTAGAAAAGTCTCCGCTTATAAATACGTCTACCCATTCTATAAAAACTCCACTGAATACATCGACTACGATGCGCAAGGTGTTGTCAAAAAATACGTCTTAGAAGACCATACATTAACATTTGGAAACGATAACGTTGACGATATTACAATCTCCTCTGATGATGCGACAGTCACATTAGGCGAGAAAGTTAGAAGAAGCTTTACCACAAGTGGCAATGACGCTTCTTCACTCAATGTTTGTGTCCCTGCAACCGTTCAACCAGCTGTCTATTCTCCAGAATTCCGTTATTACTTAATTGGTGATGGCTTATTCTGTGGCGTTGAAGATTCTTGGGCAATTGAAAAATCATTTGCTTTTGGTTTAAGAGAAAACGTCAGTAATGATAGACACGCTATCTTGGATAATGTTGTTGTTTCAGCGGGTTCTTCGTTTACTCTTCTTGAAACCTTAGAAGTCATTGAAAACGATCGAAAATCTTATGCATACAACTATTTCCCAATTTCTAGTATTGCTGAAACCAATTCATCTTTTAGAGTGGTTGATAGCAATTCCGATGGAGTGGGAGACCAACTTCTTTGTTTAAGAAGTGGTATTTATTCATTCATCTATTCTCCAAATCAATTGAAGATTGAATTACGTACTCAAGAAGATGGCGCTAGAAAAGACGTCTCTGTTATCATCAATAACTCTTTAGACCCAACCAAAATGAGTATTGATTATGCTGGTTCTGTTGATAAAGATACATACCCAACAATTAATAGTTACGTTCCTACTGCGATTTATAATCAAAACACATCAGTTATTTTAGATGTTGAACTTAATTTCACTAATCCAAACCCTGTGGATGCAAGCTTACAAATCGAACGCACTAACTCCACAAGCAATTCCATTTATAACATCGCTAATAAATATGAAGATACAACTCATAACCTCGATGGTTATATTGATGAAGACCATCAAAATCTTATGAGAGCATCTGACTTTTACAATTTCTATGCGCAGTTCACAAATACGCCTTATGCTAGCACAACTGCATTATGGAATGGACTTCATCGTGTGGGTGATAATCAGTCACAAAAGTTCTTAAACGATACATCCTACGATAAGACCATTAACTGTACATTACACGCTAAAGAGCAAGGCGATTCTACAACCATTGCGCCAAGTGATACAGACAACATCTATCACTGTTACATTGTTATCGAATATGACTATGAACATAGCACATATTTCCTTGATAAAAACCGTTTAGGTAAGACTTATTACTTAGACCGTGATTTCGGTTTCCATTTCTCCGGAATCCAACACAGAGAAAGCTAGGGTATGAAGATGAATAAGCAGAAGGGTTTAGCGGTTTTATACATCTCCACAATCTCGTTATTAGTTTCGACCATTGCTTTAAGTGTTGGCATGACAATTTCTTTGTATAAGAAATATGTTAAAGGTAATGGTACCTATGGTGAAGTATCCTTACGTTCTTACTATGAAAGCGGAAGTGGTACTGAAGATGATCCGTTTATTATTACGCGCCCACGCCACCTATATAACCTTTCTAGATTACAAGGCTTAGGCGTTTATGGCGAAAAAACATATTTCCAACTCGGTAAAGTCGACCTAGGTGGTGTGGATTCCAATGGTGTGCCAATGTGCTACGCCGATGATAGTTCTAACGTTAAAAAACCATATCTCGATATGAGTGATTCTGATAGAGATACCAACCCAATTAACGCGATTGGTTCAGAAGCCTTACCGTTCTATGGCGAATTCGATGGCCAAAACGTTGAAATTAAGAACCTTAATGTTTACGCAAACCCACAAGATGCTGGCTTATTTGGTTATACAGCTCATGGTTCTGAGGTTCATAACTTATTCTTAAGTAATGTGACCATTCACGCTTTAGGTTATACTTCTGATTATGCTGACTTATATAGTCCAGAAAGCACAATTGGTAACAACGCTTATTTCTCTTATAATCCAAATGATAGTTCTCCAGTCGTTAACTTTGTTAATGGCTTTGAAAATACTGAATATGCCTATTTCTTCGCGGACAACGATTTCCATTACACTGCGCAAGGTTCTTCTCCAACCCCAACAGTTTCCATTGTTGCTCCATCAAATAGTTATACGTTCACATCCTTGCTTTCTGGTGACTTAATCACCATGAATAATAACAATCAAATTGTTCCTAATTTAGATAGAATTTTTGAATTCTTTGGCGAAAAGAAAGATGAAGAAGAAGCTAAGTTCCCACTTCAAGCTTCTTCATCAGCATCCTTAATCGTTTCAAGTGTTGATAGATATGGTCAAAAACACTCCAAAGTTCTCCTGAACTTAGAATTTGACTTTACCTTAGAATCCGATAGCGCAAACTTCATTTCTATGGGTGTTCATCTCGCTGGTGACCATGGTAATAACATTGGTTTAATTGCCGGTCACTGTGATGGCACAATCTATGATTGTTATGTCTATAATGGCTCTTTTGAAATGAACAATGGTGGTCAAGGTTATAGCAATTTAGAGAACGGTTCTAACTTAGGCTTAATTGGCTTAGTTGGTGGTACCGTTCAAAACATTTTAGCTAACGAATCTGACGTCGGCGCTAAAGAAGGCAAGAACATTGGTGTTCTCGACTTTACAACAATCTATAAGGACATTATCGATAATAATGCATTCGTTGGCTCTCACGCAGCTACCGGTGGTGTTTCAGCTGGTGTTACTTTCACGCCAGTATCAACCACAAAATATATGCAATATTTAAGATACTTCGATGGACAATACATCACCAAACAAACCTCTTCTGTAGCTTTTAAAGGTCGTTCCATCATCACCAATACCGACTTGGGTGTCTTTACTGTTGCTACTGATCCTCAAACTGGTGAAGGTACCTACTCTGGCGATCACTTAGATCAGTCTCTTGTTTTAACAGAAGATTTAACAATAAACGATAACTACTACATCTATTATTCAACAGGCGAATACAACAAAGCTTATCACACAAGACATGGTGGTTCTTCGTTTGATAACTATATCGCTTCCTATAACACTAATAATGTCGCAAGTAGTGAATCTCATATCTTACAAGGCCATCATTTCCCAAGAAAAGATGAAGTAACTAGAGAGTCATTCGAAACTAGAGAAGCAAGACAAAATTACTTCGTCCGTTTCCAATTAGATCCTAATTATCGTAAAGGCAAAGGCTTCTACTTCTCAGATTTAGATACTGACACAGATAGTGGTGCCTTTATGGCAAACTATTTTAACTATAAGTTAGTTGACCAAAATGGTTATCACATTCCAATCAATACTAATAAGTGTGGTGTCATGCTTAAAACAAACCTCCGTCAAGAAGTTAGCAACCTGTCTGCTAGCTTTGGTCTTCCAGATTTAACAAAAACAATGGGTAATGACTACACTAGATCCTATTGTTTACAAGATGCTGAAGGGAATAGATATGTTGGTAATATGATCAACTTTGAGATTAAGAACGATCTTGCCAATGTTACAGTCATTGCTGCGCCTTCAGACCATTCGAAGCCTGCTGCTTTAGGTGTTTATAAACTTGATAATAGCGATTTTAGCGGTGTTTATGATGATACATACACCCTTGAATTTACTCAAAAATACAATAACCCAGATTATGCGTTCTTTATGCCTGATGACAATCATCTTACTTATTTCGACTATCGTGTGAATGGCACCACTAATAAAGGTGAAATTGGCACATATTCAAACGCAGGTACATTCACAGTGGCTAACAATGCTAGTAATGCCACGGTTGCTAAAGAACATGGTATAACTGAACACAACTACATAAGTGGTAAGACACGCTTATTTGCTCACACATTCTGTTTACCAAGAGGTAGATATTGTATCGGTTCTGCTTCCAGTGGCTCACAATGTGTGCCAAAGGTTTATTACCTCTGTGCTCAAGGACAAGATGATGGTCAATTTGACTTTGATGATACTGTCTTCTCAAGCACAGATAGAGTTGAAAATGTTGATTTTATCAACACTTCTCGCTTTGCTGATAACGGAACAGAAAACATTCTTGTACAAGATATTACAACATACAACCCAAGTAGCCAAACTGATGGAAACAAATTAGGCAATCGTAGATGTTACATTGCTTTAGTTAACTCTGATCGTTCAATATTCAGCGGTTCAATTCCATCTGATTTATCGTTCGAATATGATCCTGTCAGTGGAAAATTCATCATATCATCCACTCTTCAAGGACAGGATTTAATAGATGCTATCACACGTATAGCAGTAGACAATTACAATCACCCGTACGCTGGCGATCCAAAACAATTAACGGTTTCATTGCTAGGCATTGAAAGTAGTGGACAAGTTATTGTTTACCCAGCTGGAGATTAGGAGGTAATTATGAAAATTAGTAAGCTTTTAAAATGTATAGGTTTCTTCATTGCTATAATTCCTTTTAGTGGTGTTTCTTGCAAACAAAACGTAGTTTTAAACGAAACCTCATTACCTAACTATACACATACTCCTAAATACCTCCTCGCCGGTGAATTAGATTCCATCGATGGTGATTTTGTCTATTATTCCATTAATAACGACACCGAATACGCTGTCGCTTTAAAAGAGAGCTCAAAGAGCTTAACATCTGAACTAACAATTTTATCTGAATACAATAACAAGCCAGTTACAGGCATTTGGAGAAGTGGTTTCTACGAAAGCAATAGTACAAAGATAAACATTCCAAGTTCCATTACAGTAATTGATTATGAAGCTTTCTTAGGAAGCAAAATCACTTCTGTTTCTATCCCAGCTACTGTTACTGATATTGGAGAAGGAGCATTCTACTCTTGTAAGAGCTTAACTAAAGCAACTATCCAAAATAGTACTGCTTCCTCTACATCCTCTGCTTGTTCTTGCTCTGAAGTTATTGATAATGGCAATGGACAAGGAGTAACACACTCCACCCTTAAGACTATTCCATCGTTCTGTTTCTTTAACTGTGTTGCGTTGAAAGAGCTTGTTCTTCCTGAATCAATTGAGGAAATTGAATACGAAGCATTCAATGGTTGTCATTCTTTGTATTCCACTTTAGCGTTCATGAATCTTAAAACCATTCGTTCTAGGGCGTTCCAAAACTGTATTTCACTTAGACAAATTTATATCTCCAGCACAGCCTTCTTTGACGAGGATGAACATGGCGAACCTGCTGGCATTATTGAAGATAAAGCATTCAACGGCTGCGATTCGTCTCTATATTTCCATCTTTCTGGTGACAACGACGATATTAATACATGGCTCAATTTATCTAGAAACAAATATCACTGGAATCGTATAAGTGAATTTAGCAATCCACAAAGTGCTGATAACTTATTCGGTTACGAAATAACCGCTGGTGGTGCTTCTTATTCCAATGACTGGATTTATACAACTGATATCAGTGGTAACGTTCATATCACTTCCTATATCGGACCAACCGAAATAGAAGGGGAACCAGTGGAATTCCTTTCATTTCCAAACGAATTACCAAGTGGTACAGGAAATTATGTTAGATCTTTTGCCACTGATGCTTTGGTCACAGTTAGAGCAAATTTAAAACGCATTTATTTGCCAACAACTCTCAAAAGAATTGATAACAGTCAATTTGATAGCAATTACACCAATTTAATCGTTGTTGATGATAATACTAAATGCTCTGCTGACCAAACACTTGTTGATCGTGAAGAGGAATTAGAAGCAAGAATCACTCTTAATGGCTTAACAAATCTTGAAGTCATTGGCACTAGAGCATTCTTAGACATGCCTAAGTTAAACACTGTTACAAAGTTATACCTTCCTTATTCATTGAAAGCAGTTGGTTCACGCGCTTTCGGCAGTAGTGAAAGCAATAAAAAACATCTCAGCAAAGTAACTGATTTTAGATGGTATTACGATGATGATAATTCAGCATTAGAAGTCATTGGTAGAGAAGCTTTTTATAAGATGGGCAAAAATGATGAAAGTACATCGCTTAGTAATACGATTCATCAAGGATACATCGCTAATACCGCAGGTGATCATAAATATGAATTGACGACACTTGTAATTCCACGCACTTTCAAACATTTTGGTGTTACAGGTACGGATAAAAACACTTATGTGCTAAGTGAATCAGATGGCAATGATGCGCTTTCCGCTTTTGCAGTGTGCCCACTTTTAAGTACAGTTGTTTTTAAAGGTAGTAAAAAGAGTGTGTTACAAGGTAACAATCCTTCTGATAACACTATGAGTCATCTCGTTATTAGCCAACAAACATTCGCCGTTAACGAATCTTTAAGAACAATAGTTATCGAAGAAAGAGCTGGTAAATGCGTTGGTTTATTCACGCATAATGGTGAAAATAAGCCATGTATAGGTTGGTCTTCTGGCTATAACAAAAACGATTTCGGTGGTGACCCAGGCATTCAAACAATTGTGTTGCCAAACAAATATACAACCCTTGTTGTTCAAAACCATGCATTACGCGGTAATTCTCGTAGTGCAATCTATCTTTCTGGCTTAGACAGCGGCTCAAAGATCAAAGGAAGTTCACAAACCGATTTATCAAAATTCATTTCAAATCCAGCCACTAGTGCATATAATCTTCCAGATAATAGAGTAGAAGAATGGCATGCTATTGGCTATGAAAACTCCATTGGTTATTATTTCAATCCAGATGGAAAAAATACTTTTGGGTTAAAACAAGATGCACCAATTTACACTAATGTCTTATATAAGGATACTATTGATACTTCTGGTTGCAGTGACCTTGAAGTCGAAGTTGGCACAGGTAACACTAGAGAATATGTTGAGTCTGAAAAGTGCTCGTTTGTGACTGGCATAGTGTCAGGCAAAGCCACAATGACGAACTATTTGTATGATCGCTATAGTAGTACATTCGATGGTACCGCTAAAGTTCCAGGTGTGGTTACTAATTCTGCAGGCACAGACTTCTCTGTAAACGCTATCGGAGATAGTGCTTTCAGTGCTTGTTTCTGTGATTCAACAAGCTATTCAGGCATTGCTAATCATCCTGATTTAAGTGCGATTTCTTTGCCACACACCATTGAGACAATTGGCAATTATGCATTCATGAGAGCCTATGGTGTGACAAAGATCTCTTCCCACAATGCAACATCCGGCGCCACAAATGGCGATTATGTCATGCCATCTTCTTTAACTTCTATTGGCAAACACGCTTTTGCATTTTGCAATGTTCAAAAGGTGTTAAACATTCCTTTGACTTGTAAGCTCTATGAAAATGAACATGCAACAACCACTGAAACTTGTGCTTTCTCAAACAACTTCTCTTTGAGACAAATTACATTCGGTAATGGTGCTACTTCATCAACTTATTATGAAACTACAACATATACTGCATCTGGTGGTGGAACTTACACATCCGCTATCTATTCCAAAGACAATGTTACTGAAAACGCTTCATCATTACTTATGGTCTTAAATAGAAATGCAGCTGATAGCTACGCTGCCTCTGACGATTTAGAAGATCGTCCTGAAAACAATATTCACCATGGCAGATTTGATGGACAATATGCTGATTATTTCCTCTATGGTGCATTTAAAATGTGTTATTGGCTTGATTGGCTAGTTATTGGTGTTGCACCAAGTGCGATTGATCAACCATTAATCTCAGGTATCGTTAATTCGTACATTTACTTAGGTAATGAGATTCAAAACTACATCAATAATACTTGTAATTTAACAACAATATCATTTGGTGATTGCGTGTTAAGCAATGTTCCACCTTATGCGTTCTCAGGATGCGAAAAGTTAGCAAAAATCGAACTTCCTTATCGAGAAGGCGCGACAATTCCAGAAGGTTTGTTCTCGTTTGTAACAAACCCTAATATTCAATTTGTTGTTCCTTACGTAGAAAATGGAGAACCAACAACAAAGACATGTCCTGTTGGTGAACTAGATTTGACATACACCGGTTATGTGGGAGTGGACGCTAATGCTTTTAAAAACACAGGCATCACAAAAATCATTGCCCCATCAACAACCACCTTTACGCTTGAATCGGATTCATTTGCTGGTACTTCTTTAACCGAAGTTGATTTTAGAAACGTTACAGGCAGAGTTGTTTTAAATGGTGCTTTCCGTAGTGCAACTATTGCTGCTTCCACAACATTTAAATATAACAATACTGCAAAAATTGAATTTGGCGCAGAAACATTTAAAAACGCAACATTTACTGATCACACGTTTGTGTTCCCTGCTAAAACCGCTATTATTGGCACTTCTTGCTTTGAAGGATGTTCAACTTTGTATAATGTTTCAGCCGCCGCTTCACTTACTGAATTGGATTCAGTGGGTTCTGATAACGCGTCAGGTTTGAACAATGATGGAAGCGATGGACTTGCAACAACATTTAAACAAATTGGTGACTATGCATTCTATATGTGCACGAATTTAAGTAATTTCGATTTTACTAATTTCAATACAATTACGAGAATTGGACATTATGCGTTTAGCATGAATAATACCATGAGTGGTACTAGCATAAACACAGAAGCGTCCATTACTAACAAAACAGCAACCATTGTTTCGAATAAAAAACTTGATCTTCCTGCATCAATTACAAATCTTGGTGTTGGAGCTTTCTACGGATGCGGAATTACAGAAGTAACAATCAATTCAACAGGCATCAAATTTGAACGTGGAAGAAATTACACTCAAAGTTCACGTGCCAAATTAAGCAATGGTGGTTTCCAATTCAGATCTTGTTCCGAACTTACAAAGGTCTACTTTACTCATAGTGATTGTGCTTGGAATTCGCTTTATTTGGTTAAAAAAGTTGGAAATGATAGAAACAACGACCAAGCCAACTATTTCTCAAGCTGTGGGAAACTAGATTATCTCTATTTGCCTACTGGCTTTCAACTTCAATATTTTGATAACGTGAATCCTGATGACGAAACAAAACGTCCTGACTCAATGATTTGGTCAAGCAAAAATGCTATAAAAGTTTACTTATATCATACTTTGAATGATGTCGATCCAAATTATCATCATGGTGTTTGTATTTATTGGCACCGTACAACCACTCAACTTTATGACAACTTAGTTTATTTCGTTGGCAACAATTTGGATGTTGCTCAAAATGTTAATGGCACATATTCATTGAAACCAACCGCTACTGGTGGCACAAGATTCTGGGCAAGAATCGGCAATAATGATGTCTTCCTTGGAACCGCTACTGGTGTTGACAGCAACGGAATAGTTACCTTTAGCGAAGGCTACAAAGCGAATGGTTCCAGCGTGTACGCTGCATCTTAATTAAACATTTACAGCATATCTTAGTTTCTTTATTAAAGGGAGCTTAGGGGAATTAGATATGTGTAAAAGAGCACACTCGCAAGGGTGTGCTTTCCTTTTATACAAGCTTATTTCTTCGCGCCAATCTAAAAAGATTGAAAAAAACGTACGCGCGTATTACACTAAAATAGATTTTAGGAGGCATTATAATATGGGCCTAATTAAAGCTTTTTCTGGAGCGCTTAGCTCCACTCTTGCTGACCAATGGAAAGAGTATTTCTATTGTGAAGCTTTACCAGTTGATGTCTTAGTGGAAAAAGGACAAAAGAGAGTCAACGGTAAAAGATCATCCAACACTAAAGGTAGTGAAAACATTATTTCTAATGGTTCAGTAATCGTCGTTGCCGATGGCCAATGTATGATTATTGTCGACCAAGGTAAAGTTGTTGAATTCGCCGCTGAACCAGGCGCTTATAAATTTGATTCCAAAACTGAATCATCTATCTTCGCAGGTTCATTTGGTGAAAGAATCATTGGTTTTTTCAAAACCATTGGTAGACGTTTCACATTCGGTGGTGACACAGGTAGTGACCAAAGAGTATATTACTTCAACACTAAAGAATTAGTGGACAATAAGTTTGGTACACCAAACCCAGTGCCATTCAGAATCGTTGATAACAATGTCGGTTTAGACGTTGACGTTTCTGTCCGCTGCAATGGTGTGTTCTCCTATAAGATTACCAATCCAATCCTCTTCTATCAAAACGTCTGTGGTAACATCACACAAGCCTATACTAGAGGTCAATTAGATGGTCAATTAAAAACTGAATTCATTTCTGCTTTACAACCAGCCTTTGGTCGTTTATCAGAATTACAATTAAGACCAAACCAAATCATGACACACTTAACTGATTTGGAAAACGCTATGAACGGTGTCCTCGATGAAAAGTGGGGTTCATTACGTGGTATCGAAGTTATTTCTATCGCTTTAGGTTCTGTCACTCTTCCAAAAGAAGATGAAGATCTCATTAAAGAATTACAAAGAAAGAACGTTTACGCTAGAAACGCTGCTATGGCGGGTGCAACTTTAGTTGAAGCACAAGCTGAAGCTATGAAGAATGCTGCTAGTAACGCTAATGGTGCAGCCATGGGCTTCTATGGCCTCAATATGGCGGCTAATGCTGGTGGTATGAATGCTCAAGGTTTCTACCAAATGGGCGAACAACAAAGACAACAACAACAAGCTCAACAAGCCCAACAACAAGCCGCTGGTGCTTGGACATGTCCACAATGTGGTGCGCAAGCCACAGGTAAGTTCTGCCCTGAATGTGGTACAAAGAAACCAGAAGCCGATGGTTGGGTTTGCCCACAATGTGGTACAAAAGCCACTGGTAAATTCTGCCCAGAATGTGGCACAAAGAGACCAGAAGGCGAAAAGAGATATAAATGCAATAAATGTGGTTGGGAACCAAAACCAGGTGAAAAATTACCAAAATTCTGTCCAGAATGTGGTGACCCAATTAATGAATTAGACGAAGTCAAATAGTTTATGGCAAACAAAGAATTAGAATGCCCTTGCTGTGGTGGCACACTGCATTTTGACATGCACAGCCAAGATATCGTCTGTCCATTTTGTGACTCACATTTTTCGTTAGACGATTTAAAGGCTTACACTGATGATTTAGCCACAGATAAAGAAGAAGAAACTGCTTGGGATGAATCAAGAGTACAAGAATACACCGATAAAGAAATGAAGGGTATGAAAGTCTACTCTTGTGAATCTTGTGGTGGTGAAATCATTGTGGATGAAACAGCAACATCTACTTGCTGTCCTTATTGTGGTAACAATATCCTTGTTTCCAAACAACTCGCTGGTGATTTAAAACCAAATCTTGTTATTCCGTTTAAGAATGATAAAGATAATGTTCTTAGTAGTTTAAAATCATTCTTCAAGAAAAAACCATTATTACCAGGTTCATTCTCTAAAGATAATGTTGTCCAAGAAGTGAAACCATTATACGTTCCATTCTGGCTCTTCGACGCTGATGTCGCTGGTAGAGTGAGATTCAAAGGTGAAACAACACGTACATGGTCTGATGCCAATTATGACTACCGTGAAACCAAATATTATTCTTTAGTTAGAGATGGTCAAATTGCCTTTGATCACGTCCCAGTTGATGGTAGTAAAAAGATGCAAGATGAATTAATGGAATCTATTGAACCATATGACTATTCAGAAGCAGTGGAATTCAATGCCGGCTATTTAGCGGGCTTTGCCGCGGATAGATATGACGTCAGTAAAGACGAAACATTCGCTAGAGCCACAACAAGATTCCGTGAAGGCACAATTCAAGCTTTTAGAAGTGATATCCATGGTTATCAAAACGTTTCTGTTGCTGATTCACAAATTCAATTAAGTGACACTAACGCGCAATACGCTCTATATCCAGTCTGGATCTTAAACACCAAGTGGAAAGAAAAATCTTACCGTTTCGCGGTTAATGGTCAAACTGGCAAAGTTGCTGGTAACTTACCAATTTCCAAAGGAAAAGTTGCAATGTTCTGGAGTATATTCTTCCTCGTCTTCGCCCTTATTGGCTTAGGTATTGGTGCGATTATCGAATATCTTGTTCCAGGTCTTATCGTTGGTGCGATTATCGGTGCCATCTCCTCAACAGTTATTCTTCTCGGTATGAGTAGAACAAATAAGAATGTGAGATTCCAATACGGCGCCGCGCCATATGTAAGAAATAACTCATTCCACATCACATCTAGAAGAGATATCTATTTATATAGAAAAGTCACCAAAACTCCACGTGCGTCATCCAGTTCATCAAGACGCTAAAGGAATAAAAGCAAACTTAAAAGGTAGCCGATCAAACGGCTACCTTTTTGTGTTATCAATTAGTTATTGCCCTAAGATTACTTTCTCTTTATTAAAGAGTTTTGTGACCGCGAACATCAATAAGCCTGTATAGACAATTGTCGAAGCCACGGTGATACCGAAGAACAACGGCAAGTTACTGCTACCCACTAATAAGGCGTTAATGGAGGCGCAGACGTTAAGAATTGGCACAAAGGATAAATACCATTGGTCAAAGCCAAATAACGAAGGAGCCATGCCAAATAGCATAAAGACAATCATAATTGGTGAGAGATAACCCGCTGCTTCTTTCACAGTATTCGCTAATGAGGAGATAAACACACCAATAGCGACGAACAGTAGTAATACTGAAATAACTAATAAGAAGAGTAATAATCCCTCTACTGGGTTAAGACTAATATTGAATCCACCCATGAGCTTAGGAATGGAAAGAATTAAACCAGTAAATGAAACAGCACCTGATGCAATAGCGGTCGTGGACAATGACATAATCTTACCCGCGACAAACTCACTACGTTTAATAGGGGTGAGAAGTAACGCTGCAAGAGTACCTCTTTCTTTTTCACCAGCGATAGCTTCAGGACATAATGATATAACAGTGGAGAATAAGATGGAGATAGTGACCATTGGAATGATCATCGCTGCAATCTTCATACCCATCATATCTTTCTTACCAACGTTCGCGTCTACTTGACCACCTTTATTGATGGAGTATTTGGTGTAAGAAGCACCAACGATTTGACTAGCGAAGTTATATAAATCGGAAGAGGCATTAGAATCACCGTTATAGAAGATATCAATATTGTTAACAGTGTTTTCTTCATTGATTTTATTTTCAAAATCATCAGTGAAAGCCACAACAAGGTGGTATTTACCTTGTCTTAATTCTTCTTTGTAAGTATCTAACTCACCTGTGGTGAATTCTTTAAACTTCACAGTGTTATTGTTCTTACCACCCTTAATCGTGGTGTCGATATAACTCATTAATTTTGGTAATTGACCATCAGTTTTGCTGCTTGAGTAATTATCAGTGTAAGCAATTTGGAATTCAGTATCCTTTGTGGTGCTTTGTGTGACCATATTGGTCATTACTGTACCCATTAAGGTATAGACAGCATAAATCAAAACACCTGGTAAGAATAAACTGATAAGCATTCTTCTATCAGTGAATACTCTTTTAAGTTCTTTAAAGAAAATAGTTAATATATTACGCATCTTGACCAACCTCCTCATAAAGTTTGAAGAAGGCTTCTTCTAAAGAACCATCTTTTTGAATATTTTTAAGTTCATCATCATAAACGAGCTTACCTTTAATGATAATGCCCACTCGATCACATAACTTTTCCACTAAGGAGAAGATATGTGTTGAAATGATAATGGTTTTATTTTGTTTCTTGATTTCTCTTAAGAAATCTTCAACATCTCTCGCAGCAATAACGTCTAAACCATTAGTCGGTTCATCAAAGATGATGACATCTGGGTCATGGCATAAAGAAATGGCTAATGAAACTTTTTGTTTCATACCAGTGGATAAATCTTTAATTGGTGTATTTTGGAATGATTCAATGCCAAATGATCTAAATAAGATATTCTTTCTTTGAGTGATTTCTTGATCATCCATTCCATATAATTTACCCATATATGTAATGGTGTCTGCAGGAGTGAAGAAACCATCAAGTTTAAGTTCACTAGTTAAAAAACCAATCTTCTTACGGTATTCATATATATCTTCATTGATTTCCTTATTATCTAAATATATCGAACCGCTTTTAGGTTTAATTAATGATGCAATCATTCGGAGAGTGGTGGTCTTACCAGCGCCATTCGGGCCAAGTAAACCATAGATGATGCCAGGTTCCGCTTGAAATGATAAATCGTTAACAGCGACTAATGTTTTCGCGGATGTTTTTTGCTTTTGTCTTTGCTTCCATGTCAAATTAAATTCTTTAGTGACATGTTCTACTTTTAAAACGCTCATATTTATAACCCCTTTCAAGCACATTATTTTATCGGAAATATTTTTAAAATAAACACAAACTCAAAAGTAGGGGTCTAAACAATACAAAAAAGTATATTTAGTAACGATTATTGCTAGAAAAAAAGACCATGTTCTTTGAAAAACATGATCCCTTTGAATTAGAAACAAAACCAACAAGTTTTATCTTTTACCAACTGCAAGTTTAACGCACTCGTAGGCACCATTATAGTGACCCTCTTTCTTCAATTCATCAATCCTATCACACATGTGTGGAATGAGCTCCCTATCGCTAATGAGAAGATCGAGCATTTCGTTAACTTCTTTTTTAGTTGGACATTCAGGAGTGGAATCCCCGTTCTCCCTCCCGTTAATGGCTCCATAGACTTCATGGCCACCGATGTGACGCATAAAGAGTTTTGGAATTGGATAATATGCAAGCTCGCTAGGCTTTGTAACCAGTAAATCAGTGACAGGCATTAATAAGTTGGTGCTATATACCGCTTCAAAAATATTTTTGTTGTAGATAGCGTAAATGCCTGAAGCATCGCCTTCTTTAATGTTGTTAACAAAGGCTTTTAATTGTTCGTATTGGTTAAAGAAATTCGTTGTTTGAATGTCTCTTACCTTATCACATAACTTGTTATAAACATCAACATGGTCACCAAAGTTAATAAACAAGGCAACTTTGTTGGCTTTGACATATGGGATTAAATGCTTAACCATCGCTAAGAACATATCAAATCCCGCACCGGCGCCACCAACGGTCATTAAGATACGTAATGGTTTACCATTAGCGATTCTTTCTTTACGACGTTTGTTATCGTTTTCAAGATCCACTAATAGTTCATGGTCAATAAAACAACCAACCATCTTTAATTGGTCTTCAGGAATACCGTTAAGTGGTTTCTTATCAAAACCTCTTAATGACTTATAACCAAAGTAGGCAAATGGAGTTTGAACAGTATGGATAGCGCCTTCAGAAAGGTGTAAACCCATTGGCCAGTTATCTGGAATGGCGTTAACAACGTGTGTCATCCCAGCGTGAATCGCAGCTTGGCTTGGCCAGACGTGAGTGGCAATATAAGGAATATCTTTATCAATATTCTTGAATATTGGCACTAATAATTCGCTGTTCTTTTGGTCTTTCGCGTTATATGTAATTTTCTTAAAACCTTCAGAGTTTAATGGCTCCCAAACAATCTTGTTAAAGAGTTTAGATTTTTGAGAAATACGAGACGCTAATGAGTACATATCATTTTGTTCTCTAATCATCTTAGAACCAGTGGCGTCAAAGGAGGCTAAATCTAACCAGTAAGGTTTATAACCTAACGCTCTTGCGCAGCTTGCCATCGCAATAGAAATGCGGTAGTGGCCAAAGCCCATTCTAATATTGCCAACGATTAAAGCGTTATCTTCAAACTTTTGGTTTTCTTCACCAAAAACAATATTAGAGGCATCAATAAAATCTAATGTTGGGATATCCTTAAAACTGATTTTGTAATCAGCGTTAGAATCATCACCATATTTCTTAATGTATTTTTGTTTGCTCTTAACAGCCCCTTTATAAACCTTATTAGGCATTGGGTTATTAAAGATACTTGAGGATTTATCTTTCATTAACAAAGACTCCTTTCTTTGTGTCATAAGTGAGGTATTTCATTTGTCCATAAAGTTCAAATTCAATATGGATTAAATGACCTTTTGTAATGTATCTTCTGTTATGTGCGTTATAGAAGATATTAAGTACCATGTCGAATGTTTTGTTCTTTTCATTATCGTAAGTAGCGATATCATCACTAGTGAAAAGTAAGCTACCAAATAAAGCATTTAATGTGCTTAAAGCCTTTCTTTGTTCTTTACTTAACTTGATGTTTTCGTCTCTTAAAAGGAAGACATCTGGATCGTTACCGAATAAGTGATTGTTCATAAATGAACGGTAGATTGTATTTTGTAATGTGACTTTCGTGGAGATTCTTTCTCTATGGAATAATCTCATATAGAAGACATCATCAAACTCTAAAGAGACATCTGGTCCGACACGTAAGTAGTCGAAGTGTTCATAAGAGTTAATGATATTCGCTCCGCATCCAAGAATAATCTTGCCTCTTAAAGTATCTCTAAGAAGCTTATAAGCTTGGTCTTGAACCATACATCTAGTTCTACCTTTATATTCAGGTAACGCCGCAGCGTATAAGAAGTCTAATTTAAAGAAGTCGACACCCATTTCTACATAGTGAGTTAAGCATTCTTTAACATAATTAATCACTTCTGGATTATCTAAATCTAAGGAATAGAATCCTGACCAGTTACCACCCGCTTTAATTGGTTTACCGTTTTTATCTTTTCTTAACCAATCTTGGTGTTCTTTAAATAATTTAGATTTAGTTTCCGCGACAAATGGGGCTAACCATAAACCCGCTTTCATGCCTTTAGAGTGGACCTTATCGATAATACTTTTTAAACCATTAGGGAACTTCACCGGATCAACGTCTAACCAGTCACCCACAAATGTTTCATAGCCATCATCGATTTGGAAGACATCAAATCTACCATCTAAAGCTTCTAAATCACGAAGGATGATATCCGCGTTAATGTTTTGATAGTAGTTATACCAAGATGTATAACCTAATAGTTTCTTAACGTTTCTAATTGGGAAAGCATCCCAGAAAGCATATAAACCTTTTTCAAAGTTATCGTAGTAGCAGTAATCAAAGACTGTGACTTCTTGACCACCTTTAACACTTAATCCTTGAACATCACTAATTAAATGAATAGAACTTCTATCCTTAATTAATTCAATGATTAAATAGGCAGTTTTATAATTTAAATTATAAACAAATGATTCAAACTTACCCTTGCTATAGAAGACATCATAACCATGACTCTTTCTAATGGAGTAGTTATAGAAGTTCGCATCACCATACGCTGACATCGCAAACATCTTGGAGATGATATGTGGACTCTTTCTAATATCTCTTAGTTGTGTACGAAGTCTATATTCTCTGGTGTCTGTCCATGATTGATAACCATTTAAGAAATATAAATCCTTATAGTTAATATGGCATGGATAAGAGACATCCGCTTTTAAAAGAGTAATATCAGCGTTCGCTAAGACTTCAACAGTGGTGCGATTACCATCTCTATTCGTGGTAATAGTTAGATCACCGTTACTCTTTCTTGCGACTTTCTTTTTACCGTTTAAAAAGTAAGTGATACGCATATTATTTTTCTTCGCCTAAATCTTTTTCGTTTTCAATGGCTTTCATGAACACTTCATCGCCTTCTTTAGCGATAGTTTTCATGACTTTCTTCTCTCTATAGAAGAGAAGGATAACCGCACCCATTACACAGAAGGCAACGGCAACGATAGCGACGATTAATAAACCAAACTTAGAAGCGGTAATATCGTTACTTGTGGTATCGAGGTTCTTAACACCGAGAATCGCTAAGGATGTGAATAAGATCATAGCGATACTTTGGCCAAACTTCATCGCAAATGTACGAGCGGCAAAGAACATACCTTCTCTATTTTGACCAGTAGTGACAGCTTCAGCTTCTGCGACGTCTGCAACGATGGATTGAGGAATGATACCTAATAACGCCATTGGTAAAGCGGCAACGACCATGATAACAATACCAAAGACCCAGCTTAAACCATCCGCGCTACCTTGCGTTTCTTGTAAGAAACCAGGGATAGAGGAAACGGCTGTAATTGCGTAGCAAATTGCTAAGCCTAAGAAGCCAGCAATAACGAGTTTCTTTTTACCAAATTTCTTAACCATCTTAGTAACAAATGGATAGAACACTGCGCTTAAAACAGTCATACCACCCATGAACACCATAACCATGCTTTCATCGAAAGCCATGGAGACTTTAACGAAGAATGGTAAACCAGTTTGGAACATAGTTAAGCCAACCCAGTACATGATGTCAGAAACAGAGAATGTTAAGAAGTCTCTATTCTTAAATGTGGAGACTAAAGATCTCACAACATTTTCTTCACTTGGTTTTGTATCAACGAATTCTTTTTCATTTAATAAGAATGTTGGTAAGAGCATGGCAACACAGGCGATAACGGCTAAAACGATGAAGCAAATTCTATAGCTCCACGCAAAGCCAACAGCGCCTCTTAATAAACCTGCGAAGACGAATGGTGTATAAGCAAGTAATGTACCAGCGAAGAATGTTAAAGAAATCGCTGTGGAGATGAACATTCTATCTTCTTGAGTTTTACCAAACTCAGAAATTAATGCGTTATAAGGTGTGCAGTACATTGTCATGAATAAATAGAACAAGACAATGGCGGCACTAATCCAAACGATGTTCCATGGGCTTTGATGAGCCACTGGAGCACAGAATAATAACACGGTAACCACTGAAAGTGGGATAGCCGCGATCTTCATGAATGGAATACGTCTACCTTTTGGATTTTTGCTTCTATCAGATAATGAAGCGATAAGTGGATCAGTAACAGCGTCAAATACACGGCTTAAAGCGGTGATAAGACCTAATACTGTCATAAAACCACCGATGGCTAAACCTGGAAGAATGTATTGAATCGCGCCGTTATCAAGATCGCCACTAGTTGGTAAATAGAAGGTCACTAACCAAGCACTAATTAAGCCGGATAACATTGACCATCCTAATTGACCGATAGCAAAAATAATCATTTGCTTTTTTGATAATCTTTTCATAATTTAGACTCCCTTTATTAATGTCTTAATGTCTCAATGATGATAAGGTGATATCAACTAGGCATTCAATCTGCGCAGTTTTATCAAGGACCTTATCTTGATTTAATACTGCTTTTCTAATTGATAACTTTTTGCATAATTCAAGCAATGCGTGAGTGGTGCTAAAGTAGAAGATTTTGATATCTTTTTGTGGTTTGATAGATCCATCTTTAAGCCCCTCTTCATAGGCTTTCATATAGACCTTTTCATATTGGCCCACAACGGTTTCATATGGGTCGATAGCGTTGCTATCGTCTTCACCCATAAAGGCATCGAATTCATTAATGAACTTATAGAATTCTGGATGACTAGTGAAGATATCAAGGTAGCTCTTATAGAAGATTTCAATTTTTTCTAAACCAGTCTTACCTTCCTCCAACTTAAAATAATCAGCGTTAACTGCTTGTTGTAATTTCATGGCCGAACGAACCACTAAGGATTGTTTCTTTCCAAAGTAGCGGTAGATAGTGGCCTCACCTACCTGCGCGGACACGGCTATATCCTTAATTGTGACCTCCTGAATGGAACGGACCATAAATAAGTCAGTAGCGATGTCGACTAAAAAATTAATCTTTACGTCTTTTAAACTCATACAATTATGTGATAGGCAATCTATCAAAAAGATAACCTTTCTATCACAAATATAACTTTAAATAAAAATAAAAGCAAACAAATATTTTAAAAATCCATAAGAAAAGTAGTGTTTTTTATAAATAAAACCTTATATAATGATTACGCTCAACACATATATAAGGGAGAAAAGTAATGATGAAATTACCAAACAAACTTTTGTTTTTAGGCGCTTTACTAGCGACTTCTTTAACTGCTTGTAATCACGCACAACCTGAACCAGAGCCAGAACCAGATAACACTCACGTTGACGTTTTCGTTCTTTCTGGCCAATCCAATATGGAAGGTAGTACAATGTACGTCCATCCAAGCGGTACAAAACTATTAGAGAATTACTTTGCAGAAGAAGGCATGGACTATACTCCTGTTTCAGAAGGTATTGCCACTGTTAAAACAAGTTATTATGGTTTCTATTATCCAAATGGTTGGAAACAAGCCCATTCTTCAAGCTTAGATCAATCTTCTCCAGAAGGTAGATTAACTCCTAACTTCCAACCAACTAAAGTTGGTATGGGCGTTGGTGACACATATAAAGGAAAGAAAGATATCTTCTTTGGTCCTGAATTAGGTTTAGCTAATACCATCGCTGAACACGCTAGTGAAGAAAACCCAGTCCACTTAGTGAAATGTGCTTTCTCAGGTAGTGGTTTTACTAAAACTGATGGTCCAAACTGGACAAAACGTGATGAAGATCCAACAAAATCTTTATTCTATTTATTAAAGACATACACATATAACTGCCTACACGCGATTGAAGCAACTGGTAAAGTCCCAGTCTTAAAAGGCTTCTTATGGCACCAAGGTGAATCCGATGGTGGCGATTCTAAATATGAACAATATACCAGAACACTCGTTGGTGACTTCCGTGAAGAATTCAAGGGCTACGCTGTTGATGAAGATCCAAACAAGATCGCCTTTATCGACTGCACCATCTATGATGGTAAGGGTAAAAGTACACAAACTTATGGAACTGCAGCAAATAAAGCAAAATTAAAAATTGGCAACGAATCCGAAGAAGACTTAAACTTCTGCATCAATGCTAACCACGAAGAAGGTGGCTTAGGTTTAGAAATCGGTGACGATGCTAAAGGTGGCTATAACACATTCCATTACAACACACCAGATGCTTACAAATTAGGCAAAGCTTATGGTGAAATTATCGTCAATAACAATTTATTAAGAGAAAAATAATAAATAATATGCGCTATAATAGTAACTGCGCTTGTAGCTCAGTTGAATTAGAGTGCAACTCTCCGAAGGTTGAGGTCACGCGTTTAAATCGCGTCAAGCGCACCAGCGCGAAAGTAATAGCATCCTAGTAAAATAGGGTGCTTTTATTTTTTGAAAAAATTGTTAAAAAAGGTATTGACACCTATATACCTCGTGATATGATGTATACCGTGAAAAGAGGTATGCTATGGATGCTCAATTAAAAAGAGGTGTACTAGATGTCTGTGTCTTAGCGGCTATTAAGAACGAAGATTCTTATGGCTATAAGATCATTAAAGACCTAAAACCAATCTTAGAATTATCAGAATCCACTCTCTATACCATCTTGAAACGTCTAGAAGATTCTCACATGCTCGTTACTCGAACCGCGGAATATGAGGGCCGGTTAAGAAAGTACTATCACATAACCAGCACAGGGCGTCAAAGAATCGAAGACTTCAAAAATGAATGGAAGGAAATAATGGAAATTTATTCCTTTATAGAAAGAGGGGAGCAGGTATGACAAAGAAACAATTCTTAGATGAACTTAGAAGCAAACTTGTCGGTCTACCAAAGGCAGACATAGATGAACGTATCAGCTTCTACGAAGAAATGATTAACGACCGTATGGATGAAGGTAAATCTGAAGAAGAAGCCGTTAATGATATCGGTACAGTCGATGAAGTAATTAAACAAATTGCAAAAGACACGCCACTTGTGAGCTTAGTCAAACACAAGATGACACCAAAAAGAAGATTAAGAGGATGGGAAGTAGTGCTTATTATCCTAGGATTCCCACTTTGGTTCCCATTATTAATCACTGGATTAGTCCTCTTATTTGTCGGATTCATCTTAATGTGGACTGGCGCTATCGTGACTTACGCGGTAGAAACATCATTAATCGCTGCATGTTTTATGGGCTTATTGAGTTTCTTCCTCGGATACTTCGATGGTGGTGGCATCACCGCAAATCTACCTTACTTAGGTATTTCAATGATGTGCTTTGGTGGTGCAATTATGTTCGGCTTTGCGTGCTATGGGGTTACTAGAGGCATGATCAAAGCCACTAGAGGGATGTTCATAGGAATTAAATCCTGGTTCATCAAAAAAGGAGATAAAAAGTAATGAAAGGTTTTGTTGTAGGACTTATTGTCCTTGGGGGTTTAGCCCTCGTCGGTGGTGCCGCAGTTCTTGCATACGGCATGGCCAGAGGTGGCATTAATGATAACTTTGTCACCAATGAATATAAATTAGAAGAAGATATTGATATCATCAATATTGATACCACAACTGCGGATATCGATATCAAGAAAGCAGATGGCGATCAAGGTAAAGTTGTCTGTGTCGAAAAAGAAAAGGTTTATCACAAAGTTAATGTTAGCGATAAACTCTTAACCATTAAAGAAAACGATGATCGTAAATGGTATCAAAAGTACTTATTTAATTGGAACTTCAAGTCCATGTCAGTGACTGTCTATTTACCAGAAGCAGCTTATAACGATATTACCGTTGATTCTAATACTGGTCATATCTATATCGCTAAAGAATTCACATTCGCTAATATGAAACTCTCCAGCGATACAGGTTCTATTAAATTAGATAATAAAGCGACAGGTGATATTGAAATCAATGTCCATACTGGTGGTGTTTATCTCAATGACACTGACGCTAATAGCTTAAAAGTTAAATCATCCACAGGTGATGTTAACTACAAAAACGGTGAAGTAACAGGCGCCATTGAATTACAATCCTCTACTGGTGACTTCAACCTTGAAAACGTCAAAGGTAATTCCTTCAAGGCTAAAGCAAGCACTGGTCATGTCCACTTAACCGATGTTGTGGTTGATGATGAAATGAACATCAAAACATCCACAGGTGGTGTGAGATTCGAAAGAAGTGACGCTAAAAAGATTAAAGTGGAAACATCCACAGGTTCCATTAAAGGTACATTATTAACATCCAAGATTTTTAACGCCAAATCTGATACAGGTTCTATTAGACTCCCAGATACCGCCGATTGGGATCAAGCGGGTGGTACCTTCGAAGCAGAATCTGATACCGGTTCAATCGAAATCAAGATTGCTTAATAAGA
Organism: Bacilli bacterium; assembly: GCA_045117995.1. GTDB lineage: Bacteria > Bacillota_I > Bacilli_A > RFN20 > CAG-826 > RUG14515. The sequence continues at coordinate 265,206 of JBGUOH010000003.1, forward strand.
TTAACGCTCAAATGAGCGTTTTTCTTTTGCTCTAGAAACGCTATAATATCGATATGCTCGAACTTTTATTTCCTTTATCCATCACTTTAGCGATAGAAGTACCAATCTATTTATTGATGAAATGGAGAGACCTAAAACTCTTCACTGTCGCGAGTATTGCTAACTTAGTTTTAAATCTATTAATGAATATTCTTTTAACCACAGTGATGGCTAATGAGAGTTTGTTTAATTATTATCTTTTCTTATCACTCTATGAAATAGGTACGACATTCGCGGAAGCTATAATCATCACTCTTATTTGCAAAATCAAATTCAAAAACACATTATTCCACGCTTTCGTCGCTAATCTATCATCCTTAACTGTGGGTATCCTTCTTAATGATGTTAATAATCTTTTCATCACAAGAATAGTGTTAACAATTATCTTCTTCTCCGCTTTTGCGTTTGTGGAAGTAATAACTATTATTCACTTTGTGAAAACAAATAAAAAAGAAAACGCTATCGAGTAGCGTTTATCTTCTCTTTCTCGCGGAAGTAATAATTACTGGAGTTAATATCGCTCCAAGAATCAAGGCGAAGAAGGTAATTAATAAGATCCATAATGCGGAGTTAGTCATGCCACATGAATTGCCTTTATTCTTTGCAACTTCTTCGTAGGCACTGATCTTTTTAATTGTTAATTGATCAAGGTCTAACTTTTCTTCAGTTCTAAATGTTCTATTTGTGGTGTTGAAGTACATATAGAAGCTCTTATCTACACCTTTATACGTCACATCAATGAACAACGCTAAGTTGTATTGAGGGATTTGTTCATTATCAACTTTTAAGACATATTGGTTAGCTTTCTTATAGTCTTCTTTAATCTCCGCACCATTGAAGTTCACATCAGGTAATACATAGTAATAAGTGGAGAATCTAGCGTCAAATCTTTGAGCGAAACTGAATCCGCTACTAACATAGGTGTAATATTTTTCTGATTTACCAGGTCCGATGCTTTGTTCAGAAAAGACTGGATTAACTGGTTCTAAATCTAAGTTATAAACTCTGCCATTATCACTCGCCACAAAAGGAACAGTAGTGAATGGGGCGATGTGTTTAGAGCCAACATTCTTCACTTCAATTTCGTAGCAGACATTATTTTCGGTTTTCTTCTTTTCATCCACACCGACATAGTTCACATAAATATCGACATTATCGTAACTAGTTGTGACTTTTTTAGGAGCGGGAGAATTAGCCATACATAATGGCATCATCATTAATAAGGGAAATAGTTTCATTCGATTTGTCATAATAGCATTATCCATTTCTGAAATAGCAAACGCAATCTTTGCTTTCGCTAATTAGACGTTTAACAAGGGTGAAAACTGCTAAGAAATAGTGCTTTGCTATTATTTATCGAATTCTCAAGAAGGCCCTTATCTTCTATAAGTAGGGGATGTATTTGAGCAAATTAATAATGTCGTAGCGGCTTCCGTCTCGTTAATCTATTAGGCATAATTTTTGATAAATAGTGAATCAATTATTGTAATTATATCAACAAGTTGATATAATATTATTAGGAAATATGGATGTGGGGAATGAAAATGCATTTAGCATTTATTTCCCTTTTCTTATATTTCGAAAGGATAAGTATGACTAAGACAGTTAAAAGAACATATCGCTTTAGAATCTATCCTAATCCTTCTCAAAAAGAGTTAATTGAGAAAACTTTAGGGTGTTCTCGTCAAGTCTATAACGACTTCCTTTCGATGTGCATTGAATCTTATGAAGTTGATCATAATAGGATAGTTAATAAGTATGATTTAATTAAGCTTCTTCCTGAATATAAAAAGACATTCCCATATTTAAAAGAAGTTGATTCTATCGCGCTTCAACAAACAGTTATCCATTTATATGATGCCTATATGAATTTCTTTAGACATAATGCTGAATTCCCAAAATTTAAAAAGAAAAAGAATGATTATGGTTATACGACCATGAATACAAATAACTCTATTCGTTTCATTGAGGATGATATCCAAATCCCAAAACTAGGTAGAGTTAAAGTAAAACTTCATCGCCATTTACCAGAATCATTTAAATTCACCATGGTCAGTGTTTCTCGTTTGGGTAGACATTACTACGTTTCTTTACTGGGCGAAGAAGAATACTTTGACTACGGAGAATACATCAAGGAATCTCTAGACCCTAATAATTCCATTGGATTAGATTTTTCTTTATCTCATCTCTTCGTTGATAGTAACGGTAGTCACTTAGATATGCCGACTTATTATCAAGATTCTCTGACTAAATTAGCAAAAGAGCAAAGAAAGCTATCCCACATGAAGAAAGATTCATCTCATTATCAAAAACAATTAATGAGAATCAAAAATCTTCATGAACATATTGCTAATCAAAGAAAAGATTTTCTTCATAAGGTTTCTAGAAAAATGGCAAACACTTATGATTATGTTTTCGTGGAGAATTTAGATTTACAAGGAATAAGTAAAAGAAAAACTGATTTAAAATTTGGAATAACCATTTTTGATTTGGGTTATGGAACTTTTCTTAATTATCTTTCTTATAAGATGAATTGGCTTAATAAGCATCTAGTTAAAGTGGATAGATATTTCCCCTCTAGTCAATTATGCTCCAACTGTAACTATCGAAAAAGCGATTTAACGCTTAATCAAAGGAGTTGGGTTTGTCCTATTTGTGGCTTCAAACATGACCGCGACTATAATGCAGCGATTAACATCAAAAAAGAAGGAATAAGAATGATCCTTAATCCTTCTAATTAATTTCAATCTAAACAAGTTCGGATATCTTATAGTAAAATATCCTTAACCGAGGGACTCTCGGGGATAGCCCATTGATACTGAATTCGTTAGAGTTCTTGAGTGGGAAGCCCCCATCTTCTATAAGTGGGGGAGGATGTCACTATTAGAAAATATAATAAAATGTGGTGCATATGAAGAAAGCGCTCGCCCTAACGACATGCCTCGTCGCTCTTCTATTTTCTTTATTAGGCTGCAACAATAATCAAAATAACAAGAGTGGCTCTAAAGGCAATAACTCATCCCATATCGTTTCTCTCGACATTGTCGCCTTCAATGATTTCCATGGCAACACCCTCGATAGCGATACTGGTTTAGGTTTGGCTAAAACAACTTCTTTAATTAATGAATTAACTAAACATAGTAATAATAGATTATTAATCTCCCAAGGAGATATGTGGCAAGGCTCCGCAGAAAGCAACCTTACCCATGGTAACTTAGTAACTGAATGGATGAACGAACAAGGCTTTTCATCCATGACTTTAGGTAACCATGAATTTGACTGGGGACAAGATGATATTGTCTCTAACAAAGAATTAGCAACCTTCCCATTCTTAGCGATTAATGTCTATAGTACAGAAACTAACTCACTTGTCAGCTATTGCCAACCATCCACAATCGCAAAAATCGGTAGTGCAAAAATCGGTATTATCGGGGCTATTGGTGATTGTTATTCGTCTATCTCTTCTTCGCAAGTTAAAGGCATCTATTTTAAGGTGGGAGATGAACTCACTTCCCTTGTTAAAGCGGAGGCAAAATCCTTAAAAGAGCAGGGATGTGACTTTATTATCTACTCCATTCACGATGATGACAGTGCTTATAATTTAGACTTAAGCAACGACTATGTTGATCTTGTTTTGGAAGGTCATACACATAAAAATTACGTCAAAAAAGACGCTAAAGGTGTCTACCACGTTCAAGGTGGTGGCTATAACAAGAGTGTGCCATATATCAGTCTTGATATTGACACAGCCAAAGACACCTATGAAATCAAAAACATTAAAAGTGTGTACACTAATGACTATTGGAAACTAGAAGATAACGCTAATACATTAAAGCTCTTTGATAAATATCAAAGTGTGATTGGTACTGCTAGAATGCCGATTGGTGTTAACTCCTCTAGAAGAGATTCCACATTCTTAAGAAATCTTGTGAGTGAACTCTATCTAGAAGCGGGTCTAGAAAAGTGGGGCGAACAATATAACATCTTCTTAGGTGGTGGTTATATTTCATGCCGCTCTCCATATTATTTGCCGTCCGGAGATGTCAGCTATGCTGATTTATATAATCTCTTCCCGTTTGATAATGATATCCAACTTTGTTCCGTCAGTGGTTATTATCTCTTAAAACAGTTCATTAATACGGATAACGAAAACTACTTCATCAACTATTCTGAATATGGTGAAGGATTAGTGAATAATGTCGAAAATAATGGGACATATTATATCGTTACAGATTCATATTGTTCAGACTATGGCCCTAACAATTTAACTGTGGTTGATACATATGATAGAGATTGTTACTATGCCCGTGATTTATTAAAAGATTACATCGTTGAGGGTGGATTAGAAAACAAGATTACAAAGTAATCTACTTTCTGATAATTTTTAAGTAGAATTAAGGTTTTTCGTAATAGAAAAATCTTTTTTATTAATAGATTTATAAAATTTATTAATTCTCATAAGATACTCTCGGTCCCAAAGGAGGGTTACTTATGGCAATTAAGATTTACGCTGATGCCGGTAGCAATTTATTCTCAGGCATCATCAAGAAAAGAAACGCAGACATCACAATTGTGAATATGTCATTAACCATTGATGAAAAAATCTATCAATGTTACGAAGATAAAATCGATGTTGATCAATTCTCTCACTCTTTCTACGAGAAAATGCGTGAAGGAAGAAGTATTAATACATCACAAATTACACCATATACTTACGAACAAGCTTTTAAAAAAGATATCGAAGAAGGTAATCAAATTATCTGCTTCGTCATGGCAAAAGGCATCTCAGGTACATATAACTCCGCTTGTATTGCTAGAGACAACATCAATAGAGAACAAGGCAAAGAAATGGTCTATATCGTTGATAGTGCAACCGCAGGCTTTGGTGAAGGCTTACAAGCACTCCATGCCTATGAATTAGTGAAGAAGGGTATGAGTTTTAAAGATATTTGCTATGAATGTGAAAAGTTCAAATTCCAAGTGAGAAGCGAATTCACTGTCGGTGATATCAAATATCTCATTAAGAAGGGTAGAGTATCCGCTTTATTAGCGAAGTTCATTAACTTCTTAAGAATCAAATTCATCCTTAAAGGTAGTAATAAATCTAAGATTGAAGTGGCTGGTAAAGTCAGTGGTCGTAAGATGGCCTTACGTCGTCTTGCGGAAACTTGCATCGCTAAAATCAGGCATCCAGAAAAACAAACAGTTTATATCTCCCACTGCGACGCTTATGATGATGCTTTATCCGTAAAGAACTACTTGGTAGACCATGGCATTAAGAACGTGGAAATCTATTTCTATGACCTGATTACTGGCGCACACATTGGTCCAGATTCCTTAGCGGTTTTCTATGTCGGAGAAAATCGCGATTAATTAATAAAAATTAGTGTTTCTATCTTTTTCATCACTGTTATATAATTAACTCACTGCCCGAGTGGTGAAACTGGTAGACGCACTGGACTCAAAATCCAGCGGTAGCGATACCGTGCCGGTTCGATTCCGGCCTCGGGCACCACTTAGACAAAATGCCCTGTTAATTCAGGGCTTTTTCTTATATATTAAATAGGAAATAATATGGCAAGCTCAAACGATTATTTACAGTTCATCTTAGAACTTCTTAGAGAAACTAGAGGCATCACCTATAAAAAGATGATGGGGGAATTTATGCTTTATAAAGACGCTATCCTTTTTGGTGGTATCTATGATAATCGTTTCCTTATTAAGAAAACCAAATCAGTGGAAAATCTTGGATTAAAAGATCAAATCCCATATCCAAATGCAAAAGCAATGCTTCTTGTTGATTCAGAAGATCCAGATGAAATTAAAGAACTTGTAGACCTAGTGGTTAAAGGCTTAAAAAAATAACCCTAGATTGTGTCAGGGTTATTGTTATTGCTACAAAGTTTCTTTTGTAGTTGATTTATCTGTTCTTGGCTTAAGCCAACATTTAACATGTAGTTATTAGCCATACTATGGAAGTTAACGAATGTTAATGCACCTTGCTTTTCAAATCCAAAGACATACTTAATCATTTCATCGATGTGTAGTTGTTTAATGACTTCGTATTTCTTGGTGCCTTTTTCAATGCCATAGTAGTTCATATAAGTGATAAAGTAATCATCAATTAATTCTTCGTAAGTCGCACCGCATAAGGCTTCAAGAACCATACAAACGTAACCAGTTCTATCTTTACCTTCTAAACAATGCACATAATATGGTCCATCATTTTCTAGCATTGATAAGAATAATGTTTTCATCTTATTGGTGAAATCTTCGGCTTTATAGGCTGCCGCCATGCCTAAGAAGACGACTTTGTTTTTATTTTGTAAGCCTTTGAAGTAGTCGTGAATAGTGTACTTACTACCACCGATCGCGGATTCCTTATCCGCTAAATCGATATTGTATTGAATATTATTCTTTTCTAATAGTTCATCAACAATCGCGCTTCTAGAACGAGAGTTATCAATCGGGGAAGCACCTCTATAAAGCATCTTTGGTTGGATTTGACCAACATTCACTTCCCTAAAGTTAGCGAATTGTTCATCGCTGGTGTATTGTTTTCTATCATCGCTATAGGAAATAGATAATGTTTCTTCAACGTCTTTATATTTGCCTACTTCATTAATGGTAATAGTGACCTTTGTGTTTTCATTAAATTCATGTTCTGCATAAACATCTTCACCATAGTTAATACAGAACTTAATGTTTTCATAGCCCTTATAACCAACCACTAGTTCTTGTCCTGCTGGAACATAATAACCACTGTAGTAGCCAATATCATCATACTTAACGGTTTTATCGCCAGTGGTGAATACGAGATTCACACTGTCACCAAAAGCGAAACCTAAATCATTAAATTCTTGGATACCAATATTGATATAAGCGCCACCAAATTCATCGTCGTGGTGAATCGCATAGTTCTCTAGTTTTGGTGTCTTTTCTTTTTGCTTATTACAAGCAGTAAATGAGAATGTTGAAATAACAATTGGAAGGATAAAAAGTGTCTTTTTCATACCCTTATTATCGTTTATTTTTTAAATAAATTAAAGAACGTGGATACAAAGTATTGATTTATTCTAAATAAATTAACTTTCAGCGTACTTGTTTGCTATAATGAAAGTAGGAAAAAAGTATGACTATTAGTGAGAAAAAGTCTTTTAAAGCAAACATCATTGATCAAGAAGGCTTTTATAGAAAAGTCCGTCTTAGAGTCAAAGATGAAACCATCTATGAAGATAGAGGTGGCTTTTATCGTATTTTTGTCACTATTCTCCTATGCATTACCATTATTGGTATCTTCTTCCTAGAATGGTCAAACAAGGATCCTGAACGTTATCACAAGCTCTTCGCGATGAACGAAGTTAGAGCTATTAAAAGAGTTAATCTTGTGATGTCCCCTAATAGTAAGAAAGAAGTAAGAGCAATAGCCCTCGCAATTGGCTATGACCAAATGTTTTACATTCACACTAAAGAAGATAGTGATTTAGTGAGATTCATAAATGAACATTATTACGACGAATTATCTCATGAAGATTATCAAAGAGTCGGTAAGAAATATGAAAACCATATTCAAATGTTCAGAGACACTAATAAATATGCTCCTTTAGTTCTTGTTCTCATCATCCTTATTATTGCTGTTGCAATATTAACACCAGTTATCGTTAATTCTCTTGTTTAGCAATTTTCAGTCATTAAATCGTCTAATTAGTGAGAGGTGGTGAAAAGATATGGAAAACAAATTCAAAACAATCAATCTCAACAAACGCGTTATTACAATTGTAGTGGCCGCTATTTGTGCGCTCTTAATTTTGTTTTTAATCATTCCTTGGTATCACGTAAGTGACTATGACTATTCACATGGTCTTCCACCAACACACATTTCTTATTATTCTTCTCCTTTATCAATCACTCTTGGTTTAGGTTTACCACCAGCACTAGTGGCCTTAGTGGCCCTTATTACTGATATGGTTTGCTTATTCAGTGACTTCTTTGTTATCGATTTGAAACACAGAAGAATGATTAGAATTGGTAGTTTAATCTTATTTGCTGCCTCTGTTCTCTTAGTCATCGCTGCTTTCTTAGCGATGTTTCTAGGAGCCACTAATAAGTAGGTAGTGATATGAAAACTAGATATTTAATCCCATTAGCATTATTTTCAATAATCCTTGCGGGTTGTGATAAACCAATCCAAGAAAACTGTGGTTGTCTTCCAGGTACAACGGTGCATCGTGAGTTTTATCGATTGACTGTAAACGGTGTTAGTGAAGACATTTGTCCAGACGCCCCTAAACAAGGTGAACATGCTGGACTAGAATTGATTAAGTTTAAAATCAAGTGTGTCACAGATGTGACATTCTATGCTTTCTTGGACAATGAAAGATTAACCCCTGTTCAGGAAACTAATAGACTTGGTTATTATTCATATTATGAATTCCTCATGCCAGAACATGACGCGACATTAACAATTACTAGTGAGAGATACTTTGTTGATAAAGATTACTCTTTAAGCGAAGTTTCTCCTATTGGTGTTAGTCCTAGCCAAGTGAATAAAATCAAACTTGAACAAGGCTATATCGGTGTTGATCCAGAAACCGCTAATCCGACAGTCACTTATAGTGAAGATAGAGAAGATATCGAGTATAACGCTGATATTACTACTGGACCATATCTAGTTAAAAGCGATGATCCAATGCCACCAGGTGGTAGTTATGTTACCGTCACTTTCTACTATAAAAGTGGTGCGGAATCATCGATCACGATTGAAAACGATATGTATATCATTAGGAGTTTCTCAGGCTTACAATTATTCAAGTTTAAGAAAGACGCTCCAAGGTTTGAAATCAAACATCCAATGACAGGCGATAATAGGTAAATCTATTACCGCTTTTTATTTACATAACTTTAAAAGTCATTTACTATGTATACGTGCTTAGCACAAACATACGAATATTTAAAAGCGGGAGTAGCGAAGTTAGAATCTCGTCAACACGGTGAATAACCCGGGACCTAACCAGTTCATGAGCAAGACGCAAAATCTTTTTGGAGGGACAAAATATGTTTGAAACAAAAAGCTCTAAAGAGGTCTTGCAAGAACTGAATAGTAACGTTGAGCAAGGTCTAACTAGTCAAGAAGCAGGTGAAAGACTCGTTAAATACGGGTTTAACAAGTTGCCAGAAAAGAAGAAAACTCCGCTTTTTTTAGTTTTCTTATCACAGTTTAATGATCCAATGATCTTTATTCTTTTAGCCGCGGCTTTATTAAGCGTGGCTATTTCCATCTTTAACACCGTTAAAAACGGTGAATCTTTTGATTTCGCTGATCCAGTTATCATTATGGGTGTCTGTGTCTTGAACGCGATTATTGGTACAGTTCAAGAAAACAAAGCGGAAAAATCATTAGAGGCTTTAAAGAAAATGTCTTCCCCAACATGTGTGGTGAGAAGAGATGGTAAACTCGTGGAATTAAAAGCCGAGGAACTTGTTCCTGGTGATATCGTCATCTTAGAAGAAGGTAGAACAATTCCTGCGGATTTACGTTTAATTGAAGCTATTAACTTAAAAACCGATGAATCATCCTTAACTGGTGAATCTTTACCAGTTGAGAAAGATGCAAGCATCGTCTTCAGTGACGAAGTCGGTGTTGGTGATAGAGTCAATATGGCCTATATGTCCACACCTGTGGTGTACGGTCGTGGTGAAGGCGTTGTTGTTTTAACGGGTGGTCAAACTGAAACTGGTAAAATCGCTAAACTTTTATCCGAAGGTGAAGATGATACCACTCCACTTCAAAAACAACTCGCTAAGTTATCTAAATTCTTAGGTTTCTTAACCATTGGTATCGTTATCTTATTATTCGGTATTCAAATTATTGACTTAGTCAAACAAAACATGAACGCTCCTTTAGGCGCTGATGGATGGCTTGATGGCATTATTGAAAACTTCATGTTCGCTATTTCATTAGCGGTTGCCGCTGTTCCAGAAGGCTTACCAGCGGTCGTTACTATTGTTTTAGCTTTAGGCGTACAAAAGATGGTCAGAGCCAATACGATTGTGAGAAAACTTCCATCCGTTGAAACATTAGGTGCTGTTAGTGTGGTCTGCTCTGATAAGACCGGTACATTAACTCAAAACAAGATGACAGTGGTGAGAGCCTACTTAAACGAACAACTCGTCGGTGGAGACGAAATCTTCAAAGAAGATTACAAGTTCTTATCCATGGGCTTATCTTTATGTTCTAATGCTTCTGTTGATGAAGGCGTATACGGCGATCCAACTGAAATCGCTTTAGTGGAATACGCTAACAAGATGAATCAACATAAAGGTGATTTAGAAAAGATTGCTCCACGTATTAATGAATATCCATTTGATTCTGTTCGTAAGATGATGTCCACACAACACACTTATGAAGGTAAAAAGATTATCTTCACCAAAGGTGCTATCGATTCCATCCTCAGAGTCGCGGACCGTATTTTCATCAATGGTAAAGAAAGAAAAATCACTAAAGAAGATAAAGAAAAAATCATGGCCGCAAGTGATGCGATGGCAGTAGATGCCTTACGTGTCTTAGGCCTTGCTTATACATACGCTGATGAACTTAAAGAAGAGAACTTAGTCTTCCTCGGTTTAGTGGGTATGATCGATCCACCAAGACCAGAAGCTAAGAATGCTGTTTCCATCTTTAAGAAAGCTGGTATCACAACCATCATGATTACTGGTGACCATAAGACAACCGCCTTAGCGATTGCTAAAGAATTAGGCATCACTGACGCTGATGGTGAAGCTCTTTCCGGTGAAGAAATTGACACTTTAACTCCAGAACAATTACAAGAAAAAGTAAAGACGGTACATGTTTTTGCCCGTGTTTCACCAGAAAATAAAGTCCAAATCGTGACCGCTATCCGTAATAACGGTAATATCGCTGCGATGACTGGTGATGGTGTTAATGACGCACCAAGCTTAAAAGCTGCTGATATTGGTATTGCCATGGGTATTACCGGTACCGACGTTGCTAAAGGTGCAGCGGATATGGTCTTAACTGATGATAACTTTGCTTCCATTGAAAAAGCGGTGGAAGAAGGCCGTGGTATTTATACCAACATCAAAAAGACAGTCTTGTTCTTATTAAGCACTAATATCGCTGAAGTCTTAGCGATGTTTGCGGTTGTCATCATGTCCTTATTCGTTGTTAAGTACAACTTACCAACTCCATTATTAGCCATCCATATCTTATGGGTTAACTTAATTACTGACTCCTTACCAGCGGTCGCCTTAGGCGCTGATGAAAAGGAAAGCGGCATTATGGATGATAAGCCACGTAATCCAAAAGAATCATTATTCTCTAAAGGTGGATACTTCATCACCTTTGGTTATGGCTTATTAATTACATTAACAACTGTCTTTGCCTTCTTAATGATTCCTATGTTTGAACATGGTTGTACATCTATTGAAGCTATTGCGGAATTATTCGAAACTAATAAAGACGTCTTAAAACAATCTCAAACCGCAGCATTCTGTGTTTTATCGCTCTCTGAATTATTCCATATGCTCGGTATGACTTCTCTTAAGAAATCATTCATTCATAACTTCTGGAGCAAGAACTGGTTACTCTGGGTATCCTTCGTTGTGGGTGTCGCTTTACAGATTGCCGTCGTCAATATTCCAGGTTTAAATAGTTTCTTCTCCTGCTATCCTTTGGATATTACACACTGGGGCATTATCATCGCTTTAAGCGTTGCGCCACTCATTGTGCATGAAATTGTTGCCCTTGTTCTCTTTGTAAAGAGAAAAGCTAGTAGATAATCCTCTCCACTCTCAGTAGAGTTAATAAATTTTATAGTAGTGTGCTTAATTTTTGATAAATCTATATCATTTAAGCATGCAAAACGAAAAACGCATCATTATTATCGGTGGCGGCGTCGCTGGTCTTTCAGCAGGTATCTATGCTGAACAGCACGGTTTTCACGCTGTCATATTAGAAAAGAACCCAGTCGTGGGTGGTATGTGTGTAGGCTGGAATAGAAAAGGCTATTATCTCGATGGTTGCATTCACTGGCTTACTGGTACTAAAGAAGGCACATTCTTAAACGAAATGTGGAAGAATGTCGGTGCTTTCAAAACCCAAGATGATATTTTATATCTCGATAGTTGGGGTACTTTTGAATATGAAGGTCAATCAGTTACTCTTTGGAGAGACTTAGACCGCGCTGAAAGAGAATGGAAAGAACTATCACCAGTTGATAGTAAGATGATTCATAAGTTCTTTAAGATGGTGAGAGACTTCACTAAAGTTGAGTTACCATTAGACTTACCATTATCCATGATTCCATTACATAGAAAGATTGCTTTAGGCTTAAAGGTTCTTTCTGTTTGGCCAAGCTATTTAGCCACGATGACACAGTCATGCGAACAATTCGCTGCTAAATTCAAATCACCAGTGATTAGATTTGCTTTAGAAAAAGCTCAAATTGGTGCGGGTAACTTATTCTCCATGATTTATAGCTACGCAACCGTTGTTGCGGGTGATGGTGGTGTCCCAATTGGCGCAAGTACACCAATGGTGGAACGTATGAAAGAAAAGTTCCTCGCTTTAGGTGGTGCTTTAAAAGTGAACGCTAATGTCGATAGCGTCATTATCGAAAATGGTGCCGCTAAAGGCGTTAAATTAATCAATGGTGAAGAATTTAGAGGCGATTATGTTGTCTCTTGCTTAGACACTAACTACACATTAAAGAGATTGCTTAGAGACCAATATAGATTCCCAGCTTTCCAAAAGAGATTTGATAATCCAAGAAGAAATCCTGCTCCAAGCTGTGTGATGATGCATTTTGCGATCGATAAAAATAGCAATATTCCAACACCATATTCCTTCAATTGCGATAAATTCTATTGTGGTGGTTTAACCATTGATCATTTAACAATCCGTAACTACGCCTATGATGAAACATTTACTAGAGGTGATAAAACCATCCTCTCCGTGATGGTGGATCAAAGTAGTAATGAATATGCCTATTGGAGAAAACTCTCTAAAAATAGACAGTTATATTTAACAATGAAAAATGAAATCGCTAACGATGTGAAAACAAGAATCGTGAAGAGATTCCCTAACTTAAAAGATATCGAATTATTAGATGTCTGCACTCCACATACATTTAATAGATACGTTAATACATCCTATGGTGTTTATATGAGCTTCTTATTTACTAAGAAAGATCCAATGTTCGCTCATAGTGGTAAATTACGCGGCTTAAAGAATTTCTATCTTTCTGGCCAATGGATGCAAGGTCCTGGTGGTTTACCAATCGCGATGACACAAGGTAAGTTTGCTATTCAAAGAATATGTAAAAGAGAAAAACTATCCTTTGTTTTCTCTCCAATTCCAGTCAAGAAAAAAGCCTAATTTGTTTTGAAAATAACGAAATAAAATGGCTTTTTTAAATTTTAATGAAAAAGTCTTTTTTATTATGCGAGCATGTGTATAATTTATTCTTGGTTAAGAGGACAACAATATGGACAACAAAGAATATGAAAATCGTTATCAAGGCACCACAAGAGTATTAAAAATTGTTGGTTGGATTTTATTAATTGTTGGTATTATTTGCTTTATCACTGGCATAGGTTCATTCTTTGCATCAATGGCTAGCTTTGGATCTGAGGGTTTTGAAATGCCTAAATTCTTTTTCCTTTGTTTTCTTGGTGGCCCTTTTATAATCGGTGGCATTGTCTGTTTGTCCTTAGGCTATAGAAGAAAAATGATGGACTATGCCGCTTCTCAAGCCGCCCCTGTGGCGAAAGATTTCACCAATTATATGCTTGATGAAACTGGCGATTCTATTGCTAATATAGCGAATAAGATTTCATCAAAGAGAAATGAACCTATCGAAGGAGTAACTGGCAATAAATGCGCTAGATGTGGCTTTGTTAATCCTGCTAATGCTAAATTCTGCTCAAAGTGTGGTGCACCTATTACTAAAATATGTTCTTATTGTGGGGCTGAAAACGATGATGGAGCGAAATATTGCAATAGTTGTGTCAAGCCTCTTTATTAATAAATAAAACAAAAACTAAGTTTTTTAAAATAAGTATTGAAACTTGTCATAAAAACACATATTATTATTGAGCGACTAAAACGAATTACTACCTGCCGACTTGGCGCAATCTGGTAGCGCAACTGAATCGTAATCAGTGGGTTGCAGGTTCAATTCCTGTAGTCGGCACCAGCAAAAATGGGTATTTAGCTCAGCTGGGAGAGCATCTGTTTGACGTACAGAAGGTCGGCGGTTCGATCCCGTCAGTACCCACCAAATTAGTGAATAAGCCCTGATAAAGGGCTTTTTTACAAGAAGCACGCGTAGTTTAGTGGTAGAACTTTAGCTTCCCAAGCTGACCGTGCGGGTTCGATTCCCGTCGCGTGCTCCATCTATATAATGAAATTGACCACTTCGGTGGTCTTTTTTGTGCTTGAACAAAGTTCAAAAAGTTAAGCGTACATGCGTATATTTCCTTTTTATTAAGCAAAAAAAGTAAGAAATATTCTAGAAAAGTATTGACGTGTATTAATACGATTAGTACACTATAGACATATGAAGCTTCTACCTGGCGTTCCCGCCTATTTACAAATTAAAGATTATTATAAGAACCTCATTGATACTGGGGCACTTAAGGAAGGTGATTACCTACCTTCCGTTAGAGACACATCATTATTAATCGGTGTGAACCCTAATACAGTTCAAAGGGCCTTTTCAATGCTGATTGATTTAGGCTATTTAACGCCTATAAGTGGTAAAGGTAATCGTATTAATAAAGTTGATAACCAAGACGCAAATGATGAATTACATCAATTAATTCAGGACATTAAGTTCAAAGGTTATAGCTTGCAAGAAATTAAGAAAAAAGTCGAAAAAATGATAGAAGAGGAGGAAAAAGAAAATGATCCAAATAAATAATGCGACCAAAAGATTCGATGAAAAAGTCGCAGTTTCTTCCTTATCGTTAGATATTGAAAGTGGTGTCATTGGTCTTGTTGGCCAAAACGGCGCTGGTAAATCTACACTCCTTAGAATGATTGCTGGTGTCTATAGAACAGATGAAGGTGAAATCTTAATTGATTCGCTCCCAAGCACATCAAAAAGAAGCAAAGAATTAGTGTTCTTCCTTCCTGATGATCCATATGCTCCAATTAATAGCGACATCAATTCAGTTAAAGAGTTCTATCAACTCTTTTACTTTGTGGATGAAGACATCTTCGATAATCTCATCGATAAATTCAATCTTCCAAGAAGAGTAAAGATCAATAAATTCTCCAAAGGTATGAGGCGTTTATTATTCATCGCTTTATCCTTATCAATTAGTTGCAGATATCTTCTTTTAGATGAAGCGTTTGATGGCTTAGACCCATTAGTGCTTGAAACAGTTAAAGAACAAATCGTCAGAATCTGCAAAGACAAAGAAAAAACAGTCGTGGTGTCATCCCATAACGTCACCGCTTTAGAAAAGCTTGTTGATAAGTTCGTCATTATCCATGATGGTCGTTTATCTAATGATGGTGATTTAGATTCATTAGGTGAAACATTCATTAAATATCAAGCCATCTTTGATAAAGCATGTGATGAAGAAACGCTTTTAGAATTAGGATTTAACGTCCTTTCTTATAGAAAAGCCGGTTCTATCCATAACTTCGTTATTAATAATAAAGAAAATAAAGATGTTGAGAAGATTCTCTCTACACTCAAACCATCATTGTTAGAAACCGTCGCTATCGACGCTAACGAAATCATCCTTTTACAAATGGCTATGGCCAATAAGGAGGACAAACATCATGAAAAAGCTTAATTACGCTAAATATTTAATTTCTAGAGAGTGGTTACCTCTTTTCATAGTGTTCACCCTTATCGCCTTAGTTTCATACTTCTCATATTTGATGTCATTTAATCTATATGATCATTATAGTAGTGATGTCTCTTTAGCAGCCTTAACTGCGCCTATGATGGTATTCGCTATTGTCTTACCATTATTTGTCTTCAACTATAAGTATTCATTAAAAAGAGGCGACACGTACTATCAATTGCCTCTTAATCAAAGAGATTTAAAGAACACAAGAGTGCTAGCTGGTTTATTCATTTTGGTTACCAGTTTCATTATTGCCTCATTATTACCATATATCGCCTTTGTGATTCGTTATATGTCCTCACCTGACCATATGAGATTATATGGACAAACATATTTTAAATACTTTGTTCCCGCTCCATATTTAGGCGCAATTGCGGTTGGTTTAATCACAGTGGTCATTGAGTATTTCATCTCATGTGCCTTCTGTTCTTTAACAAGTAAGCCAATATCCGCACTAATAATTAACGTCTCGTTCCATTTAATTCTTGTTCTTTCCATGTATACGTTCTTCAACAGCATAGTTGACTTCCAAAATGCGATGGAATCTACTTATAGCTCTACTTATGATTATTATCAAGTCGCTCAGGTTTCTTTTGAATATTCACCAAGCGTGATGATTCTCATCAATTTACCAGATTACATTGCTCGTGCTTTCTCGTTTGATATTAAATATGAATTGCATGGATTTGATACAGACAGTTTCCAAAGAAACGTTTTAATAACCAACATAGTTTTAGAACTAATGATTGGTGCTGCAGCATGTTTCTTCACGCTATTTAAGAAAGATGATAGTGGTGAAAGCTGTAATAATTACGGTTTCGCTAATAAGAAGTTGAACTCCCTATTCTTCTTATCAACAATCCCCGTTGCCTTCTATGCCCTCTCTACAGGTTATACCTTCGGATTTGAGGACATTCTCGGAACCGTAATTGTTGCAGCGGCATATTACTTCTTGTTCGCTCTGTTTATTGGAACGTTCAAAATGCCAAATTATGCTTACGCAATAATAGGCACAATGTCTGGTGTGGTCATATTCGGCGATTTATTCTTCGCCATGGCCACAGGCAACTTATAATAAAAGAACTGGGGTTTCCCAGTTTTTTTATAGCCTTGCTAAGACCATATCCATGATCTCTTTAAATGAGCCGTTCTTATATTGATTAATATCAACGTTATCAGGATTAAGTAAACAATCAGTTATTAAGTAGGTATCGATGCCTAAGGATAATGCCACTGTATCTTCTCTAGCGTCATTACCAATCATCAAGCATTCCTCACCTTTAAGATTGTTTTTCTTTAATATCTCTTCATAGTATTTTGGATTTGGTTTACAGAATGATGAATTCTCATATGCACTGATGTATTTAAAGTCATCAGGATCTAAACCCGCCCATCTGATTCTTGCTTTAGTCGCAACGATTGGGAAGATAGGATTAGAAGCAATAATTAATTCATATCCCTTGTCTTTTAATTGCTTAATGAATTTTTTCGCAAGTGGTTGAAAGCCACATGTATGACCTAAAGTAGGGAAGATGGTGTCATAGAACTCCACGAAGTTCTCTTTGTTTTCTTCTAATCTATCAGGATGGACTTCAATAAAAGCTTTCCAAAATAATTCTTCATTAGTTTGCGTTCCATCGTTTTTAATCATGGCTTTTGTGCCATACCAAATGACCTTTAAAAGTTCATCTAATGTATAGCCTAAATAGGCAATCTTTTTATAGATTGCACCGAAGTATATTTTCTTGAAATACTCCTCGTCCATGGGGAGTAAAGTTCCGTCTAAATCGAATAAAATTGTCTTAATCATGACAAGATTATTTCATTATTATTATCGTTTGTCATCACAAAAATATTTTTTGTGTTACAATATGTAGCCGTATGACTTGGGAATTATTTTTAGACATTTTATTAGACTCACTCAAAGACAGCTTATTAGTCTTTGCGTTCGTGTTCTTTTTTCACGTAATTTTATCTTTTATTGAAACACCTGTTTCTAACTTTTTAATCAAAAGAAAGAAAACATCACCAATCTTCGGTGCTTTATTTGGTTTAATCCCTCAATGTGGCACAAGTGTTATCGGTTCAGAATTATATATTAAAAAATATATTACAGTGGGTACATTAATCGCTGTGTTCTTAAGCTGTAGTGATGAAGCCTTATTAGTGCTCCTAGGGGCATGGAATGAAAAGACTTTATATATCTTTCCTTTAATTGGCTTAAAACTCGTCTCAGGCATTCTCTTTGGTCTATTAATTGATTTTATTATTAGAAAACAAAAGGTTGTGGAAGTTGATCGTGTTGAAGAAGAACATGAATGCCACACACATCACCACGAGAACACACCTGCACACGCACATCTTATTCACCCATTAATTCACTCCGTTAAAGTCTTTATCTATATTTTCATTATCAACTTAGCATTAGGTACATTAATTGGTTTCATTGGCGAAGATAACTTCTCTAACTTCATGACCACAAACCGCTATTTAGCGCCTTTATTCTCATCAATCATTGGCTTAATTCCTAACTGCGCTTCTAGCTTATTAATTACTGAATTATTCGTTGATGGTCATTTATCATTTGGTGCTTTATTCGCCGGCTTATTAGTGAATTCTGGCTTAGGCCTCATGGTGCTTTTAAAAGAGAAATCCATGTTCAAGAAAACACTCTTTATTGTCGGTGCTTGCTTTATAATTGCCGTTGCTTTAGGCTATTTGACTTGTTTAATCGTGGGATTTTAGTCTCTGACTAACTGAACACTATATGAACAGTCATTCATTTTTTAATTGCAAATATGAACGAACATTCATATAATAATCCCGGTGATAAAATATGAAAGACGTTAAATTAACTACGATTAAAAAAATGGAAAGCTTGCTAGAAACCGCAAGCGACAGCACAAGATTAAAGATCATGCTCGCCCTCCTCGATGATGATGAATGCGAATGTGAAGAATGTAACTGTGGTGTTTGTGAATCATTAAACTGCATGATTGAAAAATGTGTTAATGATATCGCGATGGAAATAGGGGCTTCTCAATCTTTAGTGAGCCATCAACTCAAAGTCTTAAAAGATGCTGATTTAGTGAGAACCCGCAAAGAGAAGACCAAAGTCTATTACTCATTAAAGGATAGACATATCCGCTTACTTTTAGGCGTAGCGTATGAACACGTCATGGAGGGAGAGGAAAATGATTAAGAAAACTTATCATATCTCTGGCTTCGACTGCCCAATGTGCGCGAAGAAGTCAGAAACACATTTAGGTAAACACGAACAAATCGATTACTGCCATATCGATTTTTCTACGAATAAATTATTCATTACATACAAAAATGAACCATTAAGCGTGGATGAAATCAAAAGCATTATCGCAGAAGTGGAAAGCGATCCGCTTGATATTCATGATTTAGAAAAGAAAAACGTTAAGAAAACATATCACATTTCTGGCTTTGATTGCCCAATGTGCGCAAAGAAATCTGAAGAGCATCTTGCAAAGCAAGAAGGTATTGAATCTTGCCATATTGACTTCTCCACGAACAAGATGTTCATCACATACACAAATAAGGCACACACCGTGGAACAAATCGCTAAAGCAATTGCCCAAGTGGAAAGTGATCCATTAGACATTAAAGAATTAGAAGGTAAGAGAGAAGAACATAAAGAAAGACTCTTTACCAAAGGTATGTGGTTCTTATTAGCGAGAGTCTTATTTGCTGTTATTGTCTTACTTGTTAACTTATTAGTCTTTGAACATTTTGATAACAGTGGCTGGATTAGATTTGCTATCTATACCGCTACAACAGTGTTATTAACATATGATGTGACATGGCGTGTTATTCTTCATATTAAAAACAGAAGAAACATCATTGACCATAACTTATTAATTACTATCGCAGTATTAGGTGCAACCGCTTTAGCGGTTATCTACCTCTTAGAAGGAGGAGCGGAACATGGTGTCCACTTCGCTATGGAAGGTATGATGGTTGTGGGTTTATTCCAAGTTGGTCAAATCGTTGAGAAAGTCGCCACTAATAGAAGTAAATTAGCGGTTATGAACGCCATTCAATTAAGAGTGGAATACGCTAACTTATTAAAAGATGGAGAAATTAGTAAAGTTGAACCAGAACAATTAGAGATTGGTGACAACGTCGTTGTCAGCGCTGGTGAAATGATCCCTGTTGATGGTGAAGTTGTAGCTGGTTCTGCTTATGTT
The DNA here is from genome assembly GCA_045117995.1 of Bacilli bacterium. Lineage (GTDB taxonomy): Bacteria > Bacillota_I > Bacilli_A > RFN20 > CAG-826 > RUG14515. The sequence continues at coordinate 285,347 of JBGUOH010000003.1, forward strand.
GATAAATCAAGCTTAACTGGTGAATTTGTCCCAGTCTTAGCTGATATAAATGATAAAGATGTTTTAGCGGGTTGCCTCGTTAAAACAGGTTCTATCACCATTAAGGTGAACAAGAAATATGAAGATAGTGCAGTTGCTAAAATTATTGAACTTATTAGCAATAGTGGTGAAAAGAAATCCAAAGCGGATGAATTCATCGCAAAATTCGCTAAATGGTACACACCAGCTATCGTTGTATTATCTGCTTTAGTACTTCTTATCGGTGGTCTTATTACCAAAGACTGGAGAGATTACGTAGTAAGAGGCTTAGAAATTTTAGTGACAGGTTGTCCATGCGCTATCGTCATCTCTGTCCCACTTGCTTATTTCGCTAGTATTGGTTTAGCAAGTAAGAGAGGTATTGTCATTAAAGGCACTAACTACTTAGATCAATTAAACAATGTCGACAAAATCGTAACCGATAAAACTGGGACATTAACACACGGTGTCTTCTCTATTCAAAAGATTGCTAATGAAGATGGTGTTAGTGAAGAAGAATTATTAAATGCTTTATACGTTGCTGAATGCTTATCCACTCACCCAATTGCTAAAGCAATCTGCCATGATGTGGATGTCAAAGCCCTTGCCGCTAAACAAGTTGATTATCAAGAAATCGCTGGTTATGGTGTCCGTACAACTTATGAAGGCGAAACCATCCTTGCGGGTAATGCCCAATTTATGAGAGATAATGGTGTGCTTTCTATCAATGAAGATGCGATTGGAACCATCGTTCACTGTAAGAAAGGTGATAAATATCTTGGCTATATTGTCTTATACGATGAAGTGAAGTCAGAGGCTTATGATATGGTGAGACTTCTCCATAAGGAGAAAAAAGGTGTTGTCCTTCTCACTGGTGATAAGAAAGAAAATGCTGAATTCATTATGAAAGAATTAGGCATTGACCGTGTCTATAGCGAATTAACACCAGATCAAAAGACTGAAATCTTAGAAAAAGAAATGTCAGTGACAAATAAAGCTGTTGCCTTCGTTGGTGATGGTATCAACGACGCACCAAGCATTATGCGTGCGGATGTTGGTATGGCCATGGGTGCAATTGGTAGTGATATCGCTGTGGAAAACGCCGATGTCGTAATTATGAACGATAATCCTGCTAAAGTTTATGAAGCTGTGAAGATTGCTAGAATTGCTAGACATACCGCTATCTTCAATATTGTCTTCGCCTTATTGGTCAAATTAGCAGTAGCGATTCTCGTTCTCATCCCAACCTTAAATATCCCAATGATTGTTCCAGTCATCGCGGATACAGGGTTAACCGTTGTCTTAGTGATTAATTCCTTATTAATTCTCTACCGTAAATTATCAAAATAAGCTACACGGTATATAAAAAAGCACGTATCTCTAGCATGTGGTACGTGCTTTTTGTTTGGACGGTTTTGAAATTATTTAGCGAACTTTTCAGCGGCTTCAATACCGATTTCAATCATTCTTAATAAACCGTTTTGTCTTTGTTCTGGGGTGAGTTCTTCTTTAATTAAGAATGAATCACTAACGGTTAATAAGCAGAGAGCTTTCTTCTTTAATTTTGCAGCGTTGCAGTAAAGTGAGAAAGCTTCCATTTCGACCGCTAAGACATTCATGTCAGCCCATTTCTTCCAGCCTTCTTTATCGGAATTGTAGAAGACATCGCTGGAGAGAACGTTGCCAACGTGAACTGGAATGTTTTTCTTTCTAGCAGCGTTGACAGCAGCTTCCATAACATCGAAGTCTGCACTTGCGGAATAGTGACCATTTAATCCATATTGGTGGACCCAGTTACTATCTGTAGAAGCAGCGCTTCCGACAATGATATCAAATAGATTGATATTTTCTTGATAGGCACCGCATGTACCGACACGGATGATCACATCCACGTCATAACGGCTATATAATTCGTAGGAGTAGATACCAATAGATGGCATACCCATACCTGAAGCCATGACGCTGATCTTTTTACCGTTTTTGGTATAACCGGTGTAACCGTAAATATTTCTAACGCTTGTGACTAATTTAACATCGTGGAGATAAGTATCTGCAATTAATTTGGCTCTTAATGGATCGCCAGGCATTAATACGACGTTAGCAAAATCGCCAGGATTGGCGCTATTATGTGGTGTAGGCATAGTTTATTTCCCCTTTTCCGTAACTATCATACAAAAAAACATAATGTTTCTCAATAGAGAATGTCTTTGACCTTACGGGTATAAATCGTTACAATATCAGCATGAAAGAAGTTAAACTCAATCAAACTTATTACAAAGTTCTTATCACTATCAAAGCATTAAACGACTTACATTATTACCCATTAAATGAAGGCATCTACAAGATTCTTGTGGGCGTTGTTGATGATGAAACTAAGCCATTTATTGACATGGATTGTTTTGGAACATTAATCTCATTCACCAGCAAAAAGGTGTGCCGTTTAACCATGATGTTATTCCGTTATGGCTATTTAGGTAGAGTGTTTGATACAAATACTAAAAAACTCTATTTCTCTTTAACCGACAAAGGTCTAGAAGCAACAGAGGAATTTCTTAAAAAACACAAAAAGCCATTTGCGAGAAGAAGTAAGAATAATTCACCAACAATCGTCAAAATCGACTAGTTTTACTCTACATTTCGTACATATTGTTGAAAATATATTTGAAAATATAATATCATAATTATGCACTGATTTTTGGAGGTAGGGTTATGGTTGAATTTATTTGGGATCATTTAAAACCGGTCAATTTTATTATTGCTTTGATTTTGGTGATTGTCGTTCATGCCTTAGCTTTATTCATTCTCTTTAAAGTCGCGAAGCGTAAAGTGACATTTGCGTTCTACGGTGTTTGCACTGGTGTTTTCTTTGTTGGATTCATCTTTGATTTAGTTACTGTTTGCATTATTATGGGCTTTATCTCCGCAGCCTGTATGGCCGCAGCATTCTTCGCTAACTTAGGTGACTTAAGAAAATTCATTGCCAACCCATTCTCCCGTCCAGTTGCTAAAGCCGGTAACTTCGGTATTGAAAAAATCTACGATTCACAACTTTTATATAAGAACATTGAAACTGCAGTTATTTCATTAAGTAATGCCCGTATCGGCGCCATTATGACATTTGAAAAGAACACAGACTTAAAAGATATTATGAAAAATGGTGTCCCAGTTCACGCTCCAGTGACACCAGAAATTTTAATGACAATCTTCTACCCAGGCACACGTTTACACGATGGTGCAGTAGTTATTCATGGTAATGAAATTGTTGCCGCTAGTGTCTTCTTCACCCCAACAACAAAACCATTCGCTGGTAAGTATGGTTCTCGTCATAGAGCCGCCATTGGTGTTAGTGAAGTTTCTGATGCAGTGACAGTCGTTGTTTCTGAAGAAACAGGCCGTATTTCCTTCGCTGTTAATGGTGACTTAGAAGCGGTTAATCAAACCAATTTCCGCCGTGTATTTGAAACTTACATGAGTGATAACTCATCTGAGGAATAATGGACACTAAAGAACTTTACGACTATATATTGAAAATCCAATCCATTGCGAAAATAGGATTGGTTTTTTCTAAGGACCCATATGCTTTAACCAACTATCAACAGATCAATGATTTGACCATGGAGATGTTAGAAAAGCTCATGGAAATCGAATTCCATCGACCAAACTATTTCTCTAGAGATATTTATCCTACACCAAGCGTGTCTGTTCGTGCGGTTATCGTTAACGAAGATAAGTCAAAAATCCTCTTTGTTAGAGAGGCTAATACAGGTACTTATTCCTTCCCTGGAGGATGGGCGGATTTATATGATTCCGCTGGTCAAACCGCGATTAACGAATCAAGCCAAGAAGCAGGCGCCGATATTGAGCTAGTTCGCCTTGTTGGTGTCCTAAATAGAACTCCATTTAAGAGCAACGTTAACGCTCCAGAATACCTCGTGGTTTTTGAGGCTAAACTCAAAGGTCAACTTCACGAACACGAGTATGAAACCGATGATGTTGAATGGTTCCCAATTGATCAAATTCCACCTTTATCTAGGAAGGTCATGAAGGAAGAAATTGACCGTATCATTGATGCGATAAAAACAGGAAAAACCATCTTTGACTAAATAGAATATGCAAAATGTCCTTAATTTATAAGGTCATTTTTGTTATCATATTCTATATGCAAAATCTAAAAGTATTAACATCGTTAACAAATATCCAACTCGCGTTTGTCATCATTGTGCCAATCGTGGTGGTTTTATTTGCGGCGATTGTTTTATATTTCCCAATTTCTGCATCCTATAGACGTCGTCATTTCCAAATCCGTTATTATAAGCGTGTCTACAAAGTAGCCCTAGAAAATGACTACTACTTAATCAACCAATTCTATTTCAAAATTGATAACACTAAATTAGCCAAAGTTGACCACATCATCTTTGGTGATAAATACATTTATGTCATTATTTGCAAGTACTATGAAGGTGACTTAGTGGGTAAATCATCTGATAAGTCTTTAATCTTCATTTCCCATAAAGGGAAAAAGTGTTACACAGATAACCCAATTATCCAATCTAAGAATTTAGCTAGTAAGCTTTCATCATCGACAGGTTTAGATGCCTCTATGCTTATTGGCATCACTTTAATCAACGATGACTGCAAAGTCGAAGTTCAAAGCGAATCCAAACAGTTCTATATCATCCAAAGAAAGAAACTGCACGCTTTAATCAAAGCGATTGAATCTCGTCCAGTGGAAAAGATTAATGAACAACAACTCGCTAAAGCAGTGCAATCAATCGCTAAAGAAAACAAAAGGAAGAAATAATGAAAGATTCATTAAGGGCGACCTCATTTAATAGATTCAAAACTAATCCAACTTCCTACTTAGCGGTAGGTATTATGTGTGGTTTATTTTTGATAATCGCGACAGTTTTAGCGTTTATTGATCCGCTTATTTTAATCATTGCTGTGCCACTTATTGCGTTACCATTTTTATTCGCTAGTCATGTGGCTTGTTATTACTTACAAATCAATCAACAAATCAATCCGTCTGCGTTCATCCGTTACTTCACCGGATTCTTCCGTGCGCAGTTCAGAGGAAGCTTCAGAGGACTCATTTCATTCCTTAAATCTCTAGGCTTCTATTTTGGCATGGTTTTAGTTTCCGGAATCACATTTTATTTAATCTTTAAAGGACAATATGGTGAGACATTTACCGGCTCCTTTAATAACCTCATTTATACATACGCTTATAACCCTGAAGCAACATATGAAGACATCATTAATTTATTGAACGCTAATGATGGTATGCTATTAACCTTCATTATTACTGTTTCAGTTGTTGCTATTCCACTCGCTATGTTAGCGTTTATTTACTACATTTCCTTCTCTTCACTTTCTATATACTATCGCACGAACGTGCTCGTCGCGAGCGCGCCCTTATTAAAGATGTCAGTCAACAGTACTTATGCTCTCCATCGTAAGAACATGAGAAAAGACTGGTTTGCTTTAAACTGGCCAATGCTTGCCTTATCTTTCCTAGGCATGATTGGTTCCGCTGTGCTAGATATCTTTGTCGTGAGAAGGATTGACCTCTTACCATCATTCGTGATCGTTGGTGGTGTGGCCTTATTAATGTTCTATCTTCCACTTTACTTCGCTAACATGGAAACCATTTACAAGAAATACGAACAATATTTCAAAGAAGGTAACCAAAGAGCGATTGAATCCATTCTTCAAAAAATTCAAAGTAGCATTGAGCTCAGTGAAGAAGAAAAGAAGCATTTAGAAGAGTCACTTAGAGGTATTCATAACGACGAGCCAGAGCAATAAAAAAACCTAGATTCGCATCTAGGTATTAAGCATCTGGAGCAAGTGACGGGAATCGAACCCGCATATTAACCTTGGCAAGGTTACGTTCTACCACTGAACTACACCTGCATTTGGATTTTTCCAAATCGCGCTCAATTATTATATGCAAAAGAAAAAATTCTTGCAACACTAACTTATCAAAATTATTAAAGAGGCAGAAAATATGATTACAAACAAACAACTAGCAGACCTAATTTTTCCAGAAATTACCGAAACAATCGATGATTTAGAGAAAAGATATCCTGAAAGAAATTTACCAGAAGGCGCGGAAGTAACGCGTTTCGCTCCAAGTCCAACAGGCTTCCTTCACACCGGTTCTTTATTCACATCTTTAGTGTGTCGTAAAGTAGCAAGTCAATCCAAAGGTGTCTTTTATGTGCGTTTAGAAGATACCGATACCAAAAGAGAAATCGCTGGTTCTGGTGAAGAATTATTAAAACAAATGCACATCTTCGGTATCGACCCAGATGAAGGCTATTTAGGCGATCATGAAGAAGGTAAATATGGTCCATATATCCAATCTAAACGCGCGGATATATATAAAACCGTTATTAAACAATTATTAGTGGATGGTAAAGCTTATCCATGTTTCTGCACCTCTGAAGATTTAGAAGAACTTCGTAAAGAACAAGAAAGTAAGAAATTAAACCCAGGATACTATGGTGAATTCGCTAAATGTAGAAATCTTACTAACGAAGAAAAATACGAAAGAATAAAAAACGGTGATAAATTCGTCATCCGTTTCAGAAGTAGTGGTAATCACGAAAACAAAATCACCGTTACCGATTTAATTAAAGGTACATTTGATATCGCTCAAAACGATCAAGATATCGTTATCTATAAGAGTGATGGTTTACCAACATATCACTTCGCTCACGCATGTGATGACCATTTCATGAGAACAACCACAGTTATCCGTGGTGAAGAATGGGTGGCTTCCTTACCAATTCACGTTGAATTATTTGAAGCCTTAGGTTGGAAAGCCCCTAACTACGCTCACTTACCAGTCATCATGAAAGTTGATGAAGAAACAGGCAATAAACGTAAACTTTCTAAAAGAAAAGATAAAGAAGCCGCTGTTTCATTCTTCATTGAAGATGGCTATTTACCAAAATCATTAATCATGTACTTGATGACTATTGCTAACTCCAACTTCGAAGAATGGATCTTAGCCAATAAGTTTGAAGGCATGGAAAACTTCGAATTCTCATTTAAGAAAATGAATAACGAGGGTGCCTTATTCGATATGGGTAAATTAAACTTCTTTGCCCGTGAACTTTTAGCAAAGCTAAACAAAGATGAAATCAGCGCTCTTGCCTACGAATACGCTAAACTCTATAACCCAGAACTAAAAGCGGCTATTGAATTTAATCCAGCTTATTTCACTGCCATTATGAATATTGACCGTGAAAAAGCTAACCCAAGAAAAGACTATGAAAAGTTTGGTCATATCTTAGATTTCATTGGTTTCTTCTACGAAGAACGCTATCAAAATATCATTAAAGAACCATTACCATTTAATGAAAAGTTCTCTAAAGAAACACTCATTGAAGCTTTAATTGCAATTAAAGAAAAACTTCACGTTAACCAAGATGAACAAATCTGGTTCAATGAATTAAAAGAAATTGGTGTGGGTTTAGGCTATGCCGCGAATAACAAAGACTATAAAGCTAACCCAGATGCCTTTAAAGGCAATATCGGCGATTTAGCGGAAATGCTTCGTATCACCTTAACCGGTAGAAAGAACGCTCCAAACCTCTGTGCGGTTATGTACGTTTTAGGAATTGAAGAAACACATCGCCGTATCGATAACGTAGTTGCGTTACTTAAATAAAAGAGAGTATAATTACTCTCGCTGGTCCTATGGAGAAGTGGCTTAACTCATCGCCCTCTCAAGGCGACATTCACGGGTTCGAATCCCGTTGGGATCACCAAAATTGATTAATTGGATTGACGTTTATATGTCAGTCCTTTTATTTATTTGATAAAATTTAAGCAGTTTTATAATTCATAAACGTCTTATTAGTAGGAGGGAACCACAATGAAAATAACAAAGTTACTACTTTCATTTATCGCAGCGGCCTTTTTACTAACCGGTTGTGGCACAACATCAACTTCCCGTAAAACATATTCTGAATCATTGTGCAATACAGGTAATTCGGATTCAGATGATGATGACGATTCATTTAAGGATGCTAGAGAATTTTATTTAGATATTAGAGATCCACGAAAATTAATCGTGGAACAACCACATACACTTAATGGAAAAGCAAGCATTCATTTTAAAGAAGGCCAAACAGTCTATTTCAAAACTTCAGTTCCTCCACTTAGAAGTGAAATGATTGTTTTGATTAACGATAAAAGAAGTGGTTATTCTTATTCCTCTGCTAATGATTATTATGAATTTGAATTCACTATGCCTCGTTCAGATACTCGCCTTGAACTTTACTATCGAGGTGATGATAGTCATGTTAATGAACAAATAAGTTTAAAAGATAGATATACCTGGATTAACAATATTAACGAAGAAGACATTACCAAGGTCATCACTTCTAGTAAGCATGGTACTGTTGTTCCAAGGCTAGATGTTCTAGATGAATATTATTACAGCGATAGTGCTGCTGATATACACCGTGTCTATGAATATTTGAAAACCACTAAGATAGTTTTTGACTATCCTAATGTACCTGTTGGTGCGGGACCAGATGTTCTTACCATAGAGGTTCTAAATCCTTCGACTCAAACAGAAGAACGTTATAGCATATATGCTTATTTCGGCACTACTACACAAGATGAAACCACTTTAAGTGTTGCTCTTCCAAAGATGAGCAATCACTATGGATATAGTTTCATGTCACACATGTTCTATGATTTAAAGGTGACAAGTATCGATGGAACAGTCGATTACACGAAAGATTTCATTAAATTAGGAATGCTCACCAATATGATCTTTGAAAAGATTGATAACCCTAACTTCGATACCGCGATAAATAAATATAACAAATATAAAATCACCTGCTATGAGGGTTCGATTATATTCCAATCTGAAACAGAATTTGTGGTCCAACCAGAAGATGGGGAAATAGCCGCCTATCAAATAGTTAACAACGTAACCTTTAAAGATTTAATTGTTTAGGATTGATTATTATCAGTCCTTTTTATTATTTTGAAATCTTGTGTATAATACTATCAGTCGTTTTTGTAGTTCAAATAAGAACGCCTAATTATTCTTTAGGAAATGTGCAAGTCACCGAAAACGAACATTTTATTAGCACTGCTAATAGGAGGCATATATTCATGTTGAAACAGTTTTCAAGAACGCAGCTTTTACTTGGTGAAAAATCAATGGAAGAGTTAGCGAAAAAGACAGTCGCTGTCTTTGGTGTCGGTGGTGTAGGTGGCTACACTGTTGAAGCCTTAGCGAGAAGTGGTATTGGTCACTTCGTACTAATTGATGATGATTTAGTGAATATCACTAATATAAATAGACAAATACTTGCGACATTTAACACAATTGGCAAAGCCAAAGTGGATGTCGCTAAAGAACGTATCTTAGAGATTAATCCAGACGCTACTGTGGAAACCCACAAGTGTTTTTATTTACCTGCTAATAGAGATGAATTTGATTTCTCAAAGTACGATTATGTTGTAGACGCTATCGATACAGTAACCGCAAAGATTGATATCATTGTTCGTTGTTATGAAAGTAACATCCCAGTTATATCCGCGATGGGTGCGGGCAACAAGATGAATCCAACAATGTTAGAAGTTAGTGATATCTATAAAACTGAAATGGATCCGTTAGCGAAAGTGATGCGTCGTGAGTTAAAGAAAAGAGGAGTTAAAAAGCTCAAAGTCGTTTATTCAAAAGAAAAAGCTATCACTCCTTTAGAACCTGTTTTTGATGAAGATGATACTAATTCAAAAAGAAGAAGTATTCCTGGTTCTACCGCATTTGTGCCTTCAGTTTCAGGTCTCATTATCGCTAGTGAAGTGGTAAAAGATTTGATTAACTACAATCCAAATAATAGAGAATAATTATCGGATATGGTATGCTAAAAACATGGAAGATATACAAATTAAATACAATGAAAAAGGTCACCAATCTTTAGCGTACGATGAAGATAAAATCATCGGTAGATGTGATTATCAAATTAAAGAAGGTAAATGGTATATTACTCATACCGTGGTAATGTCAGAATACGGGGGACGGGGTATTGCTAAGTCGCTTGTTAAGGAAGTAATTGAACAAGCAAGAAAGAGAAATGTTAAGATTGTTCCTATTTGCTCATACGCTCAAAAGATGATGACGAGTAGTGACGAATATAAAGACGTTTTATAATTCGTAATAATAGTTACAATTAATCGAGGTTTTGTGATAGAATATCACAGGACCTTTTATTTATGAGTAAAGTAAAAAGTAGAAGAAAAAGAAGAATTGTCGTGTCCATTATCGCGGGCTTTTTCTTTGTAGTTGCTCTCGCTATTGTGGTGCCTTTTGGTATTTTAGGACTTAGAACAAATCACTTAAATAAGGACTATGGGTACTTAAAAACTGATGAAACTTACTCTCAAAAGGTCGAAGTTACAGGTATTAATTTAGTCACACAACATGTCTCATGTGGTTATGCCTCTATTGAGATGATGTCTGAATATTACGGATTCAAAGTTACAGAAGATGATTTAAACGCTAAAAACAATGGTGGTGTTTCTACTTCTTCAACATCTGGTTTCTTAAATGAAATCAATGCTTCTATCAAAGACCAAGATTTCATTAAAAGAACATATCTCACAAATGACGATTATTTAAAAGAAATACATAACGCCTTAGCTAAAAACAATCCAGTTGCTATTGAATGGGCCGCCAAATTTGAAGATGAATGGACCTTACATTTCTCTGTGGTTACATCCATGGATTTAGGTAATGATCAAATCGTTGTTTATAACCCATACGGCTATATCGAAACACTCCATAGTGATGAATTCTTAGAAAGAACAACATTCAAAGCCTATAAAAACTTGCCATTATTCTTAAACTTTGGCTTTGCTTTTGGTGCTTTCGATAAGAACGCTTTGTTTTACGCAATTTAACGAAAAACGTTTAAAAAATCCTTGATTTGCAGGCTTTTCTCGTGAAAAAGTTGCTTTTTCATGCAGGTGCGCGCTATATTATATGCAAGAAATACAGGTAAGGAGAAAGCCTATGTTTAAGAAAAATAGAGAAACCTCTAAGGGTTTAAAGATCCTTTTGGTTATTTCGTTTATATTATTAGCCTTATTCATCGCGTTCTTTATGCTTTATGCCGCTACTGCGGGCGATGCTCATGATGCTGACTTAAAAGATTTTGGTGCGGTAATGAAGTACCATATCGATGGCTTTAAAGGATTATTTACTTTTAAATTCCACGATGCATCTAACATCGTATACGCTAGCTTGAGTGCTTTGTTATATGGCTTTATTGCTTTATGGTTAATCTTCCTTGTTGTCGGTATCTTAGTGGCCGTCAAAAAGAAAAGAAGAATCATGGTTTTTGGTATCGTTTTAACATTATTAACCGTTGCGGTTTATATGTTTGGCGCGACTGGATTACCAAAATATTGGTTAATCATTAATGGTCGTAATCCATTTGAAAAAGCTGATCTTCTCCGTTTCTTAGTGGGCGCACTTATTTTCTCCGGTGCCTTATTTGCTTTATTAGCCTATATCTCTTACTTCGCTTGTGTCCTTGAATCGTTCAAGAATCCAAGAGTGGAACAAAAAGAAGAAAAGGATGAAGAATCAGAACAAGAACAACCAGCGTTTGAAGAAGAGCCTGCTCCTGAAAACGAAGAACCTGTGATGTTTGAACAGATTGAAGCGGAACCTGAACCAGAACAAGCTTTTGAAGAAGAACCCGCTCCAATGTTTGAAGAAAAACAAGAAGAAAAGAAACCTGAAGAAAAAGGTTTTGATAAAAACGAATTAGCAGATCTCATTAGAAATATCGTGAGAGATGAAATGGTTCGTAATGCTCCAAATCCACAAAACCCAGGTCCTGGTCCATTAGTGGTCCAATACTTTGGTACTATGCCAATGCAACAACAAGTGGAACAACCAAAACCTGAACCAAAACCAGCGCCAGTGAAAAAAGAAAAGAAAGAACCTGTCGCGGAAGTAGTTAAGGAAGAAGAAATTCAAGTTCACGATAACATCGTTCCAGAAGAACCAAAGGCTCCTGAATATAAAATCGTGACTGGTAAAAAGAAAGAAAAACCAGCTCCTGCCCCAGTGGAAGAAACCACAGAAGAAAAGAATAAAATCATCCGTATCCCATTCCAAACCAGAATGATTAACGCAGATGATGAAATGAAGAGAAACTATAATGAACTCAAAAACGAGATTCTCTCCTATGGTGTTAATTCCCGTGTTTCTAACTCTGGTGATGCCTTCCGTTTACACCGTAAGACATATGTGAAAATTACTATCGCGGGCTTAAGTTTAAAACTCTACTTTGCCTTAAACCCAGATGATTATAAGGATTCCACAATCCCAGTCCAAAACGCTGGACACAAAGGTATCTATGAAGAAATCCCATTAGTGTTTAAAGTTAAATCCGGTTTATCCATGAGAAGAGCGAAAGAACTCATTCAAACAGTTATGGACCAAGGTGGCCTTGAGCAAGGCGCAATCGGTGATACTGACTGGGTAGAAAAACTCAAGGAACAACCAGTCAATGCTGATGAGTCTCAAGACGACTAATAGTCAGTTAATCTAAATATTAAGGTACATAAATGTACCTTTTTATTTAATCTTTTTACAAACACTTAAAAGTATGATAAATTTTATATCTGCGACCAGCAAAGGAAGGGAGTGGTTCATTAATGGATGTACCTCTGTCGTGGGTAATCATTGGAATCTGTGTATTAGCACACTTTTTCTTTTCTGCTGGTGAAACCGCACTCGCATGTGCAAACCGCTTCAAGATGCAAGTCGAAGCGGATGAAGGTAAAAAATCTGCCAAATTAGTGTTACACGTCGTTGAAAAATACGATCGCGCTCTAATTACGGTTCTAATAGGAAGTAATATTGTTTCAATCTTAGCCAGTGCTATTTGTACTGTCCTTTTCTATAACCTCTTCACAACCATGGCTAGTGAAGTCGTTTCTTTACTCGCTTCCATTACGATCGCCTTATTAATTTATATCTTGGGTGATGCTCTTCCAAAGACTATTGCAAGAAGCATTCCAGATACATTATCAAAAATACTTGTCTATCCAACATTTGGTTTAATGATGGTTCTTTATCCAATTACCTTGTTGTTTGACTTAATGGCGAAGGGTATTGAAAAAGCCTTCAAAGTTAAAGAAGAAACAACATTCGACGAAGAAGACTTTGAAAACGTCGTGGAAAAGGTTTCTGATGAAGGTATCTTAGAAGAAGAACAAAGCGATATTATTCAATCCGCTTTGGAATTCGCTGACACCAATGTTAAGGAAGTCTTAACTCCAAGAAACAAAATCTTCGCTCTAAATATTAGAGAACTAGATAAAGAAAAATTACATGAGATTATTATCAAAACCAATTATTCAAGAATTCCAATCTATGATGGAAGTATTGATAACATTATTGGTATTTTAGTTATTAAAGCTTACTTAAGTGCATACTTAAGAAATCCAAACGTTTCCATTAAAAGCAAACTTCAAAAGCCATATTTCGTTTCATCAAACATTATGATTGATGATTTGTTCAATGGTTTTAAAAAGCATCATACACATATTGCTATCGTGAGAGATAAAAAACAACAAGTTATCGGCATGGTCACCATGGATGATGTTTTAGAGGAACTTGTTGATGGTATTAGAGAGCCTAACAGCGTGAAAGGAAACAAATAGTATGTATTGGTATTATTGGGTTATCGTCGCTGTTTGTGCATTGTTCTCAATGTTCTTTTCCGCTGCCGACATGGTCTATGGCATGGTGGATAAAGATCGACTTGGTAGAGAAAAAGGTAAGAAAGAAAAACGCGCTAAACTTGCTATCAAGATTGCGGATGACTATGAGTTATCTATTTCTGCAATTCTATTAGGCAATAACGTTGTTAATGTTCTCGCCGCCTCTATCGTGACTTTAATTGGTATTGCTTTATCAAACGGCAACGAAGATTTAGGCACAACATTATCTACGATAATATTCACTGTCTTTATTATTATCTTCTGTGAATTCATTCCTAAGGCATTCGCTAAGAGATTTAACTATTCATTAGCGATTAACTTTGCTTATCCAGTAACATTCTTTAAATATTTATTCTTTATCATCGTTTGGCCAATCGCTAAACTCTTCAAACTCTTTGGTAAATTATTCGCTAAAAAGAGTAAAGAAGAAGATCAAATAGATGAAGATGTCTTAACCGAAATGGCTGACTCTTTAGAGGAAGAAGGTATCTTAGAAGAAAACGAAGCGGAACTTCTTAGAAGTGCCATCGATTTAAATGATATCGAAGCATTTGAAATTATGACTCCACGTGTGGATGTCTATGCGATTAGCAAAGACGAAGACATTAACGAACTTATCAAAGATAAGGAATTCTTCAAACACTCACGTGTTCCAGTCTATGATGAAACAATTGATAACATTGTTGGTATCTTACCAATTAAAGCTTTGGCCAAGAAGATTCTTGCAGGACAAAAAGATATCGACATTATGTCTTTATGCTATAAACCTTTAATCATTCCTAGAAACCATCAAATTCTCGATGTTTTAAGTGAATTCAAAGAAAAGAAAGTTCACGTCGCTATCGTCAAAGACGAATATGGTGGCACCGAAGGTATTATCACTATGGAAGACATTTTAGAAGAAATCGTCGGTGATATCTTTGATGAATTCGATGAAATCGAAGAAGAATATGTCGATAAAGGTAATGGCACCTGGGTTGTTGATGGCGCAATGAATATCGAAGACTTCTTTGAATTAATTGGTTATGAAGAAGAAGTGGAAACTGACTACGCGACAGTGGGTGGTTTCTGCCAAGACATTTTAGATAGATTCGCTAAGACTGGTGATGAGTTTGACTTTGCGCATTTCCATTTCAAAGTCTTGGAAGCCGATGACTTTACAGTCGAAAAACTCAAAGTCACTGACTTAGAATACGAAAAAGAAGAGTAGTGTAAAACTATGAAGGCGTTAGTGATCTCTCGCGGAAAAACAAATTCTCTCGAACTAAACCACGAGCAGAATGAATTTAGCATGCTTTTAAAAGAGATTGGTTATTCCGTTGTCTCTTTCTTTTCTCAAGACATTGAAAACATTGATAAGAATACATATTTAGGTTCTGGTAAGATCCATGAGATAGCCGCTTTTTATCATCAATACAACGAAGAGAATCCAGAAGAACCAATTGATATTATTGCCTGCAATTTTGAATTATCTGGTTTACAAAAGAAAGCCATTTCTGCAATTACCAAAGCGGAAATAATCGACAGGACATTTGTTATCCTTAACATTTTTGAAAAGAACGCTAAAACCAAAGAAGCTAAACTTCAAGTGGAAATCGCCCGTTTAGAATATCTTAAAAACCATCTCGTTGATGAGAAAGCTTCCTATTCCCAAGTCACATCAGGAAGCGGGCACAATAAAGGTAAAGGCGAAAAGCAAATTGAACTATCTAAAAGACAAATCGCTAGAGCGGTTTTCCAAAAGAAGAAAGAACTCGAGGCCATTAAGCTATCACGCAGAAACATGCGCACAAAGAGGATTAATAATCCAAGTCCAAAGATTTGTATTGTAGGATATACAAACGCTGGTAAATCTACGTTAATGAATCGCTTAGTAAAACTATCTAAAGATGAGAAAACAGTTCTAGAAAAGAACGCTTTATTCGCTACTTTAGAAACATCTACAAGAAACATTTCTGTATTTGGTTATCCAACATTCTTCTTAACTGACACCGTTGGTTTTATTTCTCATTTACCCGTTTATCTTGTTGATGCATTCCGTTCTACATTAGAAGAAATCAAAGAAGCTGACCTTTTAGTCCAAGTAATTGATTTATCTGATCCATTTAAAGATGAAGAAATTAAAACCACTAAAGGAATTATCAAAGACCTCGAAGCGGACAATATTCCAATGATTAATATTTATAATAAATACGATTTATTAGGAGGCTTCGCTAACTTCTTACCTAAAGAAGATGAACTTTTAGTGTCTCTTCTTGATGATAATGATGTTGAAGATGCTTTAAAGTTCATTGTAAGAAACGCTACCAAAAACTGGGAAAGAAGAGAACTTACTCTTCCTTACAGTATTGATTTCGCCACTTTTAGCAAAGAAAACTACGTTATAAGCCACAAAGAAAAAGAAGACGGCTATTTAGTAGACGTCTATCTTAATCCTGCTTATATGTATAAATACGTTAGAAATTAGCTTTTAGATAATCCATATAAAGTTTATAGATTTCATCCGCAACTTCTTCAATGGATTTACTTTCTGAATCAATTGAAAAATTAACGTGAGGGATTTGATTATCCGCGAACACTCTGCGGTCATTTTCTAATCTTCTTCTCGCGTCTTCTTCTTTATCGCCTCTTTCGAGCATTCTCTTATAGCGAATCTCTTCACAGGTTGATAAATAAAAAGTCACGATTCTCTTATCATTGAGACGAGAATATGACTTCAATCCTTCTAAATCAATAACGACGACTCGATCATTTGCAATTTGATCTTTTGTAGAGCCGTAATAATTACCGTTATAAAGTGTATATTCAACGAATTTATCTTCCGCGATTAATTGATTAAATCTTTCTTTTGTAACGAAAAAATAATCTCTGCCGTTTTGTTCATTGACGCGCATTGAACGAGTGGTGGTGGTTATGGCTTTTCTAATGCCATACTTCGCCATCAGCATTTTTGCCGCTTCTGTTTTTCCCGATGCACTTGCGCCACTTAAAACAATCATAAATTTTATATGCAACAATTGTATATCTTTTTATTATGAAAAAAAACGAAAAAAAGTTAATTCTTTGAATTAAAGGGAATACTCATAAAAATTTTTACAAAAATTTAGGAAAAATTTCGATTTTCACTCCTACTTATTAAATAGGAGGCTGTTTTTATGAGTCTAGCGGAAAAGAGCTTCAAAGAGCTCAATGACTTGGTTGAAAAAGTCGCTGATAAATACTTTGAAGCAAAACAGATGACTTTATTAAAAATGCGTGGTGAGTTATTAGCTGAGGTTGACGCTCCCTATGACATATATCTATATAAAGTCGAGCGCGCATACGCAACGCTAGATCCAAGAGAAAAGAATTTGATTAATAATGAATTCTTTTTCCAAAACTATCGTGATTGGTGGATAGGCCTCTATTCCAAGGCAAGCTTTTATCGATTTAAAAAGCAAGCCATGCATAAATTCCTGGAGGCTTTTCGTCATGCGTAAATTATTACCTTTTCTACTTATTACCTTTCTAACTTCTTGCTCGTCCTCCCCAAAAAGCAAGAATGCTTTAAACGCTTCTAGCCAAGCCCCATCCCCTGCGACATCCCCATATCCAAATTCACTATCTAAAGGTGGGGCTGATTATTTCGCTTCCGATATTTACGGTCCTTTTAGTGTCGGAGATCCTGACTTTGATGCGAAGTTCACTTATCGCGCAGATATTGATAATCAAAAGATAATGGAACGTCTCCTACTGTGCGATATTTCAGGCGATCCATATGTGTCCACCAATCACGCTCCTTTTAACTATACAAATCGTGCCTTAATCGAGACGACTTTTACAATACCAATTCATCGTTATTTAACAGATAAAGGACTTACCCTCAAATTTCAAATTTTGAATTCATCTTCAATGCAAGTATTAAAGAGCTACAGCGTGAGCATTTATCCATGCGTTCAAGCGGGTTGGACATATGAAGAATATATGAGAGGATTATACATCACTCGTAACATAGGCTTTTTTGGAAATGGAAAGAGCTTACAAGGCATTACTGAAGCCTATTATTTCCATCATATCGGAGAGTATATCGATAACGATTACTACTATCGTTTAGATTTAAACAATAACTATATGAATTATGACTCGCTTTTTGAACTAACTTATGACGCAATTAATTTGAAATTTGAAGATTCAAAGAATGCCTTTCCTAGTTTAAAACACGATTCTAAAAAGAACGTTGTTATACCTTTAAAAGCCACTGTTGATGATGAAGCAACAGCTAGGTTTTCTATTAAAAACGCGCTATATGTCAACAAGTTAACGCTTGAAATGGCGGATTCTTATCAAGAAGGCTATATAAAAACCCATGATTTATATTTTCCAATAAACAAACGTGATCAATTAAACGAAAAGATGATGTATATGGAGTTTGTTAATTATGGAAAAAGCAAAGTTAATATGACTTTCCCTATGCAATATCTATGCGGACAGCCTTACATTGGTCCAAGCGCTAATTCACATTATTTTGTCGTTGGAGGCGTTAAATAATGGTGGTGATTTTTATCGCTTTATTCATTACTGTATTTTGCTTCAATTTTTTCATGATTTCTTATCAGATGAACGGCATAAACCGCTTGTTTTGTAGTGTTCCAATTGCCTTAATTGAAAGCTCAGTTAATAAGCTTGATTTAAGCGAAGATAATGTTCCGTATTTTGATAAGGAAACACTAGAAAATAAATTAACCTCTTATTTTGCAAACTCAATGAAGAATTATGTCGATGATTTCGCCTTGGATTTCTATTACTACAATCCTAGTGACCATTCGTTCTGTACCTCTGATATTTGTCATGCCTTTGAAGCGACATTAAAGACAGATTTGATTCTGAATTATCACTATGAAAAAACGCTTTATTACGAGATTAGGAGCAACTGATGGATGTTAAGAAATTAATTGAATATCTAGAGTCTTCTTTCCTTAGAGATCTCCTTAGTCTTGAAAGCGTGACAGACATTTCCTATAACGGTGAGTCTATCTATTACATTGATAATCGCTTTGGAAGATTAAAAAGAGATGTGGAGGTGGAACCACAACTAGTAAAAGACTTTATTAGACAAATTGCTAACCTCTCTGAAAAGCAGTTCTCTTATCAAAGCCCTGAATTAGATGTTTCCTTTGGAAAGTATCGTTTAAGCGCTCTCCATCAAAGCATATGTCGTAAAGGCAATGTAGAGTGTGTTTGCTTTTCTATACGTATTGCCTCAAGCAAATTACGCATCGAAGAAAACGAACGATTCTTTCCTAAGGAAGTTATCGACTTATTAGATGTTTTAATCGACTCTAATGTCTCAATTGTTATTGGGGGATTAACGGGTTCTGGGAAAACAGAATTACAAAAGTATCTTCTCAGTCAAATGAGAGAAAATACTAGAACAATCGTTATAGATAATATTCTTGAATTAGATCAATTAAAAATTGATAAGAACCTTGACCTAAATATTTGGCAAGTCGATGATAACCGTTCTAAAGCATCTATCCAAAACTTAGTTAGGACAGCGTTACGAAGCAATCCTGACTGGTTAATTGTGGCCGAGTCTCGTGGCAAAGAAATGCTCGAAGTATTGAACTCATCATTAACTGGCCATCCTATCATCACAACACTGCACGCTCTTGATATCGAAAGCATACCATATCGCATGGTGAGAATGGTGATGATGAATGAACAAAAAATGGATTTTAACGATGTTTATCAAGATATAGCGTACCATCTACGTTTCTATATCTATATGAAAAGAAAGTACCTCAATAATGGTGCAGTATTAAGATACATTTCATCCATCGCTTACCTTAACGGTAAGGATATGGAAGAAATATACGGTAGTGACGGGGAAAATAAAAAGTATAAATCATTGTCTAGCAAAGCCCTAACCTTACTCAACTTATCAACCGCTAGTGATTTATTCAAAAAGACATATCTAGGAGGTATAAAATGAACTTTTTATTGCTCGGCACCTTTGTCTCTTTAGCCTTTGGTGGCCTGATTTATATGGCGAGTGAAAACATTTTCGTGTCTATCATAATCTTCTTGTTTTCAATGGTGTTTTTTGTTTTACTCGTCAGGAGGCAAATTGACAAATACCGAGAGAAAACCCGTCGCTACCATCAGTGCTATCAATTCATTAACACGTACTTAGTTTCATTAAGCATTAAAGGATCAATGTCAGCCGCTAGAGAAAGTAGCTATAACACCGCCGATGCGAACACAAAGGAAATACTCGATTCAATTAAGGACTTTGATGAAAACGAAAAGCTATCTTACTTATGTAAGTATTTCAAATTCGATTTATATCGTTTGTTTTTAGACACTGTGTCCTTATGGAATGAACAAGGTGGAGATATCTTATCGATGAGCCAACACCTTGTTAACCAAGTGCGTCTCAAAGAAGAATACATTTTATTTTGTGAATCGACACATCGTACTAGATTAGTGGAGTTTATTGTTCTTTGGAGTCTCACTCTATTAATTCTTATATCCTTAAGATTTGCTCTATCTCAGTTTTTCACACATATTGTTAGGACAATTTTCTATCAAGTTTCAGTGGTGGTTATATTCCTGTTTTTAATATTGTCCATTTACGTGATGGTTAAGCGCATCACAAATATCACGTTGGAGGGATGGAAAGATGATGAAAAATAATCTTAAAGAGACAATAGAATTTGTCGGTCTTTCTTATACCAAGGAAATGCTAAAAGTAGTGCTTTTAAACATCCTTATTCTCGGTTGTTCTTTCCTTATATATTTATTATTAAATAATCTTATCTTCGCTATCTTTGTTTTGATTTCGCTTATTACCGCTGATTATTTCTTATTAAGTAGATATAACGACAAAAAGAAAGTATTGCTCAAGAATCGTGAAAACGAACTGATTGCTATCATTTCTTATTTTGAAGTTTATGTCCAAAACAAAAATAACGTTTATCAATCTTTTAATATGCTCATTCCTTATTGCTCTCCTTGGATGAAAGATAAGATTGAAGTTCTTTTGAAAGAAATTGATGAAGACAAATCAGTTCAACCATTTGTTAACTTCGCTAATAACTTTCAACAATTGTCCACACATAGCCTAATGTTATCCATCTATCAAATGGTGGATCAGGGAGAAAACACTCATCAATTAAAACAGTTTGATGTCATTTTTACTGAACTAGCTAGAAACAGAAACCGTGAAATGATGGAGCAGAAATCAAACTCACTTGCTAACATGTCGACGTTTCCTTTAGTGGGTGCGGGTTTAATAACCATTACTTTAACGATGTCGATACTTTCCATATTGGGGGACTTAATCAATGTCGTATAAAGTTGGCCTCATCTTATCGATGGTTTTTGTCTCTTTGTGTTTTCTTTTTGGTGCAGATCTTATCTCTATACAAAGTATCTATTCGACTTTGGACGCTAAAGCGACAGCTATTTCATATCTAGTTTCGCAAACGGGAGCAGTGGATTTAGCCTTCAAAAGAAAAATTATCCAAGAATATGATGTGGCGTTTGTTTGTCCAACTATCCCATCAACATATTTTGGTGAAGAAATAACCTTTAGTCTTTTTACGACCTATCAACCTCTTGTTATTAATAGCAAGAAAATGAAGATATCCGTCACTAGGATAGCGGTCGTGGGATTCTACGGGTAGAAAGGAGGTTACTATGTCTGAAATCAAAGGACAATTACTTGGTATTATCCTAGTTATTATCGTCTTTGGTGTTGTTGCTGCGGGCATTTCCACGGTTTTCCAAAACCTGACAAATTCAGTTTCCAGCGAAGTTGCTAAAGCAGTATCAACAACTCCAAAAGCAGAAATGCTTACTTTTTAAAAAATAACGGCTCATAAAAAGGCCGTTTTTTATATTGAAGGGTGGGGGAAGTTATTGTATTATAGTGGGGACATGGAAGCATTAGAAATTGTAAAAGAAGCAATCAAAGACCGTATTAATATCGGTGCGATTAATTACGATGACAAACTTGACGACCTTGGTCTCGATTCTTTAGATTTAGTCGAAACTATGCTAAAGATCGAAGAGGCTTTAAATGTCGAATTTGCCACTGATGAAATTGTCGAACTTAAAACAATTCGCGACGTCGTTAATTTAATCGAATCAAAAAAATAAATAATTGTCTTGTCATTGCTGTTCGCACATGATAATATTTTATTCGCGCTTATAAAGCGTTGCCTACCTAGCTCAGTCGGTAGAGCTATCGGCTGTTAACCGATCGGTCGTGGGTTCGAGTCCCTCGGTAGGCGCCATTTGGCGAATTGGAGAAGCGGCTTAACTCACATGCCTTTCACGCATGCATTCACGGGTTCGAATCCCGTATTCGTCACCAACTTAGAAACATAGGATTGATACAAACGTGTCAGTCCTTTTTCTTTAGATATAATCTAACTTTTTTGTAATATGTCCATTGTACGGTTTAGCCAAAAAGGTCATTTTTTGATAAAAATCAAGAAAACCATATAGAACGTTCCACCGAAATTAGACAACGTTCCACCGAAATTACTATACTTTATGGAAAAGATATCTATCTTCGTTTATAATCATTAGTGATTATTGGCTGATATAGGTAGGTACAATTAAAATGTCCGAGAAACAACAAAGGATTAAAATTTCTCAAGATAGAACAAAAATATGCAAATACTGTATTGGTGATTTAGTTGTGGTTACCTTTAATAAATATGGAAAGCACACATTCATAGGAGAGGTGGAAGAAGTAGCAAAAAACATGCACGCCTTAGATGGTGTTTGGATTTCTGTATTGCCAGTCAAAGAATTCGATAGTGATGAGACCGCAAAGAGAATGATAAAGGAACAAGTCAGATGCATGGTCCCATTAAAAGACATTAGAGATTTGCCTAATTAATATGGATAAAAGATTCGATAGACTCTATATATTAAAAATTAATGATGGGGAAATAAAAAGACTCCAACAATTATGTGAGGATTATAACATTTCAGACAACGGAGTATTTGATTCGGCTGCTCCATTCCATAGAATATGGGGATTTAATGAAAATGGCTTGATTTATCTATCATACGGAATGGCTCAGTATGGGTTTGATTTCAATTCAATAGATGAGCTAGAAGATTATTTGGATGGCTTTGCGATTAAGTGCTGACAAATTTTATTTTAAATAAAAGATATGTATATCTACTTGGAAAATATGTTAAGATATGCATAAACTTGTTAAAACTTGATTAAAGATGATAAAGGGCGAATTAAAATATGTCATTTAGTGAAAAGCTTGTGATTGTTAGAGCAAAATTAAATTTAAGTCAGACAGACTTAGGAAGACTTCTTCATGTTTCTTGCATTACAGTCAGTAGGTGGGAAACGAATAAGTCTAAACCAACAAAAAAAGCCATCTACGCTTTTGAGCAATTGTGTAAAGAAAATAATATTTCTTTTAGTGAGGAATAGTGTAATGAACAATGAAAAATATACAGTTGTAGATTTGTTTTGTGGCGCTGGTGGCTTGTCTCGCGGCTTTTTAGATGCTGGATTTGACGTTGTCTTAGGAGTTGATTTTGATGACGATGCTTTAAAAACTTTCGAGAGAAATCATGGTGATGCAGTCGCAATGAAGTTAGATTTATTCAACCATAATAATATTAATAAGATCGTTAAGTTTTTAGATGACAGACATATTAAACTTGATGTGTTGGTTGGTGGACCACCATGTCAAGGCTTTTCTCTTGCCGGAAAAAGAGAAGAAGATGACGAAAGAAATATTTTGTACTCCGCCATGGTCAAGGCTGCAAAAATCTTAAAACCAAGGGTTGTGGTTTTAGAAAATGTTCCAGGCATGCTTACTTTGTATGGTGGTTTAGGAAAAAAGAGAATTTTTAGTGATTTTACTAAACTTGGCTATACGATGTCTGTTAAAGTTCTTTATGCTCCTGATTATGGCGTTCCACAGATAAGAAAAAGAGCCGTTTTCGTAGGTCTTTTGAATGGGACAACTCCTTTTGAATACCCAGAACCAATATTTAATAAAGATAATTATGTCACGTGCGAAGAAGCCATCTCTGATTTACCATCACTCGAAGGAGATTATGATTTCAAACTTGATACGATTAGAGATTACATTTGTTCTCCATCTTCTGAATATCAGAAGACCATGAGGGCAAACTCCAAAAGAGTCTACAATCACTACCCAACAAGACACGCACAAAAAACTATTGATAACATTGCCTTGATACCAGATGGTGGAAATTATAAAGATCTCCCACCAGAAATAGGCAAAAAGTTTAAATATCACGAATCGCTTCATAGATATAGCAGCAAAAAGCCTTCGTTAACTATTGATACTGGTCACAGAACACATTTCCATTACAAATACAATAGGATTCCTACTGTTAGAGAATGTGCTAGACTGCAAAGCTTCCCTGATGATTTTATTTTTATTGGTTCGAAGCAACACCAATATAAGCAAGTCGGAAACGCTGTCCCTCCACTTTTAGGAAAAGCCGTTGCTTTAAGTATTAAGGAGAGACTTAGCAATGAGTAAAATTAGATTTATTGATTTGTTTTCGGGTTGTGGTGGTTTGCTTGATGGTTTTCTTCAATCAGGCTTATTCGAACACGTCGCTTCTGTGGAGTGGGAAAAAGCACCCGTCAACACTTTGAGAAAAAGATTAAGCACTCGATGGGGTGCTAAAGATGCTGATGAGAGCGTTATCCGATTCGATATGCAAAGAATAGACGAGCTGTTAAATGGTTTTGATGATCCCGAATATGGCAAACATAAAGGCTTGTTAAAACTTTTAGATAATAAAAAAGTCGATGTTGTTATCGGAGGACCTCCTTGCCAGGCATACTCTGTTGCAGGAAGAGTGTCTGTTGATCAAAGTGAAAAACCAGATTATAGAAACTTCTTATTCGAGTACTATCTTAAAGTGGTTGATGCTTTACAACCAAAGGCTTTTATATTTGAAAATGTTCCCGGAATGCTTTCTGCAATGCCTGATGGAACGCCTATTATTAATTTGATTAAGAGAGACATCGAGAAAAAAGATTTTGAAATTATTGATGCTATTGGTGATTTTGCCATTATCAACGCATCTGATTTTATGGTCCCTCAAAATAGAAAAAGAGTAATTTTACTTGGTTTAAACAAAAAAGTCTTTAAGGATCAAAAAGAAAGGCAATCTCTTATTAAGAAATTCTATGAAGTATTACTTCCTTCATTTAAAGGAAACAGAGTTTTAACCGTAGAAGAAGCCATTGGTGATTTACCACCTTGCTTGCCTTTATGGAGTGATAAGAGACCTTCGCATACAGTTCCTGTGTGTGATACGACATGGCATTATTCTAGGTTCCATTCTCTTAGAGATGTAAAAATATTTCAGATGCTCGAAAAAGATATTGAATCAGGCGAAAACAAGTATCTAGATTCTGAGAAACTTAAAAAGATATATAATGAAGCTACTGGTGCTAATACCAATGTTCATAAATACCATGTTCTTTTAAGAAATGAACCGAGTACCACAATTTTGGCTCATCTTTATAAGGACGGTTTGAGATTCATTCATTATGATTCTAATCAGGCGAGAACCATTACGGTAAGAGAAGCTGCAAGATTGCAATCATTTGATGATGATTTTGACTTTGTTGGTAGCCAAACGGAAGCTTTTAAAATGATTGGGAATGCCGTCCCACCAAAAATGGCTTTAGCCATTTCTAAGGCGGTAGCTGAAGTGCTAAAGGAGGCAAATTAATATGGCAGGAATTCCAAAGGAACACGACACATTATATTTTGATAAGTTGTGTAGAACTCAAAAAGGGGAAACAGTTCTAAGTTTAATTCAAGCAACATACCATGCAAAAAGAAACTTACAACCAGGAGAGAATGTTAGAGATGAAATAGCAAAACGTCTCGTTCACTCTTATAGTCTTTTTAGGGACAATCCTACTGGAGCGGACAATGGTGCTGGAACTTATTCTGGAACACAAAAACAATTTGAAAGTCAATATACAATTGGACACGAATTATGCATATGGAAGAATTCAAATCTAGATTTAACAGACCTAGCTATTAGAGTCGCGGAAAATGAAATAACAATTAAACAATATTTTGATGTTTTCTTCTTTAATTATTTCCAACCTGTAAACGGTAAGGGAATTCATGTTCTTTATTACATTCTTGATTACATGTTAAAGCACAACAGTACATCGATTTCTAAAGAGGATATTCCTACTGCGCTTGGTGTAGCCTCTCCTAGGGAGATGACGAATGCTCTTTGCAACTTTTTGAACGGAACTACTTATATTGCTTATGATGGTGATGAACTAAAATATATTGGCAAAGAAGATTTAAGCGTCTTCATTGAAAATTGTAATACAAGGTATATCGGTGAAAACGGATTAACTTTGGCGAGAAGCGAATTAGATACTGTTGAAAAATATGCTACCTATATTACCTCTTCGCTTGTTTCCGTTGATTTACAAATTGGTGATACCGATGCAATGAAAATACTTTTTGTTAATTGGCTTGAAAAACAAGGGAGAGCGCAAACTTATATTAAAGGCCATTTAACACATTTGAACATGCTTTCCAAAATAATCGGTAAGAACATTTATTCTATAGATACTGTTGAAGAAGTAATGGATCTTTATGACAAAATAAAGAATGATTCTGAATTGAAACAAAAGGATGATGCGACTCATAATCATTATTCTGCTGCAACAAAAGCTTATGCTAATTTTCTTTCAGATTATTTGAATAATGGTGGAATAAAGGCTAACAAGTATTCTGCGGAATGGTTTAAATCAAAAGCTCCTGAATTTGATGAAGTTGGTAACGAAGCTAACTTAATGAGACAAAACTTTGTTGAAAAATATGGTGTTGACGAGTTGAAAGCTAGACAAGGCGAGGAGTTGCTAAATTTCTTATTTTTAGGAGGCAACGAAGATAATCTTTGTCATGAACTTGAATATGCAAAAAGAAACAGAGAATTATTTGGAAGCGTAAAAAGCGGTACTGCATTTAAATATCCTTTGTTCAAAAGAGACGGAGTTTGGGTTACTGGTTCATCTAGAAAGCCAAAATCATTAACTTTATCTGAAGCCATAATTTTAGGCACATCTGTAAGAGATCAAATTGTTAAAGCGGTAGAAGAAATCAAAAATAATTTACCAATCAATTCTGTTGAAGATTATCTCAACCTTTATACAAAGCTTTATGCAATCATGCCAGATCTAGTGGATAGTTTGTGGATTATTAAATATTTCCATATGTTATTCCCTGAATTAATGCCTGTTTTTTACAACAAAGAATGGCAAGTAAAGGTTTTGGCAGTTATTGATATTGCGCCATCTGAAACTTTGTATGGCAGATTAGGTCAGATTGCTCTTTTTGTTGTTGAGTGTGGTATCTCTAATGTTGTCTTTGCTCAGATATTCCATAAATACTGTAGAAGTGTGGAAATCGAAGAGGAAGATGAAACCGATTTAGATAATTGTGACAGAGTTACGGGAGGGACAAACATCATTTTATATGGAGTCCCTGGAGCAGGAAAATCTTGGACAATAAAAGATGAGTATTGTGATGATGAAAGCAGAATGGAGAGATTAGTTTTCCATCCGGATTACACTTATTCTGATTTTGTAGGACAGATTATGCCTGTTGTTAATGATGACGGTTCTGTTTCATATGCTTTTAATCCTGGACCTTTTACCAAATTAATGAAAAAGGCTTATAACAACCCTGATGAAATGTATTATTTGGTTATCGAGGAAGTCAATAGAGGCAACGCTCCTGCCATTTTTGGCGATGTTTTCCAACTTTTAGATAGAAATAAAGATGGCGCTAGTGAATATGCAATTACAAATGCTGATATCGCTAAAGTTGTATATGAAAAAGAAAATCATAAAGTCTCTATTCCTTCGAACTTATCGATTTTGTGTACTATGAATACGTCTGATCAAAACGTCTTCACATTAGACACCGCTTTCCAAAGAAGATGGAATATGCGTTTAATCCAAAATAAATTCAGAGTCGGTGAAGAAAAAGAACAAGAGTTTGCAAAAACTGAGATCTTGGATACAACCGTTACATGGGAAAAATTCTTCACTGAAATTAATAAAATTATCTTAGATAAGAACATCAGAATGACTTCTTCTGAAGATAAGAGACTTGGTACCCACTTTGTTTCTGTCGAAGACTTAAAATATGAAGAAGGAGACAACAAGCAAAATAGCAAATTCCCAGAAAAAGTTTTGAAATATTTGTGGGATGACGCTTTTAAATTTACTAAAGAAGATGTGTTTGACTTGGAAAAAGTTAAGAGTTTAGAAGATGTTATTGAATTATTCTTAGCTGCAAGAGGCAGTGAGAGATTCAGAATTTTTAAAGAAAACATTTTTAACACTATTGTGGTGAAAGCTAATCCTGAAACAGAAAATACAGATAATAACTAGGATGCACTATGCCAATTGACCGCGAGCACTTTAACATTAGAGAGCACTGTCACGTTAATAGCAACGAAGATGGAGATAGATTCGTAGGCGTCAAAGCTGACTCCGATAATGCTGTTATCTATTTTCCTGTGGGCTATGAACTACCAAGTAGTGAAGTCGAACTAAAACGAGACATTAAAAATCTGTTTCAAGTTTTAGCGACTTTTACAGATAAACGTGATCGTCTTTTGCATGTCGACAAATTTACGGCTCCGCAGTCAGTTGACTTTCCTATTCAGGCCTATTTGAATGTAATCAATTATTATTTGGATCACAACGGAACCTACTACTCTGAGACAGAGAGTGCGTATAAAGTTGATGCTAGAGGAAAGACAAATTGGAGCAGAACAATAAAAACGCAAAAACCAATGTTGCAAGGCAACTCTCCAATTTATTTAAAACAAGTTGTAAGAATTCAAACCCCTAATTTAAATAGGCTAATAACTAGAATACATAAGTACTGTGTCTATGAAAGTTTCGACAGGATTGGTTGGCTATATACACTAAACAAACCGGAATATCCCGATATCTCTTTCGACAAGACTATGTTTTTATCAACTCTACGTGACAAATTGTCTTGCACTAACAACGATAATGACAAGAGACTCTTCAGATCAATGATCGCTATGATTGAATTCTTAGATGATAAAACAATAGATAAGCAATTCTACTTTGGAACCGATAATTTTGATTCTGTATGGGAAAAACTTATTGACAAATACTTCGGCGAGACGAATAAAGAAGCATATTTCCCACATGCAAAATGGACCGAAAAATACGGCCCTGCAAAAGGGAAATCAGCATCCGCTCTCGAACCTGATTCGATAATGGTATATAAAGGCAAATTCTACGTTTTAGATGCAAAATACTATAAGTATGGCGTTTATCCTGAGCTTGGAACAGCTGCTTTGCCACAGTCTTCAGACATTAATAAACAAATCACATATGCTCAGTTTGTAAAAAGAGAAAAGTCTGGTGGTGCTCCAGTTTTCAATGCGTTTTTAATGCCATTTAATAAATCAAAGAATAAATTTGATCCTAATGGTGGATGGATGCAAAATGTAGCCGAAGCAGTCGGGGATTGGATAGATAACCCTGAACAATATGAAAAAGTTCAAGGTATCGTAATAGATACTCGTTATTTGTTAAAGAATTTTGATGGTAATCATGATTATGATAAAAATTTATTAGCTGTTGAAATTGAAAAGGTTAATGAAGCTCCTAAAGAATAGGGGCTTTTTTCTTTGCTCTAAATCTTGCTTGAGCAACTGCATTAGCACATTCTTGACAGCAGAACTTCTTCCTTGATGATGTCCTACTAACAGTAAAGTAATTGTTGCAGTTAGGATTTTCACATTTTCTTGTGAGTTCGATGTTAGGCCTCATATAAAAAATTGAGAAGTACATTGCACTGAGCAAATCAGACACTTTCCATCGTGGTTCCATAATATCGATGTCATATTCAGGTTTAATCCCATTTAAATTGCTGTTAATCTCTAAACCGACAATCACCTTAGCCACTTCAACAAGGGTCTTTTTAAAGCTGTCATTAAAGCAAGACCAGTCTTCCTTGACTCCGTCTACAAAAATAATTTTTTCAAATGTGCATTTGGCAATCTGACCAATACTGAAGTAAGTATGATAAAGCACATCAATGATTTTCTTGTTTATTATATTGTGTTCTCCAAATCTATAGTTGCAGTAAGAGTGGAAAACTTTGTGCCAAAAAGCATCCAATTCATCGTCTCTATTTTCATCGGTGTGTCTATAGATATCTATATGCATCTTTGTTTCGCCAAAAATAGTGTCTCTTATGACAAAGTTGTAGTCATTATCAAGAGGTAAGCCATTCACTGTGTTTTGCATAAAACCATTATCAAATATTCTAAAAATCTGTTCAAATGAACATGACTTGTATACATATGAATCTGATTCCAAAATAATAGGCTCGCTTAGTAAAAGATATAGTGTAAGTGTTAGCATTCGCTTATAATTCTTGTTTTCTAGTTCGCTCAGCTGACTCATTAATTCAACTGCAGCACTCATCCTTTTGGATAGTTCTAAAATTTCAAGCGAATTAGCTTCGTTGAATTCTCCCATACTTAAAGGGAACAAAAACCCATTTTCATTAAAGAACTTTATGTACTTTCTTAGATCATTTTTGCAAGCGATAAAAGAAAATAAAACATTTGTTTCTTCAACATTGCCTTTCTTTTCGTTTATTCTTACTAGACCATCTTTAGGTTGAAAGGCAAATTTTAAAATAGCAGAATCGCCTGCATATTCTTGCATTTTGAAAATATGCGACACTTCATTAATAGAGACATTAATTTCATCTAGACGAGTAATTAGACGTCTATTCTCAAACAAAAATAAACTTTCTTGATAAAAATTTGCAGGAATTTCATGTTTTTTCATAATTTTTTGCCTTCTTTTTTTGCTTTTTCTTCTCTGAAATATAATATCAAAAATAATATATAATCTAAAATACAAAAATTAGTAATCTTAAAAGTAATATATACTTCAAATTGGTAAATAACATTTAGCCGATATATTACAAAAATTATTACCAACATAGCAAAATAATACGTAAAAGCGTTATATTCTATTACTTTTGCGTTATTGCTATTCTTTTTTTGTGCTCATAAAAAAAGCACCTTTCATTGGAAATATCGATACTTCCATTCTAATGAAAGAATCATAGTAGAGCGTTTTTGGAAGAAACGATCTGCAAACAAAATCGAGGCGGAGAAATCCGCATTGAATAAGTTTGTGGCTCTTTTAAACACGTTCTGATTCATGGATTCCGCCTCGTTGCAAAAGAAAGCAAAAGAGGAAAATTCATGAAAAACAACGCAAAAAACAGTGGTGTTGAGATTATCCGAGATCCTAACACTAAACAACCTATCGGAATCAAGTGGGTTTATTATGACAACCCTAGAAAACCATGGGAGCCAACTGAAGTTCACAAAGAATTTCCAAAATCTTTAGACGAGCCTTGGTTTGTGGAAATGGTCAAAGATATCACTCATGAACAGAGTGAAGATCGTAAATACAGAAGACACGTAGCAACTTCACTAGATGATGTTGACTATGAAGGCGAGTGGTTTGCTGATGATGCACCAACTCCTAATTCTTTTATGAACATCGTAGAAGAAGAGGATCGCGTGCAGGCATTCGCAGGCACATTATCAGAAGTTAATAGAAAAAGATTCATGCTCATGTATGAAGATCCTTCTTTATCTTTTCAAGATATTGCTGACATAGAACACACTAGCAAGGTTGCTATTTTTAAGTCCTTCAAACTCATTCGCGAAAAATATTTAAAGTTTTTTGCAATTTAGGGTTAACGAACTATTCAGGTTTTGTCCTTATACCGTCAGCAACACTGACAGAAAGTGAGGGCACAACCTGAAGAAGAACGTCAAAGTTACCTACTCAAAAACACCTAACCCGGATGGTGTAGTAGCGGTGAAGAAAACAACCCTAAAGAAAAAACTAATGGAAAAGTTATTCGGAACCGCTACTCAAGTCGTAGTGATCGTCCCGGGGAACACTTGCGGAAGTATAACCGTCACCGAATTTGAAGAAGGAGGGCAAAGCAATGCCAAAATCGAAAAACGTTGAAGGATTCATTAATACACTCGAAAAAGCGATCACATGTCTATTCGATTTAATTAAAACAGCTAACGAATGTGTTGAAGAATTCCAAAAGATTAAAGCCGAATTTGCAGTAGAAACTCCTAAAAAGGAAACTCCTGCTAAAGAGGAAAAACCTCAACCAACTCTTGAAGAAGTGAGAACAGTTCTCGCAGATCTTTCAAGACGTGGTTATACCACAAACGTCAGAATGATGCTCATTGGCTTTGGAGTCAGCAAATTAAGCGAAGTTGACCCTAAGGATTATGCCGAGTTATTAGCGAAAGCGAAGGAACTTGACGATGCCACCAAAGACTAATGGACACTCCCTTATAGGGGGAAGCTCTCTGAAGAGAGCAATGGAATGCCCACCTAGCGTTAGACTCACTGAGAACTTCGAAGATGAAGGTTCAGTATACGCTCAAGAAGGATCTGAAGCTCATTTATTACTCGAAAAGAAAATAAAAGAAAGATTCGGAATTCCATTCGATGAAGATACCTCTAATCTCGAATACTACAGTGAAGAAATGGAAGAGTGTACCGATACCGCACTTAATTATGTCGTAGAAATCTATGAACGATTAAAAGCAGAAGGTAAAAACCCATTCATCGCTAGCGAGGTATTAGTTGACTTCTCTGACGTGGTACCAGAAGGATTCGGCAGTTCAGATATCGTCATTGTCTATGATGGTGGAATCTACGTTGTAGATTACAAGCATGGACGTGGTGTAGAAGTCAGTTGTGAACGCGACCCACAGTTAATGATTTATGCATATGGAAGCTTGCTCATGTTTGAGAGCCTATACGACATCACTCACATTAACATGGCGATCGTTCAACCAAGACTAAACAACATATCTGAATGGTCCTGCAGTAAAGACGAATTAGTCGACTGGGCCAATAACGAAGTCAAACCTAAAGCAACCTTAGCCTTTGAAGGTAAAGGCGAATACAAGTGTGGTCCGTGGTGTCAATTTTGCAAAGCAAAATTCGAGTGCCGCCACAGGGCAGAAGCAATGCTCAAAATGGAAGGCTATGCCGTTAAAGACAAAGCATTATTAGCCACCGAAGAAATTGCAGAGATTCTAGGAAAAATAGATGATCTCATTTCATGGGGGAACGACATTAAAGAATTTGCGTTAATGGAAGCCCTCAATGGTGTCCATATACAGGGATACAAACTAGTGGAAGGCCGCTCCAATAGAAAGTACACAGATGAAAACGAAGTCATACGTGTATTACAAGAAAACAATCTCAATCCGTTTGATGAACCAAAGCTCCTATC
>JBGUOH010000004.1:0-79146 GCA_045117995.1 Bacilli bacterium
CAGTTGTCAACTACAGTATCGATACAAATCGGTACTGTTTTTTGTGATTAAATCATATATTTTTTGTTATTTAGGGTGACAAATAACCAAAAGTGAAAAGTTTAGGATTTGTTTATTTAAAATCTATTGATTATTACTTAACAAATATTTATTATTTAGTGCTACGAAATTTCATGTCCGTTTGTAAGGAGAATTTAGTATGAAAAAACTTCCTATATTAATTTCAATAGTGGCCTCATTGGCGGTTGGTATAGCTGCTGGTGTAGGCATTGGTATATCTGCCTCAAACACAAACAAAAAACCTATTTCAAGTAGTGAGTCTACCATAAGTAGTCAATCTTCTTTAAGTAGTCAATCCTCATTATCTAGTTCATCCATAAGTAGTGTGTCCTCATTATCTAGTTCATCCACAAGTAGTTTTCCTGTGGTAGTGAACTACACAGTCTCTTTTAAGAACTATGATGGCACTTTACTAAGTGAAACAGTTGTGGAAGAAGGTAAGACCGCTACGTATACTGGTCCAACTCCCACAAGAGCGGAGACCGCTGAAGCTACATACACTTTTACTGGTTGGGATCAACCTTTAGAAAATATTACCAGCGACTGTGTCCGCGTTGCCCAATATGAGGAAACCTTAAAACCCGTTACTCATTATTACAAAGTAACATTTAAGAACTATGATGGTGCGATACTACAAGAAGTGAACGTTGAAGAAGGCAAAAACGCTACCTATACAGGTGCCACTCCAACAAGAACCAATACTCCTGAATTCACATATACATTTATTGGTTGGGATGGTTCTTTAGAAAATATCACATCTGATTGTGTTCGTATTGCACAATATTCAACAAGCAATATCGAATATACCGTTAAATTCTATAATTATGATAATCAATTACTCTATACAGATGTCGTTTATTATCAAGAAACTGCGACCTATTATGGTCCAACCCCAACTAGAGAAGCTACTTCCGCTTACTATTACACATTTATTGGTTGGGATAAAGAATTAACCAATGTCACTAAATCTTTCTCCACAAAAGCGGTTTTTGATACTCATGGTGTTAGTAAACAAATTACTTTAAGACCAAGTAATGGTGCGGCCGATAGTGTGCTCCAAGTAACTTATGGAGAAGCCTATGATTTAGGTACTCCAGTTAATACTGGCTTTACCTTCTTAGGTTGGTACGCTGATGACACAACAGCCATACCAACATCTGGCATTTGGCAATACCCTGATGTCAATGTTGTTACCGCTAAATGGGGTACAGGATACTATGAATTCGTGGAAAATGATGATGGCTATACAGTTTCTTTGACTGATGAAGGCAAAAAAGTTAGTGAAATCGTTATTCCTACCTCATTTAATAACAAACCAGTGACTGCTTTAGGAGCGAATTTCTTAAAGCAAAATACAGTGATCGAAAAGATTACTATTCCAGGAACAATCAAGAACATTCCTGAATATAGTTTCTATTACTGCACAAAGTTAAGTGAAGTAGTATTCAATGATGGCCTTTTAACCATTGGCCAACACTCTTTTGAAGGTTGTAAATTAACAAAGTTAATCATCCCTTCCACATGTACCACAATTGGTAGAAGCGCCTTTGACTACAACAAAAGCTTATATCACATCTATATTCCAAGCAGTGTTGAAACTATTGAGGCTTATGCATTTGACGTTTTAACTAACTTAACTTATATCTGCATTGGACACGAATCAATTCCTTCAGGATGGGCTTCAAATTGGTCGAGTTACACAACCTATACAGGCACTATTAAATTAGTGGAAGGCGAAGACTTTAACTATGCTGTTAGATCCATTTATGGTGATATGAACGTGACAGTTTTAAGACTCAGTGACGCTACAAGTAAGTTACAAAACTATACTTTCCCAAGTGAAATTGAAGGCATCACAAATATCAGATTGGCACAAAAATTATTTATGAATAATAAATACATCCGCAATGTCGATCTTTCTGGAATTAATCGTATTGCTGATAGCGTATTTAATAGCTGCACCAATCTTGAAACAGTGACATTCTCAAATTCACTCACCTTTATCGGAAGTAGTGCTTTCCGTTATTGTTATGCTTTAACAAGAGTGGAAATTCCAACTAGCGTGACCGAGATTCAAAGCTGCGCTTTTGATTCATGCACCGGTCTCACATATATCTACATTCCAAGTAGTGTGATAACGATTGGTACTTACGCCTTTGATGTATGTAATAAATCAACCATCTACACAAATGCACATGCTGCCAATAGTGGCTGGGCAAGTAACTTTAAAGGTAGCCAACCAATTTACTATGACTTTGTTTCTTTAAATGAACTCGAAGATTTCAACTATGTTGTTCAATCTTATTTGGGTGATTCATATGTCACAATCACTGGTGTGAAAGCTAGCGCTAAACAAAAGAAGAATCTCGTTATTCCTAACGAAATCGAAGGCATTAATGATATTCGTTTAACTAATGGTTTATTTAGTGAAATGAATCAATTAGTTTCTATCGATTTAGGTACTGGTGTCACTAAAGTCCCTAATTATTGCTTCCTTGGCTGCACTAATTTAGAAACAGTTGTTTTACATGATGGTGCAACTAGTATTGGACAAAGGGCCTTCTATAACTGCGCTAAATTATCATCTATTAATATGCCTGCTTCATTAATCACAATTTCTAGCCAAGCATTTGATTATTGTCGCGCATTAAGAGAAGTGGTTATCCCAATTGGCGTGACCACAATTGGATCATATGCTTTTGATGATTCAGGTAGAATGGCGCTTCTTATTGAAGCGAGTGTTTCTCAACCTGGCTGGTCAGGTAACTGGTACGGTTCAACAGGCGACAACAAACAATTTGTTTATGATTATATTTCTTCTGGGGTAGAGGGTGACTTTAGATACGCTAAGACATCAAATGGTGTCACTGATGCAATCCATATCCTTGGTTTAGTGGAAGGCTCCACAAATGTTAACCTAGTGGTCCCAAATCAGATCGAAGGTGTGAGCAACATTAAGATTGCTACTTATGCTTTCGAAGGTAATACCATTATCAAAACTGTTGATTTAGGTAACTCTGTCACTTATATCGCTACATATGCCTTTAAAGGCAATAGCTCCTTAGTGTCAGTGATTATCCCTACAGCTTGCACTGTTATCAAAAACGATGCGTTTAATAACTTAAACTCCTCGTGTGTCCTTTACTGTGAAGCACCTGAAAAGCCATCAACCTGGGAAACCAACTGGAATAGAGCCTCATACCAAGTTGTTTGGGGATATATCCGCTAAATAATCAAACAAAAACAATAGACCCCTTAATGGGGTCTTTTTTATAGTTGGGAGCGTTCAAATCATCCTTACCGGTTGTGTTAGCCATCATATCTTTCAGCAATATACTCTAAATCAGCAGAAAGATTGGCCCACCAAAAATCTATTTTCCATCGTCGTTCTTCTTTTTGAATATCCTTCTTGATGTAGCGGGCATGCGGTCTAAACTGAATTGGACCTATGTGAAGATTGTCCATAAAATCCCACGTTCTTCTGTCTACATGTTTAAAAATCTGCCTTTTATTACAAACAACACCATAATTTACATCGCCGAAGTAAATATAGTCTGCTTCTATGTTGTTTTTCTGCGTGCCTTTGAACAGACAGCGATAAATCATTTCCTTAACAAATTCCTTGTTGCCATTCAATTCTTTATTGAGTTTAGGTATTCTCGATCCAAGGGCTCGTAATAATTCAATATAATCCATTCTTTTTTCTCCAGAACCGTCAAGTGTCCCATCACCAAAGTGATAATACAAGAGAGTTTTTTGCCCTTCTTTTGACAAGTGCCATTCTCTTAAAAATGAGAGGAATTGTTTTAGTCCTTCTTCACCAACAGTAGTGGCTCTACCTGTTTTTAAAGAAACATATTTTCTTTGCCCTATAAAATCAATATAAAAATCAGGCTTTTGATAGTGGTCAACTAATCCGCATTTAACGATGTCGTCTTCTTGAAAGAAACCAAACATTTCACGTAGGATATGTTTCATGTTGTGAGACAATTCACTTGCTTTTTTATTGTTAAGAGCAAAGACAAATTCGTCTTCTTTCAAACGACCTATATTTTTGTGCATTTAATAATACCTCCTATTTAATAAGTAGGAGTGGTTTTTGATTTTTTTCCTATTTTTTCGAAAAAAAGTTAAAAAACATGGAATTTAATGGTGCAGGTATTCAATCTAAAACTATTTTATTTTGGAAAATAAGGATTATAATAATGTAAGAAAGGTAAGAAAAGTAAGAAAAGTAAGAAGTATGAAAGAAGTATTTGAAAACAATAGATTCATCGTCAGTGTCAAAGTTGGTCCTAAAGGTCAAATTACTATTCCTAAGGAAGCAAGAGACATGTTTGATATTAAAGAAGGCGAAACCTTACTACTTATGGGTGATAAAACTAGAGGTGGCTTAGCGGTTATGAAGGCTGATGCTTTTTATGCCTTAATGGGAGATAAAAAATAAATATGGAAGAAATATTAAGATTAGAGAATGTTAACAAGAAATACCCATCATTCTCTTTAAAAGATGTCTCCTTTGCTATTAAACCAGGAGAAATTATGGGCTTTATTGGTCGTAATGGTGCGGGTAAAACCACAACGCTTAAATGCATTATGAACTTATTGCATTACGAAAGTGGTTCTATTCAAGCTTTCGAAACAGATATGACCGCTAATGAATTAGAAAATAAGCAAAGAATTGGCTTTGCGTTAAGCGAACTTAATTACTATCCAAACCGCACAATTAAGCAATTAATGAATGTTACTAAACGTTTCTATAAGAACTTTGATGAAAAGAAGTTTGAAGAAGTGTGCAAGGTTTTTAACCTTGATGTGAATAAGAAATTAGAAGAGTTGTCCTCTGGTATGAAAGTTAAGTACTCAGTAGCGATTGCCTTATCCCATAAAGCGGAACTCTTAATCTTAGATGAACCAACATCAGGTTTAGATCCAGTCTCTAGAGAAGAAGTATTGGATATCTTTAGAGAAATCGTTAAAAGTGGTGATCGCGCAATTTTATTCTCCACTCATATCACAAGTGACTTAGATAAATGCGCGAGCAATATCACCTATATCCATAATGGTCAGATTGTCTTTACAGGTAAGAAAAAAGACTTCGTTAATTCTTATTTGTTTGTCAAAGACAAAACCATGAATAAAGACTTAGAAAAAGAATATATCGCTTATAAAGAATTAGATGATCGTATCGAAGGTCTTATAAGTGTTAATAATAAAGAAGTGTTTATTCAAAATAACATCAAACCAAGAGAACCAGATTTAGAAGAGATCATGGTCTACTTAGAAAGGGGCAATAACAATGAAAGCTTTACTCTTTAAAGAATTCCGTTTAGCGATGCATCCCATCTGCTACGTCTTTGTTGCTTTATTCCCTCTCATGATTCTTATTCCTTCTTATCCAATTGGAATTGGTTTCATTTATGTCTTAACTTGTTATCCAATCCTCTTCTTAGGGGCTAATAAGGGTCAACAAAGTAATGACTTACTCTATTCAGTCTTATTACCAGTGAGAAAGAAAGACATTGTATTAGCCAGAATCTTAACAGTCGTTCTCATGCAAATAGCATTTATATTGTTATTGAGCGCTTTATATCCATTATCAAGAGTAATCAATACTTTGGTTATACAATCCGCGGAAAACCCTGGAGAATTTAAGATTCCAGGTTTAGGACTTGATAGCTATGTCTTTCTCTTAGCGATTGCGATATTCGGTTATGCTCTCGCGGATCTTATCTTCTTCCCAATTTACTACAAGAAAGGTAAATCCATTGTCATGTCCACATTATTTACCATTCTTGGATTCGCGGCTTATATTTGTATCGTCACTATTGCGTTACCATTTATTCCTGGATTTGAAATCATGAACAACATGCATATTGGTATTCAATTTGCTATCCTTGGTGGCGCTATATTGCTTTCTTTCTTACTCCACTTTGTGGTTTATAAAATATCTTCTAAGAGACTAGAAAAAGTTGATTTCTAAACTATTAAAAGACAGTATCGAGCAATCGGTACTGTTTTTATTTTGCTTACCATAATTAATCTTATTGTTTTACAATAATGGTGGTGATAATTATGTTTAACAAACACGATATAAGAAGAAATGCTTGTCAATTATTTGGTGGGCAAGCTAAGAAAGGCTATGACTGGTGGTGGCATTCATTCACTGCACATAACAAAAAGACCGGAGAAGAAAAACCATTCTTCATCGAGTTCTTTGTGTGTAATCCGAAACTAGGCGGAGATAAGCCTATCTTTGGTCAACTAAAAGAAAACCAAGAAAAAGGCATTAGACCATCATACCTCATGGTAAAAGCGGGTGCTTGGGGAGAAAACGCTATTCAATTACATCGCTTTTTCTCTTGGAAAGAAGCAAATGTGAATTATGGTGTTCCTTATAGTGTTTCTGCAGGTGATTGCTTTATCAATGAAACTGAAACGCATGGTAGTATCAGCGTTAGTGAAGAAGAAAAGAATAACCATCCTGAATATATGTCAGATAGTGGTTCCATATCTTGGGATTTAAAAATCCAAAAAGATATCGCTTTTAATGTTGGCTATGGTGCTTCTTCTTTATTTAGAAAATTACAACTATTTGAAATGTTCTGGCACGCTGAAGGGATGAAATCCTTCTTTGAAGGAACCATCACTTTAAACGGAGAAGAATATATTGTCAGAAAAGAAGACAGCTATGGCTACGCTGATAAGAACTGGGGCAAAGATTTCACGTCCCCATGGGTTTGGTTATCCAGTAATAATCTCACCAGTAAGATTACTGGCAAGAAACTAGAAAACAGTGTCTTTGATATCGGTGGTGGCCGTCCAAAGATTGGTTTTGTCGCTTTGAATAGAAAACTTTTGTCCGCTTTCTATTATGAAGGCAAGTGTTACGAGTTTAATTTCTCCAAATTCTGGACTAATACAAGAACCAAATTCAACTGTTATGAAACTGATGATGAAATTATTTGGCATGTTGAACAAAAGACATGGAATAACAAAATGGTTTCCGATATTAGATGCTATAAAAAAGATATGCTTCTAGTTAACTATGAAGCGCCTAATGGTAAGAAGTTACATAACCGCTTATGGAATGGTGGTAATGGAACGGGCACCGTTAAGCTCTATCACAAAGGCAAACTCATCGATGAGATCGAGGTCAAAAATATCGGCTGCGAATACGGAGAATATTGTTAGAAAAAGACCCTTAATTGGGTCTTTATTTTAGTCTTTATAGAACTTCATTTCTTCGAAGTACTTTTGAATGATTTCGTTAAATCTTTGATATAACTCATCGTCTTTTTCTTTTCCCGCAAAGCCGATAGCCTTATATTCGTTTCTTAAGTTCTTCACTTTAGCGATTTCTTCTTCATTGAATTCAGAGTTAGCGAGTAAGATTCTTGCGTTCTTGATGAGCTCTTCTTTCTTGGCCGCTCTTTCTTCAAAGAGTTTTAGCATTTCGCCATGGCGTTCTTTCTTCTTTTCTTGGAATTCATCCATCACTTTAGCGAAGTCTTTCCATAAGTATTCATCACCTTTGCCAGAATAGCCAACTTCTTTCCATTCTTTTCTTAAGCCATCCATTTGAGCGTTAGCTTCTCTAATGTTTTCCATTTCGATAACTTTCTTCGCTCTTTCAATGATGTCTTCTTTCTTGGCTCTCTTTTCAGCATTAGATTTATCTAATTCTTCAAAGAAAGCTTTCTTCTTCGCGTAGAAGGCATCTTTGACTTGTCTGAATTCATTCCAAAGTTCATCATCTTGTTCTTTAGAACCACATCTACCTGCTTTTCTAAAGTCATCGCTTAATTTATCTAAGTCCTTATTAGCAGCGAGGATTTCTTTCTTGTCCAATAACTTCTTCGCTAATTCGATGATGTTTTTCTTTTCTTGGTATGGAGAAGAGAGAAGCTTTGGTTCTTTCTTCGCTAATTCGTTGAATAATGCGATGAACTTATCGGTTTCTTCTTGTTCAGCGAAGCTATCTTCATCTCTACCTAAAAGGTATTTATATTCTCTTCTGAGGAGTTGTAAGTCGTTTGCTCTATCGTCTAAGTTTTCTTCTTGTAAAAGTTCTTTCACGAGAGCGATTAATTCTTGTTTGTTCATAATATTATTACCGCCAGTCAATAGATATTTTAAATGACTATCAGGAAAAACGTTATCTTTATTTTATAAAATTATTCGTCCATCACTTGCTTTAATGGAATCTTCCTCATTAAATAGCCATAAATGAGCATAATTCCTTCATAAACGATGATGAACGCTCCTAATGTGATAAAGAACATTGGCCAATCAAATTTATAATCTGGCACATTAGCGACATCTTTAAAAACCACACTGACCATAATCTTTAATAAGCCAAATTGGTATAACGTACCCACAACAAAACCAATATATGCAGCGGGACGATAGCAATCTAAGACTGCTCTTTTACAGCTAAAGCCGTCATAACCAAAGACACGCATCATCGCGATACTCTTTTGATTGAAACGAATCACTGTGGAAGTAGCGATATATAAAGTAGTGAACGCTAACACGACACCAATGATAAATATCATTAAGCCCATCATCACACTTGCTAATTCATCCATGCTCGTGGACATCTGAATCATCGCAGAAAAGCAGAATGATGATAACGCAATTAAGAACACTAGTGTCTTTCTACTTCTTAAAACAGAACTCTTCATCTCTTTAACAAAGTTACCTTTATCTTTACCATCAGTGTTTTTACCTTTAGATTTAGTGATACCTTTGATCAAATTAACTGTTGGTTGGTTGAGTTTCTTCACGCTATAGAAGATAGCGATTAAACCAAACGCAATCGTTGGCGCTAATACCAAAATAGCGAATAGTTCAAAATGGACATGAATATCAACATGAGGAATTAAATCTGTTTGATTTTGCATGTGATAGTACATCGGCATAATCGCAAATGATAATAAATAGCCCAATAAACACCCTATAAAGATGCTTAACGCAAAGATTGAGAAACTCTTCGCAATTTTAAAATTCGAGTAACCAAGCGCCTTTAAAATGCCAATTTGCTTAGAATGGCTATCAATGTAGTGCTTGATGTAGAAGAAAAGCATGACAAGAGAAGTCACTGATAAGCATCCACCAGAACAAGCACAACACACAACGCCTGTACTGACATAGGCATCATATAAAGCTTTTCCCGCAGGATCAGTAACTAAACTCTCAACACCTTTTAGATCTATGAGGTAATTCATAAACATGCCACACACGCATATCGCGCAGCACATCATGATAGATATACCAAATAGTTTAATGCTGTCTTTAAAACTAACGACCATAATTACCATCCAATCTCATAAGCGGATTTCTTCACCTTGTTCGTAGTGG
This sequence comes from Bacilli bacterium, assembly GCA_045117995.1. GTDB lineage: Bacteria > Bacillota_I > Bacilli_A > RFN20 > CAG-826 > RUG14515. Next base: position 9,424 of record JBGUOH010000004.1, read on the forward strand.
AATCGATAATCTTACCGCTGTTCATTCTAATAATACGGTCCGCTGTTTCAGCGATATTCGCGTTATGGGTCACCATAATCATGGTAAAGCCTTGTTCTTTTTGTAATTTGATAATGTAATCAAGAACTAAACGACCAGTCTTTTCATCAAGCGCACCAGTGGGTTCGTCTAAAAATAAAACCCTTGGTTTCTTGGCTAACGCTCTTGCGATTGCGACACGTTGTTGTTCGCCGCCACTAAGTTCAGAAGGGAACTTCTTTCTTTTCTCTTCTAGGCCTACAGCTTTGATATAAGGAAGGATGTCTTTATTGTTCGCTAAATCCGCACCCATTCTAACGTTCTTCTCCACATTAAGGTGTGGAAGTAAGTAATACTGTTGAAAGATAAAAGCGGTATTCTCTTTACGGAATTTGGTTAATTCTTTCTCTTTCATATTTTCAATATGCATGTCGTTATAAGCAACTGATCCTCCATCGATAGTTTCAAGTCCGGACATGACATTAAGTAGTGTTGATTTGCCAGAACCAGAAGCCCCTAAAATCACAACGAATTCCCCATCATTAATATCAAGAGACACTTCGTCTAAGGCTTTAAATAGGCTTTGGTCCTTACCATAGTATTTTGTTAAATGTTTAATAGTAATCATGATGGTTATTTTCCAATCTTTTCTTTTAATAAGGATTTAAATACTTCAGTGAGCATATTGCCAATTTCTTCTCCGCTGAATTTGCACATGCTTGTCGCACACAATGTGGCAATGCCGTGCGAATAGATCCACAAGTGTCTATAGAGCATAATGGCCTCATCTTTAGAGACGGGATAGTTATCAGTAATTGAATTCACAATCGCGTCATAGTTATCTTCAATCTCAGGAAGAATCTTATTAACACCCAAATCTTCTTTTTGCTTACTCATAAAGAGTAATTGGAATAGTTTTGGCTCTTTAACCGCGAACATAATATAGGCTTGACCAACACCTCTAAAGGCGATAGCTTCCTTTAAACCGTTTTGGACATATTCGCTATAGATTTGACGAGCCTTTTCTTCAATACCTTCCATGACTTCATTCATATTTTGGAAAGTGGTGAAGATTGGTCTAGCGGAACTCTTTAAATACTTGCCGATTTCTCTAGCGGTAACAGCGGAGATATCTCTTTCTCTAAGGATTGCTAATCCTGCATTAATAATTTCTTCTTTTGTAAACTTTGCTCTTGGAGGCATAAACCGCTCCTTTCTAAAACACGTGTTTTATAACGTTCGTTTTAGTTTAAGATTAAATGACTCAAAAAGTCAAGATTATTACAAACAATAAACATACTTAAATAAATGTAATGTCTAGATGTTTTCTTTTTGTCGAATTTATCGCCTTGGCCATGCTAAACTGATGTACGGTCATCACCATTTAATGGTTATGATCGTATTTTTTTGGAGTTTCAACATGTTAAAATTCATCATCAATGCACTCGCTAATTACGAGTTCACCTTCGAGAAGACCAGTGCTTATGGTCATGTCGATGGTTACGAGGTCAACCTTGTTAACGATTTATCTGTACAAGGTGTCCCTGTCATCTATTTTTCAACATTCCTTTCTCAAACAAAGAAAAACGAGTTCGCTATCAAAATGAACGCGAGAAAGTTCCCAATGGTCACTGTTTTACCATTTGAATTTGGTGTCGCAGTGAAAGTGCAAGTTTGGGTTTCCAAACAATGGGAAAAGAAAATCCCAGAAGTCATGAAGGCTGCTCTTGAGATCTTACAAGAATTAGAAGCCCCTAAGTGTGATGTCTGTCCACAATCAGGCGAAAGACTTGATGAAGCAGAAGCCAAGCTTTTCAAGCTTCCAAACACCCAAATCAAGATTCGCTTAACAAACGCTGCTGTTGAAGCGGTTAATAGTGCAATCGTTAAAAGCAACGAGGATTTCAAAGCCGCACCAAACAATTACTTCAAAGGTTTCTTAGGCATCTTACTTGGCGCTATCGTCGGTGTTATTCTTACCGTCATTTTCTCACTTGTTGGTTTTGTGACCATGATTGCCCCAGCTGTTTCTATCCTTCTCGGCACATTCTTATATAAGAAATTTGGTGGTAAACCAAATGCCGTCATGATTGTTATGACATTCGTGACCACAATCGTGGTGATCCTCGGTGTCTTATTCTTAATGTATATCGCCGCCGCTGATACAGTGTGTGCAATGCCAGAAGTTCAAAATTCAATTGGCTATTATAAAGGTATGGATGCCTTCAAATACTGCATGGAAAATTCACAAGAGTTTAAGACAGGCTTCACATTAGATATCGTCTTAAACATCATCTTCATCCTTGCTGCGGAAGGTTTATCCGTTTATACCTTAGTGAGACAAATCCGTCGTCCAAAAGCTATTGCTTAATTAAATTAAGGATATAATAAAAAGCCCCAAGATTTATCGCTTGGGGTTTTTATTTAACAATGAAGTGGTGAGGATCGTTCTTACCACACGTTGGATCAACGCCAGAATTCTCTTTAGCGTCAGTCGCATCGATGTAGTATTTAACTTCATCTCCGCTTTTAAGACCTTTAAGGAAGAAGGTGTAGTTAGAAGTATCTAAGTACTTATTCATCTCGCTTCTTCTATATTTACCACCGTTTACTGAGTAGTGGATACTGACTGTTTCTAAATCTTCACCAGCGTAGGACACGATATTAGCCTTGATGAGATATTGTTCTTGTAAAGCAACTTCACCAGTCAACACATCACGTGAATCAATAAAGACCATATTTTGTTTAGGCACTTCGTGAGTACGGCAGTGCAAGGCGTCTGTATTTAAGAACTCACGTCCATAATAATCGTTTTTAAAGCCTTCAATACCTTGGACGTCATAACCCGGTAATGCTTCTTTATAGACGTTGATTGCGTTTTGGTTATATGTGGCATTATCCCCTAATGGCATATAGACATGTCCATTAGCGATTAATGAATTGGTGTAAGGGGCTACCACGCTACCTCCAGGTTCATCGATACGATAGACACGATAGTTATAACCATAGGCACATTTAGTGTTCGCTAGTTCATTAGCGACTTGTTCATAGTATTGGTAACGGGAATTACTCTTTGGCAATCTCGCAACGATAATCTTATCTGGTGCGACAATCTTGCCCCAGCAGTCAATGTGCGCGATATAGTCACCTTGTGGGTCGATAGTGATAACGTAGTTATCAGTACCAGTATATGACTTCATTTGGTTTCTGACATTTGTTTCGTTATTGTTATTTTCAGAGACCACTAAATCGTCACTAAAAGCGGTGCCTCTTCCATCTTGCATTAAGTTACCACCAGTATGGGTGATAGACATTTTGGAATATGGAATATCAAAGTAAGTTGCTAGTTTAGAAGGCACAGCGTTTTGTTCATATCTAGGACGGTTATATGTGAAGTCCACAATAGATAATTGTTTGTTATTAAAAACATAGAACGGAGAGAAGTCTCTCACCCAATAGCCATAGTCATCATCAATTGGCATATCTAAGAAAGTCACGTTATTAACATTAACACCTGCGTTAGTTAAATCGCTTCTTGCTTGTGTGATACGTGAACGATTACTGCTATCTGGATTAACTAAAAGTAAAACTTTATTGTCTTTAGCGATAGCCTTATAAGCGCTTAAAGGCATATTGTTTGGATAACACATCTTCACCATCTCACATGGTTCAAATTCACCAGGCATTCTCAAAGAGAAATCTTCAATTACTTCATAGCCCTCTAGTGGATTAACAGGTGGAATTTCGCTTGAACTAGAAGAACTTGAACTACTTGATGATGGTGTAGATGAGCTACTTGAAGGAATGCTACTAGACGAGGATGAACTTGAAGTAGAAGAACTACTAGAAGAAGAACTGCTACTAGAAGAACTAGATGTACTGCTACTTGTTGATGAAGAAGTCACACTGCTGGAAGTAGAAACAACCGAGGATGTGCTTGAACTTTCAATTCTTGAAGTAGTGGTTTCATTAGATGTAGACGTGCTTGCACTTTCTTCTTTGCTTTCAGTACTAGAAGAAGAACTAAAACTAGAAGAACTATTAATACTCCCCACATTACATGAGGAGAGAATAAATCCGGTTAATAATGCGATAGCGCTTAAGACACGTCTCTTTTTCATAACCCAATTATTATAGAATAATTCTTTGATAAATAAATAAAATATTATTAGCGGTTTTCTTGTTTATGCTCGTCTTATAAGTAGGAGGGCAAAAATATGAAACTTACTAAACTAGTGTTTGTCTCGACTTCTTTATTATCACTTTTCCTTGTGGGATGCACTGATGGGGTTTCTATTAAATGCAACTGTGCAAGATCATCCTCTCTTATTACAGGAACAGTGAATAATAATACATCGATCCTTCAAGCGCCAGTTGGTGCTTGGCCAATTAATATCATTGATGAAGGAAATCATATTTATGATAAAGAGCAAATCCAAGGAAGATATTACCATCCTGGTCTATCAGTTACACTTCACGCTCATCCAATTGAAAACGCTGATTTAGCGATGTACGCAAACGGCAAATATCAATGCATTCAAACAGAAGTTACAATCGAAAATGAGACCATTTGGGAATACGTTTTTAATGTTGCTGATGTTGGTGTAAATACCCTCGAATTTAAAGTCGTAAATAGAGCCTAACCGATTTCTCCGATTTTTATTGATTTTTTCAAAGAAAAATGAATAAATAATATTGGAAAATAGAGGAGGTAATTCGTATGTTAAGAAGTAGTCAACCAACAGCCCCAAAAGCTTACTTTATTCTTGGTGCGGGAGTGTTCTTTTTGCTTATGCTTATCACCTTCTTAGTCGCAGCCGGTGGCTTTGTTTCGGAATTCACCATTTTGTATGTCATCTTTATTTCCGCTTCTGTCGGTTTCATTATTTGGGGCACTGTTATGCTCATCCAACGCAAAACTAGTATCAGAGCAGGTGCTTTGGGCAAAACCGCGACTTGTGTTGTGGTGGAAAAAAGAGCCGTTGGTCGTCGTTATGGTGGTGTAGACTTCTACGTTACAGTAATGTTTGTTGACCAAAACAGTGGTGAATCCATCGAACACGACGCTATCGTCAGTGAAGATTTCTATACCGATGTCAAAAACGGTGACAAGCTTGAATGCCGTGTTTATGGCAAGAGTTGCTATCTCGATCCTGAAAAAGCAAAACATGTTGTCACTGTAGAAGAAGAATTTTAACGTGACTTTATCTTGTCCTTGTTTCATAATTACAAGGACGCATGAAGAATACGATTAGTTATAAAAAATTCTTTGTTATTACCAGCATTCTCATCTGTTTTATGATGTTTTTAGCGATCGTTTTGACCGCTTTTTTCATTGAAACAATGAATGACTATACAAATTATCTCAATACCTACTTCAATCAAGAAAGAGAAGAAGGCTTTGTGATTGCCCAACCTGTTGTTCTTAATACTCCAATTGATGAAGGTCGAGAATTTGCGTTTAATACCGCTTTAATTGTTATGCCAATTATTGGCACAATCCTCACCGTCGGATTATGCGCTTTATATATGGTTTGCCACACTAAGGAAGTAGACCCAAAAGAAAGACAACGCATCACCCATCATTACATTAGTTTTCTTAACGCTGGATTAGCGTTTATCTTAATGTCATTTTTAGAATATTCATTTGGTAAAAACGCGATATTCGCTGGCTATACTGCCTTTGGCAGAGCCTTCAGTGGTCTCATTAGATGCTTCATCATGTTCTTTGGTATTCGATTTGTCTTTTTAATCGCTCAAATTATCACCGAACGCAAGACCATGAAAAGAAGAGAAATGATGGTTAGAGGCATCTACTGTATTGCTTCAATCACTGTCTTTGTTTTCTACACATTATTAGCGATTCAATATCAGCCAAAAACCGATACAGCGTACACAACTGTCTTAGGCTTTATTGTTGTGCCAATTTGCATTTTTATCTTTGAAGGCATACTCCTTTATTTCAAAATCATCGATCGAAGAGAAATCAAAGATTAGTTATTTATTCGTCACCCCTAGTGTTCTATAATAAATTTGACATAAGGGGGAGCTTATAATGGCTAAAAAGGGTAGTAAGGATTATTTCGGTTTTCCTTGGATATTGAGCGTTATTTTTGCAATATTCCCACCAACATCTTTGATTTTTGGTATCATCACCAGATTTAAAGAAGGTCACTGGGTCTGCGCTTTATTCCGTATTTTCTTTGGTTGGAACATCATCTGGTTATTAGACTTAATCTGCATGATCTTCGCACACCATATCTTCAAATTATTCTAATTTGATAAGCTGAATATTAGAGGCGGGTTTATAGCCCGCTTTTAAAGTGACTAAAAAGAGAACTAATTGAAAATTATTTATCTTTTTTCTATAATATCGCCATGAAAAGAATTGATTACATTTTAGACTTTTGTAAGGAACTCGGTAAGCAGATGATTGTCTGCGGCGCTAACATCGAAAGAGTGGATCTCTGTATCGAACACCTCTGCCATGCTTATGGTTTACACGATGTGACATGTGCTAACTTAACGACACGTATTTCTATCTCCGCGAAAGACGAAGAAAAGAATTACGCTCATCGTCAAACTGACATTCCCCCACAAGCATTTAACTTGGAAAGACTAAAAAAGCTCAATCACTTGTATTATCACGTTAAAGAAAATACACCAGACGAAAAGACTCTTTACGATTTACTCCACGCTGTTAAATCTAATGACTTCCCATGGTGGATTATGCTCGGTGGTTATTTAGTAGCCATGGCCGCATTAGCAAGAATCTTCCTTGCCGGTCCAGCGGAATTATTAATCGTGGAATTAAATACCGCGTTACTATTCTTCCTTGGCAAATTATCTTCCAAGATTAGGCTTAATAAAATCGTCACAAACTTTGTTTGTATGCTTTTGTGTTCGATGATAGCCATCTTGTTCTTTGCTGCAGGATTTATAAATAACTTCTATATAGTCATCATTACAAACGCCTTCTTCCTGATACCAGGTATTCAAATGGTTAACTGCGCAAGAAACTTATTGTGCGGCAATGAAATGAATGGTGTTATCGATTTATTAAAAGTGCTTTTAGAAGTTTGCACAATTGTCGCTGGCATGGCGGCAGCTTACGCGATGCTCGGTAATTTAGCGGGTGAACTTTTAATCCAAGATTTCATTACCGCTTTAGGACAAAATAGTTTATTACGTTCCTTTGAACTAGTGGGACTCTCATTTATTGCTTCCGCTGGGTTTGGTATTGTCTTTAACATCCAATGGAAAGATTTAGTTTATGCCGCTATCGGTGGCATGATTGTGAGAATCGTTTATCTTTCCTTACAAGCAGCTTTACCAGCGTATCGCTTCGTCTTTACCATTGTCGCTGCTTTCTGTGCTGCTTTATATTCAGAAATCTTAGCGTTAGTGAAAAAAGAACCATCTGTTTTATATAGATATCCTTCTATCATCCCACTTATTCCTGGTGACTTATTCTTCTATGTCGCTGCTGGTATCATTTGGGGTAACACTGATTTAATCGCAGAGCACGGACCAGCATTAGGTCTAGTTCTCATTGGTATTTCCTTAGGTTTCGTCTTATGTTCGACAATCGTCCACTATATTAGAAAATTTAAATTCTTAAGGAATTACAGCGATGAAGCCAAACAATAATCTCATACTAGCGGTCAACGGCACGTTGATGCGTGGCTTAGAACTTGAAAATAATCTCAAAGCGGTCAACGCTGTTTTTCTTAAAGAAAGTCAAACTGAAAAAGCCTATCGCTTATATACCATTGATGATAAATATCCAGCGATGGTGAAAGATGAACAAGGCGCTGCAATCGATGTTGAACTATATGAAATCAGTGAGGAAGGGATGCAAGAAGTCCTTTCCAGAGAACCTGAAGGATTAACCATTAAAGAAATCACTTTAATTGATGGTAGCCAAGTCCAAGGTGTCGTGGGTCTACCATTTATCATTAGAAACAGAAAAGAAATCACCTTGTATGGTGGTTGGAGAAACTATCTCGCTAGTAAGGAGAAGGGCATGAAAAAGCTATTCTTATATTATTCAAATACCGGTAACGGTGATGTTGTCGCGGAAGTCTTTAAAAAGAAAGGCTACGATATTAGAAAATTTGATACTGTGAAGAAACTGCCAAAATCATTCTTCTGGGCCATGATGGTGGGAGGCTTTCAAGCGGGCGCTAAAAAGAAAGCTAAACTCCTTCCATTTGATCAAGATATCTCTTCTTATGAGGAGGTAGTCATTGGCTCTCCAATTTGGAACGGGACATTTACACCCGCTTTAAACGGTCTTTTAGACGTTTTAGACTTATCGACAAGCAAATTATCGTTTGTCTTCTATTCTGGCTCAGGAGAGGGCAAAAAAGCGGTGGAACGCTTACAAAAAGAATTCCCTAACGCTCCATACATCTTCCTTCAAGAGCCAAAGAAGTATCCAGAACAATTAAAGAAACTCGATTAATATGAAAATTTGGGCCATTATCCGTAAAGCTATATATCTTGCAATCATGATTGGTATCTTGATTGTTTTAGCTGTTCTTAAAAAGAATACGGATATTGCCGAAGGCATGACTAGGACTGCGATGAGAGGATATGGACAAGCCGCTGCGACGGTGTCTTCTTTAGTTCCATTTCTATCCTTAACAGAAGTCGTGGTATTAGCGATCGCTATTTGTTGCTTAGTTTTATTAATCCTTGCGATTATTGATTTCTTTAAGATTCGTTGGTTCAAAGCCATTAACAAGTTATTAGCGATACCTTGTATCATTCTTACAATCGTCGCGTTATATAACTTCTCATGCGAAGCGGCTTATAACCGTAAGAGTATGCCTTTACCATATTATGAAAACGAAGTGGCTCGTGGTGACTTCTCTAAAATCTATAACTACTTCGCTAATGATTTAGATAACTGCGTTGACCAATTAACTTTCAAAGAAAATGGTGATGTCGAAGGCATGAAATTATCTGATATCGCTAAAGACTTAAAGGAAGCCTACAAGATTCTTGATGGCAATGATTATTTCCATTCACATTTTGGTTCCGTTAAGCCAATGGCGTCCTCATTTATCTACCGTGAACTTCAAATCACAGGTGTGACATTTTCCCCATTCGCTGAGGCTAATATCAATACGATGAACACTAATGTGAATATTCCATTTACAACCGCTCATGAATTAGCCCACACCAAAGGTGTTATGAGAGAAGATGACGCTAACCAACTAGCGTTCTATGTCTGCATCAATAGTGATAAACCATATTTAAGATATTCCGCTTATGTTTCATATTTCTATCAATTAAGAAGTATGTGCAGTTCCTCATACTTAACTGATGAACAATTAAATAACGTTAATCCAATTAGTGACCAATATAGACAATACGCTAAGACAGTGAACTATGTTCATGACTTCTGGGAAAAGCATGACTTACTCGGAGACATTGGTGAATGGTTTAATAACCTTTACATCAAATCCAGTGGTGTTCAAGAAGGTACTAGTTCATATCATGGTGGTACCGATTATGAATTTGATCCAACCACGAACAAGTTCTACCCATCAATGTATCAAAAACTCTTCATTGAAAAATACTATCGTGAAAACCCAAGCGCATAATAAAAGCATATCGTTAGATAAATTATTTAATTGCATATAAAATGACACTATGAAAAAAGAACCACTCATTATTAAAGACCAAAGTTTCACTGGTGAAAGAGCGTTATTCATGACCCATAACGCTATTATTGAAAATGTCCTTTTTCATGATGGTGAATCACCTTTAAAAGAGAGCAGTGATTTAGTGGTCAATAACTGTACATTCCAATGGAAATATCCACTTTGGTATGGAAATAATATCGAAGTTAATAATTCTAAAATCTTAGAAACTGCGAGAAGTGGTATTTGGTATACCACCCATCTAAAGATGGATAACTGTGTTATTGATGGCCCTAAATATTTTAGACGTGCAGATTTTGTCACTCTAACAAATTGTGAATTAAATAACGCTGGTGAAACATTCTGGGGTGCCCATGATGTGACATTGAAAAATGTTAATGTCAAAGGCAATTACTTCTTAATGAATGTCGATAACGCAGAAGTTGATAATATGCAAATTGATGGTGACTATCTTTTAGATGGTGCAAAAAACGTCACTATTAGAAATAGTATCCTTAATAGTAAAGACTCATTCTGGAATACCGAAAACGTCACTGTTATTAACTGTAAGATTGTGGGCGAATATCTCGCTTGGAATTCTAAAAACATTACCTTTATTGACTGTGAGATTTCATCCTTACAAGGCTTATGTTATATCAAAGGATTAAAGATGATTAACTGTAAGTTACTAGATACAAATCTTTGCTTTGAATATTGTTCAGATATCGACGCTGATATCATTGATGAAATCGATTCCGTGAAGAATCCAATCAGTGGTGTCATTAGATGTCCAAGTGTTAAAGAGCTCATCATTGATGAGAACACTCGTGATTTAAACAAAGCTTTCAAGTTAGAATTAAAGAAATAGTATGAAATACGATTTTAATAAATTAAGTGATAGAAGAAACACCCACTCCGAGAAGTGGAATGTCAAAGAAAACGAACTACCAATGTGGGTGGCAGACATGGACTTTATGACTATGCCTGAAATCCAAGAAGCGATTATTAAGGCTGCGAAAGATGGTAGTTATGGTTATTCGTACTGCACTGATGAGTTCTTCAAGGCCTACCAGTCCTGGTGGAAGTCTCGTCATGATATTGATATTGATTACCATAACATGGTGTTCGCTACAGGTGTGGTATCCGCTTTAGACTCATTAGTGAGAACATTAACTAAAGAGAATGATAACGTCATGATTCTTTCTCCTGTTTATAACAACTTCTTCACTGTTGTGGTGTCTAATCAAAGAAACTTAATTGTCTCCAATCTTATTTATGAAAACGATGACTTCTTCATTGATTATGAAGATGTTGAAGAAAAGATTAAGAAGAACAACGTGAAATTATTTATCTTCTGTAATCCTCATAATCCAATTGGAAAAATCTGGAAGAAAGAAGAAATTCAAAAGCTTTATAACATCCTCCATAAATATGGTGTCCAAATGATTTCTGATGAAATCCACTGTGACATTGTGGAACCAGGATGTAAATACGTTCCCGCTTTATCAATCGCTGATGACATTATTACATGTATCGCTCCATCCAAGGTTTTTAACCTTGCGGGTTTACATTCCGCGGTCACTGTGGTCAACAATTCTGAAATCAGAGAAAGAGTGCAAAAAGCGTTCTATCACGATGATATCGGTGAACCAAATTACTTCTGTGTTCCCGCGACAATTACCGCATACACTAAAGGGGCGGATTACGTTGACCAATTAAATGAATACTTATTAGTTAATAAACAATATGTAAAAGACTTCTTAAAGGAAAACCTCCCACAAGTCAAATTAGTGTCTGGTCAGGCAACATACTTGTTGTGGCTTGATATCTCTTACTATGGCTTGCCTAGTGACGAGTTCGCTAAAAAGCTTAGAGAAGAGACAGGCTTATATATCAATGACGGTTTACATTATGGCCCAAACGGAGATAAGTTCATTAGAGTCAACATTGCAACAAGCTTAAATAATGTTAAAGACGGTATGTCTCGTTTATATAACTTTTTGAAAGGAAGATAATATGCGCAAAGACTTTGGAGTGCAAACATGGCTATTTCCAATGCCAGTCCTCATCATTGGTACCTTTAATGAAAATGGAGAACCAGATGCAATGAATGCGGCGTGGGGTGGTGTCTATGATTACAATCAAATTATGATTTGTCTTTCATCCCATCAAACAACAGACAACATTCGAAATAAGAAAGTCTTTACTGTGAGTTTTGCCACTAAAGAAACAGTGACAGCTAGTGACTATGTCGGTATTGTTTCTTTCAAGAAAGAAAAAGACAAAATCAAAAAGAGTGGTCTTAAATACGAAAAAGCCACCCATATAGATGCGCCATTATTCACTGATTATCCATTGACTCTTGAATGTGAATTAGTGGATATCATTAACGAAGGCGAAGGTGGTGGTAACGTCATTGCCAAAATCGTTAACGTCAGTGCGGATGAAAGTATTGTTGAAGACGGTAAAGTCAATCCTGATAAAGCCCACTTCATTACATTTGACCCAATTAAAGCTGAATATAAAGAAATCGGTGCGACAGTCGCAAACGCCTTTAGAGAAGGAATGAAACTGAAATAAAAGAAAAGGACCGAACGGTCCTATTTTCTTTCCATCACCATCTCTTTGGCGTACTCTAATTGTTTATCGGTCACTTTGCCAGAAGAGATCAATGACGCTACTTCATAAATCTTTTCATCTAAGGATAATTCCTTGATGGTGGTGTATGTTCTATTGTTACTAACTTTCTTAGCGATGCGGATGTGGTGATCACTTAAGCTTGCGACCTGTGGTAAGTGAGTAATGGTGATAACTTGATGTGAGAATGATAATTCTTTAATCTTCTTAGCCACCTTACTAGCAACATCCCCACTGATACCTGTATCGATTTCATCAAAGATGATAGTGTTAATCTTTTGAGCTTTCACGTAGAGAAGTTTAATCGCTAACATGATACGGCTAAGTTCACCACCTGAAACAACTTTTGCTAATGGTTTAAGACCTTCACCAATATTTGTTTCAATATAGAACTCAATCGTGTCGATACCGTTATCAGAGAAGATATTGATATCTAAATCTTGATTCTTTTCTTTATTATTAACCGCGACATTGAAACGACACGCTAATCCGAGTTCGGATAATGTCTTTTCTAAATCTTTTGTGATGTTTAAACCAATGTCTTCTCTCACTTTATGGAGATCCATCGCGGCGACATATGTTTCATTATATACCGCGGACAACTTCTCTTTTTCTTCTTTTAGAAGAATAGAGTAGTCTTCTTTATATTTGAGTAACTCATTAAGTTCATCTTGATACTTAATAAGTCCATCAAAGTCTTTATCATATTTTTTCTTTAAATTGCTAATCGCGTGTGAGCGTTCGATTAGTGCGTCTAAGTGTTCAGGATCGTAATTGAGATAGCTAGCTTTCTTTTTGATCTCTTCGAACATATCTTCGAGTTCATAGTAAGCGTTATCTAATCTTGATAAGTATTCCTGATATTCATTTTGGTATTCAGATAACTTATTAATGTTTTCCTTAATTTGATAGATATTGCCTAAGGCTTCTCCATCCATTAATTCTTTAGATTCCATTAATAAGGAATAAATCTTGTCATAGTTTTCAAGTAAGGTGATTTCAGAAGCAATCTCTTCTTCCTCGCCTTCTTTTAAGTTAAGGGCTTTGATTTCTTGATAAGCATATTCATATGCCTCTTGGTTTTTATTAAGCTCATCAATCCTTTTAACTAAACTATGGTACGTCTCGCTTTGTTTTTTCAAAAGTGCATAACATGTCAAATATTTTTCAAGGTATTGATTAACTAGTCTAGAGTTAAAACCATCTACCATGGCGAGGTAATTCTCATTGTTAAAGAGTTTCACCATATCAAATTGTTGGTGAATATCCGCGATTAATGACATGATGTTCTTTAAATCGCTTAAAGACACAGTAGTGTCATTGATTTTAACAACATTTTTATTGTTAGAGATCGTTCTTTTAATCTCTATTAATCCATCTTTTTCTGGAATATTGGCTTTTTCTAAAGCCGCTTTAACGATTGGGCTCTGATTATCAAAAACACCGAGGACGATGGCCTTCTCCTCGCCTTGTCTAATCATTTCAGAGGCCGCTCTTTCGCCTAATAAGAGTCCAATACAATCAATAATTAAGCTCTTACCGGCACCTGTTTCGCCTGTTAAAACAGTCAAACCATCTTTAAAAGCAATCTCAATGTCTTCAATGATGGCGAAATTTTGAACTTTTAATTTTATTAACATGTCTATATTCTAACCATTTCTTTATGAAAATGTCACTAGTAATTAAATCAATACCATATCGCGTATTTTTAAAAACAAAAAGAGCCGACATGTCACCTAGTTTCGCAAATTAATCCCGTAAGAAAAGCATGTTACACTCGCATATCAAATGTAACAAAATACCCCAAATTAGGCGCTATATACACGTGTTTTCAACTTTTTTAACGCTTTATTTAACTTTTATGTATTGCAAACGCGCGAAATAGGAATTAAATTAAAATAAATAAGGAGATATTCTATCCATGGAAAACAAGAAAATTTTGCGTTCCTCTTGTATTGGTTTAGCTTTATGGTTAATTAGTGCCTTACTCGTTGGTATCTGTATGGTCACTCCATTAATCGATGGCGGTCAAGGAATCATCAACAGCCAAATCTTTGTTTATGGCCCAAGAGCAGCTATTGGTGATTACGTCAATATGTGGAACCCTCATTATTTCAATCATGAAACAGCCTTCATTGGTGTTGCGCTCGTCTTTGTTGCCATCACATTAGGTATTGCAACAATTGTTATGGCCATTATCAAAAAGAAACCAGCTTTCTTATTATCCGCCGTTGGCATCGTTGTCGCGATTGGCTTCTTACCATTCATCCTCATCCTTGCCATTCCTATGATTCAAATGGGCGTTTTAAGAATCTCTGCATTCCTTTTATTAGCTGGTGCATTTGGTCTTGAATTATTCGCCATCTTCTTTGTTTTATTACCAGTCTTCAGAATGTTATTCGGTTTATTACAAAAAGCCGCTGGTGAAGAACCAAAAGAAGAATGCTGCGAAGGTGGTTTAAGCGAAAGAGAAGTTCGTAAGATCGTTAATAAGGGTCTTGATGAACACGTCGAAGAATATCACGCTGAAAAAGAAGAAGAAGAACCAGCTCCTGCTCCAGCTCCACAACCAGAGCCAGAACCAGAGCCAGAACCAGAACCAGAGCCTGAAGAAGAAGAACCTGAAGACGAAGAAGAAGAGGAAGAGGAAGAAGAAGCCCCAGCCGAAGGTCCAGAAGGTTTAGTCATCAAAGGCAAGAGAAAGAGAAAACCTTTCGAAACACGTTTAAGAAACAGCGTTTACGACTTACGTCATAAATACTATGACTTAAGAGACTATATTAAATGGTATGGTTTGAGAAACCGTGTCTCCATTCCAGGTGATACATTCTCATATAAGAGACAACGTTATGTCTTCGTGACAATCGTCGGCAAACACCTCCGTGTTTACCTCAACCTCAATCCAGATGATTATGCTGAATCAACAATTCCAGTTGAAAGAGCAGAAGCGAAGAAGTACGAAGATCTTCCATGCTTACTCCGCGTTAAGAGCGATTTAGCTTATCGCCGCGCGAAGAAACTTGTTGATGATGTTATGGCTAAAGTCGGCCTTCCAAGACCAGAAGGCGATGAACCAAAAGAAACACAAAAACAAGACTAGTTCATAGCAAATTTAAAAAGACCGCTAGCTCACGTTAGCGGTTTTTTCTTGTCTTGGTCAAACATTTTCTCTTTTAATCTCCTATATAGAGGATTAAAATAAAGTATATTTATTCCATAAGAGGAGGAATTTATAATGAAGAAAAACTTATTTGTCTCATGCGCAGCATTAAGTCTTTTACTTTCCGCTTTAGTCGGTTGTAATAAACCAGCCGAAGAATCAAAGGAATCAAAACCTGCAAGTAACAACCCAACAACAAGTCAAGTTGCTCCAAGCACAAGCAAACCATCATCAACATCAAGCAAGGCTCCAGCAGTTCCAACACCAGATGCCGCTCAAGCATTAGTGACACAAGAAACTACACCAGCCGCTGATGGTAATGGTGAAACAATCACTTGGAGTGCTCAAGACGCCAACAAGGAAGCTGATGGCTTCTCATCCGCTGGCAAATTCTCCAGTACTGGCTCCTATGTCAAATTCACATTCAATGCTTCTATGAAAATGAAAGCTAGATTATGGGTTGAAATGCCACCAAGAGACAGCAACGTTTGGAACAGAGAAACCGAAACTGGTCACCAATCGATTTGGTACAACTGGCAAGATGGCGATGATTGGAAGTATAACGTTGAAGTTAACACAATCGCTGTTGATCAAAGCAAGTTAGGTACATGGAAAGTCGGTGAACAAGATATTGAATTTAAATATTTAGTTTATTCCGATTTCTTAGAAGAAGGTGCATCAACACTCTTTGCTCCATGGTTTGAATTCGATGTTTTACCAGGCAGAAACACCATTAGGATTGAACGTAACCTTGGCTATTCCGTCGAAATGAAATCATTCAAGGTTGTCGGTACAAAAGTTGCCTAATCTAAAAGATTAATGATTATTAGAAACCGTTAGCATCCGCTAGCGGTTTTTTCTTTGCTTATAAGTAACAAAAAAGACACATCTCTGTGTCTATCTAAATAAATGGTGGCTCAGGCCGGGAGCGCGCCGGCGACACTCAGATTTTCAGTCTGATGCTCTACTAACTGAGCTACCGAGCCATTTCTTTAAAAAAGCGCTGGCGGATCTGACGGGAATCGAACCCGCGGTCTTCTCCGTGACAGGGAGACATGTTAACCGCTACACCACAGATCCGTTTGTAACGCGCTTTAATATTATCATAGAAAATAATAATAAATGCAATAGGAAATTTAAGGAAAATAAAAAAGCACAAAGTCTTGTCTCTGTGCTTCTTTTTAATTTTAATTAAAGATTAGTAATTTTCGACTCTTAATTCGAAATAAGATTGTGGGTGAGCGCAAGCTGGGCAAATCTTTGGTGCTTCTTTACCAATATGGATATGACCACAGTTACGGCACTTCCAGACGACGACATCAGGAGCGATGAATACTTTATCCGCTTTGACCTTTTCTAAAAGTTTAAGGTATCTTTGTTCGTGTTCTGCTTCAATCTTAGCAACGAGAGCGAACTTCGCGGCAATTTCCATAAAGCCTTCTTCTCTAGCTTCTTCTGCCATCTTCTTGTACATATCGGTCCATTCAAAGTTTTCGCCTTCAGCGGCCGCTTTTAAGTTCTCGATGGTGTTTGGAACTTGACCATCATGTAAATATTTGAACCACATCTTAGCGTGTTCTTTTTCATTTTCTGCTGTTTCTAAGAAAATAGCGGCAATTTGTTCATAGCCTTCTTTCTTAGCTTGGCTTGCAAAATATGTATATTTATTGCGGGCTTGAGATTCACCAGCAAAAGCCATTTCTAAATTCTTTTCAGTTTTACTGCCTTTTAATTCCATTGTGTATGTTCTCCTTAAATTAAGTTTATGGTAAAAACAATGTTTTATCAATCTTTTTGCTTAATTAGTAATTGTCTAATTACTTGCTCTAATAAAGTGAATAAGAGCATGAAAACAATAGCGAATAAGGAATAGGCGAAGACCCCTGTTAATTCGGTAGGATCTTGTTGCTGTACGAAGTGAATAACACTGCCTAAGCCATTAGTTGTGGTGCCGGTAATAACTTCCGCCATAATTTCAATCTTAAAGGACAAAGAGAAGCTAGAAACAACACCGACAATAATATAAGAAATAGATAGTGGTAGTTTTATAAATAAAACTCTTTTTAAATAACGCGCTCCATCAACACGTGCGGCTTGTACCACTTGTGGATCAACTTTTCTAATGCCACTAGCGACTGCTTCGTAAAGAATTGGAAAGCAAATGGCAATCACCACAAGGATAGGGGCGTCTTTAGGTGTTAAAAGAACCACAAATAAGAATACTAGGGCAACAGTTGGAATACTCTTAATCACCGTCATTAAAGGCTTTAAGAAATCATAGAGAGGCTGATGGTTACCAGCAAAGATTCCAACTAATAAAGCAGCGACAAAAGATATAGAGAAACCAATAAACATTCTTTTGAATGTATGGCCTAAGCATTGATAGGAATATGGCTCTGTTAAAAGTTCACCGAATCTTTTAAATGTTTCAATAGGCGAAGGGAATATTCCTCCGTTAGTGTCGAAACACAACGAAAGAATTATCCATAAAACAATTACGAATAATATGCCTAAGGCGAAGAGAGTAAATTTATTAGAAATAAACTTCCTCATCAAACCCCTCAATACCAAAGAGCTTTAAGAAGGTTTCGACAGCTTCTTTATTATTAATAGCGCGCGCAAAACCTAAGCCCATACCATTGTTATTCTTGGTGACTGTTGTCGCCATTGCAGGAGCAATGCCGTACACAGTTTGAGCGTCTTGAGCA
Organism: Bacilli bacterium; assembly: GCA_045117995.1. GTDB lineage: Bacteria > Bacillota_I > Bacilli_A > RFN20 > CAG-826 > RUG14515. The sequence goes on from JBGUOH010000004.1 coordinate 27,600, forward strand.
TCTTTTAATGCTTCTTCAATAACTTCTGGTGTTTTGATTGCGGTTTCAATATCCGCTTTTAAAGAATCTAAGAATGCTGTAGCGGTCTTTCTAGCGACAGTCTTCTTAATGAAGACGGAAGCTTGGAATAAAGCTTGATCATTTGATTTTTCTTTATACTTGGCTTGCATATCAGCATAGACTGCATAGCCCTTATCAGCGTTCTTGTTTAAGACAGTTGTTAAAACTGGTTGAGCAAGCATGACATAGTTAGGAACAACGTTTGTACCTGTTTCAGCATCGGCGAAGAAGCCAGCGTTAACAGCAGCGGCTGCATCACTCACGGCTGAGACATAATGGACATTAGCGTCATAGTCATTACCATAAACATAATGGAAGACTTTATCTGGGACATTACCCTTTTGGAAAAGGAGAATTGTGTCGTTAGCGTCGAGTGTCTTATTCTCATCGTTGTTCATGCTGATGAGGTAGAAATTACCGAATGTGATTGTCGCGGCAATTTGATATTCCGCTTTCTTATTTAAGATGGCTTGCATACCAGCGTTGGTTGGTAAGACGATGACATCTTTCTTTCCAGTGACCATTTGAGGGATGATACCTTCTGCTGGGTTTGAGTTAGTTTCAAAGTTCTCGCTATTAGCATAGTTATAGAACGCTAATGCTGGAGCGCCTGTTGGAGTGACGATGCTTAAAGATGAACGATCGAATTCTCCTGTACCTTGTTGACTTGAGTTGCTATTGCATGCAGTGAGCGCGAGGGCGACTGCGATAAGTGATATATATTTTTTCATTTTTTGATTTCCTCCGTTGTAATTATACAGGAACCATTTATAATAAAATGTGATTGAGGTCACACAAATATTATGAAAATTCCACTTTTACAAGTATTAAGCAAAAAAGAACATAAATTAGTGAATGGTTATCAAGTAACCAAAAACAGCATTATTGCTCATGAAGGTGACGCCTGTGAGAACGTCGGTGTCATCGTCTCTGGTAAAGTCGATATTGTTTCCTATGCCTTCAAAGGTAAAGAGATGTTGCTCAACTCTTTAAAAGCAGGAGACATTTTTGGTAATAACTTAATCTTCTCTAGTGATCCTGTTTATCGCGGTGATGTCATTGCTAAAGAAAAGTGTGTCATCGCTTTTATCAATAAGGAGAATTTGATCTTCCTTTTACAAAATAACCAAGACTTCTTAAAGTTGTACTTACAAGCTCAATCAGATTTTGGTAAATCCCTCAATGCGAGAATCCAACTTTTATCATTCACCAACGCTGAAGAAAGATTGTTCTATTACGCAAGTAAAAACGATAACGTTATCATCTTCAAAAACGTTACCGCATTAGCCGCGCAAATCGGCATTCAAAGAGAAACATTATCTCGTCTTTTAACGAGTTTAGTAAAACGCCATCTCATCAAAAAAGAGAAAGGAAAAATTACATTCTTAAAGAAAAGGCGCTAACCTACTTGTTAACGCCGTAAATCTCTAATAAGTTTTCGTAAAGGGCTAATCTAGTTGCGAGGCCAACACCACCAGGAACTGGAGTTTGAAGTCCGACTGGAAGACCTGGAATTGCGTCACCTTTTAAACCCTCATCAGTTCTTGAGATGCCAACATCAACAATGACGGCATCTTTTTTATATGTGAATCGATTGTCAAGGAAGCCAGCTTTGCCAATCGCCACGACAATCACATCAGCGTGAGCGATGTAAAAAGCCATATCTTCTGGAGTGGTTTTGCTGTGCAAAACTGTGACATTCATATTCTCTTTAAGCAAGAGTTTAGCCATTGGTTTACCGACGATATTGCTACGTCCGATGACCACAGCGTTCTTACCTTGCATTTGAACTTTTTCAAAATGTAAGTAGTTGATAATACCTTTTGGAGTACATGGAATAAGTGATGATAATGGATGGAAACCATCGACGTCTTTTCTTGGATCAACCGCTAATTTAATGGTTTCTTCATCGATACCTTTTGGTAAAGGCATTTGCACAATAAAGCCATCATGGAGGTCATCATTATTTAATGTGTCGATAACCTTCAATAATTCTTCTTGTGTTGTTTCTAATGGTAATTTAATGAGGTCTGCTTTGATGCCTAATTCATCAGCATCTTTGAGTTTACCACGGACATACGCATAGCTCGCTGCGTCTTCGTTGACTTGGACGATTGCGATGCATGGTTTTCTTTCTAAACCTAAGACTAAGTTTTTAATCTCTTCCTTACGAAGAGCAACGTATTCTTTAATAGTCATAATTACTTCACTAATTCATTTAATTCTTTGGCGTTGAATTGTCTTAATTTAATACCGGCTAATTCAAGCATCTTTTTACTAGCTTGGACACCGATTGTTTCAGCGTATTTATTTTCTAAATAAATAATTTCCTTAATGCCCACTTGTACGCATGCCTTCGCACACTCATTGCATGGGAATAACGTCACGTATAAGCGGCAACCCTTGAGCGCGCTTCCGTTGCGCGTATTTAATATCGCGTTAAATTCTGCGTGACAAACATAAAGGTACTTAGAATCTAAGCCTTCACCTTTGTTCCAAGATAGTTGTGTTTCATCAACACCTTTTGGCATACCATTGTAGCCAATTGAGACGACTTTATTATCGTCGTCAACAATACATGCGCCTACTTTTGTATTGGGATCTTTGCTTCTTAAGGCGCTCAAAGAAGCGATACCCATAAAGTATTCGTCCCAAGAAATATTATCAAACTTTTCCATATACAAATTATTATAATGATATTTGCTTTGAAAACAACTTAATATTACAATATTAAATACGATGGCAATTGTAGGAATTGATAAACTTTCATTACTCGATTATGAAGACAAGGTTTCTGTAGTCTTGTTCTCACAAGCGTGCAACATGCGCTGCCCATTTTGTCATAATGGCGCGGCCATTTTAGGCGCGGCCAAAGAAGACGAAATTGACTTCAATGAAATACTCGATTTTTTGAAGACCAGAAAGGGTCTCATTGACGCGGTTGTTTTCACGGGTGGTGAGCCAACAATGGAACATGATTTGAAGGTTAAGATAAAAGCGGTTCGCGACCTTGGCTTTTTAATCAAGTTAGACACTAATGGAACTAATCCAGAAATAGTGGAATCTCTCCTTGATGAAGGACTCATTGATTATGTTGCTATGGACATTAAAAACTGTCCAAACTTATATGCTGAAACATGTGGCTTAAAGTTCATCAATGTTGAAAATATTAAAAAGAGTATTTCTATCATTATGGCGAAAGCGCCAGATTATGAATTTAGAACAACCTTAGTCAAAGAATTCCATGAAAGAATGGACTACAAAGCTTTCCTAAATTTAATCAAGGGTGCCAAGAAGTTATTCCTTCAAAAGTTTGTTGACCGTGAAGGATGTATACAAAAAGGCCTCCACGAAGTTAGTATCGAAGAGGCCAATAAATTAAGAGATTATCTCGCGACAGGTATTTTAGAAGTTACTTTGCGCGGTTATTAAGCATTAAATACTTATCGATAAAGACGCTAGCAATTGAGGCATCGCCAATCGCGGAAGCCACTTGACGGACGTCTTTTTTTCTTGTGTCGCCTACGGCGAATAAACCTGGAAGAGATGTTTCCATCTTTTCATTGGTGACGATGAAACCATGATCATCAGTCTCACATAAGGATTTGAACAAATCGTTTTGTGGAACTTGTCCAATAGCGACAAAGACGTTATTTGTTGGATATTCATGAACGGAGTGATCCATCGTGTTTTCAAAACGAAGACCCGCTAATTCATTTTGTCCTAAATAAGCGACAAGATTCATATTATGAGTGATGTGAATGTTATCTTTTTGTCTTAAACGATCAATGAGGATTTGATCCGCAAAGAATCTATCAAAAAGAGTGAACATATAAACATTAGAACATGTTTGAGCAAGCATTAACGCATATTGTAAAGCTGTGTTAGCGTCACCGATTAAATAGACATCTTTATCCTTATAAAATGCGCCATCGCACACAGCGCAGAAGGAGATCCCTTTGCCAATGAATTCATCTTCATTTGGAAGGTTCATTTTACGGTGCTTAACGCCGTTTGCTAAGACAACAGCATGTGCTTGATATGTATGGTAATTTGTGGTGACTTCAAAATCGCCATCAACTTTAAGAATTCTTTGGACTTCTTCGAGTTCAAATTTAGCTCCTAAATCGAGGATTTGTTCGAAGAGATTTCCAGCGAAATCTAAACCAGAAATTTCCTTTGTGCCAGGAATGTTTTCGACACGTGGGGAATTAGCGATTTGACCACCGAAATTTTCTTTTTCTAAGATGAGGACTGAGCGGCCGGCTCTGAGCAAATTCAGAGCCACACTCATCCCTGCGGGACCACCGCCAACAATGATTACATCAACCATATTAGTTTAAGCTTTCAATGTAACCTTTGATGTTACTAGCGTTTTCAAAGACGTCGTTTGTGCCGTCGCCCTTTGGAACGATTAATGTTGGAGCTTTTCTAACGCCAAATGCTTTGGTTTGATTAGCATTTTCTTCAGCATCAACAACATTGTATTTAATACCAGCTTTGTCTAAGAGCATCTTAGCCATCTTGCAGTTTGGACATGTCTTTGTGGCGAATAATAAGATTTCGTTTGTAACAATCTTTTCTTCTTCGTCGCATTCATCTTGAGAACCTAAAACGTCAGTGACTTTATGGGTGAGTTTAGATTTAGCAGGTTCATAAACTTTACGGTGTTGGAATTCTTCTGTCTTACCATCATTCCAGTTTTGGACTGGTCTATAGTAACCAGTAATACGGGAATAGACTTCAGTTCTCTTACCACATTTTGGACAGACATATTGTTCACCGGTTAAATAACCGTGGTCTTTACATACAGAGTATGTAGGAGACATTGTGTAATATGGAATGTGATAATTTTCCGCAATCTTTCTAACAAGATTCATACAAGATTTCCAGCTTGGTAACTTTTGACCTAAGAAGCAGTGGAAGACTGTACCAGAGGTGTAAAGAGTTTGTAAACCATCTTGGATATCAAGAGCTTTGTAGATATCTTCTGTGTAACCAACTGGTAAGTGAGAAGAGTTGGTGTAGTATGGTGTTCTGCCATTTTCAGAAGCAGTAATGATATCTGGATATAAAGCTTTATCGTGTTTCGCTAAACGATAGGCTGTGGATTCGGCTGGTGTGGCTTCTAAGTTATATAAGTCACCATATAATTCTTGATAGTCAGATAATTTGTTTCTCATGTGATTGAGAACATCTTTAGTGAATTGGATAGCTTCTGGATTTGTTAAATCTTTTCTTAACCATCTAGCGTTTAAGCAAGCTTCGTTCATACCGACTAAACCGATAGTGGAGAAGTGGTTGTTGAAGTTACCTAAATAACGTTTGGTATATGGATATAAACCAGCTTCCATTAATGTGGTAATGGTGTTACGTTTCACTTTAAGTGAACGAGCACTGATATCCATGATGTGATCGAGTCTTCTGTAGAAGTCTTCTTCATCAGTGGCTAAGTAAGCGATTCTTGGCATGTTAATAGTAACAACACCGATAGAACCTGTGGATTCACCAGAACCGAAGAAACCACCGGATTTCTTTCTTAATTCTCTTAAGTCGAGTCTTAAGCGGCAGCACATACTTCTAACATCACTTGGTTCCATATCGGAGTTGATGTAGTTAGAGAAGTATGGTGTACCATATTTCGCTGTCATTTCGAATAAGAGCTTATTGTTTTCTGTTTCTTCCCAGTCGAATGTACGAGTAATGGAGTATGTTGGGATTGGGTATTGGAAGCCACGGCCATTCGCGTCACCTTCAATCATGATTTCGATGAAGGCTTTATTGACCATTGCCATTTCTTCAACACAGTCTTTGTACTTGAAATCCATTTCTTTACCACCCACTAAACAGTTGAGTTCAGCCATATCGTTTGGCACGACCCAGTCTAATGTGATGTTGGTGAATGGAGCTTGTGTACCCCAACGGGATGGTGTATTAACACCATAAATGAAGGATTGGATGCATTGTTTAACTTCTTTGTATGTTAAGTGATCAACTTTAACAAATGGCGCTAAATATGTATCGAAGGAGGAGAAGGCTTGAGCGCCTGCCCATTCGTTTTGCATAATGCCTAAGAAGTTAACCATTTGGTTACAAAGAGTGCTTAAGTGGTTAGCTGGTGAGGAAGTGATTTTACCAGGAACACCGCCTAAACCTTCTTGGATTAATTGTTTTAATGACCAACCAGCACAGTAACCTGTGAGCATGGATAAGTCGTGGATATGGATTTCAGCGTTTCTATGAGCGTTACCAATTTCATCATCATAGACTTCACTTAACCAGTAATTAGCGGTAACAGCGCCGCTGTTTGATAAAATCAAGCCACCAACGGAATATGTCACGGTACTATTTTCTTTAACGCGCCAGTCGTTGATTTTTAAATAGTTATCGACAACATTTTTATAGTTGAGGTTTGTTTCTTTAATATCACGTAAATTTTGATGTTGCTTACGATAAATAATATAGGAACGCGCGACGTCCACGTAACCGGCTTGAATTAAGACGATTTCAACGGAGTCTTGAACGTCTTCAATGCCAATGGTGTCGTTAACAACCTTGCGATTGAAATCGCTAGTAACACGTAAAGCAAGCATTTCGATGATGTCGTGATTGTAGAATTTGTGTTCCGCCATGAAAGCTTTTTCAATAGCGTTCTCAATCTTGGAAATATCGAACTCTTCAATATTGCCATCTCTCTTTTTAATTCTGAGCATAAAAATCTCTCCTTATTCTTCTTTAGTATAGTTAAAAGCAGTATCCCCAAATTCTGCTTACAATTAGCTATTTAGTAGCGGTCTCCCGCTTTATAGCAGGTGCATTAATATTAATAATATTGAGAGGGTTTGAAAATGAAAAAAAACACAAATTTAGACACTGTCTAGTTTTATGTTTTTTTCTCTTTGAAAATTTATTTTTATGGTGTATGAACGATTGATTATTTGTCCTTATGCATAGCATGTTCCACATTTAGAGTGGAGAAAATGCTATAAGCCATTTTTGCCATTTCTTGTGGTGGAAGATCCAAACCAAGCTCAAACCAGAGCAATAATACGTTCGCGATACCACCCGCTAAAAAGGCAGCAACGATTCTATTATTTATAAGATTATTTTCAGTGGTTAATGACATGTGGTTTGCTAAATAAGCACCATAGTCAGTGAACTTTTCGACAAGTAAGTTTTCTTTTCTTGCTCTTTTTAATATCGTAACTTGACGAGCATATTTCTTCATGTAATTAAATACTTCAAGTAAGAAAGTGTAAATGTCGTCAATGTGTTTTTCGTTGATGATCTGGAAGAAGTCTTCAAATCTTTCGTCACAGTAATTAATGAAGATATCTTCTTTATTATTAAAGTAACGGTAGAAAGACATTCTAGATACGCGAGCTTTAGAACAAATATCGGTTACACTGATTGATTCATAATCGAACTTTGACATCAGATAATATAAAGAAATCGTGATGTAATCTTTTGTGCTATGTTTGCGAGAAATCATATTAATGACCTCCTTATATCCGTTGCAAGTGTAACATAAGAAAATGTTACATACAAATGATTTTCAAAAAATAATTATATTTAGAAATTTTTATGTAATAAAGTTGCAAAAATAATACGAAAAATAATACAATAAAGTATATGGAAAAATGTATAAGAAAAGTTAATTCATTTAGTGTGACCCGTTCAGTATATTTGATGGGTTTATTTGATTGGAAATTAATTAATGAAGAAAAAAAGGAAAATGCTCCTTCAATTTTGACATTTGAAAGAGATGAAAACACACCTTATTACCAAGAAATGGTGGAGATCGAAAAAGAGACTTCTCCGCATCTATTACCTTTCTGGGTACTCGCAGTCCCTGTCTCCATTGCCTTTATCATCATGACTGTGTTTTTAATCCTTTACCTAGCAGCGAAAGATTCTTTTGATGCTAAAGCCAATCTCTTCTTTTTCCTCATCCCATCAATGGTTTTATTACTCGCGGATACAGCGTTATTTTATTACCGCAGCAGACAATTGATGAAATATCTTCATAATGAAGATACAATAGTAAAAGAAGCAGAAGATAAAATTAAACAATTAAAAGCTAAGTATGGAAAATAAGTACGTCAAAGTTAAAGCTAAAAGAGCGGATGAAACCATAGACTTCTATGCTTCCTTTGGTTGGACTCTTTGTGAAGAAAAAGAAGAATTACCACACGGTAAAGTTGGCTTATCTTTTGAAAGAGACAAAGAAAGACTAGATAGTTCCTATCACACTGTTAAACGTGGTGAAAGAATCTACAATCAGATTTCTCGTCCATATCCATTAGGCGCATTGATATCTTTGGCTATTGGTTGTGTCTTTTTAGTCCTCTATTTTGTGATGAGACAAGCCTTTGCCTATTACATCGTTTTCCTCTATGCTTCTTTAACCTTCTATGCGATTACTGTTTATCTATTAATTGTCTTCCTAGTCATCTTCTTACAACGTCGTAAGATTAGGACCACACTTGTTTATAATGTCGGCCTAAAAGCGGGCACTTTAAGAGAGTATCCTTTACAAAACAACGTTTTGGAAGAAGAGGAAGATACTTGGTCAATCGCTGAATATCTCTAAAAGTTGAGTATATCGTTTAAAAGACAAAAATATAAAGTACAACTTTATTGACAGGCACTTTATTTTTATATATCATGCACTCATAGGGTAAAAAGACCATGCTTAAATTAGTTAATATCAAAAAGAATTACGTCATGAAGAATCAAGAACCAGTTAAGGCTCTGCGTGGAGTCACTGTTTCTTTCCGTCGTAATGAATTCGTCGCGGTCTTAGGTCCTTCTGGATGTGGTAAAACTACACTCCTCAATATCATTGGTGGTTTAGATAGGTATAGTGATGGTGACCTTATCATTAAAGATAAGTCCACAAAAAACTATAACGATCGTGATTGGGATACATATCGTAACCATTCCATTGGTTTCGTTTTCCAAGCCTATAACTTAATCGGTCACCAAACCATTTCTAAAAACGTTGAGCTCGCTCTTACTATCGCAGGTGTGAGCAAAAAAGAAAGAAAAGAAAGAGCCTACCAAGCCTTAGCCAAAGTCGGTCTTAAAGGCATGGAAAAGAAAAGACCAAACCAACTCTCTGGTGGTCAAATGCAAAGAGTGGCTATTGCCCGTGCTTTAGTCAATAATCCAGAAATCTTATTAGCCGATGAACCAACTGGTGCTTTAGATAGTGAAACAAGTGTCCAAATTATGGACCTTCTTAAAGAAGTCGCTAAAAACCGTTTGGTTATCATGGTTACCCATAACCCAGATTTAGCGGAACGTTACGCCACACGTATCGTCAACATGTTCGATGGTGTCATTACTGGCGACTCTCATCCATTTGATGGTGTCGATAAACCAACTCAAACAGCGTACCGCTGCCCTAAATGTGGTGAAATTATTTATAAACAATACTCAAGATGCCCTAAGTGTGGTGTCTTAGCGAAATATCCAGATGATGGAATTGATTCCAAAGGTAAAAAGAAAAAGAGCTCAATGAGCTTCTTTACTGCGACCGCTTTATCGGTAGCGAACTTATTCTCGAAAAGCAAACGTACAGTGCTCGTCGCTATTGCGGGTAGTATTGGTATCTTTGGTGTTTCTACAGTTCTTGCAGCGTCCACAGGTGTCCGTCAGTATATCGACAATATGCAAGATGATATGCTTTCTAGCTATCCTCTTCAAATCCAAGAAGAAACTGTTGACTATTCATCTTTGATGACTGGTCTATACGCTGATACAGATAGTAAAATCGCGGAATTCGATACAACCACACGTGTTGGTCTTAATTCCATGATTGACTACTTAATGGACCGCTACAGCGATATTACCGCGGTTAAAACAAATACCATCAACGATGATTTGGTGCAATTCGTCAAAGAAATCCCAAGCGAGTATGTCTCCGCTTTGTCATTTAGCTATGGCATTGACCCAACAAACAATATCTTCACTGAATGGGAACCAAACTCTGTTGAAGATAAAATGGAAATCTCATTAAATGGTCTAACTCAACGTTATATCGCTGAACTTAAGACTGTGGATGGCTTCTCACAATACGCTAACTATGTTGACTTATTCACCGACTTCATGAAGTTACTTCCAGGTGATGAGAAGTACATTCTTGATCAATATGACTTATTAGGTAATTCTCATTTCCCAAAGAATGAAAACGAAATCATGTTAGTGGTGGAATCTGATACCACCTTAACTGACTTGGTCTTCGCTCAACTTGGTTATTACAAAGAAGAAGAGGTCATGAACATTGCCCAAAAAGCGATTAAGAAATATGATCCTGAAAACACCTTAACTGATGCTGAATTAGATAAGTTATATCCATACGCCACATCATTCAGTTATGAGGAACTTCTTAATAAGAAACTTACATACTATCCTCATGACACAATTTATCATTACGACGATATCCCAATTCGTAACTACAAAGACTATAACGTCGTTTTAAAGAGCGACTCTAACGATGAATTCTATTCATTCATGTATAGCGAAGGTACATCATCCTCATACATTAACGCAGTTATCTATACAGGTACCCATATCACGATTAGTCCTTTCGTGAGTGAGTCTGTTTATATGTTCAAGCTCAAGGACACTTTAGATATCATCAGTATTATTGCTGGTATGTCTTCTCTTTCCGATTTTGATTGGGCTGATATGATGGCGGATCCTGCGACTGATCCAGATCCAACAACTGGTAATTTCATTTGCTTATCACAAGACCAGCTTAGAAAGATGCTAACAGACCCATCTTCTGTTGATGCTTCTGAACTTTCTTTAGTCCGTATCACAAGTGATACAAACGCCACAATTAACTTAACAACTCAATATACTGTGAGCAAGGAAGTTAAAGAGCAAACTGAAGCGGTTACTGGCTATCAATACTCAGCGACTGTCCAAGAAGAATGGGGCAAAGGTACAGAGATTACTATCGCTGGTATTTTAAGGCCAAAAGAAGGTGTTTCTTTCGGTTCACTTTCTCGCGGTGTTTACTACACCAAAGAGTTCCAAGATAAGTACATGAATGATGCTTATAATTCACAAATCATTCGTGATGAAAACCGTGGTTTCATTGGTCATATTAAGAATTCTGTGAAGCAGGGTACTTTATATAACGCCTATGTGACATTCGATTATACAAACTGGGCGGATCCAGATAATCCAGTCTATGGCACATTTGGTTATGCCTCTTGTTTAAATGGTGACCTTAACTCATCATTCTCATCATTGTTAGGCAACATCACAGGTCGTGATTATAGTCAAGAAAACGCTATCCATTTCCGTTCACTATGTGGCTTAAAGATTGTCGAAAATCTTAACGAAAGCACAGGCGTGAGCACCTATGCATATGAAAAACTTCCAGACACGATGTCTATCTATCCAGTTGACTTTAAGACCAAAGATAAAGTTAACAAGTATTTAGATGACTGGAATAAAGATGTGAATATCACCCTTTATGATGGTACATCTCAAGAAAAAGTGCTCAAACCAACAGAGCGTGATGAATTAACCTATACTGACACAATTTCTTTAATCATCAATGTTATCGACACAATGATCACAATTGTTACCACAGCGTTAGTTATTTTCACCTCACTTTCCTTAGTAGTTTCTTCCTTCATGATTGCGGTTATTACTTATATCTCCGTCATGGAAAGAGTCAAAGAAATCGGTGTTATCCGTTCTTTGGGCGGCCGAAAGAAAGACGTCTCGCGCTTATTTATCGCCGAAAACCTTGTTACTGGTTTCTTCAGTGGTGTGATTGGTTTAGCGATTACAGGCGTTGCCTGCATCGTTATCAATATTGTTGTCAAACCATTCGGTGTTCCAGCGATTGCGATTTTAAATCTTCCAATTATTGGCATTATGCTTGGTTTAAGCATCTTATTAAGCGTCCTCGCTGGTTTAATCCCATCCATGCACGCTTCTAGACAAGACCCAGTTATCGCTTTGAGGAGTGAATAATGAAAAAGGTTGCCCTCATTTCTTTAGGCTGCGCGAAAAACCTCGTCGATAGTGAGAATATTCTCGGTCTTCTTTTAAAGAACCACTATGAGATTATTAACAATAAAGACGAAGCGGATATCTTGGTTATCAACACATGTGGCTTTATTGAATCTAGTAAAAAGGAATCAATCGACACAATTCTAGATAACATTAATAAAAAACAAAAAGTCGTGGTTACTGGTTGTTTAGTCAACCGCTATAAAGATGAACTCGCTAAAGAGATTCCAGAAGTAGATTTATGGATTTCTATTAGAGATTATCCACGCTTTAACCAACTTTTAGCGACCCTTGATCATGACATCACCAACTTTGAAGGTCTTAACGATAATTATCGTTTAGTGTCCACTGGTTCTTACAGTGCTTATCTTAAAATTGGTGAAGGTTGTTCTAACTGCTGCACGTATTGTGCTATCCCATTAATTCGTGGTCCATACGTCTCTAGACCATACGAAGATATCATCAGCGAAGCGAGAAAACTCGCTAACGATGGTTATAAGGAATTAATCGTTCTAGAACAAGACACCACGAGATACGGCCTAGATTTAAAGGAAAAGAAGACAATCGTGGATTTACTCAAAGGACTCTTAGAAATCAAAGAGCTCGCCTTTATTCGCTTGTTATATCTTTATCCAGACGAAATCACTGATGAGTTAATCGACTTAATCGCTAAAGAAGAAAGATTAACACCATATTTTGATATTCCAATTCAACATAGTGAAGACAAGATTCTTAAAGCCATGAATAGACGTGGTGATAAAGCTTATCTCACTAACTTATTTAAAAAGATTAAAATTAAAATTCCTAACGCTATTCTAAGAACCACTGTTATGGTGGGCTTCCCAGGAGAAACCAAGGAAGACTTTGATAACTTAATTAACTTTGTTAAAGAAGTGAAGTTCGATCATTTAGGTGCATTTACTTATTCTAGAGAAGAAGGCACTAAATCATATGACTTCCCACATCAAGTAAGAGAAGCCACTAAACAGAAACGTTTAGATGAACTCATGTCCTTACAACAAAGTATTTCCTATGACTTAAACAAGAAACACATTGGTGAAGTCATGAAAGGCTTAGTGGTGGGCAAAGAAAACGGCTATTATTTACTTAGAAGTTACTTTAACGCTCCTGATGATGTGGATGGTAAGATTCTTTTCCGTTCCTCAAAAGAACTTAAAGAAGGCGACATTACTGAAGTAAGAATTACTGAAAGCTATGTCTATGACCTATATGGCGAGGAAATCTAATGAAAAAAGAGCCAATGAAATACTTCGATAGATGGCAGTTTGTTATCGTGGTGACAATCGCTGCTTCCTTTGGATTGTTTTTCGTTTTATTTATCTTTCGCCTTTTAGTTTTAGATGATTTACCAAAAAGAGATATTGTTGATTCTTTAATGTCAATTAATTCCGCTCTTCACATTCTCGCGTGGGGTTGGTTTATTGTCCGTTCTATTACGTACGGAATGCGCTTAAAAGAAGCGAGGAAAGAAGAAGAGGATATTTAATATCCCAGTATTAAAATCGCATTATATTTTCTATTGATATAGATAAGCATTTATGTATAATTATTAATGCTGCCCCCTTAGTAAAATGGTATTACGCATCCATGGTAAGGATGAATCGGTGGTCCGATTCCGCCAGGGGGCACCATTATCGTATACATACTTTGATACAAAGTGAAATATGCGAAAAACCGCAAAAATGCTCAGAAATGGGCATTTTTCTTATTTATTAGTTGCTTATCAGTTGATTTACCTATTTACTGCAAAGCTTTTGGACATAAAAAGGGTGTTTCGAGATAAAATGCAAAAAAGTAATAACATAGTTATTAATAAAATTTTTAGCACTCTCACTTAACGAGTGCTAATTTTGTGCTACAATAGAGTTATAAAAGGAGGATTAATTTATGCAAATGGAACAAATGCCTGACTATGAAAATGATAAAGATGTCCTTCAAAAATTTGGCCGTAACATTAACGAAGAAGTTAAGAAGGGGAAAATTGATCCCGTCATCGGTCGTGATGAGGAAATTAGAAAAATCATTGAAATATTAGCCAGAAAAACTAAAAACAACGTCATTCTTTTAGGTGAACCTGGCGTTGGTAAAACCGCAATACTTGAAGGTCTTGCGGAACGTATCGTCAAAGATGATGTGCCGACCATACTTAAGGATAAAACTATTTATGAATTAGATATGGGCGCATTAGTAGCGGGTGCAAAATACCGTGGTGAATTTGAAGAGAGATTAAAAGCAGTCCTTAATAAAATTAAGGAAAGCGAAGGCAAAATCATTCTCTTTATTGATGAGATCCACCTCATTGTCGGCGCTGGTCGAACGGATGGTGCCCTCGATGCTTCTAACATGCTCAAACCGATGCTTGCGAGAGGAGAAATCGATTGTATCGGGGCGACGACATTAAAAGAATATCGTGAATATATTGAAAAGGACCGCGCTCTAGAAAGAAGATTCCAACCCGTTCTTATCAATGAACCGACTGTGGAAGATACTATTTCTATATTAAGAGGATTAAAGAATAGGTTCGAATCATTCCATGGTGTGAAGATTACCGATAATGCTTTAATCGCCGCGGCAAGTTTATCCAATCGTTATTTAACATCTCGTTTCCTTCCTGATAAAGCTATCGACTTAGTGGATGAAGCTTGTGCTTCCATCAAAGTGGAACTCGCCTCTATGCCTAGCGAACTCGATGAATTAGAGAGAAAGATTAGGCAATTAGAGATTGAAAAGGCTGCTTTAAAGAAGGAGAGTGATGAAGCGAGCAAGAAGAGACTCGCAGATGTCGAAAAAGAACTCTCTTCTCTTAACGAGAAAGATAACGAACTCAATAAGAGATGGAAACAAGAGAAAGATGGAATTCTCAAAGTTAAAGGCATTAAAGAGAAACTCGAAAAAGCGAAGTTTGATTTGGATGTCGCTTTAAGTCATTCCGAATACGAAAAAGCTGGTGAATTGCAATATAAGACCATCCCAGAATTAGAGAAGAAATTAAAAGAGAACGATAATTCTCAAAGCGAGAAGAAACTCTTATCCGAAGTCGTGGATGAAGAACAAATCGCGAAGATTATCTCTCGTATGACCAACATCCCTCTCAGCAAGATTGAAAAAGGCGATAGAGAGAAAGTACTCGATTTAAAGAAGACTTTATCGAAGAGAGTAATCGGTCAAGAAGAAGCTTTAACTTTAGTTAGCGATGCGATTCTCCGTCAGAGAGCGGGGATTAAAGATAGTAATCGACCCATCGGTAGTTTCTTGTTCTTAGGTCCTACTGGTGTGGGTAAAACCGAAGTCGCTCGTGCTTTGGCGGAATCCTTGTTCGATTCGGAGAGTCATATCATCCGTATCGATATGAGTGAATATATGGAGAAATATAGCACTTCTCGTCTTATTGGCGCCCCTCCCGGATATGTCGGATATGAAGAAGGCGGACAACTCACGGAGAAAGTGAGAAGAAATCCTTATTCTATCGTCTTATTCGATGAAATCGAAAAGGCTCATCCCGAAGTCTTTAATTTGTTACTACAAATGTTAGATGATGGGAGACTTACCGATAGTCAAGGAAGAGTCGTGGACTTCAAGAATACGATTATCATCATGACTAGTAATTTAGGTAGTGAATATCTCCTCAATAATGAAAGAGATAAAGTGGAAGGATTATTACATCAAACCTTTAAGCCTGAGTTCTTAAATCGTATTGATGAAATAGTGTACTTCTCCCCATTATCTAAAGAGACTCAATCTAAGATTGTTGATAAGATGCTTAACAATCTCAATGATAGATTAAAAGAATCTTATTATTCGTTCGAATTCTCTGACGCTTTAAAGAGTTGGATCCTCAATAGTGCTTATTCACCAATCTATGGTGCGAGACCGATTAAGAGATTCATCCAGAATAAAGTGGAGACCATTATTGCGAATAAGATTATTTCACAAGAGGTTGACACCAAACACAAATACTCAGTTGATTATAACGGCCAAGAAGTCATAGTCAAACAAGTTTAATCTTAGGGAAGCCACCCTTTGGGTGGTTTTCTTTTTTTATCATCAAATTCTTTTTTACGGGACAATTGTATCAAATAAGATAAACTTTTCCCTCTACATTTCCTGTATTTAACACAAAATGCCCAATTTTGTCCCAAAAAGAGGGGGGACAAAACTCCGAGAGGGGGTCATTGTATCAAAATGGGTAAACTTACACATCTGTTAACTACAGTATCGATACAAATCGGTACTGTTTTCTTTTATAATTGAGGCATGACAATTGAACAAGAATTATTCGCAGCCTATCGCCCCAACAAGGACAAACTAATTGAATACGGTTTTGATTGTTTTAATGGTGTATATACATATCACGTAATTTTTCATAACAATGAGTTTGAAGCGCGAATCACAGTTGATGAACATGGAACGTTATCTGGCAAAGTTGTTGAAAAAGAATTTGGCGATGAGTATTTCCAACTCCGCAATGAATCATTCCAAGGTGGCTTTGTTGGTGAAATAAGGGAAGAATATAAAGAAATACTTCTTAAAATAAGAGATTATTGCTTTTGCAAACAACTATTTGTCTCAAATCAAGCTAACCGTATAGCGATTCTAATTAATGAAAAGTATCACGAACAGCCTGATTATCCTTTCGATAATGAAAAATATAAACCATATGGTGTTTTTAGATATCATGGTAACAACAAATGGTATGGCTTAATCATGCATATTAACAAAACCGTCTTCGGCGAAGAAAATAAAGAAGAATATGTCGACGTCATTAATGTCAGAATTGATGAAAATAGAAGAAACGAGATATTAAAAGAAAAAGCTATCTACCCTTCTTACCATATGAACAAGCAAAAGTGGGTCTCCATCTTATTAGATGATTCTCTTAAAGATGAAGAAGTGATGGAATATATTGATTGGTCAAGAAACTTCATGATTGGCAAAACTTCACGAAAAGATAATGAACCAATGTTTTTTATTCAACCATGTAATCCTAAATATTACGATTTGGAAGCCGCTTTCATTAGAGATAATGGTGTGACTGGTTGGAAACAATCAAGAAAAGTTAATATTGGTGATATTTGTTATATGTATATCGCTAATCCTGTTGGCGCTGTGAAATACAAATGCGAAGTAGTGGAAACCGATATTCCTTTTGAATATAAAAGCGAAGAGGTATCAATTACAAAATTGATGAAAATCAAACTTATCAAAAGAATAGATAACAAAATTGATTTCAAATTCTTAAAAAGTATTGGCGTTTCTCTTATTAGAGGGCCAGTGTCCATTACAAAAGATATGGCTGAAAAAATCGATGCTCTAATATGAAATTAGAAATATGATTATTGATCACAACGATAAAGCCCTTGATAATTTGTTAAAAAAATAATCTCAGACTGATTCTGAGGGTGGAAATAGTATTATTAGGCAGCATCCTAGTCACGCAGATTAAACAGGATTGATACAATACATCAGTCCTTTTTTGTTTATGTGGCACTTTTGTGACAATCGGTTTGTTAATATGATTACGCTAACTCATTAGGTTAGAGAAATTCTTCTCCTTTCCACTAACTGAAGAGTGCTAGTCAATTTAATTAAAATGTGTCGCTAAGTACGCGTGCTTGCTTAGCGGAAGTGGCGCATCTGATGCTCTTAATAGGGAGTGGGGGTATTGGAAAAAGAAGACCACTTGTCTGTTTCTGATTATCATGAAGGAAATGGCACTCAACGAATAGCACGCTTTTTTATTTATTCGCTTTATTTTTATAGGCAGAGGCAAGACCTTCCATTCTTGCTTCTAACCAGATTCTTAAATATTGTGCGGCTTGTTTTTGATTAACAAAATAAGTGACGATATCAGGTTGCAAAGCGCTTAATGTAATGCCTAAGGCTTGGCTCCACTTAGTGAAGTTCTCATTAAATGCGGCTTCGTATTTATTTTCCATGGTATCAATCATGGTCAATACGCCATCAAATAGGCCTTTTTCTTTAGCTTCATTCCAACGAGAGTAAATCATATCCCAAAGCCATTGTTCATTAGAGAAAACGACGAACCAAGGGTTATCAGTTCTTTGGCAGTATAAGCCATCTTTATTAGTGAAAGTGAAATCCGCTTTGGTTAAGGAAGCGTTAGATTTAAGTTTATATTTACGACCACTATAAGTGAGTCTTCCATCATTCATGAGCTTTTGAGTATTTAAGTTAGCCTTCATGGCGTTTTCAAATGTGTTGTTACCAACAGCATAGTCAAAGTCCCATGGTGCGGTATATGTTAACTTATGATTACCAGTGCTTGAGAAATCTAAAGCGAAATAGAAAGAAGAGAAACCAATATCACGATCCTCTAAGATGTCATGAAGAATATACATATTGGTTAAGGAATTTAAGTCAATGACTCTACCAACCGCTTCTTTCGCGGATGTGATAGTTTTATCAGCGACATATTCCCCATTATCATCAATAGTGTGATATGGATTAGTGCTTAAATTAGTATGTGCTTTCTTTAATGCATCATACACAACGTTCCAAATATTTTGAGTAACTTTTTTAATAAAGTTATATTGGTTGTCGTTATTAATATCGTTACTAACGGTAAAACCGTTATTACCGGTCTTCACGTCGTTATAAGAAACAGTGAACTTTTGATTAGCGGGTTCGTTTTTATAATAGCCATCAAACTCTAAGAAGTAGCCAGTCTTCTCTGAATCATCAGCGTTCTTTGATTCAGGAATATTCACACGTGCTGCATCAATTTGTTGTTGCTCAACGAGAAGATAAACACCGTTATATCGATCGTTTAAATATACTTTGACGAATCTAAAATCAGAAGTGTAGAAACCATCAGATTCTACGAGAGCATTGCCAAGATAGAACGCACTAGCGTCTCTTAAAAGAGACGTATCTTTCCAGTTGGCTAGTAAGACCCAACTCTTAAACTTATTATCATTATTAAGTCCAAGCATCTTTTGCTTACTATCAAATTTAATTCTAATTGGCTTTTTAGCATAGGTAGAAGTATAGTTACCTCTCACTTTGACCTTACCTGGAATAGCGTTTAAAGCGTACTTATCTTCACAGTGATCCACCGTAATAGTGGCCCCGACATAATCATAGACCGCGATTTCACCGTCTTTGCCTTTATGTTCATCAGGTTTGATTAAGGATGAATCATCAATGGCTAAACCATTCGCAGTAGCGATATGGATTTCCGCCATTTCATCAGCGGTGTTGTAGTTATATAAAGTGATTTGATTAACACGCTCTGTATAAACAGGATAAAAGCTAATCTCATAATCCCCATTAGCGATAGGGGCAATACTTGTATAGCTAACCGTGGAAACATTTCCTAAATCAATAGAAGTGCTATCTTTAGTCTTGGTCCATCCTTCAAAGGTAAAACCATCCTTATTAGCGGTAGGCACTAGTTCTCTATTCTCCAAATAAGAATCTAATTCGTAAGTAGTGGTCTCATCTAAAACAAAGTTCACCTTTATCAAATCAGCGTATATGGCATAGAGTTCTAAATAATTAGCGTTACCGAAATACGCCTCAATATCTTCTTTTTCAATTGTGGCTTCAGTGGACAAAAGATGCTTCTTGTCATTGTCTGGACTCCAACCAATAAAACGACGGTGTTCTTGAGTCACAACTGGCGCTTTAAATACATTGTTTTCTTCCTCCACTTCTTGGACGCTTTCCCCAATATGGAAGATGATTGTTTTATTTTGATAACTACTAGAAATAGCGCCTTTACAACTCACTAAAGAAGCACTATAAAAAAGCACTAAAACAAGGGGTAATAAACTGCGACCTTTCTCTTTCATATTTTTATTATATTAACAATTAACTTAAATGGAATATAAATAAATATTTATTCTCACACAGCCTTTTTTAGTGTAAACTTAAAAAATCTTATTGAACAACTTTGGGGAGAGTTATGAAGAAGATATTAAAGACATTTTGGAATTATTTCTGCTATTGCGGAATAGATAGAGAAGAGTTTAGAAAAGTTAAAAAGGACGCCTATGTCTCTAACTTTGAGGTTTGGAGAATCCTCCACCTCATCATGGATGTTACCTTTGGTCTTTTATTAATCTTTTCCATGCTCAACGACTTTGTCGCGATTAATAGATTGTTCTATTTAGGTGGCTTTATCTATTCAGTCGTCGCTACTGTCTTCTTCTTTGTTTTAAAGAAAGACTCCTTGGCCGCTCAACTAATTATTTATCTATCGATATCAATGCTCTTCGTCTTTGGTGCGTTGATTACACAAAATAAACCAAGTGCTCCGGCGATTGCATTTATTGCGTTCTTATTAATCTCTCCATTGTTCATGATTGATAAGCCGTTCTTCATGTGCATCGAATTGCTCGCTGCATCAACCGTTTTCTTGATTTGGATGTACTTTGTTAAAGATCCAGATGTCTGGAAAGTGGATGTCATGAACACTGTCATCTTCACAATGGTGGGTGTGTTAATCCACATCATGGTTAATTCTTTTAGAATTAAAGAATTCGTCTTAATTCGTAAAATCAATAAGCAAAAAGACACTGATGAATTAACTGGCATTAAGAATAAAGCCGCTTTAACTAGAGAGATTAATAACTTCATTAAATCTAGCTCTGAGAATAAAGGTATTCTCTATGTTATCGATATCGATTACTTCAAAAAGATTAACGATACATATGGTCATGATACTGGTGACGTCATCCTTCATAAGTTGGGAACATATTTAAAACAAAAGTTCGTTAACCATGAAATCGTTGGTCGATTCGGTGGTGATGAATTCATCATTTTCTTAAGAAATAATGATGATATTGAAGCGGCGAGAAAATTCGCTAGTGAAATCGATAAAGAAACAACAGAGCAAATCAAGCTTCCGACAGATGAATTTAAGTTCTCCGTTAGTATCGGTTTGGTGGTCTATAAAGGTAAAGAAAAAAACTACTCCGAATTATTCAAGAAAGCTGATATTGCTTTATATAAAACTAAAGCTAATCGTGAGATTAAATTCAATATCTACGACGAAGACTAAAAGTACGATAAGAACTGAACAAACTTCAGTTCTTTTTATTTATTTTAAATAAAAGGTACGCTACAATATTAGTATGAAAAGTTTTAAAGAATTTATGTCTCTAACCCCAAACGAAACTAGATATGCTCCTTTTGTTATTAGACTAATTATTGAGTTGGTTGTTTTTGGCGCTGCATTTCTTGTTACGTTCTTTTTAATCCCGGTGGAGAACCAGTTCTTACGTCTGATTCCAGCTTTCTTTGTTATTGTGCTCATCATTTGTGCGATTAGCTTTGTTGTTCGTTGTATTAATGTCTCTGATACTAGGGCAAGAGCCAAAGTTAAAGCAAAAAAGAGCAAAAAGAAATTTGCTCCAATTTCAGTTACTCGTGATGATTTTATCTTCTGGCTTAAAAATGCTGATTTATACGAAGAATTAGTTATCAAATCATTACTCGATCAATACAACATTCTTGAAGTTACTCCTGATAAAGGTAAACTTTTATATAACTTTGATGAAAAAGATTATGATTTAGATGGTCTTATTGCTGAGCTAGAAAAGAAAGAGTATCTCAACGAGACAATTACTGTTTGTGAAACAAGCGATCACAACAAACCAGAAATCCTTTTATCAATTATTAAAGATTTAAAAAAGAAGTAATATGTGTAAAAACAAAAGAATATCCGTGAAGGATATCATCTATATAGCCACAACCGCTTTATTAATAGGGGGTCTAGTTACCACCTGTGTTTTATTAAACGTTAAAAAGAATAAAGAAGTATCTGAGGATTATTACGATAAGAAAGTTGCCCAGTTTACGATGGAAAATGGCAACTTCTCCAAAGGACAAATTGTCTTTATTGGCGACTCTATTACTGACTTATATCACTTAGATGATTATTACCAAGATTTACCTCTTAGAACATATAACCGTGGTATCGGTGGTGATGTCACAGGCATGCTTTTAAAACGTATCAAAGTGTCACTCTATGATTTAGAACCAACGAAAGTGGTCTTAATGATTGGTATTAACGACATCAATGGTGGAGTTTCTCGTGACACAATACTTGATAACTATAACAATATTCTTAAAGGTATCAAAACAACCTTACCAAGCGCGAAAGTGTATACGATGTCTATTCTTCCAATCAATGGTGATTTGCCCGCTTACGTTGACGTTAATAAGTCTACAGAAAACATTATCGCAATTAATAAAGAGATAAAAACAATGGCCACGAACTATTCTTATCAATATATGGATCTCTTCTCTTTAGTGAAAGACGATAACAATCACCTGAAAAAAGAATATAGTTTAGACGGTATTCACTTAAGTGAACAAGGCTTCGTCACTTGGACAAACTTAATTAAACCAGAATTACAATAAAACAAAAAACGAGCATTAGGGAGTGATGCTCGTTTTAAGTTGGCACAAGAGGAGATCGCTAGAATTATGCTTGTGTCCAAGAAACAGGTTCTCTAAAGTCACCTGTCGCGTAACCGTTTATAAGTCTTACTAAACAGTCATTGAGATATTCGACCACTAATGGTTCTTCGTCGGTAGAGGCTTCAATATGGCCATTGCCAATACCAGAATCATCAGTTAAGAAAACATATTGTCCACCTGTAATTAAGGATTGAGAGCGGAATAAGTATTCAGCTTGTTTTGTGACACCTGAGCCACTGACAGTAATAATTTTGATGCCCTTATTAGCGGCGTTATAAGCTTCTTTAGCCCAATCGTCGACATCTTCATTATGACTTGGAGCGTCGGCAACGTGAACAATTAACTTAGTGCTATCATTGCTCCATTGTTTTTCAACGGCTTCTTTCATCGCTACTTGGACGGCTTCAGGAATGTCACCGCCACCAGAAGCTTCTTGCTTTGCAAACCATTGTTGTTGAGCTTCGATATCAGTGGAGAAATCGCTATATTTTGTGAGATAAGAATCATTCTTATCACGATAGACCATCATCGCTAAGTTAATAGATGTATCAGGATTCTTTTGTTTAACTTTGCCTAAGACGTCAATGATTTCACTCTTAATGTAGTACATTTCATCACCCATACTACCAGTAGCGTCAACGACGAACATGATTTCTAATCTATTAGATAAGGTGAAATCGTTTTCTAAATCGATGACGTCGTTATCTTTAACGGTCGTGGTGTAACTTGCTCTTTCACCGTTCTTATCTAGATAAGAGATTTCGACATCGTATTCTTCTTTAACTAAATCTGGGAAGAGGTAAGCGGTTTCGGTATTATCAACGTAGTACTTCATGTTCTCATCTATGAGTCTAACAGAGATATCGTTACCATTTTTAACGGTTAATTTCACACGGTTATAGGTGTTGAAATATTCACCGAACGATTTTCTGAATCTATCAAATTCGTTATATTGGTCTTGATCCTTAAGACCATTAAGTTTTAGCCAATAATCATACTTATTGTTGTCGTTAACTGCAGAGCATGTTAATTGCCCTGGTCTAGCGGTTGGACGGGAATCTTTAGAAGAACCATCGCCGCCTAATGGGTCAACAGCGTATTCACTTTCACCAGGTTTAGCGCTTGGAGCGTAGTCATCAGTGTGATTGTAATATGATTTACCATTATAGTAGTAGCCACCGCCACTAGCCATGTTACCGTTACAAGCACTTAAAGAAATAAGTGCTAATAATAAAGTTGATAGTTTAATTTGAGGTTTTAAGTTTTTCATATTCTTTTGCCCCTTCCTACTAATAAGACGTTTTAAGAGGGGATAACTGCTAAAATAATCAAAGAAAAATATAATCTCTAGTGACTTTGAAAATATAGTGAGTATGATATTGTTAATAAATTATTTAGAAGAGGTCTGACTTTATGATTTATCCAGCACATGAATTTACTTTAAAAAACGGCTTAAAAGTTTTGATTAAATCACCAGAAATTGGCGATGCTTTAAAGTTGCTTGATAATATCGTTAACGTTTCTAAGACCACACATTATCTATTAAGCGAACCTCAAGATTACGATAAATATTATAAGGATATAAAGTTAGAGGAAGCCTTTATCGCTTCTTTTGAAAACAATAGAGACTATCTTCTCTGTGTTTATTTAAATGACAAAATCATTGGTAACTCCGCGTTAAGATTTTTTAGCCATGAAAAAGATAAACACCGCACCAACGTTGGTATCGCCATTCAAGAAGAATACCAAGGCTTAGGCATTGGCTCGATTCTCTTTGATATCATGATCGATCTTGCTAAACATAGTGATGGTGTTGAACAAATTGAATTAGACGTGATATCCACTAATGAAAAGGCTAAACGCTTATATATAAATAAAGGATTTAAGAAAACCGGAGACATTCCTCATCAATTAAAACTTAAAGATGGGACTTATCTTGATGGTGAAGCCATGGTCTTATTTTTGAATAAATAATATGGATAATAAGGAAATAAATAAAACACTCATAGACTTCTGGAACGAATCTATTAAGTTATCAGAAGAAGATAAAAAAGAAATCATTAGCGTCCCTAATGCTGATCCTTTTGAATTAGCGCCTTCTTTAAAACTATTAGAGGTCATAAAAGAACTCGGTTCTTGTCACAACGTTTTAGATTATGGCTGTGGTGGTGGTTGGGCCTCGTTTATCGCTAGTAAAAGTGGTGCTCATCAAGTCACTGCGGTAGACCTAGGGGAAGATATCATCGAAACAGTTAAGACGTACGCTAAAAGCTATAACATCAATAACGTTATGGCTAAAAAGATTGAATCTGATTGGCTAAAGACTGTTCCTGATAACACCTATGATGGTTTAATATCCAGTAACGTCTTGGACGTTGTGCCTATTGAAACCGCGCAAGAGATTATCAAACAACTAGCGAGAATCGTCACTGATGACGCTAAAGTCATCATTTCTTTAAACTTCTATATGAGTGAAGAGATGGCCAACAAGAGAAATATCCAATTAATGGAACATAAATATCTCATCATGAATGGTGTCTTAAGATTAACCAGTCTCAAAGATGAGGAATGGGAAGCATTGTTCTCCCCGTATTTCAAAGTTATTAAATTAGATTATTTTGCTTGGCCAGGCGAAGCCAAAGAAACTAGACGTCTTTATATATTAAAAAAGAACAACTTTTAGGTTGTCCTTATTCATTGTCATCTTGACTGAGAATTACCGCGCGACATTTATGATAATCAGTATGTGTCGCAAGGCTGAGATATAGCGAGCAAAGTCCTACAAGGAAGATAAAGCTATTAATACCAATCAATAAGCCTAATTGCATAGAACTTGTACTGAAGCGACCATAGTTCGCTATGGTGACAGCGATAGAAGCAATGACAAGCAAAGCGCCTAAACCAAGGAAGACAAAACGTAAGACTTTATAAACGTTGACTCTCTTTTGTGCTTGCTCAAGACTTGGCATCTTAGTGCGGGCGTTTTGATACTCAGTAACGTAACCATTCTTGTATTCTTCTTTTCTTTCGTCCATTAAAACAAAAGAATGATTTGGATTATCTTTTATAGATCCATACTTGGAATTATGCATATCTTTAAAACCCATAATGTTTAGACCTCGAATAAAATGGTAACATTTTGTTTTGATAAATGCTATATAATATGGACATGAACGAAAAAGAAAAAATGCTGCAAGGCAAGATCTATGATTCTATCTATCCTGAACTATATAACAGGAGATTAGAAGCCAATAAGCTTTGCATTCAATATAACAATCTACCTGAAGCTCATCCAGATAGAGCAAAAGTATTAAAACAAATATTCCCAAACTCAGACGAAACACTTTTTGTACGTGGTCCTGTCTATGTTGATTATGGCTGCTACACTAAAATCGGTAGACACTGCTATTTCAATTTCAATTTAGTAATCTTAGATGTTTGCCCAGTCACCATAGGTGATAATTGTTTCTTTGGCCCAAATATCTCAATCATTACCGCTTTACACTCATTAGTGGCTAAAGAAAGAGAAATCTATTTTGACAAAGAAAAGGGTTATGAAACCGATAGAGAATATGGAAAACCAATTACCATCGGTAATAACTGTTGGATTGGTGGTAATGTGACCATTCTTCCAGGAGTAACCATCCACGATAACGTTGTCGTTGGTGCGGGTTCAGTGGTCACCAAAGATTTAGAAAGTGGTGGCATTTACGTCGGGAACCCAGCAAAAAAACTGAGAGATATCGACGAAGAAAAAGACTCCATCTACAATCACAAAGAGTTGTGGTAATTAGAAATTCTTTTTACGAGCGTGCTTATCTTCGTACATTAAGTGGTCAGCACGTCTAGCTACGCTATGGGCGTCTTTGTCGCCAGCGTATGTATAATCCGCTAAACCGATAGCGACACTAATTCTTTCCCATGGTTCTTTAGCGAAAGCGCAAATTTCTTCACTCTTTTCAATAAAGAGTTTTTTAAGTTTTTCTCTATTGAGATAATCTTCGCCTTGTAAGATAACGGCAAATTCGTCACCACCAAGTCTAAAGACTGGGCTCTTAGAGAAGACACGGCAAATTAAGTGACAGGAATTCTTTAAATAGACGTCACCTTTATCATGACCATATGTATCGTTAATTGTCTTTAAATCATCACAGTCAAAAATCGCAATAGCGAATGTTGGATCTTCACCCTCATCAATTCTCTTTTGTATTTGCTCCATAAAGATGTCATAGGCACCTTTATTACGCACACTAGTTAATGCGTCAGCGTACGCTAGTGAGTTAAGGTCAGAGATATATCCGCCTAAATGTTCAATTAATCTATTAGTCGCAGCGGTTAAAGTACCGACTTCGTCGTTACCGTTATAGTCGAGCTTAACATCATAGTTACCTTTGTTAATTTCTTCCGCAGCGTTAGTTAATTCTCTTAATGGTTTGGTAATGTGTCTTGCAAAGACAATGGTTAAGACAGCGAACACAAGCGCAACCGCTAAAGCGGCGACAACAAGTTGAACGACTAAACGTTGCCATGGACCATTAACTTCACTAACAGTGATGACAACATTTAAACGTGTGCCATTGCTTAATGGTTTCCAAACACCAATCTTTTTCACGCCATTATAGGTATATTCAATGACGCCTTTATTGGAAAGAAGACCCTTTGGAACAGTTGGGATATCTTCTTCATTCATACTTAAGACATCGATATATGGGTGATAAACAATATTACCTTCTGAATCATCAATAAAAGCGTAGCCAGTTTCTTGCAATTTAATTGCATCAACTTGGGCTTTCATAGTGAGATAACTAATTTCAATACCCACAACACCAACGAAGTTGTTGCCTTTATAAACAGGAACGTTATAAGAAATAACACGTTCTTCAATCGTATCAGTGATATATGGTTTTAACCAAATTGCTTTGCCAGTGAATTTAGGAACAGTGAACCAAACAAGTTTGGAAGTATCTTCTGTATCGTATTTAGAGATATCAGTCACTTCGTGTTCTTCGAATTCATTAGTTTTATTTTTGACATACCAGAAACCTTTTTCAGTTTCGGAGTAGTGAGGATCAATACGGTAGTAGTAAGTCATGACACCGTTAGTTTGATTAGCGGCAGTATTAAAAACGTTTTTCGCTCTATTGATGTGCTTATCTAAATCACTGTCACTAACAGTTAATAAGTCAGACTTAATATATGTGGAAACGGTTTCAACAGATTGTTCGACACTTTCAAAGTAGTAGTCCAAACTCTTCTCGCCAGCTTCACATAAAAGTTGTAAGTTTTGTTGTGCGGAATCAATACCAATGTTTCTTACGGAAATCGCCGAAATGATAGTGGCGACAATAATCGCTACGAGAATGCCGGTAATTGTGAGTAATGTGTACTTCGATTGAATAGAACGCATGTTGGGTTTCCTTAAATCGTTTTTATATTCTAATAAAATTATTTATATAATTCAATTTCAAAACTTTTAAATTTATGGCTTATCTTGCTTCAGAAGGTAAACAGATTTTGCGATTTGTACTGTTTATCCCCTTAAAAAGAATAAATCTTTTTGTTATAGTTAATATCAAGAGCGAGGTTAATATTTATGGCTTTTCAAATATTTACCGACACTTCTTCTGGCATGTCCAGAGAGTTAAGGGAGAAATACGGAATTGAGTATTTTCGTATGGGATTAAATATCGCTGGAAGAGAACTCCATGGCGATTTAGATTATCCAGAATTCTCAAGAGAACAATTATATGAATGGGTCAAAGACCCAAATATTAAAATCACCACAAGTTTAGTGGCCACTGATGAATTCATTAACAAGTGTGAAAAATACTTAAAGCAAGGCATTGATATTTTATACATTGCCTGCACAGACGCTTTAAGTGGCACACGTGGTGTTTTTGAGTTAGTTAAACAAGACTTACAAGAAAAGTATCCAGAACGTCAAATCTTATCAATCAATTCTTGCCGTGCGGAAATGGCTTTAGGCTTAATGGTTATCGAAGCCGCGAAAAAGCAAAAACAAGGCATGTCTATTGATGAAACATATAAGTACATTCAAGAAATCAAACAATACTTCCACCAAGTTGGTAGTATTGACACTCTTAAATATTTAAAAGCCTATGGTCGTGTTAGTGGCGCCGCTGCTTTCTTCGCTGATACATTAAATATTAAGCCTCTCATTATGGCGGACATCTATGGCAACAACTACACCTTTAAAAAGGTGCATGGTCCAATGAAAGCCATGGTGGAATGCTTTGAATATGTGAAAAAACATATGGTGGAAGGTGTGACTGATGTCGTCTATCTTGGTGAAACAATGCCAGGAGAGGCTAAAGATTATTTAAAGAAACGCATCGAAGAAGAATTACATCTTCCAACCGAAGAATACATTATCAGCCCAATCGTTGGTGTGTGCTGTGGACCAGGTATGTATGGTTGCTGGTTCAGAGGCGACTTAGTCACCGAAATGGGCGCTAAAAAGTAGTGTTTTATAAAATAAGGAGTTATAATAATTAACGTAGAAAAGGAGATTTATGTATGCGTAAATTATCAAAAACATTTTTAACCATCAGTGCAGTTTTATCATTCATCTGTGCTGGTATCTTCTTAATCGTTGGCATCATTATGATTGCTGCCGGTGCTATTGGTGCTCCTGCAATCGCTGAAGCTGAACAAGGTGGCGATGTCGCTGCTGCTGCTTACTTAGGCGGCATGATTGGTGGCGCTGTTGTCTTCTTCTTCTTAGCGGTCTTCGCTTTAGTGTCCGGTATTGTTTCTAACAAAGCAAAAGCCACACAAGCGATGGGTAACTTAATCTGTGCCATCGTCTTCAGTGCTATTTCCTGCACATGGTTAGGCGTTGCCGGTGGTATCTTAGGCTTAGTTGCTAACTCAAGAGAAAAAAACAGTGGTGTTGTTGACGCCCAATAATTAAGCTTCTTTAATATAAGGTCTATTACGTTCTCCAAATCCGAGAACAAATATTTCTTGATAAGAAGTAAAATCAACTTGATGAGAACCAATGTACGCGGTTTCGTAAATGACTCCGTATTCATTGGTTTTTAATTTATTTGGCTTAAAGCCATGAGAGAAGTAGAACTTCTGTCTAACCACTCTCTCTTCATAATTAGGGTATTTTGGATCAACTTCTTCATAACAAAGAAGAAGGACTAAATCTAGATACTCTTTTTTAATATCTTCGATGATTTGACCACCAAAACCTTGGTGACGATATTCTTCAACGACCGCTAAAAAGAAGATATAGCAAACATCTTGATAGAAGCTTAAGAAAGCAAAACCGATAAATGTATTATCAAGATAATACGCATACAGTTTGTTTTCTTTCTTTTCTAAAGATTTGAAGAAATATTTTGTGGGAGGTCTTTCATCCTCAGGAAAAGCACTTTCTAACAAACTAGAAACTTCTTTTTTGATATCTATTTGGTCTAAATAGAGGATTTTGTTCAACATATTTATATTTTAAGCGCATTGTTCTTCCTTTAGTATTACTAATTTGTCATAATGTCAGTGAAGGGACATATAGGTATAATTATGAAAACATTAGTTGTTTATTTTTCTCGTATAGGCGAAAACTCCGTCAACGGGCAAACACAAGTGATTGAAAAAGGATTCACAGAAATCCTCGCAGAGAAGATCTCACAAGCGAAAAACGCTCCAATGTTCAAGATTGAACCAGAAGAGCCATATCCATTCTCTTATGATGAATGTGTTAAACGTTCAAGAAGAGAAGATGAAACAGGTGAAAGAGTGCCTTATCTTCACCCATTACCAAATCTTGATGAATACGATGTGATTTATTTAGGTTTCCCATGCTGGTGGAGAACATATCCACGTGTCGTGGCGACATTTGTGAGAGATTATAAATTTATCGGTAAAACCATCTATCCTTTCTGCACTAATGAGGAAGGTTCTTTAGGCTTAGCGGAAATGGAACTTAAAGGTGCGGCAAGAGGCGCAGTTATTAAACCAGGCTTTGCCTGTAAGGGTAGTGAAGTTGCCTCGATTGATGAAAAACTCAAAGCGTGGTTGGAAAAATAATTATGAAGAAACTAGTTACAAAAGATATTTATTACGTTGGTGTTAATGACCATCAAATAGACCTCTTTGAAGGTCAATATATTGTCCCTAATGGTATGGCGTATAACTCATACGTCATCAAAGATGAATTAATCGCTATTATGGACACTGTGGATCAACACTTCACAGATGAATGGTTAAAGAATATTGAAGGTGTCTTAGAAGGAGAAAAACCAACATATTTAATCATTCAACATATGGAGCCTGATCACTCTGCGAATATCATTAATTTCTTAAAGAAATATCCTGATACATATGTCGTGGGTAATCCAAAGACATTCAAGATGATGGAACAATTCTTCCATCAAGATATCCCTCATAAACTTATCGTTAACGATGGTGATACCTTAAATCTTGGCGCACATATCCTCACGTTCGTCTTTGCCCCAATGGTGCACTGGCCAGAAGTTATGTTCACCTACGATAGCACTGCAAAAGTCTTATTCAGCGCGGATGCTTTTGGTAAGTTCGGTGCATTAGACATCGAAGATGAATGGGACTGTGAAGCCCGCAGATACTATTTCGGTATTGTTGGTAAATACGGCCCACAAGTCCAAGCGGTCTTAAAGAAAGCCGCAGCTTTAGATATTCAAACCATTTGTCCATTACATGGACCAATCTTAAAAGATGACTTATCACATTATTTAAAACTATATGATACTTGGTCATCCTATCAAGCCGAAACAGATGGTGTCGCTATATTCTATACATCCGTCTATGGTCACACTAAAGAAGCAGTGGAACTCTTGAAAGAAAAGTTAGAGGCTAATGGCACTCCTAAGATTGCTTGTACAGATTTAGCAAGAGAAGATATGGCGGAAGCCGTGGAAGACGCTTTTAGATACTCTAAAATCGTTTTAGCGACAACAACATATAACGCTGGTATCTTCCCGTTTATGGATGAATTCATTGCCCACTTAGTGGAACGCAATTTCCAAAATAAGAAAATTGGTTTCATTGAAAATGGTTCTTGGGCTCCATTAGCGGCTAAGGTCATGAAAGATAAGCTCGCTAATATGAAGAATCTCACCTTTATTGAACCAACAGTGAAGATTCTTTCCGCGATGAGTGAAGAAAACAAAGAACAAATTAACCTTCTCGCTGACGCATTAAGTAGTGACTATAAAGCCATGAAAGAACTCAAAGAAGAAAAGAAACCAGAACTCGATCCTAAAGCCTTATTTAAGATTGGTTATGGTTTATATGTTGTCACCTGTAAAGATGAAAAGAAAGACAACGCTTTGATTCTTAATAGTGTCACTCAATTAACCGATACCCCATTAAGAGTAGCGGTCAATATCAATAAGCTTAACTTCTCACATGACGTCATCAAAAAGAGTGGTGTTCTTAACATCAACTGCTTAAATAATGAGACACCATTCAGTGTCTTCCAAAAATATGGATTTGTTTCTGGCAAAGACAAAAACAAATTCGAAGGCGAAGAAGTGATGAGAAGTGAAAACGGTTTAGTGGTTCTTTCTAATTACATTAACGCTTTTATCTCATTAAAAGTGGATAACTACGTCGATTTAGGAACTCATGGCATGTTCATTTGTTCCGTTACCGAAAGTAAAGTTATTAACAACATTGAAACCATGACCTATAACTACTATCAAGCAAACGTTAAACCAAAGCCAGATACCGAAAAGAAGAAAGGCTATGTTTGTAAAGTCTGTGGTTATGTCCATGAAGGTGATTTACCAGACGATTTCATCTGCCCACTTTGTAAGCACGGTGTCGCAGATTTTGAAGAGATAAAATAAAGGAGAAAAAGTATGAAATACGTATGTCAAGCTTGTGGCTTTGTCTACGATGAAGAACTTGGTGATCCAGATCGTGGTATCGCTCCTGGCACAAAGTTTGAAGATCTTCCAGAAGACTATACCTGTGCGTGGTGTGGCGCTGGAAAAGACATGTTCGCCGCGCAATAAATAGAATTAATCCCTTAACCTATAAATCGCTATTATCATTTATTAGGATAAGGGTTTTTTCTTGTTTTTCTTTTTTATAAATAAAGAAACGTGTATCATTATCTCATGGGTAAAAAACTATGAAGAATTCAAGACTTTTATTAATCATTCCTGCTTTATTAATCTCTAGCTGTGGAGATGCTCAATCATATGGCAAAAAGATTACTTTGGAGAAAGCCAAAGAAGTTTATGAAGATATCAATGATGAATATAAGATTTCAGATGGCTGGGTTGTTAGCTTTTCACAAGAAATGGTGGAAGGTAAAGACGATAACAAAACCACACAAAAGATGCGTTACAAAGCCAAAAAGAACGCCACAAGTCTTTATTTAAATTATCGATTAAATAGTCAATCGAACGGTGATAGAACAAACATTCATAACGAATATTATGTCTTCCCTGATGAAAAGCGCCACGAAATACTCTACGTTAAAAGCGAGAACCTCATTACTGAACAAAAAACAGAAATCGCGATTGATAACAGCTATTATTATTATGGTTATTCAAGCACATTGATCAATGAGTTTAGATACATATCCGAATTTGAATACGCTACTCAGTACAGCTATCCATTGTCAATGCTGCAATCATTAATGAGAGGCGTAGATGAAGAAGATGGTGAAGAGGAAGAAAACAAATATGAATTCTATTCATCTAGAAAAGGTGACTTAACTATCAAATATGATTTCAAATTAAAAAGTCAAAAGACATCTTTTGATTATGAAGCCACTAAAAAAGGTAGTGCGATTTTCACGTTTAAAGATTATAAATGCACCAAACTCAGTGCGAATATGGTCACGGTTTACGGCAATAAGCAAACGATAAATATTGAGTATTCTTATCCAAAGTCTATTAAAATCGAACCACCTGATGGTTGGGAAGATAATCTCGTCGGTAGTAGTGTTTCTAGCACATCTTCTAAATCTACCTGGTAATTTAAAGCATATTACTATCATTATTTATTATTTCTAATATAATAAAGGCATGTTTAAGAGATTTGTCCATTATTATAAGAATCACAAATTGATACTCACCCTCGATATGCTCGCGGCGTTTTTAATCGCGGTCACAGGTATAGCGTATCCAATCATCACGAGAATGATGCTTAATACTTGGATACCTAATGAAGAGATTAAAAGTATCATCATCGGTGGTGTAGCTTTAATCACTATTTATTTAATAAGGATGGGTCTCCGCTACTTCGTCCAATACTATGGCCACGTCATGGGTGTCCATATGCAAGGTGAGATGCGTAGTGATTTATTTAATAAATTACAAACCCTTCCATATTCATATTTTGATAATCATGAAACAGGCGTCATTATGTCGACAATGACTAATGACTTATTCGATATTTCTGAATTAGCCCATCATGGTCCAGAGAATCTTTTTATTGCTTCTTTTACGGCGATAGGCGCGATTACATATTTAATGATTATTGATTGGATCTTAGGCTTAATTTTATTAGGTGTTATTCCAATTCTTGTTTTAGTGACCTGGTTTTTCCGTAGGAAATTCCGTACATCCATGCGTAAAAGCAAGAAAGCTATCGCTAATCTTAATGCGAGATTAGAAAGTTCTATTTCTGGTGTGAGAGTCACTAAAGCCTTCACCAATGAAGAAATTGAAAAAGAAAGATTTGAAGAAACAAATAAAGAACTCATACAAACAAGAACCGAAGTCTTCTCCTCAATGGGTAAATACTTTGCAGTCTCGCAGTTTGTTACTGATTTCTTTAACGTCTTAGTTCTAGTAGTGGGTGGTATTTTCCTTTATAAAGGAATAGGCGGCTTTAACTATGGTGATTACAGTGCATTTATTGTTTCTGTTGGATTGTTTATCGCCCCAATTAATCAACTCATTATGTTCATGGAACAATTTGAAAGTGCTTCCGCAGGATTCCATCGTTTTATCGCTTTAATCGATGAAAAGAGTGAAACCGTTTATAACGGTCAAAACGAATTTAATCAAGTTTCAGGCGATTTGATCTTCGATCATGTCAGTTTCCATTATGAGGCTAGTAATGAAGTACTAGATGATGTCTCTTTCCATTTAGAGCCAGGTAAGACTCTCGCTTTAGTGGGTCCTTCTGGTGGTGGTAAGACCACAATATGTCATTTAATTCCACGTTTCTACTTCCTAGAAGCGGGACATATCTATATTGATAATGTTGATATTAGTGACTATACACTCCGTTCCTTAAGAGAAAAGATTGGTATTGTTCAACAAGATGTCTTCCTCTTTGGTGGCACAATTAAAGATAATATCCTATATGGAAGACCAAACGCTACTGATGAAGAAGTGTTAGAAGCGGCGAAGAAGGCTAACATTATTGATTTTATCAATACCTTACCAAATGGTTGGGATACCGAAGTGGGTGAAAGAGGTGTCCGTTTAAGTGGAGGCCAAAAGCAAAGACTTTCCATTGCGAGACTCTTCTTAAAGAACCCTCCAATTCTTATCTTAGATGAAGCCACAAGTGCGTTAGATAATACCACTGAAATGCTCATTCAAAAGTCACTTCAAGAATTAGCCAAGGGAAGAACATGCTTAATCGTCGCCCATCGATTATCCACGATTAAAAACGCTGATGAAATCGCTGTCATTTCCAAAGGAAAAATCATGGAAATGGGTACCCACGAAGACTTATTAAAACTCAAAGGTATCTACGCTGATTTATATCGTTTACAGTTCAAAAATAGCGATGAAATCATCGCTAATATTGATATCGGTTAAAGTATTTTATTCTTATATAAAGTTAAGACCGCTAAGATTTTAGAATCAACGATTTGATCTTCTTTAATCATCTTTTCGATTTCTTCTAAACTCATGTACATGATATCGATAAACTCATCGCTATCTAAGTGTCTTTCAGCCTTAACGGATTTAGGGCAGTAATAGAAGTGGATAATTTCTGTGGAATAGCCACAAGTTGGGGACATATCACCTAAATGAATCATTTCTAGAGGCTTATAGCCTGTCTCTTCAAGACATTCTCTTTTCGCGGCCTCTAATGGTTCTTCGTCTGCTTCAAGTTTACCCGCTGGTAATTCGTATATTTCCTTACCTAAAGCGTATCTAAATTGCTTTTCAATAATAAACTTATCGTCAACCTTAATTAAGATGCCAACGCCCCCTCTATGGGTAATGATTTCTCTAATTGATTCCTCACCGTTTGGGCATAATACTTTATCTTTTTTAAGAGAGACAACATGTCCCTTATATATTTGTTCACTAGTGATAGTTTTCTCTTTTTTATCCATGCTTATATATTACGCCTTTTAAAATAAAAGGTCTTCTTATTTGCAAACAAATCTATTATTTAATAAAATAATCCACGTAGAAAGAAGGTATTCCCTATGGAATCTATTAAAAAAACTTATTTAGATAAAGAATTACAAGCTTACAAGAAAGATGATAAGAACGCGATTCTCCGTCACGCTTTAGTGAAGAATTCTTTATACTCTGTCGCAAGTAGTCAAGACGACATTAAAGAAATGGACTTCAACTTTGATATTAATATCAAAACATTACCTGCCGCTAACCAAAAGGCTTCTGGTAGATGCTGGCTCTTCGCTGCCACTAACGTGTGCAGAGAAGTCATTGCTAAGAAACTTAACTTAGTCAACTTTGAACTTTCTCAAAGCTATTTAGCTTTCTATGATCGTTTAGAAAAATCTAACTATTTATTAGAAGCTGTTATTGAACTCATCAATGAAGAATATGATGAAAGAACCTTAGCGTTCCTTCTCCAAAACGGTGTCGGTGATGGTGGTCAATGGGATATGTTTGTTAACTTAGTTAATAAATATGGTTTATGCCCAAAGAATGTCTATCCAGAAACAAGCACATCTTCTGGTACAAGAGAAACCGCTCAATTAATTAACTTCTCCATTAGAAAATTCGCTAGCGACGCTAAAGCCCTATGTAAGAAAGAAGGCTTAGAAGCCGTGAGAAAAGAAAAAGAAGCAGTCTTAAATAAAATCTACTTCTTATTAATCGACGCCTATGGCGTGGTCCCAGAAAAATTCGATTTCGAATACACCGATAAAGATGGTAATTACCACATTGAAAAAGGTTTTGATGCCTTATCATTCAAAGATAAATATCTCGGTGATTCTTTAAATGATTATGTCTCATTAATCAACGCTCCAACAAAAGACAAAGCCTTTGGCAAAACTTACACAGTTAAATACTTAGGCAATGTTGTGGGTGGTAAAGATGTCACACACTTAAACGTCAACATGGACAGAATGAAAGAACTCATCTTAAAACAATTAAGAGATGACCGTATCGTTTGGTTCGGTAGTGATGTTGGCTTCTATGGTGATAGAGAAGAAGGCGTCTGGGATGATACAAGATTTGATCTCAAAACACCTTTCGGCTTAGACCTTAAGATGAATAAAGGTGAATCCTTAGATTACCATGCTTCCCAAATGAATCACGCCATGTGTATCACCGGTGTCTCCTTCAGAGAAGGAAAACCAAGCAAATGGAAGATTGAAAACTCTTGGGGTAAAGACCGCGCTAAAGATGGTTACTACATCATGAGTGGTTCTTGGTTCGACCAATTTGTCTATCAAGCAGTTGTGGACAAGAAATACCTCAACGAAGAAGAATTAAAAGCTTTAAAAGAACAACCAATCGTCTTAAAACCATGGGATCCAATGGGTTCCCTCGCTGACTAATATGCAGAAATTTCAACTCTACTTATTCGATTTTGACGGTACCTTATTCGATACCTTAGAAACATCTAAATACGTTTTTAGGAAAGCCTATGAATACTTAGGCATTCCTTTAAACGAGGATGAAGTTTTACAGTTCACTCGTGAGCCAATTCCTTTGAGCTATAAAAGAATGGGTGCGCCTATTGAAAAGTATGATGCTTTTATGGCGCAGATCGAAAAGTACCTCAACACGGCACAAGAGAGTATTGATTTAACTGACATCTATGATGATACATACGATACCATCATCGATTTAAGAATGGATGAAGCGGATTTAGGTATTGTCACTTCTAACAATGTTCCTCACGTGAGAGACATCCTTAGAAAGTTTGATATGCAAAAGGATTTCTTCACCGTCTTAGTGGGCAACCGCGAAGCGCCTAATCCAAAACCATCACCAGAACCAATCTTAAAAGCCTTGGAAATGATTAATTACAAAGGCGATAAGAATGATGTTTGCTACGTTGGTGATTCACTTAACGATTGCTTAAGCGCAGTTAACGCTGGTGTTGTCCCAATCTTACTCGATAGAGATGATGAATATAAAGACGCCCCATATCAAAGAATTCGTTCTTTAAGTGAACTTTTATAAATTGTGTTTCTCTTTAACGCACAAGTTACGTATAATAAAAATACTTAGTATTTATGGGTAAAAAGAAAAGAAGAGGCGTCAAAGTCTATAAGCCTCATAGTGTTGGTACAATTCTTTATGCGATTTTCGGTTTAGGTATTATCGCTTGTTTAGTGATATTTGCGTTAATGCCGATGTTTTCTTGTATCAAAGAAGGTGAAGACACTCTAACTTTTACCGGTTTAGAATTCTTAGAATTCTGCTTTAGAAGATTTATCGGAGGTTTTGTGACATTACCTGCACAAATCGCACCTTTTGAAGCATATCTTAATAACGAGACCACAAATGTCTTATTACAAAACATCCAAAAGTTCCATCAATTTATTGAGTGGGGCATTGGTGGTTTCTTCGCGCTCAGTGTTGTCTGGGCG
The DNA here is from genome assembly GCA_045117995.1 of Bacilli bacterium. Lineage (GTDB taxonomy): Bacteria > Bacillota_I > Bacilli_A > RFN20 > CAG-826 > RUG14515. The sequence continues at coordinate 65,968 of JBGUOH010000004.1, forward strand.
GTCTTTGAAGTTCTCGTCAGTTTAATTATGCTCATCTTTGGTAAATTAGGTCATCCAAAGGGCATTAAGACCTTAGGCTGGTTAGTCTTCTGGTTCTTTGCTATTGGTTATGGTTTATCCTATATGTACTTTGTCTTCATCATGCAAATCGAAGGTCATGGTTTAAATATTAAACCAGACAATCTCTCCTTGATTGCCTTAGGTTCAATGCTCGTATGTAGCATATTCTTAACCGCGATTTATCGTATCTGTTTTAAAGATCGTATTGCTTTTAAGAAAAATAAGAACAGAGACCGTAATGATGATGACGATGAAGAAGAGGAAGAAGAGGTGGCTCCCAGGCAAGTAAGTCAAAAATATGACTTACCACAAACTCAAGCCGCTCCTAACGATAACGGACAAAGTGTTATCACCATTGGTGATAGTGCATATAAAAAGAATATTGATATTACTGTAGCGAACATTCCTGAAGGTATTGCTATTTTAGGCAGTTCCGCTTTCGCTAACTGTGTCAATCTCAAAGAAGTTAATCTCCCTGCTTCTTTAAAAGAAATTAGTTTCAACTGTTTCTTTAACACTCCAAAACTTACCTCCATCAATTATGCCGGTACAGTGGAACTTTGGAAAACTATCAAAAGAGGTAGTAACTGGCTCACCAAGAGTGGCACCAAAACCATTCACTGTAAAGATGGTCAAATTAACGTTAATCCAAATCACTAATTACTCATATGAATCCAATAGAATATGTCGTCGACCATGAGAAGTATATTCTAGGAAAAGATAAAAATGGTCAAATTCATTATGTCGATGAAGTCCAAAAAGTTGTCTTTCCGATTGTTTTAGAAATTGACCGTGTTTGTCGTAAAAATAACATTCCTTACGCTCTTGCGTTTGGTAGTGCTTTAGGCATCTACAATTATGGTGGTTTCATCCCTTGGGATGATGATGCGGATATCGTCTTTAATTATGAGGATTTAGATAGGCTAATTGAAGCCTTCAAAAAAGACCTCAGTCCTGACTATGTTTTTGATTGCTATGAAGTGGATAAACGCTACAACATTTTGCAGCCCACAATCAAAGTGAAAAATAAAAATGGACCAACGATGTTAGATGAAAACTATAAGCGCTTAAAAGATCGAATCCATTCTAGTGATGGTTTTTTCGTGGATATGGTCGCTTTAGTGCCTATGAAAGACGCTAAGTCTCATCGTAAGCTTCTTAATAGAAGTCGGGTTAGACTTGTTTCATATTTCGTCCAAGACTTTTTCTTTAATCATGATCCACTTAAGCTCAAGGCTAAAATGAAAATGGACGAAAAGAAATACGCTGAGTTATATAAAGACGCTCCATACGTCACACAAACGGCATTGCTTCCTTTCCCGAGCCAAAAGCAAAACTTACTTCCAAAGGAAGTAGTCTATCCATTTAAAGAGTATATGTTTAATGGACATAAGCTTTATTCATTTAACAATATTGAAGCCTTCCTTACCCAATTCTTTGGCAAGAACTCACTTAAACAATTTAATGGTGAAAAATGGATTGATCCATGCCCTAAAAACAAGAGAAAACCAATGCACGTTAAAGAGTTCGATTTTGATAAATAATATTGTTTTTATAAAAAAATATTTACAAAACGTCTATATTCGGTATAATGACTATGCTGTTTAACGAAAGTTAAGCAGTGTATACTCTGAATAAGAGTGGCCAAAAGCCACTCTTTGTTTTTGAAGGATATGGAACTAAAAGAATTAAAAAGCCTCATCGAAAAGAAAGTTAACGAAAGTGGTTATACCCTTGAAGAGTTTTCTTATTCTCACGCTAATGGTCAAGACACATTGACTCTCGTCGTAGATAAGGATACCGACATCGATATGAACATGATCGTGGAATTAACAAATGCTGTTAATGCTTATCTTGATGAAATTAATCCTTTTGAAAATCCATATACATTAGATCTTTCTTCTTTAGGCGCAGAAAAACCTTTAAAAATTAATAATCTCGCCCCATACGTTGGTAAGTACGTGAACGTTCACATGATTAATCCAATTAAAGGAGAAAACATCTACGAAGGCGAACTTAAGGAAGTTAATGACGATAATATCGTCATCGTCTACCGCAATAAAACAAGGAGTATTCCATTAGAGATATTGAAGAGCAATATCTATAAAATACGTTTAGCGATTAAATTTTAAGGAGTAAAAATTATGGCTATTAACGCAGCAGACTTCCTTGCCGCATTAGAAGAAATTGAAGCGAGCAAAGGAATTAGCAAGCAATCCATTCTTGATTTTTTACAAGAATCCCTCATCAAAGCTTACCGCAAACAACTCGGTGGTGATGACGCTGATGTCAGAGTCAATATCGACCCAGAAAAAGGTATCATTGATATGTGTCAAGCCAAAGCCGTTGTGGACGAAGTGGAAGATGATTTCTTACAAATCAGCGTGCAAGACGCAAATGCTTTAGACAAGTCTAAAAAGTACAAAGCTGGTGATGAATTCTACATTCCTGCATCTATCGAGGAATTAAAGAAAGCCACCGCCATGAGTGTCAAGAGCATGATGAAACAAAAATTCGCCGAAGCGGAAAAGAGTATTCTTTATGAAACATTTAAAGATAAAATCGGCACCCTCATCACAGGTAAGGTTGAAAAAGTTGATGATCGTGGTATTTCCGTGAACATCGTCAAGACATCTGTTTATTTACCAAAGAAAGAATTAATTGGTGATGAAAGATTTATCGTTGGCGAAACAGTGAAGATTTACGTCGATGACGTTGCCAGTGGCACAAAAGGTGCACACATCGTTGTTTCCCGTAGTAAAGAAGGTTTCTTAAAATGCTTATTAGCAGAAGAAATTAGTGAAATCTACGATGGTACAGTGCAAATCAAAGCCATTGCCCGTGAAGCTGGTGAAAGAAGTAAAGTTGCCGTTTATAGCAAAGATCCAACTATAGATCCTGCCGGTGCCTGTATTGGTAGCAACGGTGGTAGAATCCAAAAAGTCGTTTCCCAATTAGGAAACGGTGGTATTAGCAAAGAAAAGATTGATATCATCGGTTATAGTGACAATACCGCCTTATTCATCATGGAAGCTTTAAAACCTGCCCGTGTGTTAGGCGCTGTTGTGGACGAAGAAAACAAGAGTGCTATCGCCATTGTTAATGACGATTCCTTCTCTCTTGCTATTGGTCGTCGTGGTGTCAATGTCCGTTTAGCCGTTAAGTTAACTGGTTACAATATTGACGTTAAGACAGAAACCTCTGCTATCGAAGAAGGTCTCACATACGTTTCTCTTGAAGAAGCTCAAGCGGAAGAAAACGCCAAGAAAGCCGAACAAATTATGCTCAAGAAAGCCAACGAAGAAAATGCTGCTCAACCAAGTGTTTTACGTGGCTTACCAGAAGGCTATGTCGCTCCTCAAGACCGTGTTTATGAAGAAGAAACTGCTGAAGACAATGCTGACTTAAACGAAGCTTTAGAAAACGAAGTCGAAAAGAAAGAAGTCGTTATTGAAGCCCCAGTTGAAGAAGCTAAAGTCGAAGTGGCTCCTGTTAAAGAAGAAGTCAAAGAAGAACCTGTCGAAGAAGTCAAAGAAGAGGTTAAAGAAGAACACAAAGAAGTTAAGACAACAACTTCTATTGAAGCTCTTGAAAAATCACTCGCTGACGAATCAACACGTAAGGCTAATAAAGGCGCTAAAAAGTCCTTTAAGAAGAACAACAAGAAAGCCGACGAAGAAGAAGAGTCCGAAGAGAATAAACCAGTTATCGCTACTGGCGAAAGAATGTCCATCTATACCGAAGAAGAACTTCGTGAAATGGAAGAAGAAGAACAACTCGAAGACGAAGTCGACGATGAAGATGTTGATTACGACGAATACGATGAGTATTACGACGACGACGGTAGATAATGAATAAAACTATTCTTAGAACATGTATCGTTACTAGAAAGCTCTTAAGTAAGGAAGAGATGTTTAGAATCGTTAAGACTCCTAATCACGAAATAAAGATCGATTCCTCTTATGTGGCTCAAGGTCGCGGTTGCTACTTATCTAAAGATAAAGACATTATCTTAAAGGCAAAAAGCAAACGCATGATCGAGAAACATTTAAAAGTCAGTGACTGCCAAGCAGTCTATGACGAACTATTAAAATTACTATAAGAAAGAAGGTGCTGTTGATGGGAAAGAATTTTAAAAATAACAATTCAGGACGTGAAACAAACGTCTCCACAAAAGTCAAATCAGACCGTGTCAAATCCAAAGTGAACGGTGGTGTATTTGTTTACACTGGTGCGATTAGTGCTGGTGAACTTGCAAAGACAATTAATGTCCCTCTTGGTGATGTTATCAAATTCTTGTTCTTACAAGGCAAAATGGTGACCATCAACACAATCCTTGATGATGAACTTATTGGTCTTGTCTGTTTAGAGTTTGGCTATGACTTCCAAAAGAAAGTTATTGTCGCTGCTGAACACTTCGAAGACGTCGAAATCAACGATGATCCAAGTAAGTTAAAACCAAGACCTCCAGTTGTGACCATTATGGGTCACGTTGACCATGGTAAAACAACCCTTATTGACGCGATTAGAAACTCTAATCTTGTCGAAGGTGAATTCGGTGGTATTTCCCAAGAAATTGGTGCTTACCAAAAAGAAATCAATGGTCAAAAGATTACATTTATCGACACTCCTGGACACGAAGCTTTCACTGCGATGAGAGCTAGAGGTGCCGGTGTCACTGATATCGTTGTTTTAGTGGTTGCCGCGGATGATGGTGTTATGCCTCAAACAATTGAAGCGATTGACCACGCTAAAGCAGCGGGTGTCCCAATTATCGTCGCGATTAACAAAATTGATAAGCCAGGCGCTGATCCAGAAAGAGTTAAAAACGAACTCATCGCTCACGATGTCATTTGTGAAGAATTCGGTGGCGATGTCATCGCTGTTGAAATCTCTGCGAAAAAGAAAATCAATATTGATGGCTTATTAGAAAGCATCCTCTTAGTGGCTGAAATGAAGGAATTAAAAGCCAACCCAGACAGATACGCTCTTGGTACAGTATTAGAAGCTAAACTCGACAAGAACGAAGGTCCTAAAGCTACGCTTTTAGTCCAAAATGGTTCCTTAAAAGAAGGTGACTTCTTAGTCGTCGGTACAACATATGGTAAAGCTAGAAGAATGACTAATGAATTTAGAAAAGTTCTTCAAACTGCAACACCAGGTACTCCAGTTTCCATTATTGGTTTAAGTGAAGTGCCACAAGCTGGTGAACGTTTCATGGCGTTCTCTGAAGAAAGCGAAGCTAGAAGCATTGCCACAAAACGTAAACTCTTAAAAGAGCAAGCGGAAAGAAATAAAACAAGCGCTGCATCTTTAGATGACTTATTCAATCTTGCTAAAGAAGGCGAAGTCCAAAACCTTAACGTCATCGTTAAAGCGGAATCAACTGGTAGTGCGGAAGCTGTTAAAGCATCTTTAGAAAAACTCACTAACGACAAGATTAAGATTAACGTCGTAAGAGCTTCTTCTGGTGCCATTACTGAAAGTGACGTCCTTCTCGCAGGCGCATCACACGCGATTATTTATGGTTTTAATGTGAGACCAGACGCCAAAACAAGAGCCAAAGCTCAAGAAGAAAAAGTTGAAATCAGATTGCACCGCATCATCTACGCTTTAATTGAAGAAATTCAAGCCGCGATGAAAGGTATGCTTGCCCCAACCATGGTGGAAAAAGTCCTTGGCCAAGCGGAAATCAGAAGATTGTTCAAAGTATCCAAACTCGGTACAATCGCTGGCTGTATGGTCGTTGATGGCTCTATTAAAGCCACTGGTGGTGTCCGTGTCATGAGAGATGGTGTGGTTATCTACGAAGGTAAACTCGCTTCCTTACAAAGAGAAAAAGATCTCGTTAAAGAAGTTAAAGCAGGCTATGAATGTGGTATGCTTATCGAAAACTTTAATGATATTAAAGAAGGCGATATCATCGAATCATACGAAATGGTGGAACAAAAGGATTAATTATGGCCAATAAAGAAGAAAGAATTGCTGGCATTATCCGTAAAAGCATCAGTGAAATCATCACTATGGAATTAAAGAATCCACATCTAGGATTCGTCACTATTCCAGAAGTGAAAGTCAGCAAAGACTTTAGCTACGCGAAAGTATATGTCTCCTTCATGTTCGAAGAACAAATCGAAGAAGGCATGAAAGTCTTAGAAAAGAGCAAAGGTTTCATTAGAAGCGGGCTCGCTAAAAGGCTTGATACAAGACGTTGTCCTGAACTCGTCTTTGTGCTTGATGAATCTTTCAAAAGAGAAGCCAGAATTACAGAACTATTAAATAAAGATAAAGAGAAGTAATTAACTTCTCTTTTTTTATGCTTTCTTGACCATTTTAATGTGCTTGATATTTGCCTCATAGAAGGTTTCTCCTTCCTCGGCAAACCCTAACGAACGGTAATAATCAAGCAGTTGATATTGAGCGTTAAACCAAATCGTGCATGGATTATATTCTTCTTCAAGCATTGCCGTTAAAAATAGGAAAGCTTCTTTACCATAACCATGTCCGCGGTATTCGTCTAACACAGCGAATCTTTCTAATTTGAATTCTCTAGCGCCCATTTGACGATATCTAATCGTACCGATAGGTTTGTCTTTTAAACAGATTAAGAAGTGCTTAGCATCCTCTTCTTCACTAGGAATAACTTCATCTTTATAGTCAACATTTTGTCCAAGGACAAAGACTCTATTTCTAATATCTAAAACATGCATCATATCAAGTGGGGCAACGACTGGTTTAAGAGTCAAACCTTCTTGATTGATTTGATGGTATATTTCTTTACCCCAGATATCCTCTTTTTCATAGTTAGACATCATGGTTAATAAGTTATCTTTAGCAACTGGCCATCTCTTATAAATATCCTTTAAGAGATTCTTCATATCCTCTCTTCTAGTGTGCTGATTCGCCGGACAACCAGATTTCATAATAGGAAGATTCTCTTCCTTAATGAGCTTAATGATGTCACTTTCTCTCACATTAATAAGTGGTCTAATGAATGTGATATCCGCTCTTTCTAAATGCATTTTCGGGGCAAAAGAAGCGACACGTCCACCAAAAAGAGTGTTCATCATATATGTTTCAATCGCGTCATCAGCGTGGTGGGCGAATGAAACTTTATTAAAGCCAATCATTTTAGCGACCTTATTCATGGACGCTTTTTTCATACGCGAACAAATGGAACATGGTAAATGTTCGTGATCCTTTTGTTGCACTTGTAAAATCTTATAAACATCAGTGTTATCCACAACCATGAGTTTAAGACCTAATGATTCACAAAATTGATTCATTTCATAAGGATTGAATTCTGGGAAACCTAAATTCAACATCACTGGTTGAATCTTAAAATCAGTATGAGAGAACTTTTGATATAAACTTAAAGCGTATGTCAGAGCGACACTATCTTTACCGCCTGATAAACCAATGAGAATCTTATCTCCGTGGTTGATGAGGTTATATTGTTTGTCCGCTTTACGGATGCACGCTAAGATTGTTCTAATCGCTTTCATGTTGAAATAATTATATTATTTTTGTTAATCTTAATAAAGATGAAAGATGGTTTCTTATTAATTGATAAAGAATGTGACTACACCTCAAGGGATGTTTGTAACATCATTGCGAAGATTTTTGATGCCAAAAAAGTCGGTCATGCTGGGACATTAGATCCATTTGCCACAGGTCTATTAATTGTTGCGTTAAATAACGCTACAAAGGCTTTAAGCTACATTGAAGGACAATATAAAACCTACGAAGCCACATTGCTCTTAGGAAGTAAAACCAGCAGTGGTGATTTAACTGGTGAAGTCATAGAAACTAAAGAAGTTCCTAATATCAAAAAAGAACAAGTAATTGAGGTTTTTCAATCTTTGATTGGAGAAAGTGAACAAACTGTCCCGATTACTTCCGCAGTTCACGTCAATGGCCGCAAGCTTTATCACTATGCACATCTCAATCAAGAAGTCGAACTTCCAAAGCGCACAATTGATATCAAAACACTCGAATTATTAGAGTTCGATTTACCAGTTATTAAGTTCAAGGCAACTGTCTCAAAAGGCACCTATGTGAGAACACTTGGTGAGACAATCGCAGAGAAACTTAATACAGTGGGGCACTTAACCGCTTTAAGAAGAACAGAAATACTTGATCTTAACGTCGAATCCGCGAAGAAAATCAAAGATTTAACTCCTGATTGCTTAATTAACATTAGTGAAATTGTTCAAAAATTCTTACCACTCATGTATCTACCAAACGAAGCGGAACTTAAGAAAGCTAGACATGGTGGAAAGCTCTCCTTAAAACTATTCCCAGAAAAATTAGATACATTCTGTGTAATTGATGATAAAAAAACCGCGATCGCTATTTATAAATATAGCGAATTAGGGTATTATGAATGTGTAAGAGGTATCAATCGTGAAGATAATTGATTTCTACATCAACGATACACCGGCCAATGATAAAGACCTCGTTTTATGTTTAGGCTTCTATGACGGTCTCCATCTTGGTCATCAACATTTAATCCAAAAAGCTTTAGATGAAGGCTATCCAGTTGGTGTTATGACATTCGATTTAGCGCCAGCCTTCTTACTCGGCAAAAAAGAAAATTACTCATTAACTTCGACATTTGATAAAGCGGACTTCCTTGAAGATATGGGAGTCAAATTCCTTTATCTCATGCACTTTGATAAAGAGACTTTAAAAGTCACAAAAGATGAATTCATTGATCGTGTCTTAAAACCACTTAATCCAAGAAAAATCTTCGTTGGTGAAGACTACAATTTTGGTGTCGGTGGTGAAGGTAACGCAGAATACTTAAGACGCTTCTTTGATGTGGAAGTTGTCCCACTTCAAAAGATTGATAATGTGAAGATTTCATCGAAGAAAATTAGACAGCTCGTGGAAGCGGGAGAAATGGAACAAGCCTCTAAATTATTAGGCCGTCCATACCGTATCAGTGGTCTTGTCGTGGAAGGCTTTGGCAATGGCCGTAAACTCAATTTCCCAACCGCGAATCTTGAATTAAATTACACCTATGTTTTCCCTAAAGAAGGCGTCTACATGGGCTATGCATATTTCTTAAACCGTAAGAGAAAAGCCATGATTTGTGTGGGTACTCACCCAACAGTGAATCAGCTCTTAAAACCAATCATCGAAGTCCACATTATTGACTTCAATGAAGTGCTCTATGGTCGTGAAATCTACGTTGATTTCGTCTCATATATTCGTGACGTGATGCCGTTTGCGTCACTCGATGAATTAAGAGAACAACTATTAAAAGACGAAGAAAAAGTAAAAAACACTTTGCAATAGTGTAAAAAGAATATAAAATATTCATTGCGACTTTTCCCTAGGATAAACGAGTCCCTAACGTTACTCCCGGAGATAAGTTAAGAAAAGAATTAGGAGGGTATTTCAATGGCGTTAACCAAAGAAAGAAAAGCCGAGCTTGTTAAGAAGTACGGTAAAAACGAAAAAGACACTGGTTCTGTCCAAGTTCAAGTTGCCTTATTAACCGAACAAATCAAAGCCTTAACCGCTCACCTAAAGAAGAATCATAAAGATGCCGCTAGCAAACGTGGCTTAATGATTCTCGTCGGTCAAAGACGTAGTTTATTAGACTACTTAGTCAGAACCGATCGTGAAGCTTATCTTAAACTCATCGTTGATTTAGGTTTAAGAAAATAGTTATTCACAACTAGGAAAGAAGACCGCTGAAAGGCGGTTTTTTCTTTTTCGGCATAAAGTGTTTAACAAAGTTAATGGCATCATGTATAATACTCTCGTTGAAAATTTAAAAAAGAGGTAAAAAAATGAAAAGAGTATTCGAATTAGAATTCGAAGGAAAGAAGTTCGTTGTTGAAGCCGGCGAAATCGCTAAACAAGCTGATGGCGCTGTCTTAGTTAGATTAAACGAAACAGTCGTTCTTTCCACAGCGTGTTGCTCAGATGAACCTAAAGAAGGTGATTTCTTCCCATTAACAGTTGGTTATGAAGAAAAGCAATACGCAGTTGGCAAAATTCCTGGTTCCTTCTTAAGAAGAGAAGGCCGTGCAGGGGAACATGCCACCTTAACCGCGAGACTCATTGACCGTCCAATTAGACCAATGTTCTCCGAAGGCTTCCGTAACGAAGTCCAAATCGTCAACACAGTGATGTCCGTTGACCAAGACTGCACTCCAGAAATGACCGCTATGTTAGGTTCTTCCTTAGCATTAGGCATTTCCGATATTCCATTTGATGGCCCAATCGCTGGTGTCTATGTTGGTAGAGTGAATGGTAAATTCATCATCAACCCAACAGTTGCTGAAAAAGAAGCTAGCGATATCAACTTAGCCGTTGCTGGTACTGAAGAAGCCATCAACATGGTTGAAGCTGGTGCTGACCAAGTGAGCGAAGAAGATATGCTCGACGCCTTAATGTTTGGTCACGAAGCTATCAAAAAACTCTGCCAATGGCAAAAAGAAATCATTAAAGAAATTGGCAAACCAAAAAGAGAAATTGAACTATATCAATGTGATCCTGAAATCGAAAAAGATGTCACCGATAGAGCGGAAGCTCGCTTAAAGAAAGCCATCTCTATCTTCGATAAGCTCGAAAGACAAGATGCTATCGACGCTATCGAAAACGAAATCTTAGACGATTACGATACACGTAAATACGAAGATGAAAAGACTCATCAAAAAGTCATGCACATGGTTAACGAAACCCTCGAAGGTCTCGTTGCTAAAGAAGTGCGTAGATTAATTACTGATGAAAAGATTAGACCAGATGGTCGTAAGGTTGATGAAATCCGTCCATTAGACGCCCAAGTCGACTTGTTACCAAGAACTCATGGTTCCGCCATGTTCACCCGTGGTCAAACACAAGTCATCAGTATCACAACTTTAGGTGCTAAGAGCGATGCCCAAATCATCGACAACTTAACCGAAGAAGATACCCGTCACTGGATGCATCACTATAACTTCCCACCATACTCTGTTGGTGAAGTTGGTAGAATGGGTTCCCCAGGTAGAAGAGAAATCGGTCACGGTGCTTTAGGTGAAAGAGCTCTTTCCTACGTCATTCCAAGTGAAGAAGAATTCCCATACACAATTAGAACAGTGGCAGAAGTCGTGGAATCCAACGGTTCCTCCTCACAAGCTTCCATCTGTGCTTCCTGTATGTCCTTAATGGCCGCTGGTGTCCCAATCAAAGCCATGGTTAGTGGTATTGCGATGGGCTTAATCAGCTCTGGTCCATTAGATGGCAAACACCCATATACAATCCTCACCGATATTCAAGGTTTAGAAGATCACTTCGGTGATATGGACTTCAAAGTGGCTGGTACAGAAAAAGGTATTACCGCTTTACAAATGGATATTAAGATCAAGGGTGTCACCCGTGAAGTCTTAAAAGAAGCCTTAGCTCAAGCCCATGTTGCTAGAGCCCAAATCCGTGAAGTTATGGCTAAAGCCATTGCTGAACCACGTCCAGATGTCGGCAAATACGCTCCTAAGATGGATACATTCTTCATTGATCCAGATAGAATTAGAGAAGTTATCGGTACTGGTGGTAAAGTCATTAACGAAATCATTGCCCAATGTGACAACGTGAAGATTGATATCGAAGATAATGGTCAAGTCACCATCTACCATATGGATAGAGAAACCATCAACAAAGCTAAAGGTATGATTCAAGACATCATCCGTGAAGCTAAAGTTGGTGAAGTCTTCGAAGGTGAAGTCAACCGTGTTGAAGATTATGGTGCCTTCGTCCACTTATTCGGCAATGTCGATGGCTTATGCCATGTTAGCCAATTAGGCTATGGCTACATTGATAGAGCCCAAGACGTCGTCAAAGTTGGTGATACTCTCAAAGTTAGAGTCACTGAAATCGACGAAAAAGGCAAAGTCAAAGTTTCCCACAAGGAATTCGCCGAAAAGCCAGAAAACTACGATGAAGAAAAAGAAAGAGCGTCCCGCCCAGAACATCTCCATCGTCCAGACAAGTCCTTCAAAGGACCAAAGAAATTCAAAAAGTAAGCTTTGTTAAGCTGAATAATAAGCCATCCTAATGTGAACCGATAAGATAAAAGTAGACACGCATAAAAAGTGATGTCTACTTTTTCTTTTAGTATGATTTTTACAAGGAGGTAGTTATGTCAAGAAAAAAAGACGGAGCAATTATGGGCCATCCTAAAGGAACAAAAAACGTAATGCGTTCTCCCGAAGAAAAAGAGCAACTTGTTCTTGAATGGCAAACAACAAATATCGGCATGCAAACTTTTGCGGTTTCCAAAGGAATAGCGCCTATGCCATTCATGAGATGGGTACATGCTTACGAAGAGCAAGGTATAGACGGTCTTAAATCCAAGACAGGTAAGTGTGGATCTGGTAATCCATATGCAGCATTACATATCAAAAAGAATCTGACAGAGATTGAAAGATTAAGGCTTGAACTAGCAAAAAAGGAAGTTGAGTGTGAGCGATTAAAAAAAGGTTACTCGGTGAAAGGAGTTGGTCAAAGAAAAGAATACGTTATTATCAACAAAAAGAATTCGAAATAATCGAACTCTTGTCTAACAAATATCCGATTAAATTTTTATGTTCAATCATGAATGTTAATCGCAGTGGATATTACAAATGGAAGCATCGTCAAATAGATAAGCCTAAATGGATAAAAAGACGAGAAGACAATCTTAAGTTAATCCAAGAGGTTCACGAAAAGCATAAATCACATGGATATAGATGGATCTCAGTGTTTCTTAAAAGAAAACACGGCATAATTCTAAAGCCAAATTATGTACACGTCTGTTGCAAATATGCAGGAATTAAATCCCAAGCAGCAAGAATTAAATATAGGAAACCCAAGGAAGAAAAACTACAATATCCAAACCTCATAGGTGGAGCATGGTGTGCTTCCAAACCATATGAAATCATCGTGTCTGATATGACTATGTTCTATCATAAAGGAATGCATTATGAATTAACGTTGTATCTAGATACATTCAATAATGAAATACTGTCATATAAGTTAAGTTCAAGAGAGGGTGATCCTAGAACATACCACGATGGGCTTAAGGAAATAATTAAACTAATTAAAAAAGAACAAACTGACCAGGTAACCATTCTTCACACAGACCAAGGT
>JBGUOH010000005.1:0-81643 GCA_045117995.1 Bacilli bacterium
GAGGGGAAGTACCTTCCAAGGGTTTGGCTGTTCGCCAATTAAAGTGGTACGCGAGCTGGGTTCAAAACGTCGTGAGACAGTTTGGTCACTATCTGTCGTGGGCGCAGGAAGTTTGATAGGATCTGTCCTTAGTACGAGAGGACCGGGATGGACATAGCAATGGTATATCGGTTGTCACGCCAGTGGCATGGCCGGGTAGCTACCTATGGAATGGATAAACGCTGAAAGCATCTAAGCGTGAAGCCAACCTAAAGATGAGACTTCCCATTCGAAAGAAGTAAGACCCCCTGAAAGTTACAGGGTTGATAGGTTAGAAGTGTAAGCATAGTGATATGTTCAGCTGACTAATACTAATAGGTCGAGGACTTAATTTCTTAAGATTTTTAATCGAATCCCAAAAGTAAAATTTAAAGTTATTTATTAACAAGAAAGCTAACATGTGGTAATATTCAGTTTTGAGAGAATAATTTCTCTTAATAAAAAGTCTGGTGGCGATGGCGCGGTGGACACACCTGTTCCCATCTCGAACACAGAAGTTAAGCACCGTAGTGGCGAAGATATCCGAAAGGACAAAATAGCGAGCCGCCGGGCTTTTTATTTTATAGCGACTATATTAAAATATAGTTAAGTAATATGAACATTAATTTAAAACCAATATACAGCTTCCTCCATAAAAAGAATAAAGATCTCTTAAACGAAGACTTGCTCTTTATTGATGAAATCAATAATTTCCTCGTACAAGAAGATCTCTTAATCGTGGAGAACGCTAAAGATGCTTTATTTAACATCATTCTTATTGGTTCAGGTGGAACAGAGAATCTCTTCTTAAAACAAATGAAAGAAGACGATGAACCAATCGTTATCTTATCAACTTCTCGTAACAACTCTCTTCCAGCCTGTCTAGAAATCAAAACATATCTAGAGAATCACAACAAACTATGCTTTTTGCTCGCTGGAGACGAGAATCATATCGCTAACATGATAAAACACATCGCCTCTATTATCAGCGCTTATAAGAGCGTTAAAGATAATAGATTAGGATTAATCGGTGGTGCATCATCTTGGCTTATTGCTTCCCCAGTCGAACCTAAAGTCATTTACACTAACTTCAAACAAAATATCATCAAGATCAAGATGAGTGAACTAGAGGAATTAATCGAACAAGAAGAAAAAGAAATGCTCGATTTAAAAGAAGTAAATCACTCCTCTGAACTCATCGCTAAAGCGGAAAACCAAGAAGATTTAGAAGTGGCGCTTGTCATCTATAAAGCTTTAAAAAGATTGGTAGCAAAATATCAATTAAATGGGTTAACAATCCGCTGCTTCGACATCATTAAAAAATACAAAAACACCGCTTGTCTTGCCCTTGCGTTACTCAACGAAGAAGGCATTACCGCGGGATGTGAAGGTGACATCCATAGCTTAGTCACTATGCATATTGTTAATTCATTAACAAATCGTAGTTCTTTTATGGCGAATCCTTCAAAATTCAATTATGAAGATCAATCTGTCATGCTCGCGCATTGCACAGTGCCACTTAACATGGTGACTTCATTCAAGCTTATGACTCATTTTGAAAGTGGGTTAGGAATTGGTATTAAAGGCGAACTACCAGAAGGTCGAGTTACCTTATGTAAAATTGCCCCTGATTATACGCTTGAAAATACCTTATGCATTCCAGCGACAATTAAAGAAAATCTCAATTTAACCAATTATTGCAGAACGCAAATATCGGTTGCGTTAAATGAAGATGGTTTACTCGAATTATTAAAGGCCAGTTTTGGCAATCACATCATCGTAGCGTATGGAGATGTCTATCAAGATTTTCTCCCATTGCTCTCCCTATTAAGACGATAATGTGCAAATTTACGTGACAATATTAGGATTTTGCGCCACGAAGTTTGACATTATGCCGTTTACTTTGTAAAATAACCTTACTTTATGGAAAAGAAAACAAATGTGACCCCAGTGGTCTATCATACAGCAGATATCAAGGAAGCAACCCGTAAAGCAGCTCTAGCTTGTTATGGTGTTGCCGAAATCGCTCATCGCGAAGATACTCTTCGTGTTGACAAAAGACTTAAGAAAGGAATTATCGAGGATGCGATTTATGTGAAGAAATTCCCAAATCGCACTTTTACCGTTGATGTTTATTTAGTGCTTTCTAACGAAGTTAAGATTACCGAAGCTCTCGTAGAATGCCAAAAAACAATTATGTATCAGCTCAATAAAGCGTTTAGCAATTTGTGCACCCGCGTCAATGTTTTCGGTGAAAGATTATCCTCTCACTAATAGATATGAAAACTTTAAACGGACAATCCCTAAAACAACTTTTAATATCCGGATCTAACAACTTATACAATCACTATCCAGAAGTGGATGCTTTAAACGTCTTCCCAGTCCCAGATGGTGATACCGGTATGAACATGAACTTAACATTAACTTCTGGTAGTAAAGAAATTCAAAACAGAAGTGATGAATCAGCATATGAAATTTCCAAAGTTTTCTCTCGTGGCTTATTAATGGGCGCTAGAGGCAACTCTGGTGTTATTACTTCCCAAATCTTCCGTGGCTTTTCTAAAGGCTTAGATGGTTTAGAAGAAGTTGACGCTCAAGCTTTCTCCGCTGCCTTCCAAAAAGGCGTTGAAGTGGCTTATAAAGCGGTCGTTAATCCTGTTGAAGGTACAATCCTTACAGTTATTCGTGAATCTTCCCAATTCCTCGCGGATAACGTCAAAGATAACATGAGCATTGAAAAGTGCTTAGACCTCATGCTTCAAGAAGCAAGAGAATCCTTAAAGAGAACCCCAGAACTCTTACCAGTCTTAAAAGAAGCTGGTGTTATCGACTCTGGTGGTGCTGGTTTAATTCGTATTTTAGAAGGTATGAGAATTGCCGCTGGTGGTGACGTCGTCGAAAGAAGTCAAGCCACAGCTACCGAAGCTCAAGCCTCTACTGAAGAAGGCGAAGAAGAAGGCTACTTGTTAGAATTTATCTTGAAGTTATCGAAAGAAAAGAAACAATTCAATGAAAATAGATTCTCCAATTTATTAAGCACAAATGGTGATGACTTAGTGGTTAATGTCAAGGAAGACAACGTTAAAGTTCACATCCGCGCACTCAACCCAGGTGACATCTTAAACTATGCCCAACAATTCGGTGAATTCCTTAAAGTCAAATTAGTCAACGTTAAAGTTGGTGACAATGGTGAATCTCTCGACTTCGAAGAAGAAATCGAAGAAGCCAAAGAAAAAGTCGAATATGCGATGATCGGTGTCAGTGCTGGTCAAGGTATTGAAGATTTCTTCAAAGAAATTGGCATCTCCGTCGTTGTTAAAGGCGGTCAAACCATGAACCCAAGTAGTGAAGACTTTGTCTCCGCGATTAAGAAAGCTAACGCTCATAACGTCTTCATCTTCCCAAATAACTCCAACATCGTTATGGCGGCTTCCCAAGCTTGCGAAATGGTGGAAGATGCCGACACAAATGTCTACGTTATTCCAAGTAAGACAATTCCTCAAGGAATTAGCTCTGCGATTATGTTCAATCCAGAAGCTGATCCTGAAGAAAACTTCCGTAGCATGAAAGCGGCTCTTAAGAACGTCAAATCTGGTGAAGTGACATTCGCTATTAGAGATACTGAATTCAACGGTATGAAAGTCAAAAAGAACGATTTCATTGGTATCTTCGAAAAAGATATCGTCGTTGATAACCCAGATAAGATTGAAACATTGATGACCTTGCTCGAAAAGATGGTCGATGATGAATCAAGTATCATCACAATCCTCGTCGGTCAAGATGTTAACGAAGAAGAAATGAATAAAGTTACTGAAATGATCGGAGAAAAATTCTCTGACCTCGATCTCGACATTAGACCAGGTAATCAACCAGTTTATTCCTTCTTAATCGGTATTGAATAATATAAGATTTATAAGATAGATAAAGACCACGAAAAGTGGTCTTTTCTTTATGAGTTTTTCCTCTTTATTACTTAAAGTAATCGTGCCATAATAAAGAAGATAAAAGAGAGGAAACAATCATGAAAAATAATGTCAAAGCTTTTGCAGTGTCTTTAGTGGCTCTTGTTTCTTTATGTGCATGTAGCCAAACAAAGTACGCTGAAGAAACTGATGAAGCAATTATTAATCAATTAGAGGTCGTCAATCGTGAAGATGGCGTTTATGGAAATATTCATCTTCCAACTGAAATTGAAGGCGCTACAGTCACTTGGAAAAGTGCCGATAAGAAAGTTATCGATGCTCAAGGTGACGAACAAAAAGCTCCAGGTATTGTCTATAGACAAGCCGAAGATAAGACAGTTAAATTAACTGCGATTATCGATAAGGATGGTACAAAGACTCAATACGAACAAGAAGTCTTAGTTAAAGCCGCTCCACAAGAACTCAAAGACGAAGATTATAAAGCTTATTTATTTGGTCACTTCGTTGGTGAAAGTTATGGCACCACAAAGAATGGTCAAAAGATCGCTACTGGTGAACAAATGTTCTTTGCTTTAGCGGATGTTGGTCAAGGCTTAAAATTCAAAGATATGAATGGTTCTAAAATGAACTCCTTAAAACCAGTCCT
Organism: Bacilli bacterium; assembly: GCA_045117995.1. Taxonomy (GTDB): domain Bacteria; phylum Bacillota_I; class Bacilli_A; order RFN20; family CAG-826; genus RUG14515. Next base: position 4,588 of record JBGUOH010000005.1, read on the forward strand.
TTCTAGCGACGTTGGTGAAAGAGGCGTTAGAGACCCATTCATCTGCCGTTCACCTGAAGGTGATAGCTTCTATTTAATCGCAACTGACTTAAGCGTTTATACAAGAGGCGGTTGGGGCAATAATAATGGCACTAATAAGTTCACAATTACTGGTAGCCATAGCATTACACTTTGGGAATCTCACGATTTAGTCAATTGGACCGATGCGAGATTAATTGAAGTTGCCGCTCCTAACGCTGGTATGGCTTGGGCTCCTGAAATGATTTATAGCGAAGAAACTGGCGAATATGTCATCTTCTTCTCTTCCACAATTATCGAAGATAAAGCCATCCATGAACGTGACTGTATCTATTACACAACAACTAGAGATTTCCATCATTTCTCTGAAACAAAGAAATTCATTAAGAATCAACCATATCCAGCCGGTAAGGAAGATCCACAAAAGGCCCAAGACTCACCAAAAGCCATTAATAATAATGAAAGAAAGATTATTGATGCTTCTGTCATGAAGATTGGTGATTGGTACTACAGCGCCTGTAAAGATGGTGACAACCACGAAGATGGTGGTATCTTAATCCAAAAAACACAAAACTTATTCGATATCGACTCCTGGCAAAAAGTTATGGATTTAGATGATCTTGGCTTAAAGGTCGATGGTAACAGAGTCGCTAATAATAAGTGCTTAGAAGGCCCAGAATGGTTCTACCTCAATCAAGCTGATAGAAAAGACGCAAACGTTCCTGAAATTGGCTTAATGGCGGACTTATATGCCGATACATCTAAAGGCTATATCCCATTCTCCACAACTAACGTGGAAGATCCAACCACAAATAGTTGGAGACTTCTTACCCGTAATACTGATTTCAGTTGGGATGCTCAAACCAAACGTCATGGTACAATCCTCAGAATCACTGAAGAAGAAGCCAATAGACTTAAAGAAGCATATCCAATTGCTTAATTATCAAAACAAATGATTAGAGGCTCTAAAAAGCCTCTTTTCTTTATATCTATAATTATTCATAATTAAAACATGGATAAACTTACCAAATCACCAAGATTAAATTACCTCCTCGGAGGTATGGGTATTTTCAGTCAATACGATGTGATTAATCATTTGCCACATCGTTATGATGATTTTTCTTATACCGATGAAAAAGCCATCACTGATAAACAAAGAGTGGTTCTTTTAGGTAAGGCTATTTCCGTTCCTAAAGTCATTCCATCAAAAGGTGTCAGTGTCATTACCTTTGATTTCATGTCTCAATCAAGGAAATATTATAAAGTCGTATTTTTCAATCAACCATACTTAGCGAAGATGGTCAAAGTTGATGAAGAATATTCCATTATTGGGACCTTCAATATGAAGAGAAACGAAGTGGATGGACAAAAGATTCTTAAAGGTGAAGTACCTATTGAAGAGAGGTTAAAGCCAGTTTACTCACTTCCACGTGATTTTCAAAACTACTTGTTCGCTAATTTAGCGATCAAAAGTTTAAATGAATTGCAAGGTAAAATCTTCTCTCTTGTACCTTATGATTACTTGAACAAATATCGTTTAGTTAATAAAGAGGTCGCTCTTAACTGGGCACATCATCCAAAAAACTATAAAGAAGTTCAACAAGCCCTTCGTCATCTTAAGTATGAAGAAGCTTTAATGTTCTCCTTAAAGAACCAACTTATTAGAGAAAGTAACAAGTCTTTATCGAAGATTAAAAAAGAACCAATAGATCTAGACATTTGTGCACCTTTCATTGATTCTCTTCCTTATAAATTAACCGAGGATCAAGAGACCGCCGCTAGAGAAATTATTGAAGATATGAATCAAAGTGGACTGATGTATCGACTTCTTCAAGGTGATGTTGGTACGGGTAAAACTTTAGTCTGTTTTGTGGCGTTATTCGCTAATTATTTAAGAGGTGATCAAGGAGCCTTAATGGCGCCAACAGATGCCTTAGCGAGACAGCATTACGCTAACGCATTAAAGCTATTTAAAAACACAAAACTCAAGGTCGCTTTGCTTTTAGGTTCAACTCCTGCAAGCGAGAAAAAACAAATCAAAGCCGATTTAAAAGAAGGTTATATAGATTTAATCATTGGTACCCATGCTTTGTTCACCAAAGATACCAATTATTCTTCTCTTGGCTTAGTGGTCATAGATGAACAACATAGATTCGGTGTGAACCAGAGAATTGCTTTAGCGAGTAAGGGTGAACACGCAGATTTACTCATGATGTCTGCGACCCCAATTCCTCGTTCGTTAGCGTTAACTCTTTATGGCGATTTAGATATCTCCACCTTATATACATTCCCATCCACTAAACGTGATGTGAAAACCATCATCGTTAATACTGAAGATGAAAAGATCTTTAAAGCGGTTGATTATGCTTTAAGTAACGATAAACAAGTTTACGTTATTGCGCCATTAATCGACTTCAGCGAAGATGGAAGATTTTCTGTTGAACAGTTATACGCTAGGTACGTTTTAAAATATAGAGCTAAAGTGGGCTTACTACACGGCAAGATGAAACAAGAAGAAAAAGAAGAGGTCTTAAATAAGTTCTATAATGGTGATATTAAGATACTCGTGAGTACACAAGTCGTAGAAGTCGGTATTGATGTCAAAAACGCAAATACAATGATTATCTATGACGCCACTAATTTTGGTTTAGCTTCCCTCCACCAATTAAGAGGTAGAATTGGACGTGATGGCTCTAAGAGCTTCTGCTTATTAGCCACTAATGAAGAAGACACCGATAAGTTAAACATCTTGACTCAAAGTGAAGATGGTTTTGTTATCGCTGAAGAAGATATGAAACAAAGAGGACCTGGTGAACTTACAGGTACTCTGCAAGCTGGCATGCCAGACTTTGCTTTCTTAAATGTTGTGGATGATTATAAGATTTTCGTTGTCGCTAGAGACGACGCTAAAGAGATCTTAAAGAACAAAGACGAAAAGAAATATCAGTGGTTAGTGAAACACGCCACTTCGTTAATAAATCAAGAAGATATTAAAAAAGCGTAATTTATGTCACAAAATCCCTTACCTATTTGTGTAAGTGATTTTTTACTTTTGTGCGCCTTTACATCCATGGTACAATATTAAATCGAGGATTTAATTTATGAAAATTGCGATTGATGCGATGGGTGGAGATAACGGCAGCAAGCCGATTGTCGAAGCCATTAAAGAATTCTTAAAAGATAATAAAGATGTGGAAATCATCGTCTTTGGCAAGGAAGAAGAATTACAAGAACTTACTCCTCTTTGCCGTGTAGTAAATGCTCCTGATATCGTGCCAATGGAAGCTGGTGCCTTAGAAGTTTTAAGAATGAAAAACTCTTCTATGTGCAAGGCTGTTTCCACGATGAAAGAAGAAGGCTTTGACGCTGTGGTGTCCGCTGGTAGTACAGGTGGATTCTTAAGCGCTGCAACCTTAATCCTTAAAACAGTTCCAGGAGTTAAACGCTCATGCTTAGTGACTTGCTTCCCAACAAAGATTAAAGGTAAAAAAGTTACTGTTTTAGATGTTGGCGCTAATAACGAAAATAACGCTGAAGAATTAGTGCAATTTGCCTATATGGGTAAAGCCTATAACCAAGCTTTATTTGCTACTAAGGAACCAAAGACTTATTTATTAAGTAATGGTGCGGAAGAACACAAAGGTTCACCTTTGGTGAAAGAAGCACATAAATTATTAAAAGAAAAGAACTTCGAAGGTTTCCAAGGCAATATGGAAGCTCGCGATGTTTTAAATGGTGACGCTGATATTATTGTGGCCGATGGTTTCTCCGGTAACGTTATGTTAAAAGGTATGGAAGGCATTGCCAAAATGATGTCTGGCATGATTAAAAAGAATTTCAAAAAGAACTTATGGACAAAGTTAGGATACTTACATGTCCGTAAGGGCTTCAAAGATATGTCTGAAACTATGGACTATAAGTCTACTGGTGGTGCAATGCTTTTAGGTATTAATGGTGTTGTCGTTAAAGCACATGGTAATAGCGATGCTTATTCCTTTAAGAGCGCTTTAAGAGTTGCTAAACAAATGGTGGACTTTGACGTAGTCAATAAGATTAGGGAGAGTTTGAAAGATGAGTAATGTCTGTGATTTATTAAAGAAACTTCACATCACATATAAAGACATTGCTATTTATGAGCAAGCTTTAACACACCCTTCATATAACGGTGAAGTAAATACTAAACACCAAGACTATGAGAAATTAGAATTCATGGGTGACGCTGTTTTAGGCTATGTCACCGCTGATCTTGTTTATAAAAATAGACCAGAGATGAGCGAAGGTAACTTAACAAAGTTAAGAAGCGTTTTGGTTTCTACGAAACCATTAGCGGCCTATGCTCGTAAAATTCATCTTGATGAATATGTCCGTATTGGTCATTCAATTACCCAAGCCCAAGTTAAAGAAAGCGATAAGATTTTAGAAAACGTCTTCGAATCACTCGTGGGCGCTATCTATTTAGATGCTGGTTTAAACAGTGCTTATCGTTTCATTAAAAAGGTTTTGCTTAACGACATTCTTTCCTATGATGCCGATAACTTAACCGACTATAAAACCAAGCTTCAAGAAGAGATTCAAGCGGAGCACCGTGACGCTGTTCAATACGTCACAGTTTCTCAAAGCGGTCCAGCGCATGACCGTACCTTCACTGTGCAAGTTAAATATAACGACATCGTTTTAGGAACTGGCACTGGTAAGAGCAAAAAGAAAGCCGAAGAAATGGCAGCGAAAGATGCGCTTAGTAAAAGGAGTGTCCTCTAATGGGTCTAATTGCTTTTCTAAAAGAAAAATTTGCCAAGAAAGATAAGAAAGTTGATAAATATCAAGAAGGCTTAAGTAAGTCTCGTAAAAACTTTTCTAGCAAGTTGAATAGTCTTAGTGAACGTTATAAATCCGTTAACCAAGATTATTTTGATGAACTTGAACAAATCTTGATTGAAAGCGACGCTGGTATTTCCTTTACCTTAAATGTCATCGAAGAAGTTCTTAATCAAAGTAAAAAAGAACACATCACCGATCCAAAACAAATTAACGAAATTCTCGTTGATAAAATGTTCGTAGGCTACGCTGAAAAAGGTGACATTCAAAATGATGTCGTCTTTAGAAAAGACGGTCCTACAGTTTTATTAGTGGTTGGTGTGAATGGTGTGGGCAAAACCACAACAATCGCTAAACTCGCTCATCGTTATCTTAACCAAGGTAAGAAAGTTCTTCTCGTGGCCGCGGATACGTTCCGTGCGGGCGCTGTAGAACAATTAACCACTTGGGCGGAAAGATTAAAGATTAATATCGTCACTGGTAAACCAGAAAGCGATCCTGCTTCTGTTGCCTATGATGGTGTGAAAAAAGCCAAAGAAGACAATATCGATTTAGTCATCATTGATACCGCTGGTAGATTACAAACCAAGAATAATCTCATGCTCGAACTTGGCAAGATTAAACGTGTCATGAGCAAAGAGATTCCAGAGGCACCACATGAAACATTCTTAATCATCGATGCGACAACTGGTCAAAACGGTGTTGTACAAGCAAAAGCCTTTAAAGAAGTTACTGACTTAACTGGTATTGTCATTACTAAGATGGATGGTACCTCTAAAGGTGGTATTATCCTAGCGATAAGAGACGAATTAGGTGTTCCTGTGAGATTTATCGGTCTTGGTGAAAAGATGGACGATTTAGAGGAATTTGACCTCGATAAATACCTTTATGGTTTATGTGTGGAGAATAACTAATGGATAAGATTAAAAAGACTATTCGTTATAATTCTTTACTGAAGATATATGGCAACTTATTGAGTAAAACTCAATATGCCTTCGCTGATGCCTATTTCTCTTATGATTTATCATTAAGTGAAATTGCGGAAACTCATGATGTGAGCAGAAGCGCAGTGGAAGACGCCATTAAGAAAGCTCTTAAGAAATTAGATGATTACGAAAAAGAGCTCAAAGTATTAGAGAAGAACGAAAAGATTCTCGACCTCATTGTTAAAGCTAAAGACGCTGAAGGCGATGAGAAAATTCAAGCATTAGAAGAAATAGAAAGGATTATATATAGTTATGGCATTTGAATCATTAACTGAACGCCTTTCTGGCATATTTAAAAAGATCCGTGGCCAAGCCCGTTTAACAGAAAGCAACATGGAGGACATGCTCAAAGAAATCCGTGTCGCTCTTTTAGAAGCTGACGTTAACTACAAAGTCGTGAAAGAATTCACCACAAACGTCAAAGAAAAGGCTTTGGGCCAAGATGTATTAAGTAAACTTAATCCAAGCCAAATGCTCGTTAAAATCGTCCATGACGAATTAATAGAGTTATTAGGTAGTGATGATAGTGAAATTAACTATCAAACAGGCCGTCCAACAATTATTATGCTCGTTGGTTTACAAGGTAGTGGTAAAACCACAACCGCTGGTAAATTAGCCTATTTGTTAAAGAACAAACTTAAAAAGAAAGTCTTATTAGCCGCTTGTGACGTCTATCGTCCTGCTGCTATTGACCAATTAGATCAAATCGCTAAATCTGTCGGTGTTGATATCGTTAACATGGGCACAAAAGTGAATCCAGTTGATATCGCTAAAGCCGCCAAGAAAAAAGCTTACGATGAAGACTATCACGTTTTAATCATCGATACCGCTGGTCGTCTACAAATTGATGAGACATTAATGGATGAATTAAACAACATTAAACACGATGTTGAACCGCAAGAAATTCTCCTCTTAGTGGATGCTGCTGCCGGTCAAGATGCTGTGAACGTCGCCAATACATTTAATGATAAAATATCATTAACAGGTTGTATTATGTCTAAATTAGATGGTGATGCCCGTGGTGGTGCTGCCCTCTCAATTAGACATATGACTGGTGTCCCAATCAAGTTCGCTGGTGTTGGTGAAAAAGTTACTGATTTAGATATCTTCCATCCAGACCGTATGGCGGATCGTATCCTCGGTATGGGCGATGTCATGACTCTCGTTGAAAAAGCTCAACAAGAGTTAGACGAAAAAGAAGTTAAACACTCAATGAACAAGATGATGTCTGGTTCATTTGATTTAAACGATATGCTCGCACAAATGAAACAAATCAATAAACTTGGTTCGTTAGGCGGTATTTTAAAACTCATTCCAGGTATGCCAAAGATTTCTCCTGAACAACAAGAAGCCGCTGAAAGAGAAATGCGTAATTTCGAAATCATTATCAACTCAATGACTAAAGAAGAAAGAAAGCATCCTGAATTATTCAAATATTCTCGTAAGCAAAGAGTCGCTAATGGTTCTGGTAAGACCATGCAAGATATCAACAAGGTCTTAAAGAAATACGAGCAAATGAAAGAAATGATGAAGAAAATGGAGCAATACCGTAAGACCGGAAAGATGCCTCCAGGTGGCTTAGGCGGCATGGGTGGTATGGGTGGTATGGGCTTCCCAGGAATGTAAAAAAATAAGTGAGGCAATTTAACCTCACTTTTCTTTTATAAACTTTTTACCTTTTTCGATAGCGTCTTTTTCCCATTTAGGAGTTTCATCACTGTTAAGTTCATCCATCAATTTCTTTTCTTGCTTACTCAATGGATAGTTCTTTAAAAGGTCTGGACGATACTCTTTTGTGAGCTTTAAAGATTGCTTTTTACGCCACTTCTCGATAGCTCCGTGATTACCTGAATATAGGATATCTGGAATATACTCTCCATCATATTCAAATGGTTCACTATATTGTGGATATTCAAGTAAGCCATTTTCAAATGATTCATCCACAATGGAATCCGCGGCAATGACGCCATCTAATAATCTAATAATAGAATCAGAAATAATCTCTGCGCCGATCTCTCCACCTGTGAGAATGTAATCACCAATTGACACTAATTCATCAACGTACTTGTTAATGCGTTCATCAGTACCTTCATAATGACCACAAATAAGGATGATGTGTTCATAATTCTTAGCAAAATAGCGGGCACGTGCTTGATTGTATGTCTTTCCTCTTGGTGAAAGAAGAATAACGTGGCTGTTCTCTTTTTTGACGCTCTTTAAGCAGTCGATAACTGGTTGACACTTCATAATCAAACCAGCACCTCCACCTACAGGAGCGCTGTCAACGCGACCATATTTATCAGTGGTGAAATCGCGGATATTAACGATCTCAATTTCCACTTGTTCTTTGGCAATCGCGCGTTTGATGATTGAGTTGGTTAAAAAACCATCAAAGAATTCAGGGAATAATGTGAGGATACTTATTTTCATAACATACCTCCAATTACATTAATCTCAATTTCCTTTTTGTTAATATCAACTCTTCTGATAAAAGCTTTAACAAATGGAACGAAGAAGTCTTCTTTACCCGCTCTTTTGACTCTCAATGTGAGTTGAGCTGGGAACTCTTCAACTTCCTTAACAACACCTAATTCTTGACCTTTTTCATCGAGAACTTTGCAACCTACAAGGTCCACAAAGTAATAGGTGTCTTTATCCATGATATCGTAGTCTTTTAAGGCATGAATTTCATAGCCCTTAAATTCTAAAGCTTCTTCTTTGGAGTTGATGCCTTGCGCTTTAACGAAATCGAATTGGCCGTTGCTTCTGTAGCTTTCAACGACAACAGTCATACGTTGCTTGGTGTTTGCTTGATACAAGTAAATCTCTTTGCCTTCTTGATAACGCTTACTAGCGAAATCCGTTTTACTGAGTACCTTGAAAGTACCATCTAAAGAGAAGGCATCAGTGATATAACCAAGTAACAAATATTCGTTTTGCATACTATTAACAAAAAAGAGGATTAATCCTCTTTTCTTTCATCATCAAAGGATTCAAATTTGAGATGGACGTGTTTTTCTTCGCTCTTGCCAGCAATAGAAACAACTTCTCTAATTGCATTAGCAATAACACCACGACGACCGATTAATCTAGCGGTATCATCTTTTTCGGCTGCGATAATAATTAAGACGTCTTTCTCTTCTTCGTTCACTCTGAGAAGAACGGAATCAGAATCTTCAACGATTGGATCGATGATAGTCTTAACGATTTTTTCGTAATCCATCGTGAACTCCTATTTTTCGTTTTTCTTGTTAGCAACGAATTTGGCGTTTAAGCCTTTGCGGTTGAACATGGCTTTAACTGTTTCTGATGGAACAGCACCGGCGTTTAACCATTTTAATGCTAATTCTTCATCGATAACGGCGTTTTCGATACCTTTGGCTGGATCATAGTAACCAATTTGTTCGATGTAACGGCCATCACGAGCGAAGTGACTGTCAGCGGCGACGACACGGAAGAATGGATCTTTATGTCTACCGATTCTTGTTAATCTAATTTTAACTGCCATAATAATAGCCTCCTAATTTTTATGTCCGTAGCAATATTACTAGTAATAATAAGTAGTGTCAAGCATTTTTGCTTTACAGTAATAACATTTATATAAAAAAGGTTTGCAAAAGCTCTTTCTAATTGTTATTATACATAAGCATGTTTTATAACATGATACGGATGTTCCGCTGTCGAAATGAGAATGAACATCAAGAGAACGTTACTTGAAGGAGGTCAAAAACGATTATGAACAATAACTTAGTCAATGAGATCACCGCTAGTCAATTACGTAATGATTTACCAGAATTCACTTCTGGTGACGAAGTCAAAGTGTCTGTCCGTATTGTTGAAGGCAACAAGACTCGTATCCAAAACTTCCAAGGCGTGGTAATTTCCCGTCGTGGTGGTGGTGTCTCCGCCACATTTACAGTTCGTAAAATGTCCGGTGGCATCGGTGTGGAAAGAACTTTCCCTGTTAATTCTCCATCCGTCGCTTCTGTGCAAGTAGTGCGCAAAGGTAAAGTGAGAAGAAACAAAATCACTTATATCCGTAAGTTGTCTGGCAAATCTGCTCGTATTAAAGAAATTCTCTAATACTAGTGGTCAGATAAAAAATGGGCTTGGAAAAGCCCTTTTTTATTGCCTTGTGCGCGCAAAACCTCATATAATGAGAAAGATGAAAAGTAAGAAAATCTATAACATTCTTAAAGCCGTAGGTGTCTTTGCCTTGCTTATTGGTGTCTGCGTCAGTGCAGCCCTATTTTTTCATACCTATTATTATGATTTAATTTATGTTTCCGGTGCTTCTATGTATCCAACCCTAAATGGCGACGAAGACGAATCACAAGGCTCAATCGTGGACTTCGGTATTGTTGATCCACATGAATCCGCTAAGAAGCATATTAAGAGATTTAGCATTGTTAGTACTTATTATCCAGACAGCACTGATTACGATTTAGTTAATAATAAATTAAAACCAAACGCTAAAAAGAAGATTAAACGTGTTGTGGCCCTTCCAGGTGAAACATTTAAAATTAAGGAAGATAAACTCTATGTCATGAAAGATGGACAGTTTGAACATATTCCTTATAGTTTTAAAATCGTGCAAAAGGATGGCGTTTATCCAAAGGATACCGCTACACCAATTACACTTAAGGACAACGAATACTGGGTATTAGGCGATAATCGCCCCGCCAGTAGGGATTGTGCTTCTTTAGGTACTCCAATTACCTATGAGAATATTTATGGTGTTTTAGTGGCTATTGAAGGCAAAGGAACACTTTACGTTAAAGAATATGTTTGCGATACTTGTGGTAATGTTGAAAAGACTTCAAAAACTGGAGAATGCACAAAATGCTTCAACACAATGAGAGCGGTTTATGATGTTAAAGATAAACATTATCATTGGCCAACATTTTATTAGAGGAGAGAAAGATGGGACAACAAATTCACTGGTTTCCAGGACACATGAATAAGGCTTTGAATGAAGTCGAAAATAAGGTTAAACTCGTTGACGTTGTTATCGAGCTTTTAGACGCGAGAGCGCCTCTTTCTTCCATCAATGAAAATTTAGAAAAATTAATCCAAAATAAAAAGAAATTAATCGTCTTAACTAAGATTGATTTAGCCGATCCAGCGGCCACAAAAGAATGGATTGAAGAGTTAAAGAAAAAGTATGATTCCATTCTTACATTAGACTTAAAAAATAATGGTGCGGAAGCCATTCTTTCTAAAGCCGTTATTAACTTAGGAAAAGATAAATGGGCTAAAGAAATGGCTAAGGGAATGAAACCTCAACCAATCAGAGCGATGATTATTGGTATTCCTAATGTCGGTAAGTCTTCTCTTATCAACCGTATTGCCAAAAGGAAGGCAGCAGGTGTACAAAATAAGCCAGGATATACACGTGGAGAGCAATGGATTAAAGTCAATAAAGACTTCTTGCTTTTAGATACTCCTGGAATCCTACCAATGAGCTATGAAAATCAGAAAAAAGCAGCACATCTCGCCTTAATTGGTTCTATCCGTGAAGAAATCTTACCAAATGAAACACTAGGCGAAATGCTTTTAGAATATTTACGAAATCAATACCCGTCCTCGCTAAATGAGCGATATGGTATCGAAAATGTCGGTGATAGAATTACTGTCTTAAACCAAATTGCCGAAAGACGCAAATTGGTGGACAGTGTTGGACAAAATGACTTACTCAGAGCGGAGGCACTTTTACTCAAAGAATTCAAAGATGGTCTCCTTGGAAAGATCACATTAGAAAAATATGGCGCTTGATTTAGATGAGCAATATTACGCTCAGGGATATAAGCTTATCGTAGGCTGTGATGAAGCTGGGCGAGGATGTCTTCTCGGACCTGTTTTTGCCGCCGCTGTGATCTTGCCTCAAGGTCTTGTTTCGCCTCTCATTAACGACTCAAAACAACTCACCGCTAAGAAGAGAGAAGAAGCCTATGATTTTATCGTTAATAATGCGATTGCATATGGTATCGCTTCTGTGAATGCAGATGAGATAGATGAGGTTAATATTTATAACGCTTCTAGACTCGCCATGCAACGCGCAATCGAGAAGATGAATCATGACTTTGATTTAGTCTTAACGGACGCCATGAAGATGCCAAATTATCCAAAGCCAGTGGTCGATGTTATACATGGTGATGCACTTTCTTTAAATATTGCCGCAGCGTCAATTTTAGCGAAAGTTTCACGTGATCGCTTATGTTTAGAATTAGATAAACAATATCCGGAGTACAACATCAAGAAAAACAAAGGATATGGCACTAAAGACCACCTTGAAGCGCTCAAAAAGTATGGTCCAGTAAAACATCTACATCGCTTCACTTACGCTCCTGTAAAAGCCTGCTTTATTGAAAAAGTTTCATTATTTTAAAGAAATTTAGGAAAAATTTTGAATTCACCTCCTACTTAATAAATAGGAGGGTTTTTTAATGTTCGAACACGACTCAAGAGATTTACTAATCTATTTAGCGGTCAAATATAACGGTGATAACATGAAGATTTTGACTGCGCTTCATTTACATGAAGATTTAAGAGTATCGCCTGAAGAAGTTAAAAGAGTGGTCTCATCTTTAAAATGTAAGACTTTAACTCTACTAGACTATGACTATCCAGAAAAGCTCAAGCAAGCACACCGCCCACCGATCGTGCTTTTCTACTATGGCGATATTACTTTACTAAGTGACAAAAACCAAAAATACGGTGTGGTGGGTTCTAGAGACTATACAAGGTATGGTGCTTTCGCGACGAGGAAAATTGTTAAAGAAATGGGCACAAAACCAATTTTAGTCTCAGGTTTAGCTAGAGGCATCGATACGATTGGTCATACCGCCGCTATTGAAAATGGGGCAAGGACCATTGCGGTTTTAGGATCTGGCATTGATAATTGCTATCCGCCAGAAAACAAAGAATTATATGAAGAAATTAAAAAGAAACATTTATTAATAAGTGAATATCCAGGTATGGTGGAACCTGATGGATATCATTTCCCATTACGCAATCGTATTGTTGTTGGTTTATCCGATGCTTTAGTGGTTCCACAAATTAGAAGCCATATGTCTGGCACGATGGTTTCTATTAATTTAATGCTCGCTTTGAATAGAGCAATATTTATCGTACCATCTCCAATTACAGAGGAATCAGTGAACAATCAAATCTTAATGGAAGGTGCTGAACTTGCGGAAAGCGGTGGGCAAATATTAGAAGAGATGAAGTGGGATTAAAGTCCAAATTTTTTCTTAAATAAAGTTCTCTTTTATTTAATTAAGGAATAAAGGAAAATGTTCGTTGACAAGCATAATAAAGAGGCTTATATTTTTGAGACGGAAAACCAAAGAACCTATGAAATTAGTTATTGTTGAATCACCAGCCAAATGCACAACCATCAAGCGTTATCTAGGTGACAACTATATCGTCATGGCGTCTCTTGGACATATTCGTGACTTAGCAACATCTGGTAAAGATGGTTTAGGTGTGGACGTCAAAAATGACTTCCAACCAACATATATTGTCAATAAAGATAAACAACACATTATCCGCGAACTTAAAAACGCCATGGATAAGTGTGATGAAGTTATTCTTGCAACCGACCCTGATAGAGAAGGTGAAGCAATCGCGTGGCACTTAGCCCAAGTTTTAGGCTTGGATGTTGAAACCACTAAACGTTTGGAATTCCATGAAATTACTCGTGATTCCATTGGTGAAGCGATGAAGAATCCAAGAACAATTAATAAGAGCCTTGTTTCTTCTCAAGAAACACGTCGTATTATTGACCGTATTATTGGCTTCAAATTATCCACGCTTTTATTCAAAAAGATTCATTCCCGTTCTGCTGGTAGAGTGCAATCCGCAACATTAAAGATGATCGCGGACCACGATGATGAAATCGCTAAATTCGTGCCAGAAGAATATTGGACAATTACCACAAAGATCAATGCTTTTGGTAAAGAATTCAATGTCACCTTATTAAATGATAACGGTAAAGAAATCGATTTAAAGAACGGTGAACAAGCACACGCTATCTTAGATAGAATTCCAGAAAAGCTCAATGTTTCTAAAGTTGAAAAGAAGATTAAAGTTAGTGATAGCAAAGAACCATTCATTACTTCCACCTTACAACAAGAAGCATTCTCTCGTTTAAAATTTAAAACCAAGAAAACCCAACTCGTTGCCCAACAATTATATGAAGGTATCGAAGTTGATGGTGAACACGTTGGTTTAATTACTTATATGCGTACTGACAGCACACGTTTATCCCCAACATTCGTGGAACGTGCCACTGCCTACATTACCGAAAGATTCGGCAAAGAGTACTTAGGTCACACCAGAAAGATTAGACAAGTGAGTATGATGCAAGACGCTCACGAAGCTATTCGTCCAACAAGTAACCACCGTACTCCAGAATCTGTTAAAAAGTTCTTAACAAACGATCAATACAATCTTTATAAATTAATCTATAACCGCACAATTGCATCTTTGATGCAGTCCAAGAAAGATGAACAAATGAGCGTCTATCTTGAAGGTGATGGATTAACATTCAAATTAGACTTAACTCGTACCCTTTTCAAAGGCTATGAAGCCGTCTATAAAGATACCGAAAAAGAAGAAAATCACTTTGATTCCTTCCCAGACTTCGCTGATGATGAACAATTCGAAGTGGTGCTCAAGGAAACTGAACAAAAATTCACTCAACCTCCAGCCCATTATTCCGAAGCTAAAATCGTTAGACTCATGGAAGAAGTCGGTATCGGTCGTCCATCAACATATGCTTCCACAATCGATACGATTAGAAAAAGAAAATATGTCACCGATGAAAGTGGTATCTTAATTACCACAAAACAAGGTAACTTAACTTCTGTTGTCTTAAACAAATACTTCCCAGAAATCGTTGATGCTAAGTACACAGCGTTAATGGAAAAGAAGTTAGATAACATTGAAGAAGGTAACCAATCCAGAAACAAGATTCTCAATGACTTCTACTATCAATTTATCGAATTATTCGATAAGGTTAGCAAAGTTATGTATAAAGAAAGCTTTGTTGAAACTGGTGAAATGTGCCCAGAATGTGGTGCTCCTCTAGTGATCAAAGAAGGTAAGAATGGCCAATTCGTTGGTTGTTCTAACTTCCCAAGCTGTAAATATGTTAAGAAACAAGAAAGTGACGCTCCAGCACCAACACCAATCGGTGAAAAGTGTCCTGAATGTGGTGGTGAATTATTGCTTAGAAACAAAAACGGTAATTCCTTCATCACTTGTAGCAATTTCCCAAAATGTCACTACACAAGAAAAGTGGCGTCCACAAATACTTCTCCAGTAGTGGAAGAAGAAAAACGTATCAAAGATTGTCCAGATTGCGATGGCTATTTGGTTAAGAAAAAAGGAAGATTCGGTTACTTCCTTGGCTGTATCAATTATCCAAAGTGCAATCACATGGAAAAAATAATTAAAAAGAAACGGAATTAATAAATCCGTTTTTTTCTTTTCTTTGCTATCATTAATGTATGAATAAACCAGAACAAGAATTCTTGGATCATCTTCTTGTGGTGAGAAATTATTCTCCTCGCACAGTTAAAAGTTATCAGGAAGATATTGATAAGTTTTGCGAATTTATTTATCACGAAGGCGTCATGATTGATGATGTTGATGTGATCTGTATTCGTAACTTTTTGACGGAAGAATTAAACCAAGGTATTAGTAAGAGAAGCTGTAAGAGACGTCTATCATCTTTGAAGCATTTCTATAAGTATATGGTTAATGTAGGTTATATAAAAGATAATCCATTTGTTTTTGTTTCCGCCCCAAAAGTGGAAACCAGATATCCTCACGCTCTCTATAAAGAACAAATTGCGGAGCTTTTTAAGCGAAACGCTGAAAGAACTGATGAACTCGCTTTAAGAGATCAAGCCATTCTCTATTTGCTCTATTATTCTGGTATTCGAGCGGACGAATTAGTGAAGCTTGATGTGCAATCAATTGCGTTAAAGGACCGAGTAGTGCGTGTACTTGGTAAGGGAAACAAGGAAAGAATCATTCCGTTCACCGCTGATTGTCAAAAAGTTCTCAAAGCCTATATCGATAAGGAAAGAATCGTTTTGTTAAGAAAAGCTAGAGACATGACACCAGCTTTATTCTTAAACGCTCAAGGTGAAAGATTAACAACTCGTGGTCTAGAATACATTTTGGATGCTATCGAAGAGAAAATTGGTCTATTTGTAGGTTTACACCCACACATCCTCAGACACTCATTTGCGACACACCTACTAGAGAATGGAGCGGACCTTCGTGTCATCCAAGAACTCCTCGGACACGAGAGTATAAACGCGACCCAGGTATACACTCATGTCACCGAAGAAGCAATGAAAGAAACGTATATGTCTGCTCACCCAAGAGCGAAAAAGAAATAAATCTCACCCAATAATAAATATTATTTTCTACTTGCATGCGCAAATGCGCTTTGGTAAGATATTAAGCGCTGTGGAAACAGCAAATACACACATTGTGGATTGAACCGCCAATGTGCTTGTTGAAAACAAGTGGCCGGGTTCTTAGAAGCAATGGAGGTACAAACAAAAGGAGGCCTAAAAATGGCAGAAGAAAAGAAAGAAGTTCTCGAAGAAGCTAAAGTTGAAGCTGCTCCAGAACAAGCTGCCCCAACAATGGAAGCAGTTATGCATGATCCTGATGCACCAGTTATCACAATGAGAAAATTACTCGAAGCTGGCGCTCACTTTGGTCATCAAACCCGTAGATGGAACCCAAAGATGAAAAAGTACATCTATGGTGCAAGAAATGGTGTCTACATCATTGACTTACAACAAACAGTCGACGCAATCACAGTTGCCTACGCTAAAATGAAAGAAATCGTCGATAACGGTGGCAAAGTCTTATTCGTCGGTACAAAGAAACAATGCCAAGAAGCTGTCCAACAAGAAGCTTTACGTTCTGGCAGTTTCTACATCACCAACCGTTGGTTAGGTGGTACATTAACAAACTTCAAGACCATCCAATCCAGAATTAGATACTTGAAAGATCTCGAAAGAAGAGAAGAAGAAGGCGAACTCGACCTCTTAAGTAAAGTCGAAGCCGCTCAACTCCGTAGAGAAAAAGAAAAATTATCCAAGAACTTAGATGGTATTAAGGAAATGAGAAAGATTCCTAACGCTATCTTCGTTATCGACCCACGCATTGAACACAATGCTGTTGCCGAAGCTAGAAAATTAAACATCCCAGTGTTTGCTATCGTTGATACAAACAGTGATCCAGATGTTGTTGACTACGTCATTCCAGCTAACGACGATGCAGTTCGTTCCTTCAGCTTAATCTTAGCCGTCATCGCTGACGCTATCGTTGAAAGCAAGAACGGTGTCCCAGTCGTGGCCTATACAAAAGATGAAGGCGAAGCCGTCACAATGAAAGAAGTCATTCGCCAAACAGAAAAAGAAAACGCTGAAAAATTAGCGAAGATCAGAGCTGAAAGACAAGCTCGTCAAGAAGCTTACGAAAAAGAACAAGCTGAAAGAGAAGCTCGTAGAGCCGCTGAAAAACAACAACGCAGAGCCGCTAAACCAAAAGCTCCAAAAGCCGAAGGTGAAGAAGCCGCTCCAGCCGCTGAAGAAGCTCCAAAAGCCGAAGGAGAAAACAAATAATGGCCTTAATTGATTTAATTAAACAATTACGTGATAGAACCGGTGCTGGTTTAATGGACTGCAAAGCAGCCTTATTAAACAATGGTGAAGATTTAGACAAAGCCACAGACTGGTTAAGAGAAAAAGGCTTAGCCAAAGCCGCTAAGAAAGCTGACCGTATCGCCGCTGAAGGTCTTGCCTTAACAAAAGGCTGTGCCAAATGTGGTAAATCCGTCGTCATCGAAGTTAACTGCGAAACAGACTTCGTTGCTAAAGGTGATGCTTTCCGTGAATTAGTTGAAAACACAGCTAAACTCATTTTAGAAAATGAACCAGCCGATGTTGAAGCCGCTAAAGCTTTAGCTACAGATTTATTCACAGACGCCACAGTTAAGATGGGTGAAAAATTTGACCTCCGTAGATTTACTCTTCTCAAACAAGAAGAAGGTCAATTCATCTTCACATACATCCACATGGGTGGTAAGATTGCCGTTGCTGTTGTCTTAAACAAAGACGATGCTGAATTAGGTAAAGGTATTGCTATGCACATCGCTGCTAACAACCCAGCCTACTTAGATACAAACGCTATCGGTGCTGATGCTATCGAACACGAAACCAAGATTCAACTCGAAGCTGCTAAGCAAGATCCAAAACTCGCTGGCAAGCCAGAAGAAATGCTCAAGAAGATCATTGGTGGTAAAGTTAACAAATACTTTGCTGAAATGGTTCTCACTGAACAACCATACTTACTCGATACAGAGTCTGGTAAGAAAGTTGGCCAAGTTCTTGAAGAAAAGAAAGCCAAAGTTCTCAAGTATGTCCGTTACCAAGTTGGTGAAGGCATTGAAAAACGTAAAGATGATTTCGCTAGCGAAGTCATGAGCCAAGTTAAGTAATTTTAACAATTCAAAAGAAGCACCTTTGGTGTTTCTTTTTTTAGGAGGAAAACGTATGGCTTACAAAAGAGTACTACTTAAATTATCCGGTGAAGCTTTAAAGGAAAATAGCGACGCTATCTTATCCGCAGAAGCTTTAGACAACATGGCCAAGATGGTCAAAAGCATCTACGAAAGTGGTGTACAAGTTTGTATCGTTATCGGTGCAGGCAACATCTGGCGTGGTAAGATTGCCAAAGATGCTGGTATGGACCAATTTGAAGCGGACTATATGGGCATGATGGGTACAGTTATTAACGCTGTGGCCTTAGGCGCTAGATTAAAAGTCTTAGGCGTCCCTTCCTTAGTCACAAGCGCAATTGGACCAGTCCCAGAAGTTAACGTCGCTTATACTCCAGAAATTGCTGATAAAGCAATGAATGAAGGTAAGGTTGTCTTCCTTTCCGGTGGTACAGGTAAACCATATTGCTCCACAGATACCGCTGCTGCTTTACGCGCAGTGCAATTAAACTGTGATGCCATCCTCATGGGTAAAAATGGTGTGGAAGGTGTCTATGATAAAGATCCTAGAGTCAATCCTGACGCAAAATTCTTCCCAGAAATCACATTCGAAGAAATGTTAAAACAAAATCTTCAAATTATGGATATATCTGCGATAGAATTAATAAAGGATAAAGATATTCACATTTGTGTCTTCAGAATGGCGGCTGAAAACTTTATCGCTGCCGCTAACGGAAAACGCATTGGAACTATCGTTAAAAAAGGAGAATAATCACCATGGATGAACTCGTATTAGACATGCAAGAAAAGATGAACAAATCTGTCGAGTCTTTAAAATTCCAATTAACCTCATTAAGAACAGGTAAAGCAACACCTAACATGCTCAATGGTATCGAAGTCGATTACTACGGCACAATGACACCAATTAACCAAATGAGCTCTGTTTCTGTTCCAGAACCAAGACAATTACTCATTAAACCTTACGATAAAAATGACGCTAAAGCCATTATCGCTGCTATCAATAAGAGCGATCTTGGAATTAACCCAATTAACGAAGGTACACAAATTAGATTAACAATTCCTCCTCTAACTGAAGAAAGAAGAAGAGAAGTCGTTAAACAAGCTAAGAAATATGGTGAAGATATTAAGGTCGCTATCCGTAATATCAGACGTGACTATATCGAATTAGCCAAAGATGATGAATCTTACACAGAAGATTATCAAAAGAAGTTGTTAGAAGACTTAGAAAAAGTCGTTACTGATTCTATCAAAGCAGTTGACGTTGTCGTCGCTGATAAAGAAAAAGAATTGATGTCTCTCTAGTCCTTCAAAAACAAATATTAATAAAAGAGCGGTTATTTATTACAAATACCGCTTTTTATGTGTATACTATTTTTAAGTGTTAGTTTTATGAAAGAACGCAAGCCAATATTTCAACCTAATGAATTAAGTAATGCCGCTGTTACGTCTATGCGTACAAGAATCATCGCTGGTTTAACTGCAATCGCGATTGTTTTGCCTTTTGTTATCTTTGGTGACTTACCATTCTTTGTCTTTATTTCTATTGTCTTAGTTTTCGCCATTATTGAAATTATTAGATGCGCTAAAACTAAATATTCCAAAGTTTTGTATGTCGTTTCTTTCTTGCTCGCGTTCCTCATTTTGTTCTGGAACGTTATTCAAGATATTCCAACGATGACTAGGGATTGGAGAATTTACGATAGCTACGACCAGGTAACGGTTTCGGTTACCATCATGTTTATCGGTATTATTCTTACAGCATTCACTGTCATTAGTGATGAAAACTTCACAATTATCGATGGTTGTTTCATCTTCATGATGACGATTATCATTGCCCTAGGTTTAGAAAGCTTATTATATCTTAGATATATTCCTGTCATTGAACACCATAAAGCCCTTTTAGAAGCTGGAGAAACATATTCGTATTTCAATATGTACGATAACTGTGAATCATTCTTCTTCCTTCTTTTCGTGGCTTTAGGTGCTTGTTTAAATGACGCGTTTGCTTACTTCGTTGGTGTCTTCTTTGGTAAACACAAAATGAACCCAAGAATCTCTCCTAAGAAAACATGGGAAGGTTTCTTCGGTGGTGTTTTCCTTGGTGGTGCATTCTGTGCCGGCTTTGCCTTCATTATGGCCGCAACTGGCCATCCATTATTAGAAGGCTTCTTAGATATGGCACATTGGTACCACATCATTGCCTTATCATTCATGATGCCATTAGTGTCCACTCTTGGTGATTTAGTTTTCTCCTCTATTAAGAGACACTACGAAATCAAAGATTTCTCCAACCTCATTCCAGGTCATGGTGGCATCTTAGACCGCTTAGATTCGATTTTATTTGCTGCAGCGACTGCCGCTATTTATACAACTATTTTCTTAAGTTCTACTAACGGGAGCCCGATCTTACCATGATGACCATATGCCTCTTAGGGGCATCTGGCTCAATCGGCACTCAAACTATTGATGTGATGCTCAAAAATCCAACTGACTTTACTTTAGAGTCTTTTTCAGTTGGACATCAAACAAGAAAAATCCGTGGTATCGTTAATCATTTTCCAAAAGTTAAGGCTATCTGTATCCAAGATAAGAACAAATTAGCTTATTTCAAGAAAGCTTACCCAAATATCACTTTCTATTCTGGTGATGAAGGCTTAAATGAACTTATTAGAAACAGCTCCGCTAAAATGGTAGTTAACGCTTTGGTGGGCTTTGTGGGATTAAAGCCAACAATTACCGCGATTGAATGCGATAAGATTGTGGCTTTATCTAACAAAGAATCCTTAGTAGTGGGTGGTGAACTCATTAATAAACTTCTCAAAGAAAGAAATGGTAAGTTAGTACCAATTGATAGTGAACACGTCGCTATCGCTAAATGTTTAGCGGTTCAAGACACTGATATTGATCAAGTGATTATTACTGCTTCTGGTGGTGCTTTTAGAAGCCTTGAAAGAGAGCAACTTAAAGACGTTACTCCTGAACAAGCCCTCAATCACCCTAACTGGAAAATGGGCAAAAAGATTACTATCGATAGTGCGTCTATGGTCAACAAAGCCTTTGAAATTATTGAAGCCCATTATCTATTTGGTTTACCAATTGATAAAATTGCCACAATTCTCAATTTAAACTCTTACGTGCACTCGCTTGTGCGCTATAATAATGGCACCTATCGTATGGAAGTGGGCAAGCCTGATATGCGTAAGCCCATTAAGTATGCCTTATATCAAGGCTTAATCAATTACGAAACAGTCGTCTCTGATGATTTATCTAAAGTCAAAAATACGACTTTCGCGCCTTTTGATGAAAACCGCTATCCGATTGTGAGATTAGCGAAAAGAGTTATCCAAGAAAAAGGTACCATGGGTGCGGTATTTAACGCCGCTAACGAAGAGGCAGTCTATGCCTTTTTAGACCATAAGATTCCGTTCTTAGGCATTGAAGGTATTATCAATCAATGCGTTGAAGAACATCATTTAATCAAAAACCCAAGTTATGAAACACTTAAAGAAGTGGATCAACAAACAAGGGCTAAAGTTAAGAAATTAATCAAGGAAGGAGAGTATCAAGTATGCAAGTGCTAACGACCATTTTGTATATTCTTTTATTCATCGTCTTCCTTTCAATATTAATCATCGTCCATGAGCTTGGACATTTAGCCGCTGCTAAAGCGTTTAATGTCTATTGTTTAGAATATTCCGTTGGTATGGGACCACTTCTTTTCAAATATAAAAGAAAGAATGGTGAAACACAGTTCTCTTTAAGAGGCATTCCTTTTGGTGGCTATGTCTCGATGTATGGAGAAGGTGTCCAATTACCTGAAGGAGTGGAAGTACCTGAAACTAGATCGCTTAATGGTATCAAATGGTGGAAACGCGCCATTATCTTAATCGCAGGCGTCACTATGAACGCCTTATTAGCGTTAACTTTCTTCTTTTTTAGCAATTGCTTGCCTCAAACAAACATCCCTTACCTTAATCAAATGACGGTTGAAGAGACATCGGTTGCTTATAATGCAGGATTAAGATCTGGTGACGTCATAAAGGTTGATGAATGGAAATATTACGATCAAGTCGCCAATACTCAAAGAACATACTATCTCGTTAACAACCAAACAACACTTAATGGTGATGATTCAGTTAAATATGCCACATGTTTTAACTTTTCCTCATTAAGTAGCGTAAAAGAAGTCGACTTCTCTAAATTTACATGTTTTTACGAAATTAAGAATGCTGCTGATTTAGGTACCGTGTATACAGTCACATACACTGATGGCAATTCATACAAGTTTGTGCTTAATGATGCGACTACAAATAGCCAAGATTCTGAAACAGTTGAATGGAAAACGGATAGAAATGGCAATTTTATAATCAATGGAACAGTCACAAATATTGTTGATACATACAGCGACAACAAAGTTTCAGTCAAATCTGTTACTAAGACTGTTGTGGATAGTCCAATTCCTGATTTTAGCAAATACGTGACCCCAAATTTTCAATACGCGACTGTTCAATTGACAAAAAGAGTGCCTGATTCAAATGGCAAATATGCAGATGGCGAGATTGTTACTTTCGAC
Source organism: Bacilli bacterium (assembly GCA_045117995.1). Taxonomy (GTDB): domain Bacteria; phylum Bacillota_I; class Bacilli_A; order RFN20; family CAG-826; genus RUG14515. The sequence continues at coordinate 27,536 of JBGUOH010000005.1, forward strand.
ATTAAGCAACAAGACGGAGTAATCTCTTCTTTTGGCTGCTCTTTGCTTTTGGAAACAACACAACTCAATGCTGGACAAGCTTTTGTTAAAACATTCAAAGACTTTGGTGAATCCTCAGTTCTTTTAGTGAAAGCAATAGGTCAATTGTTTACATCCACTAAAGCCTGGGAGCAAACAGGTGGCATTGTTGCAGTAGCAGTGGAAACAACCGGTGTTTTACAAAATTTTGGCTTTGCCAAGTTCTTATATGTCTGGGCTTTTATCTCGGTTAACTTAGCCATTTTCAATCTTCTTCCTTTCCCAGGATTAGATGGTTGGCAGTTATTAGTGACCTTCGTAGAAGCGGCCACGAGAAAGAAGATTCCAGAAAAAGTTAAAAATATCGTATCCCTAATCGGTTTAGGGTTATTACTCTTACTGATGGGTGTTATCCTTATTAAGGATGTATTCACTTACTTCTTGGTGGTAATGTTATGACGGACAAAATGGTATCTTTCTTAAATCATATCCATATCGAGAATATCGATGCTTTTGATATTGATTTTGAAATGGTCGGTCGCAACCGTTTTAAACGTGAACAAGTTGATATGGTGATTGTTAAACAAACGCCGTGGAAATATCACCTTTTAAGACAGTTCCAAGATGGTTTAAATACTTTAACCTATCCATACTTATTAAGATTCTCTTACGTTGTAAGACCTAATATGGATGACTTATTAAACTTATTTGACGAATGGTATCAAACTTTATATCACATTCCTCATAATCTTCTTTTAGAACCTCAAAATGAATCCTTGCTTAAGGTGACATACGCTAATGAGGCAGAAAAAGAACAATACCAAAATAGTATTAAAGACTTTAGAGACTTCTTAGATTTCTTAAACTATGAATTCTCCATTATCGAAGAAGTTGCTCCTCAAGAAGAATTAGTGAACATTTCTAAAAAAGAAATGAAGAAAATCGTTGAGAAAGCTAACGCTGAAGCAGAAACTGCTTTAGAAGAAGAAAGTGCAGCGCGTCAAATCAACGACCGTAGTGAAGTTGAAGAGATGATTGCCCAAGAAAAAGCACAACTCAACGAAGAAACCGAAGATCAATTATTAAAGCTTGCTCGTCAAAACGCTAGAGAAATGGCTAGAGATAGAGAAAGAGCGAGATTAAATAGACGTGGTAATTACGAACCACTTGATAATATCGATGATATTGTGAGAACAAGTGACCACGTTGACTTTCCAGCGAAAGTCTTCTCTGTTGAAATCAATGAATACGGTGAAAGAAAGAAACTTAATATCGGCTTATTTGATGAAAATGGTGGAGCGATTTACGCAAACTGTTATCAAAACGCCTCCATTAGTGATGAAACAGTTGAAGAAATGAAGAAGTGGGGCACTAATGTTCGTATTCGTGGTGCTGCATATTATGACGAATACAATAAAGCGATGGCGGTTAAAGCCCACTTTATTGATCTTTTACCACCAGATGAAATTGAAAAAGACAATGCGGAAGTGAAGCGTGTTGAACTTCACCTACATTCCAATATGTCCACAATGGATGGTATTAATCATATGATCGACTACGCTAAGTACGCTAAAGCGTTAGGTCATACAGCGATGGCGATTACTGACCATGCTGTCGTTCAGGGCTATCCAGATGCGCAAGATGCAGGTAAAAAGACTGGCATAAAGATGCTCTATGGTGTGGAATTCTACATGGTTGATGATGATTTAAAATACATTAAAAACCCATCACCTGTCGAATTAAATCGCGCTAAGTACGTTGTTCTCGACTTAGAAACAACCGGCTTAAACTGCTACTATGACCGTATTATTGAATTCGGCGCGGTTAAGGTTGAAAACGGTATTGTGACCGAGACAATGGATATTTTAATCAATCCTGAAATTCCACTTCCAAAGCGTATTGTGGAAATCACTAATATCACAGATAAGATGTTAGAAGGTAAACCTACAATCCGTGAAGCTTTGCCAAAAATTATTAACTGGATTGGCGATGCAATTTTGGTTACCCATAACGCATCATTCGACTTCTCATTCTTACAACATGCATTAATGAGAGAAAATAAGCCAATTATGAATAACGCGGTAATCGATACCCTTCCTTTATCACGTTATTTATTCCCAGAATCTAGAAGTCATACTTTGGGTAGTTTGTGCCGTAACATGGAAGTCGAATATAAAGAAGACGAAGCCCACCGTGCGGACTACGATGCTAAGGTCTTAAATGATGTTTGGCAACCAATGCTCGTTCTTTTAACTAAGAAGAACCATTATTTAACACATGCTGAATTAGGTAACTTAGAAACACCTAAAGCACTTTTAAAACACATTAGACCAACTCACATTGTTGCTTTAGCAAAGAACAAGGCTGGTCTTAAAGCTTTATATAAACTCGTTTCTTATTCCCATATCGATTACCTCGCGGAAGTTCCAAAGATTCCACGTCGTGAAATCGAAAAGTTAAGAGAAGATTTACTCATTGGTTCCGCTTGCTTTAATGGCGAGGTCTTTAGAAATGCTCAATACTATGGTGATGATGTCTTAAAAGAAACAATCGCTTTCTATGACTATATTGAAATTCAACCTTTAGAAAACTACTCATTCCTCATCAATATGGGTGATATGACACAAGAAGAACTCATCACTCACTTAAAAGATATCGTGAGATGCGCTGATGAAATGGGTAAACCAGTATGTGCAACTGGTGATGTTCACTATGTCACTAAGAAACACAAAGTGTTTAGAGACGTCTATGTCTCTGCTAAAGGTATCGGTGGTGTAAATCACCCACTCAATCCATATAAACGTAGTAGAATGCCTGAATTCGAGAATCCAGATCAACATTACCGTTCAACTGATGAAATGCTTAAATGCATGGAAGAATTCTTAGACAAAGATAAAGCCTACGAAGTTACAGTTACAAATACAAATAAGATTGCAGACATGATTGAACCAATTATGCCTGTTCCTAACGATCACTTATATACCCCAACCATTGAAAACTGTGAAAACAAGTTAAAGGATATGTGTTTTGAAAAAGCACATCAAATGTATGGTGATCCATTACCTGAATACATTCAAACTCGTTTAGAAAAAGAATTAAACGGTATTATTTCCAATGGTTATTCCGTTATTTACTACATCGCTCACTTATTAATTAAGAAAGCGAATGAAGATGGCTACATCGTCGGTAGCCGTGGTTCTGTCGGTTCTTCTTTCGTTGCGACTATGTCCAATATTACAGAAGTTAATCCATTACCACCTCATTACCGTTGTCCAAAGTGTAAACACCTTGAATGGACTAAAGAAACAATGCCTGAATATCGTTCTGGTTATGACTTACCAGATAAGGTCTGTCCAGTCTGTGGTGAACCAATGGTGCACGATGGTCAAGATATTCCATTTGAAACTTTCTTAGGCTTCAACGCTGAAAAGACACCTGATATTGACCTTAACTTCCCAGGCGACTATCAATCGAAAGCCCATGACTACACCAAAGTGTTATTAGGCGAAAACAACGTTTTCCGTGCCGGTACTATTGAAACCGTTGCCGAGAAGACTGCTTTCGGTTTTGCTCGCGGCTTTATTGAAAGAAAAGGCTTAGATGTTGATTCATATCCAAAGGCAAAGATTCACTATTTAGCCTCAGGCTGTGTTGATGTTAAACGTACAACCGGCCAACACCCAGGTGGCATCGTTGTTGTTCCTACTGAATATGAAGTCTATGACTTTACTCCAGTCCAATATCCTGCTGATGATATGGATAGTAGTTGGAAGACAACACACTTCGATTTCCATTCCATCCACGATACAATTCTTAAACTTGACCTTTTAGGTCACGTTGACCCAATGGCGTTAAAGATGATGTCTGACTTAACAGGCGTTAAGCTTCAAGATATCCCAATGAATGATAAAAAAGTTCTTTCCTTATTCTCTAGCCCAGAAGCTTTAGGTATGGAACATGACTACACTAACGCAAAGACGGGTGCGCTTTTACTTCCTGAATTCGGTACTGAATTCGTTAGAGGCGTTTTGGAAGAAACAAATCCAAAGACATTCTCCGACTTAGTTATTATTTCTGGTCTAACCCATGGTACTGGTGTCTGGCAAGGTAACTCCGATGAACTCGTTAAAGCGGGTACCGCAACATTACAAGAAGTTATCGGATGTCGTGACGATATTATGGTCTACCTTATTGGTAAAGGCATCCCAAGTAACATCGCATTTATGATCATGGAAGATGTTCGTAAAGGCCGTGGTTTAAAAGAACAATATGAAGAAATCATGAAGGCAAATAATGTGCCTGCCTGGTATATCGAATCATGTAAAAAGATCAAGTACATGTTCCCTAAAGGCCACGCTGTTGCTTACGTCACTATGGCGGTTAGAGTAGGTTACTTCAAAATCTACTATCCTTTAGAGTTCTATGCTACCTTCTTCTCTGTCAGAAGTAAGCAATACGACATCAAGACCATGATTAAAGGAAAGGATGCCATCATTAGTAAAATTGAGGAATTACGTACTCAACAACGTATTTCTAATGTCAAACTTTCACCAAAAGAACAAGAACAATTAAAGACCTTAATCAACGCTCTAGAAATGGTGCAAAGAGGTTATAAATTTGAGAACATCGATCTCTATCGTAGCGATGCCTCTAACTTTGTCGTTGACTACGAAAATAAAGCGTTAATTCCACCGTTTATTACCATCGATGGTTTAGGTGAAAACAACGCCATCACCGTCGTTGAAGAAAGAAAGAATGGTGAGTTCTTCTCCAAGGAAGACTTATTAAGAAGAACCAAGCTCACATCCACCAATGTTCAAGACTTAAGTGATATGGGCGTTTTAGATGGTTTAAACGATAGCGATCAATTATCACTATTCGACTTCTAATCCGGGAAGTAGCACAGCTTGGTAGTGCGCTCGCTTCGGGAGCGAGAGGTCGTGGGTTCGAATCCCATCTTTCCGACCATTAGTCAATCGCAGTTCGGATTTTTATCTGAACTGTTTTTTATTTGGCGAAACCGGGTTTTATTGTCAATAAAAAGCAAAAATGATAAAATACAACCAAATTGAGGCAAATAGTATGAAAAAAAGACATTTCCTTTTGAGCGCTCTTAGCTTGCTAGCTTTAACAATTACCGCTTGTAACTTTACTATCGGTGGTAATGGTGAACAAACTAGTAAAGATGATTCCACTTCACAAAGTGAAAGTAATGTTTCTTCTATCGAAAGCAAAGAAAGTAGCTCAACCACAATATCCACAAATCCTAGTAGTTCAAAACCATCAAGTTCTTCCTCTACTAGTTCATCCACAAGTAGCAGCTCCTCTAGTTCAAGTAGCGCTTCTTCAAGTAGTAACTCATCCAGCAGTACTTCTTCCAGCAGCAGTTCATCTAGCAGTAGCTCGTCCAGCAGTAGTAGTTCTTCGTCAAGTTCTAGTAGCTCCTCTTCTAGCTCTTCAACTTCAAGTAGTTCTACATCCACTAGTTCAATAGACACTTCGTCATCCTCTAGCTCTTCCAGTAGTAGTTCTTCAGGTCATGACACTCCAAAAGAAGTATCTCTAGATATCTTCGCCTTTAATGATACCCATGGTAACGTTAAGGATACTCAAGGTAAAGGTATTGGCATTGCTAAAACCACAACTCTATTGAAAGAGTTATCCGCGAACAAGAACTCCATTTTCATCTCTCAAGGTGATATGTGGCAAGGTTCTGTTGAAAGTAACTTAACCGAAGGTCATTTGGTTACCGAATGGATGAATCAAATGGATTTCGTTTCCATGACTGTTGGTAACCACGAATTTGACTGGGGTAGACAAGGCATTATCGATAATAGTGAACTCGCTAATTTCCCAACCTTAGGTATTAACGTTGTTTATCAAAGCAATTACGAACGCGTTGAATTCTTAGAACCTTCTACTACATTTACAAGAGAAGGTGTAAAAATCGGTGTTATCGGTGCGATTGGTAACTGCTTAAGCTCTATTTCCAGTAGCCAAGTCCAAGGTCTTACCTTCTTAACAGGTAATGCTTTATCAGAACTCGTTAAAGCGGAATCCACTAGATTAAGAAATGAAGAAAACTGTGACTTCATTATTTATTCCATCCATGGTTCTGGTTCTAGAGACGCCGATGACTATTATGATGATACATTAAGCTCAGGCAACTATGTTGACTTAGTCTTAGAAGGCCATACACATGATGGTTATGCCGAACAAGATGACTATGGTGTTTACCATGTCCAATGCTATGGTTATAACCAATGCTTCTATCAAATCACTGTTGATATGGATTTAGTCAACAATAGATATGACGTCAGAACTCCAGTGGAATACGATACCAGATACGGTGGTGAGTACTCCAACTTAGCGGAAGACGCAGATGTTCTCGCCTTATTTGAAAAGTATAAAGACCAATATGAATATGCCTATGAAGAATTAGGTCTTAACGATACATGGAAAGACGCCACAACATTAAGACAAACTGTCGCTAACTTATACTTAGCAGCAGGTATGGAAAAATGGGGCAGCCAATATGACTTAATCCTCGGTGGTGGTTATATATCTTGCCGTGGTAATGGTTTACATGCTGGTATGGTTATCTACGCTGATGTTCTTGAATTATTCCCATTTAACAACGATGTTGTCTTGTGTTCTATTCAAGGCTATCGTCTCAAGAACACACAATACATCACCGGTAGCAGTAACTACTTCTGCGATTGGACATCATATGGCAACGATATTCGTTTCAACATTGATGACAACGCAACATATTATCTCGTTACTGATACATACAACAGTGACTACGCTGCGAACCATTTAACAATTATCGATAGGTTACAAGCAGGTGGTAGATTCGCTAGAGACTTACTTGCTGAATACATTAGAGCAGGTAACTGGCATATTGAAACAACAGAACACGCTGGTACAGTTAGCGATCCAAAGACCATTGCGGAAGCTTTAGTGTACGCCGCTAACCACCCAGGTAGTAACGCCAACGATGCTGGTGCAGAAGGTTTCTTCTTCAAAGGTATTGTCTCGAGACAAGCCAATCTACACAGCAACACAACTGGTGACTTGCGTTCCGTTTATGTAAGAGACGAGAATTCCACTGAAGAAATGCAAATCTATTACATGAAGAAATGCGAAGATGCAAACCTAGATAATGGCAAAAACTGGTCAGGTATTGACGATTTGCAAATCGACGATGAAATAGTTTTCTGGGGTAGACCATTCTACTATAATTCCAATATTTTGGAATTCTCCAGTGGTGCATGGTGTTACTCCATTAATGGAGTATTGACCGACTAACGTTATACAAATCAGCTAAAAAACACTTCGAATTTCGGAGTGTTTTTATTTGCCTTCGCTTGCCCGTATACGTAAAATGCTTGCAATTGCGTAAGATATTCTATATTATGTATGCGTGATAAAAGCAAAACCGGAGCAATCCGGCGACGCAAAACTATAGGGTCTTTAGTAGATAGCCAGTTGCCGCAAAGGTAACTGATTTTTTATTAAAAGAACATGGCATTAAGCAACAAGAACAAAAGGACAATCACAATTATCGCCGCATCAATGATGTGTGTTTTCACTGCGTGCGTGACCGCCACTAGTGTTCTTGCGTGGTTCTCCACCAATAAAAACGTTAATGCTGATCATGGTAGTTTCAATATTGCTAAAGTCGATAGTGCAGTTACCGCTATTACAGTCCATGACTTCTATGGTTTAACAAGCGATGAAAGCGAATTTGGTTTCAATCCAACCGCTAATCATACAATTACATGGGATGAACATAATGGTAGTGACTCTGGTGAATTCACTATGGGTTCATATTCTTTGAATGACCCACATCATCCAGTTATGTTCTTATTCGCTGTTGATGGTTCCAATGAAAGAATCACTCTTAAAACTGATTCCACATATTTAGCAAAGATTGAACCAGCCTTCACAGAAACAGTGGCCACCTATAGTGCGCTTTCTACATACGCTGAAGGCACAATGATTGAAGTCACCGCGGATGAAACACGTTATGGCTGTAAATCCGTCTATAAATACACTAATTCTGAATTTGAACTTCAATGGGTCGATTTATTACAAATTAACAATCCATTAAGCTCAATTATCGATACACATTATGTCTTATTTGAAGACGATCCAAGAGATAACCAAGGTACATGTAGAACTAAATCTGGTTCTCTCGTTTTAGATGATGTCTCTACAAATAGAACATATATGCCAATTCAAAGCAGCCAATTAGGAGACAATAATCGCGCTAGCTTTGTCTCTTTCAACGCACAAGGTGAACCAGTCTTCGCCAATAGTGTGGATCTCTTCCAAGGTAGCACTAGAGGCTATTCTCACCTTGGCATTGTTATTGATTATTATGTTGAATCACTAGAATATTTATATTCTTTCTTCCTCGGCCACGTCTTCTTAAATGCTGGTCTTGGTTTTATCTGTGACTGGAGCATGGAGGTCTAATATGAGAAAGAATGTAAATAAGTTTATTGCATTAACTGGTATCTCTGGCTTCTCACTTGCCGCAGCGTGTATCGCTTCAGTAGCCTGGTTTATTTCTACCATCAAGATTACTGATATCAATGGTACAGGTACAACAGACGCTGCTTACTTTGCTTATGGTACAGGTACTGCTGAAGATCCATTCGGTATTAGTGAAATTAGACATTTGTCTAACCTTTCCTGGTTACAATACAAAGGTCAATTTGATGATCGACCATATTACTTTGAACTCGCTAATGATATTAACGCTGATGGTGAAGAATATGTCATGCCACCAATTGGTACAGAAACTCACCCATTTATCGGTGTCTTTGATGGCCAAGGCTATTCCGTCAATAACATCAAAATCACAAATGATTACACCCAATTTACTAAAAAGCCACATAACATTACCTATACACAATCTGAAGCGGAAGTTATCGGATTCTTTGGTGTGGTTGGTAATTTAGATGGTGAATCATTCTCATCTCAAACCAATTCTTTACATGATTTCACATTAGAAAATCTCACTGTTGAATCAAAAACAACCAACACGTTAATTGGTTTAGCCGCTGGATACATCAACGCTGATATGAGTGGTGTTAAGGTTGGTACGTCCACAATTAGCACTAACGGTAACTCCGCTAAGACTGCTTATACAGATAAATTATCCGACTACGGTTTAGTGGGCTATACCACAAAAACTGGTTCATCAGGTACATTCGAACAAAGATTATCCCAATACTATAACAGTAAATCCGATGGTGATGATCCAGGTTGGGGTGGTTCTATCGCTATTAAGGACCTTTATGGTCGTTTAGATACAATGCGTAGCAGCTATGCTTACTCTGATTCTAGTGGTAACACAGCTCTTTCATATACTGATGTTTATAATGCGGATGGGACAAGGGCAAGTCATACAAAGAGCAAAAGTATTGGCCAAGCTTTGTACAATTACAATGAAACATCCGTTAAGAATGGCGTGACATACAACTCAAAAGTAGGTGCTCTCCAAGCAAACTATGGCAGTAATAACAATGGCGGTATTTATTATCTTTCCGGTGGCCATTATCTTGAAAAACAATACCGTGATTACACACCACATTCTGGCTGCAAGATTTATGATGGAAATGGCAATTATTTAGCTGTTAACAGCGTGACTACTGCTGGTACTAACAGTAATAACGCTGGAACTATAAAAAACACAGATTCAGACGGCGCTAGCTTGTGGAGCGTGCCAGCAAGTGGATCTGGTTACATTTCTACTACATATTCTTACAATTACAATTCTCCAACGACTTATTATCTCTACGTTTACAACACAACTACGGTAAGATTATCTACAAGCACTAGCTATCGTACTCAATTTACTAAATCGGTTGATCAAAACGGCAATATTCGATACACATACAATGGTTATTACCTTAGCTGTGTTTCTAACACATGGACAATGACAGAGTTACCAACCGCACCAAACCCAACAACATATAATTCATATTTTGCAAACAGTTACCAAATCTTTTATGGCAAAAACTATTTAAGCAGATCATCTACCTCCATTACTGGTTCTGCTACTGGTTTAACCGCTACCAATACTTATGGTTGGAAATTTAGAACTACCGGCAACAATGGACAAGATGTCACTCTTGAAAACGCTATAGGCCAAAATATTTATATCTATACTCAATATAACAACAACACCTATTATTGGGTCGATAGTGATGATAGCCCTTACACAGTTGCTTTGAGCAATAGACAAAACAACGCTAGTACATATCAAATTACTCGCGATGGTGATAACTATCGCATCACTGTTTCTGGATATGTTGTTGTTTATGATGAGACAAATAATGTGTTTTCTTCTAGATCTTCTAATACCATTAATTCGAGTACAACTTTACATCCAGGTTTGAGCATTGATACTACACAATCAATTCTTGCTAATTATGAGACACAGGTAGCTGCGACTTATAATATGGTTCCAACTTCACAGACAAGTGGTCAAGGTCCTGATCAATATCTCAATAGCTCAAGAACAACAGGTGGGATGAATTATTCTGAACAGGATGTCACATATTTACCAATTACAATTAATGGCAACAATAATTTGCAAGCAAAAGACACTAACACTGGTTATATTATCGGTGGTTCTTCTTACACATCCACATCAAGTTCATACGGCTATGGTAACGTCAGAGTAGCTTCTTTCTATACTATTGCTGATAACTTAACGAACTACAATCGTACTAATGGTGCATTTAATGAAGATAGTGTTTGGACTAGAGATGCAACTGGTTTGCATCAAATCGATGATGATAATAATTCGTTCGTAAAATATCTAGAATCCAAAGGTAAAGTTGAACAATCGCTAAGTGGTGGCTCAACTATTTATGGTCTTCACTTTATGTCCGCGGCTATTAATAAAGACAATGTTGTTAACGCTAAATATGCCATGATCAATGGTGAAGAGTATTCCAACTATAAAATGCCAGCTAACTCAATTGACTTCAACTTGAAAGAACAAGGTTATGTCAATTTCTTTGCTGCCCCTTATGGCAATGATGGCGATGGTAATGCTCGTACTGTCGATAGTTTTTTCTCACTACACATGATTAAGAGAAACGGAACAAATGTTGATAATATTTACGAAATTGAAGAAGTTTACAGCGATGGTGTTCCATATCACTCATATATCTATAGATTCTCTAACGGCATGTATAGCATCCCATATTCAATCGATAAGTATAATCCTAAAAAGATTTACATTTTAAATACCAAGACACCATTAGATGATGTTGCTAATGGTGGCTATGCTGATGGAATATATACTCAAATTAATTCAACAACGTTCACCACAAATTACAGTAGCTTTAGTAGTGTTTTCCAAATGAGCTGGCTTAAAGATTATTCTTACGCTAGTGGTCAAAACGGCTTCCACCAAGGTTTCTATTTTGAAATTCCTACTAACCCAGGTGAATATGCTTTAGGTACAGTTGCCAATAAATCATTCGGTGCATACTTAATGTATCTTGATATTGCCGCTAACGCAGCCAATAAAGACCAAGTCACTGCGTATGCAATTACCACTTTCCAATCTGGCTTAAAATTCCCATCAGGTGTTGATTTCAATGCTACTGATGTATCAGGTGATAATGGTGGTGAAACATTTGCGATTATTATCGCAGCAGGCGCTACAAGTGATGGCGATATTGGTTTCACTGTATCTGGAACCACAATTGCTTATGATGGCGATTTCGCCACGCAATATGCTTATAGCGAGAAACCAGCATCAGGGGCATCACCGCCTGCTGCGGCAGTCTTACCGCCTAGCACTGGTACTCGTGTCATATACACGCATATTTTGACGACGGATTATCTCGAATGGGATATCCAGGTTACGGAAACATTAGACGCTAATGGTGATGCAACATCAACCACAATCACATCCGTTAGATGTGGTGGCGAACCAGTTACTGTTGAAGACATTCCAGAATCTTTCGTCTTGAACTCCATCAGACCACAAGTTAATAGTTACGTTGCTACCTTCACTAGATTATCAGGTGAAAACGAATTTACTATTATCCCAACCTATGGTGGTGATGACTATAAGACAGTCAGCTTGGTTATCGAAATGAATGGTACAACCTTAGAAGTTAGCAATATCGCGACTGGATATACATTTACAATTAATGGTACTCCAGTGAGTAATAACTCTGTCTATCCTGCTTCCTAAAGCATAATGTTTTTCAAAATAACAATTATTTGTTAATATCAAAGTATGAAAACGATTTATCTAGCGGGTGGTTGTTTTTGGGGAGTTGAACATTACTTCTCCTTAGCCAAAGGTATTATGGAAACGGAAGTTGGTTATGCCAATGGTACTTTAGATAACCCTAAATATGAAGATCTAAAGCATGGCTTAGATAACGCCAGTGAGACAGTGAAAATCATCTATGATGAAAACATTATTTCATTAGAAAAAATCCTAGAACTCTATCTCAGAGTGGTGGATCCATATTCCGTTAATAAACAAGGTGAAGATGAAGGTGTGCAATATCGTACAGGCATCTACTATTTAGATGAAAACGATAAATTCGTCATCGTTAACTATTTCACAAAAGTATTAAATCCTAACTACGCAATTGAAGTTACAAGACTCAATAAATTCTTCAAAGCAGAAGAATATCATCAGGATTATTTAAATAAGAATCCTCAAGGGTATTGCCATATCAATATGATGAAACTTCTACCTGAAGAAAGAAAGTAGTTACGTATAACAAGATAGTCATTTCTCGCAAATGACTTTTTTGTTGATAATAAAGCGAACACAAAAGAGGAATATACTATGAAAAGTACCAAAATTGCGATTTTTTCTTTATCCATGGTTGCCTTATTAGCGGCTTGCCAAAAGGTGCCAGAAAAGAAATCTTTTATTAATCTTATCAATCCAGAAAATGTCTCCATGTTAACAGATAACTGTAAAGCTTATGTTGACGCGATGAGAGAACAACAACAAAAACTCAAAGATGAAGGTAATGATATTTATAAATATCATGACTTATACGCCAAAAATGGTGTTAACATCGATGAAGGTTCCAAGAAAGATGATGAAAGAAAGTATCTTGATACCGGTGATGTGAATGGTAAAAACGCTACCGTAAGAAATGCCACTCCAGATCGTAGTGATAAGAGTATGGGCATCGAATTAAAGTTTGAAGTCGAAGAAGGACATGAAAAAGAAGAATATAAAGTCTTATTAAGTGATAACGAACAATTCGAAGGCGCTAAAGAATACGTCACCAATGAAAACTCTGTGAGTGTTAATAACTTATTCGTCAATAAACAATACTATTGGAAAGTTGTGGCCGATGGTGAAGAATCCAAAGCCTCAACATTCACTACAGGTGACTATCCACGTTGGATTAGTGCTCGTCCAGTCTATAACGTTCGTGACTTAGGCGGCTATATGACTCAATCTGGTAAGAGAGTTAAACAAGGTCTCGTCTATCGTGGTGGTGAAATCACTAACAAAGCTTGGAGTGAACATACATTAACCAATACCGAAGAATCCAAAGCCATTTTCAATGATGTGATGAATATCGGTGTGGAGCTTGACCTTAGAGGTGCCACTGATATCGGTGATGGCTATAAAGACTATGCCTTTAGACCAGGTGAAAATAGATATAAACAACACGCGATTAAGTCATATGAAGAAACATTCACTAAGACAAGAAGTGAAGTAGCGGCGATCTTTGATATCCTTGCTAATGCGGATAATGAACACGTATACTTCCACTGCTATGGTGGTGCGGACCGTACTGGTACAATCGGTTTCTTACTTAATGGTTTATTAGGCGTCAGTTATACTGACTTAGTCATCGACTTTGAATTAACAAGTTATAGTTCCATTAATAATGAACACATTAGAAGCCATATCGATGGACAACAACACCAATATGACCGTTGGCCAAAGTTAATTAGTCAATTAAAGACAGACACCACAGGTGGCTATGCATGGGATGAAAACAAGTTATTAAAAGACAACATTAAAGAATTCTTGCTCAAAGCATGTTCCGTTAGTTCAGATTCTATCGCTAAAATCGAAAGAATCATGATAGAAGACTAATAGTTCTAAAAATATAAGGGTGGGCGCGCGCCTATCCTTTTTAATTTTTATTAGCAGTTATCAAACTTTTAATTGTCTAATTAACGAGAAAACTGATAGGAGAATAATGGCCTATGAAAAGAAAAACACTTTTATCTGCTGCAATATTAGCCCTGGCTCTACCAGTGGCTTTGTCACAAAGATTTACTGCTAATAATGCCCAATATATTGGTGATTACACTGAGAAGAAACCTTACATCGAACATGGCATCAAAGTTAATGAACAAATATGTGATGAAGGCATGATCTTACTTAAAAATGATGGATTCTTACCATTTAAAAATGTGAAGAAGATTTCCATTGTTGGTAAAAATGCTTTTAATTTCAATACTGGTGCAGGTGCTCGTGCTGCAAGCGGTCCATTAGATGTTAATCCAATCAACCTTGAAGATGCATTTAAAGATGTAGGTTTTGAAATCAATCAAACCGTCATGGACTTCTATGGTAGAAGAGGGAACACTTATGGCTGGAACAATAATACTGCTTCAGGTCCAGGTAGATCCAATGGTAATGACAGCTGGAAAGGTAATTCGCAAGTTCAGATTGGCGAGACACCAATTTCCTTATACTCCCAAGAAGTTCTCAATTCTTTTGATCAATATAAAGACGTCGCTATTCAATTCATTACCCGCGAAGGTAGTGAAGGCTGTGATATGAAGGCTATCGATGCTCGTGATTATGATCCTGCCTCTAACTCAAACTTACCAAGTGGAGTGCAAATGGATGAAATGAATAAAAATCATGCCTTGCAAATGTCTGACAACGAGCGTGAGCTTTTTAATGAATTAAAAAAGCATTTCCAACACGTTGTTATTGTTTTAAATACGCCTGTTTCATTTGAATGCGATTTACTCCAAAAAGATAGTAAAGTCAGTGGCATTATTTGGATGGGTTTACCAGGTGATACTGGTATTACTTCTTTAGTTAATATTCTCACTGGTAAAGTTAATCCTTCAGGTCGCACAGTTGATACATGGGCACGTGATTTCAAAGAAGATCCAACATATCAAAACTTCTCTGATAATTCACAAACTAATACAAATATCATGGATTTTGCTCTATCAAATAATAGAAGCAAGAAAGTGTATGTCCCACAGGATACAATGTTTAACGCTGATGGTTCACCAGTCATAAGCTATGGTTCTGACAAAATGTATATGAATCACGAAGAACCTCGCTGGTATAACGAAACATACAAAGTAGTGCAAGGTGGCGTTAATGGTGTTAGACCATCTGCTTATGTGACATTCGAAGAAGATATCTATAGAGATTATCGTTATTATGAAACAAAATACGCTGATTTAGCAGCTTATGATAAAGCTGTCGCGGATAATTGGTATAACGGTAACAAAGGTGTTGTTTATCCATTTGGCTATGGTTTAAGTTACACAAAATTCGAAACCAAATTAGTCGGTAGTAACTATAACAAAAAGACCAATTTTGCAGCGGATTCTAAGAACGTTGAAATAGTGGTAAATGTTAAAAACACTGGAGACGTGGCTGGAAAAGAGGTTGTTCAAGCCTACTTTAAAGCTCCATATATTCAAGGCGAAATTGAAAAACCTTATGAAGTATTATGTGCTTTCGCCAAGACCAAATTATTAGCGCCAGGAGAAAGCCAAAACATTAAACTTTCTTTCAATCTTCAAGATGTCGCTAGTTATGACTATCAAGACAAAAATCATAATGGCTTTAAAGGCTACGAATTAGATGCAGGTACATACCATATCTCCATCAATAAGAACGCTCACGAAGTCATTGATGAATTCGAAGTAAAACTCGAACAAGGTATTAAATATGAAAACGACCGTTATACAGGCAAGAAAGTTGAGAATAGATTCTCCAACAACAATCTCGATTCTTCTTTACCGCTTGCTAACGATGTTGGCTATGCATTAATGAGCCGTGCTGATATGAACGCTACATTCCCTAAACATCCAACGTATGCAGATCGTACTCTAAAAGCGGGATCGAAAGTTGAAGAATATCTCACAACTGAATTCGATTTAATAGATGAAGAAATTCTTAAAAAAGGCTACTTCCTACCAAGCGAGGCTATTGTTACTAAACAACAAGCTACAGGTTGGGCACAAGGAAAAACATCAGATGTTACCCTGAAAATCAATGAAATGAGAGGAGTTCCTTTTGATGATCCAAAATGGGATAAACTCATTAATCAATTAACCTTTAGTGATTTAACGAAATTCTCTTATACTCACGGTATGGCTTCACAGGAAGTAAGTTCTATCGGTAAAAGCAGGACATCGGACAATTATGCTTCTGGATGCGCTAGATATGTTTTCTTTGCGCATAATACCCTTGTCGCGTCTACGTGGAACGTAGAACTCGCTGAAAAAGAAGGTAATGCCTTTGGCACAGCCTGCAATATTGCTAACCTAGCATGTTGGGCTGGTCCAAATGCATCAGTTCGTCGTTCTCCATTTGGTGGAAAAAACTTTGAATGCTATTCATCTGATCCGTTAATCACAGGCAGAATGTGCGCTAAGCTCACAAAAGCTGCCCAAGATAAAGGTGTCATTATCTATGCGACACACTTTGGCTATGGTGGTCAAGAAAAGAACCGTGAAGGTCTCATTGCTTATGAATCTGAACAAGCTTTACGTGAAATCGATTTAAAACCATTCCAAATCATCGTTGAAGAAGGAAAAGGTAGAGGCATTCAAACATCTCATAACCGTTTAGGGTTAAGAGAAGTTCAATCATCATATCAACTTTTACACAAAGTTCTTCGTGAAGAATGGGGCTTCCAAGGCGATATCTTAACTGACATGCATCACAGTGGTAATAGCGCAATCAATTTCAAATGTTATGAATGCGCTGATTATAACATCATTGGAGGCGTTAATGGCTTAGTCGACCAAAGTGGTGGATATTTTGGAGCAAACCAAGCTAAATGGGACAACGAAATCGGCGCTCCAGTTCTTGAATATAACGACACTAAATATGTTTCATATACATTGTGGGGTGCTATTAGAAGAGCAGCCAAAGAAGCATTATACGTCTACGCTAATTCATTCATGACCAATAAAGGTTTAATCCAATCCACAGATGATATTGAAGTTATTATCGATAAAGAAATCCGCGTTGGTGATGATGTTAATATCTCCGTTAATAATAAATCTAATGGTCTCACCTTAGTGGTGGATAAAGATACTCCATTACCAGAAGGATTAAAACTTGAGAATAACACTATTACTGGTAAACCAGTAAAAGAAGGCTCATATACTGTTAACTTCTTACTAAAATCTGGTGATGAAATCAAATCAGGTAAAGAAGTTAAACTTGAAATATTGCCAGCCCAAGAAGGCTCAAAGATTGTAGCAAAGAAGAAAGGCTGCTTTGGTGAACTCAATAGTTCAATTCTTGCTACTGGCTTAGTGGGCTTATCTGTAATCGCCTTGATTATCGCTAAGAAAAGAAAAGAAAGATTAGCGTAATCCACGTTCACTTAATAAACACCATCGAAAAGGTGGTGTTTTCAATTTCTCAATCGTTATTATTGAAAATAATTAACTATTGAATGTATAATATCTCCGGTCATTAAAAGGAGAATTATTCAAATGGCAAAAATTACATATGTTCATGGTCGTGAAGTATTAGACTCTCGTGGCAACCCAACAGTTGAAGTTGAAGTTCGCTTAGACGATGGTACTCGCGCTTCAGCAATCGTCCCATCCGGTGCTTCCACAGGTGAATCCGAAGCTCTCGAATTAAGAGATGGTGACAAAGCAAGATATTTAGGCAAAGGTGTCTTAAAAGCCGTTAAGAATGTTAACGAAGTTATCGCTCCAGCAGTCTTAGGTTTAGAAGCCACACAACAAAACAAATTAGATGCTCTCTTACTCAAATTAGATGGTACTCCATTCAAAAAGAACTTAGGCGCTAACGCTACATTAGGCGTTTCCTTAGCCGTTGCTAGAGCTGCTGCTCAAAGCTTAGATATGCCATTATATCGTTACATCGGTGGTGCTAATGCTAAAGTTTTACCAACACCATGTATGAACGTTATCAACGGTGGTGCTCACGCTGAATCCACAGTTGACTTCCAAGAATTCTTCATCATCCCAGCTGGCTTTGATACATTCCGTGAAGCCTTAAGAGCTGGTGTTGAAGTCTTCCACGCTTTAAAGAAAGTCGTTAAAGGCAAAGGTTATGAAACTGGTGTCGGTGACGAAGGTGGTTTCGCTCCATCCTGCAAGAATGGTAACGAAGAACCATTAGAATTAATCGAAGAAGCTATTAAGAATGCTGGCTACGAAGTTGGCAAACAAATCTTCTTAGGTATGGACGTTGCTTCCTCTGAATTCTATGATCCAAAAACCGGTAAATACACATTAGAGAAATCCGGTGAAGGTTCCTATGATAGCAAGGGCTTCATTGCTTACTTAGAAAAGTTAGTCAAAGATCACCCAGCCATCATCACCATCGAAGATGGTTTAGCAGAATCTGACTGGGAAGGTTGGGCTCTCTTAACCAAAGAACTCGGTGGCAAGATCCAACTCGTTGGTGACGACTTATTCGTTACAAATCCTGCCTTCTTAAGAAAAGGTATCGACAACAACGTTGCTAACTCCATCCTCATCAAGGTTAACCAAATCGGTACATTAACCGAAACATTAGACGCCATCCGTTTAGCACAAACAAATGCTTACACCACAATGGTTTCCCACCGTTCTGGTGAAACAGAAGACGTCACAATCGCTGACTTAGCCGTCGCGGTTAACGCTGGTCAAATCAAAACCGGTTCTGCTTCTAGAACAGACCGTATGGCCAAATACAACCAATTATTAAGAATTGAAGAAGAATTAGGCGACGAAGCTCAATACCTCGGCTTAAAGGCCTTCAAAAACCAAAAGTAATTAGGTTTAACAAAAACAAATAAAGCTCTTGGGAAACCAAGGGCTTTTCTTATAGAATAAGAATATGAAACAAATCGTTGATATCTTAAAAAGCAAACAGGATTTAAAGTACCGTCAAATGCAGTTCTCTATTATTCCTAATATTGATCCTGAAACTATCATTGGTGTCCGTACTCCTGATCTTAAAGAAATAGCGAAATCTCTAAATGGTAGTGAGCTCGCTAAAAAGTTTTTAGGTAAGTTACCACACAAGTACTTTGAAGAGAACCAACTACATTCCTTTTTAATATCATTAAATAAGGATTATAAAGAGACTTTAAGGGAGATCAATGAATTCCTTCCTTACATTGATAATTGGGCCACCTGTGACCAATTATGCCCTAAAGCTTTTAATAAGCATAAAGACACTTTAATAAGTGAAATAAAGAAATGGTTAGAGATTGACCATCTCTACACAAAACGCTTCGCTATTAAGATGTTAATGAGTCTTTATCTAGATGATGACTTCAAAGAAGAATATCTAGAACTAGTTAGTAAAGTCAAAAGTGATGAATATTATCTTAATATGATGATTGCCTGGTACTTCGCTACCGCCTTAGCGAAACAATACGATTCCTCTATTAAATATATAAAGGAAAAGAGATTACCTCCTTGGGTGCATAATAAGACAATCCAAAAAGCAGTGGAGTCATATCGTATTACAGACGAACAAAAGATATATCTAAAGACCCTAAAGGTACAAAAAAACTGAGTTTTGCAACTCAGTATTTTTTTAAGTTGGTGCCCGGGACCGGAATCGAACCGGTACGGTATCGCTACCGCAGGATTTTAAGTCCTGTGCGTCTACCTATTCCGCCACCTGGGCACTTTCTGGTCACTCTCTGGAGAATCGAACTCCAGACCCCTTGATTAAAAGTCAAGTGCTCTACCGGCTGAGCTAGAGAGTGAATGCTTTGGCTGGGGTGACTGGGATCGAACCAGTGAGATGACAGAGTCAAAGTCTGTTGCCTTACCGCTTGGCTACACCCCAACAACCTTGATGGTGGGAGGGGGCAGATTCGAACTGCCGAAACCAGTAGGTAGCAGATTTACAGTCTGCCGCGTTTAGCCTCTTCGCTACCCTCCCATCTCATAGATGGGTTTTACGCATTTAAGTGGTGGATGCTGACGGGCTCGAACCGCCGACCCCCACCTTGTAAGGGTGATGCTCTCCCAGCTGAGCTAAGCATCCGATTAACAATGCGCCTAAATAATATATCACTTATATATAAATATAGTCAATCAAAAAATCGCCTATTTTGTAAGCGACTTTCTGAATATTAAACTATCAATAGTTTCTAGTAACCTTTTTTGCCTAAAAGGTGGAACATATTCTTCTTATAAACTTCCACACCTGGTTGGTTAAATGGATTGATTTCAAGCATATATGCACTCATCGCGCACGCTCTCATGAAGAAGTAGAATAAGTAACCAAGATTGTAAGCATCTAATTTATCGAGATAAATCACGTTACATGGGACACCGCCGTCTTCATGGGCTTGTAATGTACCTTCAAAGGCTTTTTGGTTAACGAACGCTAAGTTCTTACCTTCTAGGTAATTAAGACCATCAAGATCGTCTTCATCGTGTGGAATGACGATGTCATCTTTTGGATTTAAAACATTGATAATGGTTTCAAATAATAATGGTGTACCGTCTTGGACATATTGACCTAAGCTATGTAAGTCTGTAGAGAATGTTGCACTGCTTGGATAAAGACCTTTATGTTCTTTACCTTCTGATTCGCCAAATAATTGTTTAAGCCATTCACTGATTTGACT
Source organism: Bacilli bacterium (assembly GCA_045117995.1). GTDB lineage: Bacteria > Bacillota_I > Bacilli_A > RFN20 > CAG-826 > RUG14515. Next base: position 48,421 of record JBGUOH010000005.1, read on the forward strand.
CATTTGTGGTTCATATGTGATATACATTTCCACTGGTTTATTGTGACGATACATATAATCTCTCATCACAGCGTATTGATAACACTTATTAATGGCGAGTGGTTGAGTTTGAATTTCTTCTCTAGCTTGTTTCGCACCGTTAATTAATGCTTCCACATCAATACCCGCACAGGCGAGTGGGAAAGTACCAACAGCGGTAAAGACACTATAACGACCACCGATATTACCCGGTAAGACATAAGTCTTGTAGCCTTCGTTAGTGGCTAATGTTTTTAATGCACCTTTTTCTTTATCGGTAGTGGCAAAGATGGCTTTTCTCGCTTTTTCTTTACCAACTTGTTTTTCTAATAATTCTTTTAAGAGTCTAAAAGAGATACTTGTTTCAGTGGTGGTGCCACTCTTAGAAATAACGTTAATTGCGAAGTTCTTACCTTTTAAGTAATCCATCACTTGGGAAACATAGTTAGGGGAGAATGTTTGACCCATAAAGATAATTTCCAATTTATCTGGGCTCTTTAAACCATTAAGCGCTTCTAGGGCACTGCGTGCGCCTAAATAAGAACCACCGATACCACAGACCACTAAGATATCGAAATGTTCTCTCACATACTTAGCGTCATCAATAATGCGTTTTAGTTCGTCCTTATCGTAATTTATTGGCCAATCGACCCAACCTAAAAAATCATTACCCGCACCTGTTTTGTCCATAATCATCTTATTGATGACTTGCACTTGTTTTTCATAATCGTTGATGATGTTTTTGGTAATGAGCTTGTTTAATCTTAAATCTAGCATATTATTTCTCCCTATCAATTTTTTCGTATGCTTCTTTAATCCAAGAATCTAATTTTTCTTTTAATGGTAAAAATTCATCCTCACTAGTCGTGGGCATTCTTCTTTGATTAACGTGACTTGTAAACATTTCCTCCTGAGGAACTTGCTTATAAGACACCCTTAAAAATCCATTGTCTTTATCAATGGAAAGAATCTTAACTTTGATTTGATCTCCAACCGATCCGTACTTTTCAATATCACGGATAAATGAGTCAGAAATCTCTGAAATATGTAATAAACCTGTCGCTCCATCTTCAAACGACATGAAGAGAGCATAAGGCTTAACATTATAGACTGTCCCTATGACTAATTGGCCAACTTGATACTTCATAATACTCACCTATTATAACTAGATGATAGCATTGAATAAAAAGAAAAGGTAGAAAAATCTACCTTATTTATTCGCTAAAGCAATCTCTTTTCTCTTCAATTTTTCTTGCGCAGAAATCAAATCAATGAGCATTTTGACGACTTTATCCATCTCACCATTAGCGCTGTAATCGGCTTCAACGATGAAGTCACAACGGTTGTCATCATAGATTTGTTGAACGACTTCTCTATCATCCTTTGGATGAATAGCGATACTGTGACCGCCGTTTTTCTTAACGAGAGTCATACTTGGAATATCAGTCATTCCATCACCAACATAGATGATGTTTTTGTATTCAACACGGTGATCAGGTGTCTTTTCATTAACACCAGCATCATCGGTAGCTTTAATTGCGCCTTTAGCAATACGGAAGAAGAATTGTGTTTTTTGTGTGAAGTTAATTGCCATCTTTGGCCAGCAAGCTTCACCGTTTTCATCATAGAGGAATTCACAACCATAAACTTGTTTGAATTCGTCATAGATGGAACAACCTTCAACGATTTCTTTTGTACCACTAGAAACTAAGTAGTGCTCAACTTGAATACCTCTTTCAGCAGCGTATTCGTTAATACGTTTGAACCAAGTGGTGACACCTGGGAAGAACTTAATGTCTTTACCGCATTCTTTAAGATACTCTTTGGTGAGCTTAATGCCCTTTTCACGAGCAATCTTAATCATGCAGTACATATATGAAAGAATTCTTTCAACTTCAAATTGTTTTGATAATTTTCCTGTTTCACCCCAGAACTCATCAGGAGTCATGCCAAGGTTTGGAATAAAGGTGTAATTCTGCATATCGGTAGTGGATAATGTTTTATCAAAGTCATACAGAATTGCGACGATAGGTTTTGCCATAGTTATAACCTCCAATTAATATTATCTCAAATTTTGATAATATTAGTCAACTTTATGTATCTCACGTCAATTGACTGTGCTACAATGCTCGTATGGAATTAGCGCTCATTATCCTTCGTAACATTGCTATCGCGATTGTGGGTTTATACGCAGTCTTTCTTGTTATAGACATCATCTTTGTGGTGTCTTTCTCGTCTATTCTTTCACATCACGGTCGTGATTTATTCTTGGTTTTAACCAACAAAAAGGATAATTTAGATAAGCTTGCTATGCTCATTAATAAACACAACATCAAAGTGGATAAAAAGCAAGTGGACGCTTTAGCGAACTTCGATTTAAAGGTTATTGAAACCCAAGATGGAGAAGACGCTAAAAAGGCCAGAGAATTGCTAACCTCTATTTCTGAGTATTTCATGTATGTCGCAAGAGACAACGATAAAGTGATGAACGATTCAGAATTTGAACTCATCTCCGGTAACGTTGAAGAGTCAGAAAAACTCTACCGTCAACATGTCGTGTTATATAACGCTGACGTCCTCGGTTATAACTTCTGGATTTCTTTCTTCCCAACCAGATTTATCTACAAAATACTTAAGTTAAAACCTAAAGATATTATCAATTAAAAGGCACATAAATATGTGCTTTTTTCTTGTCTATATAATAGGGTTTATATACAATAGGAAAGACGGCTGATAATTCAGCCATGTGATATTAAGAAAGGAAATAATTTATGAAAAGAAACGCAATTAAGTTTAGCGACTACAAACTCGTTGTCCCAAACGTTAAAAAGTACGCCGCTAAGATGGAAGAATTCATCAAAGAATTAAATGCTTGCAAGAACGCTGATGAAGCGGCTAAAGTTATCAAAAAGTTAAACAAATATAACAGCAAGATTGAAACACAAGCCAGCATCATCTACGTCTTGTATTCTTGCGACACCACAAATAAGAAATACGCTAAAGCGCAAAACTATTTAGACGAAGTTTCTCCAACATTTGCTAAATACGGTCAAGATGTGACTAAGTTATTAGCGAACGCTCCATATCGTCCAGAATTAGAAAAGAAGTTTGGCTCTTTCTTATTTAAGAAATATGATATTTCATTAAAGACATTTGATGAAAAGATCATGCCAGAACTTATGCAAATCAATAAACTCACTAGTGAATATGATTTAATCTTCGGTAGTGCGCAAATTGCTTTTAGAGGCGAAACATTAAATCTCTCTCAATTAGGTAAGTACTTACAAGATAGTGATAGAGAAACTAGAAGAGAAGCCGCTAAAGCGATGGATAAGTGGTTAGGTGAACACGAACAACGTATTGGTGAAATTTATGGCGAATTAGTCTTATTAAGAGACAAGATGGCTAAGAAACTCGGCTATAAGTCATTCACTGAACTTGGCTACTATATGTTAGGTAGAACTGACTATAACGCTGATATGGTTAAGGTCTATCGTGAACAAATCGCTAGAGAAGTCGTTCCAGTTTGTAACAAACTCTACAAAGAGCAAATGAAGCGTCTCGGTATTAGAAATCCACAATACTTTGACTATAACTTGATGTTCAAGAGTGGTAATCCAAAACCAGCAGGTGATGCCAAATACTTAGTGGCCCAAGCCCAAAAGATGTATTCTGAATTAGGTCCTGAATCCAAAGAGTTCTTTGACTTCATGGTCAAATATGAACTTATGGATTTAGAAGCAAGAAAAGGCAAAGCCCCAGGTGGTTATTGCACCTTCTTCCCAGTTTATAAATCCCCATTCATCTTCTCTAACTTCAATGGTACACAAGGTGACGTTAATGTCTTATGTCATGAAGGTGGTCATGCTTTCCAAGCGTACTTAAGTAGTTATATCAAAGTTCCAGAACTTATGAATCCAACCTTAGAAAGCTGTGAAATCCACTCTATGAGTATGGAATTCTTTGCTTGGCCATATATGGAAGGCTTCTTTGGTAAAGATGATGAAAAATATAGATTCCTCCATTTAGCGGATTCTATTGAATTCTTACCATATGGTATTACCATTGATGAATTCCAACACTGGGTTTATGAACATCCAACCGCCACTCACGAAGAAAGATGCGCGGCCTATAAAGAAATTGAATCCCGTTATACTCCACATAAGAAGTATGATGATTGCCCAACCTTAGCGAGAGGTACCTGGTGGATGAGACAAAGCCATATCTTTGGTTCCCCATTCTATTACATCGATTATACTTTAGCTCAAGTCGTGGCTTTCCAATTCGCTGTTGAGAATATGAAGAACCACGAAAAAGCTTGGAAGAAGTACATCAAGCTCTGTAAGTGTGGTGGTAAATATCCATTCTTAGAACTCTTAGAAAAGAACCATTTAAGAAATCCATTCGTAGATGGCAATGTCCGTAAAGTCATTCGCCCATTAGCGAAGGTTCTTAAAGAGTTTGACCAATCCAAACTTCAATAATCAAGGATTATTAAAAATAAAAACACACCCGTGAAAGGTGTGTTTTTTATTATCTATTCTTGTTCTTGTACTTGTTTCTTTTTGTTTTTGAGATAAACAATTAAGAACCAAATGAGTACAGCGGTAAATGAAACAGATTGGGCAATAGTGATTCTGATGGTCATTAAGTGATCAGCGTCATCACCTTTCACTAAGACGTGAAGAATATTAACAATGGTGTTGTTCACAAAGTGATCGCCCATTGCCATATAAAGGTTACCAGTTAATTTACCCATCATCGCGAACTTAAAGCCCACTAAAGCGGATGTACCAACAAGCATGCACATTTGTCCAATAAAGCCACCTAAGGACATCTCTCCATCCGCAAAATATCTAATAGGGGACATGATATGCCAGATACCAAATAAGACGGATGAAATGATCGCAGCGATGACCCATTTGTACTTATCAGAAAGCATCTTTTGGAATAAACCTCTGAATATTCCTTCTTCCATTAAAACGTTGATAACGTTACCAATAATGCAGATTAAGAAGAAGATGAAGTCAGTTCTATTACCTAAGTTACCATTAACGGAGTAAGCAGAGACATAGAATGATAAGCCATCGAAACTATTAGAGGCCGCTAAGATAATGATTTCAATCCCATAGGCGATAATGAATACCACAATACCGAAGGCTAAACCTTTTAAGATATCCAAGAAGGCTTTACCTGTTTTAAGGCCAATATCTTTGAATTTATATTTAAATAAGAAAGTCGCACCAATAAGTAGACCAATACCAATAAGTTTATGGATAAAAGCCTCGCCAAAGAATGTTTGGTCAGTGCGAATCACAAAGTATTCGAATACGCGGAACGCAAAACATAGGACATAGATGATGAGTACCGCGAGGATTGTTTTTACTTTAGTGTTAATTAATTTTGATTCTTCCATAATTATTTCCTTAATTTCTATAATACATGACTGGCAAAAAGCCAGTTCAATATATTAGCACTATTTCAAGAATTAGTCCGTTCTTTTTTACTTTTATTTAAATTAATGAAAGAAAAAACCTCCGACTTTCATCGGAGATTATATTTTCTTAATGGTGCGCGAGATGAGAATCGAACTCACACAGGGAATCCTATACGCCCCTCAAACGTACGCGTCTACCAGTTCCGCCACTCGCGCATCAAACTGCTTGATTATTGTAAGAAATCGCAACATAAAAAACAAGAACTATTTATAGAACATTAAAAAAGAGCGCTTTTTAAGCGCCCTAATTGTTATTTAATTGAATAACTTATTTCTTTTTGCCTAAGAAATCAGCAGCGGTTGGTAAAATTGCAACAACACCAGCAAGGATGAATAAAATTGCACCGATAACCCAACCAGCGCCTAATGCCCAATGGTCTTGGCTATTCCATTCATTAGCGCCAGCAAATGCTGGAAGTGTGAAGAATAATAAGACGCCACCGACGACTAATAAGCCAACGGCGATGAGGTTTAATAAGCCTGCGAATTTTTCAAGGGCTTTAATTTTTAATAATGGTAAGACGACTCCGAGAAGGAGGATGATCATTGCTGCGAGAGCAAAAATCCAAGCAAGAAGGGCAGTAACTGCTAATTTGCCATCGAAATCACCATTTAATGTGCCACCAAAGCCAAGAATGTTACCAGATGATTGAGCTGGTCCTTTGCCGAAAATAACAGCAACGCCGCTATACCAAGCGTTTGCTTCTCCTAAGGAGCCTGCGGTGTGGTATGTTAAGGCATGTGTAGCCATCATTAAAATGAAACCAACTGCAGCCAACGCCAAAGAAATAATTCCAGCGAATTGTAAGAATTTTTTCATTATATGTACCTTCCTTTATACATATTTATTTTAGAATTATTATTTGCTAATTCAAATAAAAAAAGCACTTTGCAGTGCTAATTTATTCAATGGTTAGACCACGAGATTTTCTACGCTTTTCTATTATTCCTCTAATAAGAATAAATAAATATAGACCCAATCCCACAATTGTGAAGACCAACGCTAAGACGGTATAAATCGCAACCATTGCTCTATTAGTGGTGCCATAAATTTCTAAAACACCAACGAAGATACTACGTACAGTGCACATGGCGACACCAAAATGATAAATAGTAGCGGGAACCATGCCTGGTACTTTTTCGCTTGGCAAAAAGCGAATGGCTAAATACATACCCACGCCTAGCACAAGTGGATAAATAAACGCGCATATCATTGAAGCATTAATAACGTTATGACTGTTTATTTCATAAATCGTGGAGAATAAGCCAATGAACAAAGTAACACCAACATAGATGTATAAGGTGCGCATGACATTTTTAGAGATTTTTTCCGATGTAAACAATGTCGCTCACCTCCCTTTGTTGCATACGTGGTTTATCAGGTAATCCTTGAGTGGATTGATGAGGATAGTTAATTAAGTGACTCTTATTGGTCGCGTTTCCTTCTCCATCTCCAAGATACATAGTAGCGGAGCCACCTCCATCAAGGTTATATGCTGTTTCACAGTGTAAGTCTTTCATAATATTGGCTAAGTTTAATAAGGATAACCCATAGCTAGATTTCATTCTGCCATCAGACACCACAAAGACGTAGTGGCCTGGATTAATGATACCCATCGCGCATCTTTGATTCTTATTGCCACCCATCGCAGTGCCGACTTCATCATTTTCAGTCACAGTAATTTCGTTTTTATTAATTAAAGCCGGACCAAAAGAGAAGACATGGTATGGATCCATCGCTCTAACTTCGTCAAAAGAAGTTTCACGTTCATCGATAATTTCAAATGTCCCATCTTTCTTAATTATTAAGTCATCTGGTTTACGACGTTCTAAGTTCTTTGTGGTTCTAATTGCCTTAGCGTCTAGGTTACCATTTCTTACAACATAACCACCCTCTTGTGAACCATAGGTATCGCCATCAATGGCGAGAAGACCTTTCTTTCTAGTGCAAATATCACTCGTTCTTTCGGTGACGTTTTGACCAAAAGTATCATGGGCTAAGCCCGCTCTAAAGTAACCTAAGTTTTTAAGACGAATATCTGCTACATAATATGTAGTGGTATCTTCAGCGTCTCTGTGTGTTGTGATATTGATATAAATATCAGGATCAGAATAACCGCCTCTTTCAATAAAGATTGCTTCTTTGGTAAAAAGACTAGATATTTCTTCAACGGTTAATTGTTCTGGATAGTAGTCGTGAGAATATTGAGGTTGAGCAGTTGGTTGAGATGAACTATTTGAATTTTCCGAGGAATTGCTATTACCTGAATTATTTGATGATTCGTTTGGTTGGCTGCTAGAAGAGGACGGGTTTAAAACTGGTCCAATTGGAATATTAAGATTACTATTATCAAAAGTAAAACTTACTTTTCTTGTATTTTTAGGAATGATGAAAGTATCAAGAAAAGAATAGGTCACAAAGCATGTGCCCACTAAAGTAGCGATGATTGGTAAAACAAACTTCTTCACTCTTTCTTTCCTTTTCTAAAGACAAATAGTCTTTGAATAAGCCAACTAATAATAAACATTGTAACCTCGACAATGATTTTCGCAAGGTATTTATTCCAACCAGCTTTATCAACAAGTAACCATAAGAACAATGTGCCACATCCTAAAATGAACAATGCTAGGCATGCATATTTGATGATAGCGAGGAAGACGTTGTTCTTACTCTTAAACACTAACTTATAGTTAATGGTGAAATTAACAGAAGCACTGATGATTCTAGCGATGATGTTGCACATAATTAACCAATATGGCCACTCGTTTGGAATGAGAGTTAATCCTGTATATGCTGCATAGTCCACACCAAAGCCAATCAACGAAGAAGCAGAGAACTTAATCACTTCTTTGAAAATCTTCATTGTATCCTTGAAAGGATTGTAGTGAGTTCCAGCGTTGTTATTTATATAAATGGTTTCAATTTTGACTTCTTTAATTTGGATTTCTCTTTTAATGGATTCTAAAAGAACATTCATTTCGTATTCATAACGATCACCTTTAACGCTAATCATCATATCTAACAAGTTAGATTTGAACGCTCTTAGACCAGTTTGAGTATCATAAATCTTATGGTGAGTGGAAATTAAGAACGATGTTCTCGCCATGAAGTTACCAAATCTACTTTTAAATGGTGCTTTCTTATCAAAGAAACGACTACCAAGAATCAAGGAATCAGCTTCTTGATTCTCGCATTCTTCACAAATGAGCATCGCATCACTCACTTTGTGTTGACCATCAGAGTCAAGGGTAACAACCACACAATCACCAAAATTATCTTTGATATATTTCATGCCATACTTTAAGGCATAGCCTTTGCCACCGTTAGTTTCATAGCTCAAATAGTGGACTTCTTTAGGAAGTTCATTGAATACTTCGTTAAACTTTTCTCCGCTGCCATCATTAACGACAACCACAGTAAAATCATTCTCGAGTAACTGATTAGCGACCTCGAGTAAATTAAAATCTGGTTCGTAGGATGGAACAAGGGCCACTCTTAAGTTCATGCTTTGATACTATTATAAAAACCTAAAATGTACCTTAAATATGAGAGTATTGCTTTATGCATGTGATAAATATGTTAAAAATCGCGATATTCTCGCGACTTTTATCAATATTTCAATTTCCTTATTTACGACGGTATAGGATGTATTTTCTTGTGAAGTAGTTCCAAATAAGACCCACTAAAGTCTTAAGGAAGAACGCTAAGATGAATAACCAGAAGAGTCCTTCTAACCAATGCTTTGGTTGGAAGATATAACCAATATTGCATTCATTAATATTCATGCCCATCGTATTAGCGAATAACATACGGCATAATTCGTATGTGCCATAGCTTAAGCCATACGCAATAATACTTAAAACTACGAACGCAATAATAAAGCCGATTGATTTAGTAACCTTGCTATCTTGTTTGCCTTTGAACACCCAATATGTTGATAAAATGTAGTTTAAAAACACACCGACAACGAAACCGAGTAATAAAGCGGTTGCGGATTGAGCGGCACCTGGTAAAAAGGCGAATACTTTTAAGAATAAAGATGTGGTTAAAAAGTCCGCTAATGCGCAAACCAAACCAGTAATAAGGAACTTAGTTAGTTCCCATGTATTTTCTTTTTTGCTCATAAATTAAAGTCCTAACATTGGTCCGAACGCGAAGGTCCAGAGGAGGAAGTAAGTAAGTAATGTAATGACGTCAACAAGTGTGGTGGTGAATGGGCCACAAACAACAGCTGGATCTAATTTGATCTTCTTAGCTAAGAATGGAAGCATACAAGCCACCATACGAGAAACAACCATTGCCACAAATAATGTCGCAGAGATTAAACCAGAAACAACTAACTTAACAGCCATTGGAGATAAGTCCATGTGTAAGCTTTCTTTAACGTTATCAATGGAATCGGTAACACCTTGGCTCACAACAACGCTTGTTTCGAAAAGAATCCAACCAAAAGCAAACACACCAATGATGGCAGCGATGCATAACGCAACGCGTAATTCTTTCCAAAGAACACGTTTGAAGTCACCTTTACCAAATTCATCAAGAGAGATAGAACGAACGATAAGAGTAGTGGTTTGACCACCAGCGTTACCGCCTGCGTCAGTTACTAATGACATGAAGAATGATAGCAATGTTAAAGAAGCAATCGCACTTTCAAATCTAGAGATAATTAATGTTGAGAACATTTGTAAAATAATCAAAACAATAATCCATGGTACGCATTTCATCACTAATTTGAAAACAGGTGTCTTCAAATATGGTTCATCCATGTTGGAGATTTGATTTAAGTGAGCGATATCTTCAGTCGCTTCTTCAACGATGATGTCGACCACGTCGTCGATGGTGATGATACCGATGATCTTGTTTTCGTTATTTACAACTGCCATAGCGTTAAGGTCATAACGTTTGAACATATTAGCGACTTCTTCTTGGTCATCATTAACATTACAGGTGACAAAGTCACGGTCCATGATTTCAGAAAGGACTTCGTCTTCATCTGCAAAGATTAAATCATCCAAGTTGATGGTACCCATAAGGTTACGCTTGGAGTCTCTAACGAAAACTGTATAAACGGTTTCGGCATCTTTACCACGTTTACGAATAATCTTAAGAGCGTCTTTAACTGTTAAATCGTCTTTCATATCGAGATACTCAGTGGTCATGACTGAACCAGCAGTATTCTCTTTGTAGTTTAAAAGGTTATTGACGTCTTTTCTTAAATCAGCAGGACATGCTTTAAGAACTCTAGCCACAACATTAGCAGGCATTTCTTCCAATGTATCAACGATATCGTCAGCGAAGGAGTTCTCTAATAAGTCAATTAATTGCTTATCTGTGAAAGCATTAATGATCATCTCTTGTTGATCACTTGTGAGTTCGGTGAAGAAATCACCGGTGTATTCACTTGGAACGGTACGGAAGATATAAAGAAAAACTGCCGCATCTTCTACTTCGTCTAATGCTTCAGCAATATCGATGTTAGGAACTGTTTCAAAGATTTCTTTAATTTCTTTGGCGTTGCGGTTCTTAACAGCGGTTAGAATACGATCAGTTAATAATTCTTCAACGATTTCTTCCATGAAAATTTCCTCGCCTTAATTTTGCACATTAAAAAGATTATTGCAACAAAAAATAAACTTTATTTCATTTTTAATGAATTCTATGAAGAACTTTGCTAGAATACTATTCGCAAGAAAGAAGGCAATTTCATGAAAGAAATTTTAGTTGAAACAAGTGCTCGTCACATCCACGTGACAGAAGAACAATTCAAAATATTATTTGGCGCTGATGCAAAATTAGAAGTCAGAGCGCCATTATCCCAACCAGGTCAATTCGTCTCATTCTCCCGTTTAGACATCGTTGGTCCAAAGAAGACAATTGCTAATGTCTCCATTCTCGGACCTTTCAGAAAAGCGGGTCAAGTCGAAGTCAGTGCTACTGATGCTAGAACATTAGGTGTTCCAGCCGTCATTAGAGAATCTGGTGATTTAGCGGGTACCCCAGGCATCAAATTAGTTGGTCCTGCTGGTGAACTCGAATTAGCCGAAGGCTGCATCGTTGCCAAACGTCATATTCATATGACACCAGCGGATGCCAAAGAATTCGGTGTTGAAAACGGTCAAATCGTTAAATTAGAAGTTAACTGCCCAGGCAGAAGCTTAATCTTTGGTGATGTCGTTGTTCGTGTTAGAGACGACTTTGCATTAGCTTGCCACATCGATACTGATGAAAGTAACGCTGCTGGTTGCGCTGGTACAGTCTACGGTAAAATTGTTAAATAGTTATGGCAACAATCACATTTAAACCAAATAACGTCTGCTCTAGAGAGATGATCATAGAACACGAAAATGGTGTTATCACACACGCCACAATCGTCGGTGGGTGCATGGGTAACACGCAAGGTCTATGTCGTTTAATTGAGGGCATGAAAATCGAAGATGTGATTAATAAATTAAAAGGAATAAAGTGCCGTGGTTCTAGAACAGGCGAAACATCCTGTCCTGACCAACTTGCAATTGGCCTAGAAAATAACAAATAAATAGCAGGCTTCAAAACCTGCTTTTTTCTTATCGTATTTATTGCGTTATTTTTTAAATACCTTATAATAGTTGTGCTTATCAAGAATCGCGTAGTAGAGAATGTAATAACGCGATAGCAACTCTCTTAATGGAGTAAGTGCTCTTCTCTAGCAAGGTTCCCACAACCTTGAGCGATAAGTTGAAGGAAAAAAGAATGCCCTTCCATGAATGTGGGAGGGCTTTATTTATACGGAGATATATAACATGCAAAAAGAAAAGATCTTATTTACCTCAGAATCAGTCAGTGAAGGACATCCTGATAAAGTGTGTGACCAAATCGCAGACGCTATTTTGGATGCCTGTTTAAAAGAGGATAAAAACGCTAGAGTGGCTTGCGAAGTTTTCGCCAGTAACAATTTTGTCTTAATTGGTGGTGAAATCACATGCAAGGTCCAACCAAATTACGTGCAAATCGTTAAAGATGTCTTAAAAGATATCGGTTATGATAGACCAGAACTTGGTACCGACTATCACGATGTTGAAGTTATGGTGAAGGTTAAAGAACAATCACACGATATTTCCATCGGTGTCAGTCAAAAAAGACCAGAAGATATTGGTGCGGGTGACCAAGGTATTATGTTTGGTTACGCCTCAAATGAAACAGAAGGATATATGCCTTTAGCGATTTCCATTGCCCACAAATTAGTGAGAGAAGCAACAGCACAAAGAAAAGCGGGTGTCTTTAAGCACGCTCGTCCAGATATGAAGTCACAAGTGACTATCGATTATACCGATCCAAACAACATTCGTATCGATACAGTTCTTATGTCCATCCAACACGATGACAATATTGATTTAAATGAATTCAAAAACTATGTTGTTGAAAACATCATGAAGAAAGTCGCTAAATCATTTGGCTTAAACACAGACTTTAAAGTTTACTTTAACCCAACTGGCAAATTCGTCATCGGTGGTCCTACAGGTGATACAGGCGTGACCGGTCGTAAAATTATTGTAGATACATATGGTGGCACATGCGAACACGGTGGTGGCGCCTTCTCAGGTAAAGACCCAACTAAGGTCGATAGATCCGCTGCATACATGGCTAGATACATCGCTAAGAACCTATGCGCTGCGGGTGTGGCTAAACGCTTAAGAGTGCAACTTAGCTACGCTATCGGTGTTAACCAACCATTATCAATTAACGTGAGAACATATAAAACATCCAGTTACAGTGATGACAAGATCCTCTCCATCGTGAGAGAAGTCTTTGACTGCCGTCCTGGTATGATTATTAAAAACTTCAACTTAACTGACCCAACATTCAAATACCATGAATTAACCAACTATGGCCATTTTGGTAGACCAGACCTTGATTTACCTTGGGAAAAGCTCGATAAAGTTGAACAAATCAAAAAGTTGTTAAATAACTAAGACTTTTATGTATAAAGCAGAAATGTAATGGTATAATTAAGTTGATAGAACTTCTGTTTCATAATTTGGAAGGAGGTTACAACATATGAAATACCAAATTATCGGCAAAAACATCCAGGTTACAGACGGCATTGCTTCGGCGATTGAGAAAAAGTTGTCTAAAATGGATAAATTTTTTCTTATTAACGATGATGTCGAATGCCGCGCTGTCGTCAGTGTGCATGGCGAAACACAAAGGGTAGAAATTACAATTTTCTTACCTCAAATGCCTTTACGTGCTGAAGTCGAAGATCAAGATTTATACGCCGCTATCGACTTAGCAATCGACAAACTCGTCGGTCAAATGCGTAAAGTTAAGACCAGAATGGATCGTTCTCGTGGTCGCGAATCATTTATTGACGCAGTCCAATTCCAAGAATTACTTGAAGAACAAGGCGATGACAAAGAAGAAGATGTCGTCGTCAGAGCTAAATCATATTACTTAACACCAATGAAAATCGATGAAGCCATTCTTAGAATGGAAGCATTAGGACACGATTTCTTCGTCTATCTTGATGAAGAAGATGACCGTATCAGTGTCGTTTATATCCGTCGTGATGGTGGATATGGCGTCATCCAAGCGGAGAATCCTATCGCCTAATCTAACAAAAATGACAAAAGAAGCGGGTTTACCCGCTTTTTTTATTTTACCCTCGCGCATTAAAAAACATGTGACATTCGTTTTTACGCGTGTATAATATAGGGGCATGGCAAAATTACTCGCTATTGATTTAGACGGAACATTATTTTATCCAAAAAATATCAGCCGTTGCATTCCTCGTAAGAATGTAAAGTTTTTACGTAGATGGATTGATGCGGGTAACAAATTAGTGTTAGTGACTTCTCGTTCCACACAATTCACCGATCGTTTAAAAGGTGAAATAAAAAGACCAGTGGACTTCATCACATGTTGTTCCTCACAAATCTTCGCGGACGAAAAGCTCATCTACGATAAGGCAATGCCTAATCGCGAAATCAAAGAAATTGTCGAAACAATTGAAAAAGCGTACGAACCAATCGCTTTATTAATGACAACTGACAATCATCCATGTATTATTAAAACTAGTCGTAAAGTCTCGTTCATCTTTAGATGGTTCTACAAAATCTGGTGGTGGTTCCAATTCGCTTATCGTGAACCATTCGTCGCAGATGATGAATTATTCATTAAAGAGTTAGAAACAGCGAGAATCTTTAAGATTATGATCTTCATCGGTCTTAAGAAGAAGAAAGCGCAAATCGCTAAGGAACTTAATAAGGAATTCCGTCAAAAGTTCCCAGAAATCGAATCTTCTTGGACTGTCCAGGTCAATGAGTTAACCCCTGAGGGTTGCAATAAAGGAAATGGTGTTGAAAGATACTGCCAATTAACTGGCATCAAACCAGAAGATGTCTATGTTGTTGGTGATTCCGGTAATGATATCACTATGTTTAGTAAGTATTACGAACATAGTTACTGCATGAAGCGTGGCCATCCAAGTGCGAGGAAATACGCTAAGCATATTATTTCCAGGGTCTACAAATTAGAAAATCTTATTTTGGAAGGAGAAAATCATGAATAACTTTAGTTTATACACCTTTAGACTTTATCACTACTTGCTTACAATCCGTGACACCCTTGAATACTCCATCAAGAGAGATCATTCAATGGAAGTCTACAACAACCGTAAGAAAATTCTTGAAGACAACTTAAAAGAAGGTACACCTTTCGGTGATTTCTTAAAGAATAACGGTGAAGCTGGTGATAAAATCAGAGAAAAGATTAACCAATTCTTATCTGAATTATATTCAGATGAAAGCACAATCTTAATGCCTTCTGGTGACCAAGTCCGTGTTGATACCGCTCAACTCGTCACATTATTCGATATGACAGTGGGTTTAACAGAAACAATGCGTGACATCGTGTTCCAATATGTCAGCTATGGTATTAAGAACAACGAAATCGATCAATTACTTATCAAGTTAGTGGATCAAGACGAAAGAATGTATCGTGTCGTCTTATCAATGCTCGCTATGAGAGTCTTTGAAGAATCATTCGCTGAATTCCAAAAGGTCATGAATGAAAGCCAAGGCAAACCAACACCACAAAGCAATTTCATTGTTCAAAATGAACTTGCTAAACTAACAGGTTTCTTACGCTTCTCACGTCAACACGCACACTGCACTGATAACGAAACACTCGACTTATTAGATGAAACATTACGTGTCTTAGAAATGACCGAAGGTAGAAGACAACGTCCTGAAGGCAAAGGTTTCAAAGAAATCTTTGAAGACTTAAACAAGAAACTCAACGAAGCGACTGCTAAGACAGAAGCTGCTTGGAAAGCAACATATCAAGAAGTCGTTAACGAAGTTACAAAAGCTCAACCACAACCACAAGCGGAAGCCGCTAACTAATAAAGGAGAATTAAATTTATGGCTAAAAAGAATAAATTACCAGTATCAATTGTCGAACTCGTCTGGTATCCCATCTGTGCATTGGTTATCTTATGGGGTTTAACATATGTTGTTCTCGGTTTAGTCACTAAATACAACAACATTACTGCTTTAACAGAATTCGATGCTAACTTCAAAAAGTTATTTGGTTTAAACCTCTATTTCTGGGGCTTAATCATTGTCGCTATCGGTGCTGTTGCAGCCGTCGTCGTCATGCTCTTCTTTGCTAAGAGATTTGACCGCGCTAGTGAAAGAGAACAACGTAGAAGTGCCCGTCTTAATGCTTTAAAGAAAGAAGAAGAAAAAGTTGTTGCCGAACAACAACCAGAAGTCGTTGAAGCAAAACCAGCGGAATAGACCTTCCAAAACAATTCGAAATATTAGGGCTTTAAAAAGCCCTTTTATTTTGTTTCTTTTTAAAAGTGCTACAATATAAAGGTATGAAATATCTAGTTATTATTTCCACGTTGTTTGTCATTGGATCATTAATGGGCTGGGTTATTGAACTATTCTTTAGACGTTTTGTGTCACAAAAGAAATGGATGAACCCAGGCTTTCTAACCGGTCCATATTTACCAATATATGGCTTTGGTGTAGCGGTCCTTTATGGCGTTAGTAATGTCCCATTAGGAATCACCAATCAAGTTATCGACATCATAGTGAGAGTCATCATTATTGGTGTGGGCATGACACTCATTGAATTTATCGCGGGTTTAATATTCATTAAAGGCTGCAAGATTAAACTTTGGGACTACTCAAACCGTAAAGGCAATATCATGGGTATTATTTGCCCATCATTCTCCTTAATCTGGTTAGTCGTGGGTTCTTTATATTATTTCTTATTAAATCCAATTTTAGTTGATGGTATTTCTTGGATTAGTGAAAACCTTATCTATACTTATTTCGTCGGCGCGGTCGTCGGTGCAATGATTGTGGACTTCGCTTACTCCATCCATTTAGCCACGAAACTTAAAGAATATAAGGAATTAAGTAATCTTAGATTCGAAGAATTTAAGAAAGAACTTAAACGCCGTATCAATAATCTCCGCAATAAGGAAAGCAAATAAAGAAAAAATCCCAATAGCTTGGGATATTTTTTTGTTTTGGCGGAGGAAGAGGGATTTGAACCCTCGCACACTGTTACATGTCTACGAGCTTTCCAAGCCCGCCCCTTCAGCCTCTTGGGTATTCCTCCGTAAGCCGAACAATATTTGGACGTGCGAATAGTATTATAACAAAAATTTTTAATTATGCACTCTTTATTTAATAAATATTTATTTATAGAATAATGATATGCGTAAATATATCATTAAAAAGAGCGAAGAAGGACAAACTTTAGAGAAGTATATTCAGAAGCTTCTTAAGTCCGCTCCTAATTCCTTTATATATAAATTATTTAGAAAAAAAGACGTTAAAGTTAACGGTCATCATGAAGACCGCAAATTTGTGGTGTCTGAAAATGATGAAATTGCTATCTATATCAAAGAAGAACAATTTGAAGAATTCTTGAAAGAAAAAGGCTATGAAGCTAACAATCAAATCCAAGATTGGATTGTCTATGAAGATGAAAATGTCTTATTCATCAATAAACCACGTGGACTTCTAGTCCAAAAAAGCGCTCCTCAAGACGAATCATTAGACCAAATGGTCGTGGAGTATTTAATTTATAAAGGTGAGTATAATCCTAATAAAGAACTAGCGTTTAAACCTGGACCAGCCCATCGTCTAGATAGAAATACATCTGGTATCGTCGTCTTTGGTAAAAACCATCAATCTTTAGAGTTATTGTTTGAACTCTTTAAGAATCACGATTTGATTAATAAACACTATCTCGCCTTAGTAGTGGGTCAAATGGAAAAAGATAAAGACACTATTAATGCGCCTTTAAGAAAAGATGAAAAAACAAATACAGTGACTGTTGCCTCTCTGGAAAAAGGTGGTAAAACTGCTAAAACAGTTTATAAGGTCATGAAAAAGTATGAGGACTATAGTTTATTAGATGTCACGCTTTTGACTGGTAGAACGCACCAAATTCGTGTTCATCTTGCCTATATTAATCATCCAATCATTGGCGACGAGAAATATGGTGATTTCCAAGCCAATAGAATATTTAAAAATAAATATGGTTTTAATAAACAATTCTTACACGCTTATAAGATTGGCTTTGGTGATTTACCAAAACCACTCACTAATTTAAGTAGAAAAGAATTCGTCGCTGAACCTAGAGAAGAAATTGCAAATATCCTAACTATGTTAGACAATAATAAAGAAGGGGAGTAAATAGCTATGAGTACAAAAGAGAATTATTTACGTTGGCTTAATTCCAATAAAGTTAGTGAAAAAGATAAAGAAATCTTGAGAAACATGAATCAAGAACAAATTGATGATGCTTTCTTTAAAGATGTGGAATTCGGTACCGCTGGTATGAGAGGTGTTCTTGGACCAGGAACCAATAGAATGAATAACTTCACAGTCAAAAAAGCCACTGTGGCGTTTGCTAAATACTTATTAGAACTTTTCCCAAATGCGAAGAGTGATGGTGTGGTAATTTCCCACGATAACAGACACATGTCGCGTGAATTCACACTTTTAAGCGCTGAAACATTAAATGATTTTGGTATTAAAACATATATCTTTGATTCTTTAAGACCAACACCTGAATTATCATTCGCAGTGCGTTATCTTAAAGCTTGTGCGGGCATCATGATTACTGCTTCCCATAACCCAAAACAATATAACGGTTATAAGGTTTACGATGAAACAGGTTGTCAATTAGTTCCAGATAAGATTAAACGCTTACTAGAAATCATTGATGAACTTCCAAACGAATTAGATGTCGAATATGAAAAAGCCGCGAAACGTGGTGAGAATATTCTTTTAGATAACAAAGTTGATGATGAATATGTCCGTCTAGTGGAATCTATCTCTATTAATAGAGATTTAGATAAATCTAACTTCAAAGTAGTCTTTACTCCTAACCATGGTACTTCATACGTTAATTCCATGCGTATTTTTAAGGATTTAGGCTATCGCATCTTCCCAGTGATGAGCCAAGTTGATCCAGATCCAGATTTCTCTGGCACCTTATCTCCTAACCCAGAAGATCCAAGAGCGTATATTGAACCAATCAAACTCGCTAAAGAGATTGATGCAGATTTAATTGTCATGACTGACCCAGATGGTGACCGTGTGGGCTTAGGCTATAAAGCTAAAGATGGTAGTTATCAAACATTAACTGGCAACCAATCCGCGGCGTTATTAATGGATTACATCTTTGCGCAAAAGAAAGAAAAAGGCACCCTTTCAGACAATGGTGTCATGTACTATACAATCGTGACCTCTTCCTTAGGAAGAGATGTCGCTGAACATTATGGTGTTAAGGTCGAAGAATTCTTAACCGGCTTCAAGTTCATTGGAAATCGTATTGATTACTATGAAAAACTTGGTCATGGTCCAAAGTTTGAATTTGGTTATGAAGAAAGCTATGGTTGTTTGATCGCTCCATTTGCGAGAGATAAAGATGGCTGTCAAGCTATCTTAATGTACTGTGAAATGGCTTTATACTATTTCTTAAAAGGCATGAGATTAGATGAAGCTTGGGATGATTTAAGCAAAAGATTTGGCTATCATCAAGACCTTACATATTCCATGGAATTCTTCGGTAGTGAAGGCCAAGCCAAAATGGATAACTTAATGAACACTCTTCATAACGATCCATTCATCGAAATTAACGGCTTAAAAGTGGTGCAAGTTGATGACATCGAAAAGAGCGTGAGACTTACAAAACAAAGCACGTCTCCAATCAATTTGCCAAAATCTAATGTTGTGAAGCTCTATTTGGAAGATGGTAGTATCGTCACAGTTAGACCTTCTGGAACTGAACCAAAAGTTAAGTTCTACATCGGCACCAAACTCAAAGAAAAACCAGTGGACAATTCTTTCCCAGAAGCCCTCTATAAAGGCATTAAAGAAGTACTTAAATTGTAAAACAAAAGCAAGGCATCAAACCTTGCTTTTTTATTACTTTGTAATAACTATTGTAATAAGCCCACAGCTTTTTGCACTCTTTTGAGTGTTTGGTTAGCAATCTTGCTAGCTTTTTCAGCGCCTTCTTTAAGAGCTTCAACGTAACTCTTATTAGCAATGATTTCTTTATATCTAGCTTGGAATGGTTCGAGTTCTTCAATAACTGCATCCGCGACCGCTTTCTTGAAATCACCATATCGATAGCCTTCAAATCTCTTTTCGGCTTCTTCAATAGTGATGTCTTTCATACAGCAATAGATTTGGATTAAGTTAGAGATACCTGGCTTATTTTCTTCATCATATTTAACTTCACAGCCCATATCAGTAACTGCAGACATAATTTTTTTACGGATAACCGCTGGTTCATCTTTTAAGAAGATGTCACCTTTTGGATCAGATTTAGACATTTTCACTGTTGGATCACTTAAAGACATGATTCTTTTACCAACTTTACGGAGTTCCGCTTTTGGCATGGTTAAGATTTCACCATATCTGTTATTAATGCGGTTAACTAAGTCACGTGTGAGCTCAATGTGTTGAACTTGGTCTTCACCAACAGGGATGATGTTAGCGTCGTATAAGACAATATCACACGCCATTAAGACTGGATAAGCAAACAGACCTAAACCGATAGCGTTTTCTTTTAATTTGGCGGATTTATCTTTGAACTGAGTCATACGGGATAATTCACCCATGTATAAGTAGTTCTGCATAATAGCGTTTAATTCTGCGTGAGCGGAGACGCTACTTTGAAGGAACAAGGCGTTCTTTTTCGGATCAAGACCAGCGGCTAAATAGAAAGCTGCTAAGTCGATTGAATTTTGTCTTAAAACTTCTGGATCAATTGGAAGAGTTAAAGCATGTAAGTCCGCGATGAAAATAAAACATTCGCCACGGTCGTTCATGTTTTTTAAATTCTTTAAAACGGCAATGTAATTGCCTAATGTTAATTGTCCAGTTGGTTTGATACCTGTTAAAATACGTTCTGCCATAAAATATTTTACCGCCTTGATATTTAGTTTAGTCTTTTACGAGACTAATATCAATTGCGAGATGTAACAATAATAGCTATACTACTAATATATGATAAAAATTTACACCTCACCTTCTTGTAGTTCATGCCGCAAAGTCAAAAAATGGTTCTTAGATCAGAATATTCCATTCATTGAAAAGAACATCTTTGTTGCGACATTAAACGAGAAAGAGTTAACCGATATATTAATGAAGAGTGAAAATGGTACTGAAGATATCATTTCCACGAAGAGCAAGATTATCAAAGAAAACAACCTTGATATCGACTCCATGACAGTCAAACAATTAGTGGCTTTTATTAGGGATAATCCATCCATTTTAAAACGCCCAATCATTGTTGATGACCATCGTATTCAAGTGGGTTATAACCCTGATGATATTAGAAGCTTCATTCCACACGCTCGTCGTTTAGCGGAATGGGCGTGTAAAAACGATAACTGTCCTCAATACGAACACTGTGGTCACTCAGACGTTAAAGAAAACGCTGGTAACTAGTTGTTCTTTAAAGCAGCGTCAATCGCACGTCGGGCTTTTCCGACGTATTTTTCTTTAGAAACAGGAATATTGAACTTCTCGATATATCCCTTTAATGTTTCTTTCGCGTGCTTGATACCAAGTTTAGATTCAATCTCTAAATTGTAATCAAGGTTTTCACCATATGTATTCTTATCAATAACTAATAGATAGTCGTCAAATTCAATTTCTAAACGCCTATTGTATAAAGCGGTAATCTTATGATATTTGTCTAATGAGTAGGGTAGAAGCATTAATCTATTTCTCACTTGGCCATAAGGGAAGATCCCTTCATTGACTAAAAGCTCAGATTCTTTTGGAGTTAAGCCATCATTGATTTCTTCATCTCCATCTTCACCCTTAATCTTTAAAGTGAGTTCACTTCTCACATCATTAATGACTCTTACTCTTAAGGTCATGTGTTGGCTTCTTAAATAGAGATCATCTGTATCGAAATAATAGTTCGCGTTTTGTAAGAAATGTTTGTTTGGATAAAGATTCATGTAATAAGTCACGATGAAAAAATATCTCTCCTCATCTAACATTATTCTTGTTTCATATTCTTTATTTGTTTTAGCCATAGATTTTTTCTAACAACTGAATTATTATAACATATGTTATGAAAATTAATTTACCAATATTAGCAGACAACGCTCAATTTCCAGGCTGGTTAATCGCTTTATTCGTGGTTACTGGTGTTTTAATGATTGCTACTGTCGTGGTCATTATTATCTTCCTTAAAAAGAAAAAAGCCGTTAAAATCGATGACTCTTTATGGGTTGAAAACTTAGGCGGTAAAGATAACATCGAAAGCGTTAGCCAAGTCGGTTCAAGAATTAATCTTGTCTTAAAAGATAAAGAAATAATTAATAAGGATAATTTAAAAGAACTAGGAGTTAAAAGCGTCCTAGTCATGTCTAATAAAGTTACCTTAGTAGTGGAAGCTAACGCTGAAGATATCGCTAAAGCGATAAACGAAGCGCTTAAAGCTTAAAGTTCTTAATTAGATCTTGTTTAATCTCATCAGTGGGGAATCCAATAATGTTATTCATGGAACCACTGATTTTTTTAACGATTGGGAATTTATCGTTATCTTGCACGCCATAAGCGCCCGCTTTATCAAGAGGGGAACCTGAAGCGATATATGCGTTAATTAATTCATCACTTAATTCATTAAAGTAAACAATGCTTTTAACAATACCTTGCACGAGTTTATCGTTTTGTTTTAAAGCGTAACCCGTGTAGACGTAGTGCTCTTTGTTAGAAAGTTCTTTTAAAATGCGATAAGCATCTTCTTTATCTTTTGGCTTACCAATGATTTCATTGCCTAAAACAACGACAGTGTCCGCGGCGATGACTAAATCACTTGGATGGTCATTAGAGACCGCTAAGCATTTGCGGAGTGAGATGTCTTTGACGATATCTCTCACATCTGTATATTTCTTAAAAGAAAGAGATTCATCAATATCACTAACGATAATAGAAAAAGAAGATGATATCTCCTTTTCCATTAATTGTCTTCTTCTAGGTGATGCACTCGCTAAAATAATCATCTTAATTCTTTGTAAGAATTACTGGAATAATCATTGGATGAGAACGTGTAAGTTCATATAAGAAGTTACCAGTAATATCTTTAATGATAGCTTTTAGTTCAGCAAAGCTTGTCTTGGTTAAGAGTTTTTCTTTAACACCCTTTTCCACGAGTTTTGCACAAGCATTCACGTTACGTTTGCTGTGTGAAGCAACAACGCCTTTAACAACGAAGACTGGTTCATCAATAAGTTGATTGTTATGAGAATCGATAGTGATGGTAACAATAACCATACCATCATCGGTTAAAATACGACGATCCGCCATAACAGCGTCAGCTAAACCTTTAATATCTTTACCATCGATATACGTGTTACCATGTTCCACTTGGAAACCACGGGTAATCTTACCTCTAGAAAGAGTTAAGCAATCACCATTATCTAAGACAAAGCAGTTTTCCGCTGGAACACCAACTTCAGATGCAATCTTAGCGTGGATTAAAAGCATTCTATATTCACCATGCATTGGCATGAAGTATTTAGGTTTAAATAATTTTAAGACAAGTCTTAATTCTTGTTTGGATGGGTGACCAGAGGAGTGGATATCGTTAAGAATGGAGTTAGTGACAACATCCGCGCCACAACGTGTTAATTGGTTAACAACGTGGTCAATCATAATACCGTTACCTGGAATTGCGGAACTAGAGAAGACCACAGTATCTCCTGGAGAGATATGCACATCTTTATGTTCACCATTAGCAATTCTACTTAAAGCGGCCATTGGTTCACCTTGTGAACCAGTACAAATAATCACGATTTGATTGCTCTTGAAGTTCTTAATGTCTTCAGGATTGATAATCATATCGTCTTTGATTTTGATATAACCATATCCACGAGAGATATCCATGGCTTTTTCCATGGAACGACCGATAATCACAATCTTACGATCATATTTAGCGGCAACTTCGCAGATTTGTTGAATACGAGAAATATTGGAAGAGAATGTGGAAACGATTAATCGACCAGCGGCTTTAGAGAAAACATCATCGATAGCGTCTAAAACGTTCTTTTCACTTGGGGTGTAGCCTTCGCTTTCAGCGTTGGTGGAGTCACTGAGTAATAAATCAACACCCTCTTGGCCTAATTTAGCCATTTTGGTTAAGTTGATATCTGGTCCAATTGGTGTTAAGTCCACTTTAAAGTCACCAGTGGAAACGATTCTACCTTCTGGAGTATCAACGACAATACCAAATGAATCTGGGATGGAGTGGGTCACTCTAAAGAAACTAACTTTAAAGGAGTCCACTTTAACCACTGTATCGTCAGTATATTCAATAAGTGGTAAACGATCAGACATACGGCTTTCTTCCATTTTGTTTCTGATTAAAGCCGCGGCTAATCTAGGAGCGTATATAACAGGAATGTTTAAGCTTTGAATTAAGAAAGGAATACCACCGATATGGTCTTCATGACCATGGGTGATAAACAAAGCTTTAACTTTATTACGATTGTTTTTTAAATGAGTAAAGTCTGGGACGACGTAGTCGATACCAGGAAATTCAACACCAGGAAAACGTACGCCACAGTCAATGATGACGATCGTTTCTTCGTTTTCGATGCAGTACATATTTTTACCGACCTCGCCTAAACCACCGAGGGCATAAACAGAAATCGGCATAGAAAGAGTATTAGCCATAGTGTCTCCTTTCATTATTTATGTGATGAATCTTTATTAATTATATCAAGAAAATTAATAAATTATATAAGTTCTTCATTCATAAGTTGCGTATATGGTTTGTTTTTATCAATACGGTCATAGAAGAAGAGACCATCTAAATGGTCATATTCATGTTGTAATACAATGGCATCGAAGCCTCTTGCAACGATAATGACTTCCTTATCTCTAAGAGCGTCATAAGCTTGCATTTTAATCTTGTAGTAGCGGTGGGCATAACCTTTATGCTCCTCGTCTACGGATAAACAACCTTCTCCATCCTTTAAAGCACACTTACGAATGGAATACTCAATAATCTTTGGATTCACTAATTGATATTGGACAAGATCTTCACCTTCTCCATAGTAAATAACAAACATTCTTTTGAGTAAGCCAATTTGAATAGCCGCCATACCAATACCAGGTCTGATATTGTGTTTGGTGGAGTATTCTTCGTCTTGTGATAACTTTAAGTATTCAAGCATCGCATCTAAAGTCTCTTTGTCTTCCTTACTTAATGGAAGCTCTACTGGGAGAGACTTTTTCTTCATGATTGGGTTGCTATCTTTAACAATTCTGAGCTTCATGAGCATATACTATCACATTTATCGACATAAATAAAGTTTATGTCAAATGAAAAATTGTGTATAATCAAAGCATGGCAAACGACATTTATAATCTCGCTAGTGAATTAAAAGAAATGCTGGATAATGACGAAAGAATTATCCGTTTAAATAAACTCGAAAAAGAGCTCAATAATAACGAAGAAGTGATGGCCCTTTCCTATCAAAAAGATGTCGCGGTTTCCGCTTATAGTGATGCTTTAAATCACTACGCTCAAGATAGTGAAGAATTAAAGAAAATCCAACACGATTTGCACCTTAAGAAAGAAGCTCTAGATAACCATCCATTAGTGAGAGATTATCTTAAGGCTTACAGTGAAGTTCGTGACCTATATTTCCAAGTTAATGAGATACTATTTAAAGACTTGTCTTTACATCTCAAAGAAAAGAGGGCTAAATAATGCGTATTGTCGGAGGAAAATATCGTCATCGTTTAATTATTTATCCTGATGATATGGAACATACTAGACCAACAAAAGATAGAATCAGAGAAGCCATCTTCTCCGCTTTAGGGGATATCACTAATTCCAACGCTTTAGATTTATATGCTGGAAGTGGTGCAATGGGTTTAGAAGCCTTATCTAGAGGCGCAAGTAAATGTGCGTTCGTGGATGTTTCTCCAATTGCTATTAAAACAATTAAGGGCAATCTTGATAATCTTAAGATTACTTCAGAAGAATATATATTAATTAAGGATAAAGATATAAATGCGTTAGAGAGGTTTAAATCTCTTAACGAAAAGTTTGATTTAGTGTTCCTCGATCCACCTTATGAACAAGGCCAATATCAACAAATCGTGGACCTACTGTTAAGTAATGATTTATTAAGTGAGCACGCAGTTATCGTCATTGAAGCTAACCGTGACGTTAATTTAGAAAATATTGAATATCAAAAGAAGAAAGACTACCATTATGGAGAAATCAAGGTCTTCATCTATTGGAGGTAACAAATGAAAATTGCCATCTACCCAGGAAGCTTCGATCCAATTACCAACGGACACTTAGAAATCTTAAAAAGAGCCCTTAATATCTTCGATAAGGTCATTATGCTTGTTGCCGTTAATGACCAAAAGAAATCTAGATTTTCCACTGAAGAAAGAGTGGCGATGATTAAGGAAGCTGTTGAAGGCGACCCAAGAGTAATTGTTGATAGTTGTAACGGTTTAACTGTTGAATATGCCAAAAAGCATGACGCTCAACATCTTATCCGTGGTTTAAGAGCGGTGACAGACTTTGAATATGAATTCTCTTTAGCGTCCGCTAATGACTTCATCGATTCATCTATTGATACAGTCTTCTTAATGAGCAAAGCTGAAAAGTCCTTCATCAATTCCTCAATGATTATGGAATTACATCAAAGTGGTGTGGACGTTTCTAGCTTAGTCCCAGCGTCTGTTATTAAAAGATTAAAATAACTTATTTTAAATAGATTAATGACACCAGTCTTCCCACTGGTGTTTTTTTGTAAGCAGAAAATAGTCTTTCGTCAGTGAATGTATCAAGATGATCATCACTAATTTGAGAATCATCCGCGCCTAAAGAATAAAGATCAATCCTATTAGCGAGGCCATTATCAAATTCATCACCTTTAATCGCTTCTTTAAAGCCCGCTTCTAAGATGGTGTTTCTTGTTTCTTCATCAATCTTAAAGGACTCTGGTTGACGGAATGGACCAATATAGAATTTAAAATCTTTTATATCTAGTTTTTCTTTATTAATAATTTCATTAATAGCTTTATAAGCCACATGTTTCATTGTGCCTTTAAATCCTGCATGGATAATACCCACGAGATTAGCCCTTTCATTAATAAAGAAGATAGGAACACAATCCGCGTGGAAAATACATAATGGCACATTTCTTTCGTATGTATACAAGGCGTCGCATTCTAAGCCATCTTCAAAACTATCTTTGCCTTTGCCCATTTCTTTCAAAGAAACATACATCACTTTATCGCTGTGATGTTGATGGACATAAGTAAAGCGTTCGATAGGTAAATTAAGAAGACTCGCTAATTGCTCACGTCTTTGCTTAACGCCTTCACCATTATCTACTTGATAGGCTAAGTTACCTAATTTAGTAGTAGTGGTAACGCTGACACATTTTTCACTAAGTGGGAAATTAATATACATACTCTAATGATATCAGAGAAAAGAAAAAACCGCATCAGCGGTTAGTTCTTAACAATCTTTCCGAATAAGTCGGTGTGTGACCAACATTTCTTCAAGGTACGGGCTCTTTCTAAGTCTGTGCCACCGTCAACTGTGAAGATGACATCACTTAAGCCTTTGACTTTTTGATCAGCAAGAGCGATACCGTTCTTAGCGCAATCATCGGAGAAATCGAAGTACATAAGTAATGGAGTGTTGATTGGGCAAGAATCTAAGCTATCAGATGTGAAATTGCTTTCATATGTGCTGACGCTGTAGTTCTTGTTGAGAGCGTAGTAGGTTTTTGGTAAGTAGTTACCATCAACTAATGTTTCGAATAAATCGTAGTGGTTTAGCCAAACTTTGTCGAATAAGTTGACTTCTTCGTTGTCGATTTTTTCTGTGGTATCTGTGTAGATGGTCCAGAGTTTGAAATCACCTGCTAAAGCATCTTTTTTATCACCAACGAATTCTTTATCGTTGTTTTTCCATTTTTCTTGGAATGTCTTTAAGCCGCCGTATAAATCTTCACAGCTGCTGTCATCTTTGACAAAGGCAACGAAGAATCTTTCGCCTCTCTTGTCAGCTTTGAGTTTATCAACATCACCGTTTTCGATGTATGTGAGGAACTTATCGACTTCAGAACCAGCGTTGTTGGAATCGAATTTATTAGCGTTCTTTAAACTTAATTGGTTTTTAGCGAAATATTTATTTGCGTCATCGCTGGAATCGAACCAACCTTTAACACCATCAATGATGTGTGGGATGGCGAAGATAACTGCGAAGATAGCACCGACGATCAACAAAGGTTGAATCCATGCTGTTTCTTTAATCCAACGGCCGATTCTCGCGAAAAATCCGCCAATTGCTCTTAATACTACCATGTTTTAAGCCTCCTATATTTACATATAGCGTGATAATCTTACCACTTGAAAAATTTTATTTCAATAACAATTGTACCAATTGTATCTTACATATGCTCATCCGAGACGAGCAACGTTTCCCATTATACTAGAAAAAATGTTCTAAACAATCATATTTTGTTGTTTTTTGTAAAACAAGGTATACAATAATGCCGTGATTAAATCTAAGTGGACTCGCTTTAAAAAGCAAATCGACAACTTCTTGTTCGATCATTACATTATCAAAACCGTACTTGAATACATACGTGGTTTCTTTGTTGCAGCAATCGCCGCGGTTGTCTTTGCTTTTGGTTTCTCATGCTTTATTTCACCATCAACCGAAGGTGGTTTCATTTTAGCCACCGGTGGTGTATCTGGTGTTTCTCAAATTATTGCGTGGATTGTTGAAACAATTCGTGGCGAACCAGTTGGTAACAACTTAATTCAATCCATTGGTTACACAGTATTAAACATCCCATTATTAATCTTTAGCTTTTTCAAACTTGGTAAACGCTTTACCATCTTCACATTAGTTAATGTTGTTTTATCTTCTGTGTTTATTTCTTTATTCTCTAACGCAGGCGTGGGTGAACAAGTTGCACAATTCAAATTCCCAGATGGCGCTCAACCACTCGAACCTGTGATTGTGCGTGTTGTATTCGCTGGTATTACCACAGGCTTAGCTAGTGCGTTCGCATTCATAGGTGGTATTTCCTGTGGTGGCATTGACGTTGTTGCCTGTTATATCGGCTCCAGAAAATCCACACAAATCGGTAGATATGGCGTGATGATTAACGGTGTTATTGTTATAACCTACGCTTTCTTAAAAGCTGTCGATAACAATTTCAACTTTGTTTATTCCTTATATAGTGTATTCTTCTCTATTATTTATTTATTTGAAGTTGGTTTGATCATTGATGCAATTAACTTAAGAAATAAGAAGATGCTTGTCCAAATCATTACCAGCAAAGTGCATATGCCAGAAATTATTATCGCTAACTTCCCACACTCCGCAACGATAATTAATGGACACGGTGCTTATTCCGGCGCTGATAAGATTATTCTTTGGATGGCGGTTTCTTCTTCAGAAGTGCGTAAAGTTGTTAATGTCGCTAAGAAAGTTGATGAACATGTCTTTATCGGTGTGACATCATTAAAACAAGTGTACGGCAACTTCTATATCAAACCGCTTGAATAATTAACCTCAAAATAAAGATAAAAGCCTAGGCGAATCGCTAGGCTTTTTGATTGCTTCTGGCGGAAGAACAGGGATTCGAACCCTGGCAAGGCTTGCACCTTCTAACGGTTTTCGAAACCGCCCCCTTCAACCACTTGGGTATTCCTCCGTGCAAGTTATTATAGCATTTATTCGACCAATTGGAACTTTATTAAATTGAATTTGGACATCTAGTCAAATTCATGCGGACAAAGTATAATAGACAGGTATGGAATGGTTCAATTTTCACAACACTCCATTTAGAGCCTTCTTCATCATTACGATGTTGATTCTCTTTTTTGTAGTGTTTTTAGTCCTAACTTACATCTTCTCCAGCAGAAGAGACCAAAGCTACGATAGACGTATCAAAGCGGAATCAACAACTTTGAGAATTTACATCATTGATGTAAAGAATAACAAAGTTACCTATTTCAACCGCTCAGATTTGAAGGACAAAAAAGAAATTGATATGACTGCGTTCTATTCACACTTCCATATCAATGACGTCGATAAAATCAAATCTTGGGTTTATAGCATTTGCACTGATTACAAAAACGCTGATAACTATTTAGAAGCGGATGTCGTCATTAACCATGGACGTAGTACTTACTTTTCCTTATTAAAACTACAAAAGTACGATCCAAACGAAGGTGTTATCCATTTAGAATCCTTCATCCTTAAATACATCACTCCAAATAACTCCACCTCTAAGAAGAAAAAGAAATCTCCATTCACCGGTGTGGTTAAAAGAAGCACAATGGAATCCTTAATCCTTAAAGAAAAGAGCTTAAAAGGTTTCACATTTGCTATTCGTTTCTATTACATTAGACAAAAATTCTTATCCAATGATAAGATTGAACGCTACATGATTGTGACATTAAAGAATGTCGTTTATCCATATGCATCTAATCCAAGAGTGTCCCGTCAAATCATTGATGGTGGTGAAAACGAATTATTGCTATTCGATTTAAGAATTGCCTCTCGTGATGAAGCGATGGTTTTAGCGACCTCTATGGCCCACAACATCAAAAAGTGTATTGGCGTTAATGGTTTCGCTGATTCTATTAACTTCTCTATTGGTGTTGTTGAAAACGCTCAATACTATCAAGATTTCGATTCTATGGTGGTCAAAGCCCAAGAAGCATGTATGTCCGCTCAACATAATGGACAAGAAATTTTGCTTTATCAAAAGCAAGCTGCGCCACTTATTGAACTTGATCGTTATCGTGAAGAGGTTGAAAACCTCATGAAACCTAACAGTTTGCGTTATTTATTTAGACCAATCTTTGATGTCTCTAGACGCAAAACAATTGGTTACTTCGAATATATTAAAGCTTATGATTCTCCATTCGCCTCATTTGCAGAAATGAGCAAATACGCTGCGAAAGTGGATATGAGCAAACAGTTCTTTGCGATGATTTCCCGCTACGTTATTCCAAAGTTCGCTAGCGAAAAACAATCAGATGATTTAAGATTGTTCATGCTTGTGTCTTTGCAAGATATCGAACATATGTACGAAATCTTGTCGCAAATCCCACAATCAAAACAAATTCACTTAGTCTTAGTGTTCAATGAACAAGAGATTAACGAGAATGCTTCTAACTTAGAATTACTCAATGATTCCCTTAAGAAATTAAGAAGTGGTCACTTTGAGCTCGCTATGTTAATGAAGGATAAAAACTTACTCTTAGATCCAAGTGTTTATTACAACTTTGACTACTTCGTCGCTGGTTCGATGATGATTGGTGAAATTAAGAAGAATAATCGTGTACGATTATCCATTCACTCTCTTATCGAATCATTGCTTAAGTACCATCGACCTATTATCGCCACCGATTTAGAAGGCTGGCAATCAATAGAACTGATTATTAAATCAGGTGTGAGTATCGTTTCTTCTGAAACAATCTCTTCCAGTAACGATATGCTCTTACCATTAGAAAAGAAGAAGATTGAAAAACTTATAACTATGGATGATTCAAATCATCAGAGAGGATAAAATTATGGCTCAAAATAACCAAGTTAAAAATGACGCAATTACACGTCAAGAAGACGATTTTGCGCAGTGGTATACTGACGTCTGTCGTAAGGCAGAATTAATGGATTACTCTTCCGTTAAAGGATTTATCATTTACCGTCCTTATGGTTACGCTATTTGGGAAGAAATCCAAAACTATTTAAATAAAAGATTTAAGGAAACAGGACATCAAAACGTTTATATGCCAACTGTTATCCCAGAATCTTTACTCCAAAAAGAAAAAGATCACATTGAAGGCTTTGCCCCAGAATGCTTAATCGCTGATATCGGTGGTGGTCAAAAGATTGATGACCCACTCATCATCAGACCAACTAGTGAAACATTGTTCTGTGAACACTATGCAAAGATTATCTCTTCATATCGTGATTTACCAAAACTATATAACCAATGGTGCTCCGTTGTCAGATGGGAAAAGACCACACGTCCATTCTTAAGAGGTGCGGAATTCTTATGGCAAGAAGGTCACACCATGCACGAAACTGAAGAAGAAGCTCGTACAGAAGCATTAAAAATGCTTGAAATCTACGATGATTTAGGTCGTGATATCTTAGCCATTCCTTTCACAAAAGGTAGAAAAACAGATAAAGAAAAATTCGCTGGTGCTTTAGAAACATACAGTATTGAAGCTTTAATGCCAGATGGTAAAGCTTTACAAAGTGGTACCACCCATTACTTCGGTACAGGTTTCGCAGAAGCATTTGGAATTAAATTCCAAGGTAGAGATGGCAAATTATACAATCCACATCAAACATCTTGGGGTGTTTCCACACGTTTATTAGGCGCGATTATCATGGTTCACGGTGACGATAACGGTTTATCTTTACCACCATATGTCGCTCCAATCCAAGCGGTTGTCATTCCTGTTGCCCAACAAAAGCCAGGTGTTATCCCAGCTGCTAGAGAATTAGAAAAGATGTTAAAAGACGCTGGTGTCAGAGTGAAATGCGATGAATCTGATAAAACACCAGGTTGGAAATATTCTGAATATGAAATGAAAGGTGTCCCAGTCCGTATTGAAATCGGTCCAAGAGATATCGAAGCGGGTGTCGTCACAATTGCTGTCCGTCACGATGGTCGTAAGCTCACCGTTAAGAAAGAAGAAATGGTGGACACTGTCATTCAATTATTCAAACAAATCCATCAAGAAATGTACGAAAAGGCCAGCCAATACTTATTAGAACACGTCACTGAAGTGACCAAACTCGAAGATTTAGATGCAGCCTTAGATAAAGGTGGCTACGCTAAGATGATGTGGTGTGGTGATGAAGCTTGTGAAAACAAGATTAAAGAACTCACAACCGCAACTGCACGTTGTATGCCATTCAATCAAATTGCCTTCGCAGATACATGCCCAGTATGTGGTAAAAAAGCTAAAAAAGTCGTTTTATTTGCCAAGGCCTATTAATTTCTTAAATTTCTTATTTAATTCTAATCGCCCTTTATGTTAAGATAAGGGGCGCACTGGAGTAGTACCCAAGTTGGTGAAGGGGCTTCCCTGCTAAGGAAGTAGATCGGGTAACTGGTGCGAGAGTTCGAGTCTCTCCTA
>JBGUOH010000006.1:0-73616 GCA_045117995.1 Bacilli bacterium
GACATAATTACCTCCTTATCCAAATCATACTAAAAGAAAAAGTAGACCGCACTTTTTATACGTGTCTACTTTTATCTTATCGGTTCATGCGTCCTCTTTTATTTTTTCTATTGTCTTATTAATTCTATTAATAAATTGGATAAGGAACCTTTTGAAGTTTATCGTTCTTGTAGTTAGCGCGACCTTCTTTAGCTTCGCCCTTGCCATCAAGCATAACTAAGTCACCAGTGAAACCACATGTCATGTTGTTGACGAAAGATGTACCAACACCATACATGCTAACTGGAACACCTGACTTCTTCCATTCTCTAATCTTTTCAGCGTTGAAGGAAGAAGAAACGGTAATACCAACGTAGTTGAAGCCTTCATCATCTAATGCTTTTCTTAAAGCAATAATGAGTTCTTTACAAACACCATGTGGGTCGAATCCACTTGTGTCTTTATCGTCGAAATAATGGTCAATTAAAGATTTGGATGTATCAACACGGACACCTCTTAACTTATGACCTAAGTGACGAGCAATTAATAAGGAATCACGAACAACGTTATTGTGATAGTCAATCAAGGCTGTCACTTGTTCATCTGGGAATGTTTTAGCATAGGCATCAGCGGCTTTAATAATGTTGCCACCACAGATTTGGATTAAAGCATGTGGCATAGTGCCCATACCTTTGCCACCCCACCAATAGCCTTGAGCGTCTGTGCTGACTCTATTAATACCCGCGACATATGTAGCATAACCATCACCAACTTGGGTAAGGAAATCATCTTGTCTATCAGCCATTGAAAATACTGGTGTATCTCCTGCGGCATCAAGCACTTCTTTGACATTAGTGGCTACACTACTTCTGCGTGCTAACACACCATCAATAACGGATTCTAAAAAGCCAAAGTTTTCGTATGTACCTGTGACCTTTAAAACTGGTTCATTAGCTTGGATAATATCACCATCATTTAAAGCTTCAATAATAAGTTCTTCTGGATGGACTGCAAATGTATGAAGAATCGCAATTGCTTCGTCAACACCACAGAGCATAGAATTGTCTCTTCTTTGGAACCATTGCATGGTCACGATATGACCTTTTAAGTTCTCTGCGACAATCTTACGGCTCTTTAAGAAATAGTTCGCGCTATAGAAGCCTTCACCTAATTCTTTAGGGAAATTAAATGTTTTGTTTGTGAGACGAGAAATCTTACCTTGTTTTTTAAGTTCTACTTCCATCATACTTCACGTTCCTCCATTTGGAAAAAATCTTTATTTATGTCGTTATCGTTAACATCATCATTGTTTAAGACGATCTCTTCATTTGGTTCGTTTTCATCTAAATCTTGATATGTCGCGTAACGATCCTCTTTGACAAAACTACCATTAGCAATTAAGGTATCTTTTGTAACTTTTACTTTGTAAGTATCATTATCTTTAACGATAAAGAAACCAGAATCACCTTTGCTCATGAGCATAATGTCATACTTACCTAAGTAGCCATTTAAGATGGCAATTAATTCGTAGTTAGGCAAGGTGATTAAGCCATGGAATCTAATCTTCACATATTTCTTTAAGTTAAAGATATCGATGCGGTAAATCTTACCGTCTTTTTCATAAATTAATAAATCTTCATCTTGCTTTGGAAGAAGGTTTTTTGGGACATCGTCAAAGATAATACTTAAGTAAGCATTAATCTTATCGAAATGATTAATTAATCCGTATTTAGATATCATAACTTCTCCAAAATTAGACGATAGATTGGTTGACCCTCAGCACGGAAACTAGCCTCGTATTCAGTAGTCTCATCGAATGGATCTTTACCATCATAAGAATAGTTCGCTTCCACGAGTTTGAATGGGGAGGTTTGCACTAGTTCTAATGAGTAGGTAAATAGGTCATAATTATCAGTTTTAAAGATGAGCTTAGCGCCCTTCTTTAGAATACGTAAATATTGATTTAAGAATGAGTCACTTGTTAACCTTCTTTTAGCGTGTCTTTTCTTTGGCCATGGATCAGAGAAATTTAAGAAAATGCCGTTCACACTACCCTCATTAATGAGTGGTAAAACTTGTTCAGCATAGGCGTAAACTAGCTTCGCATTAGTGATTTCATTTTCTACGAGTTTCTTCGC
Organism: Bacilli bacterium; assembly: GCA_045117995.1. Lineage (GTDB taxonomy): Bacteria > Bacillota_I > Bacilli_A > RFN20 > CAG-826 > RUG14515. The sequence goes on from JBGUOH010000006.1 coordinate 2,118, forward strand.
GGTAAAGCCTGCGCATGTGACGTTACATTCCATACCGATAAAGAATGTATCAGGATGATTCTTCGCCATGTTAACTAAGAATTGACCTTTACCAGAACCAACTTCTAAATAATAATTTTTATAATTATTAATCGCGTCAAAAGGACACATCACTTCGGTGTGTTCTTCGATAAATGGTTTGGCCCAAGGTTTATATTTGGTTCTCATTACTTAATTAACTTTCCTAATTCCACGATAGCGTGAGCGTAGATACCCATGGATTCAACAAGATATTCTCTCTTGGTATTTTCATTAACACCATGCATCTTTGGATCATGTCCTGGATATTCCATACCAAAGGCCACGACATTGTCCGCTTCTTTAGCGTATGTACCACCACCAGAAGCAATGACTTCAGTTTCATAGTCACCAGTTTCTTCTTGGTAAACTCTTAATAATGTGGTGATTAAATCACTATCCTTTGGATAGTAGAGCAATGGGGAAATGCCTTCCACTTCAATTTCAAATGGTTTAGAAGCTTCTTTAATATTGTTAATCATGTCTTCCGCTTTGACGGTTTCAACGTGACGATAGTTAACAACGACTTCTAATTCATCATTCTCATAGGAGAATAAACCAACATTGAGGGAGTTAGTACCCATATTTTCACTATTGGCGGCAGCGTTAACACCAGCACCTCTAGGATCATTTAATAATTCATATAATTTCTTAAAGTCAGCGTTTTTATAATAGTCGCCTAAATACTTAACAGCGTCCATCGCTGCGTTTTTACCCATCCATGGGATAGAACCATGAGCGGCGACACCATTAAATGTTAAGAGCATTTCATCACCCTTAGCGAGGTAAGAATAATCTGCTTCTTGATTATTTAAATAAGCGATAAGGTTGAGATCTTCTTTAAGAAGAACTTCACACTTTTCAATAACAGCATTAGAAGCCACACCACCTTTAATGGATTTAACTTCTGGGAAATTGACTTTCTTTTTAACTTTAAAGCCAATGATACCTTTTTCAGCATATGTAAGTGGATAAGCACTATCAGGAGAGAAACCGAATGTTGGTTGTTTCTTTTTAAGTGTTTTGAAATAGTGTTCCATACAAGCGGAACCTCTTTCTTCGTTACCGCCCACTAAGAATCTAACTTGATAGTTACCAAGTAAGCCATTATCTTTTAAGGCTTTTAAGCCATAGTAACAGGAGAGTAATGGACCTTTATCATCTGCCACACCACGGGCGTATAAGAAACCATCTTTTTCCACCATTTGGAGTGGGTCTTGTGGCCAACCTGTTCCAACCGGAACAATATCAGCGTGAGCCATGATGGTAATATTCTTATCTAATTCATTAGTTAAGATTTCGACAACATAGTTATCATAGTTTTTAACTATGAAGCCATCTTTTTTTGCTAAATCAGCGATGAATTGTAACGCTTTACTAACACCTTTACCAAAAGGATTGTTTTCATCCACTGTGGATTCATCATATGTTGAATCAATAGCGATGAAATCTTTAAGATTACTCATCATTTCCGCTTCATAGGAAGCAGTAAGCTTTTTATAAAATTCTTTTTCCATAACTACTCCTTCTTTAAATTTTTATTAATAATGATATTGAGTCCATCTAAGTTCAAATTACGATCATAGATAAAACTCTCACCAAGAATTTCCTTCACATAAATCGCACCACCGCCTGTAAGAATATGCTTACATGGGTAGCCGATTTCTTTTTCTAAACGGTCGATAAGACCACTAATCATATCAGCGTGTCCGTAGACAATACCCGCATTCATCGCGCTCAATGTGTTTTTAGCGATAACTGTTTTAGGGGCAATTAAAGATACTTCTGGAAGTAACGCTGCTTTGTTGGATAAAGAAAGTGCACTTAAAGTTAAGCCTGGCATGATTAAACACGCACTAAAGGTACCTGTTTTATCAAGTAAAAGAATCTTACTCGCAGTACCTAAGTCAGCGATAATGCATGGATATTCATACTTTTCTTTCGCACTCACTAAGTCAGCGATAAGGTCGTTACCAATTTCCATTGGGTTATCAACTTTAATGGATAAACCAGTTTTAGTACCGGGACCAATTAAGATTGGTTCTTTATTGAATAATTGCTTAAGCGCACTGATAATACTGAGATTAACAGGTGGCACCACTGATGAGAAGATGATGTTTTCAACATCATTAGCGGATAGTTTTAATTCATTAAACTTGTTTTTAAAGAGACGATAGAACTCGTCATCTGTCAAACGATCATCAGTATTAAAGATCATTCTTTCAAGAAGAACGTTATCTTTATAAGCACCAATACCAATTGTGGAATTACCCACATCAACACAAATATTCATATTAAAGGGCCACGATATTCACGATACGGTTTTTCACCACGATAATCTTTTTGATTTCTTTGCCTTCAAGATTACGTTTCACACCTTCAAGGGCTAACGCAGCGGCTTTGACGACTTCATCATCCTCGTCTTTAGCGATTTCAAGTTCGCCTCTCACTTTACCATTAACTGAAACGCCCATCTTGATAGTATTTAAAACTAATTTGGATTCATCATACTTTGGCCATTCAGCGAAAGCGATGGTTTCGTTATGACCAAGCAACTCCCACATTTCTTCACCGATGTGTGGGCAGATACAAGAGATGAGTTTGACAAATCCTTCAGCGTATTTCTTGCTTAATTTATTAACACGATAGACTTCATTAATGAAAATCATCATTTGGCTAATCGCAGTGTTGAATGAAAGGTTTTCATAGTCTTCGGTGACTTTCTTGACTGTTTGATTATAAATCAAATCGAGTTCAGGAGTGTCTTCTTCGGAGACGATACCGTTTTCAATAATGATACGATAGACTCTTTCTAAGAATTTATGAGCACCTTCCACACCTTGGTTAGACCATGGTTTACTTGCTTCAAGTGGTCCCATGAACATTTCATAAATACGGAGAGTGTCCGCACCATATTGTTCACAGACATCTAATGGGTTAACAACGAATTCTGGATAACGTTTACCCATCTTAATGTTGTTAGCGCCTAATATCATGCCTTGGTGAACAAGTTTCTTAAATGGTTCATCAAAGCTGATATAGCCTTTATCGTATAAGTACTTTGTCCAAATACGGGAATAGATAAGGTGACCAACTGCGTGTTCTGGACCACCGATATAAAGGTCAACTGGTAACCAGTGATCGGCTAATTTCTTATCGCAGAACATCTTGTCATTGTGTGGGTCAACATATCTAAGGAAGTACCAAGATGAGCCCGCACTACCTGGCATAGTAGATGTTTCACGCTTACCATGTAAGCCGTTATGGTTATATTCTTTCCATTCTTTCGCGTTTTCTAATGGTGCTTGACCGTTATGACCTTTATAGTCATCAAGTTCTGGGAGGACGAGTGGTAATTCATCATCATCTAAGGCGTAGACTTCACCATTATCTAGATGGACAACAGGAACTGGTTCACCCCAGTATCTTTGTCTAGCAAAGATCCATTCTCTAAATTTATAGTTAACTTTCTTTTCACCGATACCTTTTTCTTTTAAGAAATCAATCATCTTATTAATGGCATCTTCTTTGTTCATGCCGTTTAAGAAATCAGAATTGATGTGTAAGCCATCTTCTTCATAAGCTTCTTTAGAAATATCGCCACCTTCTAAGACTTGGATAATATCTAAGTTATATTTTTTAGCGAAAGCATAGTCTCTACTATCATGGGCCGGGACCGCCATAATGGCGCCTGTACCATAGCTAGACAAGACGTAGTCAGAAATATAAATAGGCACTAATTTGTCATTAGCAGGGTTGATCGCATAAGCACCGGTAAAGCAACCAGTCTTTTCTTTATTTAAAGAGGTTCTTTCGATTTCACTCTTCTTACTAGCAGCGTCAATATAAGCAAGAACGTCTTTCTCTTGTTCTTTGCTCATAATCTTCTTAATTAAAGCGTGTTCTGGAGAAAGGACGCAGTAAGTGCAGCCAAATAATGTATCCGCACGTGTGGTGAAGACCACGAAAGATTCATCGCTATCAGCGACTTTGAATCTAATTTCCGCACCAATGGATTTGCCAATCCAGTTTCTTTGGATTTCTTTTGTGCTTTCTGGCCAATCGATTCTATCTAAGCCTTCAAGTAATCTTTCCGCAAACTTAGGTTGATCGATAACCCATTGCTTTAAGTTCTTTCTAATAACTGGATAACCACCACGTTCACTCTTACCATCAATGACTTCGTCATTACTTAAGACGGTACCAAGTTCTTCACACCAGTTAACTGGCATATCAATGTATTTAGCGTAGCCATCTTTAAATAAGCCTTTGAAGATCCACTGTGTCCAATGATAGAACTTTGGATCGCTGGTGAGGATGACTCTATCCCAGTCATAGTCAAGGCCGATATGTTTTAATTGCTTTGTGAAGTATTCAATATTTTGTTGGGTAAAACCTTCAGGGTTATTACCTGTTTGAATAGCGTATTGTTCGGCAGGTAAACCGAAAGAGTCATAGCCGATTGGGTGAAGGACGTTATATCCTTGCATTCTTTTCATACGGCTAATGATGTCAGTCGCGGTATAACCTTCTGGGTGACCAACGTGTAAACCCACACCACTTGGATAAGGAAACATGTCTAAAGCATAGAACTTCGGTTTGGAGAAATCCCAGACGTCTGTTTTAAATGTTTGATTATCTTCCCAATACTTTTGCCATTTGGCTTCGATTTCACGATGATTGAATCCCATAATATACACTTCCTTTTAAGTTAAGCTTGTTATTTAACAAGCGCCTTATAAAGTTTAATGTATTCTAATGTACTCTTCAACCATGAATTATCAGTAAGCATGGCATTTTTCATCAACTGATGAAGGATTTTCTTATTTTCATAGATGTCGTAAGCGTATTGCGCAGTGCGATTCATCTCATAGATGCTATAAGCATCAAAGCCAAAGCCATTGCTTGTTTCAGCGTTATTTCCATCATAGCAAATAACACTGTCTTTAAGACCACCAGTGCGTCTCACGATTGGTAAGGTGCCATAGCGTTGGGCAATCATTTGACCAAGACCACATGGTTCGAATAAAGATGGCATGATAAAGAAGTCACTAGCGGCGTAAACTTTATGCGCTAAGTTATCACTATAACCAATGAAAATACCGACTCTATCTGGGTATCTATTTCTTAATTCTTCCCATCTCTTTTCGTATTGAGATTCACCACTACCAAGCATAAAAATGCTTGCGCCTCTTCTAATTAACTCTTCTACCGCTGGGAAAATGATATCAAAACCTTTTTGCCAGGTAATACGAGTAACTAAAGAGAATAATGGTCCTTTAGTGTTCTTTAAACCATAGGCGTTCATTAAAGCTTCTTTGTTAGCTTTTTTACCACTAACTAAGTTCTTTTCGCTATATGGTTTAGCAATTTGTTTATCTTCAACAGGATTAAATTCTAAATAATCGATACCGTTTAAAATGCCAGAGAAATCCCATTCACGGTATCTTAAAACTTGATCTAAACCCATGCCACCTTCAGGAGTTAAAAGCTCTAAATGGTGAGTTGGGGAAACGGTTGTAATTTTATTCGCGTACACAATACCCGCTTTAAGGGTGGATACTTGATCTTTGAAACGGACAGAACCGTTATCATAGTATTCATCGGTTAAATTATAGAAGTCACCCAAGGTGAACTTTGGCATTAAACCTTGGAAAGCAGGATTGTGGATGGTGAAAACAAACTTTGTTTTTGCGAACTTTTCGCGGCATTCATCATCAACGCGCAACACACATGGAAGCATACCTGCTTGCCAGTCATGCACATGAATAACGTTTGGGTACATGCGCTTGGTGAGCATGAACTGCTTGACTGCCATTGTAAAGAAGGCGAATCTTTCACCATCATCGAAGTCGCCATAAATATGGCCTCTTTCGAAATATTGTTGATTTTCAATAAAGTAATAATTAATTCCTTCTGTCACTAGTTGATAGACATCAACATTTTGTTTTCTCCAAGACATATGCGTCTTGAAAGACGCAGCTTTCTTTAAAGCCTTCTCAGAGATTTGACGACGAATGCTATCGTAGAATGGTAAAAAGATGCAGACATCTTCACCCATTTTCACTAGTTCTTTAGAGAGGGAATAAACGACATCAGCTAAACCGCCCGTTTTACAAAATGGGCGCGCTTCGCTGGCAACCATGGCTATTTTCATCTTAAATATTTGCTCCGAAACTAATATACATGAAGTGATTTTCATCACCCGCGACATCGCGGATTTCTCTAATCTTGACGTTCTTGTCAGCAACGACATACTCTAAGTGAGAGCCTTTACCGACTTTCGTGCCACTGAAGAGAATGCAGTTCTTAACCACCGCTCCTTCTTCGACGATGACGTCACGAGAAAGGATGGAATTAATGACTGTGCCTTTGATTCTTGAACCGTTAGAAACGAAAGAGTTTTCAACAACAGCTTTTTCTCCATATAAGGCTGGAGGAGTATTGTGTGTGGTTGTATAAATTGGCCAATCTTCTTTGAAGAGTTGTTTTCTTACTTCATAAGAGAGAAGTTCTCTTGAGTATTTAACAAAGTTATCAAATGTTAAGATTGGGGCGACATAGCCATCAAAAGAGAAAGCATTAACAGCGTATAAGCCGTTTGTTGCACAGTAATTGACTAAGTCACGAATATTAAACAAGGTGGAAATTTCTCTTGTCTTGTTAACAAGTTCCACGAGTGTTTTATAGTCAAAGATAAAGACCTCCAAAGAGATTTGTGCTTCCTTAGCGGTACCTAAGTTAATCGCGAAGTCTTTAACGAGATGGTTTTCTGTTTTAACAATATCGCAGTTGATGAATTCTTCTTTAGCATTCTTCACTCTCTTATAAATAAGAGAAATCTTATTACCAGATTCAATATGCATATCAACATATTTTCTAAAATCCATACTCGCTAGGAAGAAGGAATTAGCGATGACAACATAGTCACAATCTAAGCCTTCAAAGTGTAAGCGGTTAGATAATAAGTTATTAATGTCTGTATTGAATTTATGACTTGGAACATTTTCGTTGTAGAAAATGCGTTGTGTACCTGTCTTAGTGTTATTGACCCAAATAGAACCATCTCTTACGTGAGAAACCACACTATGGAGATGACGGTCGACTAAGATAGAAACACGGTCAATACCAGAGTTAGAGAAATTAGATAACGCAAAGTCCATAAGACCATATCTTCCTAAGAAAGAGACAGTACCGATTGGACGTTTTTCAGTTAACTTACCAAGATGTGGAGCATCGTGTAAGTCACAAATACCAACTACTTTTGCCATATTAGTGAGTCACCTTTCCGCCAACTAAGGCAATTTCTTTACTGTTTAAATTAACTTCTACGCCACTTTCAATAATGGTATTAGGAGCAACAATGGCGTTAGAAATTTTGGCTCCTCTTTTAATAACGGAGCCTTCCATCACGACACAGCGATCAACAATAGCGTCTTCTTCAATTAAAACTTCATTAGAAATAACGGAAGAATTAACTTTGCCTAAGATAATCGCACCTTGGTTAGCGATGGATGATTTAATAGAGGCTTGCTTACCTAAATAGTGAGGTAAGGAATATGTATCCTCTGTATATATACGTGTGGACATATCGCCATAGAAATGTAAGTCACTTCTATCAAGAGCGACGTCCATGTTAGCTTCATGTAATGATTGAAGAGTACCAACGTCTCTCCAATAACCTTTAAATCTATAAGCTTGAAGTTTCAAACCATTATTTAACATTGTTGGGATGATATCACCACCGAAGTCATGGTTTGTGTCTAAATCTCTATCAGCAATCAAATACTTTCTTAAAACTTTCCAAGTGAAGACGTAGACACCCATGGAGGCTAAATTGCTCTTTGGATGTTTTGGTTTTTCTTGGAATTCAACGATGCGGTCAGTTTTATCAACCGCCATAATACCAAATCTACTAGCTTCTTTTGGATCAACTTCAATAACGGAAATTGTCGCATCCGCACCGCTCTCAGCGTGCAAATCAATCATTTCGTTATAAGTTGTTTTATAAATATGGTCACCAGAAAGGATTAAAACATAATCTGGAGAGAGACCATCTAAGAATTCAATGTTTTGTGTAATGGCATCCGCGGTACCTTTATACCAGTTAGCGCCTTCGTCTGTTTGACGAGGAGCGATGGAAGTTAAAAGTGAGTGGACACCATTAAAGCCCCACTTTTCACCGTTACCGATGTAGGTATCGAGTAAAGTAGGTTCGTATTGAGTTAAGACGCCAATTCTGTTAATACCACTATTGGCGCAATTACTAAGTGGAAAATCAATAATACGGTACTTCGCCGCAAAAGACACTGCAGGTTTGGCCATCTTTTTAGTTAAAAGACCCAATCTGGTGCCTTTACCGCCAGCGAGTATCATCGCTACGACATTATGTGACATAATATGCTCCTTATGTATGTATATAGTATAGCATTGCGCATACGCCCATGAAAAACATTTTTGATAGTTTATTGTAACTTGTTATAATAACGGCATGAAAGTTAAAGTCGACATCAAAAGAACCATCAGAACATTCATCATTGTGGATCTCATATTTGCGGCTCTTTTGTTCTTATCTTGTATCAATTTATTCCTATTTACTAAGTTCGGGGTCATCCAAATTCTCGTCATTTTAGTGTACGTCGGTGTCTCAATTCTCATGTTAGTGCTTTCGCTTAAACGTAATTTTTATGTCATTGAGAACAAGTATCTAGTGGTTGTTAGAAGCTTTAAAGAAATGTATTATCACTACTCCGATGTAGTGTATATTGATGAAGCACAATCAGAAAAGAAAAAAGTTCTTTGTTTTGTCACTAATAAAGGTCACGCTCGTTATTTACCCTTTGACGCTAAGGGAGAAATCTATAAAGTCATGCTTAAAAGATGTAATAACTTATTAAGTGAAGAAGACTTTAAGAAGCGTTTCCCTAACGTTAAATTATAGGTTAATCAAATAATCTTAATATTCTCTAACCTCTCTTTAATGTGAAAATCTAAATTTTCAATATTAAACACTTTTCAATATTTCTTGTTGATATGGGTTTTATCATATGATAATATATATCGGCAACAAAATAGGAGGACAAGATATGTCAAGAGTATGTCCAGTATTAGGTAAAGGTCCATTAAGCGGTAACAACCGTTCCCACTCATTAAGAGCTACTCGTCGTAGATGGAACGCTAATCTCCAAGTTCGCACTGTTGTTGTTGATGGCAAAGAAATGCGCATTCGTATGTCTACAAGAGCATATCGTAGTCTTAACAAACAATATAAGGATCGCTAATCTTTTTACTAAAAGACAAGATAAAAAAACGACTCGAGATGAGTCATTTTTTTATGCTATAAAACTGATAATTAATAACGGTATTGGTGAAAGTATAAATGTGAAGATTGCCCACCACTCATTAAAGGCCATTGGAATGAACTTTGGTCTAGTCATGACGATGTTACCATCTTTGTCTTCGCTCTTATCCATATAAATCTTATATGTAGCGCGTGGATTAAGAAGGAAGATGAGCATCGCTAAGGACATGACCGCGCCAATGATAAAGGCCACTAAATAAGTAACTTTAGTGCAGCTAATTGCATCTTTAAATTGTGGGTAGATGATGCAGCACGCTAAAGCGGGCATGGCGAAGGCACATGTCATTGTGAGTGTGGACATCATAATGTGCATTCTTAAGAACTGTAATGGCATGAATAATAAACAACATGTGGTTACTGAGATTAAAAACGCCACTATTACTAAAACAAAAGAAGGAACATTGTTTCCAACTTGTTGGGTGTTTAAATAACAGATATAAAAGGCAATTGTGCCAATAATGGAAATGATAAAGGCAATATTACCATAGATATTGTTTTTAAAAGCGTTTGGATAGTTAAATTCGTATGGAAACATTCTAGTGAAGGAATATTTCACATCGTGTTTCTTAAAGTAAAAAGTCGATGAAAAGAAATATCCACCGACGAAGAATGTTAATGTGACAGCGAAAATGCAAAGAGGGAGTAATCCAGGCATCTTACTTAATTAAACTATCGTACCTTTCTTGGAAATTTGGGGAACCGAATAAATAGTTACCCGCGACTAAGACGTCAGCGCCCATATTGAGGCAGTCTTTACCAGTGACGTCATTGATACCACCATCGACAGAGATTAAAGCGTTACTTCTCACTTCAACAATTTCGTTGATTAACGCGCCAATCTTTTCGAGTGATTCAGGAATGAACTTTTGACCACCCATACCAGGTTCAACACTCATAACAAGAACGAGTTCAAGTTTATCAAGGAACGGGAAGATCTTTTCAACAGGTGTTTCTGGTTTAATAGAAAGACCCGCTTTCATTTTGTTTTTATGGATTTCTTTAATGACCGCTAAGACCTCATCATCATCTTTGCAAGCTTCATAATGGAAGGTTAAATAGTCAGCGCCAACTTTAGCGAACTTTTTAACAAAGCTCATTGGATCGTTAACCATGAGGTGAACGTCTTTAACGAAATCAATTTTTGTAAACAATCTTTCAAAGAAGAGATTACCAAAAGAGATGTTTGGTACGAAGTGTCCGTCCATGACATCGAGGTGGACCCATTCACATCCCGCTTTTTGCATTTTTTCCAATTCCTGTTCTAAGTGAAGGTAATCACATAATAGGATTGATGGGGAAATAATGATGTTCTTCATTTTGCGTACCTCTCTTTTTTAAATATTGCTTCTTCTGATAATTTCTTATAGCACTCATAAGCAAGAGATGAAATCTCACCAGAGGCTACCTTCTCTTTTATTGCACACCTATTTTCACTTAAGTGCAAGCAATTTGCGAAATAACATTTATTATATAAAGAATAGAAACCTGGAAAGAACGCTGCAAGGTCCTCTTTATAGAGATTTAACTCTAATGAAGAGAATCCAGGAGTGTCAGCAATATAGCCCCCTAAATATGGTAAGAGAATGACTTCTTTAGTTTGATGTTTACCTCTACCAAGGGCCATGGAGTATTCACCAACCGCTCTTTCATAGTTACTATCAATGGCGTTAATTAAGGATGATTTGCCAACACCGGTTTGACCCATAATGCAGCTCACTTCATCTTTAAATAAAGCCTTTGCTTCTTCTAAACCTTCCTTAGTTTTATTGGAGATAAAATATGTCTCCACATCGATACTTGAGAAGGTTTCTTTAATCTCTTTTAGTAACGCTTCATCATGCTCTTTATCAATCTTAGTAATGACGAGTTTTGCCTTGATATTATGCATATTAGCGTAGGTTAGATACTTAAACGCGAGCAAATAGGAAAACTCTGGTTCAATAAGTGAGAACACTAAGATGATTTGACTGATATTAGCGATTAGCGGACGCTTTAAAGCGCTTGTTCTAGGATAGATATTTTCTATCACCATTTCATCAGGATTAAACTCGACGATATCTCCGACGATTGGTTTAACGCCTTGATTACGGAAAACACCGCGTGGTTTAGTGTGATAAACCACTCCTTCCGCTCTAACGGCGTATAATCCACATGTGATTCCGACAATTAAACCCTTCATTATTTAAATCCAAATATCCTCGCTAGAAGTGGCTTCTTCTCTTTAAGAATTTCTGGTTTCTTGCTTAATTCAAGCAAATCATCATAGAATTCATCTGCGCCTTTATATCTTTCGGCTAAACGCTTTTTAGTGGCGTTAGCGATAATCTTTTCAATTTCTTTTGGACAGTTAGGAACATACTTTTTAACTGGAGGGAATTTCTCCTTAATATGGGCCACTGCAACATTAACTGGTGTGTCTTTATCAAATGGTACGTGACCAGTTAAAAGTTCATAGAAGGTAACACCCGCTGAATAGATATCTGATTGAATAGAAGCGGGTTTTCCTTGTGAGATTTCTGGAGCAAGATAATGGACACTACCCACAATCTCACTAGTTTTAGTCAAACCATCATCCACGCCTTCAGCTTGCGCAATACCAAAGTCACCTAATTTAATTGTGCCATCAGGCATGACAAAGATATTTTGTGGTTTGATGTCACGGTGAATGATGTTGTGCTGATGCGCGTAGAACAACGCGGATGTCAGTTGAAGCATATAGCTCACCGCTTCCGCGATTGGGATTGAAGTTCTAAAATCGAGCATATCTTTCATGGTTTGTCCGCGGATATACTCGTTAGCAATATATGGTCTACCTTCAATTGTGCCATGGTTAAACACCTTAACGATATTAGGGTGATTTAAAGATGAAGCGATTGTGGCTTCGTTTTGAAAACGACGAAGATTGATAGGATTACGCATAACGTCTTCCCTAATCATCTTAATCGCGACTTTTCTTTTGTTAATGATATCGGTGGCTTCATAGACTTCCGCCATACCACCATGGCCGATTCTCGCTTCAATACGATAGCGGCCATCCACCAGGGAGCCAATCTTTATTGTGCTCATGATTGTGCCTCCCAGATGACGACAGCGATGTTATCGCTACCACCATTCTTATTGCCAATAGCGATAAGTTCATTAACTTTTTGTTCAACGGAATCTTCGCTCTTTAAGACTGAGGCAATATCATTCTTTGGAACGTTATTATATAAACCATCACTACAGAGTAAGACAGTTTCTCCCATGTATGGGAAAGATTTAATATCAATTGAGGCACTTGGATAAACGCCCAAAGCGTTCATCAAAACGTGTCTCTTTGGATGAATTAAAGCTTCTTCTTCGGTGATTTGTTTGGTTCTTAAAAGATAACCAACATATGTTTGATCTTCACTCATTTGTTCAAATTCGCGGTTTCTTAAGAAATAACATCTTGAGTCACCAACATGACCTAAGATAGCAGTGTCTTTGATAATAAGAAGAAGGGTTAATGTGGTACCCATTCCTTCATATGTTGGATTGCTTTTTGATTGTTCGTAAACACATCTGTTTGCTTCGCGGATAACGTTGCCCACCCAAAACTTTGCAAAATAACGATTCATAAAACCTTTACGGCTTTTAAATGATGAAATCACTGTATTAATCGCTAAAGAGGAAGCCAAATCACCTTTGTTTTGTCCACCCATACCATCACAGACAATGAGTAAAACATTGCCAGAGGCATTAATTAAAGCACAGGCTTGGTCTTCGTTACTTAAGCGTACTTTGCCAATATCTGTTTTAAATGAGAAGCGTCCAGTTAAATATTTTTTCATGAACGTCCCTCCTCAACTTTGGCGCGTAATTGACCACACGCAGCGTCAATATCGCTACCGAATTCTTTTCTAATAGTCGCGGTCACGCCACCTTTCATGAGGTAATCAAGAAAAGCGTGGACACGGTTACCACTAGAACGATGGAATTCTGAGAATGTGTTGGTCTCATTGTATGGAATGAGATTGACATAACCCATTGTTCCTTTAATTAGTTTAATTAACTCTTGAGCGTGTTCTTTGGTATCGTTGATACCTTCCAAGAGTAAGTATTCATAAGTTACTCGACGTTTAGTTTCTTTCTCATAATACTTCACCGCTTCAATAACTTTCTCTAATGGATAAGCGCGGTTAATTTTCATGAGTTTGCTTCTAAGTTCATTGTTAGGAGCGTGTAAAGAAATAGCGAGATTTGTTTGCATGTGTTCGTCAGCGTATCGATAGATATTTTCGACAATACCACATGTGGAGACAGTAATATGTCTAGCACCGATAGCTAAACCCTTTGGGTGATTAGCGATTTTAATAAAGTCCAAGACGTTATCGTAGTTATCGAATGGTTCACCAGTACCCATAACCACAATATGTGTGACATGTTGTCCCTTGTTTTCTTCTTTGAGCAATTGATTAATCAATAAAATTTGCCCCATCATTTCTTCTGGAAGCAAGTTTCTTTGTTTACCTAATAGACCACTGCTGCAGAAAGAGCAGCCCATATTACAGCCCACTTGTGAGCTCACACATACAGCACAGCCATATGAGTAACGCATAAGTACGCATTCGACTTTCGCGCCATCTTTCAGTTCAACAAGTAACTTGATTGTGCCATCTTTGCTCACTTGTTTGGTATAGATGCTTGGTAGATCTAGACAATATTTTTCTTTTAAGACTTCACGGAATGATTTAGAAATATCACTCATCTCATCAAATGATGTCGCTTTCTTTTCATAAATCCATGAGAAAAGTTGCGTGGCGCGATAAGGCTTTTGGCCTTCTTGCTCCATTAACGCGATGAGTTTATTAATTTCACAACCGTAAAGATTAATCATTCTTTTTAGCCTTTTTTAAAGCGGCAAAATAGTAAGAACCACCATATTTCTTATATGGGAAATATAGCTTATCTCTTAATAAGGTGAATTCTTCATTTTCTGCGAGGAATTCGTTAATAATGTTGATGCTTTCTTTCTTTGAAAGAGTATCCACTAAGTAGAGGAGATAACCATCTTCTTCAACTTGAGCAGCGGCTTCTTTTAAAGCCACTTTTTGATTAGCGATTAATTCATCGAGTTTAGACATGTCGAAACGGAGGAAGTAATCTGGTAAAAGTTGTAAGAGGTTTAATCTAGAAGATTCTGGCATGACGATAAATGTATGCACAGGTTTTGATAAACAAGTAATGATCGAGGAAGCTTGTGCTTCATAGACATTAACACCCTTAATGTTGTTCTTGGCTAAGAAGTTCTTGGTGTTGGTAATTGTGCTTAAGTTAGCAGCGATATATTCGACACCAGAAACGCCACCCTTTCTCGCTTTTAAGTCAATGAATAAGTCATTAGCATATTCAGCGTACACTGCGATACCTCTTAATGGATCTAAATCACCTTCATCAAGCATTTCTTTGAACGCTAAAGATAAAGGAGCAGCAATACCTTTTTCACTAACTTCACTATTTTTGAATCTATTTTCGCCTTTATATAACGCCATACCTGGAGCACCTTCAATGGCTTCAAAGTCAGCGTATTTAGCGAAGAATTCTTCATCGCTTAAAACATTGTTATCAATTCGTACAACAGTTGGGGCTGGTTTGCTATTGGCTCTAAGAGTTTTATTAGCGGAAATGTGTCCGAACTGTTTGGTCCACATCTTAATGATGTCCACAGGTGTGTTATAGCGGTAGGAAAGGAATTCAAAAGAACCCACTTCAATTTGTTCTGGAACGAGTTTCTTTTCTTCAAGGTATGGGGCAATGAAGTCTTGGACTTTGACTTCGCCTTCCTTGATGTACTTTTCTACTTCTTTGTTGCATTCTTCTTGATCAAATTTCTTGATGAAGAGTGCGTTGCTAAACGCAATCAATAACGCAATGACGCCAAGCGATTCCATGTCAGGATATTGGTTTTTGATAACGTTCGACATCACTAAATAGTGACGTAAAACGCAACCCACCATCGCTGAGACGTTACCCCTTTCTTCTTTGGAAAGATCGTTGCGTTTAAAAGCTTGCTTTAGGGCAAGAGAAAATGGCGTGTTTTCGTAAATGATTTTGTTTAGTATGTCCTTTGCTAAAACTTGTGGAGTCATAGTAGACCCTCCTGATGACGGTTAGTCGTTATTGAAGTTTTGGAAGATGTCACCAGTGAAGATTTCGTCTTCGCCTTCTCCTTCTTCCATATCCTCATAATCCTCATTAGCAACATCGACTAAGTTATCGCTTGCGATAAAGCGTGGATAACTGTCGTTAAATTTGCTGTAGCGATCATCTTGCGAATAATAATAGAATTCAAGAATCTTATTAATCGCGACATCGCCGATACTTTCTAAAATTAAATGAGCCACTTGGTCTTGTAAGACAGCGACTTTCTTAGGCGCATGAACATGAATGATGATGTTCCAAGATGTTTGTTCAACACCGTTATGGAAGACCATGTTTTCTGGCGCCACAAATAAAATTTCGTCTTCGCTTAATTCGTAAAGTTTGGCTAGGTTAGGAGTCATTTCACGAGATAAACGACCTACGACAAATTGATCGAGACCATAAATAGTAACAGTAATCATAAAATAAAAATACCTCGTAGATAGTATAATACAATGTCTACATTTTTTATATTAAAAATTGTAAGGATCTATATTAATGAGTAATTCGTATTGGTTATTATAGGCAAACAGTTGTTGCATTTTTTCAAAGATTTGGTGAGCCTTTTGTGGATCTTTGAACTTCACTAAAATGCTTCTCACATGTAAGCCCATATCAAATGGAATATATGGAGTGGATGGACCAAGAATTTGGGCAGCATCCATAAACTCATCATTTAAAAAATCAACGATTCGATAAGTATTTTCAATGACTGCTTCCTCATTTTTAGCGCGTAATGTCACACTCGCTAAATAGGCATATGGAGGATAAAATTGTAATTTACGCATTTCCATCTCTTTACGATAGAAAAGTTCATAGTCTTGTCTCGCTGCGAAAGTAATCGCGTAATGGCTTGGTAAATATGTTTGAATGATTGCGGTACCTGGTTTTTCTTTTCTTCCAGATCGACCAATAGCTTGGGTAATAAGTTGGAACGCTCTTTCATTGCTACGATAAGATGGCATAGATAAACCAATGTCCGCTAAAACGATACCAACAAGCGTTACATCTGGGAAATCATGGCCTTTTGCAATCATTTGTGTGCCAATTAAGACATCCGCTTCTTTCTTTCTAAAAGCTTCTATAACTTCTGGTATTTTGCTCTTATTCTTCGCGGAATCACTATCTAACCTTAATGTTCTAGCGCTTGGGAAAAGACGTTGGACTTCTTCTTCGATTCTTTCGGTACCGAAGCCTGTTTTCATGAGGTGAGCACCACCACATTCAGGACATGTTTCGCCTAACGGTTCAACATAGTCACAGTGATGGCATTTAAGCATGTTATCTTTCTTATGATAGGTTAAAGCAATTCCACATGTTGGGCACTTAAAGACATGACCACAGTTACGGCATGTCACATGAGTAGAGAAACCTCTTCTATTAATTAAGAGAATAGCTTGTTCATTTTTCGCTAGTGTCTCGTGAATTGCTTGTCTTAAAGCATGTGAGAAGATATAGCTATCACGGTCAATGTTTTGATAATTGAGCATGTTAACAATCTTAGTGGTTGGTAGCTTTTGATTATTGATACGCTTTGTTAAATAAAGCATATGATAAACGCCTTTTTGTCCTCTCGCCCTACTTTCTAAGGATGGAGTAGCGCTTGCTAAAAGAACTTTAGCGTGATGGTATTTAGCGCGCATAATCGCCACTTCCCTAGCGTGATAGAAAGGAAGATTGTCTTGTTTATATGATTCAGTATGTTCTTCATCAAGAATAATTAAACCGATATTCTTTAAAGGCGCAAATATTGCGCTTCTCACACCGACGACAATTTTACAATCACCATGCGCAATCTTACGATATTCATCGTATTTCTCCGCGGGAGTTAGTTCACTATGGAGAATAGCGACGTTATTTTGGAAACGATGGAGGAAGTATTCCACCATCATTGGGGTTAATGAGATTTCAGGAACAAGCATTAAAACTGATTTGCCCGCTTTTAAAACTTGTTCGGATAAGTTTAAATAGACTTCTGTTTTACCAGAACCAGTGACACCCTCTAGTAAGTAGACCAAATCATTGGAATTATTGAACTCGTCAATGACCTTATTTTGATCCTCACTTAACTTAGGAGGTGTTTGATATTTATAATCAGGTATCTTTAACCTGCGTTTTTCTTCTTTAACGATCTTAATTCTTTCTTTTTCTAAGAGTTTATCAATGATGCTAACTTGCTTAATATCACGTTTTAAAACACGACCTTCAAGTTTAATAAATCTTAAGAGTTCGATTTGTTTATTTGTTAAATCTTCTTCGTTATCATCAATCACTTCTAAGAATTGGTCGTACGCTATTTTAGGAGCTTTCAAAGATGACTTTCTAGGCGATAAGCTTGGAGGAAGCATTGATTGAAGAACGCTGATTTTTGGAACGAGGTAATATGAGGAGATTTCTTCTAATAATGAAAGCAATTCCTCATTTAAAAGAGGTTCATCATCAATGACGTCTTTAATTTCGGAAACTGAGAAGCCTTTTTCTTCTTCATATTCTTCAACGCTCTTATTGGTTTCTTCGACTTTTACTACGTAACCGATAATGTCTCGATGATTAAAATCTAGTAAAACACGAATACCTTTTACTAGCTTCTTTTTACCATTATAGAAATAAGAAAAAGGACGGTTTAATGAGCTCTTGGCATATTCAATCAGAACTTCCACTATTTGCATACTCAAACCGTCTCTTAGTCTCTATCAAATTCCTTAAGGATTTTTATAATTTCATCACCAGCGCGATTAATGCGATCATTCATAATCACGAAATCGTAATTCTTAGCTTTTTCCATTTCAGCTTCCGCTTTCGCTAAACGTTTTTTAATAACGCCTTCTGGTTCAGATTTTCTCTTTCTAATACGTTCTTCTAATTGTTTCATTGAAGGCGGTTTTAAATAGAAGGAAACGACTCTATCATCTTTAACCTTCGAAAGCACTTGTTCAGCACCATTGATTTCAATCTCTAACAAGACGTTTTTGCCTTGGTTACGGAGATCTTCCACAATGCTTCTTGGAGTGCCGTATCTGTTACCAACGAATTCCGCCCATTCAAGGAAATTATCGTTATCAATATTCTTTTGGAATTCTTCTTTACTAACAAAGTAATATTCCACACCATTAGTCTCAGTGGCGCGTGGTTCTCTTGTGGTCATTGACACAGAAAATACCATCGGGAATAATTCACGATTCATGATGTATTTTCTCACTGTGCCTTTGCCGACACCGGAGGGACCGCTAAGAATAATTAATAACCCTTTTTTCATAGTACGACATATTTTATAAGATATTTATAAATAAGGCAACACCTGTTACCCTATTTTCTTAACTATATTCAACTTTTTTGTTAAGATATTTCCATGAACTACTATTCTTACTCTTCTTTTAAGAAGGTCACTAATGAATTAAAAGAGAAAATTATTGGTTGTCGTATCAACAATATTACCGTGATTAATTCTCATGATTTTTTATGCACCCTTTCAATGATTAAAGAAGAGAAGCTACTTATTTCACTTAATCATCAGCACCCATTTATCGCTTTAGTGGACATTCGTAAAACTGAACCAACGATAACGGGAACTTTGAATGAATCTTTAAGAAAATTTCTTAAAGATGCCTATATTGTTGATATCTCTTTAGACAACGATGACCGCATCGTGCATTTTATCATTCAAAAGGCTAATGATTACTATGAAAAAGTTGTCACTCATTTGTATTTAGAATGCATCCCTCAAAGAGCAAATTTAGTGTTCGTTAATGACGAAGGTAAGATTATCCACGCTCTTCACTATTCAGGTGTCACTACCGCTAGACCAATACTAAATAATCTTAGTTATGAGTATCCTAACCGCGGAGAACTAAAAGAAGATAATGAAGTTCCTTCTTTAAAAGAGATTAAGCAAAAGGCGATTAGTTATTATGAAAACGCCTTACTTTTGCATAAGAAAGAAAAGTTCACACCTTTATATCGTTATATCAAATCACGTGTTAAATCACTGAACAAGAAAGCTAGTGTTCTAGCCTCTGAAATTGATGCCGCTAAAGCGCATTTAGATGACGCTGATCATGGTAACTACCTATTAGCCTATCAATACGATAAAGAGTTATTAGACGAATATCTTAAGGACAACAACATCGTTTTAGACGAATCTAAATCTATCGTTGAAAACGCTAATCAGTTGTTTAAGAAATATAAAAAGAGTAAGAGAACTATCGAAATGGCCTCTCTAGAAATTGAAAAGGCTAAGCAAGAAGAAGATTACTTATCTTACTTACTAAGTAGCTCTCAATATATGAATGACGAAGAGTTATTCGCTTTAAGCCAAGAACTACTTCCTAAGAAACATCTTAAAAAGAAAGTCTCTCCAATTAAGAGTTCCTTTATCATTTATGATAATGTGAAGATTTCTTTTGGTAAGAACGCTTCCTCAAATAATGAATTAACATTTAAGATTGCTAAAAAAGATGATTGGTATTTGCATATCAAAGACTATCATGGAGCGCACGTCATTATTCACACTCCTAATCCAAGTAACGCAGTGAAGCTTGTCGCCGCAGAATTATGTTTAATTCTTTCCAATAAGACCGCTGGGGACATTATGATTACGGAAATGAAGAATGTGAAAAAAGGCCACGCTTTAGGCGAGGCTAATCTTCTTAATTACTCCACGATTACTTTGAATAATGTACGCAACGAAACAATTGAATTATTGAATAATAAAAAGGACTATTAGTCCTTAAATAAGAAATCTGGTCCTTTAATAGCTTCCTCAGTTGCAAGATTGGGGAAGTTTTGTTGTCTTAAGGCTTCATACGCTACAAGAGCGACACAGTTAGATAAGTTTAAGCTTCTAGCTTCAGGAACCATGGGAATACGCATTAAGCGGTCTTCATGTTCTTTTAAGATATCATGAGGAATTCCTGTTGATTCTCTTCCAAACATTAAATAGAGATCTTTTACAGGATTAGATAAATCATAGGAAGAATAAACTGTTCTAGCGTATCTAGTGACGTAATAGATATTCGCGTTAGGATTTTCTTTCACGAATTCATCATAGTCCTTATAGAAATGCATTTTTAAATCATCAATATAGTCCATGCCCACTCTTTTGAGGTCTTTGGAGTCAATTGAAAAAGTAATTGGTCCAATAATGTGAAGTGTCGCGTGGATAGCGACACATGTTCTCATTATGTTACCAGTATTTTGTGGTTTCTCTGGACGATATAAAACGATATGGAGCATTAATAGCCTCTTGCTTTTCTTTCCGCAACTACGCGTGGTTCGATATCGTGATGATATCTATCTAAGCAGTCTTGAATGATTTGTTCTGCAGCTTTTCTATCTTTAAACACTTCCACAGTGGTATTTTTACCTTCCAAAGATTTATAGACTTGGAAGAAGTGTTTGATTTCATCCATAATGTGTGGAGGCACTTCACTAATATCGTTATAGCCGTTATAGAATGGATCGTTTTTAGCGACAGCGATAATCTTTTCATCATTAAGGCCATTATCGGTCATAATAAGCACACCAATTGGGAAACACTCTACGAGTGACATTGGAACAATCGCTTCGCTGCAGAGCACTAAAACATCTAATGGGTCATAGTCATCCGCGAATGTACGTGGGATGAAACCATAGTTTTGTGGATAGTGAGTGGATGTGAATAAAACACGGTCTAAGATTAAATGACCTGTTTCTTTATCAAGTTCGTATTTGTTTTTACTACCTTTAGAGATTTCGATAACCGCGATGAAGTTTTCGGGAGTAACACGGCTAATTTTAACATCATGCCAAGAATGCATAGGTTGACCTCCTAGTCATTTTCATACACGCTGATACGGTTATTAGCCCTTACCAACGCTTTTTGCGCTCTTTCAACGTCAATATTCACAAGAGTGGATAAACGCTCTTCAGCTCTCTTTTTCGCTTCTCTTGCCCTATCGATATCAATGTCCTTTTTACCTTCGATGGATTCTAAAAGTAAGGTGACACCATCTTTACTAACATTGATTAAGCCTTCACCGACAGCATAGCACTTTCTTTCACCATTTTGGATAATTGTTAATTTAGAAACTTTGACCTTCGCGATTAAAGGAGCGTGGTTAGGTAAAATACCTAAACAGTATTCTTCTGTTTGGACCACGATTTCATCGACATAGCGATCGAAGTATTTACCAAAAGGTGTAAAGATTTCTAAAAGGAAAGTACTCATTGTTTATATGACTCCGCTTTTTTGCGGGCTTCTTCGATTGTGCCCACGTATAAGAATGCCATTTCTGGAAGGTCATCCGCTTCACCGTTTAAGATTGCTTTAACGGAACGGACAGTATCTTCTCTTTTCACGAAGACACCTTCTAAACCAGAGAATCTGGCAGCGACATGGAATGGTTGAGAAAGGAAGTTTCTAATCTTTCTTGCTCTCGCAACGACTTTCTTATCTTCATCAGATAATTCGTCCATACCTAAGATAGCGATAATATCGCTTAATTCTTTATATCTTTCGAGTGTTTCAATAACACCTCTAGCGACATCATAGTGATCTTGACCAACAATAGCAGGCTCTAACGCTGTTGAAGAACTATTTAATGGGTCAACCGCTGGATAGATACCTAAAGCAGCGGTACCTCTATCTAGAACGGTTTTCGCATCTAAGTGGGAGAATGTTGTCGCAGGAGCAGGGTCAGTTAAGTCATCCGCTGGGACGTAAATCGCTTGCACGGATGTAATAGAACCACTGCTTGTAGATGTAATTCTTTCTTGTAATTGACCCATTTCTGTAGCAAGGGTTGGTTGATAACCAACAGCGGAAGGCATTCTACCTAAAAGGGCAGAGACTTCACTACCAGCTTGGGTAAATCTAAAGATGTTATCGATGAACAAAAGGACATCGCTATGTTCTTGGTCACGGAAATATTCCGCCATAGTTAAACCAGAAAGAGCCACTCTCATACGAGCACCTGGTGGTTCGTTCATTTGACCAAAGACTAGAGCGGTCTTATCAATAACACCAGTCTTTTGCATTTCATAGTAGAGGTCGTTACCTTCTCTACTTCTTTCACCAACACCAGCGAAAACGGAGATACCGCCTTTTTCGTTAGCGATGTTATTCATTAATTCTTGAATCAAAACGGTTTTACCAACACCAGCGCCACCGAATAAACCGATCTTGCCACCTTTAACATATGGGCAAAGGAGGTCGATAACTTTAATACCGGTTTCAAAGATTTCAGTTTTGACGGATTGGTCTTTAAACTTTGGAGGTTGTCTATGGATGGACATTCTTTTTGCGTCTTTAACTGGTTCTTTACCATCAATTGGTTCACCTAAAACATTGAACATTCTACCTAATGTTTCTTTACCAACTGGGACAGAGATTGGTGCTTCAGTGGAAACAACTTCCATACCTCTCACCAAGCCTTCTGTTGGACCCATAGAGACGCAGCGGACTGCATCGTCCCCAATATGTTGCATAACTTCAACAGTTAAAGTTCTATCACCTTCTAAAGGAATGATTAACGCAGTTAATAATTCTGGAAGATGTTGATCTTTAAACTGGACGTCGACGATTGGTCCGACAACTTGTTTAATTGTTCCTAAGACTTTCTTTTCCATAAGTTTGCCTCCTACATATTACTAGCACCGACGATTTCGGTGATTTCTTGCGTGATTGCGCCTTGACGCGCTTTGTTGAATTCGATTTGTAAATTGTCGAGAAGTTCTTCGGCGTTCTTGGTAGCATTTTCCATCGCGTTACTTCTCGCGGCTTGTTCACAAACCTCGCTTTCTAAGAATTTAGCGTACACACTATTTTTTAAATAGATTGGAACAAGTGCATTGAGCACTGCTTCTTGGTTTGGTTCCATAATTGGTGGATAAGCTTCGTTACTCTTCTTTTCACCTTGAAGAGGAAGTACTTGATAATCCTGAGGATGGAACACTAGTGAGTTCTTATAAGCGGTATAAATGAGATGAATTTCTCGATATGTACCTTTTATGTACTCTTTAGAGATGAAATCCACAATTTGTTTAATGATGGCTTCATCACGAATCGAAGAATATTCTTTGAAATTTTCAATCTTAACAAACTTACCATCTTTATAGTGGGAGATTGCTTTCTTACCCAGAATAATCGCTTCATCGTTTTCTTTGATATGCGAATCAGCAAGACGGAATAAGTTATTGTTATAGGCCCCACATAAACCAAGAGAGGAAGATAAAACGATATAAAGGTTTTTATTCGCTTTTAAATTAAGAGTGAAGTAAGGATTATTACTTTCTTCGACACTAGAAAAGACTTTACGTGCGATTTCATCAATCCGCAAAGCGTAATCTTTTGTTGCTAGCATCTTATTCTTCCACTTCTTTAATTTCACCGTGGAAACGAGCTTCATCGCGGAAGTGATTTTATAAGAGCCAGTAACGGACTTAATTCTTTTCTTAATTCTGGTTACTTCTTGGGCCATACACTATTGATTCAAATTTTCAAAAAATTCTTTTAATTCCTTACTAAGGACTTCTTCATCCTTATCAGAGATTTGTTTGTTTTTATTGATGTTATTTAAAACCTCACCGTTAGTGGCTTTAAATTCATCGTAAGCTTTGTCTAAGACTTTACGGACTTGACCTTTATCAAGGTTATCTAAGAAACCATTCTTAGCAACGAATAAGTCGAAGACTTGTTTATCCAATTGATAGACGTTGTATTGCTTTTGTTTGAGCATTGCCATGAGAGCTTC
Organism: Bacilli bacterium; assembly: GCA_045117995.1. Classification (GTDB taxonomy): domain Bacteria; phylum Bacillota_I; class Bacilli_A; order RFN20; family CAG-826; genus RUG14515. Next base: position 26,427 of record JBGUOH010000006.1, read on the forward strand.
ACCATGATTTAAAACTGATAATGTTGAAGCATCAAGGTCACTACCAAATTGGGAGAATGACTTCATTTCTAAGTAGCTCGCTAATTCGATTTTTAAGGCACGAGCGACTTGTTTTGTGGCTTTGAACTGGGCATCACCACCAACACGGGAAACGGAAAGACCACTATCAATAGCCGGTCTTTGACCAGCGTTGAATAAATCCGCTTGTAAGAAGATTTGTCCATCGGTAATGGAGATGACGTTAGTCGGAATATAAGCACTGATGTCACCGGATTGTGTTTCAACAATTGGTAAAGCGGTAATGGAACCACCACCAAATTCAGGAGCTAACTTACAAGCTCTTTCAAGAAGTCTACTATGGAGATAGAAGACATCACCTGGATAAGCTTCTCTACCTGGCGCTCTCTTTAATAAAAGAGATAATGTACGATAAGCGACAGCGTGTTTACTTAAATCATCATAGACGATTAAGACATCTTTGCCTTGGTACATGAATTCTTCCGCCATCGCACTACCAGCGTATGGAGCAATATAAAGTAAAGGCGCTGGTTCAGAGGCGGAAGCACTGACCACAATGGTATAATCCATCGCTTTGAAGCGTTTTAATTTATCAACGATTTGGGCAACTGTAGAATTCTTTTGACCAATAGCCACATAAATACAAATAACGTTCTTATCTTTTTGATTGAGGATGGTATCAATGGCAATCGCGGTTTTACCGGTTTGTCTATCACCGATAATAAGTTCTCTTTGACCACGACCAATTGGGGTCATCGCATCAATCATTGTGATACCTGTTTCAAGTGGGGTATCAACACTTTTTCTCTTAATGACGCCTGGAGCAATAACTTCGATTGGACGTCTATTAGTGGTTTTGATTTCACCTAAGCCATCGATTGGTTGACCAAGGGAATTGACCACTCTACCTAATAGAGCTTCACCAACTGGGACTTCCATGACCATCTTTGTACGATTGACTAAATCGCCTTCTTTAACCAAGGAATCGTTACCTAAAAGGACAACACCCACACTATCGCTGTCCAAATTCATGACCATACCGTAGACGTTATTTGGGAATAACAAAAGTTCACCAAGCATAGCTTTTTCTAAACCATAGACATTAGCGATACCATCACCGACAGAGACGACTGTACCGACGTCATTACTATCGATTTTGTGGCGGTAGTTTTTAATTTGCTCCTTAATGAGAGCACTGATTTCATTAGCGTGGATTTTCATGATTAAAGCTCCTTTCCTAAGAGGTCAATCTGCATTTTTTCTAGTTGGTTTTTAATTGAACCATCATAGACGTGGGAATTGATGACCACTTTGACACCACCGATTAAGGTTGGATCAATATGTGGGATGAGTTCGACATCCATGTGTTCAAGTTGACTAATCTTATCTTTGATTTTATTAACGGTTACTTTATCCAAAGCAAACGCGGAATAAATCAGCCCTTCTTTAACGCCTTTATATTCATTACATAAAGAATTAAACGCCATGAGGATATCCTTAATCATATAGGTTCTATTGTTATCGATAATAACCTTTAAAAGATTAACGATGTCTTCATCAAAATCTTTCAAGATTTTAGTAGCGATATCTTTCCTTTCATTACCACTCATAAAGCGGGAATCTAAAAGCATTAAGAAATCAGCATTATCTTCAATAATTTCCAATAATGTTTTCTCTTCCTCTTGTAGCTTAATTAGTTTCTTTTCTTCTAGGCCAATCGAGAACAATGCTTCAGCGTATGTTTGGGCGATTTGATTCATAGGTAAATTAATTTAATCGATTGATAAAGTCTTCAGCGAGTCGAGTGTTATCATCTTTATCGACTTCGCGTTTTAAAATTTCTTTTGAAGCGGTTAATGCGACATTAACCATTTCTTTTCTAATGTCGTTAAGAGCATCTTGTTTCGCTTGTTCAATGTCTTGTTCAGCGGCAATTTTCATGTCCTTAACTTCACTTCTAGCCTCTTCCATCATTGCTTCGTATTTTTCTTCGCCTTTCTTAGTGGCGTTTTCAATGATTTGGCTGGCTTCACTTTTTGATTCACTTAAGATTCTTTTGGCCTCTTGGGTTTCCTTGACGGCTAAAGTGTGACTTTCAGTGGCTTGATCGATTTCTTGTTGGATATAATCCGCACGCTTTTTAAGCATTTTTTTAACAGGCTTATAAGCGAAGAAGAAAACGACAAGTAGAAGGATAATAAAAGAAGAGAATTGAATGACAAAAGAAACCCAGTCAGGGATTAACTTTTGGGCAATCGACGCCATTTTTTCACCAATGTCGTCCATGTTACTTAATAATTTAAGTACCATAGTTCTTTCCTCCTATTACTTTGTAAATAAAATCAAAATTGAGATGAGCAATGAGTAAATAGCTGTGGTTTCAACAAGAGCACAGGCTAAGATCATTGAGGTTCTGAGTTTGCCATACATTTCTGGGTTACGGGACATACCGTCTAATGCGTGAGCACAGACCATACCTTCACCGAGAGCACTAGGCATGACGCCTAAGATGGCAATAGCGGCGGCTAAAACGTTTAATGAACCGGTCATGCTTTCTTCCTCCTTCCTAAAGTATTTAAATCAATGTCTTCTGGGATTTCTTGACCCACAAAGATGGAGGTCAAAAGAATGAAGACAAATGTCTGGATTAAACCAGAGAATATATCGAAATATGCGTGGAGAATGGCTAATGGGATTGGCGCTAAGAATGTTTCATTCCAACCCGCTGGAGCAAAGGAGAAAATCATTTGTGATAAATCTCTTAATGCTGACTCCACGATTGTTAAAAGAGCCCAACCCGCGATTGCATTACCAAATAAACGGAGAGTGAGCGATAAAAGAGGTGCCCACATAGAAATTAAGTTAATTGGTAAGAAGATTGGTATTGGGTCGATATAACGTTTGAAATAAGCCCATTTAGTAAATCTCGCAGATGTGTAATGGATTAAAAGGAATGTGGTTAAACCCAAGGATAATGGGATAGCCATGTATGTTACCGGTGAGGGTAAACCAGTTAAACCGAAAATGAATGAAATAAATAGATAAAGAGCGACGCCCATGATGAAGCCACCAAAGTTTGGTAATGTGGTGCCCACTAAATCACGGGAGAAGTCATCAAAGAATTTCACTCCGCATTCTGCTACTAATAAAAGGCCTTTAGGCTTTTTAAGCGGATTTTGTCTAGCCGCTAAAATGCCCACGATTAAAGAAAGGACCATGATAATGAATATCACGATAAGCGATGATATTAATTCACCTGTAATTTCAAATTTAAAGAAATTATCGAACATTGTTATCCTTTCCAATAAACGCTAAGAGGGTTAATAAAGATATCGTTAAGTAAGAGACAACTAAGAAGATTGGTGAAACAGTGACGATACTAAAACGATACTGCAAGAATGCAAATAAAGCCGTTAATAAAGCCACTAATCCCAATCTTAGGTAGATGGCAAAGATATCGAGTTTGATTCTCGCTTTGCCACCCTTCTTGCTCAAATAGAGTATTAACCAAGACAAGGAGACGATTAATCCCCCTAGCAGGACTGCAAGAGCGATCTCGTAATGATTGAACCAAAAGAGAAATAGCGTTCCAAGAAAACCAAGGATGGTTAATGACGAGGAAATAATAAGCGCTTTAAATTCTACTGTTTGGTTCCAAAATTTTTTCATTATTTAACTTTGATACGTTTGAAGTTAGTCACTGGGGCGATGCCATCTTTGTAAACAAGTTTGACTTCACCTTGGACTAATGGACGTAAGTAATCTCTGAAGCTATCGCTCATACGTGTCGCGTCGATAATCATTTCTGGTTTGACGTGGCTGACAGCGTTAGCAACTTTGCTTAATGGAGCAAGTTTGAATTTGATTTTGTATGGGTTTTGGCTAACTCTTTCGAAGATAACCATTTTGCCTGTTCTACCTTTTAAGGCAGCTTGGACAGCTTTTTCACCGGTCTTGATAGCTTCTTTGCGGTCGACTAAAGAGACGAAGGCTGGGAAGGCTCTTTGAACGATGGAGAATTCCACTGCTCTTGTACCGATGTCTAATCTGTTTTCAACGATTCTGCAGAGTTCAGCAGCAGCGCCACCTAATTGGGCGTGACCGAAACCGTCAACACGGACGTTGGTCATATCTCTTTCGAATTGTAAACCTTCAGAGATAGCGACTAAGGCAAAGCCTTTTTCTTTATAAACTCTTTCGACATCTTTTAAGAATTGTTCTAAGTCAAACTTCATTTCTGGTAAGTAAATGAGGTGTGGTCTTGTTTGTTCTGGTAATAAGTCAACAGAAGCTGTTAACCAACCAGCATCACGACCCATGATTTCCACAATGTGTACTTTACCTTTCTTGAAGCAGTTAGCGTCCATAGCGAATGCGTTAACGCTGTTCATAACGAATTTAGCAGCACTTGGGAAACCTAAAGAGTGGTCTGTGCAGGCTAAGTCGTTATCGATTGTTTTTGGAACACCGATAACTTTGACATCATCGATACCTAATTCTTTAACTAACTTAGCAAGTTTATTACATGTATCCATGGAGTCATTACCACCATTGATGAAAACGTAACCAATGTTGTGTTTTTTGATGTTTTCAATGATAGCGGCATATTCAGGAGTATGGATATCCTTTGGAAGTTTTCTTCTTGTGGTACCTAAGATACTACCTGGTGTTTGAAGAAGAAGTTCGATTTGTTCATCGTCTTCTAAACCTAAATCGATTAAATCGTCATCGATTAAGCCTTCAACACCGTGTTGAGAGCCATAGATGTGACCGATTAAATCTGGATGTTTTTTTGCTTCTTTAATCGCACCATATAATGATGTGTTAATGACTGATGTTGGTCCACCGGATTGGATGTAAACCATGTTTTTCATAAATAGCTGTTCTCCTTTATATTTTATATAAGATATATAATTGGCTTAGATAATTTCCATGTGGAGATGTTTTAAAACATCAAAGGCCTTTTCTTGCATATCTAAATCGAATGAAGAAGTAGCATCTCTCACCACTTTCACTTTTGCGTATGGTGAGGCTGATGATTTAGCGATAATCGCGTTACTGAACACGCATATGTCACTCACGAGTCCACATAGATAAATCTCGTCATAGTTGCCTTGTTCAATATAGTGGCCTAATTCTTTGCTACCAAAATCATGTTTAATAAAGACTTTGGAAGAACCCACTAGATCTCTAATAGATGGATGTAACTGCCAGCCTTCAGTGCCTTCAATGCAGTGAGGAGCAGGTAAGTATTTGCCTTCGTTAGTGTTCATGTAATCCGCATCATGTGTGTCATAGGTGAACACCACTTCATCCTTATTAGCGCGAAATTCTTTAATGAGTTCCACGATACGAGGAGCAATCTTTTCGGCGCCTTTAAAACCAAGTGCACCGTCCACAAAATCGTTTTGATAATCAACGACAACGAGTAATCTTTGCATATATAATCCTTTCTAGCCGATAAACACTATATCACATTCTATATTTAAAAAATATAAAAATCGAAAAAACTCGTTCTTTTCCTCTTTGAATCGGTTATAATATTTTTGCTTGAATTAATCCTGATATTTGTTTAGAATGAAGGACTTCACATTTTTAGGAGGAACTAACAATGTCGTTCAAAGTTGTTTTTAACAATAAAGAAAAGATTTATGATGCCCCAATTACAGTGCTTGATGTCGTGGGCAAAGATAGAAGTATTATATGTGCTTATGTCAACGGTCGTGTCCGTGAATTAACATATACTTTAGATAAGGATTCTGAGATTGTCCCTTTAACCTGCAAAGACAGAGATGCAAAACCAATTTATGAATCATCTCTTCGTTTCTTGGTGGCGATGGCAATGCATAACATTCACCCTCACTATGAGATTAGATTTGCCTATAACGTTTCTAGATCAATCTTCTTACAAATCCTCAATCCAGGCACATGTGCTTCCGGTATTATGATTAAAGAATTAATCGCCGAAATGAATAAGCTTGTCGAACAAGATTTACCACTCGTTAGACAAATCGTTTCCAAAGAAGAAGCTGCAAGAATTTTCGCGGAAGATGGCTATCAAGATAAAGTAGATATCTTAAGATATAGACCAGAAAAGACCGCGCATATTTATCACTGTGGCAATTACAGAAACTATATGTATAACCGTATGGTCCCATCCACTGGTTATATTAAAAAATGGTTAGTCAGATACTACCATCCAGGTATTATCATTCAATATCCACGTCCTGACTTTAATGGTGAAATCCCACCATTTGAAGATGCTCCAACATTTGGTAAAACATTAAAGAGAGCCCATCAATGGGGTGTCGCTACTGGTTGTGATAACATCGTCGGTATTAACCAAAGAATCGAAAGAGATGGCGATGTCGAATTTATCACACTTTGCGAACAAAAACACAATCGTCAATTATGTGAATTAGGTCAAATGATTGAAGACGAAAGAGAATCCATTCGTTTGATTTGTATCGCTGGTCCATCCTCTTCTGGTAAGACCACTTTCGCGAATAGATTAAGAATTGAATTATTATCTCGTGGTATTAAACCAATTCGTATTTCTATGGATGACTACTATCTTGATAGAGGCCAAGCCCCACTTGATGAAGATGGTAAACCAGATTTAGAATCTGCGGATGCATTAGACATTGATTTATTTAACCAAAACTTAGCGGACTTAGTCGCTGGTCTTGAAGTTGAATGTCCAAGATATGATTTTAAAGCGGGCGCTCGTGCAGCAGTTGGCAGAAAACTTGTCGTTCCACAAGATCAACCAATCATTATTGAAGGTATTCACGCTTTAAATGAACGTTTAACAGCGTCCATCCCTGCTCACCAAAAGTTCAAAATCTTTATTGCCCCACAATCACAAGTCAATATCGATAACCACAACCCAGTCAGTTTAACTGACTTAAGATTATTAAGAAGAATCGTTCGTGACCACCAATTCCGTAATTCTTCCGCCATTAGCACTATTGCCATGTGGCCAAGTGTTAGAAAAGGCGAATTCAAATGGATTTACGATACACAAGAAGGCGCTAACTATGTCTTTAACTCCTTCTCTGCTTATGAATTATCCGTCATGAAAAAGTATGCGATGCCGTTGCTCGAAGAAATCGATACTGAGTCTGAATATTTCCCAGTCGCGGAAAGATTAATCCGTATGCTCAAGTTCTTCGATGACTTAAGTGATCAATGGGTTCCATGCAACTCCATCATTCGTGAATTCATCGGTGGTTCATGCTACCAAGACGACTAATCAATATTATTTGATTAAGCCATAACTAATTTGTATAATACCCTCTAGAGAATAATCAACACTGGAGGGTATTTTTTATGAGAGGTGGAAGATATCTTAACGAAGAGCAATCATTTCTTGTGGATGATAAAGGTTATAAATACGTTCTTAAGGAACAACCTGATTTAGACTCTTTAGTGGTTCTCGCTAAAAGAGATAGAACTAAAAACAAGAATGCCGCTATCGCTATTGAAATCTTTTTAGGTATTCTTACTTTTCCTTTAATGTTTATTGGTGTTTTATTCTTTATTGTTGCCTATGTAACAAAAGCCCACGTTGATGATAACAACAAAGCTCAATTTGAATGTGTTTACTATGATGAAAAGAAAAACACTATTATCTTCCGCACTGTTAAGGAAAAGCTTTGGTTAGAATTTGCACCTGAACGCATTAATGATGTATTCAATATCGATACCGATGATGTGTTCGGTTTAAATGTTCAAGTCAGTGAAGAATATGGCGATGTTATCTACTTCAGTATTGGTTACGCTACTCAAGAAGAGAAATCTAAGTTATCAAAAAGCATTAAAATGATTAAAGAAGGAAAGTTTGATTCGGCATTCTAATAAATTACAGGTAATTTAAAAGCTCCGTTAGGAGCTTTTTTTATTCCATTGTTTTTGTAAATCTCTAAAGGCTTGGAGTTCTCTTTTATGGATAACCACAAGTTGAGCGTAATAAACTTTACGCATTTCTTCGTATTGTTTCATTTGTTCTGGAGAAACACGTTTTGAGAACAACGAGACGAACACTTGTTCTAAACGGAAGAATGATTCATAAAGACTTAGTAAAGTCATGTAATAGAAATATTCTTTATTGGAATAGATAAGAAGAGGTGTGCTATGGATGATTTCACTACTGATTTCGTAGCGTTTTGCATACATTTCTAATCCCGCGAGCTTTTCTAAGCCATCACGGAAGTTAAGCTTGAACGCTTCTTTTTCTTCATCAGGAACGATTTCATAAAGCCAACCATATTCAATGTATTTACGGATATCTTTGCTCTTTAAACCATATCCACGCATTTCTTCTTTCATTTCGTAGAAGATTTTGTCTTGTTGTTCTTTATCTGGGATGGTGTTATTAAACGCTAAACCAAAGTTCATATGTCTAAGATACTTATTGATTAAGCGATCACCATATTTATCTAAAAGGATTAATGTACATTCACATTCGTGAAGTGTTCTCCAAGAAGAATAGGCTTCTGTTTCATAGCCGTTTAATAATTGTTCAAGGATACTACGAGAAATGGTTAAAGATTTCATGAGAAGGTCACTAATCAAAGATGATTGAGGATCGTTTTTCTTATAGCCTTTCACAATATTGAGCATGAAGTTTAAATAAATATTTAAAGATGATGCTGGAGGCATGAAACGATTACCTAATTTCTTTTCCACATGGTTAAAGATGGAAAGGGATAGATATTTGTCCGCGGCTACGCTCGCCATGGAAGAAGGATATGATTCGTTGCTATTGAACTTTTCAATTTCTTCTGGGTTGAGGTGAGCAATGGAATAATAGTATTCACCAACGCAGTAAAAGAGGAGTTCTAATTGGTTAATTTCTTTAACCTCTATTTGTGAATTTTCTTTATCGAGCATGGTGATGAGTTCATTAGCCATATCATAGACATCATAAATATAGTCGACATCGAGTGGGACGTTGACTTGTAAGGAGTTGATATATAAGCTAACTTGCTCTTTATTCCATTGATTTCTGATTTGCATATTATTTAAACATTCTTGTTGCTTTAATTGCAGTCTTCCAACCTTTGTATAATTCTTTGACTTCTTTCTTACTCATATTAGGAGTGTAAGTAGCCTGATATTCGTGGATCTTTTTGATGCTCTCTAAATTAGGGAAAAATCCACTTTGTAAACCCGCCATGTAAGCTGCACCTAATGCGGTGGTTTCTAAACATTTTGGTAATTTGATAGTTGTATTAAGGATATCACTTTGGAACTGCATTAGGTACTTATTTTGTGTGGCACCACCATCAACTTTTAAAACGGTGATATTTTGGTTAGCGTCTTTTTGCATCACTTCCATCACATCTTTACATTGATAGGCAATAGCTTCTAAGCACGCTCTAACGAATTGTGAGCGATTTGTGCCTCTAGTTAAGCCAAATACCGCACCACGAGCGTCATCATCCCAGTATGGTGTGCCTAAACCTGTAAAAGCTGGGACAACATAAACACGTGATCTATGGCTTTGAAGAGCGACACCTTCAGATTCAGAAGCGCTGTTAATGAGATGCATTTCATCTCTAATCCATTGGACAACCGCACCGCCAACGAAGACAGAACCTTCTAAGGCATAGGTGACTTTGTCACCAATCTGCCAAGCAACAGTGGTTAAAATACCGTTATTAGAGAAGACTGGTTTATCGCCAGTGTTAACTAAAAGGAAGCAACCTGTACCGTAAGTATTTTTACTTTCACCTGGTTCAAAACATGTTTGACCAAATAAAGCGGCTTGTTGGTCACCAATGACACCGGTGATATGCGCAGCGCACTTTAAATAAGAGGCTTGACCATAGTCATAAGCACTTGGTTTCACTTCTGGCAACATCTTCATTGGGATATTGAATAGCTTGCATAATTCTTCATCCCACTTGAGTTCGTTGATATTAAATAACAATGTACGAGAAGCGTTTGTGATATCAGTCGCATGGACTTTACCACTTGTTAATTTATAAATAATCCAAGAATCAATTGTGCCAAATAAAAGGTCACCTGATTCAGCGAGTTCTTGACCATTTTCAATATGGTCTAAGATGAATCTTACTTTACTTGCGGAGAAGTATGGGTTTATTAATAAACCCGTTTTTTGATGAATAAATTGTTTTTTATCGCTTAAAGCATCGCAGATATCCGCGGATTGACGGGACTGCCACACGATAGCGTTACATACAGGCATACCAGTCTTTTTAGACCAGACGACTGTAGTTTCTCTTTGGTTTGTTAAGCCGATAGAATCAATTTCATCAATAGTTAAATTAGCCTTAATCAAGACTTCGTTAATGACATCAATAACGCTCACCCAAATCGCAAGAGCGTCCACTTCTACCCATCCAGAATGAGGGAAGAGACATTTGACTTCTCTTTGCGCCATTTGGAATGGTTTACCTTGACGGTCAAAGAGTATGGCTCTTGAACTTGTTGTGCCTTGATCAATCGCTAAAATATAACTCATAAAATTAACCTCTACTGGCCATTAATCTTTCAACTTCACCCATTTCTTTGGCGATGTTCTTAGAAAGGACGATTGAACCATTGTCACTAACTAAAACATCGTCTTCGATACGGACACCAACACCATAGTTAGCGAAGTATAAACCTGGTTCAACAGTAATGACGTTACCGTTTTCTAATGGTTTTTCTCTTAAGGAGATGTCATGTGTATCTAAACCTAAATGGTGAGAACAGTTATGGTAATAGTAATTACGGATATCATCATCCATTTTCATTAAGCCAGCGTTAATGCAGGACTTTCTTAAGAATTCAGTGGCGAATTCTTGGAGTTCTTTAATGGTGACACCTGGTTTAATCATTTGAATGATAGCCTTGTTACAATTAAGAACTGTTTCATAAACGATAGCTTGGATACCAGAGAACTTGCCATTGACTGGGTATGTTCTAGAAATATCCGCACTATATTCTTCGTGGTTGTAACCAAGGTCGAAGAGAATTAAATCGCTTTCCTTAACAGAATCATTTTGTTGTTCGTATGGATAATGTAAGCATGTTGCGTTTTTACCTGAGGCCACGATTGTGGAGAACGCTAAGGTAGAACGGTCATGTAAACGACCATAGAGCTCAAAATGATCAGCTAATTCGTGTTCCTTCATACCTGGAGTTAACTTAGAAATCATATAAGCGATACCGTTATTGGTCTTTTCAATCGCTCTCACTAAGTTTTCGATTTCTTGAGAAGACTTCACCATTCTTAAATCTCTTAAGATTGGATAGATATCAACGATATCTTTATGGTAATCAAGTTGTAACTTGATGGATAAATCTTTCATGTAGAAATCATCTTTTAACTTTTGTTCAGGAGAAGTTAAATCTAAATAGATGCAATCGATGTCACCATATTGTTTCTTATCTTCATCAAGAGTTAAGGAAAGCATGGTTTCTAAGTTATCACTTGTGTAGACGTTTTTAAGATCACTGATTAAACTAGCAGCGTCTTGAGTTAAACGCTTACCTGTCCACTTTTCTTTGAGTTCACTATATGGATCAACGAAAAGGTAAGCTTTTCTTTCACCTAATGTTTTAATAAGCATTAAAGCACTGTGTTCTTGTTTGATGCCAGTTAAATAGAAGAAGTTCTTATTCACACAAAATGGAAGAGCTTCATCTTCACTAGCGATTTTACTAACACCAGAGAATAAAATAGCGATGCTATTGTCTTTCATCTGGTCGAAAACTTTTCTTCTACGATTTTCTAATTCTGACATATTTATTCTCCTTTAATTTTATCGATAATTGGTTGGATTTCTGGAAGAACGAGTTTTTCAATTTCTCCCTTATCCATTAAAGCGGTATTATCACTATTGAGTGGTAATTTACCTAAAATATCAAAGTTCATTTGCTTTGCAAATTCTTCTAAATGAGATTCACCAAACAAAGGAATCTTTTCTTCACATTTTGGACAGATGAGATAGGACATATTTTCAATCACGCCTAAGACATGGATATCCATCATTTCCGCCATCTTGATGGCTTTAGTGACAATTAAGGACACTAAATCTTGTGGGGATGTGACGATGATTAAATCATCGATTGGTAAGCTTTGGAATGTGGTCAAAGCAACATCACCTGTGCCTGGAGGCATATCGATTAATAAGACATCTAAGTCGCCCCACGCCACGTTTTCAAAGAATTGTTTGACGAGGTTACCGACTAATGGTCCTCTCCAAAGAATTGGATCTGTTTCGTTATCGAGTAATAAGTTGGCACTCATAACTTCGATACCGCCTGGTGTCTTACATGGGAAAATGAAGCCATTTTCGCCATACGCTTTTTCCTTAACACCAAAAGCCTTTGGAATACTTGGGCCAGTGACGTCAGCGTCTAAAATACCGACCTTGTAGCCGTTTCTATTTAAATAGGAAGCGATGGATGAAGTGACAAATGACTTACCCACACCACCTTTACCGGATAAAACACCGATAATTCTTTTTATATTACTTAATTCGTTTTGTTTGCTCTTAACGATACGTTCGCCGCATCCTTCGACTGAGCAGCTTTCGCAGTTATGATTACACTCTGCCATAATGTTGTTACCTTTCTAAAGCGATTAGCTCGCTACTATTGATGACATCAATACCCGCTTGTAAGTAGGTTCTTAATAGTCTAGAGGCCCCTAATTTGGTGCCACCGAAATATCTTACCACTATAAGAGCGACATTATTAATGTCTTTTTTATAAAGTAGTTCAAGTAATGGATGACCGGCGGTACCTTTTGGTTCTCCATCATCACATGATTTGCTCTTCATACCAACGCGATATGCATAGACGATATGCCTGGCTTTTTTATGCTCCTTACGAAGATCAGCTAAGAATGGCTTAAAGTCTTCTTCGTTATTAAGGGGCAACAAATAGGCGATGAATTTACTCTTCATCACCTCGATTTGATTGATAAATTGTTGTTTAACTGTAAAGGCCATTAGGATAAGAAAGCCTCCACTCTTTCGCCGTATTCTTTGAAGCAGAACGTATTGCTGTAGACGTTATTTGGTGCTTCAGCGTCCGTTGTGGTTTCATCCACTGGAATGAAGAATTCTGCTCTACCATTTGGAAGAACGGCTAATAATTTGAATTTAGAATGTGCTTCCGCAAGATAGATAGCTTGAGCAACTTTAGAGTTCTTGCCGTTTTCTAAACCCATCTTTGCGAAGTTATTCTTTAGTTCAGTAATTTGTGCTGGTGTTAAGCCAGAGTTGATATTCTTAACTTGGGCTAAAGCATCAATCATGCCATCTAGACCATCGCATTCAACCTTACTCATGGTGAGATAGTCATTAAATTCCACGACGTTATTATCAATATCGTTACCGAAGCTGAATAAACGATAGACATAACCTGGGTAATTGGTGACGTTATCTAACTTAACATATTCGTTTTCTAAAACGTTGTTTAACGCACCGGAAATGAATTCACTAGCGATAACTGAACGTTTGTAGTTAACTTCATCAGTTTCATTAGTAGCGTTATAGGAAGAAGCGATAATCGCTAATAAGGCTGGTTTGGTGTTATTTCTGAAGTCATCTGTTTGTAACTTATCTGACGATAAGCTATCAGCGTTAATCTTACCGTCAGCGTTACTGACTAAGGTAATTAAGCCTTCGGCTTCAACAGTGTATGTCTTCACTTCATCGTCTTTATATTGATCTAAAGCGAGGAGTTGAGAAATACGAGCAATTTGTTGAATCTTAGTGGCCACCGATGTGGTCTTATCAGCGTCTCTTGCGATGTATTGGGCTAAATCATTACCTAAAGCGTTAACGATTAAAGCACCACGAGCACTGATGTCTTGACCTTCAACGGTATAGAACTCGTTATAACCATTTTCCATTTCCTTATTGGTGTTAAGAATGTGTGAACAATAGAGGTATCTAATTAAGCCTCTTAAGCCGTTTTGACCTTCAGGGGTCTTAACTAAGTTAGTCAAGTTATCTAAGTTATTGATGTAATGGTCGCCAACGTATAAGGATGACATGACGTTATAGATGTTATCGATTTCAGTACCTTCACCCGCTTGAGCATCAGCGCCACCATAGGTGACTTGACCTAAACGATAGGTGGCATAGTCAACGGTGTTGTAGCTTGTTAATGTACCAAGTTTAATGGAATCAAAGCCATCTTTAATAAACTTAGGTAAGGCATCACCCACTAAGTCAGAAGCGTTGACAGCGGTTAGCATATTCTTAACATCCGCTGGAGCGAGCTTATCAAGTTGGAAACTAGAGATATCTAAGGATGAACCTGTGCCTAAATCCGCAGCGGTATTAGCTAAACTCATCATGGCGTCAATTTCTTGATACCAAGCTGTGCCTTGTTCAGTGTGATAAATCGTTGTAGAAGTTTCACCATCATCCGCTAAGGTGACAGCGTTAACTTTTGCCACTAACTTATTAGAGGCGCTACCATAGGTAGCAACATCATCAGCAAATGTTTCATCATAAGCAAATGTATCTAATTTCACGAAACTACAAATCTTGGACATCATTTCTTCAAATAATGTGAAGCCTGTACCTGTTTCATATTGATTGGTGTAGTAAGGAGTTAAGCCATCATAGTTTCTCGCCGGGGTATGGAATAAGTTAGAATCATGCATATCCTTAAGCACGCTCTTAAGAGCGCCACCGGTACCAGTTAAGGCTTTTAAGGTGGCAGGATCAGACATTTCCTTACCGTTTAATTGAGTATTAAATTCTTGATAATCGGTTAATAAGGAAATGATGCTAGAAATATCTTTTTGTAAGTACTTGGCACCATAATATGGAGCGCTTCTTTGAACGGTATCATTGAAAAAGTAATGATAGAATGGATCGACACGTTTGAAGTCGACTTTTTCTCCACCATTGGAGATGGATAATTGGTCATTCTTAACGAAGATGTTATAGATGGAGTTTGGCAAAGCATCGTATAACAAGTCACTGTTATTGAGTTTAGTGAATAATGTTTCAATGACTTCGACGTTTTCACTCTTGTTCATATCGGCATCGTTAATGGATGTCGCTTGAGTGCCATCACTCTTCTTTAAGGAATATAAGGAATCAACACAATCCATTAAGCCATTGATTTCATCAAATTGTTTATTTCTTTGAGCATCAAAGTCTAAGGATTGATCAATGATTTGCTGGTCAGTTAAGAAGACAGAGGTCACAAGATATTCAATCTTGGTTTCTTTGCTGTTGTAGTTTGTGGCCGCTTGGTCTTTTGGTGAATCTTCACCTAAGTAGATGACATCTTTAATACTGCTTTGTGCAAGCATGGAATTAAAGAGACCTTGGAATGTTGTTAAAGTATTTACTTTAGCGGAGCCTAAACGATGGAAGATATAGGAACTATTGAAGTCTTTAATAGCCTTCTTCATATCTTCGATAAAACCATCTTGATTCATCTTGGAATAATCAAAATCACTACCGACAAGGATGCCTTTAGTTTTGGCTTTATCAATAACCTTATAGAAGTCAATCATCTTATCGAGTTCGACTTGTCTAGCTGGACGACCATGCGCGAAGTCAAACATATCGTAATTAGCGTCAACAATGTAAATGTTATAAGAACCAGATAAGTCAAATGCACTGTAACCGTTTAATAAGTTTTCAGCCGCAACACGATAGAAGTTATACAAGCAAATACGCAAACAACTTGTATCGTTAATTGTGGTCAATAAGCCATCTAAAACTTCAATTGGCAAGGCGTTGAATGGCACTTGTGTACCAGCATTTGGACCAACAGTTCTCTTTTCCATAACGCGTAGTGAGTAAGTCATAAACTTACAAACACGAGAGATTTCATCACAGCTAAAGACTTCATCGTAATCTTCAATGAATGTGTCACTAGCAAAATATGCACCATATTCGTTATTGGTGAGATATGGACCAGTAGCGTTAGTTAAGTCCGCTTGATGGGCGGCCAAGAAGGCTGCTTGTTTAGTGGTGAATTCAACGTAGTTGCACCAATCGGTTGGTAAGGTTGGATCACTATTAACTTTGCCACCTAAATACACGAAGTCACGATACGCAATCATATGGGTATCGGTTAAAGCGTATTCAGGATTATAAATATCCTTATATTCTTCAAAGTATGGGTCAGCGTTAGTGACACCTTCCGCTGGTTTAATGCCCCAGCTGTCTTTCCATGTCCACGTTGCGTTTTCGCCCACTTTTGGATCAGCTAATAAATCATATTCAGATGCATTAACACTGAACTTAACCATGGAATCATTAACTTTGGTGTAGAACCATTTACCGAATTGATAATGGCTGACGTTGTCTTTATCAATATATGTAAAGATACCGGAATAGGCTAATTGATGGAGCATGTCATTTAATTCGACGATGTCATGGAGTTTAGACATATCGAAATTAGTTAAGAAGTTCTTCGCTTCTTCATTGTTTTCTGGGATGAGGTTATATAAGGAATCTAACAAATTAGAAATCCTTTGACCTTCTTCCGCCCAGTTGGTGATGTTAGAGAAGGTGACATTATTACCTTTATCAACAAGGAAACCACTTAAGGCATCGCCTAACATATCATCTAAGAATGGTCCTAAGCTTGATTTAAAGATGTAGGAATCATTCACTAAAGTGAATAGTTTTGGTAGACCAACTTTGCCTTCTCCTTCTTCTTTGAGGTTGGAGATAGAAGATCTACTTAAGCCATCTTTAAACATATCAGCGGCTTTAGTGACATCGTGGTTAGCGATGTATTTAATGATATTACCGACAGCGGCAAATTCATCGTCCCAAGTATGGTCGTTACTTTGTACTTTTCTTAAAGTCTTACGTTCCACTTTAAGACCGATGCTTTCAGTCATACTGAAGACGTATTCTAATAAACCATAGAGGTTTTCATTCTTTTCATAGTTATCATCAGCGTTTGGTGTTGGGTTTAATAATGGGTTTTTCCAAATCACGGAAAGTAAGTTGGTTAATGAATCGACGAGTTCAGCATCTTTAAACTTACTCATTAAGTCATCACTGCTGCTGCCCATTAAGTTGTAAATCTTATTTAACTCAGACCAGTTATTTAATAAGGATGCAAAATCAGAGAAGAAGGTATGGTTTTCTTTTGCCATATCATGGTTAATCGCAGAAACAATGACATCGCTTCTTAAACCAATATCATTGAGTGTATCTCTTACGCCACTACCACCAATTAAACCTTTAAGGACTGGCACAAGAGCGTAATATAGTAAGGATGATTTATCCATTTTAATAATTGCGTCAGCGAAGACATTGATGTGTTTAACATCGATGGATAAGAAATTATTCTTGTCAGTTAAGAGTGATTCAAGGCCACCGCCACCAAATAAGGCAGTTAATAATTCTGTATCTTTAGCGATGGTACCAACGATATCTAATAAGCTACCGAATTCTTTCTTAAAGTTAGAAAGGATAACACCTTGTTTGAGTCTAGCGACCGCACCATGGTAGGAATAGATATCTTCTTCAGAAACATCCTTGGTGTAGTCTTTCATGAAATCTAATTCGAATAATGTATCAACGATTGATGGAAGAGCCTTCTCAATCAATTGCATATCAAATAAGCAGTAGTTTCTACCTTCTTTACGTTTACCGTTTTCAAAGACGATAGTACGTCCATATTTATCGACGTCCTTAGGCATACCATCTTCACCCATTTCACCAACCACTAAGGCGTTAAACTTATCAACGTTTTCGGAAATGAGTTCTTCTAATGTCGCGTATTGTTCTTGTTCGCCTGGTTTATAACCACCAGTTTTAATCATGATGGCTTTAACGAATCTTCTATCTAATGTCGCAGCTTTATGTAAGAAGTCGAATAAGACATAACATTCAAAGCCCCAGGAGAATTCATTTAATTCTTCCCATGATAATGGGATATATTTCTCAACTTGTCCGGTTTTATCCATCATTGTCATGTAATAAGCAACCGCTGGAACAACACGGGATAAAACTTTAGAATCATCAATGGATTTAAAGATGTTAAGAATATTATCAAAGTTTTCGTCAAAGACGATTTCTTCGATGAAGGATGTGATATCACTGCCATCTAAGGTACGAACTTTCTTCACACCATCTTCTTCAACGATGAGTTTATCCATGACACCACTTTCAAATAAGCAGTCCACCATATCTTGGACATAGCCAATTTCATTCTTCCAATCAGCGTCACTAACATCAACAATACGATTTGGAATAATGGAATCCATCATTGAGCTATTCAAAGCAATATCTGCGACTAATGGGAGGACGGATGTGATTAAGCTAGAATTCTTTAACGCATCAAAAGCTCCATCGATAACATCTTGAGAGATAAGACCGATTGGATTGTATGAAACACCATTTTGATCGGAAGATGTGATGCCTGAAGCACCGATAACAACAAGGTTTGTCAAATTGGCTAATTCACTCACTAAGGAGATAGAAACATCTTCACTGATACCAGTGGTAAAAGTACTGAACAAACGTGTATCGATAGTCATACCACTGCCATCAACAGTCCAGTTGAATAAGATTTTAGCGAACAAGGAATCGTTATAGGCATCAACGAAATTACCAATGTTCATAATGGTTTCGTTTTCACCTTTTGGCTTATTGTGTTGATAGGATTGATTTAGTGAGTTAACAAGGGATGTGAAAGGTGTAAAGAATAAAGCGGTTAATACGACGAAAGTGACAGCGGTTTCAATCGCACCTAGCCATCTTAGTTTGACTGTCTTTCTGGCAATCTTCGGCACAAAGTGTTGGAAGATTAAGTACCATGTTAAGAAACTGAAAAGATTACCTAAAGTACAAATCAAAATAATATCGACGATAAATAAGATGATTTTAAGAGCAGATTCCACTAAAGCGAAAGCAAAGTTAGTGGCACTCGCTGTGGAAGCGGAAACATTGTATGTTAAGTAGAAACCTTTTAAGAATTCTGTTGCTGTTTCCTTAACAGATGTGACTGGAATCCAATAGGTTTGAACACTACCATCCTCGAAGTGTGGTCTGATATAAAAACAACCCTTAACCCATGGAGATAAATCAAATCCTTCGATGAATTTGCATAGCGGATCAAGAGTAACAAACGCAATAATGACGAGGGAGAGCATACACACCATGTTATGTGTGGATTTCCAAACACCACGTCTTAAGCCTCTAAAAGCGGCGATAACAACACCACCGACAAACATCACGAAAAGAAGCACAAGTGCTAAATTAAAGTATCCGGTGATTGCTGTATAATCAAATTTCATAACGCCAACAAGAATAACTTAATACAAGTTATGACTATAACAAGACCTACAATTAGTGTATAATTTTTTTAATAGGATTAAAAGCAAATGTTGTTTCGAGAACTATTTGAAGGTATTAAATGTCCAAATTGTGAGGCTTATCACGACCCGACACTAAAAGAGTGTCCTGAGTGCCATAAATCTAATGAATTATTTAACTTAAGACGCTATCCAAAGCGTGCTGTTTTTTTACACCCTATTGCTCAAATCGGTATGTTCTTAGCAGGCTTTGCCTTTGTTGGCATGCTGATGATCGAGCTTTTTGTTGGTGCTTTTAAAGATTTATTTCCTAGTGATAAAGCACTTAGAAGTATTCTTGGAAACACTATTGTTTATGGTGTAATGTTCATTGGTTTATTAGTAATTGCTCTATTCTCTGGTAGAAGAAAACAATTTATGAATAAATTCGGTAACGGTATTGATTACATATATGGTCTTGGTTATGCCTTGACAATTATCATGTGTTCATCAATCCTTGGCGTAATCCTCTCATTCTTCTATAAGTTAGATAATAACGTTAACCAGCAAACCATTGATACAGTTGTTAAAAGTTATCCTCTTTTATCAATTCCTGTGCTTTGCATTGTTGGCCCTCTTTGTGAAGAATTAACTTACCGTGTTGGTCTATATTCTTTCTTAAGAAGATTTAATAAATATTTCGCTTTAGTGGTGACATCAATTGTCTTTGCTTTTATTCATTTTGAATTTGGTGCGGAAGACATTATGGTTGAGTTCCGTTCACTACCAATTTATATCTTATCTGGTTTAATCTTATCGCTCGCTTATGAGCACCGCGGACCAGCTTGCTCAATGATAGCGCATATTACTTATAACTCACTTGCGCTTGCGATTACATTCGCTCAATAGTATGGAAAGTAAACGTAGATTCCCACTTTTATTAAGTAGTTTCTGGCTTAAGGTCATTGCTTTAGTTACTATGACAATCGACCACGTCGGCCTCACTTTTAACATTGATCCATTACGTTATATTGGTAGACTTGCCCTACCACTTTTCTGTTTCATGATTGCGGAAGGTGTTATCCATACGCGTAACTTTAAAAAGTACGCTTTAAGATTAGGTATTATGGCTGCGGCTATATCGCTTATTATTGTTCTTACTGAAGCCATTCCTTTTATTAAAAACAATGGCGGTTCAATGAAAGATGCCGGTGTCATTTTTCTTGACCTACTTTTAGGGGCAGTTGCAGTTTTCTGCTTAAAGCAAAAGAAATGGTACATCAAACTATTAGCCCTATTGCCACTAGCGTATGGACTAACTTCATACTTTGTAGAATGCCACGACGCATGTGGGTGCCAGGGAGAAGTATTGTGGTTCCCATACTTCTTGCGCACACAATATGGATGGTTTGGTATTACTCTGGTAATTGGTTTCTATTTTGCCCATTTATTAGGTAGTTGGTTTGTTAAATCATTTAGCGCTCAAGCAGGTACAGATCCTGATTTATATAAAGGTAGCGATTTAGAAAGAAACGCCATTAATATCATAAGTGTGCTTATCCTTGCGGTATTAAGTGTCATCCTCTATTTCTCTGAATCATTTATTAACGCGAATCTATATTACTTGCCTAACGCGATGACCGATATTCAAATCTACGCAATTTTTAGTGGAGCGTTTATTTTGCTTTATAACGGAACCCGCGGATATAATAGGAAATGGTTCCAGTATGGGTGTTATCTCTACTACCCATTACATCTGGCAATCATCGTATTGATATTCGTAATAACACATATGTAGGAGGAAGAATTATGTTAAAACATATTAATGACCGTGATGAATTCAACGCTGCGATTAAAGAAGGTGTTGTCTTAGTCGATTTCTTTGCCACTTGGTGTGGTCCATGCAAAATGCTTTCCCCTGTTTTAGAAGAGGTAAGTGAAGAAGTTAACGCCACTATTATTAAAGTGGATGTCGATGAAGCTGGCCCATTAGCAGCGCAATATGGTATTCAAGCTGTTCCAACTTTAATTTTATTTAAAGATGGACAACGTGTTGATGTAAGGATGGGTTATCAAAATAAAAACCAACTCTTATCTTTCATCAATCAATAAGTAATTTATTGAATTATAGGCGTGTAGTGATATATAATCATTACCGCTACGCAAGTGTAGTTCAGTGGTAGAACATCAGCCTTCCAAGCTGATTATGCGGGTTCGATTCCCGTCACTTGCTCCAGATAGTAAACAAACAGTGTCGATTGGCACTGTTTTTATAATTTCTTTATAAAATTCTTTCGCTTTTATCGGGATATTTCTATAATTTAATAAAAAGAGGAATCCATTTATGGAAAATGAAAAATATCCTGAATTCAGCAAACAAAATGAAGAAGTAGTTGCCGCTAATCAAGTTCACCAAGAATTTGATGTCGAAGAATATGAAAGAACAAGCCATAGATATAAGGTTGCGTTCATTGTTTCTTTAGCTTGCTCTATCTTACTTATCCTTCTAGCAATCGCTAGTTTGATTTATGTTTTTTCATCAGGAAAAGGATTCGATACATTTAATATGATTTTCTGTATCACCGACCTTGTATTGGAAGTTCTTTGCGTTGTCGGTGTTGTCGAATGTTACCATAGATGGAAATCTTACGAGTAAAGAACTATGCTTACTAAATGTCCTGAATGTGGTCATGAAGTCAGTACCTATGCTGAAACATGCCCACACTGCGGTTGCAAAATTAAAGAATACATTAAACAAAAAGACGCTGTTGAAGAACTAGCGCCTTATGCCCACAGAAGACTTATTGGTCTATTAGGTACCAGCATTATGTGTGGTTTCTTCGGCATTGTGACATTATCTATCGCGATTGCGTGCGCTTGCAATGTCTCAGAAAGATTAAATTCAGAAACTGCTCCTTGGGTATTTGCGATGACTATCATCTTCCACATCTTTGGTGGATTATGCTTCTTACTTTGGTACGTTAAATACAAATCCGCGAAAGAGTTCTTAGATTAATAAAAGACTGCCATGTTGGCAGTTTTATTTTGCTTGTTCTTGTTCTAGTTCTTTTCTTTTCTTTTGGTCACGTTTCCAAAGGAAAAATGTTAAGACAAATAGTCCAATTGTACCCACGATGATAACAATCCATAGCCATGGATGACGAACGGCGTAACCATATAAGAAAACACTGAAAGCGGTATCTAGAGCACGTGTGAAGAATGAACAAACAGCCACAAAGAAGAAGTTCATCTTTGCGGTACCCGCTAAAGTGGTAATAACATCATCAGGTAATGGTAAGATCATACCAATTGGATAGAATATCCAGCCTCTATTTAAGAAATTAGTGCACTTCTCCACTTGTTCTTGGTCATTAAGTATCCATTTTAATAGTTTTGGTCCGCCCACTCTTCCGATCCAATAAAGGATTAAGGTAGCAAGCCAAATACTAATCCACGCGGTGAGCCATACTTTCCATAATTCATCGTTAAAGACCATAGCGACTGGAACGGTAATGATTTGGTTAGTTAATGGCACAAAGATAACTTGAATGATTTCTAATAAACCAACGATCAACCAGAAAACCACACTATCACCAAATTTGTTTTTTAAAGCAATGTAGTCTTCCGCTTTAGTGAAACCACAGGCACGTAAGATGAAATAAACGCCTACGGCAATGGCCACTAAAACGGCAATAACAATAATAGTTTTGATAATTGAAGATTTATATTTCTTAATAAATTCTTTCATCCTTATTATTATATATTTTTATTTATACAAAAATATACTAAGATAAGTTATATGAATTACGAAATCGTCCTAGCTACATCTAACAAAAACAAATTAAAAGAAGTGAGAGAAGTTCTCTCTCCACACAAAATCGTTGTCTATGGTCTTAGTGATTTAGGCATTAAGATTGATGACGTTGAAGAAAACGGTAAGACTTACGCTGAAAACGCTTTAATTAAGGCTAAAGCTGTGCAAAAAGTCACATCTTTCCCTATTATCGCTGATGATTCAGGATTAGAAATTACCGCTTTAGATAATCGTCCAGGCATGCATAGCGCGAGATACGCTTCCGCTATGGGTGGTCACGCTAACGCTATTAAGGAAATCTTAAAAGACTTAAGTGACAAAGAAGATAGATCCGCTAGATTCGTTTGTGACATTGTTTTATTAAACGTTGAAGATAAACCATTAATATTTGAAGGTATTGTTAAAGGTACAATCGCTAAGGAAGCACAAGGCGAAGGTGGTTTTGGTTATGACCCAATCTTTATTAGTGATGAAACAGGCACCTGCTTTGGCACCATGCCAGAAGGTGAAAAAAACACGGTTTCTCACCGTGGTAAAGCTCTTAAAAAACTCTTAACTTACTTAAGAATAAATGGGTTCGTACCTTTATAATATTTCTTATTGTGTTCGTTTTTCCACACAAAGTGTAGGATAAATAGCACTACTGATAAAACCACTAGTGAAGCAGCGAAGACTAAGAGGATTATTTTAGCCACTAAGCTTGGCACTGGGAACGAAACGATTAAGCAGACACAAGCTGCGATAAAAGCAATCAATGCTACTGGAACAGAAACATTAACCAATCTTGCTAATGTTAAGTTATTAGCGAACAACTCATCCTTAATTAAGGACTTTTTGCCATCCTTTGGATAGAGTTCAACTTTTCTCTTTTTGCTCTTTTCTTCAGTAGGATTTGGATTATCGTTTTTAATTGAACCGATTGGGTTGCGATTATTATCAAAGTGTTGGAAAGTATAGGTGAAACCATCCACGGTGTGGAAGATTTCTTTATAAGCACTCACATAGTGAGCTTTATCTCTTTCTAATCTTTCAGCGATTTCTTTGAATTGTTCTTTGCCGTTATCAACAAAGACATTAGCCTCGCTAATTAAGAATTCTTTGTATTCTCTAATTTCATCAAGTCTTCTTAAGTATAAGATGACACAGTCGATATCATAGAATGGGCCATTATGAAGAGTGATTCTTTTTCTTAATCTTGCTTCATAAGTATCCAAAGCATAAATAAGTAAGCCCATGAAATGGAATGCTTCGGTCACTGTTTCTGTGTAGTGGAACCATTTAGGTGCTTCTTGTTTATGGAGAGCCAAGGCAAATGGGATCTTACTCTTTCTTAAGGAAGAAAGATACACTAAAGAAAGAACCCTACCGAAGTGGGCTACTTTAATGGTTTCGTTAATATCGATAATATGGGCGAATGTTTGATACGCCACTAAATATTGGGTAGTTTCGAATAAGGCTTTAGAGGCTTTCTTAAGATAATGAATAATTAAGCCACGATAGTTAGCGATAGCTTCTTTTGGTTGCATAGCCGCCATACAGTTTGGGCAATAGCAAACCTCCGCATCTTTGTTAACGCCAAAGATACGTAATTTTTCATCACCTTTACAATGTGTACAAAAGCCTTTCTTTAATGCCATAACGTTATTATACTATAAAAAATTTTTAATTATTTTTTATTTTTAGTATCACTTTCTAATCGATCTGCAACTATTTTAGCGTTTTTGTAGATATCTTCTAAATTTTCCTTAAGGAAGAATTTACCATTCTCATAAAGTATTTTACCATCGATCATTGTTAATACAACATTTTGCTTGTTACCGGAATAGACAAGGTTGGTAACGATGTTATTGATTGGTTGCATGTTTGGTTGATATAAATCAATCATGATGATATCAGCAAGTTTACCTTCATCTAAAACATCTGCATCATCTAAACCCATAGCTTTAGCACCATTAACAGTGGCCATCTTTAAAAATTCAAAAGCAGGAATCGCTTTAGCGTCTTTACAAGATAACTTATTAAGGGAAGCCGCTAGATACATTTCTTTAAACATATCTAAGCCATTATTGGAAGCAGGACCATCGGTACCCATCGCAATGTTGATGCCCATTTCATAGTATTTCATTAATGGAGCGACACCTGACGCTAATTTAGCGTTACTGCATGGGCATGTAACGACATAGAGTCCGTTATCTTTAAAGATTTTTGCTTCTTCATCAGTGAAGTGAACGCAATGATAAGCACCACCACCATACTTAAATAAACCTTTTTCGTAAATGTATTTAGCAGGTTCCATGCCGTGTCTTTCAATACATTCCTTAACTTCTTTTTCAGTTTCACTGATATGGGTAAAGAATGGAGATTTTAGTTCTTCAACGATTCTCATCGCTCGATCAAATGTTGCATCATCCGCGGTATATTCAGCGTGGAAACCAATACGGACTTTCACTAAAGATTCTTTGTTATCATTGTATTTATGATAGACATCAGAGATGTACTGCATTGGATATTTGGTTTCATCAGGCATCACTAAAAGTGTGGATCTCATACCAAATTCTATAGAGGCTCTCGCTATTTCACTTGGATAGAAATAATGGTCAAATATCGCGGTAATACCACTGGTTAAGTATTCTAAGTAGGCATCTTTATTCAAATAATAAATGTCTGTTGGTTGAAGATTAGCTTCGTGAGGGAAGACCACATCGAACAACCATTGTTGCAATGGGACATCATCCGCTTTTCCGCGTAAAAACACCATCGCACTATGAGCGTGAGCGTTTTTAAAGCCAGGCATTAAAAGATTTTTATTGCAATCGATTTCACGATCAAATGGAGCGTATTTAGCGTAGTCATTACCAATATAAGCAATACGGTTACCATTGACCACTAAGTTACCCTCAATGATGTTTTCATCTTTCATTGTGAGGATGCGTGCATTTTTGAATAAAATCTTCATAATTACCTGCTTTCACACATCTCTTTGAGATGTAGTTCGTATTCATGTAGCTCTTTTGCTACTTGATTTAGTTTATCTTGAGATGGAGTTGGTCCCACCATTTCTTTAACATTAAACGGTTTACCAATGACTAATTTAGTCATGTGCCAGATATTCTTTCTTCTTTCATGATATACCGGAATAATTGGTTTACCACTTAAATATGCGATTAAGACCACACCACCTTTGAAGTCATCGATTTGGTCATCTCTTTTAATATGGCCTTCAGGAAATAAACCAAGAACATGTCCATTAGCGACATATTGGCTTAAAAACTTCATTGTTTGTAAGGATGGTTTGTTTCTATCAATTGGGAAAGATAGAAAGACGTTTTTATAGATCCAAGCCTGGAACTTATTTTTAATGAGTTCAGACATAAATAGGAAGTGTAAACGTCTAGAAAGGAACGCTGTTAGTAGGATAAATGGGTCTGAGAAGCCAACGTGGTTAGAGGAAATGATTGCCCCACCTTTGATTCTTTGCTTAGCTTCAGGACCATCATATTTCTTTTTGATACGATACCAAATCATTGTTTGCCAAAAACCAAACCACTTCACGAAATCATAGAGGATGTATTTGAATGAAAATAGTTTTGCCTTTGGGACTTTATTAGCGTTCTTCTTCATATCTAACTTTTTATATAATATATAATCTCGTTTATATATTCAAATTATTGTTGCGATGTATCTTTACTTTAATAGACACGTTTGTTATATTTAACAAAGTAAAGCGATGAAAGAAACAAGTACGCTTAACGATGTTTTCTAGAGAGCGACCGGTTGCTGCAAGGTCGTAAACTAATTAAGCCGAATACATTCTGGAGCTGCTTCCTGAACATATAAGTAGGGAAAGACGGGTTCGCCCGAAATAGCGAAGTGTCACTGACACACTAAGGGATAGCTTGTGAAAGTTATCTAAATAGAGGTGGTACCACGATTAATCGTCCTCTGTTCCATGTTTTTGGAATAGAGGTTTTTATTTAAAGGAGATTCAAAGATGAAGATCTACGAAGAATTACAAAGAAGAGGTTTGATTGCCCAAGTTACTGATGAAAATGAAATCAGAGAACTCATCAATAATGGAGGTGCAAGGTTTTATATTGGTTTTGACCCAACCGCTGATTCATTACACGCTGGTCACTTCATGACATTAGTTTTAATGAAGAGATTACAATTAGCCGGTAACAAGCCAATCGTCGTCTTAGGTGGCGGTACTGGTTTAGTGGGCGATCCAAGTGGTCGTACAGATATGAGAGCGATGCTCACTGAAGAACAAATTGCTCATAACTGTGAAAGATTCAAAGAACAAATTGGACGCTTCATTGAATTTGGCGAAGATAAGGCCGTTTGCGTGAACAACGCTGATTGGTTAAAAGGGTTAAAATATGTTGAACTTTTAAGAGATGTTGGTGCTTGTTTCTCTGTTAATAAAATGTTAACAGCGGAGTGTTACAAACAAAGAATGGAAAAAGGCTTAACATTCCTTGAATTCAACTACATGATTATGCAGTCCTATGACTTCTATTACTTACATGAACACTATGGCTGCAATATGGAATTTGGTGGCGATGACCAATGGAGCAATATGCTCGCTGGTACAGAGCTCATCAGAAAGAAAACTGGTAAAGATGCCTTTGCGTTAACTATTCCTTTATTAACAAATAGTGAAGGTAAGAAAATGGGTAAATCCGTCAAGGGTGCTTTATGGCTTGATAAAGAAAAAACATCACCATACGAATTCTTCCAATACTGGAGAAACGTTGATGACGCAGATGTCGATAAATGCTTAAAAATGATTACTTTCTTACCAATCGATGAAATCGAAGAGATGACAAAGTGGCCAGGTGAAAGAATCAATGAGAAGAAAGAAATCTTAGCCTTTGAAATCACAAAATTAGTCCATGGTGAAGAAGAAGCAAGAAAAGCTTTAGAGGCCGCAAGAGCATTATTCTCTGGTGAAGGCGATGACGCAAATATGCCAACAACTGAAATCGAACTTGAAAATGATATCGGTTTATTAGATTTATTAGTCTTAACCAAATTAGCCGCTTCTAAAGGTGAAGCTAGAAGACTTATTGATCAAGGTGGCATTTCCCTTAATGGTAACAAAATTAGTGACGTCAATTTAAGAATCACTAAAGCCGATTTAGCGGAACCTCTCAAAATCAAAAAAGGCAAAAAAGCCTTCCATAAAGTGGTCTTAAAATAGTCCACTCTTACTTAATATTAAGTAGGTTAGAAAAAATTACTAAGAAGAAAAGCCGATTTGTTCGGCTTTTTATTCTTCAATGAATGTGACTTTCGCTAGGAACGAGGTCCCTCCATCGACTTGAACTTCAAATGTTTCTGGATTGTTTGAATCACTATAGACACTTACTTGATTCTTCTCTTTAATCTCTTTCATATAGTTTAATGAGATAAAGCTTGGACGATGTGTCTTATAGAAATCAAAGTCATGAACATCCATTAATAATTCAACATAACGGACATTGTTCATATGGCAGTTAAAGTCTAAATCACTATAGTGAATGGTTCTTGTTTCCACTAACGCTTTATTTTCACTAGGGGCAATCTTACCAGGTAAAGGCAATTCATATTCACTAGTTTCCGGTGGAAGTTTTTTAATTGTGTCTTTATCTACGATAACTTTTCTTGTTTTCGCATCGATTAACGCCCAAATTGAAGATGATTTAATAATCACTTCATTATTCTCATCTAAGATATAGAAATAACGGGGATAGAGCATTGCTAAATCTTTACCAGGATAAGTGCACACTGTGATCTTTTCGTTGCAGCGTGGTAATCTCTTGATTTCCACGTCCATTCTTGTAATGACCCAGTCAATACCTCTTTTAGCTAAAGAAATGGAATCAGAACCCACTTCTTCTGTGGCTTTTAAAGCGATGTCTTGAAATAAGCGAAATAGATTCGCTGGTTTAAGATTAAAACGATAATCAACGTCGTTATTAGAGATAATAAATTCTTTCTTATACATGATGTTATTCTCCTAGTGCCTTTTTGACTTTTTCCGCGGAGGCGAAGGCAAACATTAAGTTATAACCCCCACACATGCCATCGACATCAAGAAGTTCACCAGTGAAATATAAGCCTTTTTCTTTCTTTGATTCTAGAGAATCACTCACTTCTTCTAAAGCGAGACCACCATGGCTCACTTCGGCGATTTGATAATCATAGAAGACTTTAAAAGAAAAGACTAAATGATGGATATCTAAATTATTCGCTAATAAGTATTCAGCGATTTTTGGAGAAACGTATTCATCATATTGTTTCTTATTGATTTCTTGATAGTTAGGGGCCAAATCTAGAATGATTTGGACATTCTTTAAATTATTAAGACGATTGATTCTACTAGAAATATTAAGGATGACAATGCCACTTAATCCATCGTCTTTAAATAAGACTTCCCCATCTTCTTGATAGATAGCTTTATGATCTTGGTACAAATAGACTCTGCTTCTTACCCTTTGGCCAGAGATCTTCTTTGTATTTTCTTTAACTTTAATTGGCGCTAGTGTTGGTGATAATTCTTTAATCTTATAACCATGTTTATTAAGAATATCGATAACTGTTCCATCAGTTCCTAATTGTGGATAGGATTTGCCACCACTGGAAAGGACTAATTTATCAAAGATAAACTCTTTGTTTTCAGTCTTAACGACAAACTGAGCGTTTTTCTTTTGATAATCGATTACTTTTTCATTAGTGAAAACTTTGATGCCTAATGTAGCGATTTTCTTACTCATCATAAGCACCACTGTTTGAGCGCTTAATGATGTTGGGAAAACTAAGTTATCAATATAAGTTGGATGCACACCAAAGCTATCGAAAGCTTTAACGATATCACTCGGAGTAAATTCCTTTAATAACTTATTAGCGAGTTCGTTGTTGTACTTTTCTTTTAGTTCACCAGTATTCGCGTAGTTACATCTACCATTCCCGGTAACTAAGACTTTCTTTAGGATCTTATCGTTTCTTTCGATAAGGGTCACATCAAAAGACGGATTGCTTTCTTTCAATCTAATTGCAAGAAAGACACCTGAAGCACCCGCACCGACAATTCCAATTTTCATGGCTGTATCATAACACTTAGTGTTAGAAAGCACAATAAAGGACTAGGTTGCCCTAGTCCAATTATTAGATTTTGTAAATCCTATTCAGCTTGTTCAGCTTCTGGGATTGTGACTCTGAAGCCAACGTTACCCCAAATGTTATCTTCGGTGTGTTCACCTGGGTGAGAGTAGACGGCGATTGTCTTACCGTTACCGGCATCGAATGGAGCGTCTGTTGTATCAATAACACCTGTAGAAACACAGTTTTCTTGTTTATTTTGTTGAATGTTAAGGTGTGTATTGTAGTCACCAGATGTAGCGCCATCTCTGACCATGAAGTCGATGTTGATGATGATGAATGCTTCTTCACCTTCGACTTTATAGAAGTAGTATGGGTTACCTTCGGATTGTGAGCCTTCCTTTTGGACACGTGTTGATGTGTTTGGAAGTTTTTGGAAGTTAACGTAGGATGTATAACCGTTGAGTTGTTCTTCTGTGAGGTTAGCGTTGTTAGCACCACCGATCTTAGCGAAGATACCTGTACGGCCATATAAATCTCTTGCGATAGAAACTTTTTCGATTCTGACTGGACCTAAATCGTCAACGACTAATTTAGCACTGTTACCGGCTTCTTGGTCAGCACGGAAATAATACTTGAATGCATTGTCTTGGAGAACGGTTGTTGGAGCATCGAGTTCGAGTTGTTCATAGGAATAACCTTTAGCACCAGCATAGATAGCATATTTGTTACCACCTTCGAGGAGGTATTTGTTGTCTGCACCTTTGAGTGCGCTGAGGTTTAACTTAGCTTCGAATTTCTTGTCAGCAATTGGAGCGTCGACTGTGTAGTCGGCATCTGCTGGTGTAGCTTTACCATAGACAAAGTTGTCTGCTGGTTCGGCTGGTGTTTCGCCTTCGCCTTCACCTTCTTCGCCTTCAGCAGCAGCTGCTTGGCCGGAAGAAGATTGATAGATTTCTAAACCAAATGCGAATTTTAAGGAAGTAGCTTCGATAGCTGTAACTGAGCCTTTGACTGAGAGGAACACGTCGTTACCTTCTTTTGCAATGGCTAATTCTTCCATACTCACTGATGGTGTTGGTGGGACGGAAGAACGGCTTGTTGTTGGGTTAGCACCGCTGCCAGATTTGCCAGAAGACTTACCACCATTATTTGAGCTGCCACCATTATTACAGGCACCCAAAATGAGTGTTGAAGCAACTAACAAAGCACCGATTAATTTTCTGTATTTCATATAAAATCCTTTCTGTACACTAAATGTACTAATGAAATAACAAAACTAATGTAGTTTGTTTTCAAAAAATAAAATACTTGATTTTATAATAAAATTGTTTTCTCGATTTGGCAATACCCTACTAACCTTCTTTTTTATCTTTTCTATGGAATAGAGATAGATGCATAGACTCTGGAAGAGCCCAAGAAAGAATGAAGGATATGACAAACATATTCAAAACATTGTTGCTTAATAAATCACCAAGCCACTCAACATTAAGGGCTTTAAATAAATCAGTTGATAAGGCGATAACGCCTGTGTCGTTTAAGGTAACTGTGGCAATGGTAATACCAAAGCCTAAGCATATGCTTATCGCAGTAATTAAGACATTCTTATCATTCCAACCTATATCTGAAATAGATCTCATGCCAATGACGGCGATAGAACCAAATAAGGTAATCATCGTGCCACCGATAACAGCGTCAGGAATGGAATAGATAAAGTTGGCGACAGGTGGGAAGAAGCTCGCCACTAATAAGAGCATTGCGCCTACGAAGATTGTAAAACGATTAACAACTTTATTTTGGGCTACGATTCCCACGTTTTGTGCGTATGTTGTTTGTGGGAGTGCGCCAAATAATGCGCCTATGGAACAGTTAAAACCATAGGCAATAAGAGCGCCATTGATTTCACGTGAAGTGACGTCTCTACCGACACCCGCTTTAGCGACTGTAGTTGTATTACCAATCGCTTCCACGATTGTGGCGATAAAGCAAATAGAGACGAGAAGGCATGGAACTAATTCAAATCTTAATTTAGTAATATCGATGAAATGTGGGAAGTCCACAACACCATGCGAACCCACGACTTCAGTGACCGCCATGCTGCCAAAATTAATCATTCCAGGGATACAGCAACTAACGATATAGCCGACAGCGATACCCACAATAATATTGATGTTTTTCCAGACACCTTTCACAAATACTGACCATAATAAACAAGTTATTAAAGTCACTAAAGCGACGATGATATAGCAAAAATAAGGGACCCCTGTACCTGTTTCGCCAGTATTTATGACGTTAACAATGACTTCGTTTCCACCGAAGAAACTATTAGCGCCACTAGCTAAAAGTGATAAACCAACGCCTAAGACTACGATGGCTGGAACGATTGGTTTAATGAGTTTACCCCACCATCTATAGAACAATGAAAACACAATTGCGAATAGGCCACCAAAGATAATGGAACCCATAATTGTGTAATAGGCCGTGACTGCATCAGGAGCGTTTTTTGCTACAGTAATGAAAACTGGTACAAAAGTAAAAGCGGTACCAATTACCACTGGTAATCTAGCGCCTAATAACAATTGAATAATTGTTCCTAAGCCCGCCATAAAGAGGGCGCCTAACATAGAATATGTAGCAAAATGAGCGTCGCCTTCACCAAACTTCATCGCATTAAAGACGATAATGATTGGTGCGATGTTCGCTGCAAACATGGCTAAAACGTGTTGTATACCAAAAGGTATCGCGTTTCTAACTGGAACGCGATTATCCAAACTAAATAAATTGTCTTTGCTAGATGGGCCTTTAAAGACAGACTTTATCCCCATCCATAAATCAGAAAAGAATTTCATTAGTAGTTAACCTTATCGGTAATGCGTTTATATTCTCCGTATAATTTGAGACATTGTTTACGATCGAGTTCGAAAACGAAATGTTTACGAGCGTCGATTTGTTGCATTTCGTAGAACTTCTTATCTCTGAAACCGATTTCTTCGGTATCTAAGATATTGCAACCATAGTAAACCTTTTCAATGTTTGCCCACAAAATAGCGGACATACACATTGGGCATGGTTCACCAGTTGTGTATAATTCACAACCACTTAAATCAAAAGTACCAAGCTTCTTACAAGCTTTGTGAATTGCCATGATTTCACCATGGCATGTTGGGTCATTGTTTTTAACAACTTGGTTATGACCTTTACCGACGACAACGCCATCTTTGACAATGACTGCGCCGAATGGGCCACCATGACCCGCTTTAATTCCTTTTCTGGCCTCATTAATGGCCATTCTCATATATTTGTTCATGTTGTTCCTTCTAGGCAAATAATAATGTGATGAGAGCCATCCATTGTTCATGGCTTAGAAAACCATCTACCTCATAGAGGTAATTGCCACACCACTCCCTAATTTTGTTGCCTTCGATTTGGGCAATATAATTGCCACAATATCTTCTAATTTTATTGCCTTCTAGTTGTAAGACATTAAGTCCACAATAGCGGCGTACAGTATCTCCATTGAATTCATAAAGATAATTACCACACCATTGCCTGAGTTTACCATTATCAATTTGGTAGAGAGTTCTACCACAGTATTCTCTGATTTGGTCGCGGTCGAATTCTAATAGGTAATTACCACAATATCTTCTGACCCTAGCCATTAGTAACCGGAAGAAGACGATGCTTCTTGTGATCTTTGATCGGTAATGTTATCAATTGCGATAACTAACGCGACGAAGAATGGTAGATCTTGATCGTCATCAAGCGATAAAACGAATGAGTCTCTTAACGAGACTTTTCTTGCGACGTGACCGATTTCTTTACCGTTTAATTTGATTTGATAATTGAAACATAAGATGTTACCACAGATTTCTAATTCACCTAATGATGATTCGATGAAGTAACGGTCATGGACAGACCAGAATTTTCTTCTAATCTTTGCCACCATGTTGCCTTCTTTATCGTAGACCATGGCTTTATGGACGAAGAATGTCCAGAATTTATTTCTCACTGTGTATAAGAGATTGCCTTCCATATCTTGGACGAATTTCTTTCTAGTAAATGTCCAGAATTTACCTTTGACATAAAGAACATCTCTTTCTTCCATGTCTTTGACTTTTGAGCCACCTCTTAATGAGATCCATTTGTTTCTAATACTTACTTGTTGCATATCAATACCTCACTTGTAAGGCCATAGAAAATTGGTTGTTAAAACCAATAGTTATGACAATTTCTCAAATCTTTATCTGGTTATATTTTAATATAAATAAAGATTTATAGAAACTATTATTTTTGCGCCTGAATTATGAATTAATTCATATTTGTCGCAGGGGTATACTTTATACCATTCACGCCTATATCACAACAAATAATTTATGTTATTATTTTTAGCGGTTTTATCTCACTATTGCGTCTAATTAGTGAGAGGCCAAAGATTATGAAAAAACGTACCGCTTTATTAACATTACTAGCCGTGCCATTTTTAATGGGTAACGCTCCAATGCCATACCCACATCGAGTGGATTACACTGATTTTGATTATCAACTATCTGTTCTTTCAGAAAATGAAACCACGAATAGATATCAAATAGAAATCAAAAATAAAGGTAGTTTTCATGTTTATAACAACGCTCAAGTTCATTACCCATATTTAGAATCTTATTACCTCTACGCACAGGGTGACACGATGTTATGTAGCTTTAGCGCTCAAGCAAATGACCAATTGTTCACCACTCAAACATTAGGGCCGGGTCAAACCGCCACTTATGCTTTTGAGTACAAACCAAATAAGATCGATATCAACGGTGTTGCTTATGTTAGAACTTCTTGTTTCAATCAAATTGATGCAGAAGTAACTTATACTTCTCCTTCAATTAAGAAAGTTGATAAAGGTCCTCATCAAACATATAAAATTGACACTAAGATAAAGAATTTACATAAGTATTACTATGCTGTCGCAGTGGACGCTAAATATGATGGAAAGGATTATTCCTTTGTCGTCACAAAAGACGATCTTGAATTTGCATCATACCAAGATCTCGATTTAAGTAAATTCAGCATTGAGAAAATGACTTTTTATCAAAGCACATATCACATCTATGAAAGTAGCAAAGGATTATATGGCTTGTATGCTTTTATTACTGCGGCTATTGTCGTCCTATTTATTGCTCCAATTGTTATACTAACAATATTTCTCGTTCGAGCGGGTATAAGACGTCATAAAAGAAAGCAAAAATAAAAGGGAACTTTGAGTCCCCTTTTTTCTTAGTGTAATAACTCTTTAGCGAGATTGTATTCGCCTGTTTCAATACGACCCATCAATTCCTCATAGGTGAGAGGTTTACCGTATAAGTAACCTTGTAATCTACCACAGCTAGCTTCTTCTAAGAATTCCGCTTGTTCAGCGGTTTCAACGCCTTCACATAAGGTCTTCATACCGATTTGATCCGCCATTGCGATAACCGATCTAATTAAGGCTTTAGCCCTTTCGTTACCATTGAAACCGGTTAAAAACTTCATATCAAGTTTCAAGACATCAAATTCATAGTCTTTCAAGACATTGAAGGAAGAATAACCACTACCGAAGTCATCAAGCCATGTAGCAAAGCCTTTTTCATGGAGACGATTAATTGTGTTCTTTAATGTATCTTCTTCATCTGTTAAAGCGCTTTCAGTAATCTCAATATGGAGCAAATCATGCGGGACGTCATATTGTTTGACTGTTTCTTCCACCACTTGAACGATATCGATAACACCAAAGTCCGCTCTCGAGAAGTTAATGGAAACTGGTAAAACTGGTAAGCCTTTATCTAAGTTATGACGAATGTCTTGACAAACGAGTCTTAAGATTTCTTTATCTAACTTATAAATAAGTTGTGAACTTTCTAAAACAGGAACAAACTTACCTGGTGAGAGGAAACCATATTTTGGATCAATCCATCTTGCTAAGGCTTCAACACCACATAGTGTTCTACCTTTAGACCAAACAACTGGTTGATAATAGGCTTTTAGGTAGCCATTTTTAATGGCCTCATCAATATGAGTAACAATATATTGGGCCATTAAATAATTATCATGCATTTCTTCATCGTAGTAATCGAACATATGATTACCCACGAGTTGCTTGAGATTGCCGTAGGCATATCTCGCTCTTTCGACACAAATGCGTGGTCTTTCTAGTCTATCTCTTGTGACATAGATGCCTGCTTTCATGCCTAATCTCACATCAGGATCTTTAGCTTCGAGTATTTCATTAATGCGTTTAATCTTTTCTTCTAGATTTTCATTCTTGGCAAAGACCACAAAGTGGTCATCGGATTGACGACATATTAATGAATCTGGGAAGACTTCCGAGATGACTTGGCCTGTTTCTTTCAAGAACAGGTTACCTTTTTCAAAACCTTTTTGGTCGTTATAAATCTTAAAACCAGCAAGGTTTAGGAAGAGGTAAGCACCACCACCCCAGCCCATATTGCCTTCGCTCATTTTTTCTCTAGCGAGAATTGTGAAATATTCAAATGACAATAAGCCAGTAATCTTATCTTTAGTGGCTAACTCCTCTAACTCTTCGTCTTTCTTAGCTTCACTAATACGTTGGTTATAAATCGATATACACACCATCGTTAAGGAAATAACAAATGTTAAGTAGTTAACTTCGTCACCTTCTGGGAATCTTCTTTGACCGTAGTTAGCGGCACCTTTAAGGGCGAAATAGAAGCCAAGGAACAATGTTCCTAAAATACCGATAGATGTTAGTGGGTTCCAAATCAATAAGCAACCGATGTAGATGGTAAACATTAAGAAACAAATGATTTCTTTGTTTTCATACATGACATTACCACTACCATCTGGCATGTAAACGACATTACCTGCAGCGTCTTTAACTGTTTTGACGCTGACAAAGTCACCATAGGAGACCATGATACCAAACATCAAACAGACAAAGGCGAATAAGGAAATAACCATAACGGAGCTTAATGACGCTCTCTTACCGCCTCTATATCTATAGATAGATGCAAAGATAATGCCTACGTCAAAGAGAATGACGGAGATATAGAAGAATATCTTGAAAATACCTTTGATGGTATTGATTTCCGAAGTGAATTTAATCGACTTATAGTAGAACTCTAATGGGAGTAAGCAGCAAACGATTAATGAGAAGCCGGCGAAAACAATGGTCCACACTAAACGTTTAACAGTTCTTACCTTACTAACGTATTGGATAGAATAGATGAGCATCGCAAAACCCATTGACATCAACAAGAAGAAGTTAGATGTGTTTTGGAAGATGACTTGGAATACGGAATAAGTGTTATTAGGATTCATTAATGTTGGAATGATATATTTCTGTGTTTGTCTCAAGACAAGCCAAATCTCTAATACGAAAATAACGGAGGACATGAAAATCGCGGATCTCATGTTCGCTTCGTTCAAATAGTTCTTCACATATTTACTATTTTTGCGGATACCAAAAATATTTAAAAAACCATTCCAAAATTTTGATAACATTTTCATCTGCAATTTCAGTATAACCTAATTACGTATGTTACACCTACACATTTTTGTATCGTAAAATGACAGTTTTATGGGCAAAATAACAAAAAACCCACATGATTGCGGGCTTTTTTATTTGTCAGATTTTTTAATATTCAGTGCGATAAAATATCGTTAACCCTGCGGATAGGAGGAATGCAATTCCCCCGAGAATTAGACAACACATAGCAATATTCAAACAAGCTTGTTTCTTAGTAATGAGATAGGTAACCGCAAGAACGATAGCGGCAACGAGGATTGTTAAGAAAACTGCAATCACTATATAAATACGACGACCATCTTGGTGATAGAGATATGGCATTCGCGTGAAGAGAGACTGAATCATTCCTTCACCACCACAAGTAACCTGTTCTTTTGCGACCGGCATAAAAGTTAAACCGATGCACAGTGCTGCGATAACAATGATGGTTATAGCTAGTTTCTTATGAAAAACCATATATGCTCCTTTACATAGTTGGGAAGTTAGCAAGAGCGAAAACTAAACAAAAGAGGAATGCTGCTGTTCCTAAGGAGAACACCACCTTACCTAGAGTTCTTGTCCACTCCGCTTTGGCGCGAATGTATGTGATGAGAGTGAATATAGCAGCGGCTAATATGCCAATGCAAGTGCCAATCATCACAGTTCCTGTAGTATCAGTAGCATTCATGATTCTCGTGAATATACTCCCGCATTCGGTAACATGTGTATAAATTGTTTCATCCGGATGGTTTTCTGGATGACCGATCAATGTGTAGCTAGAAACAATGAACGGGATAAAAATTAATCCTATAAGGAATAGCGATATGATAATAAGGATGTAGGGAGTAATTCTTTTCTTCATGAGGTCCTCTTGCTTATTAGACGAATAAAGAAAAGAAAACTGCTAAATTTATTTGGTGTTTACTGAAAATCTTACATGGAAGATACCGTTTGGGTACATTCCTTGTTCAAAAGCATCTAAGTATAATTTTGGATAAAAGAATAATTCAGCAAGATATGGTGTTGATTCCACAGTAATTTCATAATACCAGGTTACAAAGCCATATTTCTTAAGGTCGCCTTGAACATCAGTTAAATCAGATAATGTGAAACCATAATCTTCAAGTGCTTGCTTGTAGTTTTCTACTTGGTCGCCAATTAAGAAGTCTTCATAAGTGACTTGCGCAACAACACCTTGATAAGTATAGGCATTTCCTAAATGAGCATAGCTAGCGCCTTGAGGGGCTGGAATGTCGTTGCCAAACATGGTTTTTAATGCTTCTTTAACATTGCTTGGAAAATCATTTGTGCTCACTAATGGAGTAGCGTTTGCCAAGAACTCTTCAATAGCAGGTTCACTAGTTGTGCCTAAGTCTTTCACTAGCACAGTAGCGGTAAAATCACCATAACCATCAGTAGTTACTACAGAAGTAAATATTCCTGATAAACCATCAGCAGCAACTTCTAACGTACTGGTATAGGATTTAGCCACTTCGTTATAGATACCAGTTCCCGCTAATTCGTGGATAACAGCACCTAGATTTGCGTTAGTGGATGAATAGATGTAATCAGTGGTTGTAGTTTTCCAATTGCCCTTCACCTGATAAAGGTCATATGTTGTATAGAAGAACTCAGACATTTTAGTGTCCTTGTTAAGAGTCTTACAGTCTCCAATAACAATCTGGCCATCTTGATCAAATGTATAATTGTACATGCCTTGATCTAAATATTGGAAATAACCATCATCTAATCCTGCAAACTTGCCAAAGTAACGATTCACGAGAATCCTATCATCAATAAGTTTTTCTTCAATGTAGTCTTCAACAAAGAAGGTTGAATTCTTAAGTTTCAAGCCATCATGAAGCTTGTTAAAAGCCTCTAAAGAGGAGAGTTGTTGCTCTCCTCCTTGAGAACTGCTACTGCTACTAGTTGAGGATGAACTAGAACTGCTAGAGAAACTGCTGGAGCTGCTACTTGAAGAGCTTGAGCTACTTGAGCTTGAAGAACTGCTAGATGTAGATGAGCTGCTACTAGAAGAGCTCGATGTGCTAGTAGACGAACTAGATACACTTGTAGATGAAGTAATCGATGATGCTGTGCTTTCACTACTTATCACACTCGTGGTTGATGTAGATGTTGATGTCTCGACTGAAGTCGTAGATTCTTCGCTTGATGAAATCACTGGCTCAGATGATAAGTTAGAAGTCACACTACTAACAGGACCTGAACAAGCAGAGATTAATAAAGCGCATAAAAGTGATAAGTGTTTTTTCATATACTAAGCGTCTTTATACATAACGCCAATCTTGAAACTCAAGATTTGGAGCGTGATTTTTTTGGTTCCAACAATCAATGTGGCCTTTTTGGCGCTTTCTTTTGTGAAGCCGTTGGCAACACAAGCATCAATCAATTTTGTGTTGAATTCTGTGCTATATGACATGTGGGAAGGAATAGAGATTGACACCATAGTGTTTGTGTCATTGACGGAAGATGTCATTAATCCACTATAAGTTGGATCATAAACATATGGAATTAATGAAACATATTCTCCGAGAAGTCCATAAAGGTCATCATAGATGGCTTGTGATTCTTCTTGCCATGTTGTTGGAGTTGGGGCTTCCTTAATTGTCGCTAAAACTGTTAACAATTCTGTTTCGAAAGCATTGGATAATGCTGTGGTTCCATAAGTGTTTGTATAGCAGAATTCTTTAGCGTTATCAGCAGCACCATATTTGTAATTAATGCCAGTAATGTGATCGTTGTAACCAACATTGAAGACAATTGTTTCATCAATAGCGATTTCATTGTTTTCAAATAAGTTATATAAACCATATCCGGCATACATAACACCGTCTTTAAAGACGATATTGTTATCATCATCAAACATCATGGCTTCTGCAGCAAGATTAAGGCCTAATAAGGAAACGAGTGGTTGACCTTCTTGGAGTTCAACATCGCCTTCGTATTTAGCGTCTTCAACGGCATCTCCGTTTTTCTTAGCGGAAAATTTGATAACACTACCATCGCTTAATTTGTGATAGCCAGTGTATCCATTGTCTGTTGAGTCTTTCCATTCATTGATAAGAATTGTATCGGAGGTAACTTTGACATTTTTCCAGTTCTTATAATTGCCTTGGTCACCGATGTAGATGGAATAATTAGCGTCAGCACCAGTTAATTCATCTAAGTAAGCATTGATTCTGACTGTATCTGCATCAGCTTCGAATGGAGTTGGAGCAACAATAGTTTCATATGGTAATACTTCAATTTCGATGACGAGCTTTCTAATAACGTATTCTGCTTTGTCATCTGAAGGTCCAGAAATATCAACTAATTCATTAGCGGTCTCACATGTGAATGATGTGATTTTGCCATTTTCTTCATGGGCGGTAATATATGCAACTTTGTAATCACCAAAGCTAGCCCAAGCTAAATCACCAGCAACAGCGTTGGATTCTTGACCTAAATATGAATAGGTATGTTCACCTGTTTGTCTAAATTGTGTGGTATCTAATGTGGCAAATGGGAAAGTAAATGATTCCCATTCATTAGCATAGCTTGTAACAACTTCATTGTTTGGACCAATACCAATGTATTTGGCATAGCCATTGTCATTTGTGTAGAAGTTGTGAATTGTTTGGTTACTTCTAGTGATGTACTTATCATCGATTAAGTAATTTTCATCGAAGTTGTATTCGCTAGTACCTAACAATTCTTCACTTTCGCCTGTAAGAATCTTAATTGTAGATTTGATGTGACCTTGTTTAAGCATGAAGGAAGAAGCAACTTCTTCACTCATACCTTCATTAGCCACTGTGACAGCCTTATATTGTTCGTCTAAGACTGGAGCTGCTGTTTGACCAACTTTGATGTATGTAAGGTTACCAAACATAGCAGCACTATCATAACTGATTGTTTCACCATCTTCTGTGAACAAAAGATTGGCCACTAATTCGTATTTTTCATTGAATGAGTATTGAACAGCTATGCAACCATAATAAGCCATTGTGCTACCTAAAACATTTGCTATACCGAAAATTAGATAATCATCTCTGCTCACAAAGTGACCATCATGTTCTTCGAATGTCAATGCATCGATATCAACATATTTGAAAGCGTCGACTTTATATAAATCGGTTGCAGGCACTGGCTTGTTATCGACACTATAAACAATATCATTACCGATAACCAATTTGTTATCCGCCATTTTGATATAGTGGGCAACTCTTTCACCTTCGATTTTTGAATCGATATTTGTGAATAAGGCTTTTCCTTCGTTTAATTGGCTGTCAAAGAAATAATTTTTGGTTCTATACATGTTAAAAACGCCAAGATCGTTCACACCAGTTAAGGTATAGTTTTCACCGTCTCTTAAACCTTTAAGAGCAGCTTTAACTTTAGCTTCTGTACGAGCAAAGGCCACACTGATGGTTAATGTACCAGCGTTATAACGGCCTTCTTTTGTACCAGTAACAACGTATGTGCCTTCTTTATAAGCACTGAAGACGTTGTTAACGATTGTGGCACCTTCAGTTGTTGTTAAGGTGACACCTTCAATGTTGGAATTAATGGTCACTGTTTCATTTAAATCAAGTGTTGTTTTGACGGCTGTTAAGACAATGTCTTCTTTAGCGGCTAAAACGGTGATGGTCAATTCACCATCGATAAAATCGCCATCTTTATGAGCGGTGACAACGAATCTGCCGTCTTTTGTGGCTTTGAAAACACCATTTGTGATTGTGGCACCTTCTGTTGTAGAGAGCGTGACACCTTCGACGTTAGAACTAATAAGAACTTCTTCGTTAATTTCTAATGTTGTTTTAGGAGCGGATAAAGTGATTTGTGTTTTAATCACGATACTTGATGTGCTTGAACTAGATGAGGAGCTAGTTGGTGCACTGGAAGTTGTGCTAGATGTGGCACTTGATGTTGTACTTGTAGAAGTGCTAGATGATGTAATGCTTGTGTCTGTAGAAATATGACTAGATGAATTATCGCTAGAGACGTTTGATTGACTATTGTTACTTGTTTTGTTGGATGTACTGGCTTCACCAAAGCAGCCTGTTAACATACCGATTGTTGCTAGAGCAAGAACGATAGTTTTAATACTTTTTTTCATAGGTTTTCTCCTTTCCTCAGCAGTATCAAAACTAATCTTTTATAAAGAAGAAATCAAGCAATATTTATAAAATTTTATTATTTTATAAGGAAAAGTATAAAATAAAGCGTTTTAGTTTCACTAAATTAGAAAGCATGGTATCTTATTAAATTGTGACGAAAAAAACAACCTTTTGCGGGTTGTCTTTTCTTTAGTTACCACATTCAATGGAGATTTCATTAAATGTTTTGAGTAAATCTTCAATCTTAGTGTTTTCTTTTTCTTGACCACTTTTATCAATAACAATCTTGCCTTGATTGAACATTAATAGACGGTCACCATATTCCACAGCATATCTTAAGTTATGTGTCACCATTAGCGTGGTGATTTTCTTTTCTTTAACAATACGATTGGTGAGTGTCATAATCGCTTCGCTAGTTTTAGGATCTAGCGCTGCGGTATGTTCATCTAATAGCAATAAATCAATTGGTTGCATAGTCGCCATTAAA
Source organism: Bacilli bacterium (assembly GCA_045117995.1). Classification (GTDB taxonomy): domain Bacteria; phylum Bacillota_I; class Bacilli_A; order RFN20; family CAG-826; genus RUG14515. The sequence goes on from JBGUOH010000006.1 coordinate 69,717, forward strand.
AGGGCTAAAGCTTGCCTTTGACCGCCAGAGAGTTTCTTGACTTTGGTATTCATTTTATCTTCTAAACCTAAGTTAAGTGACTTAAGAATTTCACGATATTTTTCTATCTTTTTCTTATTGAGCGCGAAGGATAATCCATACCCGTGTCCCTTATTTTCCGCTAAAGCAAGGTTTTCAATGATAGTTAAATTAGGGGCGGTACCGAGTGATGGATCTTGATAAACACGACCGATTTTTCTCGCTCTCATATGCTCTTTGCTCTTAGTGATGTTTTCATCTTTTAAATAGATTTCACCACTATTAAGAGGAGCGGAACCACTGACAAGATTGAGCAATGTTGTTTTACCTGAACCATTACTACCAACGATAGAAACGAATTCACCTTCTTTGATGTCTAAATTGAAATCAATGAATAAAGGCATTTCATCAATAGTGCCAGTATTGAATGTTTTATAAATGTTTTTAAAGGATAGTAAATTAGGCATGATTCACTTCTCCTTTCTTACGTTTTTTCTCTTTAGAGAAGACGTAGGTATTTAGGATTAAGATGACTAAGAAGGCTGCTGCCATAACAAGCTTCAAATAGAAGGTTGGTACGCCTAACGCAATGATGAGATTTAGTACGGCAGTATAAATAAGCGCACCGATAATAGCAGCGGTTGTACCTTTAATCACTTTGACATTTTTGAATATTGCGGTACCGATAATAACGCTTGCTAAAGCGATGACTACCATACCTGTACCAGAAGTATTGTCATAGTAATTCATGTATTGGCTATAAATAGCACCCGCTAAAGCCACTAATCCGTTAGCGAGGCACAAGCCAAAGATCTTATAGAATCCACTATTACAGCCCATTGCGATACTCATTTGTTCATTATCACCAACGGCTCTAAGCATAAAACCTCTTTTAGTTTTAAAGAAGAGATCCATAATGACCTTAATTAAAACTACGATAACCACTAAGATGATGATATTAGCTAAAGCCATCATAGAGAGGTCATTACCAAATAATTTGGTAAATGGATTATTAAACAATGTGGTTTTATCTCCATATGGGATTAAGACTTTACCATTAGAAACCGCTAAGTTAATGGATAATAAAGCGGTCATGGTAATGATGCCAGATAATAATGGCGTTATCATAAACTTCACGTGTAAGAAGCCCGTAATAAAGCCAGCAGCGGCGCCTGCAATAAAGGCTACAATAAGAGCGATAATAAATGGCACTCCGGCTTGAATTAAGCCAATACAAACGACACCTCCTAATGGGAAGGAGCTATCGACCGTTAAATCAGGGAAGTTTAATATCTTGTAACTGATATAAACCCCTAACGCTACGATTGCGTAGCATAAGCCTTGTTGGATAATGTTAAATAAAACATCTGGGAACATAATTATTTATCAACGTTTTTCATGTCTTTAACTTCTGGTAAAGCAATGCCTAAATCATTAGCCACTTTTTCAGAATAGCAGTTAAAGCTATCTTCAATCTTGATTGCGATATCATTACTTGCTTTAGCGTCGCCTTTCAAAATCTTAGCCATAATAGCACCAGTTTTTTGACCTAAGGCTACATAGTCTAGGGAAGCACTGGCTAAACAACCACTTTTAACTTGATCGATTTCACTACCGAATACCGGAATCTTTTTAGCGTTAGTTTTCGCTAAGATAATATCTAAAGCACCCACTACTGTGTTGTCGGTTAAGTTAGTTAAGCAATCGACATTCTTACTTAAGAGTGTATCTGTTGCGGTTGGGATTTCACTAGCGTTGGTAATAGCTTGTGTAACGATTTCAATATTTAAAGCTTGTGCTTTGGTTCTTAATGTTTCAATTTGGCTTAATGAATTAGCTTCGCTAAGGGTGTAAAGAACACCGATTTTAGCGACTGTTGGAATAAATGTTTTGATTAAAGATAATTGACCATCAAAGTCTAATAAGTCACTAGAACCTGTGACGTTATTCATTGTAGTTAAACCAGCGGAAGTAGGATCACTAACCGCACAATAAACAACTGGGATTGTACCTTTAGCAGCACTAGCAGCAGCCATCGCGCTTGGCGTAGCAATTGCGCCAATAATATCTACGCGTTTACTCACAAATGTATTAGCTTGTGCGGCGCTTGAAGCGGCGTCGAAGTTACTGTTTTGACGGTCAATAACGTAGTTATCGAATTCTTCTTTAAGTTCTTCTTTTAAGCCTTCGACCATGCCGTTATAGCAGTCGTTTAACGATTCGTGGGTACCAAATTGAATGATGCCAATTGTTTTCTTGTTTGAGTTACAAGCGGTGAATGAGAGTGAGCCCGCCAATAAGGCAAGGGACATAAATAATGTTTTAAATAGTTTTTTCATTTTATAAATCCTTCTTTCTTAAAAATAATCACGTGGAAAATAGACATTAGTCTCTATGTCTGCACCATCGGAATACCATTTTTAAGTTAAGAATCATTTTTTACTCCTATTAAACAAAAAAGCTTTTTCCCAAAAGGATAAAAGCTTAAAAATCTTTTACTATGCCACCTTAATGGGGTTTCGTGTACTAACATACACTATCACATGGTTACGGAGTGATGCCGTCGGGTATTAGCCGCCCTCGTTGGTCCATTCGCTTCCAAGCAATTATTCTGTCACAGCTTCCCAGAACTCTCTTTAAATTACTTTTGGAAGGTACTATTCCACTTCATCGGTTTGATATGTATAACTGATTATCTCTATTTTTTACTCGCTTTGTCAATATATTATCGATTTAACTATTTGCCGTAGTAGTGATCATTGTCCACTTCAACATCTAAAACATGTTCAATTCCATTAATAGCAATTTTGATGTGGAACACACCTTCCTTTTTAAAGGTGATTGTATACCAGGTAATATGAGTTCCATCGATCGTTTTGTTCGTGCTGGCGGTTTTTTCCTTGTTGAAAGCGACTTCATAACCATCACCACTTTCAATATCCGCGCAGTCATTAGCAAATTTAGAATCCTTATCTAAGATTCCTGCATAGGTATAGAAAAAATATAAATCATTAACTCTATCAGTTGCGCATAGGTATCTAAATTCTTTCTCTGGATTATTATAGGTTGATATTGCACCGTTATCGACATTGTACATATGAATAGAATAATCATAGAATTCAAATTCATCGTCTTTCCAAACTAGGTTTGGTTTTTCTTTCGCAGTTAACAAAGTCGCAGTTCTACTATGAAATTTATTAGCTCTATAGTTTTCAGCGTCATGTTGACCAAAGAATTCTTTAACGATTAAAGCACCATCTCTTTCACCTAAGTAATAAGACATGTAATTAGTAGGGAGATAGTACTCAAGATAAGTTTTGTTTTCCATGTCATAGAAAGCATAGCCATGGAAATGATTGTTAATATCTCTGTTATAAAGGAAATCTGTGCAGAAATCACGGTGACCATCACCATTGATGTCCGCTAAATAGAGGGAGTCATAAATTTTAAAATCATTAATATAAAAATAATCGCCATGAGCTTTAACTTCTAAACCTTTATAATCTTCAACATCAAGAGTGAAAGATTCTGAAAAATCAGGTAACTTTTCATAACCATTAAAGACACATTCGGCTTTAACTAATTCGCCTTCTTTGTATTTGCTTGCTTTACAACCACTTAAACAAGGAAGAATTGCCGCTAAAATAACGATAGATTTAATAGTGTTTTTTCTCATAGTTTTTTACCCCCGAATTAAGGTAGCAAAAATATTCATTTTTTTCAATAATAATCGAAGAAATTTTTCATTCAAAAAAACAACAAAAAAACGACACTGAATCAATGTCGTATTTTTTATAATGGCGGAGTAGGAGAGACTCGAACTCTCGCACCAGTTACCCGATCTACTTCCTTAGCAGGGAAGCCCCTTCACCAACTTGGGTA
>JBGUOH010000007.1:0-54876 GCA_045117995.1 Bacilli bacterium
ATATAAAACCCCACATCAGTATAAACACGACATGGGGTTTTGAGATTGAGACTTTTTTGAACTGTCTACTTTCGCTTGACTAGTTCAACGCAATCCTCTTTTCTTTTTAACATGTATATGGTTTTATAAAAATATAAAAGAAGGGTACTTGATATGAGAACACTGAAGAAGTTATTTATGGTTATTATCGCATCTTTATCTCTTAATGCGTGTTCTTTATTCGGTCCTAAATCTTCAACTTCGTCCGCTTCATCTTCCGTTGATACCACAAATCAGAAAGTTGAAGAACTAAACAATCTATTTAACGCTAAGCGTTTCAGCATGACTTTACATACAATTCTTCCTGATTATGATCAAGATGTACCATCCGTTCACTTTTACGCTGATGACGATATGTTCGTACAAGAAGACCTTAGACGTGATGACATAAAAGAAATGATAACGCCTACTGCCCACTACGTGGAGGGAAATGGCTATAAAGCTAAGATTGAAGAAAATAACGCCTCGTATTTTTATGATGAGATTGATTTTAATAAATATATCACCTTTACCAAAGTCTCTAGCAAAGGTGCAGCTTTAGAATTTAGACTTAATTACAAAAAGTTAACTCAGGATTATAAGCTTCTTGCATTTAAGATTTTAGAAAACGCTGTTGGTGTTTATGGTCTCACTTTAGATGACATGACTTATGTCGCTTCATATGTTAATGACAAAGTAACCGCTATAAGCGTAGCGTTTATGCAATATATCCCTGCTTTAGAAGAGAAAACCGCTATGGTCATCGCCTATGTAGTCAATGGTTACGACGATTCTGTTGCTAAATATAACGTTGATTTAAGCAAGTATTATGATGTTAATGGAGCGGGTTTAGAATTCATTAAGGGTGACATTGAATGTTTTTTGGAAGTAGGCGAGCATGACGTACAATATGCATATTGGAGTGTTCAATATGATCCAGTCACTAAGAATACAGTTCCAGAAAACGCTGTTATATGTTCCATTGAAGCATATGTAAACTATAAAACATATGCCACATATTATATTCATTTCTCAGAAGTTGAGTTTGATGAAGCAACCGGAGAATGTACATTCTATTTAGGTGGAAAAGAGTTCAAATTCAACATGCACTATACATTAGTTTCTTAAAAGTTTTTATTATTGAATAAAAAAGCAAGGCATCAAACCTTGCTTTTCTTTATATTCGGTAGTTCATTCAACGTCTTGTAAAGCGTCGTAACCTTCTTCACCGGTTCTCACTTTGACAACGTTTTCAACATCATAGACGAAGATCTTGCCATCCCCGATGTTACCGGTATACAAGACTTTCTTAGCGGTTTCGATAACAGTTCTCACTGGAATCTTAGAAACGACGATATCGACTTGGACTTTTGGCAAAAGGTCCGCTTCGACTTGAACGCCACGATAGAATTCTGGTTTGCCTTGTTGTTGACCAAAGCCCATAACGTGAGCAACAGTCATACCCATAATACCGATTTTGCTCATTGCCGCTTTTAAGGCGTATAATCTTTCTTCTTTAAAGATAATCTCCACTTTAGTGAACTTAACACCTGTCGTAGTGGTTTTAACTTTCTTAACAGGGATTGCTTCGCTAACTGGCATATCTCCAGTCACAACTGGTTCACTCTTAATGTAATCAGCATAAGCATTAGCAGCGATAGCAAAGTCAGCGTATGCATTTGTTAAGCCGTGTTCAGTGCTATCAAGACCTTTGATTTCTTCTTCTTTGCTAACGCGTAAGCCAACAGTTTTCTTAATAATGAAGAATGTGATAATCATACACACTGCGGTATAAGAAGCCACACTAATAAAGCCTAAGCATTGTACGCCTAATTGATAGAAGTTGCCGGTATAAAATAAGCCGTTAAGACCCGCTGGGGCTTTAGGATTGGCTAATAAGCCAACAGCAATTGTGCCCCAAATACCATTAGCCATATGGACACCGACCGCACCAACTGGATCATCGATATGGAGTTTGAGGTCAAGGAATTCGACCACAAAGACCACTAAGATACCAGAAACCAAACCAACAACTGTGGAGCCAATAGCATCAAATGCTGCACATCCTGCTGTGACACCAACTAAGCCTGCTAAGCAAGCGTTGATACACATAGAGACGTCTGGTTTACCGTTTTTAATCCAAGTAAAGATCATCGTTGTAACAGTCGCCACAGCTGGAGCAATGGTGGTATTTAAGAAGATGGTCGCTAATTCACTAGTGGAAGTAGCGGCAGCACCGTTAAAACCATACCAACCAAACCATAAGATGAATGCACCTAAGGCGCCTAATGGAATAGAATGACCTTGAATAGCGTTAACTTTAATAACTTTACCATTTGCATCTCTTTCGTATTTACCAATACGTGGACCAAGGATAATCGCACCAATAAGAGCAGCGATACCACCAACCATATGAATAGCGGTGCTACCAGCGTAATCGTGGAAGCCAAGACTCGCTAACCAACCGCCACCCCAAATCCAATGGGCTTCAATTGGATAAATAATTAAGGATATAACCGCGGAATAAATACAATATGATAAGAACTTTGTTCTTTCTGCCATAGAGCCAGAAACAATAGTGGCCGCAGTAGCGCAAAACACAAGATTAAACACAAATGTTGAAGCAGCGGTAAATCCTTCCGCAGGACTTTCAATAAACGCTGCAAATTTAGCGAATAAATCAAGATTAGGTACACCAATAAGACCGAAGAATGCATCTTCGCCCATCATTAAGCCAAAACCTAATAGCATGAAGACTACTGTACCAATACAGAAGTCCATTAAATTCTTCATGATAATGTTGCCAGCGTTCTTTGCACGTGTGAAACCAGTTTCAACCATCGCGAAACCCGCTTGCATAAAGAAGACAAGAGCCGCACCAATTAAGTACCAAAATTCAATTGTCATAATAATTCCTCCTAACTATCAAAAAATAGTTCATGAGGGGATTTTAAGGTTTTACGATATATTAATCAAATACGTATAAAGTTATAGTTACGATACGAAAAAAGTATGTAAAGATTGTTTAACGTATCGTATATAATAACTTCGTATCTCCCTCTTTTATATAAAAGAAAAAGCAGAATCAATTACGACTCTGCTTTATTTTTAGTTTACCTATTTATTAGCCCCAAATAATTTCAATGGATGAAATATAGATCGCGCCATAGTTACTTCTAATACCAATATAGGCATAAGAGTCGCTTCTGTGCCTGGAACAGCAGTTTCAGCAACTGTCACTTTACCGTTTTGGTCAACACTGATACCGATATTATCTGGCTTAACAGTGTATGTATCTTGACTAAACTTGATAGTCATCATGTAACATTTATATATCCTTATATTTATTTTTAGCGGTTTTTTCACTTTTGCTCGTCTAATTAGTAGAGGTCATAGATATGAAACGTTTATTACTCATCCCATTTTTAGCGGTTATGCTCTCTAGTTGTAACCAAAGTCCAAAGTTTGATGTTACTCTAGAAGATTTTAAGTTTTCTTTAGAGTGGGGTGTCTATTCAGACGCTTCTTATAACAGCGATACAAAAGTCTTGGTGAAGACAAAACGTCATCACGAAAAAACCGCGGAAGACTACACAACGAAATATACATTTCCTAATATGGAAGAGTTATATAACAAAGTTAAGGCTATGAATCCATATGCCTATCCAGATAACTTTGATCCACATAAATCCTCTAGCCACGTAATGTCCACTCCATACGAGACGTATAAACTAACAGTGAATGATAAAACAATCTTTATTGAAAGGTTCTGTATCACTCGTGCTGAAGTTCAACTTTCTAAAAAGGGTGAAAAGTTCTTCGAAGTAGTGGACTATATTTCTGAAACAATTGAGAACTCAGAAGAATGGAAAAACTTACCTGAGCCTGAGTATCTATATTATTAAAATAATAAGCAATAAAAAACCATCCCAGTATCGAGATGGTTTTTGTTTGCTCTGTTTGAGTATTAGAGTTTACGGTTGTAGTATTCAACGATTTGTGATTCGGTGATATCTTGTGGTAATTCTTTACGTTCGACTTCGCGGACATATTTACCAGATAACTTTTCAGCATCCACTTCAACCCAGCCAACTTTTGTGCCTAAGGTTTCTAAGGATTCTTTGATCACTTTGAGGTCTTTGCTGTTTTCTCTGACGCTCACGACATCACCAACGTTTAATAATGCTGATGGGATGTCTAACTTTTTGCCGTTAACTTCGATGTGGCCGTGGTTGACTAATTGTCTGGCACCTCTTCTTGTTCTAGCAAAACCCATTCTGTAGACTAAGTTGTCTAAACGGGATTCGAGCAACTTCATGAAAGCAACACCGGTAACTTCTTTACTGCTTAAAGCAATCATGAATAAGCGACGGAATTGTCTTTCGTTAACACCGTACATTTGTCTTAATTTTTGTTTTTCAATTAATTGTTTTCCGTATTCGGAATTCTTTTTACGACGGGTGTTACCGTGTTGGCCTGGGCCATAAGGACGTTTCGCTAATTCTTTGCTTGTTTCTAATGTGGAAAAGCCTAAGCGACGGGATCTTTTCCAATCTGAACCTGTGTATCTCATGTTCGTTCGTTTTCCTTTCTTTATTTCTTCTTGCAAAATAATGAATAGGTGTGAATTCCTCATCCCGGATGTTTGATTAATCGTTTCACCTTTGAGCTTCGGTTACTTCGTCACAGCCGTATCAAACGTCGGTCGGATTGTATTCACATGCTGCATTACATGCAGTAAATAATATATAGAAATAATCTAATTCCGTCAATTAAAAAATATAATATTTTTATAATTTGAGGAGAAATAAGAGCTGATTTGCGGCTTGAGATGCGCTACTAGTAGCGGTTGGATCTTGATAAAAACCAAATCTCCAAACAAAATACATCGTTAATAAAACAATGAAAATAATGACGATAGAGCCAGTAATAATGAGAGGAATAGTGTTCCATAGTGGCCAATGGTTCTTAATACCTTTGACTAAGTTGATAATTGCAATGATTAAACATGGAATAAAAACAAAAAGAATCAAGCACGCGATGAGCAATATCACGAGCCATAAGAATCCTGCTAAAACGATTGCTCCAATAAAAAAGACAAAACCCATGCGACTATTTTATATTTATTAGCGAATAATCACAACTTTTTTTGAAAAAGCCTAGATACATTAATACTTGCTGAGCACTCTCGGCAGTTGATTTCTTATTAGGTCCATCTAAGAAATGATTGAACGATTTCAAAATATCAATAAAATGCCATGTTGATAAGGCAAGCAATAACATGACTATTGAGAACACAATAATAGTGGCAATTAAGCAGTTTCTATAGTGGGCAGTTTTAAGCGCTGAGTATTTGACTATGTAGGTTATTAAGAATGCTAATCCAACAACCGCTGCGGCAAACAATATAATGAATAAAGCTGGCCACAGGATGAAGAATATCAAGTCCATATCTGAACCTTCCTCTCGCTAATAAGACATTGGTTAGATGTGATTTCTGCTAAACAAATAATAATAAGCAAATCGTTTTATGAAATATAATTTCGTAAAAAGTCTTTTATATTAGCAATAAAAGTCGCTAAAATAGTAGTGTGGCTTGAGCCATTAGTTTTATATTCGCATCTATTAGGAGGTTTCCTCATGATTTTATTACTTAGTACTGGTCAAAAAGTTGGCCTAGCATTCGCCATTGTTGGTGGTGTTGTAATCCTCGGCGTTTTAGCGTTCCTTCTTTATCACTTTGTGATTTCTAGAAATAGAGTTAAACACCAAGTGCGTGAACTCCAAAAGAAATACTCATACTTAGATGCTTTATTAATTGGCCAAGACTCCCAATACATTCACCGTCTTGAAATCATTTCTCGTACAAACTTACTCTACGTTGATAAGCACGAGAAGTTCTCTCGTCGTTTCAAAGAAATCTATGAAAATGATGATAAGTTCGCTGAATCGATGCTCAAACAATTAAACGCTCTTATTTCTAATAAGCAGTTCAAAAATATTAAGACAGTTATTTCTGATTCTAAGAAAGCGATGAAGACTTTTGAAGATAAAGTCAACGCTTTAGATAACGACTTATATACATTAATCAAACCTGAAGAAGATTCACGTCAATCCATCCTCAAACTCAAAGAGAACTATAGACGTGTCAAACAAACATTCTACGCTAACAGCTCTGACTTAGACTTAGTCAGCTCCTCTATTAACCAAGTCTTTGATAAACTTGATCAGATGTTCGTGGAATTTGAAACACATATCGAAAGTGCGGAATACGATGACGCTCAATCATTATTGCCAACTATCGGTAAAGTGGTGTCCGCTTTAGAATCCGCTTTAAGTCAATTGCCAAATCTTTGTATCTTAGTGAATACCGTTGTCCCTGAAAAGATTGTTGATATCAAAAGGGATTATGAAGAATTAGAACAAAAAGGTTTACCTTTATATAACTTAGCTTTCCAAACCAAATTAAACGAATGGAACAATGATTTAACTATCATCCGCACTCGTTTAACAAAGTTACAAATCGCTAATATCATGGAATCTTTAGATGGTCTCCAATCCGAAATTGAAGAGATGAGAGATATGCTCAACAAAGAAAAATCTGATAAAGAATTCTTCGAAGCAAACAATCAATCCATCTATCAAAATGTTATCGATTTAGAAAAAGCTTTCTTAAAGATCTGTGCACTTCTTCCAGAAATCTATCGTACTTACGTAGTAACTGATGAAAGAAAAGAAAAAGTGGAAGCCTTAAAACAAACAATGAATGCTTTAGGCACCATTAAGCAATCTTTAGATAACTACGTCCATTCTTCATTAAAACAACCATTCTCTACCCTTAAGGGTAAGTTGGATGAATTAAGCGCGCAATATGACCTCGCTAAAGAAGGCATTGAAGAATTCAAACAATACATTGAGTTCTTGAAGACATCTAGTGAAGAAGCCTACACTTTGGTGTTTGTTTACTATTATCGTTTAAAACAAGTTGAAGGCTTGCTTAGAGAAATCGCTATTCCAGAATTTTCTGAACCATACACAATCCGTATTGAAGATTGCTATGATTTGTTAAATCAAATTGATAAAGCCATTAAGATTCAACCAATCGCTGTTGATCAAATCAACGATATGGTTTCAACATTAAAAAACAACGCTAATGCGGTGTTTGAAGAAATTGAAAATAAATTCCGTGAAATGCAACTCGCTGAGTCCGCAGTGGTCTACGCCAATAGAGACAGAAATCATCAAGATGATGTCCATCAACAACTCACCGCTTTAGAAAGCGAATTCTATCAAGGTGAATTTGTGAAAGTCTATCACGAAGCGAACGCGATTTTTAAACGCATGCACGTTGAAGACACAGGTACAGCGAATGGCTAATATCATTTATCTCGATAACGCTGCTACCGCTAAAGTTGATTCTGAAGTTTTAGATTCATATAACCAAATCACTCTCAAATACTTTGCTAATCCAAGCAGCATACATTCTCTTGGACAAGAAGCTTCACGCTTATTAGATAAAAGCCGTGAACAAATTTTAAATGTCCTCAAACTCACTCATCACGAAGTGATTTATACAAGTGGTGCGACTGAGGCAAATAACCTAGCGATTAAAGGCTATTGCTTTGCTAATCGTTCACGTGGTAATCACATTATCACCAGTGCAAGCGAGCATCCTTCCGTCCTTAACACCGTTCTGGAACTAAAAGATTTTGGCTATGAAGTGACAATTCTTCCAGTAAATGAGAAAGGCGCAATAGAGGTTAAAAATTTAAAGGCCGCAATTAAGGAAAATACTATCCTAGTTTCCCTCATGATGGTCAATAACGAAACTGGGGCAATTAACCCAATTAAAGAAGTTGGTGAATACCTCAAAAAGTTCCCAAAAATTGCCTTCCATGTTGATATGGTTCAAGCCATGGGTAAACTCCCATTAGATTTAGAAAATATTGATATGTTCTCAGTGGCCGGTCATAAGATTCATGGCCTATTAGGTTCTGGCTTATTAGTTAAGGAAAAGAAAATCATCATTAAAGCGATTAATAATGGTGGCGGCCAAGAAAATAACTTAAGAAGTGGCACGAATACATTAGCCCTTTCCGCTTCTTTAGCGAAGGCCATTAGAATTGCTGTTTCTAACCAGGCTAAAGACTATGAACACGTCAAAGTACTAAGCAAAAGATTATTAGATTATCTAAAAGATAACCAAGATAAATATCTCATCAATTCCCATTTTGAAGAGAACCCATATATTGTGAACTTCTCTCTCCTTCATCATAAGGCTAGTGTGGTGGTTGAAGCATTATCAAACCGTGGCATTATGGTCTCATCTTTATCAGCGTGCCACGCTAAACACGAAGACTATAGTGTGGTCGTCTATGCGATGACCAATGACTTGAATATCGCTCATAATACCATTCGTGTTTCCTTTGGAAGAGATAACACATTAGAAGAGGTGGAAGTCCTCATTAAAAACTTAGAAGAAATTATTAAGGAGATTAAACAATGATCACCTATGACCATATCATGATTCGCTTTGGTGAATTATCCACTAAAGGTAAAAACAAAAAAGACTTTATCCGTACTCTCGCGGATAACATTAAAAACGCCCTTAAAGATTGGCCAGAATTATCTTTTGAAACAAGATATGACCACATCTATGTTGGCTTAAATAATCTCCCATATGAACCTATTGTTGAAAGACTACAAGATGTCTCTGGTATTCACGCTCTTTCTTTAGTGTATCGCGCTAGTAAAGACATCGAAGATATTAAAAATAGTGCTTTAGCACTAATGAGAGAAGAGGAAGGCAAAACCTTTAAAGTTAAAGTTAAAAGAGGCGATAAAACCTATCCAATTATTTCCGATGAAATTACCCGTATTGTTGCGGGTCATGTTTTAAGAAACACACCTGAATTAAAGGTCGATGTTCATAATCCTGATATCTTACTTTCCATTGAAGTCAGACAAGAAGCCGCTTATATCTTCTGCAAAACCTTCTTAGGCGCAGGCGGTTACCCATTAGGCGTCGGTGGCAAGACCATGCACATGCTCAGTGGTGGTATTGATTCTCCAGTTGCCGCTTACTTAATGATGAAAAGAGGCGTCAGTATTGAATGCATCCACTTTGCCTCTCCACCATATACACAAATGGGTGTCATCTATAAACTCGAAGACTTATTACACGTCTTAAATAGATACCAAACACGTATTAGATTACATATCGTGCCATTTACCAAGATTCAAGAAGCCATATATGATAACGCTCCTGAGAGTTATTGTATAACTCTGATGAGAAGAATGATGTTCCGCTTAGCCGATGGTCTCGCTAAACGCCGCAAATGTCCAGTTATCAGCAGTGGTGAATCAATTGGTCAAGTTGCCTCGCAGACATTACAATCCATGCACGTTATCAACGCGGTCACCAATACACCAGTTATCCGTCCTCTTGCGACCACTGATAAATTAGAAATCATCAAGATCAGTAAAAAGATTGGTACATACGACATTTCCATTAGACCTTATGAAGACTGCTGCACAATCTTCACACCAAAGGCTCCAAAGACTATGCCACATCAGGATGAAGTCGAAGCTTTTGAGAAGAAATTTGATTACGAAACGATGATTAAAGAAGCACTCAATAATGTCGAAGTGAAGATACTCACACCAAATCAAGAAGAGGATAATTTACTCTAACAAACACGCCACCCAGTGGCGTTTTTTCTTACTTAAAAAGTTTGATTTCACCTTAATAATCTTTATAATAGTAACGATACTATTATCATAAGTATTGAGGCTATAATTATGAAACTATTCACAGATTTCAAAATCAGACGTATCGCTGCTATAGCGTTACTTTCTTTGGAAGCTATCTTCCTCACGCTATTTTTCTTCCTTGGTGTTAAAGGAGGAAATGCATTCGCAATCTTTGGCGCTAATGAGTTAGAATTAGCGACTGGTACCAAAATCATCCATGGTTTGGTATTGGGCATTACAGTCATTAATTTACTTCTTGTTGTTCGTGGGCTTGCTACTGAAATCTATAAGAAACGCAGTTTAGGTAACGAAATAAGTAACGCGGTCGTTAGCTTGTTATTAATGATTTTGGCCGCTAATAATAAGATTTATAATCTAGTCTTTGTCATCTTCGCACTTATCATTGCGATAGCTTTATTGGCCTATCAATTATATTTCTTCTATAGAAATAAAGATGCGGAACCAGTTACTAAGATGCCTCTTAAGAAAGAAGAACTACGCGCCTCAATTATCACATTAGTGGTTCTTACTCTTTCCTTATTCGCCTCATTCTTAATCTTCTTAATCCCAGTTTGTTACTATGCTAGCAAACCATATTTCACATTATTTGATGCTTTAAAAGAAAACGCTTCATTAACAAACCTCATTTCATTTGTAGGTTTCTTCGTCATCTTTGTCGCTGAAATCGTCTACTTCTCACACATTATTGCTTACTATAAAAACGATGCACAAAAGTTCTATAAGAAAGCCCGTAAAGGTTTATATGCTTCCTTTGCTTTGACTGTGGCCTTCTATGTCTTTGCCATCGTCATTCAATACGTCTTTACTAAGGAAGTTAAAGCTGAACTTGTAGATGAAGGTATTATCTTTGATGATGAACCATTAAGCACATTCTCTACTGCTTATATTCCAATCATTATTAATGCGATTGTCGTCATTATTAACGCTATCTTTGTTTCTAAATTTATTGGAAATAAAGAAAAGAAGAAAGATCCAAAGTTCCTTAATAGAACAGTAGCTTTAGCCTTCACCTTAGCGTTCATCGGCTTACTTGTTGGCGCTTTATTCTCTAACATCATCGTCATTAACTTTGAAACTGATTTCGAATTAACAGTGGTGAAGATTAATGGTTTCACAATGTTAAAGAACTTCCATGATATTCATAAAGCGGAATACCAAGCCTTCGCGTTATTAGTTTATTTCTTACTTGTCGCCATCGTTATTATGGCCACAACGACTATATCCTTATATATTAGAAGATCAAAATTCTTCTATAAGACATCTTTCATTTGCGTCATTGCTTCTTTCTTATCAATCGTTTGTATTGCTTTATTTGGTAAATACTATCAAATTGCAGAAAGAATCAATAACGCTACATTAATGGAAATTCTCGATTACTATGGTGCGGATATTACTTTTGAATACACAACCAAAGTTACATCACAAACCATTTATTTCGCCGCGGGCGCCTTAGTGTTACTCGTTGCGTTAATCTTTGCTAGACCATTCTCTAAATATCTCAAAGACGAAGGCATTGACGTCAACATCAATAGTGATGAATTCGGTGCTTTAGCTCCTGCCGGTGGTGGTGCTCCTTTAGGTAGAGAAGATGTTTCCGACGCGAGAAGCAGAGACTTTGATGCTTGCCCAGCCTTTAGTGAAATTGACTCCGAAGAAGAAGAAATCTTGCTTGATGTTGAACAAAGAAGACAAGCAGCGTTCAAGAACGCTTCGTTACCAACAATCGTAAGATTCATTGTGGAATACGCAAAAGAATCAAGATTACATCTTTCTTATAAAGAAAGCGAAATCGCTCAATTCATCGCTGGTTTAGGTTCTTCTAAATTAAGCATCCTTCAAGGTATGTCTGGTACAGGTAAAACATCCTTACCAAAAATCTTCGCGGAAGCTATCTTCGGTAATGCCTATATCGTTGAAGTCGAATCTTCCTGGAAAGATAAAAACGAATTAGTGGGCTATTACAATGAATTCTCTGGTAAGTTCACTCCAAAGAAATTCGCCCAAGCTTTATATCGTTCTAAATTCACACCAGATGTCATTACATTCATCGTTCTCGATGAAATGAACTTATCCCGTATCGAATACTATTTCAGTGACTTCCTTTCCTTAATGGAAAACGAAGAAGATAAACGTGAATTTAAGTTACTTAACGTGCAACTTAAGAATATTAAACATGGTCAAAACCTTTCATATAAACAACTCATTAAAGGCCATACCTTAAAAGTACCTACAAACGTTTGGTTTATTGGTACCGCGAATAGAGACGAATCA
This sequence comes from Bacilli bacterium, assembly GCA_045117995.1. Classification (GTDB taxonomy): domain Bacteria; phylum Bacillota_I; class Bacilli_A; order RFN20; family CAG-826; genus RUG14515. The sequence continues at coordinate 12,064 of JBGUOH010000007.1, forward strand.
ACATTCGAAATCTCTGATAAAGTTTATGACCGTGCGATGACCATGAACTTCTCCGCTAGAGCGGACAAGATCAAAGCGTTCAATGAACCAATTGATAAACGCTTCTTAGATTACAATGTCTTCAAGAAATTAATCGATGACGCTGTGAAGTCATTCTATTTCGATGCTTCTACCAGCCCAACAATTAAAGAAGTTGAAGCTCTCTTAAGACCATATAACATTTCCTTCGGTAACCGTGTTGAAAAACAAATCGAAACATTCGTTTCCGTTTACTGTTCCTGTTTCACCGAACCAAGAAAAATGGTGGATGAAGCGATTGAAAAGATCTTATTGAGCAAGGTCGTTGCGAAACTTGAATTCAAGAGTGTCGAAAACAAAGAAGAACTCGCTCACGCTTTTGAAAAGCTTGGCTTAATGGAATGCGCTTCCTTCATTATTAATAAGATTAACGAGGACTTCTAAAAATGACCAAATCTTTAGGATATAAAGATGCCATTAGGTTTTTAAACCAATTCGACAATATCACATATCCTGAGTTTGATTATTATTCAGTTACCAATATCAATCTCTTCACTTCCTTAGAAGCGATTGATTTTAAAGAAATAGATGCTCACGTCAGTGAGATTGAAAAAACTCTCGGGGCAATTAAAAGGATATTCGCGACACCAATCGTTCATCTTATTGATGAAGACGTCCTTGTCCCAGTCGAGGCAGTACGACTCATTAACACTAAAACAATGAACTACGCTTCTAACCATTCAGAGTTATGGGAAGACCTCACTGAAGATGGTATCAAACCTAGGAAATTATTAACTAATAATTACCGTGATAATTACGCAATCTACGAAAACATCGTCTTCGCTAGATGTGTTTCATATTGCTTGAATTATGTCCGTCATTATAATCGTCTTCTTTCTGATCTCGTATTTGCGAACAATAAACTCGAAATTGACCTCTTACAGAGGGAAAACCATCTTTCTTATTATTTGGCCTTAGGTAAACTAGAAACTGGCTATATTCGTTCGTTCGCGGACTATTCTGATATCGCTTTAAAACTAATTGCGAGAATGGAATTTATTATTTCCGTTTTAGAAGCAAGATTAAAACGACCAGTCTACGTCCAAGCCCGTAAACACAAAGGCAAAATCAAATTAAGAAAGACCAACATTTTAGCGATGCATAAGGATTATCAAAAGATCTATCGCTTTATGAAAAAGATATACGGTAATGATGTCGAAGAGATTAGAGAGGACATTGATCCTAAAGAGTATCTTTATTACTGTAAATTGCTCACAATCTTCTCCATTGGTCATTTCAATTTCCAAATGCCAAAAGACGATAAGATTTCTTTTAAGAAACTCAATCTTAAATTTAGCTTTAAAGAATATCAACTCACTGTGAAGGACACAAAAGTGGAATCTCATCCCGCTCTTGAATTAACATTCTTTAAAGATAAAGAGTATAAAATACTCTTAGTGCCTTCTAGCGAACCTCTTAAACTTGCTAAAACAGATGTAGAAACACATATCCTTTCACCAGAATTTGAAACTGATGATGTCTTAGTCTCTATCAATAACATCGATTCCTTTAGACGTATCCAACAATTGCTTCTAAAAGGTATGGTGTACTCTAGTGATGATTTTGATAACTGCCCATTCTGTGGTGGAAAGATGATTAAAGAAAACAATATCTATTCTTGTGATGTCTGCCGCACTGAAATCATTAAGACACACTGCGAAGAAGAAAATAAAGATTACTTCATTACTGGTATTAAGAACTACAAATTAAAACCATATGAAGAAGAACTCGCGAAAAACAAACGCTTCCAAAAGAGAATGGTGGAAGGCTTAATGCATTATCGTAATATCACTAAAATCACTAATGATCTATCATATGTGTGCCCGTACTGCAAAAAGGTCCACAAGATAGAGAAAAATGAAGAACAAAAAAGCTGAGCATTTGCTCAGCATTTTTATTTGATTAACTTAATTAAGCCTTTTTAGCAGTTTTCACTAAATCAGCGAAAGCTTTTGGATCATTGATGGCTAATTCAGATAACATCTTACGGTTGATGTTGATGTTAGCTTGTTTTAAACCGAACATGAATTTGCTATAAGAGATATCGTTTAATCTGCAAGCAGCGTTGATACGTCTGATCCATAATTTACGGAAATCTCTCTTTCTGTCTCTACGGGAGATGTATGCATAGCGTAAGCTGTGCATGACTTGTTCTTTCGCAGTTTTGAATAATAAGTGTTTGCTACCGAAATAACCAGAGGCTCTTTTTAAAACTCTTTTACGACGGGCGTGTGTGACTGTGCCACCTTTAACTCTTGCCATATTCTAGTGTCCTCCTTATTTAACGATGAGAAATTTAATTCTCTTGTAGTCTGTCTTATGTAAGACAGCAGACTTCATTAAGTGTCTCTTTTGTTTTGTGGTTTTGTGTGGGGCTAAATGTGAAACATAGGCGTGATGTCTGACGACTTTGCCTGTGCCTGTGAGCTTAATTCTTTTCATTAAAGCTCTTTTGCTTTTCATTTTTGGCATAAAATTTTCCTCCTACTTCTTCTTTGGGGCGAGTATTGCGTACATCCAACGGCCTTCCATGGCTGATGGCTTTTCAACATTCGCGTATTCACTTAATTGAGCGATGAACTTATCCATGACTTCCTGACCGACTTCAATGTGAGTCATTTGACGGCCACGGAAACGCACACCAACTTTAACTTTGTTACCGGCTTCTAAGAATTTTTGAGCCGCTCTGGCTTTGGTGTCCATATCATGACCACCGATTTGTGGTGTTAATTGGACTTCCTTGACCTCAACAACGTGTTGATTTTTCTTGGCTTCTTTGGCTTTCTTTTGTTGTTCAAAGCGATATTTGCTGTAATTGATAATCTTGCAAACTGGAGGTTTGGCGTTAGGCGCCACACAAAGAAGGTCCATATCGTATTCATTGGCCTTGAATTGTGCCTCGCGAGAAGACATTGTACCGATTTGTTCACCATTTGGTCCGATTAAAAGGACTTCTGGAAAACGAACGTTTTCATTAACTAAATCTTTGTTTTGGTTGTTGCCAGGTTTTTTGTTATTGGCGTAGCGATTGTCGATGATAAGTATCACACTCCTTTTTGTTAAAAAACGGATGCATATTGCACCCGTTAACATTCTTAGCCCATAAGAAGTAGCGTTAGCCAACCAATATTTATCGGTCTGGCGAGAAGCGGGTGCCTCTGCTTTCTACGTTTTAGCGATAAGATATTATCATTATTAATATAATGTGTCAAATAGTATTTGTTAATTTATTCGAGATAAGAATGAATGCAGTTCTTCAATTGGAATTGGCTTAGAGTATTTGAAGCCTTGGAGATAGTTCGCAGACATGTTCAAACAACGTTTCTCGTCTTCATTATTTTCGATACCCTCGAATAAGACGCGATAGTGGAAATTAGAGAACATTTTAGCGAGGTTTTTAACAAGTTGTAGAGAACGTTCATCTTCACCTGAGGCAATGACCATTGATCGATCAAATTTGATAATATCAAATGGTAACTCGAAAATACGTTCCATATTAGAGTAACCGGTACCAAAGTCATCGAGGTAGAACTTAATACCCTTAGCGTGTAGAGTTTCAATCCTTTCCTTCATAATTATGAAGTCTTCAAGGTTTTGTGATTCGGTTAACTCAATAGCGATTTGTTCTGGATCAATTTCATTTTCTTTAATAATCTTCATGATTTCATCGCAGAAAGTTCCACTCTTAAGTTCGATCATGGAAACGTTAATACTGATACGATTAATGGCGTATCCTTCTTGACGGTATTTCTTAATAATTTGGCAAGCTTTATTGGCCACAATCTTGGTGATGACGTGAACCAATTCATTTTCTTCCGCGATTGGTATGAAAATGCCAGGATAAACTAGACCCGTTTTATCGAGTTTTAAGCGTGTCAACGCTTCTGCGGTATCGTATTTTCCTGTCGAGATGTTATAAACAGGCTGAGCAAAGACTAATACGCGTGGGTCATTTAAGTCACCTTGTCTAGCGATATCTCCTAATTGCTCAGTGATATAACTTTCAGTTTTATAGCGTCTTAAATCGCTATCTTTAATACGATGAGTAACGTTAATTGGGATATCGTCATTAACGTATTCAATAAAGGCGGCATATTCTTTGTATCCAATTTTACCTTGTAAAGATTCGCCATAGACAACTTTATATGGAATCCTTAACGAAGAATGTTGTTCTCTAAAGGCTTTGAGAATTGTTTCCATCCATTCTTCATAATCTGGGTTATGATCTTTTCTAGCAATTAAGATGACTTGGCCATTGTTGATTTGGAACATAGTTCCATCTCTAAAGAATTCAACGGCGAAATGTCTAATCTGCGCTTTAACTTCATTAGGGAATGATTTACCTTCACCAACATAATCTGGAAGAGTCATGCTCATGAAGATAAACTCTAAATTTTTCTTATATAAGTTTTTGACCATATCACGCATCGCGTACTTATCCAGCGTACCAGTTGATACGTTATAAGGATTGGAGTGAAGCGTATACAACATAACAATGACTGGAAGAGTGAATGTGAACGTTGTTAAAGAAGCTTCGTTAAGGAACACTTGAGCGGTTCTAATAGTAACTGCGAGGAGCATTGTCACGAAGAAGCTATAAGTTACACGTTTAAAAAGTAGTCTTCTAATTCTAAAGATAACAACAGTGAGGAACACTACATAGGCATAATAGCCTAGTAAGAAGATATCATAAGAACCACGATAAGCTGTTCCATCGTCCTCAATAGTGAAACCTAGACCAAGCGTGGTAAATAGAATATCGACACCCACTAAAACCAGGAACAATCCCATGGATACTAAAGAAATGATACGCGCTTGTTTTTTACTAAGTTCGGAAATCGTCGTGGCATACAAAGTGAACAAGAAGAAAATAATAAATAAGATTGTGTGATAAAGAATACGCATCACATATATGAGGTACTTAAGCTCAACGCTATAGATGCGCAGCAATTCGTGATAGCCGATGTTATCCACCGCCGCTAAAAGAATAAAACCAACAATCGCACTGAAAATACGATAACTTCTTGTTCTATTAACGTAAGAAAATATCGTTAAGATAAAAATTACACAGCAAAGAGCGATGACGCCAACGTCACCCATTCTTGAATAACTTCTTAATACTGATTCTCCAAATGTTGGCATAACAATATGTCAAAGTGCATTATGAATATTTAAAGGGGTGCAAAAAAGATCTCCCTAAATTCTTTATCTATGCACCTTGATTAATTACATTATAGCAAAAAAAATGTAACAAAATAGTGTGTATTATAAAAAGCGCGTCATCATAGGCGCGCTAATTATTTAAACAATCGACAATTACTTATTATCGGAAGCAAGTAATGCTTTGTTTTGAATTTCTTCTTTGATGAGCTTTAAGAATTCATCAATGCTGACAGTGATTTGTTCTTGTACACCAAATCTTCTATAAGTAACTGTTCTATCATCTCTTTCATGATCACCAAGAACGAGAGTGTAAGGAATCTTCTTCATTTGAGAACTTCTCATTCTGTAACCAAGCTTATCGTTGGAGTCATCAAGTTCCACTCTTAAGCCGGCTTCTTTGAACTTTGCTAATAATTCGTTAGCGTATTCTAAATGGTAATCATTGTTAACAGGTAATAGGTTAACTTGAACTGGGGCTAACCATGTTGGGAAAGCACCCTTTGTTTCTTCAATTAAGAAGGCGATGAAACGATCTAAGGAACCCAAGATAGCGCGGTGGACGACAACTGGTCTAGCCTTTTCACCTTTTTCATCAACATAGGTGAGTTCAAATCTTTCTGGTAATTGATAGTCAAGTTGGATGGTGCTTAATGTGACATCGTGACCAATGGCGCTCTTGACTTGGACGTCAAGTTTAGGACCATAGAATGCAGCTTCACCAATAGCTTCGTAATAATCAACACCTAATTCTTTTAAGACTTCACGTAATTGGTTCTCACTCTTTTCCCAAAGTTCGTCATTACCGAAATATTTGTCGGTATCGTTAGGATCTCTTAAAGATAAACGGAACGCATAGTTTTGGAATCCGAAGTCATGATAGACATCAAGAATGAGTTGTGTAACTTCTTTAAACACATCACCAATTTGAGTTGGCATGCAGAAGATGTGGGAGTCGTTTTGATAGAACGCTCTTGTTCTTTCGATGCCGGTTAAAGCGCCAGAAGCTTCAAAACGGAAGTCAGCAGCGATTTCTGCAATCTTTAATGGCAATTCACGATAGGAGTGCAACGCACTTCTATACATTACCATGTGATGTGGACAGTTCATTGGTCTTAAGACATAGGATTCATTATCGACATCCATCTTTGGGAACATATCTTTTTGATAGTGGGCCCAGTGACCAGAAGTCTTATATAATTCAACGTTACCTAAACATGGAGTTAAGACATGCTTATAGCCTGAGGCTATTTCTTTATCCATGATGTAGTCACTTAACATACGTCTAACAAGGAAACCATTAGGTAACCACATTGGTAAGCCTTTACCAACGAGGTCATCATACATGAAGATGCCTAATTGTTTACCTAAAACACGGTGGTCTCTTCTCTTTCTTTCTTCAAGAACTTCGAGCCATTTATTTAAATCTTCAGCGGTATACCAAGAGGTACCGTAGATTCTAGTTAATTGTTTGTTTTTGCTGTTGCCTCTCCAATAGGCGCCTGCAAGCGAAAGTAGTTTAAAATGTTTGATTAAGCCTGTGGACATAATATGTGGGCCACGGCATAAGTCAACGAAGTCACCTTGTTTGAATGTGGTGATATCTTCATTAATACCTTCAATTAATTCAATCTTGTAAGGATTGTTTTTGAAAACTTCAAGAGCTTGTTCTTTAGTGAGTTCTTCACGAACAATTCTTAAATCTTTTCCTGCTAATTCCTTCATCTTCTTTTCGATGATTGGAAGATCGTTTTCAGTGATTGTTGTTTCACCGAAGTCGATGTCATAGTAGAAGCCATTTTCAATGGCAGGTCCAAAACCAAATAAGGCTTTTGGATAGAGTTCTGTAATAGCTTGCGCTAATAAGTGAGAAGTAGAATGGTTCAATACTTCTAATGCTTCTGCACTTGCTTTGTCCATTTCAACAATGGAACCGTCATGTTGTTGTACTTTCATAAATTTAATTCTTTCCCTCCGCAATACAATAGCGGGCTTATCCTTTGGCTTATTAGCCTAATTTATTGCAACATATCGATTAAGTCTCTTAATCCATGTGTATGCCTATGTTTCATTTCAACGGCTTCGTCGATTGGATAATCAACGATTTCGTTTTGTTTGATACCAACGATACGACTTGTTGGTTCTTTTTCACATAAGAGTTCAACAGCTTTGGCGCCAAATCTAGCGGCTAAGATTCTGTCGTGAGCGGTTGGTGAACCACCTCTTTGCAATCTACCAAGAACTTCAGTTCTTGTATCGAAGCCAGTTTCTTTAGCAATTTCGACTGCTAAGTCGTTGATATTTAATAAGTTTTCACTAACGATAATAATCGCGTGACTCTTATTTTGCGCTTTCATCTTACGTAATTTACGGAATAATGTATCTTTCTTTAATGGGTGTTCGACACAGATGACACCTTCAGCACCTTCTGCTAAAGCAGCAAACATTGCTAAGTCACCACAGTGACGGCCCATAACTTCGATTAAGGAGCAACGTTGGTGAGAACCAGATGTATCTTTGAGTTTATCGACACATTCACAAATTGTATTTAACGCTGTGGCAAAGCCAATTGTTTCGTCAGTGCTACCGACGTCATTATCAATGGTGCCTGGAATACCAATGCAGATAATGCCGTGTTTGGATAAAGCTTGTAAGCCTTTGAATGTACCATCGCCACCGATACCGATTAAAGCATCGATTTCGAAGTCTCTTAAGTTATCAGCGGCTTTCTTGCTAACCGCTTCTTCTTTGAATTCTGGAATACGCGCACTTCTAATAATTGTGCCACCGCGATTGATGATGTCTTGAGTGAAATCTTTATTCACTTGTTTGATGTCGCCTTCGACTAATCCACGTAAGCCGTCATAGACGACATACATCTCTTTGCCTTGGTACAAACCTGCACGGATGCAGGCACGTAAACAGGCATTCATACCTGGGGCATCGCCACCGCTTGTTAATATTGCAATTTTTCTAATCATACGAGTTTTCTCCCTAATAATAAAATTATTATTACGGCAACATTATACACTCATAATTTAGATTTGGTTGCCAAAAACACTTTTTTCCACAAATTTTAATGTGGATAAGTGGGGATTTTATAATTTTTCTTGACTTATTTATATATAAATATATAAATGTATAAACACCCTATGTGGATAAAATTTTCTTCAAAAGTGTGTATATCTTTTTTATTTTACATTTGTTTTTTCTCTATGTGATAATAGCGTCACTGACAGGCAAAAACTCCCTATGAAAGTATTAGCACACCAAGATTTCTTAGAAGTACGTTTAGCATCGATGATCGCTGATTACGATCGCGATACTTTAAGCAACTTATACCAACCAATGATTGGCTTTGAAGCCTTGTCTTTATACATGACTTTGTGGAGTGAAGCAAATAACGAAAAGGTCTCTCCATTGTGCACGCACGAACAAGTGTTCCTACGTATGAGGATGCCCGCAAGTGCGTTCGTAGATGCCCGCAAGTATCTCGAAGCCACAGGTCTATTAAAGACCTTTGTCAGTGAAGGTAACGACTTCAAAATCTATCATTACGAACTTTATGCTCCTAAATCCCCAAGTGGATTCTTCGATGACACGCTCCTATATGGCATGCTCATTAGAAGCATTGGTGAAAATAATGCTAATAGACTTAAAAAGATTTATGTCCTTGATACTCACCAAGATTATGGAAAAGAAATTACAGCAAGCTTTGCTGAAGTCTTCCATCCAGAACTTAACGATAGCTCCTTCGTGGAAGCTGCGGAAAGTAAAGGTGGGGTCAAAGGTCGTAATAGAGGCAAGATCAAAGGCGCCTTCTCTTATGAACAATTCTTCAACTCTCTAAAAGAGATTTCACAACTCAAAGAATCCGCTTTTAGAAAAGAAGAAATGAAAGAGATTGAAAGATTATCTACACTCAACGGTGTTGATGAAAATGAAGCGGCTAATCTCGTCAACCAAGTCTATGACTTGGAAAAGCCGAAAGGTCAACGCATTGATTTCGAAAAACTAACGAAGTTGATGGAAGAAAAAGAAATCTACACATATCGTAGAAGAAACGTGCGTGTGGACAATAGACCAAGCCTCAATAACGGTAATACCGATCTTGCTAAAAAGATTAATCTCATGGAAAGTAAATCTCCAAAAGATTATCTCACCATCATCCAAAACGGTACGAAACCAGCAGACGCTGATATTAGATTAATCAATGATTTATCTAAGAACTACCATTTACCAAACTCAGTCATTAACGCAGTTGTAGATTATGTTCTATTCAAAGCCGATAACGTCTTATCTAGAGCATATGCCGAAAAGGTAGCCGCCCAATTAGTTAGAGAGGGTGTGCGTACGGCCGCAGATGCGATGAATTATTTAAGGAAAACAGACAAGAAGAAAAAAGGTGCTTTAAAGAGTAAAAAGATTGTTATCCCAGTTAAAGAAGAAAAAGCAGCGGAAGCTAAAGAAGAGACAAAGGCAGAAAGCAATGAAACCAATGACTCTGAATTAAGCTGGGATGAAATTATGAATATCTTGAGAGGAGATGACGACGACAATGGAAAAGCTTAAAGTTGGTGATTTCGCAATCGAAAGTGATGAATCACTTATTCAACAAATGAGAGAAGTAGTACATGACTGTGCTCCTGTTCTCAAATACTGCAAATCAATTGGCATGACAGATGAAGTTATTGATGCGAATGTCATAAAGGTTTATGAATACGCTAGAGACTGTAACTACTGTAAGAAATGTCCAGGTTTAAAGAAATGTAAGAAAGAAAACGCTTACTTAAATAGTAAGGTAACTTACGCTAATGGTGTAGTCGAGACACAGTTGATCCCATGTAGAGAACTTCTTAAACGCGTGAGTTTTGAAAGACAATTCCAAGTTAAAGACTTTCCTGATGAATGGCTTGATGCTAGAGTAGCGGATTATGACTACAAAATTAGAGTGGATTCTGAAAAGAATAAAAACAATCCAATTAAAAAGTCATTAGAAAACTTAACTCTCTATGAAGTCGGTAAAGAAACTCGCTGGGTTTATATGTGTGGTGCTAATAGAACTGGTAAGTCCTATCTTGCCGCAGTCATGGCAATCGACTTAGCTAAGAAGGGAAACAAAGGCCAAGTTCCAGTCTGCTACATTAACGCCTCTAAACGCTTCCGTGAACTATGCGACATCGAAAGAAAAAATCCTGAAGAGTTCAAGAGAAAATTAGAAATGTATTGCACAGTTCCTGCCTTAGTTATTGATGACTTTGGCAACGAATTTAAAAACGATTTCGTTCGTGACGCAATCGTCAAAGAAATCATTACATCTCGTTGTAGCAAGAGACTCTATACAATCTTTACAAGTAATTTCACTCTTGATCAAATCGAGATTCTCTATTCAGGAAAAGATCCTGCTAGTGCAATCATGGCAGACCAAATCGTCAAAACCATTAGAGCAATGTGCACTAAAGAGATTGATTTTGGCGACATTCCACTTTATCAATAACTTTGCGAACTTCTTGGCGTAGACATGCCAGATTATCGTTATTATTAACGATAAAGTCTATCTCAGAGAGATGTTCGTTAAACAAATTATTCTCATCATTAAGGCGCTTTAGCAAAGCGCTTTTTTCTTTGTCTCTAAGTTGTAATCTTTCGATTTGAATCTTTTCGTCGATATCAACACCGACGATGATATCAAACATGTTTTGCATATTGGCTTTGAACAATAGTGGAACTTCAGCCACTAAGAGATTAGCCTTTGATTTCTTAAATGTAGATTCGATTTCCTTTTTGACTAATGGATGAACAATCTTTTCTAATCTATCTAAGTCTTTTGGATTATTGGCAATATGGGTTCTGAGTGCTTCAACAAACTCGCCTTCTTCTTTGATTTTGAGTTTCTTGATGATGAGTTCTTGGATAGCTTTTTGAGCATAGAGTTCATGGACAATTTGATCAGAAGAAACACAACAAGAATTGGCCTTTTTGAACTCTTCTAAAACAGTGGATTTACCAGAGGCAATCTTACCCACAATAGCGATTTTTAGAGGAGCTCCATGCTTGATTTGGCAACGTGGACAGAAGGTCGTTCCACGGCCATTTACCTTAATAAACCGCATAAAAGCGTGACGTGAGACACACATTTGCCCATTTCGACCATAAGCGAGTAATCTTGTTTGGAATTCACCGTTAATGTCTTTGCCTGGGTGATAACTCTTGATTGTGGAACCACCTAACTCGATGGCTTCAGAAAGAATTCTTTTTGATTCCACAATGATCTTTTCCCACTCATTTTTGTTAATTAATTTAGCAGGAGTTAAAGGATGAATCTTGCTTGCGAATAAGACCTCATCAACATAGATATTTCCTAAGCCAGTAATGAGTTCTTGGGAAAGTAAAGCGGTCTTAATTGGAAGAGAGATTCTTTTAGCTTTTTCTAGTAGTGGGCTAACATCATCCACATCAAATGGTTCTGGTCCTAATTTAGCAATTTCTTTTTCATTTAAATAATCTTTCTCGTTAGACATAATCATGCGACCAAAAGATCTTGAATCGTCGTAGCAGAGTTTGTGGCCATTATCTAAATGAAAAACTACACGAGCGTATTTCGTGTTATCTTCATTTTCTAAAAGTTCAATATATTTACCTTCCATACGAAGGTGAGAAATTAAGACTTTATCATGTGTTAAATGGAAGATTAAGAACTTACCAATTCTAGACATATCTAAAACAGTTTCATTCATAATGAATGAAATGAATTCATTCTCAAGATTATTAACAATTGTTTTTCTTAAGACTTCGACATCTTTAATCGTACGTCCTTTAACAATTGGTAATAGCACTCTTTTAACTGTTTCTACTTCTGGTAATTCTGGCATATTCAATTCCTATTTAGCGTCGTACCAAGTGCGACCAAAGCCTCCATCAACTTCTAAAGGAACATCAATGGTTAAGGCATTTTCCATTATATCTTTAATTAATTTATAAGCAGTTTCTTTTTCTTTCTTAGGCACTCTAAAGATTAGTTCGTCGTGAATTTGACAAATCATACGAGTTTCTAAGTTATTATTAAGCAAAGCTTGATGGACTTTATTCATTGCGTATTTAATTAAGTCCGCTGCAGTACCTTGAACAGGAGCGTTCATCGCCGCTCTCTTTGCAGATTCTCTAACTTGATAATTTGCGTCATGTAGTTCTCTAAGATATCTTCTTCTACCAAGCAATGTGGAAACATATCCATCTCTCACCGCGTCGTTAACGATATTTCTAAAGAATGTGGCAACTTCTGGGAACGATTGATAGAAGGAAGAGATGATCGCTCCAGCTTCTTTTGGATTGATACCAAGTTGATCCGCTAAACCCCAATCAGAGATGCCGTATACGACACCAAAGTTAACGGTTTTAGCCTTCCTTCTTTGTAATGAAGTAGGTTCTTCTTGAAGGTTAAATATCTTTTTCGCAGTAGCAGCGTGAATATCTTCTCCTGATAGGAAGATCTCCTTAAGCGCTGGACAATTAGATAGAGCAGCTAAAACACGGAGTTCAATTTGCGAATAGTCAAGGGAAAGAATCTCATAGTTTTCGTCCTTGTAGTAGAAGGCTTTTCTAATGAGTTTACCTTCCTCATCACGAACACTGATATTTTGTAAGTTTGGCTCACTGCTAGAAAGACGTCCAGTAGTGGTCAAAGCTTGATTGAATTTCGCATAAATCTTACCATCTGGATAGACGTGATTTTTAATGCCTTCAACGTAGGTAGTAATGAGCTTATAATACTTACGATATTCAAGGATTTTACCGACGATTGGATGTTCGTTTTCAATCTCTTTTAAATAGTCAACAGAAGTGGACAATTTCTTGTTAGATGAAAGACCTAATTTATCGAATAAAACTTCACCAATCTGTTTAGGGGAAGCAAGATTAAATTTATTGCCCGCTAAGGCGTAGATTTCTTCCGCTAATTCGTTAGCTTTCTTTTTATATTCATCACCGAATTCATCTAAGACTTTCACGTCAATTGGGAAACCTTCAATTTCCATATCCGCTAGTGTATCAATGAGAGGAATTTCTAATTCTTCATAGAGTTTTAATGATTCAGTTTTCTTAAGTTCACCAGTGATTCTTTTATATAATTTATAAGCAAAAAACGCGATTTTTCCTGTTTTTTGGCTATCTTCATTAGAAAATAGTGACAATGATTCACTGGAACTAGAAAGATCCACGCCATAAATATTCATGACGGCTTCAACGTCATTTTTGAGTGAACTATCCACTAAATAGGAAGCCACTAATAAGTCAAAATATAGACCCTTAATTTCAATATTGTTTTTGGCTAATGCAACCTTAATAGCTTTATAGTCATAGCAGTACTTTTTAATGTCATTATCTATAAGTAAATCGAGTGTAGCTTTATCGTTCTTCAAATCGTCAATTCCGATATAGAAATTACCTTCATTAGAGGCAATAGCTAAACCATATATTTGGCCTAAAGAATAGTTATCATCTTCATAGTCTAAAGCTAGACCAATTTCCTTACTTTTAATATGGTCTTTCAAAGAACTAACTTTCTCAACTTTTATCTCGGTTTGTTCAAGGGCAACTTTCTTCCATTTTGAAACAATTTTAGACATGAATTGTTTGAGTTCATATTTCTGACAGAACTCACTAACAGAAGCAAAATCATAGCCCTGATAAATGGTGTCTTTAATATCAAATGGAAGTGGGACATCAGTCTTAATAATGGCTAAATCACGAGAGAGTCTACCGCTATCTTGATCAGCGATAATCTTCTCGCCAAGTTTGCCTTTAATCTCACTTGCGTGAGCGATAATATTATCAAAACTTCCATATTGTTGGATGAGTTGAACAGCGGTTTTTTCACCAATGCCTTTAATACCTGGTAGGTTATCACTCGCGTCACCTCTAAGACCTTTATAGTCAATAATTTGAAGTGGCTCAAAACCATACATTTCTTTAACGGTTTCTGGTGTCATCATAACGATATCAGACATACCTTTACGGATGATATTAACGGTAATATTGGAATCCACTAATTGGAGGAAATCTCTATCAGAAGTATAAACAGAAACTTGATAGCCTTCTTTAGCAGCCATCTTTGCGACAGTACCAGCGATATCATCACCTTCAAAACCATGTTGTTCAAATTGGAAAATGCCTAAAGAACGTAAGAAGTCTCTTGCGATAGGGAATTGCTTAACTAAATCTTCAGGTGTTGGTTTTCTATTAGCCTTATATGATTCTAATTGTTCTTTTCTAAAGGTATCTTTACCTGCGTCAAAAGCGACCATGATACCTTCATCATTTTTAAGACCACTGAGTATTTTATTAATCATGCTTGAGAAAGCGAAAATAGCGTTAGTAGGAGTGCCGTTTTGTGTGCGCATAATCTCCACACCTGGATACGCTGTTGCGAAGTATGCTCTAAAGAGCAAGGAGTTTCCATCAATGATTGTAATCTTTGGCATAATCTATTCCTCAAGTGGTTCTAATTTATTACAAATAAAGTCATAGTTTTCTTCACGTTTTTCACGTTTGATTTCAGCGATAACTAGACTATTCTTTTCTAGTAGTGGTAATCCCTCAACATAAGTTTCTGGGAAGAGAGTTAATTCAATTTCACCTGTTTCATCAACAAGCTTAACAAAGGCCATCGTGGAGCCTTTCTTCGTGGAGATAGTCTTAACGCTTCTCACTAAGCCTGCGACTTTAGAAGAGAATTCTTCTTTCGCGGTAACAATTGGAGTGACGTTCTTGCTTCTTAAGATATCAGTCTTATAGTGAAGTGGATTATTGGAAAGCATAATTCCGAGAACATCATATTCTTTATCTAAGTTTTCTAATGGGTCATCGTGATCTTCGATTAAATATGGGGTGATTAAATCACTAAAACCAATATTTAATTGATCGTTTTCTTTAAAAGAAAGTTCGGCGAATTGTAAGGCGCTTTTAACACTCGCTCTAAAGGACGCTCTAGAAGGATTGAATGTGTCAAAACATCCGGCGTCAATGAGCTTAATGATTTGTTGCTCACTAATCTTGAAACGATACATTCTTGAAACAAAATCAAAGAAGTCTTTAAACTCACCGTTATTTCTTTCTTCTAAGATTGAGTTAACAAATAATTCGTTAATGCCTTTAATCGCACTAAGTGGGAACAATAGTCCCTCTTTTTGGACAATAAAGTCTTTGGCGGATTTATTGATATTAGGGGAAATGATAGCGATATTTCTTTGCTTCATTTCACTCACATATTCATTGAATTTAGTGTCGCTGGTGGAACTGCTTGTTTCTAAAATAGCGGCGTAAAATTCAAGCGGATAATAGTATTTTAAATACGCCATTTGGCAAGCAATCACAGAGTAAGCCACAGAGTGGGATTTATTGAAACCATAGTTAGCGAATTTCTTAATAAAGTCAAAGACTTTCTTCGCGGTTTTTTCTTCGTGACCTTGCTTAATTGCCCCTTCAATAAAGGCCTTTTCATTTTCTAAAAGCTTATCGATATCTTTCTTAGAAATTGCTCTTCTAAACATATCGGCTTCGCCCATCGAGAAACCCGCCATTGTGGTGGCGATTTGGTTAACTTGTTCTTGATAGACGATAATGCCATATGTTTCTTTTAAGATTGGCTCTAAGCATGGATCATCGTAAATAATCTTTTGTTTGCCTTCTTTACGTTTCGCATAAGTGTTAATCGAATCCATTGGACCTGGTCTAAATAACGCTAATAGGGCAACGATATCGTTAAAACAGTTTGGTTTAAGAATTGATATCGCTCTTTTCATACCGGAGCTCTCAAGTTGGAAAACACCCATTGTTTGACCAGAGGCAATAAGAGAGAAGACGTTCTCGTCATCATACGGAATGTTTCTAACATCGATATTAGATGTAGGATTATTCTTTTTGATTAAATCAACACAGTAATCAATCGTGGTTAAGTTTCTTAAACCCAAGAAGTCCATCTTTAAGAAGCCTTGTTCTTCAAGATAGCCCATTTCATATTGTGAAATATAATGACCATTAAAATCAGTCAAGATTGGTAAAGCCTCTTCGAGGCTATTGTTGTTCAAAATAATACCTGCAGCGTGCAAACCACTTTGTCTAATCAAGCCTTCAATCTTACTTGCTAATGAGACAATTTGCAGGAAGTAAGCATCGCTATCAACGAGTTTCTTAAACTCTGGAAGTAGCTTATATGCTTCTCTGAGAGAATACTTTGGATTAGTGATACGTTTACTGAGTAAATCGATATGGTTATTCGGGAAGCCGTATACTCTACCAATATCTCTAAGAGATTGCTTTGCTTGAATAGTTTGGAAAGTAACAATGTTAGCGACTCTATCGTTACCATATCTTTCTCTCATATATTCAACGACTTTGTCTCTCTGAATATCCATAAAGTCAACGTCAATATCAGGCATTGTCTTACGATATGGGTTTAAAAATCTTTCAAATTGTAAGCCGTTTTTTAGTGGATCAATTTCCGTGATATTTAATAAATATGAGACTAAGCTACCAGCGGCGCTACCTCTACCAGGACCGACAACAATGTTATGGTTTTTAGCATAGCTAACATAGTCTTGAACGATTAAGAAATAATCAGCGTAGCCTAAGGAAATAATAGTTTCTAATTCATAGTCTAAACGCTTCTTATAATCTTCGTTATCAAGACCAAGATTATCTAACGCTTGATAGCAGTTATCTTTTAAAGTTTGAACGGAATCAGTAACTGGATAGTGGAGTATCTCGCCTCTTTTTTGATGGAAGTCAAAAGTGGAACTCTCCAAAATCTTTCTAGTGTTATTGATTTCTTTTGCGGTATAGATCTTTTGATAGTCACTAATACTCATGAAGTATTCTTGACCGTTAAGTTTCTTTTCTGTGATATTTTCTTCGTTAGCAATAGCTTCCGCGATTCTTAAAACAATAGCGTCGTCTTTTTTAAGATATCTCACTTGTGGGAAAGCAACGCAATCATAAGAATGCTCATTAGCGAACTTTCTAATCTTATTAGCGTAGCTAACGTCTTCCTTTTTAGTGACTTCAATACCTAAATAGAAGCCATCTTTAAATAAATTATTTAAGTCTAATAAATAACGATTAAAACCTTCGTCTTCACTAGTGAATAATGTTTTGAAGTTATCACCATTAGTGTCTATCACCGCAAGTAATCCTTCAGTGTTGGCAGCGAGTAGTTTCTTGTTAAACTCATTTTTTTGAAACGCAGAGGAAATGACCAATAAATGTCTATAGCCAGTTTCATTAATTGCATATAGACACAAAGTGTCGTTATCAATATGTGCTTCAACACCAATAATAGTGGGCCTCTTAATCGCTTCCATGATCTTGATAAAGGAAGGAACACCATACATCACGCCTTTATCGCATAAGCCCACACCAAAATATTCGTTTTTACCAACGCCTGAAGCAATTCTTTCCATGGTTAATCCACTTTGAAGAAAAGAATAGCAAGATACAACACGTAGTGGGACGAAATTATTCATGCCTCTATTGTAGCGCACTTACGCGTAAAGACAAACAAAAAAAGGTACCATAATTGGCACCTTTTTAACTCAATATTTTGCTTATTCTAGGAACAAGTCATCCAAGTCTTTAATGAAGGCTGGAAGTAAGTCGAGATTCTTAATCTTCGCGCCACTCGCTTGAGCGTGACCGCCACCTTCCCATTTCGCGGCAACACCGTTAATGGCTTTACCTTTGCTTCTAATGGAGACTCTCCAACAGTTGTCTTTTGGATCTTCTGTAATGGAGCACCAAGCGTTAACACCTTCAATGTTAGAAAATAGGTTAACGTTTTCTTTACCTCTTTCAGTGGTGATATTGAGTTCTTTTTGGATCTTGTCATCAAGAACATAATAGGCAACACCATGTTCAGAAACAGAGAAGTGGTTGAGAATATAAGCGGTGACTTTTAAGTCATCAAGTTTCTTTTGATACATCTTGTTATAGACTTCGCTTAAATCAATACCAGCTTCTAATAAATAGGAAGCAGTAATGAAACTAGCCTTTGATGTGGAAGAATATTGGAATCTACCTGAATCACCAGCAATACCAGAATATAAATAGGAAGCAGCTTGCTTGCTTAAAACATAGTTTCCTTTAAATGAAAGTAAGATATCGGTAACGATTTCCGCGGCGGCACAAGCATCAGTTCTAACAACTTGGACTTTGCCATATTTTTCCACTTCTGGGTGGTGATCAATTTTGATTTTGAATTTAGCCTTTTTCCATCTTGGATCGGAAATTCTAGATGTGTTCGCGGTGTCTAAGACGATGGCTAAAAATGGTTTTTTAAACCATTCTTCGTCTAATCTATCCATTTCTGGATATAAACGTGGAGTAAATGTCACGTGGTTATCACCGAGAACATGGATTTCCTTTTCTGGGAAGTTATCCTTTAACCAAGTTGCTAAACCCATTTGAGAACCAAGGGCATCAAAATCAGGCATAGCGTGTCTAAAGACAGCGATTCTGTCATAACGTTTAATCGCACTTAAAATACGAGTAATGTCTCTTTTGTTTGGTTTTAAAAAGTTAGCAATTGTGGAATCAAGTTTCATGTTATTTTCCTTTAACGCACATATCGTAAGCGTCACGAGCAATCATCACTTCTTCGTCAGTTGGGATGATGGCCACTTTAATCTTGCTATCAGGAGTGGAGATTAAAGCTTCTTTACCATGGATTGGCATATTGATTTCGTTATCAATCTTCACACCTAAAGCTTCTTCTAATAATTTGCAAACATCTCTACGAGTTCTTGGTTCATTTTCACCAATACCAGCGGAGAAGATGATTAAGTCACAGCCACCCAATCTCACATAGTATTGACCGATGAAATCAGCAATTCTTCTATTGAAGATTTCGTTGGCTAAGATAGCGTGTTTATCACCAGCTTCAGCAGCGGCAAGCACGTCTCTGGAGTCATTAGAAATACCAGACACACCTAAGAAACCAGATTTCTTATTGAACATTTGGTAAACTTCTTCAGCGCTCTTACCTGTGACGGAAACAACATAGTTGAAAACGGATGGATCCATATCACCTGTACGTGTACCCATCATGATACCACCTAAAGGTGTTAAGCCCATTGATGTCGCAACACACTTACCATCTTTAATCGCGGTAATGGAAGCACCAGAACCAATGTGGCAGGAGATAATGCGTGGGTGAGCAACGCCTGGTAAATATTTAAGACCTTCTTGTGCTAAATACTTATGGCTTGTACCATGAGCGCCATATCTTCTAATGTCATATTTTTCTGTTAATTCAAATGGAATTGGGAATGTATAATCCGCTGGAGCCATTGTTTGGTGGAAAGCTGTATCAAATGTTGCGATTGCTGGGCAGTTTGGTAAAGCCTCTTTGAAGGCTCTAAAACATGTTAAGTGAGCGGCGTTATGAAGTGGGGCAAGTGGAATCAAAGATTCAATCTTCTTTTCTGTGTCTTCGTTGAATAAAGCAGAAGCAGAGAAGTATTTACCACCTTGAACGATACGGTGACCGATTGCCTTAATTTCATTAAAATCTTTAATAATACCTTTTTCGATAAAAGACTTAACCACTAATTGAGCGGCAACACCATGATTTGGAAATGCTGGTGTGGTGACGTCCTTTTTATCGCCATATTTAATTGTGAAAATACCGTCTGGTAAACCAATTCTTTCACAGTTACCAGAACATAAAACTTTTTCTTCTGGCATTTCATAAAGTTTGAACTTCAATGAAGAGCTGCCAGAGTTAATTGTCATTACTTTAGCCATAATAATATCCTTTCAAAGCACTACATATTATGCCATAGATGGCGCTTTCTTTCAATTCATTATATGAATTTGTCACTATTTCATTTTCTAAATTTTACAAAAACAGTAAAAATCATGCATAAAAAATACTTAAAATAGGTTAAAAATATTGGTTATTTCTTATGCATGATTTTAAGATGTTGGTTCTTTTCAAAGAAAAGTTTTTTCAATCTTCAATTCAAATTATCTATAACTTAAATTATAATTTAATATTATGAGGTAACTCTTTATGGCTTTCGGATTACTTTACGACTTCCTCAACGGACAATGCATCGACGCTCATAACTACTTCGGTGCGCACTTTAGCGAAAAGAAAGGAAAGGGCTATGTCACTTTCCGTTTATATGCTCCTCTTGCTGAGGATGTCTCTGTCATTGGTGAATGGAACAACTGGGATGTCACCAAAGACAAAATGCAAAAGATTGATCTCGCTGGTGTCTGGGAAATCACCATTGAAGGATTAAAGAATTACCAATGCTATAAGTATCATTTTAAAAATGCTAAAGGTGAATACGTCGATAAAATCGACCCATTCGCTTTTTATAGTGAATTAAGACCAGGAACATGTTCACGCTTATTTGATAATCGTAACTTTGCGTGGCACGATGATCCTTGGCTTAAAGCGAGAACTAGAAACTTTGATACACCAATGTCCATCTATGAAATGCATTTAGGTTCATGGAAAGGCATTGCTCCTGATGGTCATACATATTCATATGAAGAAATCGCTGACTTCCTTATTCCTTATATAAAGGAAATGGGCTATACCCATGTGGAATTCATGCCATTAATACAATATCCATTTGATGGTTCTTGGGGCTATCAAGGAACAGGCTTCTTCTCGATTGATTCTAGATACGGAAATCCTTTCCAATTAATGTCGCTTATCGATAGACTTCACCAAGCCGGCATCGGTGCAATTATTGATTTCGCACCTGTGCACTTCGCTAATGACGAATGGGCGCTCGCGGAATACGATGGCAGTTGTCTATTTGAATATTCCAATGAATGGAGAGTTTCTCCATGGGGTTCTTTACAATTTGATTTAGGCAAAGACCCAGTGAGAAGCTTCTTGATGAGTGCGATGAATTACTTCGTCGACTATTTCCATTTCGATGGTGTCCGTGTGGACGCTGTTAGTAACATTGTTTATTACAATGGTGATAGCTCAATCGGTCAAAACGATGGGGCTGTTGAATTCATTAAACGTTTAAACGCGAAGATTCATATCGCTCACGATAGTGTGATGATGATCGCGGAAGATAGTACCGCCTTCTCAGGTACCACTAGACCAACAGAACATGGCGGCCTTGGCTTTGACTACAAATGGGACCTTGGTTGGATGAACGATACTTTAAAGTATTACGCTAAAGATCCCGTCTATAAGAAATGGGAACACTACAACATCACATTTAGCATGGCCTATTTCTATAGCGATAACTTTATGCTTCCTTTATCTCACGACGAAGTCGTTCATGGTAAAGGTACCATCATCAACAAGATGTGGGGCGACTATTATCAAAAGTTTGCTTTAGTGCGTAACTTATACACTTATCAATTCGCTCATCCTGGTAAGAAATTATCATTCATGGGCAATGAACTTGCCTCATTCGATGAATGGAATGAAAACAAATCATTACCATGGGTACTTAAAACATTCCCAGTGCATGATAGTGTGGCCCGTTTAGTGAGAGATTTAAACTTAATCTATCGCAACCACAAAGCGATGTTCTTTGAAGAACACAATCCAATCCATTATCACTGGCTAATGGTGGACAACTCTAATGACAGCATTTATGCATTCCAAAGGAATGTTGGTGATGAAACACTCGTTTTCGTCTTTAATATGACCACAAATTACTATGAATCATTTGCCATTCCATTAATGGAAATGGGTACATATGAGGAAATATTTAATTCCGATAAAGATGTTTATGGTGGTGACAATCAATTCAACGGTTTGCCTGTTGATAGTGAACCAGGTAGTTTTGAAGGTTTACCAGCCCATATGAACATCAAAATTGCAAGTTTGGGAGCTTGTATATTTAAGAAAATTAAATAAGGAGAATTTCGTTTATGTTCGATAATAAACAACAATTCAAAGAAGAATATGCCCGTCGTCTTCAAGAAAGATACGGCGTGACCATTGAAACAAGTCATATCTCTGAAAGATATACAGTTTTAGGGGAAATGGTCAGAGACTACGCTAACGTGGACTGGGGCAGAACCCACGATAAAACAATTAAAAAACAAAAAACATTAGTTTACTTCTCCATGGAATTCTTAATTGGTAGATTGCTTGTTAACAATCTCCAAAACATGGGCATCTATGATGTTGTTAAAGAAGGCTTAGCTGATTACGGCATTAATATTCACGAATTAGAAGAACAAGAAAGTGATGCCGGCTTAGGCAATGGTGGTCTTGGTCGTCTTGCTGCTTGTTTCTTAGATAGTATTGCTTCTTTAGGCTATGTTGGGCATGGCAACTGTATCCGTTACGGATACGGCTTCTTCCGTCAAAAGATTGTCAGAGGCAAACAAGTTGAACTTCCAGACCAATGGTTAACTAATGGTAACGCTTGGGAAGTGAGAAGAGCGAAATACGCTGTTCAAGTTAAGTTATACGGTAATCCTGAAACCTACTTAAAAGCGGATGGTTCATATGGTATTAGAACCGTGAACTCTCTTAATGTACGTGCGGTTCCATATGACGTGCCAGTCGTCGGCTATCGTAACCACGTGACAAACACATTAAGACTATGGAATGCTGAACCAACAAGCGATCCATTACCAAAAGGTGTCACATTCAAAGAATACTGCAACGGCTTAGAAGAATTATGTCATGGTCTTTATCCAGATGATTCCACTGAAGAAGGCCGTATCTTACGTTTAAGACAACAATATTTCTTAGTCAGTGCGGGTTTACAAAGTACACTTTGTTCCTATTATAGACACCATGGTACCCTTAAGGGTATTCATGAACAATATGTCTTCCAACTCAATGACACTCACCCAATCTTAGCCATTCCAGAAATGATGAGAATCATGATGGATGAATATGATATGGGCTGGGATGAAGCTTGGGAAGAAGTCACTCAATCAATGGCGTTCACTAACCACACAGTTATGCCTGAAGCCTTAGAAAAGTGGCCAGTTAACTATGTCCAAAATCTCATTCCTCGTGTCTACATGATTATCGAAGAAATCAATCGTCGTTTCTCCATTGAAATGGCTAACAATAATGTCCCTAATGACGCTAGATATCAAATGAGCATCATTAAAGATGGACAAATCCATATGTGTAACCTCGCTATTTATACAGCGTTCTCAGTGAATGGTGTCGCAGCATTACACACTGAAATCTTAAAGAGCATTACCTTCAAAGATTTCTATAACTACATGCCACAAAAGTTTAATAACAAGACAAATGGTGTCACTCATCGTAGATGGCTTGTTTACGCAAACCCAAAATTAACTCAGTTAATTAATAGCTATATTGGTGAAGATTGGATTACCAATATGGACTTAATCAAAGGCTTTGAAAAATTCAAAGACGATGAGGAAGTCTTAAAGTCTATCGGTAATATTAAATACGCTAACAAAGTAGCATTAGCTAAATACATTAAAGAAAATAACGGTATTGAAGTTGATCCTGATTCCATCTTTGATGTGCAAATCAAGAGACTTCACGCCTATAAGAGACAACTCTTAAATATCTTCCATGTCATTTACTTATACCAAAGAATGAAGGAAGACCCATCATTTAGAATCTACCCACACACCTATATCTTTGGTGCGAAAGCAGCGCCTAGCTACACATATGCCAAGAAGATTATCGAATTAATCCTCGCTGTCGCAGATGTCATTAATAATGATGAAGAAACAAACAAGTTCCTCAAAGTAGTTTTCATTGAAAACTATGGTGTCACATTAGCCGAGCTTATCATTCCAGCAGCGGATGTTAGTGAACAAATTTCTACTGCTGGTAAAGAAGCCAGTGGTACTTCTAACATGAAGCTCATGATGAATGGGGCTATTACTCTTGGCACAATGGATGGTGCAAACATTGAAATCGTCCAACGTGGTGGAGAAGAGAATAATGTCATCTTCGGCTTAAGAAGTGAAGAAGTTGAAGAACACTACAAGAAACAAGATTACAATCCATGGGATGTTTATAATAATGATCACAGAATTAAAGGTGTTTTAGATTCCTTGTTCAATGGTCCATGGTCTGGTTTCCGTCATGATAAGTTCACCATCATCTTTGATGAAATCATGAATAAACATGATGAATATTTCATCCTCGCGGACTTTGATTCCTACGTCAAAGCGCAAGAGAAGATTCAAGAACTCTATCAAAACAAATCACTTTGGAACAAGATGTGCTTAATGAATATCGCTAACTCTAGCTTCTTTACAAGCGATCGTACAATCAAGAGTTATGCCGAAGAGATTTGGCACTTAGAGAAGGTTAAATAATTATGGCAATTGAACTATCAAATTTATACCAAAAACAAAGCGAATTAGACGCTCGAATCGCTGAAAATCATAGTGTTACCTACGCTTCCACAAGAAGTAGACGAATCCTCGCGTTACTCGTCGAGTTTGGTGAATTCGCTAACGCCACTAGATGCTTCAAATATTGGTCCAACAAACCAAGCGAAGCGCAAGATATCGTCTTAGACGAATATGTCGATGGCTTACATTTCTTCCTATCATTAGGTATTGATATCAAAGCTAGCAAAAGAAAGTATAACTACACCAAACATAGTGATGATCTTACAGAACAAATCTTAGAAGTGTATAGGCTAGCCGCTATCTTCTTGAAGAAACAAGATGAAAAAAGCTACATCAAAGCTTTCCAAGCCTTCATCAATATCGTCCCTATCTTAAAAGTTAGATGGTCCACAATTGAAAAGGCCTACTACAAAAAACTTGGTGAAAACTATCACCGCCAAGACACTAACTATTAGTCTTTAAAACTATTTAAGCAAGGAATCGATATCGTCTTCACTATAGACTTCGATTCCTTTTTCTTTTAAATATTCCGCGGTCACACCCATACTAGAGATTTCTTTATGTGAGAAGCTACCATCATAAATAATCTTGCTACCACATGAAGGGGATTTCTCCTTGAGAATGACTTTCTGAATTTTTAAAAATAAACAAATATTGAACGCTAATTCAGCGCCTTTTAAATAGGCATCAGTGACGTCTTCTCCGTCTTGATTAACGACTCTATCACCAATACGTTCCGCTGGTGTACGAGGAATAGATAAACCACCTTCTACTTCAGGGCAGAAAGGAATAAGTTCATATTTTTCTAATAAAGCGTCAAGTTTAGGCGTGAGATTATTGCCACCGTTATACTTAACGTTATCGCCTACGAGGCACGCTGAGATTAAGATTCTTTCCATATCACCGATATTAAATCATAAATGATTATCAATATCTATCTTTTAGTTTTACAATAAGAGCATGAATAAATCTTTTATTTATTGCCTTAACAATCAAGAATATACAGTTAATATCACCTACAAAAGAATCAGGAATATCCATTATCGTTTTAAGGATGGTGCTTTTGAAATTAGCTGCCATAGATTAACACCAATGTCTATGATTAAAAGTGGGTTAGAAAAGTTTGCGCCTAAACTCATCAAAAGAAGCGCTAAAACGCAAGCGGAAACGGATGATTATATCTATATCCTTGGTAACAAGATTCCTTTAACGTTCCCAGGTAGCCTCAACTTCTTAGACGAAGTAATTGCTTTTGATAATAAAGAACAACTCAAAAAGAAGCTTAGAAAAGTGTTCCTTAGTTATTTAACTAATCAAACAGAGAAATGGGCCAAAGTAATGAACGCTCCAATGTATCAAATCAAGATTAGAGAAATGCGTTCTAGATATGGCACAAATAATAGAGCAAAGAAAACCATTACCTACTCCATGACACTTCTTTTTTATTCGCCAGAAATCATTGATTCCGTTATTATCCACGAATTAACACACTGTTTTGTTTACGACCATAGCGATAATTTTTATCGCTTGTTATATAAATATTGTCCTAACTATGATATGTTAAGAAAGAAGCTCATAAAGGCGGTCTTTGAATAATGTTAGAAATCACATCCAAAAACAACCAAAAGATTAAAGATGCTGCTAGTTTAAGAATGAAGAAAACTAGACAAGAAAAGGGTCTTTTCCTAATGGAAGGAATTAAGAATTTAGACATGGCCTTAAAGTATGGCCAAGTGAAAACAATATTTACTAGCATTGGTCTTCCAAAACTTGGCCAAGATATTGAAACTTACAAAGTAAACGATGAGATTATCGCCAAATTAGCGGCCTCTGAAAACCCAGAAGGCGTAGTCTTTGTTTGTGAAAATCTCAAACCTAAAAAAGATAAAAAAGACTATCATAAAATCCTTTATCTAGACCATATCAATGATCCGGGTAATTTAGGCACAATGATTAGAACCGCTGCGGCTTTTAATTATGACGCTGTTATCATGAGTGGAGGTACATGTGATTTATATAACGAAAAAGTCATCGCTGCCTCTAAAGGTTCCATCTTCTTAATTGACTGCATCTACGATGATATCGCTAATTACGATAAACCAATCATTGTTAGTATCCTTGATGAAGATACAGTTCCACTAAGTGAAGCCAAACCATTAAAAGACTTTGTCTTAGTCATCGGTAATGAATCTCATGGTGTATCTGAAGAAGTCATCGCTAAAGCTAGCCAAAAAGTGAAAATTGAAATGAGTGATAAAATCGATTCATTAAACGCTGCGATAGCCGCCGGTATTTTGATGAATCACTATAAATAGAGGTAATAAATATGGTTGTTAAAATGAGATGTCCAATCTGTGGAAACGAAGAATTCTATTACGTTCCTAATCCAATGATGACTGGTAATAGAAATGTCTATACCATCATTCAAGCGGGCGGTTCATTTGCCACTGCCAATCGCTATGTCTGCACTAAATGTGGTTATCTTGTTGAGAAATTCGAAGGTGCAGAGCTTCAAAAGATTGCTAATAAAATCGGAAGATAACTATGGGTATTGTCTCTAAGGTCTACATTGAGAAATTCGTTTGCCGTTATGACAAAGAAGTAGGTGTGCCTTACTATGCCTATACTGATTTTAAAGGTTTAAAGCAAGAAGCTTATACATTTAACAATTCCAAAGGAATTGAAATACATTATTTCTTTTATTATTACGATAACTATCAAGAAGATAAAATCATTCTCTTTTTACCAGGCTTAGGACCAGGTCATGCTTCTTATATGAGAGAGATTGAAACTCTTGCTAAGCGTGGTTATAAAGTTTTAACTTTGGATTATACCGGATGTGGTGAATCTAAGGGTCCTTATCTTGGTTCTTTAAACACTCCAACAAGAGACACAATGGATTTACTTAACTTATTAAACCTTGATAAACCAATCGTCGTGATGGGTCATTCTTTAGGCGGTTTCACCGCTTTAAAAGTGGCGTCATTAAGAAAAGAAATCACCAAAGTAGTGGTCATGTCTCCAATTGTCACTATTAGACCAATGATATTTAATGCTTCTAAGAGCAAATTCATCACCCACTTCGTATTAAAATACGAAAGAAAAGTAGAGAAAGAATACGATAAGATTGATGTGCCTAATTATTTAAAAACCACATCTGACGATATCTTATTTATCCAATCAGTGGATGATCCAATGGTGCCTTATGAAACTTCTTTAAAAGTAGCGGAAGAAAGTAACAATCCAC
Source organism: Bacilli bacterium (assembly GCA_045117995.1). Taxonomy (GTDB): domain Bacteria; phylum Bacillota_I; class Bacilli_A; order RFN20; family CAG-826; genus RUG14515. Next base: position 39,902 of record JBGUOH010000007.1, read on the forward strand.
ATATTCAAACCATCAAATTTGAAAATCGAAAACATAATCCAAACTATACGTTAGAAGCTGTTCAATATATGAACGAAGTCTTTGGAGCGTTCAATCGTCGAGTGATGGATAAAGCCATCGCAACAGACGAAGAAAGAATCACCTATTTTAAAGATGTCTCGATAAAAAGACTCACCGAACAAGACCAAAACCTCTTTAATCAAATCGAAGAATTCATCAGTAAATAAGTCACTTTATAATCGACTTCCTTATGTAAAATAAAACAATATTACAAATTATCATATGTAATATGGTTTTTTGTGCTATAATCAATAACGATTTTGTAAGTGAGGGTCTTTATGGAAAATGAAAAATTATTAAATCTAAAGAACGCCGCTCTTAAAGAAATAGAAGAAGCTAACAGTGTTGATTCTTTAAACGCCGTTAGAAATACATATTTGTCTAAGAAGAGCGAATTATCTTCTTTAACTTCTCAAATCGGTCAATTGCCACCAGAAGAAAGAAAGTCCTTTGGTGCCGCTTTAACTGAAGTGAGAGTGGCCATTACTTCCGCCATTGAAGAGAAGATGACTTATTTGAAAAATAAGGAATTAAAAGAAAAGTTAGAAAAAGAGCAAATCGATATCTCTTTACCAGGCACATCTTATGATGTCGGTGGTCGTAACCCATTTTATGTCATCCGTGACGAAATGATTGATATCTTTTTAGGTATGGGTTTTGAAGTAGCCGATGGTCCTGAAGTGGAAAAAGATTTGTACAACTTTGAATTATTAAATATCCCAAAAGATCACCCTGCTAGAGATATGCAAGACACCTTCTATATTAATGAAAATGAGTTATTAAGAACTCATACTTCCCCAGTTCAAGCTAGAACCATGGAAGCAAAGAAAGGTGCTCCTATTAGAATTATTTGCCCAGGCAAAACATACCGTAGAGACGACGATGATGCGACACACTCACATCAATTCGCGCAAATCGAAGGCTTAGTTATTGATAAGGGCATTAATATCGGTCACTTAAAAGCGACCTTAGAATTATTCGCTAAAAAGATGTTTGGTGAAAAACGTGAAATTAGATTAAGAAGTTCTTACTTCCCATTCACTGAACCAAGCGTGGAAGTCGATATCACCTGCGCTAACTGTGGTGGTAAAGGTTGCAATATGTGTAAAGGTACAGGCTATATTGAAATCTTAGGCGCTGGTATGGTCCATCCAAACGTTCTTAAGATGAACGGCTATGATCCAGAACAATATAGTGGTTTCGCCTTTGGTGTGGGTATTGAACGTGTTGCCGTCTTAAGATACGGCATTGACGATATCCGTAAGATTTATCAAAACGATGTCAGATTTTTGAAGCAATTCAAGAAAATGAGCTAATGGTGGGAGGTCTAGAAGTATGTTAGTTAGTTTAAAAAACGTTAATCAATATGTCTCTTTAGAAGGCTTGTCACCAGAAGAAATCGCTAAGAAATTAACATTCGCTGGTGTTGAAGTTGAAGAAATCAGACGTTTAGCCGGTGGCACAAATCTTGTCATTGGTGAAATTAAAGAATGTGTCGCTCACCCAAATAGTGACCATCTCCATGTCTTACAAGTCAATCTCGGTGAGAAATATGGTACAACCCAAATCGTCTGTGGTGCCCCTAACGCACGCACGGGGTTAAAAGTTATTGTTGCGCGTGTAGGCGCTAAGCTCCCAGAAATCGAAATCAAAGATGGTGTCATCCGTGGTGAAGCTAGCCATGGTATGTGCTGCTCACTTTTAGAACTCGGTGTTGACGCAAAATACTTAAGCGATTATCAAAAAGCCGGCATCGAAGAATTACCAGCCGACGCTCCTGTGGGTGAAGAAAATGTCTTAGGCTATTTAGGTTTAGATGATGTGGTCTTAAACTTAAACGTTTTAGCTAATCGTCCTGACTTATTATCCATTTTCAATGTAGCTCGTGAACTCGGTGCTTTATTTGAAAGAAAAGTTACTTTACCAAAAGTAGAAACCAAAGAAGATTTTAAAACCAACTTAGTAGTGGGATCTAAAACAAATAGATGTACACAATTCGCTGGTAAAGAAATCAAAGGTATCGTCACTAAACCATCACCAAAATGGATGAGCGATTATCTCATGGCGATGGGTGTTCGTAGCATTAACAATATCGTTGATATTGGTAACTATGTCATGCTCATGACTGGTCAACCATTACATATGTATGACGCAGATAAGCTCGCGAAAGCGGAATTATACGCTCAAGATGACTATGAAGGTGATTTCGTCGCTCTTGATGAAAAGACCTATAAAATCATTAAAGGCGATATCGTTGTATGTTCCGATAATAAACCAATGTGCTTAGGTGGTGTGATGGGTTCCTTAGCGTGCGCTGTTGATGAAAACACCAAGAACATTTACATTGAAGCCGCTTCTTTCGATGGTGCTTCAATCCGTCATACATCTAATCGTTTAGGTTTAGTCAGCGAATCTTCGCAAAGATTCGTTAAAGGCACAAATCACTTCCAAAGTGCGTTTGTCTTAGACTATGCCGCCGAGTTAATTAATGAATTATGCGACGCTAAAGAAAATAGCAACGCTGTTAACTATCAAAGTGAAAAACCAAACGAAGAAAGAATCAAAACTTCCGTTAAGAAGATTAACGATCGTTTAGGTACAGAATTCTCTAAAGAACAAATCGTTAATGTCTTAGAAAGACTTAACTTCGGTTTAGAATTTGTTAACGACAATGAATTCTTAGTCACCGTTCCACAATATCGTTTAGACGTTACATGTGACGCTGACTTAAGCGAAGAAGTCATTCGTTTATTAGGTTTAGAAAATGTGAAGAGCATCTTACCATGCTTAGATACCAAAGTGGGTGCTTTAACCTTAAGACAAAAACGTTTAAAGAACATTCGTAGCTTCTTACTCTCAAGAGGTTTAGACGAATGTGTCACATATTCTCTTGTCTCTAGAAAGAGACAAAATGAGTTCTCTTTATTAAACAAGGAAGAACATTACGCCATCTTAAATCCATTAACTGATGAAAGAGAAGTGCTCAGAACTCATATCTTAGGTTCCTTATTAAGTGCAGCTAGCTATAACGTTGCTAGACAAAACAAGAACCTCGCTTTATTTGAAACTGCGAACATGATTAGCAAATCTTCCAGAAGCGAACACCTCGCTATCGTTTTAGTGGGTCAAGATATTAGACAAGGTCTTTTAAGAAAAGAAAACTATAACTTCTTCCATATGAAAGGTCTTGTGGAAGGCTTATTCACTGTCCTCGGTATTGAACCAACACGTTATAGATTTGATAGATTTGTTGATGAAGGTGATGAACTCCACCCAGGTAAAGCCGCTTCCATCGTTTTCCAAAACAAGAAGATTGGTGTTCTCGGTGAACTTCATCCAAACCAAATCGAAAAATTCGATTTAGGTAAAACCAACGCTGTCGTTTTAGAAATGGATCTTGAAGCTTTACTCGAAGCGAAAGTCAGCGAAACAAAGATGGCACAAATCAGTAGATTCCCAAGCGTTTCTAGAGACTTAGCGTTTGTTTTAGACGCTAACATTGCCGCTGGTGATATCACTAGAGCCGTTAAGAAAGTCGGTGGCTCTTATGTTGTTGGCTGTGAAGTCTTTGATATCTATCAAGGTACAGGCATTGCTGAAGGTAAGAAATCCATGGCTATCTCTGTCACATATCGTAAAGATGAAGGCACATTAACTGAAAAAGAAGTTAACGACGCTGAAGAAAAGATTAAGTTCGAATTATCTCGTAACTTCAAAGCGGAGATTCGTGGTTAATGAAATTAAATAGAGCGATATTACCAGAAAGCAAAGCGGAAACTTTTGAAGAAGAAGTCGATTTTTCAAACTACCCATTTGATGAAAATCATGTCAGAAGAATCGACAATTGTTCTGTCAAAGTAGTGGCCACTGAATTTGGTGATGTTCTCCAGTGTCAAATTTCTGGTAAAGCCAGTGTCATTGCTTCTTGCTCATACACTTTAGAAGATGTTCCAATGGAAGTTAAATTCCGTGATTCATTCTATTTCAGTGATGATGCAGAAGCCGAAAGCGAAGACTGCTACTATGAAGCTGGTGTGGAAATTGATTTAGATCCATACATCTTAGCCCTCATCTTAGCGGAAGTGCCTCACACAATTGTTAAAAAAGGTGCCCAATTACCAAAAAGTGGTGATGGATATCGTGTGATGAGCGAAGAAGAATTGCTCAAAGAAAAAAGCACCAAGAAAAATAGCGCATTCGATATCTTAGACACAATTGACTTTGATGAAAACTAAATAAAGTAACTTCTAAAGAAGTTAAAGTATAAATCCCATCCAAAAAATGGGATTTTTTCTTTATCTTAATATTTCTTTAAATATATGTTGCAATTCATAATTCTCCGTGAAATAATATAGGTACCAGTGGTAATACAGTGGGAGAAAGTGGGAAATAATGTATTTCGGAAGTTTTACTCATAATCTTGATGATAAAGGCCGTTTGATGATACCTCGCAAAATGCGTGAGGAATTAGGCTATAAGGTCTACATTATGAAGGGTTTTGAAGGCTCTCTCTCTTTATACAACGAAGAAAGATACCAAAAGCTTGTCGAAGAATTCTCTAGACTCTCATTCAACCAATCGAAGGTTCGTGACTATTTACGTCTCCAATTCGCTTCTACATACGAAATGGAAGTCGATAAATTAGGCAGAGTCCAAATTCCAACCGCTCTACTTACCAAATACAACATCTCTAAAGAAGTTCTCGTTCTCGGTATCGGTGATCACATCGAAGTTTGGGATAAAGCCAAATACGAAGAATACGAAAACAACATCAGAGATGAATTCGAAAGCATTGCTGAAAACATCGATGCTAAGAAGGAATAGGGTATGGCTGAACATATCCCCGTCCTTCTCAATGAAACAATCCAAGGACTAAACATCAACCCATCTGGCACATACGTCGACCTCACTGTCGGAAGAGGTGGCCATAGTAGTGAAATATTGGCTCGCTTAAAAGACGGTCGTCTCATCTGTGTTGACCAAGACGAGGAAGCTATCGTCGCTTCCACCGCCAGACTTAGTAAAATTTCAAACAAGTTTGAAATGGTGAGAGCTAACTTCTCAGAGTTAGAAACAATCCTCGCTAATCTAGGTATTAAAGAAGTTGATGGCATCCTCATGGATCTCGGTGTCTCCTCTCCACAATTTGATAAAGGAGAAAGAGGATTCTCTTATAAAGAAGACGCACGCTTAGATATGCGTATGGATCAAAGACAAGATCTTACAGCGTATCAAATCATTAATAATTATGGTTTAGAAGATTTAACAAAAATCTTTCAAATATACGGAGAAGAAAAATATTCTTACTCCATTGCTAAAAACATCATTAAAGCTCGTGAGGCTAAGCCAATCGAAACAACCCTAGAGTTAGTGGAGATCATCAAAAGAAGCAAGCCAATGAAAGAGCTTAAGAAAGTGGGGCATCCCGCTAAGCAAGTATTCCAAGCATTAAGAATCGCCGTCAATGACGAACTTAATGTCCTTGAAAAGGCATTAACAGCCGCCTTAAAACATTTAAAACCAGGTGGAAGATTAGCCGTTATCACCTTCCACAGTGGTGAAGATAGAATAGTTAAAAACTATTTCAAAGAAGCGGCCATTAGCGAAGGTAACCGTATTGACGGTCCGATGCTAGAAAAAGAAAAAGAATTCGACCTTATTAATCGTAAACCGATTGTCGCTAGCGAAGAAGAACTCGAAATGAATCACAGAAGCGCTAGTGCCAAGCTAAGGATTATTGCAAGGAAAGAAAGGAGGCAACAATCATGGTTATGAAAGACAAATTAGTCAAATTCAATCACAAAGGTATGTATTACCAATTCAGAAAATTAGGTTTCATCTTCCTAGCTGTTATTTCTATTGGAACGATTGTTGCTGTTCCAACCTACATAACAATGCGTGAAATCGCTTCTCAAGCACAACACGCTGAGGCCGAAGAATCTGAGTTATTAGAAGAAGATAGTGTTGATCTATCCTCTTATTAATAAAAAATTTCTCCTTATTTGTCCATTTCCCCATGGACTGAAGTCGTAGTCTCCCTATGACTTCTTTTTCATGTTTAGTGGTTTTTCAGTACATAATTAGTAAAAAGTAAGTTAAATATTCTTCCAAAAGTAACTTTCTTAACTAATATATAGTTAATTTGTTGTAATACGAAAAAAAGTTATTTAGAATATAGTAAAGTTGGACTTTTATTATGGATAAACCTATTGCCGCAATTGAACTTGGAAGCAAGAAATTAAAATTAGTGGTCGGTTATGAAATCGACGGACAAGTATATGTGTTATACACCTTAACAAAACCTTATGGGTTCTGTATTGAAGGTGGTAATTTTGTGGACGCTAATAAAGTGGCGGAAACAATCAAATCAATTCGTGAATTTACCGATCCAAGCGCTAAACTCAGACTTAATATCTCTGATGTCCTTCTTTGCTTACCTCCATATGGCTTAGGTATCTATCAAACTAGACAAGTTACTACAGTGGTGACTGAAGATAGCAAAATCAGTAACCTCGATATTAAGAATATTTATGCATTAATTAGAAATAGTGCTTACCCACTTAATGATAAAGCTTTAGTGGATGTCGTTCCTGAGAGTTTCACACTCGATCACGGACGTATCTTCGCTCGCCCACCAATGGGTGAATCATCCAGCACATTAACCGTGAGCGCGAAAGTGCAAACACTTCCAAGCGTGCTCGTAGATAATTATCAAACAGTGCTTGCTAATGGTGGTATGGTTTCTAGAAGAAATGTTATCTCTAGCTTAGCCGCGACAGAACTAATCTGTTCATATCCAAATATGCCATCAAGCTTCATCCTCGTGGATATCGGTAGTAATGTCACAACCGTCTCCTTCGTGGGTAATGGTGCCTTATATGGCTCAACATTCTTTGAATGGGGTGGCGATAATATCACTGAAAGAATTATTGAAAAGTTCAATATTAATGAAGCAGACGCTGAGAAATATAAGATCATGTACGGCATTGATTACCGTGAAATGAACTTCAAAGCGCCAATCTGCACAACTGATGATGGTACAGGTCATGATGTCCATCACTATAACGATGAACTTAATACCATTATTAAAGGTGAACTTGATATCTTCGTTGAACAATTAAACGATGCAATTAACGAAATCGTTGCTCAACATGATAAATCATACCGCAGCTTCCCAATGATGCTCGTTGGTGGCGGTGCGGAATTAAATGGCTTAGTCCAATACATTACCCCTAAGGTGATGAGTGAAACCGTCGAAGTTGTTAAGCCTAAGACATTAGGCGCACGTAATGCGACATTCACCAATTGCTTAGGCGCAATTCTTACTTACAGTAAGTATCCAAACTTAAATGATGAATCACACCCACGTGTCGGTGTCCTTAGCCGTAACCCAGCTAGTAATAAATAAAGGAGAGAAAAGATATGCAAAATTATGATTTAGATAATTTCGAACCCGCTGCTAAGATTGTAGTTATCGGTGTTGGTGGTGCTGGTAATAACGCTGTTAACAGAATGATCGATGAAGAAATCGCTAACGTTGATTTCTGGGTCGCTAATACTGATAAACAAGCTTTAAGTACAAGTAAATCTCTCCATCGTTTAATTTTGGGTCAAGAAATCACTGGTGGCTTAGGCGCTGGTGGTGAACCAGAAATCGGTGAAAAGGCCGCTGAAGCAAGCGCGGAAGACATTCGTGAAATCGTCAAAGACGCGAATATGGTCTTCGTCGCTGCTGGTATGGGTGGTGGCACAGGTACAGGTGCTGCGCCTGTCGTGGCACGCATTGCTCGTGATGCTGGTGCGCTTGTGATTGCTATCGTCACACGTCCATTCACCTTCGAAGGCAAGAAGAGAGTTGTTAACTCCATTGCCGGCTTAAATAAATTAAAAGAAAACGTCGATGCCATCATCGTCGTTAGCAATGATAAACTCTTAATGACAGCGGGTAATTCCTCAATCAGTTCCGCATTCAATGAATCTGATAAAGTCTTGGCGCAATCAGTGAAAACTGTTGTAAATTTAATCTTGTTACCAGCGGTTATCAACCTTGACTTCGCCGATGTCCGTAACACCCTTAAAGATGCCGGTGTCAGTATGATTGGCTTTGGTGTTGGTTCTGGTCAAAATAGAGCTAAAGACGCCGCTAATGCAGCGCTCAATTCACCTTTATTAGAAGCTTCTATTACTGGTGCTAGAAGAGCGATTGTCGCGGTGACATGTGGTCCTAACGTATCCTTATTCGATGCGCAAGACACTGTTAACCTATTAATCAATGCCTCTGGCCATGATGTTGACGTCAAATTCGGTGTTGCCATTAACGACCAACTCAATGATGAAATCTTGGTCAGTGTCATCGCTAGTGACTTTGAAGAAGACTTTGACTTCTCTAAAACTTCTTCATATCAAGCACCTGCTCGTCCACAAGAGACCACAGTGTTCAACACTCTCACTAAAGAAGAGGAAGAACCAAAAGAAACTCCAGAAGAAGATATGGATACCAATTCCATTCTCCCAGACTTTTTACAAAACTAATGAAATTAAGAACTCTAGCATCCTTACTTATCGCGCTAGCATTGACCGCTTGTGGTGGTCGTTCTAGTTCTTTAAGTAGCGAAGTAATTACTTCCTCTAGTGATAGCGAAAGTTCTTTTTCTATAACTTCTAGTGAAACTTCTCTTCCAACAAGTTCATCTGAAAGCACCACAAGTTCTGCTTCTAATGAAGCAAAAGCCTATGATGGTTACTATAACAATTTAACAACTTGGACAAACGGGGAAGATTTAAAACAAAAGTTATACGATATTTCGCATCTTACATATCGTCCACTTAACTACACAAATCCAAACTATCAAACAAACATCAACGCTGATCATACATACAATGACTTCGAATTTTTAGATGTTATTTATAGTGAAGATGATGTTTATAAAGGCGAAACAAACAAAGGCTGGCAAAGAGAACATGCTTTCTGCGCCTCCCTTATGTGTGGCAGTTTGACCGCTGATGCGGTGAAAAGAGTGGGGCGCGCTACTGACTTCCATAACTTATTAGCAGCTTCTGCTTCCGCCAATTCTTCTCGTGGCAATAAAAACTACGGTAACGCTGATACCACAAATACTTATTATCAAAACCGCACAACTGGTAACGGACGTGATGGTTATAGCTTTGATCCTGTGAACTTTGAACCAGGTGATAACGATAAAGGCAGATTGGCTCGTGCCATATTTTATATGGCAATGATGTACAAAAATGATGAAGTTGACGAAGTTAACGGCATCACCATGAAAGGTTTAAAAGTTGTTGAAGATCCTGTCACTTATGTCCAAGGTGAAAATGGTGCGTTTGCGATTGGTAACTTATCAACACTCCTTGATTGGAACAAAAGATATCCAGTTGACTATTTAGAAATGCAACATAACATTTCTGTTTATAAAGACATCAACACCATTGATGGTTACGCTCAAGGTAATCGTAATCCATTTGTTGATTATCCATCCTTAGTGGATTATGTCTTCGGTGAGTTTAAAAACACTGCGGGTAACTTAGCAAGTTGTACCGCGAGTGAAAGCGTGATGCACTGTGAATCCTCTAACACAGAATTCAATCATTACGCCCTCAAAGAAGCCAAAAGAGCGTATGCTCCTGGTGAACAAATCGCTAACAATGACTATAGAATAGTCAAAATCCTAAATAATTACACTTATAGTGTGATTGATGATGGTTACACCAATTCATTAAGCGAACATACATTCTCCACAAATGATGGTGATTCAATTGTTGCTAATGTGAGTGTGGGAACACAAAACATTCCATATCGCATCACTCTTAATCCTTTAGCAAGTTGTTCTACTGGTGAGGTTACTTTATCGACAACTGGAATCAGCTCAAGCAAACCAAACGAAGACCAAAATGTTACTTTTGATGGCATAGATTTCATCTTCAATTTCAACACAACATATGTACGAAACATCAGTACTGGTGGAATTACCTTTGGTAGTGGTAACAATTCATTGACCAAACTTACCATTAAGACCAAGAATTCCTATAAGATTAATGCGGCTTACATTAAAGCCTTTGTCGGTAATGTGAATAGTTCTTACCGATTAACCATTAAAGTTGGTGACGAAACAATGCTAAATACCACAACAGTGGATAACAAAGACGTCGCCAAAGTTTATGGTGCTTCTAGAAACACGACATTAGAGGGTCAACTCACTTATATCTTTGAAGGAAGTTCTTCCTTGAAAATAAATAGTGTTGCCTTTAATATAATTAATGCTTAAAATTAAGCGAACCCTTGAAGACACGTCTTCATATAAAACTACCTCTAGCGAGTTTGGGATGGTGGAAGCCAAACAGGGAAGAATATGAAGGTATCACTTCATTGTATGAGTGCTGAACCTATAGTAAGCCTCCCTCACTTCTAGGATAAGAAGGAATCAAGTGCTAAAGATAAATCTTTAGAACTAAGGTGGTACCGCGCACAACAGCGTCCTTAGACGGGACGCTTTTATATTGTTAAGGAGTTAATTATGGATTACAAACAAACACTCTTAATGAACAAGTCAGACTTTGAAATGAGAGGTAACCTCAATCAAAAAGAACCAGTACTTGTGAAAAAATGGGAAGAAGAAAAAGTTTACGAAAACATGAACCTCAATCGTAAAGAGGCAAAAGAATTCGTACTTCACGATGGCCCTCCATACGCGAATGGCGATATGCACTGTGGCCATATGCTTAACCGTATTCTTAAAGACTTAGTTATTCGTTATAAGAATATGCAAGGCTATAAGACACCATTTGTCTTTGGTTGGGATACTCATGGTCTTCCAATTGAAAACATGGTCACTAAAAGTGGTGTTGATAGAAAAGCTATTCCTCTTACCGAATTCCGTAAGAAATGTGAAGAATACGCTTTAACGCAAGTTGCTAAACAAAAAGAACAAGTCAAACGCTTAGGTTTATTAGGCGATTTTGATAATCCATACTTAACACTAAAAAAAGAATACGAAGCTAGACAAATTGAAGTCTTTGCTTCCATGGCCTTACAAGGCTTAATTTATAAAGGCTTAAAACCAGTTTACTGGTCACCAAGTAGTGAATCCGCTTTAGCGGAAGCTGAAATCGAATACGCGGATGTTTTGTCCCATAGTATTTATGTCGCTTTCCCTGTTAGAGATGGTAAAGGTGTTGTGGATCAAGATGCAAGACTCGTCATCTGGACAACCACTCCATGGACATTACCTGCTAACTTAGCGATTTCCGCCCATCCAGACTTCGTTTATGGCGAGTACGATACAAATCTTGGAAAACTTGTTTTCCTCGCTGAATTCGCCGATAAACTTAAAGAAGAACTAGGTTTAGAGAAATGTGAACTCATCAAACGCTTTAAAGGTAGTGAATTAGAGTTCGTCGTGTGCAAACACCCATTCTATGACCGTGATTCTTTAGTCATCGTTGGTACACACGTTACTGATGACGCTGGTACAGGTTTAGTCCATACCGCTCCTGGACACGGTGTGGAAGACTATCAAGTCTGTATGAAATATCCAGGTAGAGGTTTAGACCCATATTGCCCTGTGGATGAACACGGTAAATTAATGAAGGGTACAGGCGAAAGACTCGAAGGTGTTTTCTACGAAAAAGCTAACGATATCGTCTTAGAAATCCTCACTGAAAATGGTACGTTACTAAAACACACAACATTTACCCATAGCTATCCACATGACTGGAGAACACATAAACCAGTTATTTTCAGAGCCACAAAACAATGGTTCTGCTCTATTGAACCAATTAGAGAAAAACTCTTAAAAGAAATCCATAACGTTAAATGGTATCCAGCTTGGGGTGAAACCAGAATGGTCAACATGATTAAAGACCGCGCTGACTGGTGTATCTCCCGTCAAAGAGCGTGGGGTGTCCCAATTCCAATTTTCTACGCAGAAGATGAAACCCCAATTATTGATAAAGAAGTCTTTGACCATGTCGCTAAACTCTTTAAAGAGTTTGGTAGCAACGTCTGGTACGAAAGAGACGCGAAAGACTTATTACCAGAAGGCTATAAGAATGAACACTCTCCAAATGGTAAATTTGTTAAAGAAAAGGACATCATGGACGTTTGGTTCGACAGTGGTTCTTCTTGGAACGGTGTCTTAAACGATAGAGGCATCCAATATCCAAGTGATTTGTACCTCGAAGGTAGTGACCAATATCGTGGTTGGTTCAACTCTTCACTTATTCTAAGTGTCGCTACACATGATGTCGCGCCATTTAAGAATGTTGTTTCCCATGGTTGGGTTTTAGATGAACATGGAGAACAAATGCATAAATCCAAAGGCAATGGCGTTGATCCTACTAAAATCGCTAATGTCTATGGCGCCGATATCTTAAGACTTTGGGTTGCTAGTGTTGACTATCAACAAGACGTTCGTATTGGTGAAAACTTAATCAAACAAGTCGCTGACCAATATCGTAAAATCCGTAATACATTAAAGTTCATCTCCTGGAACTTAGTGGACTTTGATCCTGCTACAAAGGTCAATGAATTCGCTAAACCAGACGAATATATCTTAGAATCTCTTAACTTATTAGTTAAGAATGTCACTGAAGCCTTCGACAAATACAACTTTGGCGAAGCCACAAGTGACATCATGACCTTCATGTCTACTGACTTAAGTAGCTTCTATTTAGATATCAATAAAGATGTCTTATATTGTGAAGGCAAAGATTCCTTAAGAAGAAGACAAGTCCAAACCGCTTTATATACAATCGGTGAAACATTATTACGTCTTCTCAACCCAATCCTTCCATTTACAATGGATGAATTCAATCGTAATATGCCAGGCGAAAGAAAAGCCAATCCTCAGTACTACGATTATCCAAAATATCGTGAAGTTAACGCTGGCTTATTAAAAGAATACGATAACTTCAAACTCTTAAGAGACGATGTTTTAAAAGCTTTAGAAGAAGCCAGAAACAACAAAGTGATTGGTTCCGCTCAAGAAGCTTATGTCTCCGTTAAATTCAATAACGAAGACTTAAGAAAACTATTTAATAGTTTTGATAAGAAACTTAGAAATCAATTATTTGTCGTTAGTGAAATCAACGAAGAAGACAATGATGGTGCGAACTATCAAAATTCTCAAATCAAAGTCATCCATCACCCAGGTCACTTCTGTGAAAGATGCTGGAACTATGAAAGCGACGCTGTCCTTCAAGAAGATGGCACATACTTATGCAAACGCTGCGCTGAGGTGGTCAAATAATGAAAGAGAAGTTATTAAAAGGCCTTAAATGGTTCTATCAATCATTTATATGGCTTGCCGTATTGCTTTTAGCAATAGATATTATTAGTAAGCAAATCATTATGCATAGTGGTGTCCAAGCACCAGGTTTAATTGCTGACTGGAAATTTGTCCATATCAGTTATGTTTTAAATCCTAACGCCGCTTTTGGCTTTGGCGCTAGTGATCCAGCTGTTAGTAGAACAATTTATTTAATTGTTGCTACATTAATTAGTAGTGCTTTGATCTTCTATTTAATCTGGAAGAGAAAAGAAATGAAGCTCATCGTGAGAGCCTCTTTAATCCTTGTTGTAACAGGCGCTGTTGGCAATATGATTGACCGTATTTTCTATGGCCCATTACAAGGCGGAAATGGCTTATTCTCCGGTATGGTCGTGGACTGGATTGACTTCTATTGGTTCTGGGGTTACAACTTCAATATTGCGGATAGTTGTATCGTCGTAGCCGCCTTTATGCTTATCATTTACGTTATCGTCAGCGAGGTTAAAGACTATATGGCTAAGAATAAAACAGAAGTTAAGCCTGTTAAAACCCACACAAAGACTCTTTCTAAGAGTGAAAAAGAGAAACTTGAGATGGATAAACCTCAAGATTAAGAAAGTAAATAACTAGTAGTTATATAGTAAACTTATGAAATACATCGTTAGTTTTAAAGAAAGTGGTGAAAGATTTGATAAAGCTGTTAGTCTTCTTAACAGTGAACTTTCACGTTCTTATATTACTAAGCTTATTGAGGAAGGCAAAATTCTCTTAAATGGTAAGCAAGAAAAGCCTTCATTAAAGGTTAAGGAAAACGATGAAATTTTCATTGAAGAATTAGTGGATCAAAAGAGTGACATCAAGGAAGAAGATATCCCATTAGATGTCGTTTATGAAGACGATGATATCCTCATTATCAATAAGCCTCAAGGCATGGTGGTTCACCCTGCTAACGGTCATTATTCTGGAACCTTAGTAAACGCTCTTATGTTCATGGAAGATTCACTCTCCTCTATTAATGGCGTGATTCGTCCAGGCATTGTTCATAGAATTGATAAAGACACTAGTGGCTTATTATGCGTTGCTAAAAACGATAATGCCCATCATTTCTTAGCGGAACAACTTAAAGACCACACAATGGCGAGAGAATACATGGCTTTAGTCCGTGGTGTCATTAAAGAAAATAGTGGTACTGTGGAAATGCCTATAGGCAGAGATAAAAAAGACCGTCAAAAAATGGCGGTTACTAAAGAAGGCAAACCGGCGATTACTCACTTCGTGGTGGTGGAAAGATTTAAAGACCACACATTAGTGAAGTGCCAACTCGTCAGTGGACGTACGCACCAAATTCGTGTCCATATGTCCGCGATAGGCTATCCTGTTGAAGGTGATCCATTATACGCTGGTAAGAATTACGATAAGTTATATAAAAACGGTCAACTTCTTGTCGCCTATAAGTTGAAACTTATTCATCCAACCACTAAAAAGGAAATGGTCTTCAATATAGACCTTCCAGATTATTTCCAAAAAGTCTTAGAAAGTTTAAGATAAAAGAAATTAGATAAGCAAAATCAAGCATAAATTTGATTCCATAACAAAAACAACTACCAAATTATGTAAAAATCAAAAAAA
>JBGUOH010000008.1:0-27296 GCA_045117995.1 Bacilli bacterium
TTTTTTTGATTTTTACATAATTTGGTAGTTGTTTTTGTTATGGAATCAAATTTATGCTTGATTTTGCTTATCTAATTTCTTTTATCTGATATAAATATGTAGAATAATTACTTGCTTAAAAACATAACATTGTTATATGATTATCTAGCGATGCACTCTTAGCTCAGCTGGCAGAGCACGTGACTCTTAATCTCGGGGTCCAGGGTTCGAATCCCTGAGAGTGTACCAAATTAAACGCAAAACTCTCGTTGTTAAAAGCGGGAGTTTTTACTTTTTTTAGCAGTATTTGTTGATTTATAAGTCTAATTAGTGGAAGAGGTGAAGAAAATTATCCACATTTATTTAAGATAAATTTATAATAACCGTATGAAAAAATTCAAATTCATTGCTTCATTAATCGTCTTACCACTGATGATGAGCTTGTCTTCTTGTGGTGCTGGAAATTATAAACCAGGTAGCTATGATCACTCCACATTTAGACCAAATCCATCTAGTGAACCAGCACAAACTGAAGATATTGCCACTGGCAAAATGGTATTCGATTATCTATTAAATCCAGGTTCCTCATTTATTTTGGACAATAACACCGATCCTGAGCTTTTTACTGTCGAGGGAGTGGAGTTTACCAAGATCAATAGAGAAGACCTCTATAAAGCCATAATTAACGGCCAAGAAATCATCGCGTCGTCTCTTTATCTCGCTGATGTTAACTTCGATGGAAATAAAGAAATTTGTGTTGGAACAATTACCAATACAGACAACCGTGAAACATATCTTTCTGTTGCGATTTATGATGTTCGTAATAACAAAAAGTTATTAGAACTCAAAGACCATGGCAATTTCGATTACGATTTTGATCTTGAAAATGGTCACTTAATTATCGAAGAAATGGCCTATGTCGCAAGAGGTGGTCGCCGCTCAGTGGCGCGTGTCGGACGCTTTGTGAAAAATAGTAGTGAACCTAACCATTTAGAATGGGAATCTAACGGCTACAAACTTACCGGTTTAGCCATTAGTCCAGTCATTCAATGTGTGGAAGATAACTCAGTCGCTAATACATACAAAGACGCAAACGGCACAAACATCATCGTGCTCAACACCACAAATACATTCAAATTCAATGTGGTCATCTCCTATCAAGGTGACTATTCCACAAATACAAAACAAAAGGGTGATTGCATCACTTTTGAAATTTCTGAAGATTTTATTTCGACATATTCTAGTGACCAAGAAAACGGTACATTCGCCTACATTTTGTCATTCAAACGTGAAGGCAAATATAGTGTCAAAGCAAGTGTAGAAAAGTTCGATGCAGTCATACAAATTGAAGTAAATAACACCCTTTACGACCAACTAAAAGTTGCCTAATAAATATAAATAAATAAACCCTCAATTGAAATGAGGGTTTTTATGTGTGAAAATTTATTCATCGATATTTTTTAAAATATTTTAGCAGATTTTAAGGAGTTAATTGTTTAATTAACGGGATTAGCAAAATGATCTCTCAAAAAACTTTCATCCAATTTCTTCACGGAGATGAAGACGCAACCGCACAGGTATATGAGGAGTATCGTAATCTAGCTTACTTTGTAATTGCTACTTATGTCAGCAATCAGGACGATTGCAACGATATCTTATCCAATACCTTTTTGAAGTTACTTCAGAACCGAGAAAGTGTGAAGGAAGCCAAGAATTTAAAACAATTCATCTGCACAATCGCTAAAAATGAGGCAATAAACTTCATTAAGTCAGATAGCCGGGTCATCAAATCGGACCTTATCGATGAGATGTACGGCGACACTGATAAAAATAACGATGTCTTAAATATCTTGGAGCCGATACTTTCCAACAAAGAAGTAATAGTGGTCTATTACAAAGTCATCTTCGAAATGACGTGGGACGAAATTACAAGAGAGACGGGAATCCCCTCTTCAAGCGCTAGGCTGATATTCAAACAAGCCAAAGCGAAACTTAAAAAGGAGCTAAGATATGTTGTTTAAGAATCGAATTAGAAACAAAGCCAACAAAATGTTCGATGATCTTATTGTCGATCCTTCTTTTATCAAACATAATTCCCCTAAAAACAAGACTCCCTTTATTAATGTCTTAGCTCCTGCTTTAAGTGCTGCCGTTTGTGTTCTTCTCATCGGTGGTGTCACAACTTCCTTAATCCTCATTGGCAAAAACAATAAAGGCCAAGGTGCAGGTCTCAAACAAGTTGTGGAAAGAGCGATGGTCTTAGACAATCAAAACCAAGTCTTGAGAGAATTTGAAAGCAATGCTTCCTTCATCTTCGGTGGTAACATCACTAGAAAAAACGAAGATGGTAAAGCTGTTGATATTGATGAATCCTTAGTGGAAGTCGATTCCTCTGAGTTCAAAAAAGGTGTGGTGGGTAATTACACAATTAACTGCCATTTAAAGAGCGATGATAATGCTTTAGTGAGCTATAACGTCATCGTCAATAAAGACGTCATTAGAGAAATCCGTGTTGTTTCCAAAAAGAGCACCTATTACTTAAACGAACCAATTCTTCCAAGCGATGTGGAAGTCTTCAAAATTATGGAAGACGGCAAAGCCGTAAGAGCTTTACCAACTGAAATTGGTATCGATGATATGCGCTATGATGCGAGTAAAGTCGATACATATCCAATCGCTGTTTACTTACAAACAAATAAGAAAATTAAATCCATCTATAACGTTGAAGTTAAACCATTAGAGGATATCAACTTAAGAGGCGATTATGCCTACCAAATCGAAGATAACCGTGTTGGTAGCCCAATCGTTCATGCTTTCTCTATTGGTAACACAATTAAATCCAACCTTAGTGACATCATCATGGATGGTGATTACACATATAACATCGTTAATGGCCACGTCTTAATCAAAAACGGCCATTATGGTCAAGCTATCACCTATATTCCAGAAACAAGAGAAATGGTGGTCTCTGGTTTAAACGGTGAACCTGATAAGAAATGTTTCTTAGTCAGCGATAGAGATGCCTTCTATACCGTGGATGGCACTAGATACGTCGCAAGAGATGGTTATGTCAGTAAAAAAGCTCTCGACTATTTCGATCTCACCTATGGTGGTCTTTATACTGACGAAGCTTTAAAGAATAAAGTTTCTTCCCTTGATTATTTCTATAAAGAAACCAACCTCTACTTAGGTAAAGGTCAACACGTTTCTAGTGATAAAGGCTATATTGGTGATTGGTATTTAGAAAGCGATATGAATAAGCTCAAATACACAATTACTGAAGGTAACTTAGGTAGCTATCTCAATAGTGATAGAGCTTATGAAGTTGATGAAACAAAAGACGAAGTCATCATCACCAGTGGTTTAGAAACATTTGTCTATGACAAATATCAAGGTACTTTATACGCCACTGATGGCAATGGTAACAAACTCGCTAAATATAGAAAATACGATCCAAATACCGAAGCAATCTGTAAGATTTATTACAATAATGTCGGTGATTATGAATCACTCGTTTATCAAGTTGGTGAAAAATTAACCAAACGTTTCGTTTCTGATAACGTTATCGGTTACGCTGTTATCTCTTCCTATTTCGATGAAGATGGTAACGAAAAAGTTTATAACGATGAACCAATCATTAAAAACATGATTGCTAAAGGTTCATTCGGTCATCGTTATATGAAAACCTTACAGGGTAAGTTTGGTGAAAACTACATGTCTTATTGGCAAATCACCGATAAGTTCGGCGCGGATAGAATGGAAGATGAAGAAAACCATCGTTTCTACTTACAACGCGTTGAAATGGGTGAGGTCACTCGTACAGGTTGGTTCCACTTCACAGAAGCCAGCCGTGAAGTCTATAAATTCCCATATGTCAATTCACATGGTGAATATGTCTACGATGAAAATGGTTTAATGCGTTACTACGAAATGACATTCACTGTCTATAAAGCTTACGCTCAATTCGAAGACCATTCCGTTTTAGAAGCGAGAGTCCACTTTACCGGTATGTTCTCTAATAATCCAGACACTGGTGATTTAGAAGAAGAAGTGATGATTAACTTCGGTAGTGGTTCTATTGGTAAGATCTATGGTATCTGGTCCAATATGCCATTCCTCGGTCAATACGCCTCTAACGATGGTAAGATTATTGAAATCAAGAGTGATGCCAAGATGCTTGAATACGATTATGGTTATAATCGTGAACTCATCTGCGCAGTCACCAGCTATAAGAAAGACAAAATCGTTGTGAGCTGCTACGAAAAAGATAACGACGATAAGAGAGTCGATAGTGAAATCGAAATCGACTTAGTCGATGGCCGCTATCAATTCGTCAGAAACGGTAAAGCTTACTTCCAACAAATCTAACAAAGAAGGCCTTAAGGGCCTTTTTTCATAATGTTGAGAATGGATCTCGATTGTTTTACAATAATTTAAGAGGTATATGCATATGAAGGGACCAAGTGTTACTGTTTTAAAAAAGTATTTAAGTGCGATGACTAAAAATAAAGTCAAATACATGACATGCGAGCGTTTATCACGTATCGTGGGCGTGTATCCAGAAGTGATCGCTGAAGCGTTATCTTATTTTGATCCATTACTCAATATGGACCCATCTTATGACTTACTAGTCCTCATTCCTCAAATCAAAGAATATATTCAAGAAGAGGAAGAAAAGAAAGCGCCTAACGCGCCTAAAGTAATGGCGAAGAAGAAAGATATTAACGAATATGAATCTGTGAGTGACTTCGTCTATAAAAAGATGACTTTCGCCGGCATGGTGGACCGTAATCTTGTCCTTAATGAAAAAGACTTAAGAATCTTAAAACGCCTCGTTAACGACGAATTAGCGGAACTTAAGAAGAAAAAATAAGTTTTTTCGGAAAAAAATACAAATCGCCTCCTACTTATTAAATAGGAGGTGTTTTTTATTCCTTTAATTAATAATAAGGGATAAGCATCATAAAAAATAATTATGATGTAATTATAAAATATGTATGCTAATCTATTTTTGAGAATATAACGCGTTATTTAAGGAAAAAGAGATTATGAAAAAAGAATACGATTTCAGTAAAGCTAAAAAGAATCCATACGCCAACAAATTAAAAAAACAAATCACAATTAATCTTAGTGAAGAAGTGCTGACTTATTTTAAGGTGATGTCTGATGAAACTGGTGTTCCTTATCAAAGTCTAATTAATCTCTATCTCTTAGACTGTGTAAACAATAAGAAAACATTAAGATTTGAATAGTCGAAAACAATAAAAAATGCCTCCTTGTAAACGCGCATACATGCTCGTATAATATTATCGGTATTTTAGGAGGGATTTTTCATGTCCGAAATTAAAAAGACTATGCTCTCTGTCGATGGTAACACCGCAGCGGCATTAGGCTCTTACAACTATATCGAAGTTGCAGGCATCTACCCAATTACTCCATCCTCACCAATGGCGGAGAATATTGATGTCTATGCTTCACAAAATCGTAAGAACTTCTTTGGCTCAGTTGTCAAAGTCAGTGAAATGCAATCCGAAGCTGGTGCTTCTGGTACAGTTCACGGTGTCTTACAAGCTGGTGGTTTAGCAGCTACATATACTGCTTCCCAAGGCTTATTATTAATGATTCCAAACATTTACAAATGGGTCGGCGAATTATTACCAGCCGTCTTACATGTTTCCGCCCGTTCCTTAGCGACACGTAGCTTATCCATCTTCGGTGATCACCAAGATATCTACGCGATTCGTCAAACAGGCATCGCAATGATTTGCTCTCACTCAGTTCAAGAAATCGCTGATTTAACAAACGTTGCTCACTTAACCGCGATTGACGCTGAATATCCAGTCTGTCACTTCTTCGATGGTTTCAGAACTTCTCACGAAATTCAAAACGTCGAATTCATCGATGACAACGAATGGAAGAAATTGCTTCCAATGGATAAGGTTGAAAAGTTCAGAGCTAGAGCTTTAAACCCACACACTCACCCAGTCACACGTGGTGGCGCTGAAAACGATGACATCTACTTCCAAGGTAGAGAAGCACAAAACAAGAAGATCGACGAAGTTATCGAAGTTGCTGAAAAGTACTTCAAAGAAGCTTCCAGATTAACTGGTAGAAATTACGCTCCATTCACATACTATGGTGACAAGAACGCTGATAGAGTCATCATCGCTATGGGTTCTGTTACAGAAACCATCACCGAAGTTATCGATGACTTAAATAAGAAAGGCGAAAAACTTGGTCTTATCAAAGTCCATCTCTATCGTCCATTCTCCGCGAAACACTTATTAGCCGTCTTACCAAAGAGTGCTAAACACGTCGCGGTCTTAGATAGAACAAAAGAAGCTGGCGCTGCTGGTGAACCATTATATGAAGATGTTGTCTCCGCGTTCAATGCTGCTGGCTTAGAAAACGTTGAAGTTTTAGGTGGCCGTTATGGTTTATCTTCCAAAGATACACAACCAAAAGATATGAAGGCTGTCTTCGACTTCTTAAAAGCCGACAATCGTTGGAACGGCTTCACCGTTGGTATCAACGATGACGTCACACACTTAAGCATTCCAGTGGACAATGATTACCACGTTAAAGGTGACTACACATCTTGCTTATTCTACGGTTTAGGTTCTGATGGTACAGTTTCCGCTAACAAATCTTCTATTAAGATTATTGGTGATGCCACAGGTCAATACGCTCAAGCTTACTTCGCTTACGATAGCCGTAAAGCTGGTGGTGTTACCCGTTCTCACTTAAGATTCGGTAAATCTCCAATCCACTCCACATACTACGTCCAAAACGCTGACTTCATCTCCTGTTCCTTAGATACATATCTCTTCAAGTTCGATATGTTAAAGAACTTAAAACAAGGTGGTACATTCTTACTCAATACTGATATGGATGACGAAACCTTAGTGAAGATGATGCCAAACCGTGTCAAATATCAATTAGCTACAAAAGGCGCGAAATTCTATGTTATCGACGCCAACAAGATTGCTGGTGAAATCGGTATGGGTAGACATACCAATACCATTCTCCAAGCTTCCTTCTTCTATTTAAACCAAGACATCATGCCATATGATGATGCCAATCACTGGATGAAGAAGTTCGCCGAAAAGTCCTACGCCAAGAAAGGCCAAGACGTCGTCGAAATGAACTGGAAAGCCATTGATGCTGGTACAGAAGGTTTAAGAGAAGTTAAAGTTGATGCCGCTTGGAAGAACTTAGAACCAAAGACCGAAAGACAATTAACTGGTGACGATTACTTCGATAATTACGTTTCCGTGATTGGTAACCTCGGTGGTGATGATCTCCCAGTCTCTAAATTCATGGAATATGAATTATTAGATGGCACAATGAGAAACGACATCACATTCCAAGAAAGACGTTCCATTGCTGACAGAGTCCCATTATGGCACCCAGAAGCATGTATCCAATGTAACCAATGCGCCTTCGTCTGTCCACACGCGACAATCCGTCCAATCTTAATGGATGAAAAAGAATACGAAGCTGCTCCAGAATTAGCTAAAGAAGCTATCAACGCGATGGGCCCAGGCTTACAAGGTCTCAAATACCGTATCCAAGTCTCCCCACGTAACTGCGTTGGTTGTGGCCTCTGCGTTAGCGAATGTATGGCTAACAAGACTGGCAAGAATGCTCTTGAAATGGTCGAAGCTAAATCTCAATTCGCTCAAGAAGATGCCGCTGCTTACTTATATAAGCACGTCTCCTACAAGGCTGATAGATTACCAGCTGCCTTACAAAACAGTGTTAAGGGTGTTGGCTTCTTAATGCCTTACATGGAAATCTCTGGCGCTTGCGCTGGCTGTGGTGAAACACCATACTACAGATTAGTTTCCCAATTATTTGGTAAAGATATGCTCGTTGCCAACGCAACTGGTTGTTCTTCCATCTACAGTGGTTCCACTCCATTAACTCCATTCTGCACCGATAAAGAAGGCCAAGGTATTGCCTGGGCTAACTCCTTATTCGAAGACAACGCTGAATTCGGTTATGGTATGAGAGTGGCTACAAACGCCAAAATCAAAGCAATCATTGAAATCTTAAGCGCTGCTAAAGAACGTGGTGTTGAACCAGAATTAGCCGCTAAGATTGATGAATACTTCGCTAACATCAAGAATAGACAAGCAATGCGCACAATCGCTCCTGAATTAGCCGCTTTAGTTAAAGCTAGTAAGGACGAAGGCGTCAAAGAAGTCTTAGCCTATGAAAGAGACTTAGCCGATAAATCCGTTTGGATCGTCGGTGGTGATGGTTGGTCATACGATATCGGTTACGGTGGTTTAGACCACGTTATCGCTAACGAAGAAGACGTCAATATCTTAGTCTTAGATACAGAAGTCTACTCCAACACCGGTGGTCAATCCTCTAAATCCTCACAAACAGGTTCCATCGCTAAATTTACCGCTTCTGGTAAAACAACAGCGAAGAAGAACTTAGCCCTCATCGCGATGAGCTATGGTAACGTCTACGTTGCACAAATCAGCTTAGGTGCTAACCCAATCGCCGCGATTAAGGCCTTAAAAGAAGCTGAAAGCTATGATGGTCCATCATTAGTCATCTGCTACGCTCCATGTGCTAACCATGGTATCAAGGGCGGTCTTGCCAACTCCATGAGACAAGAAAGACTCGCTGTTGAATGCGGTTACTTCCCAATCTTCCGTTACGATCCACGTAATGAAGCTGAAGGTAAACCAGCCTTAACACTTGATATGAAGGATCCAGACTTCAGCAAGTTCAGAGACTTCGTCATGACAGAAACAAGATTCTCTCAACTTCCACGCGTCAATCCAGCCAACGCTGAAGAACTCTTAACCAAGAGTGAAAACTACGCGAAAGCAAGATTAGCGAGAATCAAAAAATTCGGTCTCTAATACTTAAAAAAGTTTCGATAAAAGCGACACTTCGGTGCCGCTTTTTTCATGTTTATGAATATTTATGTAAACTTTTTAAATCTATTATTGAATATTTATGTATTTCTATGTATATTATTGGTGAAGGAGGTTCTTTATGATTAAATGGTTTAATGTTAAAGACCGTAATGGTGTCGCGTCATTGTACGCAAATAACATCACTTTAAATACGACAGCGATGTATCCGCTTGATACCGCTTATAAAGTCCAAGTTGGGATGGATGATAAGAACAATGTTGTCATCATGCCACTCACCAAGGAAGTCGTAGAATCCGGCGCTTTAGATGAATGCTGCTTACTTAAAATCGAATTCCATAAGAGCTTTGCCCGTATTTCTTCTGTGCAATTACTCAAGCAAATCAGTGAAGCATTAAGAATTCAGCTCTCTAACAAGCCAATCCAATTTGAAACCACTTGGGACAGTGTGGAAAATGTCCTAACCATAAAGACAGGAGGACAATAGAATATGCCATTCGAACAATATATGTGGATTGTCTGGCTTGCATTGATGATTGTCATGGTCATCGTGGAATGCATGGGCCCAGCGTTAGTCTCTATTTGGTTTGCGGCAGGGGCGTTAGTATCATTAATACTCTCACTCTTCTCCCTAATTCCAGGAGTCACAATTCCATGGTGGGTACAAGTGATCGTGTTCGTCGTTGTGAGCGCAATCACACTCTTAGCGCTTAGACCGCTATCAAAACGTTACTTAAAGCGCAATATCGTTAACTCTAACGTCGACAGCTTTGTCGGTAAAAGAGGTTTATTAGAAGAAGAAATCAAGCCATTTGAACCAGGTCTTTGTAAGATCAACGATGTCTTATGGACCGCCATTAGCACAAATGGTAAAGAAACTATCGCTGCCAAAAGCGTAGTGGAAGTTGTCGCCATTCAAGGCAACAAATTATTAGTAAAGAAAGTCGAGGAAAAATAAAATGCCAGATGCAGTCATTGTACTTCTTGTCATCTTAGCGGTAATCTTATTCATCTTAATTTGCATTGTTATCGCTAACATCAAGATTGTTAAACAAACAGAAAAAGTTATCGTCGAAAGACTTGGTGCTTACCGCACAACATGGGGTGTTGGTATGCATATGTTACTTCCTTTCTTTGATAGAGTCGCTGTCCGTGTCTCTATGAAAGAACAAGTGAAGGACTTCGAACCACAATCCGTTATTACTAAAGATAACGTTACCATGCAAATCGATACCGTCGTCTTCTATGTCGTGACCGATGCTAAACTCTATGCCTATGGTGTGGAAAACCCAATGGCCGCGATTAACTACTTAAGTGCGACCACATTAAGAAACATCATCGGTGAACTCTTACTCGATGAATGCTTAACATCCAGAGAACTCATTAATGAAAAGATGAGAAAGATCCTCGATGAAGCCACAGACCCATGGGGTATTAAAGTTAACCGTGTTGAAGTGAAGAACATTCTTCCTCCAAAAGATATCCGTGAAGCTATGGAAAAACAAATGAGAGCCGAACGTGAAAAGAGAGAAAAAGTTCTTCTCGCTGAAGGTCAAAAACAATCCGCCATTCTCGTGGCAGAAGGTCAAAAACAATCCGCCATTCTTAACGCTGAAGCGGAAAAACAAATGGCCATCTTACGCGCTGAAGGTGAAGCTGAATCCTTAAGACAAGTCAAGAAAGCTGAAGCTGATGGTATCCGTGCCGTTAGAGAAGCTGAAGCTGAAGGTCTTAAAATGCTCAATGCTTCAAAACCTATCGATGCAGTCGTAACATTACGTTACTATGAATCCTTAGGCAAGATTGCCGACGGCAAAGCCACAAAGATCTTCTTACCAAGCAATTTAGACAAGGTTGCCTCCATTGCTTCAGTGGTCAAAGAAGTTACTAAAGAATAGTGGCCTTCTTCCTAAAACATAAATAAAATAGGTGATACTTTGTATCACCTTTTTCATTTTTCTAACCCTCAAAATAAAAATATTGCAACAAAATTACGTTTTATATATAATGTTTCCAGTAGGTTAAGGATAATCGTATTATGAAAAAAGATCTTAGAGAAGTAGAAGCTCTCGTGCAAATTATTGATGAATATGCGCAAGTGCAAAAGAACATCGCTAACTTACCATGCGGTTATATTTCCGTGAAACAAATTAGCGGTCATACATATTGCTATCGTCAATGGCGTGAAGGAAAGAAAATCATTTCCCAATACGTCCCAGATGCTCTTCTTTCTAGTGTCAAAAGAAAAATTGCTGTTAGAAAAGAAAATGAAGCATTATTAAAAGTTATTAAGAAAGACTTAAAGAAAGCCACACGTAAAGTCGTCAAGAGCGGTCTTCTTGCTGAAGAAGATGTTATCGCTTTACTTGAAGTTGCCTTACAAGATGGCGATGTGAACGCTGAAGTTGAAAAGCGTTTAGCAAAATAAACTGAATATTAACGAAATAGTGGATTTAACAATTCACTTTTTCTTTGCCCAAAATTTATGAATCGATTAATTGTTCTTTCTGGCGTTCCTGGTAGTGGTAAATCTTATTTTTCCAATGCCTTAATGCAAGATAAAGAAAAGCATGTCTATATCATTAGTAGTGACCAACTCCGTAAGGAGATTACTGGTCATCAACAAGATTTAAGCCAAGACGAACTCGTCTGGAAGCTTTTCTATTCTCTCGCTAGAAGCTATAGTGAAGATAAAGAAGGAATTGTCATATTAGACGCGACAAACGCAAAGAAAGAATATCGCTTTGATAATATCAAACAATATAAAGACCTATATGATGAAATAGACCTAGTCTGTTTCCAAATTAGTAAAGACCTTGTCCTTAAACAAAATAGAGAAAGAGAATTCCCTATCCCTGAAGATGCCTTATTAAGATTAATTGATGCTTTCCAGCTTCCTGACGAAGAAGAGAAAGAATTCTATGACCATATTGATGTCATTAAAGACCATGGCATCGATAAAATCATTGCCCATTATTAAATAGTGTATAATGACTGTACGTATCGGGACGTAGCGCAGCTTGGTAGCGCACTTCCTTGGGGTGGAAGGGGTCGTCAGTTCAAATCTGATCGTTCCGACCATTTGATAAATACTCCTTATTAATAAGGAGTTTTTTATTTAAACTTAAACAAAACATAAATTCTTTGTCTTATCTATGATAAATGCTAAAATAATGGCAACGAAAACAATATTTTTATAGGAGAATTCTATGAAAAATTTTAAGAAAACAGTGTTATTAGGCGTAGCCTTTTTAGCTATGACAATGACCGGATGTAATCAACAAAAAGAACCAACATCCAAAGAACCAGAAAGAGATCCAAACGAAGTTTCTGTCTTCCTTCTCTCTGGTCAATCCAATATGCAAGGCAACTCATCCTGCAGTGCCTCTAACTTAAAGAAAGCATTCACAGATTTAGGCTTAGAAGACTATGACACAGTCGCTGCTGGTATGAAAACAGTGCAATCATCTGTTTACTGTGCAGGCTATGGTGAATTAGATCACACCAAATTAGAAAAGAACAGCAAATTACAATCTTACACAAATAAAGATAACCAATTCGCCGGTAAATTCATTGATACCGTTCCAGGTTTTGGTAATTTCAATGGTACAAGTGGCACAAACATGGGTCCTGAATTTGGTTTAGCGTACGCTTTAAAAGATAAAGCTACAGAAGAAAAACCAATCTTCTTAGTCAAGATGGCCTCTAATGGTTCAGGCTTTGAACAAAGTGGCACAAAGTACAATTGGCCAGTTAAAGACGCAAATGGTAACTTCCCAGAAATCAACTTATATAGCACATTTGCTAAGCCATTTTTAGAAAACAATCTCCAACTCATTAAAGACATGGGCTTAAAACCAGTCATTAAAGGTTGGGTCTGGCACCAAGGTGAATCCGATTGCGATGGTGGCAACAAAACTGCTAAATACGCTCAAAGATTAGGCGATATGGTTGGTCAATTCAGAACTGACTTCGCAGAATATGCTAGAGATAACAACGGTGATAACATCGCCTTCATCGATGGCATGGTCTACCAAGGCAAAAATACCGCTTGGACAAAACCAGCGGATATGAACGCTCAAAAACAAGCTTTCGCTGATTCTGGTGAAAACAACTTCATCGTCGATACCTATGGTAACGCCGAAGAAAAGACCGAAGAAAATGAATTAAAACCAGGTAGCCCAGGTGGTGACAACATGCACTACAATACCAAGAGTTCCTTAAGACTCGGTATGGCGTATGGTAAAGTTATCCTTGATAACGGTTTATTAGACAAATAATTAAAGTCACAAAAACAAAACAAGCGCTCAATTCGAACGCTTGTTTTTTATTGCTCGTTTAACCAAATGTTTAATATTTCACTGGGTGTGAAAACAGGTAATTTAGATTTAGTGAATCCTTTTTTATCGAATGTGATTATAGCGTCGCACATCGATTCTTCTGCTGCTATCAATTGTAGTGAGTCTTCATAATCGTTTGCATCTGAATACAATGACTCAATTGCTGCATCTGCGCTAATATCAATTACCTTTGACGCCATTGAATAAACTTGTAGTTGAAGCTTTTTCGTGACTTCTAAATCATGTGTATATCTATGAACTACGTAACCAATATCTCGAAGACTCATTGCTGTAACATACGTTTGGTTGTGTCTTGTTAAAGCGAATCGAAAAAAAGATCTAACATCGTTATAATTCTCGCGCTTTAGCAAGTATTCGATGTAAATGTTTGTGTCGATTAGCAATCTCATCTTTTTTCAATAGCCTCACAAATAATGTCTTCATCACTCATTTTTATAGTCTTATCTATTTCTAACTCATTAATCGATTTGTCTAAATCGTAAAAGGCTTTTAGTTGTGGGTTCATTAAGACCGAAATGATTTTATTGTTTTTTGTGATGTAGACATCTTCAGTCGCAGATTTCTCTAAATAATAACTCAAATTATTCTTTAATTCTGTCGCCGTTACATAGCACATAATTATCACCTCAATTACATTGTAGATTAAAATGTACAAAAAAACTATTGAAAATGTACAAAATAATTACGATAAATGTACAATCACATAATTCAGCAAGTCTATATGCATTTATATAGTCATCACTTCGTATTTTTGATAAAATAACGAAGATTAACGATATGGAAAAGAAAATAATTGTCAAAGGCGCAAGAGAGAATAATTTAAAAAACATTGATGTTTCCATTCCAAAGGATTCATTAGTGGTCTTTTCTGGTTTATCAGGTTCTGGTAAATCCACTTTAGCGTTCGATACAATCTTTGCTGAAGGTCAAAGAAGATACATGGAATCATTATCTAGTTACGCTAGACAATTTTTAGGTAACTTCGATAAACCTGATGTCGACGCTATCGAAGGCTTATCTCCAAGTATCGCTATTGATCAAAAGTCTGTTTCCCATAACCCAAGAAGTACTGTGGGTACTGTGACTGAGATCTATGACTACTTAAGACTTTTATTTGGTCGTATCGGTATTCCATATTGTCCAAACCACAACGAACCAATTATTTCCTTCTCTGTCACCATGATGACTGATGTGGTGATGTCTTATCCAGAAGGTACAAAGATTCAATTATTATCGCCTATCGTCCATGCGGAAAAAGGCACGCAAAAAGACGTCTTAGAAAAGATTAGAAAAGATGGTTTCAATCGTGTACGAGTGGATTCCGTCATTATGACGCTTGAAGAAGTGCCTGCTTTAGAGAAGAACAAAAAGCATAGCATTGATATCGTCGTGGACCGTTTAATTATCAAGCCAGACGTGAGAAGCCGTGTCTTCGAATCCATCGAAACCGCACTTAATTTCTCCAAAGGTTTATTAATCATCCTCACTAGTGAAGAAGAAAGATTATTATCCGATAAACATACATGTCCTAAATGTGGATTCTCCGTTCCAAGAGTGGAACCACGTTTATTCTCGTTTAATTCACCTTTAGGCTTCTGTCCTGACTGTAAAGGTTTAGGTATGAAACGCGAAGCGGATATCCGCAAGATGATTCCTAATCCAAAACTCAGTATTAACGAAGGGGCAATTAAATACTACGCTCATCAAGTTGGCTCTTTGAACTTAGAATGGCAAGAATTTGTCATGCTCTGTAACTTATATAACATTCCACTTGATAAACCATGGAACGATTTAACCATGGAACAACAACGTATTGCGTTGTATGGTTCCCCAGTAGTTCATCAATATACCCTTAAGAGCAGCAGTGGTAACACTATGCACAGAAATCAATCAATTGAAGGTATCAAAACAAAGTTAGAAAGACTTTATAACGATACAACTTCTGATTGGATGAGAGACTACTATGAAACATTTATGAGTGATCATGAATGTACCACATGTCATGGTCAAAGATTAAATGAAGCCGCTTTAAGTGTGAAGATTGATAAAAAGAATATTTGGGATGTTTCCTCCATGCAACTTAAAGACTTAAAAGCATGGGTGGAAGCTTTACCAGGTAAATTAAACGAATCAGAAAATAAAATCGCTGACTTAGTCCTTAAAGAAGTGAGCAATCGTGCTTCCTTCTTATGTGATGTCGGTCTTGAATACTTAACATTGTCCCGTCTTGCGATGACTTTAAGTGGTGGTGAATCACAACGTATTAGATTAGCCACTCAAATCGGTAGTAAATTAACCGGTGTCTTATATGTTATGGATGAACCATCAATTGGTCTACATAGTAGAGACAGCGAAAAGCTCATCAAAACTATGAAAGAGATGAGAGATATTGGCAATACCTTAATCGTTGTGGAACACGATGAAGAAATGATTAGAAGTGCGGACTATGTCGTCGATATTGGTCCAGGCGCTGGTATACATGGCGGTGAAGTTGTCGCTATGGGCACTCCTGAAGATATTAAAAATAATCCTAAGAGCATTACTGGAGCCTATCTCGCTGAAAGAGAATACATCGCTATTCCAAAAAATAGAAGAAAAGGTAACGGTAAGTTTATCTCTATTAAAGGTGCATGCTGCAATAACTTAAAGAAAGTTAATGTTGATATACCTTTAGGTAAATTCGTCGCTGTCACTGGTGTTTCTGGTTCTGGTAAATCCACTTTGATTAATCAAACGTTATTTAACCACTTAACAGAACATTTCACAGGTGAACCTGCTTTCGCGGGTGAAGTTAAATCCATTACTGGTTTTGAAAATATCGATAAGGTTATCGACATTACTCAAGAGCCAATTGGTAGAACTCCAAGAAGTAATCCAGCGACATACGTCAAAGTATTTGATGATATTAGAACCTTGTTCGCTGAAACTGTTGAAGCAAAGGCTAGAGGCTATGATAAAGGCAGATTCTCCTTTAACGTTGAAGGTGGTCGATGTGAAAAATGTGGTGGTGCGGGTGTTACTCGTATCCCAATGAACTTCTTACCAGATGTTTACGTTAAGTGTGATGCCTGTAACGGCAAACGCTACAATGAAGAAACATTACAAGTCACCTATAAAGGTAAGAGCATCTATGATGTTTTAGAAATGACTGTGGAAGACGCCTTACATTTCTTCGCTAATAGACCATCGTTAGCCAAGCGTATTCAAACCTTATATGATGTCGGTCTAGGCTATATTAAATTAGGTCAACCCGCGACAACATTAAGTGGTGGTGAGGCCCAACGTGTTAAACTCGCTAGTGAACTACAAAAACGTCCAACAGGTAAGACACTATACATTCTTGATGAACCAACTACTGGTTTACACACTGATGATGTGAAGAGATTGATTAAAGTCTTACAACGTATCGTGGATCATGGTGATACTGTTTTAGTTATTGAACACAATCTTGATGTAATCAAGGTTAGTGATTATATTATAGACTTAGGTCCAGATGGTGGTGACGCTGGTGGCAAGATTATTGCTACAGGCACCCCAGAAGAAGTAGCAAACAATCCTGCTTCCTATACTGGTTCCTACCTAAAGAAAGTATTAAAAAAGGAGCATTACGAATAGATTATGATTATTGGAATTGTCTTTTCCTCCATTTTTGCGGGTCTATTTATTGCCGCGATAGTGTTTAGTCTTTATTTCACAATTAGTTTAGTTAAAACCCCAATGATAGAAGTGGATTATAAAAAACACTTCCGTAAAGTCGGTCTTATTATCGCTGGTGGTATCGCTGCATTCGTTGCTGCTTCTTTATTCGTTTACATGATATTAAAAGCGAACCCAACCGCTCCATATATCCTCCAATTAATCTTTGGTGGCATCTTATTCAGTGGTGGTTTATTAATCGCTATTAACTGCTTTATTCTCCATTACTATGGAAGAAATCTTCCAGAGAAGCTTGATAAATGGTTATTTAGAATCCAAATTATTGGTTTTGTGGTAGCTGTTTTCTTCTTCTTTGTTTGGACAAATGGTTTAGCGCCATACTTATCATACCCATTACCTAATGGTATTAACTTCATGCACGGCTTAGTCACTCCTGGCGCTGAAGATAAAGATGGTAACCCAATTGGTCCTAATATTGCTTTCTACGCTATCTGCATCTTAAGTGGTGCAATTCTCGTTTATTTCTTATGCGATCACTACATGTATAAAGAATATGGTGAACACGGTATCTTAGAATCCACGTTCTTTGTGGCGTTCCCTGCCGGCATTATCGGTGGCCGTATTGGTTATGTTATTGGTCAATGGCATGAATTCTCCGGTAACATCCTTGATATATTTGCCATTTGGAAAGGTGGCTTGACCATCCTAGCGGGCGCTCCTGTGGGTATTGTCGTTGGTGTTATTTGGTATTTATGGCGTCATCACGATAAATCCCTTTGGGTTATCTTCGATATTGCCTTACCTTCTATTCTTATTGCACAAGCCATCGGTAGATGGGGCAACTTCTTTAACTGCGAAGTGCATGGTGAAGCCGTAGCGTTAGAAAACTGGAAATGGTTACCAGAAATCATCTGGAGAAATAGTCAGTTTGATCAAAGTGGGTCATTCGCCGGTGATGGTAACTTATATCTGCCATTGTTCTTTATTGAAGCTATTATCAACTTATTAGGCTATTTCGTTTTAGCCCATGTCTTTGGTAGAGCCTTAAGAAAATATCTCGAATTCGGTGATGTCGGCTTTGGCTACATCATCTGGTACGGCTTAACTAGAGTCTTCCTTGAACCACTTAGAGCGGGCGCTTATCAAATGGGTCCAAAAGGCTATTGGTCATGGATGTGGTCGATGGCGTTCGTCGTGGCTGGTACATTAATGATTATTGTTAACCATATTGTTAGGACAATTCTTAAAAAGAAAAAAGGTACGTTTAACGTTAAACCATATGATAAGAAGCTTGGTATTATTGCTTCCTTAGTTATTATTGCCGTTGGTGCAGCGTTTGTGGCTGTCGCCGTCAACTTATTGAGCGCTAATACGTTCGTAGAAAAAGTGGTCTATAACGGCTTTAACGTTGGTTTAATTACATTAGTCCTAGGTATATCTATCTTGTTATGCTTAGGCATCAGTGTCCCAATCTTCGTGGACGCTTTGAAAGGCAAACAACATGAATAAATATCGCGTTCTTCTTTTTGATTTGGATGGTACGCTTTGCGATACAGATGAAATGCTCATCCAATCCTTTTTCGCACTTTATAAAAAGTATCACCCAACAAAGATTAGAACTAGAGAAGAGTTAATCTATTTTTCAGGCCCTCCAATTAAGAAGACACTCGCGGATGAATTCCCTGATTATACATTTGAAGAAATCTACAAAGCTTTCCAAGAAACATCAAGAGAACTATATCTCCCATATGTTCACGCTTTTGATAATGAAATCGAAGTTCTTAAGAAATTAAGAGCAGCGGGTTACCTATTAGGGGTTGTCACTAATAAAGGTGCGCCTTTAACTAAATATTCCTTAGAAGTAGCCCATATTGATGGCTTATTCGATGTGGTCATTTCCGCGGATGATGTGAACGCTCCAAAACCAAGTCCCGCTGGTATTTTTAAAGCGCTTGAGCGTTTAGGAATTGAATCGAAAGAAGAAGTTCTTTATATTGGTGATAACGATATTGATTATGAAACCGCTACTAACGCGGGTGTTGATTCTATGCTTGTGACTTGGGGCCCAAGAGAAATCAAACGCAAAAAGGACGCGACATATGCGGTTGGTTCATATAATGAACTAGGAGGTCTTCTTTTATGAAAATCTATGACGCTTTAATTATTGGTGCAGGCCCATGTGGCATTAGAAGCGCTATTATTCTTAAAGAAGCAGGCTTAGATGTCGCGGTTTTCGAATATAGTACACCAGGTGGCAAGATCAATATTGCGCCACGTGTTGATAACTATCCAGGCTTTACCAAAATCCCTGGTCCAGATCTAGCGGTGGAATTCTTTAATTGGCTCAATAAAGCAGAAGTGGAAATGATTCCTGAAGAAGTTAC
This sequence comes from Bacilli bacterium, assembly GCA_045117995.1. Taxonomy (GTDB): domain Bacteria; phylum Bacillota_I; class Bacilli_A; order RFN20; family CAG-826; genus RUG14515. The sequence goes on from JBGUOH010000008.1 coordinate 19,282, forward strand.
TTCCCTAACTAAAAAAGACGGTATTTTTCATTTAGAAACTCCAGAAGGTAAATACGCTGCTAAAACAGTAATTATTGCTTCAGGTACTAAAGAAAGACAATTAGGCTTACCAAACGAAGAGAAATTATTCGGCCATGGTGTATCATACTGCGCTGTTTGTGATGGTCACTTCTTTAAAAACCAAGATGTCTTAATGATTGGTGGTGGTAACACCGCGCTTAAAGAAGCCATCTATATGGCGGATTTAGCCCATCATGTTTATTTAATTCATAGAAGAAATGAATTCAGAGGCAATAAATACCTTGTTGATGAAATCAACGCTTTACCAAACGCCACAATCTTAACACCATATGTTCCAGTGGCTATCTTAGGCGATGATAAAGTTACAGGGGCGGTTATTAAAAACGTTGAAACCGGTGAAGAAAAGACTCTTGAAGTCCAAGGTGTTTTCCCACTTGTTGGTCAAATTCCAAATTCCAAATATATTAAGATTGAAGGCGTCACTAATGAATGGGGTACCATTCCAGTGGATCCAAAAACCAAACAAACTAGTGTGGAAGGTCTTTACGCCGGTGGTGATATTCTTCCACGTGATATTAGACAAATTTATTTGTCAGAAGTCGATGGTAAAGCCGCTTGTAAGGCTATCCTAGAATACTTAAAGAAATAAAATGCGCAATAAGAACTCATTTACTAGTCAGGTTAAAGAAGAGTTAGCCTCTAACGTTTATACGTCAGGGGATCGTTTAAGAGCCCTTCTTTCAGCCTATATTAGAATTAATGGTTCTTTAGTGTTTAGACATAAAAAGACTTTATTACAGCTCAATACTGAAAATGCGAAGATTGGGCGTTTTATCTTTGAAACAATTAACGAGATTTATCACGCTAATGCGGAACTCATTGTTAAAGAGAAAAGAAATCTTGATAAGAGTAAGTCATACATGATTGAAATCGCTGACGCTAGTGAAGCGATTATGGATGATTTAGAAATCTCCTTCTTAGAAGGTAAGATTAGTAAGAACATCGTTAAGAACGACGATACAATCTCTGGTTACCTCATTGGCGCCTTTTTAGCCGCTGGTAGTGTTAATTCCCCAGTGACGAGTAATTATCACCTAGAAATCGCTTTAAACAGCGAAAACTACGCTAAATGGTTAGCAAAGCTATTTGCCAAATATAAAAACAGTAATATTGAACCAAAGATTACTCATCGTCGAGATGAATATGTCATTTACTTTAAAAAGAGTGATCAAATATCTAACTTCCTTATCATGGTGGGTGCGGTTTCCTCATGCTTAGAATTTGAGGATATACGCGCGAATAGAGACTTAATGAACAACGCTAATAGATTAACAAATATGGATACCGCAAATATGAAAAGAACAATCGAAACTGGTTCTCGTCAAGCGGAAGAAATTTCCTATATTGAACAAGCTCTTGGTATTGATAATATTACCAATTTAAAAGAGAGAGAATTATGCCGTTTAAGACTAGCAAATGAAGCGGCTTCTCTCCAAGAACTAGCGGACCTTCTTTCTGAAAGATTCAAGAAACCCATTACTAAAAGTAATGTTAATCATTTATTCCGCTCAATTCACGCATTATATGAGAGGCTAAATAATGACAATTAATAAGCAATTAGGCGCTCGCATAAGATACCTTAGACAACAGAAAAACTGGACGATTGAAGACCTGGCATTAGAAGCAGGAATTAATCGTAATTATCTCTGCGATTTAGAGAGAGGATCTCGTAATCCAACAGTTAATGTTTTAAATAAAGTGGCTAAGGCTTTAGATATCAATTTATCTACGCTATTTGAAGGAATAGTGGAGATGTAATCTTCTATTTATATCTTTATAAATATAAGCACGTAAAAAAGATTATGTGCTTTTTTCTTGCAACTTATATTTAATATAAGTAATATATAATCGCAGTGACAAATAAAGGAGGCATAAATTACATGTCAAATGTCAGAGTTGCAATTAACGGATTCGGTCGTATTGGCCGTTTAGCGTTCAGACAAATGTTTGGTGCAGAAGGTTACGAAATCGTTGCTATCAACGACTTAACTTCCCCAAAGATGTTGGCTAACTTATTAAAATATGATACCGCTCAAGGCGGTTATGCTGGCCGTATCGGTGAAAACTTACACACCGTTTCCAGCAAAGAACCAGAATTAGCAGAAGATGGCAAGACCATCGTTAAAGAAGGTTCCATTACAGTCGACGGCAAAGAAATCACCATCTATGCTCGTCCAAAAGCACAAGACTTACCTTGGAAAGAATTAAAAGTTGACGTCGTGCTCGAATGCACAGGCTTCTACTGCTCCAAAGATAAAGCCATGGCTCACGTTGAAGCCGGTGCTCGTAAAGTCGTTATCTCCGCTCCAGCTGGTAAAGACTTACCAACCATCGTCTTCGGTGTTAACGAAAAGACTTTAACAAAAGAAGACAACGTTATCTCCGCTGCTTCTTGTACAACAAACTGCTTAGCCCCAATGGCTAAAGCCTTAAATGATTATGCTCCAATCCAATCCGGTATCATGAGCACAATCCACGCCTACACAGGTGACCAAATGATTCTTGATGGTCCACACAGAAAAGGTGACTTACGTAGAGCCCGTGCCGGTGCTGCGAACATCGTTCCAAACAGCACAGGTGCTGCTAAAGCTATCGGCTTAGTTATCCCAGAACTCAATGGCAAACTCATTGGTTCCGCTCAACGTGTCCCAGTTGCTACTGGTTCCACAACAATCTTAACAGCTGTTGTTAAAGGTAAAGATGTCACAGCTGAAGGCATCAATGCTGCTATGAAAGCTGCTGCTAACCAATCCTTCGGTTACAACGAAGATCAAATCGTTTCCTCCGATGTTATCGGTATGAGATTCGGTTCCTTATTCGATGCCACCCAAACAATGGTTTCCAAAATCGCTGATGATTTATATGAAGTCCAAGTCGTCTCTTGGTATGACAACGAAAACTCCTATACATCACAAATGGTCCGCACCATCAAATACTTTGCGGAAAAGTGCTAATTAACTCAATAGAGTCTAATTAACCCATAGAAAAATATACGGCACCTGTGTACTATGGGTGCCGTTATTATTGAAATAAAGGAGTAATTTAACTATGTTAACAGTTAAAGAAATGAACAATCTTCAAGGCAAACGTGTCATTGTTCGTGTTGACTTCAACGTCCCACTCAAGAGTGGTGAAATCCGTGATGACAACCGTATCGTTGCCGCTTTACCAACCATCAAGGAGTTGATTGCTAAAGGTGCCAGAGTTGTCTTAATGTCCCATTTAGGCAAAGTCAAACACAAATTAGCCCAAGAAGATCCAGAAAAATTTGCTAAACAAATCAAAGATGGTAATTTAGAACCAGTTGCCAAACGTTTAGGCGAATTATTAAATCAACCAGTCGTGTTCGTTCCTGAAACACGTGGTGAAAACTTAGTCAACGCTGTCAATGCTTTAAAAGATGGCGAAGTCTTATTAATGCAAAATACCCGTTATGAAAAGGGTGAAGAAAAGAACGATCCTGAATTAGCCAAGATCTGGGCTGCTTTAGGTGATGCATTCGTCATGGATGCCTTTGGTTCCGCACACCGTGCTCACGCCTCCACATACGGTATTCCAGAAATCTTAAAAGGCGAAGGCAAACCAGTTGCTGTTGGTTACCTCGTTGAAAAAGAAGTCGCTAACTTAACAAGATGTGTTGATGTTAAAGACGAAGACCGTCCATACGTCGCTATCTTAGGTGGCTTAAAAGTTTCTGACAAAATCAAAGTCATTGAATCCTTATTAAATAAATGTGACAAAGTCCTTATCGGTGGTGCTATGGCATTCACATTCTTAAGAGCTTTAGGTCACACAACCGGCAATTCCCCAGTGGAAGAAGACCAATTAGAATATGCCAAGAACTGCTATGTCAAAGCGAATGGCAAGATCGTCTTACCAGTCGACTCTGTCATCGGTGATGCTTTCGACCCAGCAGAAAGAACAACTGTTGAAACAGTTCAATCTGGTGAAATTCCAGAAGGTTTCCAAGGCTTAGACATCGGTCCAAAGACCAGAGAACTCTTCGCTAACGAAATCGCCAAAGCCAGAATGATTTTCTGGAACGGCCCAAGTGGCGTCTTCGAACAAGATGAATTCCAAAAAGGTACATTAGCCATTTGTGAAGCAATTGCTAAAAACGACAAAGCCTTCACCGTTTGTGGTGGTGGTGATAGTGCCGCTGCTGTCAAACAATTTGGTTATAAAGACAAATTCTCTCACGTTTCCACAGGTGGCGGTGCTTCCTTAGAAATGATTGAAAACGATGGCCACTTACCAGGCATCGACGTGGTTAGATAATTATGAGAAGAAAATTATTATTAGGTAACTGGAAGATGAACAAACTCGCTAGCGAAGCTAAAGAGTTTGCTATCGCTTCCCGTGACTTAGCCAAGAAGGCTGAAGCTAACAACATCGACTTAGGTGTTGCTCCAACATATCTTTCCTTAGCCGCTGTTAAAGAAAACGCTGCTAAAGAAATGATCGTGGCCGCTCAAAACGTCCACTTCAACGACCATGGTGCATTTACTGGTGAAGTTTCTATCCCAATGCTCAAAGAATTCGGTATTGACTGGGTTTTAATCGGTCATAGCGAAAGAAGAACATACGATAACGAAACAAACGAAAAATGTAACGCCAAAATCAAAGCCTTAATCGCTAATGATATGGTTCCAGTTTACTGTGTTGGTGAAACTCTCGCGCAATTCGAAGCTAACCAAACAAAAGCCGTTGTCGGTGAACAAGTTCGTGTTGGTTTAAAAGAATTAACCGCTGAACAAGTTAAAAACTTAGTCGTTGCTTATGAACCAGTTTGGTCCATTGGTACTGGCAAAAACGCTTCTACAGAAATCGCAGAAGATGTCTGCAAATTCATCCGTGATGTTTTAAGAGAAATGTTCGGTGATGTCGCTGATGAAATCAGAGTCTTATATGGTGGTTCTGTCAAACCAGAAAACATCAAAGCATATCTTTCCTGCCCAGATGTTGATGGTGGCTTAGTTGGTGGTGCTTCCTTAAAGATTGATTCTTACGAAGCATTATTAACAAACATCCTTTAATAGATGTCTGCTTATTATAACGACAACTCCCAAGTTGTCTATGAGTTCTCAGACAAACAATCCAAAGGTGCTTTCTTAACAAAAGTCTTTGGGATGATGTTTATCTGCTTGCTTATCACCACAGTGGTAGCGGCAGGTCTCGGTTATGGTGCGCAATATTTCTTAGAGCAAGCCATTAACGCGGACAACGTTGAACTCACCACAAATATAGTCTATGGCTTAATCGGAACATTAATTGTCTCCGCGATTGCCTTATTAGTGATGTCATTTGTTTTACCAATCACATTCGCGAGAGGTAGACACAATATTCTCGTACCATTAGTTATCTACGTGGTATTGATGGGTATCTTGCTATCAGCGTTCACCTTCTTATTTGATTGGGTGATTCTTGTTGAAGCATTTGGCATTACCACAGTGATCTTTGGTGTAATGGCCTTTTTAGGCTATATCAGCAAAGGAAGGCTCGCTGGAATAGGCTTTATTCTCATGGGCTTATTTATTGGCGCTCTCGCTCTTTCTTTAGTGAATTACCTGATGATTCTCTTTGGTGGTATTAAAGAAAGCAATGTGACTATATCTTGGGTTGTCTCCTTATTAATCTTTGGCTTCTTAATGCTCGTGACTCTTTATGACGTCAACCGCATTAAAAGAATTGCCGAAGCTGGTGCGGGCACAAATAATAACTTAGTTTATTACTGTGCTTATATCCTCTATAGCGATTTTATCGCTATCTTGATTAGAGTCATCTACTACTTAGCGATTTTTACTAGAAGAAGATAACAAAAACAAATTCAAAGAGAGGTGCAATCGCATCTCTCTTTTTTTAAGGCTAAATGACAAAAATGCTTTATCTTCTTACTCTTTTAAGAGAAGATAAATAAGTAGATTAACTTTTATAGCAAGAAAGGAATGCCTATGAAAAAGTCTCTTCTTTTATTTTCAATGATTGCCGCTTTATGCATTACCGGGTGTAATCATAATCAACCAAACAATGATGAAACCAGTAAAAGTGGCGAACCTGCTGATAGCACTAATATCAATTCAGATAGTTCGGACAATTCTGAATCTTCAAATAATTCACAGCCAAGTTCAGAACCTAGCGCTCCTAAAGAAGAATTAAAGAATGATAATTTTACTCTTCTTTTACCAAACGATTTATCTTCAATGAGTAAGAACTGCAAAAAGTATGTTGATGACATGCGTGCTCAACAACAAAAGCTCATTAAAGAAAAAGGTGCTCAAGCGGATTATTACATTAACGATTTATACGGTAATAATGGTGTTGATATTACTAAAGGCGTTTTACCAAGCTCTGGTAACTATCAAGATAATACCGGTGGTTATAGAGATGGCAAAACCCAAAACGATTATTTAGATCCTGTTGGAGCGGATTACACCAAAGGTGAAAAGAGTGATGAAAGCAAAGGTATTGAAATCGAATTCAAACCAGCAGATTCTCTTAAAAACAAAGAATACACAATTACCTACGGTATGAAGTCTGATTTAAGCGACGCGAAGACAGTTACTACAAACGATACAAAGACAAGCATCAAGAACTTATTAGTTAATCAAAAGTATTACTACAAAGTGACTGCTGATGGTAAAGATTCCGCTTTAGCGGATTTCACAACCGGTGACTATCCACGTTGGATTGATGCTCGCCCAATGTTTAACGTCCGTGACGCTGGTGGCTATATGACATCAAGTGGCCAAAGAATTAAACAAGGCTTAGTTTATCGTGGTGGTGAAATCACCAAGGATACAAACTGGTATGGTTCTCAACGCTATACCGATGATACAGGTAAAACTGACGCTAGAGACGGACACATCGTTACTCAAACAGATGCTGCTAAGAAAGTCTTTAGAGAACAAATGGGCATGGTTAATGGTGTTGAAATTGACTTAAGAGCCCAAGGCGAATGTGGTAAGAGTGGTAACTACAATGCCTGTGGTTTTGCCGAAAATGGTGACATCACATATTCCAGACAAAGTATCAGTAGCTACTATAACGGTATGAAAAACAATACATCCTTAATTAAGAATGTATTTGATAAGATTGCTGAAGCTGATCAACACCCAGTTTATTATCACTGTTATGGTGGTGCAGATAGAACTGGCACAATCGGTTTCTTATTAGGCGCCGTTCTTGGTATGAGCTATACAGATTTAGTTATCGACTTCGAATTAACAAGCTATAGTAGCAATCCTTCTAGAAACTATCGTAGCCACTTACGTAATGGTCCATGGAATGATTGGCCAGGTCTAGTTGATTACTTAACAAGAACAAGTAACAGTGGTTTAGGTTGGGGAACAACTAAAACAATTAAGCAAGGTGCAGAAGAATATTTATTAAATAAATGCAAAGTTTCTCAAGAAACAATTAATAAAATTAGAGAAATTATGCTCGAACCTGCGAAATAAAATAAATAATTTATTAATATTAAATAAGGAGATCAGAAACATCTGGTCTCTTTCTTTTTATATTAAATACGCGTACGCGCGCGTTATACAGGCACATATACACATATTTTTATAAAAAATATTAAAAAGTACTTGCACACATTATTAACATGCGTATAATAGTAAAAGCGCGCCCCAAAAGGGAGAGCGAAATATCACTGAAAAAAATGGTGAAAAAAAATTAAAAAAAGCCATTGACATGAAATAAAGTTAAGTGATATTATATCAAAGCACGTGTCGGGGAGACCCAAAGAGATTATTACTAAAGTAATAACGTGCAACTGATCTTTGAAAACTAAACAGATGTACAAACATCACAACGTCAATTTGTTTAAATAAACAAAAATACAAAACCAGATAATTATTTTGAACTAGAATAAAACTTTGAGAGTTTGATCCTGGCTCAGGATGAACGCTGGCGGCGTGCCTAATACATGC
>JBGUOH010000009.1:0-433702 GCA_045117995.1 Bacilli bacterium
CACCTACTTAGGCTTAGCCATTAACCCAAGAAACATAACAATATTTTACTTGAGCAAAAAGAAAACCCTATATTTAGGGTAAAAAAAAGCCCCTCATAAGAGAGGCTGATTCGATATTTTAGTAGTTATTATGCAGCTAATGCACAATTGACTGTGATTGTAAGTGCACTACCAACTTGAGTGAGGTTGTATTCGTATGTGCCAGCGTTTTTCTTGAGATTTTTGAATGTGCCTTGAATAAATGTGACATCTGCTTGCGCAACCGAAGTTGCTTCACCCATATTATCCTCAAAGGCATAGCCTTGTTCTGGGACGACTTTGAAGTTGAATTGTGCTTGTGCGACTACTTGTGTGTAGTTAGCTGGGTTGTCTTTATCTCTTGTGTAGAATTTTGGACCCGCATCTTCAACAGTGCCTTCAGCGCCGATTTTACCAGCGTAAACGACCACGGAACAATGTGAAAGAGCAAATGTGACTTCAAAGCCTGTTGCTTCTTCTTGACTTGAGCCGCCACCTTGGCTTGGATCAGCTTGTGTACATTTGATGGTGATTGCTAAATCACGGCTGACCTTTGTGAGGTTGTATCTGTTTTCAGCATTGCGTTTAATCTTGTTGTAGCCTTCTGGAGCAATGTAGTTGATCTTATTGGCTTTTGCTTCAGCGCCAACATCAAGACCGGAAACGAATTCATAGCCTTCTTCTGGGACGACTTCAAATGAAAGTTGAGCATCTTCACCTTTAGCATATGGGAATTCGCCTGTTTCTTCGTTCTTAACTTTATTTCTACTCATGTATGGAGTAGCGGTATCTTCTGTTTTGAAGCTCTTGTCTGTATAGACCTTGATGGAGCAGTGTTCTGTCACGAATGTAGCGACATAGCCCGCTTTTAAGGTACCAGCGGCGACTGGAGTAACAGTAATTGTTAAGTTAGCTTTAATTGTGGTAACTGAGAAGATGCCATCTCTAATATCATCAAGGTGGTTCCATTCATTGTGTTCTGTACCACTAACGACGATGCAGTTGGTATCAACTTCATAACCAGAGTCACAAACGACTTTGAAGTTAATTTGTGGTTTCACTTCACCATTGCCATCGGCGTCTGGTGCGACGTATTTGGTAATATTACCATCAGAATCTCTTGAAAGGACTTTACCAGTGACTTCTTTTGGAGCGACTGTGTAGTCTTCATCTTCATAGTAATATAATTTGCAGTGTTCAGAGGCAAATGTGATTTCATAGCCTTCTGCTGCTGGTGGTTCGACGTATGCTGGATCTTGGCCATCAGCTTTTGGATAGAATAATCTAGCGTCATCACCAAAGATTAAACGATAACCAGTACTTGCATGTGTTTTCATGCTGACAACGACTTCGCCTTTAGTAACGGCAAAGGAAGCAACACGGAAATAGACAAAGTCTGAGTTATTTAAGCCTGCTTCTTCATATGTCTTTGTGGTGACTGTTTGAGCAACACCGTTGACCTTTAATTCAATTCTGCAGGTGCCATCATTGGCTTCGTTGCTTTCGAACGCGTCGTTAGAACTTGCGCCTTCATGGTTTGTATATAAACTACGATCACCATGGCTAGAAGAACTCATCTTAGCGGCGAAAGCAAAGTCCATCTTGGCGTGGTCTTTACTGACTTTGAATGTCCAAACGCTTTCATAGCCCTTTTTCCATTTATCACCAGAGTCTTTCGCTGCTGCGTCAAATGGTAAGGAATAATAGAGATCGTCTTCTGCTGGTGGTTCTTCTTGAGAAGATGATGTGGATGCTGGTTGGCTTTGTGTTGTTTGTGTGCTTGGTTGTTTAGAACTGGTTGATGGTTTTGCACTTTCAGTTGAAGCGCTGCTTCCACCTTTGTTACAACCGGTAACTAAAAGACCTAAGCATGCAAGCATGACAAGAAGCTTATTCTTTTTCATAGGTTTCTCCTTTTATATGAAAATTATTCGTCCTTATTTTAAACCGAACGACTTTATATCGCAATAATACTTTATGTACCATAAATGAAACATAAAAAAGGAGCGCGATGTACGCGCCCCTATTTATTAGTTAGGTTTGTATTTAACTAATTGTTCTCTGTTCTCAATAACTGATTAAGCAACGACAGAGATAGCGAAGGAAACTAAGACGTAGTTGTGACCTTTGGTTGTGAGTTCAACCTTAACGCCAGTAATTCCTGTACCTTCTAAAGTAACTGATTTAACTGTGGCAGCAGTGTCAACTGCAGCAGCATTTGTAGCACTAGCTTTATCAGGTGTATATGTTGCGGAAGCACCTTGAATAGCATTACCGTTATCATCTAAGCCATAAACTGTCACTGTGGAATCAGTGCTTGTACCATTACAAATACCTTTCACATCGACTTTAATTTTGCTTTGAGCAGCAATTAAAGCAACAGCTTGGGCATAAGCGCCGTTGGCCTTTAAGGCATAGTATGATGATGCGAAAGTAGCACCATTGCCTGTCCAGCCTTCTGGTAAAGCGCCATTAGCAACGTTTCCAGTATATGGAAGTTCTGCACGTGTGTCAGATGAAGCTTTGGTAACTGTAACAGCGCATTCTGCTTTGAGTTCGCCTTCATCAAGGACGCCATCTTTATCGGCATCGACGAACGCTGTGATTGTAACGTTACCTTCAGCAACGCCTTTAACTTTACCGTTATCAACAGTAGCTTTTGTTTCGTCAGAAGATTTCCAAGCAACTTTTTGTGTGCAGTTGTCTGGCTTAACTGTAGCGACTAAGTCGATTGTTTTACCAGTTTCAACTTCAGCAGTTGCTTTATCTAATGTAACTTCAGTAGCAGCAACTTCTTCTCTTGTCATGGAGATGATCTTTGGATTAACTCTAGCGCCATCTCTTGTGACGTTTGTTAATTCGTATGTTGAGCCGTAGATTTTACCATAACCGGTAACAACGACTTCATAACCCTTTAATTCATCAGCGGCTGGGTTATTTGGATAGTTAAGAGAAGCGTCGATTTCGCAGCTGTAAGCTTCAAAAGCTTTTGCTGTTTGACCATCATCACTTTGTAACCAAACTTCACCATTGTGATATGTAGCGTGGAAGGCTTTATTTGTGGAAATAATACCTTTAACGAACAATGGTTGTTTTGATTCATCTGTGCCTGTCTTATCTAAGACGGCTTTGGCTTCAGCGATGGTTAATGGAGCTTCGGCTGTACCATAGTTGATAACTTCAGCAGCTTCAACTGTAACAGCGGCTGTATCTTTGATTTCGTTTTCACCGACTTGACCGTTCTTGTCAGCATCGATGTAAGCGGTAATTGTAGCATTACCTTCAGCAACGGCTGTAACTCTACCTGTAGCATCAACTGTAGCTTTAGCTTCATCGGAAGATTTCCAAGAAACTGTATCAGTAGCATTGGCTGGTGTTAAAGCAGCGGATAAAACAGCGGATTGTTCTGGTTTAAGTGTTAATGTCTTTGGAGAAACGGCGACGGCTGTAGCAGCGACTTCGGCGTTTTCTGTGTAAGAGATTGCGATCTTCTTAATGATAACTTGTTTACCAGAAGCGGATGCACCACCTTCAATTCTGGAAACGTTTTGAATTGAGAATTGAGCATTTTCGATTTGGTATGTACCTTCACTACCAGTAACAACTTGATTACCGGCTTTGACTTCCATTGTACCAACGGAAGTGGATGTTAATGTGATAACAATCTTTGTGATTGTAACTTTTCTACTGGAAACTGTAAGAGTTGTACCATTGGCGATTTCGTTTGGATCTGTAGCTTTACGGTTATCGTATAATCTGATTTCACCAGATTTATTCAAACCAGCATAGATACCTGTGGTATTTGTACTTTCGACATTGAAGATGGAGGCGTCTAAACCGACTGAAGCAGCGTTGTTACCTTCAACCATGTTTGTGGTGAATTCGTCACTATCGCCACCTGGGTAAGCCATTTCGACTGTCTTAACTTCAACACCTTCTCTGGAGATGTCAATGTTAACGGTTGTGTTACCTTTAACGTAGGCTTTGTAAATACCATTTGCGGCTGCGATTTCTTCGCCAGCAACGGTAACTCTGTCAACTTTGTAACCTTGTTCTGGTGTGACGGAGAATTGGAACTCGGCATTGTTCTTAGCGCTCTTTGGAGCATCAGCATTAACTGCACCGTGTTCGACATTATAAGTAATTGTGGATGTACCACGTGTAACGGAATCGATTTCTGGATAGTTCTTTGTACCGTTTTCTAATGTAACGTTAGAAATTTCGATTGTGCCGTTGTAGTTCATTAAGTAACCATGTAAGACGACTTCGTCGTTTTGATATGGAATCTTTGTTGGTTCATGGTTAGCGGAATAAACCCATAAATCTTTTTCATCTGTTAAAGCATCTTTGAGATAGATACCTGATGAATAGCCTTTTTCAGCATTATATGTTGGAGCTTTGGTAACAATACCTTTGACGTAGACAACATCAGTTGTTTTGTCATCTTTGTTTTTACATTCTTGAGCCGCAATCGCGAGGATTTCAGCAACGGTTTTTGGTTTGTTAACGGAACCGTATTTGCCACCTTCTTCAGTAACGGTAACAACACATTGTGCAGTAACGTCTGGATTGGATTGTGACTTAACAGTAATTGTGGCTGTACCGACTTTCTTAGCGGTAACTTTGCCTAATGATGTGACTTCAGCAATTGTAGCGTCACTGGATGCCCATGTAACTTTTGTGTTAGAAGCGTTGTCTGGGGTAACTGTGACGGTTAACGATTCGCTCTTTCCTGCTTCGAGTGAAAGAGTTTGTTTGTTAAGAGCTAAAGCAGTAACTGCGACTTCTGTTTGGCCGCCTTGGCTTGTTGGATTGCTTGTCTCAGAAGTTGTTGGGTTAGCGGATTCGCTACCGTTTTGACTTTGAGATGTGCTTGCAGGTTTGTTACAAGCAGCAAGTAAAAGAGCTAAGGATGAGACCAAGACAAATATCTTTTTGCTTTTCATTATATTTCTCCTTTTTTAGCTTTCGCGCCTACATTATATAAAGAATATTAATATTTTGTAATCACTTTTTTATTAAAAAGTAATTGTGAAAAAATGCGATAAATTGTTTGTAGTATAAATCGCTTATTTAGCTTTGAAGTAGCTATAGAAAGCTGAGTCCACTATTTTGACGTTTTTCTCATCTTCAATAGAGGCTTCACTACCATCGTTTTTATAGTAGTTTTTCTTTCTTCCTAAGCCCTTCACATTCGCGTCATTTACACCATCCACTGTGATGGTTAGATCACCATTGATGCCGTTCCAATAGATATTCTCTGTTCTATTGACCATACGCTTGAGCGTAGACTTACTTGGATGGCTTTGCACTTCTTGACCACTACCAAGGACGACTTGGTTTGGAATACAGACGTTATCCACCATCGCCGCGGAAACATACATTAGTTCAGGATGACACCAGTCTAAGAAAGCTGAACCCATTGATGAACTTGAACCATGGTGAGTGGCTTTGAGCATGATGCGTTCTTTACCTTTAAAGAGCTTATCGTGATTGCTAGCGATACTTACTTCAGCGAAGGAAGAATCGATGTCACCACATAAAATGATATTCCAGTACTTGTATTGTACATAGCAAGATACGGAAGTTGTGTTTGGATTATCAGTTGGGACAGCGCTATTCGGGAACATTTGTCCTTTATCGACGTAATAGTCATTTTTAAGCCATCTGAGATAGCAATCGTCCTCTTTTGCAATATTTACCGTAGGAATCTCTTTCATGGCTTCTAAGACGGAATAATAAGTTGTTCCACCTTTAGCGCGTCCGTCTCTCCAATCGGTATATGTTTTTACATAACCAGAGTTTTCAATCTTACCATTATCCGTTGTGACATAGGTATAACCATAGTCCACGATGGTTTTGATTTCTAAATCTTCTAATGCTCCCGCGATAATACCACCAATATGATCACCATGTGGGTGAGTGACGATCAACATATCAATTGCCTTATCCGCAATTTTAGCATTTAAAACTTCTTTAACGTGTCTAGCGTCCGCTTCAGAACCACTATCGATAACGAGGTCATAATCACCATATTGAATGAGGGTACATTCACCATAGTAATCGCACATTTCAATGGAAGTGAGGGTTAAATCTTTTCCCGCGACAAAATTTTGATTATTTTCCCCTTTAGAACATGAAGAGAAAGATAACGTTAACGGGATTAAGAATAAGAGCGTAATTTTATTTTTCATAGAGATAATAAAAAGGGCCGAAAAATTTCGACCCTTATTCCTTAATAATTAAGCAGCAGCGACAAATGAATTGGCACCGAAGACTGGAATGATTTCGAAATCACTATCAGTTGTGCTGTAAGTCAAGATACCTTTGAGTGTCACAACTTTATCAGCGCCACCTTCACAGAAGGTCTTAATGGCTTCCATCATCGTGTCACCTAAGTGATAACTACAATATAACTTCACATCGTTTTCACCACTGGAGAAGACTAATGTGGAGTGAGAGCCAACTTTATATTTGTCTAAGCCGGATTTATATTTGCAGTTATTCATAGTGACGACTGAGGATTGGTTAACCCATAAGGAATTATCACTACCGATGTTTTTACCAGAAACGTCAACAGTCTTTGGTTCAGCGATCTTATATGCTGCACCATCGATGTTTTCCATTAAGGTTGGTTTCATTTCGATAATGCCGTACATAGATAATGGTCCAACAACGAAGACACAGTCACCGACTTTTAAGCCGTTTTCTTTCCATAAGTCAGAAAGTTTACCAGCATATAATTGTAAGGAGTATTCACCATCAGAGATGAAGACACCAGAATAGAGGTGATCTGGTTGTTCATATGTCGCAGTAATATAACCACGTGTACCAATTTGAACAGCTTTGCCTTCAGCGTCAGTAGCAAGGCTACCTAATTTGTTGCCATTAGCAACATATTCTTCATTAATTTCTTTTAATGTCTTTTCGATGACTTCAGTCTTAGCGACATTAAACTTCCAATTCATTTCAGCTTTGCCTTTGGTCTTTTTACCTTCGACATAGGAAACTGTACATTTAATGGAAGCTTCAAAGTCTTCTTTGCCATAAATTGGAGTGAGTTTATATCTTGTTTGGTCCATGACATATGATGATTGCACCCATTTATCAGCTGGGAGACATTCCCAGGTCACTGTCATTTCCTTTTCTTGGAATTTAAAGGTGTGGAGGGCAAGAACAGAGTTATAGTCTTCTAAATCACGAACGTGTTCTTCAGAAGCATAGATTTCCTTACCTGTTGATGAGTTAAGGAGCATTGGCATTGTGTCAGCAGCTTTTGCGCAGAATTCATTGTATTCTTTGCTGTTATCACAACCTGTTAATGCGCCAACCATCATGAATGGGACGATAAGAGCGATTAATTTCTTTTTCATAATTACATCCTTTCTATTTGTTGACCTTATAAATGTAGTTATAAGCAGCGTAATTGTTTGGTAATAAGATTTGGAATTTACCAAAGTAGAGGGCCATGTAACCTGTGACATGCCATGTAGTACCCACTGGGGAATTACCACTTGTTAAGTCGTTAGCGTTACTTGTACCGAATGTAGCTGCTTCGATAAATGGATATAAAGAATTATCAATTCTTAAATTGGTGTAAAGTTTAGCACCATCTTTACCATTAATTGTGGCATAGATAGTATAGGACTTATCATTGGCGTTACCTTTGTACCAATAACCACTGCTGCTGGCGGAACTACCATCTTCGTCTTTATCGGAAGAGTTGACGGAACGGATAGTTACTTCGGTATCAATGAATTGATATTGATATGGCAATAAATCATCTTGAATGACGTCCTTTGTGGCTGGATTATCATAATCACTGATAGTGGCTGGATCAAGACGAACGGTAGTTGGTTCTTTAGCTAAATCAGCGTATGTGACCACACCATTTTGTTCGTAGACACTGGACCACTTGAGTTCTTCAGCATAGGTTGGGAATGTGCTTTCTGTTAAGGCTTTGAAACCCTTCTTACCTGTGGTTGTGGATTTTAAGTCACTTAATTGCACATTGCCGTTATATGAAGTAGCACGGCAGAAGAATCTAACAATTAAGCCAACACCTGTGCCATCCATACCATATTTCTTAGAAGCGTTTTGTAATAAGGAACAAACGGAGGAGTTGAAACCTGCGTAGCAGTATAAACCAGCAAGTTTTGTATCTCCCGCTTCAACTTGTTCTTTATCTAATAAGACGTCTCTTAAGAACATATTGTCGCCTTGGATACCAACGACTAACGCGGTAACACAGAGGACAACACCAGATGAACCAGTATCGGAAATACCAATGTTTTCAAAGTCATGAGTGATTTTCCATAAGGAATATTCATAGGTCTTTTCTTCGTAGTCGTAGCCTTCGTCGACTTCACCGTAGACACGGTATTTACATTCGACGTTCTTTTCATCAGCGGCTTCGAAGTAGGAACGATAGTTACAAACTGGGTCATCAATGAATAATTGGTTACGTGAGAAACCTTGTTCGACGAGTTCGAGGTTTAAT
The DNA here is from genome assembly GCA_045117995.1 of Bacilli bacterium. Lineage (GTDB taxonomy): Bacteria > Bacillota_I > Bacilli_A > RFN20 > CAG-826 > RUG14515. The sequence continues at coordinate 8,519 of JBGUOH010000009.1, forward strand.
AATCTCCATTCGTCGTTTGTGGTTAAACGGTACCAAATAAACGCTAACCAACGACCACCAGAAGAGTCTTTTGTCTCAAAAGTTGTTGGAGATGGGTGGTTGATTAAAGCGATATTGTAAACCTTTTTAGAATCGGTTGATTTAGCATCAGCATCCGCTTGGGCGGCTTCTAATTGATGTTTAGTAAATAAGGAAGCTTTTTTACCCCAAGGTTCAACTTTAGCAGTACTTTCTGGTGTATTTACACCAAGAAAACGAGTTTTGATACTGACTTTATTGCCGAAATCGTCAATATAGTCTTCTTGTTCAAAGTTAGCGGTATCACCATCGGTACAACTTCTTAAAGAAACATAACCAACGTGATCAACAGCGTTCTCGTCTACACCAGCGAATTTCTTGCCTTCTAAGTCATTTGCTTGGGCAAATTTCAAAGAATCAGTAATAGGTGTTGGTAAAAGGTTGTCCTTTTCATCACCGTTTCTAACTAAGCAGGAATCGCAGTTGCTGCTATTGGTCTTACCACCATTACCGTTTTGGCAACCGGTGATAAGCATCGCTAATAGAGGAATAAAGAGAAGTTTTTTAAATTTCATAATTATGCCCTCTTATAGTCACTGAGTTGAGCATACATTTCTTTGATCGCTTCATCTGGAGTATATTTGCCAGTGAAAACCCATGGAGCCATGGAAGCCACTGCTTCACGGATATCCGCACTACCAGAGAATGGAGCGTCAACGAATTTGACCCAACCAGAGTTATCTTTAATGTAGTGATTTAAGTTCACGTCAGCGGTTTCAGCACGGATTAAGTCTGTTGTGGAGAGAGATTCTCTAGCTTGAGTAAGCCATGTGGAATAATCTTCATCAACGAAGGCACCTTTTGGATCTAAATTAGCCCACATACCGCCTTCTTTTTCAGCATAAGCACATGTTGGATAGTAACCTGTTTGTGAACAGAAGTAACCATTAGCGTACTTACTTAAGAATTTAACTAATTGCCAAGCTGCCACACGTTGCTCGCGCGTTCCTTTATCTAATAAGGCTAAGTTAGCACCTTGAGAAATAACGTATTTCTTATCAGCTTTAACATATGGAACTGGAGCCGCGCCAATTTCGAACTTGTTGCCGGCTGTTGTATCGTTAGCCACACCAGCGGAACTACCTAATGTCATGACGGTCTTGCAAGCTTTGAATGGGTTGGAGCCGTATTTAGCTTCATTCCAGTCAGCAGGAATACCGAAGACGTTTTCATCATAGAGTTTCTTTAATTGGGTTAAGCCAGTTCTTGTTTCTTGTGAATCAAAAGCTAAGTAGCCTTTCTTAGCGGCTTTATCAAATTCAGTATATGTACCACCATTTTGGCGGACATTGGTAATGAATAAGTTAGCTTGTGAGTCATAAGAGAATGGTTTAAATCTCTTTGTGGAGTCAGAGAATGTTGGAGCGTAGATTTCTTTCAAATCTAAGACCATGTTTCCCTTATCATCTTTAAGTTCTTTACCATATAAATTGTTATCTTCGAGGTATTTTAAGATGTTTTTACCAACGGTTTCTAATTCATCATATGATTGAGGAACAAAGATTTTATCTTTTAATTCATCTTTGCTAGCGCAGTAATTGAAGAATGTTTTGTTATAAACCAACACTTCAGTGGATTTGTTGAATGGGACGCCTAAGGTGTAACCTTTGCCGTTTTCATCAAATTCAACACTTTGGTTTTCAACCATATAGTCGGTATAGAAGTCAGAGATTTTAAATCTTTGGCCTTCTGGTTCAAATGTTGGATTATGAACATCGTTTTCGAAATAGTAATCTAAACGCACGATGATGTCACTCTTCACATAGGAAGCAAAGTGATCTGGATAACCAACGACAACGTGTGGATAGCCACCTTTTGTCGCGGCTAAAGTGACCGCTTTTAAGCAGTCACCATAATTGGATTTACTTTCATATTCGACTTTAACACCTGTTAAACGGGTGAATTCATCAAGAACATCACCTAATACATCGTTAATCGCGGAACCAAAACCTGCCCACATTTGGATGGTTTGTCCATTAACGTCGACATTGAAGTCTAAATCATAAGCATAATTGTTCTTATGAAAGCCACAGCCCGCTAAAAGGGATGTCGCCATCGCAAGAACAGGAAGTCCTAATGCTGTTTTATAGACTTTTTTCATAGGATTCTCCTTTCATTAGCTTACTTTGAAGCTGGTTTCTTATAATCGGAACAGGCTTTGAAGACCGCTGTTAAAGCTTTATCAGCAGTGTCATATGGGTTACCTGTCATTAAATAACCTGGGATCTTATCAACTTCTTCACGAATATCAGCGGAACCACGGAAACCTGGATCAACGAACTTGGTCCATTTGGTATCTTTGGCGTTATAGATTTCGTTGTTAACTCTCGCGGAATCAAGTTGTAATGTTTCAGCATCACTATGTAAGTCAGCTTCTAAGTAGGCTTGGTAGTCATCGCTTTCGTAAGCTTGTGTACATGTTGGATAGTAACCTGTTTCAGCGGAGAATAAGCCGTTGGCTTGTTGTGATAAGTAGACCATTAATTTCCAAGCAGCCACTCTTTGAGCGTCTGTACCCTTATTGAATAAGCCTAAGGATGTACCTTGGGAAATAACGTATGGGTGATCAGCTTCTTTGGTTGGGATTGGAGCGCACTTTGTGCTAATACCAGTCTTAACGATGTTGCTTAAACCAGCGGTAGAACCAACGTTCATCACTGATTTGTATGCCTTAAAGGCATCGGAGCAGTATAAACCATTCCAAACACTTGGAATGCCCATCACTTTGGTATCGAATAAGTCTTTAAGCATTTCGCTAGCTTGTAAGACAGCGGCTTTATTGTCATCATCATAGAATGTGACATAACCACGACCAGTAGCGTTCTTATCGACTTCGGTGTATTGAGCACCATATTGTCTAACTAAGGTAATGAATAAGTTAGCAGTTGAGTCATAGGTGAATGGACGGAAGTCATCTTCAGTAACAGCGGTTAAATCGAAGATAACATCTAATTCCTTAGATGAGACTTCAGCACTGGTGGCGTACCATGTACCATCACTGGCTAAGATTTTGCCATCGGTTTGACCGACTTTGAAGTTACCTTTCATGAAGTTGATGATATCACTACCAACACTCTTAACTTGTGCCCATGTAGCTGGGACATAGATTTTGTCTTTTAAGGCATCTTGAGTTGCTGCCCAATCAAAGAATGTGCTGTTATAAACCATGACTTCGGTGGATTTATTGAATGGAACACCTAAGACATAGCCTGTACCATCTTCTTTGTATTCGAGAGTTTCATTTTCGACGATATAGTCTTTATAGAAATCTCCATAGTTCATTAATTGGATTTTATCTTTACCAAAGCGGACACCATTTTGTGTATAGGCGCCTTCAGCTTCACCACGTAAGTGATCATTAGCGATTAAACCATCTAAACGGAGGAGAATGTTACTCTTAATGTAACTTGCGAAGTGATCTGGATAACCATTAGCGATGTTTGGGAAAGAACCAGAGGTGGAAGCAAGGTTGATTGCCTTTAATAAGTTTGGATAACCACCTTTTGATTCGTATTCAACTTTAATACCAGTCTTCTTGGTGAAGTCTTCGAGTAATTCATCCATTGTGGTATTGATTTTGGCACCGAAGCCTGTCCACATTGTGATGGTTACACCATTGGTATCGATGTTGACATCGAGATTATCTGTGTTAGCGTCGCCTGGAATGAATCTTTCTTGGCAAGCCACTAAAGATGTACTAAGCGCTGCAACAGCGAGAGGTAAGAGGAGTAATGAGGATAATTTTTTGACTTTTTTCATAATCAATTCCCTTTCTTAAATATTTATTAGCCTTTGATGCCGCTTCTTGAGACACCGCGCATAATATATTTTCTAAAGATTAAGAAGAAGATAAATAATGGGACGGTAGCGAACAAGGAACCGGTAATTCTAGCTGGTGTATCGTTTGTGAATTCACCAGTAAATTGACTCATTAAGCCGTTAGAGACTAAGAGCATGCTGTGGTCAATGCCCATACTCTTTAAAACCGAGTTACTGCCGGAAGCAATAAGGGTTGGCCAGATAAAGGCGTTCCACGCACCCATCAAAGAGAGAATCAAAATTGTAACAATTGTTGGCATAGCGATTGGAATCATACATTTCCATAAGTATTGGAAGTGTCCATAACCATCGACTTTTGCCGCGAGGAACAATTCATTAGGAATTTGTTGGAATGTTTGACGTAAATAGAAGATGTAGAAGACACTAACACCATGGACCAAGATCAAGGCGGCGAATGTATTTTGCCAACCTAATTGGACGGTGGTTTGATAGTTTGTCATCATCATCATTTCGCCAGGAACCATCATCGTTCCTAAAAGAATTGTGAATAGGATGTCTTTACCTTTAAAGTTAACACGCGCGAACGCGAAGGCCGCAAGAACGCTGGTCACAACGGTAAAGGCGGTAGAACAAACTGCGACAATCACGGTATTCAAATAGAAGACACCGAAATTGAAGTTACCTCTGAAAACTTTACCAAATTGTTCAAAGGAGAAGTTTGTACTATTCAAGAAGAATACTAATTTACCTGATAATTCTTCGTTTTCAAAAGCTTTGGTGCTCTTAAAGGAAGTAATAATCATGTACCAGAATGGGAATAAGATGAATAAACCCACTAAGGTTAAGAATGAATAAAGAAGGACTTGGGTAATAATTTTACGAGCCTTGTAAATTCTTAGTTGCTTTTCACTAGCGAAATATACTTCATGTTCAGCCATAAATACTTACCTCCCTTCTAGTAATGGACCCTATTCTTACTGACCGCAAATTGCGCCACTGTGATAATTAAAACAATAATTAACAAGATAACGCAGCCCGCAGCACCACGGCCAGCGGCTGAGTCAGCAGTAGAGTCAATCAATTTAACAATGTAACCAACAACGGTAATCCATTCCGCTTGGTCAGAGCCACCGAAGTTTTTACTACCACTACCGAACAAGGCAATGACTTGTGAGTAAGATTTACATGCGCCAATGAATGATGTGATGGTAATGTAAAGGATTTGTGGCGATAAAAGTGGCACTGTAATTTTTCTAAAGATGGTGAATTTGCTTGAACCATCAATACGTGCTGCATCGTAATATTGTTTATCAATCGCGGATAAGCCAGACATAAAGACTAAGATCTTAAATGCTAAACCGTTCCAAATCGCATAAATAACGATAACAGCGAACATGTTCCATCTATTCGCGTAAATATCCAACCAGTGTTGAGCTGGAACACCAAAGAGATGGAGGAAGACGTTAAAGAAGCTACCAGCGGAGGAGGAGAACATGGCGTTAAAGACCATACCTAACGCGATAGTATTTGTAACGTATGGGAGGAAGAAGATTGTTTGATACAATCCCTTCAATGGTTTAATAGCGTTTAAACAAACCGCTAATAAAAGACCAATAACAATTGTTAATGGGACGGAAACGATAACAATTAAGCCGGTATTACCAAGCGCTCTAAGGAACACTGGGTCAGTTAAGACTTTGATATAGTTTTCAACACCCCATGACACGTGAATGCTACTTCTTGTATTTTGAAGAGCAGCGATGTAGTTTGTGACAACAAATGAACTACCTGAGTTACCAACCCAATAGAAATTGTTCACAAACGACATGACAAATGTATTGAGGATTGGATAGATCATGAAGAGGATTAAGAAGATTAAAGCAGGAATTAAAGCAATCCAGCCCTTAGCCCATTCTGGCATGATGAAAGTATGCTTCTTGGTTCTAAGCTCTTTACGGACTGAAATGCCTAAGCTTTCTAACTTAGCATCCCAATCAACTGTTTGCATTCCGCTTGGATTATTGTTCAAAGTATTTTCCATAAAGAAACACTTAACTATTTAATCCTTTCTCCAGATTCTTCAAACACATAGAAACGTTTTGGTTTGAAGTTAACATTATCTTTTCCTTCAACATCTTTCCAATTTTCGACTGGAATAATAATTTTTAATGAACTCTTTTCTTGACCATGGACTTGACCAATCATAGAAACGTCACGGCCGACTCTTTGGACGTATTCAACAACGACTGGGATACCGCCTTTTGGATCAATGGTGAAAGCTTCTGGACGGATACCGATTTTGACGATTCTGTCTTTCTTCACCACTTCTTCTTCGTATTCGATATTTTCAAGTTCTGGGTTTTCTAAAGCAGAGATTTCTTCTGCGTTCTTGCCTTCTTTTCTTTCTGGGTGAGCAGCGAGGTCTTTAAGATAATCGTCTAAGGATAAGTCTGTACCTTTGACAACTGTCTTCTCTCTCTTCACCTTACCATGGTATTCGCCTTCGTATTCTTTACCTGTATCGAAGACTTTACCATCAATGTAGAGCTTGCCACCTTTAATTTCGCCATCAAAGACGTTAATAGCAGGTGAGCCTAAGAATTTAGCAACGAATAAGTTAACTGGTTCATCATAAACTGTTTGTGGTGCATCGATTTGTTGAATGACACCGAAGTTCATAACGACGATAACATCAGAAATGGACATCGCTTCTTCTTGGTCGTGTGTAACGAAGATTGTGGTAATGCCAGTTTCTTTTTGAATTCTTCTAATTTCTTCACGAGTTTGTAATCTTAAACGAGCATCTAAGTTTGATAATGGTTCGTCTAATAACAAGACACGTGGGGTCTTAGCAAGGGCACGCGCGATAGCAACACGTTGTTGTTGACCACCGGATAATTCACGTGGTTTTCTTTCTAAGTATGGTTCAATGTCAACTAAACGAGCCATCTTATGAGCAATGGCGTCTTTTTCTTGTTTAGTTAAACGTGTTTTAGTTACTTCTTTGTATTTTTCTGGATCAGCTGTCTTTAATTCATTAAGGGCTTCAGCAGCTTTAGCAAGTGCTTCCTCAGCAGCAGCAACTTCTTTTTGTGCTTCTTCAACACCCTCTCCCGCTTTCATCGCTTTCTTTAAAGCAGATTTGGCCTCATTCACTCTTGTCTTATGAGCATCGAGAGGTCCAGGGAAACGGACATTGTCCAATGGGAAGGTGATATTTTGTTTCACCGAGAAGTGTGGATATAAGGCGTAGTTTTGGAAAACTAAACCAATACCTCTATTTTCTGGTGGAACTGAAGTGACGTCTTCATCACCAAACCAGATTTTGCCATCTGTTGGTTTATGTAAACCCGCAATCATGTAAAGTGTTGTTGATTTACCGCAACCAGATGGACCGAGAAGGCCAACAAGCTTACCATCAGGCACGACAAAAGACATATCGTTAACAGCGGTAGTTTGAGAACCTTTCTTACCAACGAAAGTTTTAGTAAGATGTTCGATTCTTACTTCCATATAAATTCCTCCTAATTATTATGCTAGAAGTTCACGCCTTTATATTAGCACAAGAAAAAGAGACGAATAAAGTATTTATTTAAATACTATATATACCTCAAAAATCGCTATTATTTTTTGCCTTTAAAATGTGGGTTAGTATAGACTATATTTTCATCGTTTAAAGAGTCACGATTTGCTTGCACTTTTGTCACATAATCCTCGACATCTTTTTCCGCTTCTTCTTCTTCATTTATATCGTTAAACCAAGTGGATTCTTTCGCGTCTATAACGAGTGTTCCAGCGAAATAATCATGGAGTCCTTTGTTGTCTTTTGAGAAGATCACAAAGAGGTAAGAAAGTAGTAAAACTACAGACACACCAGCGAATGCCCAGATAGAAAAACCGGCAAAAAATACCACTATTATCGTTAATAACATTGGGAATAAGACACGTGGAAGTAATTGGATTCGTTTGTATTGATAACCAAGTTTATTGACCAAACAAATATGCATAATCTTCTTACCAATGGTCTCACCGTTTTTAAAGCAAAGAGGGATGATGAGATAGAAAATCATGAATGAAAGAATGATGGTCACCACTAGTGGAAGAGTCACACCATATAGCGCGTGTTTGTTGTAATCGTTTTGTAGTTTAGATAAGGAAGTGAGATCACTAAGAGCGTAAAAATAGATGTAACGTAAGGATGTGGCTTTTTCGTTATCCTTTGCTTCCTCATCACTGACATAGAAATATTGTCTTAATTGCTTCTTACCAGCGTCTGTTAAGGCTTTTGTGCCGTTTTCACTAGCGACAGGTAAAGCGAATTCATCATATTTAGGTGTGTCGCCATCTTTAGCGTACGTGAACAAAGATTGCCCCACGACTGTCATTAAACTTGGACGGGCATCTAGTTCTTTTTTATCGAATTTATTTAAGGCGTCTTGTTGACCATAGATAAATACATTAAACCAATAGACGTCATACTCTTTATTGACCTCTTTAGCGTAGTATTCATGATAGAAGTTATAAAACTGTGTTTGATAATCTTCATAGCTTTCATATTCATAAGGCACAAGAGTGTCTTTTTCTAGTTTCATGAGGCCAGAGTCCACCATCACTTGATTGTAATCATCTTGATAGGCTTTAACCGCTGGTAAAGCGCTAGCGAGATTAGACAAGCCTAAAAAGATACCAGCACCAATAAAGATAACTAAAACTAAGTCGATAATCGCTGCGAACGTACGTGAGAAAAGAGATGCATTAACAATACGTTTAACTTTAGCCATGTTGTTCTTCTCTTTCTTTCATCACTTCTAAAGCTTGTTCGTAGTGTTTCTCATCTTCATAAATCACTGTGTTCTTTTCTAACTTAATAACGGCGGTGCCAGCGACTATGTCGCGCAAAGCGCGTCTTTTTGGAGTGAAGACATATATACCACTAGAAATAAGTGCGATAAATAATGGGATTAAGAATTGATAATAAAGACTATTTACTAAGCAAATATAGATAACAACACCTAATAAAGGTACCGCTCTTAAAAGAGTTCTCCACTTCTTCACTAAATAGCCATTAGAATCAGTCAAACCTAAAGATAATAGACGTTTGCCTAATGTTTGGCCAAATGGTGAAAGAAGAGGTAAAAGAACATAGAAAATAAAGAATGTTGGTAATGTAGAAACAAGCATTAATACCGTATTGGTGTTATTTATAACAGAAGTCGCATTTTTAATAGATTTCTGTTTATAGAAGACTTTGATTGCGTCGTTATAGATATTATTCAACATTTTCGTTAATTTTGTGTCATTTTTAAGCCTTTTTGTGGCCACCCCGTTAATTTGTACTTCCTCGATAAAATCAGGGCTTACAACGCCAATTTTTGTGTAGTCTTTTTCTTCTCCGTTATTTTGATAAATAAAGTAATCACTATGACCGATTTCTCCTGGTTTTGGTAAACCTAAGATTTCTTCGTTGAAATAGGCTACTGTGTAATAGTCTTGAGGAAGATAATAATTATTATCCACTTTGATTTCTTTATCGTAATCTAAAGAAGCTTCTAGACCATCTTTAATATTAAGTCCGGTTAAATATGAGCAGTAGAAATAAGATACACTATCGATGATGAGAGATTGGCCATCGTCATTGATAGTTAAAGTTTCCGCATCGTTATAAGCAACATAGCCATTCTTTTCATCCTCTTTAGCGAGTCTTGAATATTTAATGTGGTCACTAATGAGATTATTCGCGTTACTGAAATCTGTACCTTCTTTGCCCACGAATACGCCCGCGACAGTTAAAATAATTAAGGATAATAAAATATAAAGGGCTAAATCTAAAACTGAGGCCCCAATACGAGAAATCATTTTTGGCTGTTGATATTGATCAATTGGTTTAATGTTATTTTCTACCATGCTATTAATATAGCACATTTATAAAGAAACAAAAAAACTCATCTTTTGACGGATGAGTTTTTGATTGTTTAGTTTAGTGAAATTACTTGAGAATTTCAGCAACTGTACCAGCACCAACGGTTCTGCCACCTTCACGGATGGAGAATTTGGTACCTTTTTCCATGGCGATTGGGTGAATGAGTTCGACTGTTAATTCGACGTTATCACCAGGCATAACCATGTCGACACCAGCAGGAAGTGTGATAACACCTGTGACGTCGGTTGTACGGAAGTAGAATTGTGGACGGTAGTTGCTTAAGAAAGCTGTGTGACGGCCACCTTCTTCTTTTGTTAAAACGTAGACTTGACCTTTGAACTTACTGTGTGGAGTAACTGTTCCTGGTTTTGCTAAGACTTGGCCACGTTCGACTTGGTCACGGTTGATACCTCTTAATAAGACACCAACGTTGTCACCGGCTTCGGCGTAGTCAAGAATCTTACGGAAGGATTCAAGACCTGTAATAACAGAGTTTTGTGTTGGTTTGATACCGACGATTTCGACGGCATCACCTAATTTAGCTTGGCCTCTTTCGACACGGCCTGTAACGACGGTACCACGACCGGAGATGGTCATGACGTCTTCGATAGCTAATAAGAATGGTTTGTCGTTTTCACGAGCTGGAGCTGGGATGTAGGAATCGCAAGCATCCATTAATTCTTCGATAGCTTTTTCAGCGGCTGGGTCACCATCAAGGGCGGCTCTTGCGGAACCACGGATGACTGGGACTTCGTCACCTGGGAAGCCGTAGGAACTTAATAATTCACGGACGTCCATTTCGACTAAGTCTAATAATTCTGGATCATCGACTAAGTCTGTTTTATTGATGAACACAACGATATATGGGACACCGACTTGGCGGGCTAATAAGATGTGTTCACGAGTTTGTGGCATAACACCATCAGTACCTGCGACAACGAGGATAGCACCATCCATTTGAGCAGCACCAGTAATCATGTTCTTGACGTAGTCAGCGTGTCCTGGGCAGTCAACGTGGGCGTAGTGTCTTGTTGCTGTTTGATATTCGATGTGAGCTGTGTTAATTGTAATACCACGGGCTTTTTCTTCAGGAGCGGAGTCGATTTGGTTGTAATCAGTTTTGACTGCGCCACCTTTCTTTGCTAAGACAGATGTAATAGCGGCTGTTAATGTTGTTTTACCGTGGTCAACGTGACCGATGGTACCGATATTGACGTGTTGTTTACTTCTGTCAAAATGTTGTTTTGCCATAAAATTGAAATCTCCTTTCTTTCGTTAATAACAAGTTTTGCAACGAAATCATAATATAGCATTTATTTTTTTCGTGCAATATCAATTAGATATTACACATTTGTTTTTTAGCGGGCGACTCCCGCTTTCTTTAAGATTTCTTCTTGAACGTATCTTGGTGTTTCACCGTAGTGATCGAATTGCATGACGTAGTTGCCTCTACCTTGAGTCATACTACGTAAGTCGGTGACGTAACCAAACATTTCGCTCAATGGAACTTCCGCCTCGATAATCTTGGCATTGGCTCTTTGGCTTTCACCAGTCATTTGACCTCTTCTTCTAGAGATATCGCCGATAACGTCACCATAGTATTGTTCTGGGACAGTAACTTCAATCTTCATGATTGGTTCGAGGATAACTGGTTGACATTTCTTAGCTGCTTCTTTAAGAGCCATAGATGCAGCAATCTTGTAAGCGGCTTCACTAGAGTCGACATCGTGGTAACTACCATCATAGAGAGTAGCTTTGATATCAATTACTGGGAAACCAGCGATCATGCCCCTATTGAGAGCATCTCTTAAGCCGTCTTCAGTTGGCTTAATGTATTCTCTAGGAACAGTACCACCAACGATGGCATCGACGAATTCAAAGCCTTTGCCTTCGTTTGGTTCGAAGCGGATCCAGACGTGACCATATTGACCACGACCACCACTTTGACGGATGTATTTACCTTCGCATTCACCTTCGCTTCTAATTGTTTCGCGGTATTCAACTTGTGGAGCACCAACGTTAACTTGAACGCCGAATTCTCTCTTCATTCTGTCGACGATAATGTCTAAGTGTAATTCACCAACACCAGCGATTAAGGTTTGACCTGTTTCTGGGTTTGTTCTCACACGGAATGTTGGATCTTCTTCAGCGAGCTTTTGAAGAGCGATGTTCATCTTTTCTTGGTCAGCTTTGGTCTTTGGTTCGACAGCTTCTTCGATAACTGGAGCTGGGAATTCCATCTTCTCTAAGACGACGGTTTTACCGACTTCGCAGAGTGTATCACCAGTAATGGTTTGTTTGAGACCAACGACCGCACCAATGTCACCAGCGTGAAGTGCATCGACTTCTTGACGGTGATTGGAGTGCATAAGGACGACACGTCCGATTCTTTCTTTCACACCTTTGGTAGAGTTATAAACGTAACTACCGGATTGTAATGTACCACTGTAGACACGGACATAGGCTAAACGGCCAATGAATGGGTCGGTAGCAATCTTGAAGGCTAAGCAAGCAAGAGGAGCATTGTCATCTGGTTCGCATGTGACTTCATTGCCACGATCATCTGTACCTTTAGCGTGAGCGATATCTAATGGGGATGGTAAGTAGTCAATAACACCATCTAATAAAGGTTGAACGTTTTTATTCTTGTAGGCAGAACCGCAGAAGACTGGGTGGAATTCACCAGTTAAAACTGCTTTACGAATAACAGCTTTTGTTGTTTCTTCGTCTGGTTCTTGACCTTCTAAGACCATCATTAAGATGTCTTCATCGAAGTTTGATAAAGCTTCGAATAATTTTTGTCTAAGTTCGACAAGTTTGTCTTTGTATTCTTCTGGAACTGGAACTTCGTGTGGTTCTTCGTTCACATCAGAGGCGTAGACATATGCTTTTTGTGTAATGACATCGATCCAACCTTTTAAGGATGATTCAATGCCGATTGGGTATTGGACAGCTTCCGCATTAGCGCCTAAACGTTCTCTTAAGGAACGAACAGACATTTCGTAGTCCGCACCGATAGCGTCAAGTTTGTTAACGAAGACGATACGTGGGACACCATATTTGGAACCTTGTCTCCAAACTGTTTCAGTTTGTGGTTCGACACCGTTCTTACCATCTAAGACTGTGATAGCACCGTCTAAGACACGTAAGGATCTTTCAACTTCGACTGTGAAGTCGACGTGTCCAGGAGTGTCGATGATGTTAATACGATTACCTTTCCATGTTGCGGTTGTCGCAGCACTGGTAATTGTAATACCTCTTTCTTGTTCTTGTTCCATCCAGTCCATTGTCGCGGAACCTTCGTGGGTTTCGCCAATTTTGTGGATTTTACCAGTGAAGTAGAGAATACGTTCGGTTGTTGTGGTTTTACCAGCATCGATGTGAGCCATGATACCGATATTGCGTGTATGTGCTAGATCATATTCGCGTGCCATATTCTATTACTCCTAACTGATTACCAACGATAATGTGAGTAAGCTTTGTTAGCTTCTGCCATTTTGTGGGTGTCTTCTCTTTTCTTAACTGATGCACCAGTGCCGTTAGCGGCATCGATGATTTCATTAGCTAAGCGGTCTTGCATGGTTTTTTCATTTCTTAAACGTGAATAGCTGACTAACCATCTTAAACCTAATGTAACTTTTCTTTCTGGGGAGACTTCGGTTGGAACTGGGAAGTTCGCACCACCGACTCTTCTCATCTTAAGTTCGACTTCTGGCATAATGTTGTTAATGGCTGTCGCGAAGACGTCCATTGCTGGTTTGCCAGTTTTTTCTTCGATTTTCTTAAAGGCACTGTAGAGAATGTTTTGAGCGGTGCCTTTCTTACCATCGAGCATTAATTTGTTGATTAAACGTGTGACTAACTTTGAGTTGTAAATTGGATCTGGTAAGACATCACGTTTGACGGCATTTCCTTTACGCATAATTTTCTTACCTCCTATTCTTCACTCTTTGGTTTCTTTGTACCGTATAAGCTACGACCTTGACGACGAGCTTCGATACCGGCACAGTCTAATGTGCCTCTGACGATGTGATAACGCACACCTGGTAAATCTTTAACACGGCCACCTCTGATAATGACGGTGCTGTGTTCTTGTAAGTTATGACCTTCACCACCGATATAAGCAGTGACTTCGTAACCATTACTTAATCTAACACGAGCGTATTTTCTTAAAGCTGAGTTAGGTTTCTTTGGTGTCATTGTACCAACACGGGTGCAAACGCCACGTTTTTGCGCTGCAGGTTGGGCTGTCTCTTTTTTCTTTAAAGAGTTCCATCTTTGACCAAGAGCAGGGGCTTTAGACTTGAATGTCTTATTTTGTCTGCCTTGACGCACTAATTGGTTAATTGTTGGCATAATTGCTCCTTTCAATAAACTGTTTCATATTTGTGCACACCACAGGACCTGGTGTATCAGCATCATCCCTTTAAAAAATGACCTGACATGGTCGGCATGTGATTTGCACACGCTCATATATAATATATAAGGATAAAATTATGCGCAATAAAAATATTAATATATTACACACTAGTCCTGGTGTATCAACTATTTAAAACATAATAAAAACCACCGGTTTAATCCGATGGTTTGTTTGAAACTTAATAATTAATTATTAGATTTCGTTGAAGATGACGAATGAGGCTGTATCAAATTTGATACGGTAGTCAGAGCAGGAGAGGGAAATAACGTCTTCTTGTTCTGGGCCTCTTAAAGCCATTGTTGGAGCGGCAACGAATGCTGTGTAGTCGCTGGAGTTGATTGGTTCTCTGTCGCCTTCGACTTCAACGTCTTCACCGTTTAATTTAACAGCGAATGCTCTGTCAGCGAGAGTTTTGCCTTCACCAGAGGAAGAACCTTTACCACTGACGACCATTTGGTAGTTACCAGCTTTTGGAGCTTTAACTTTGAAAGAAATGAAAGCGTTGTGGTCATTCTTTGGTTCAATACCACCATCGTTAGCTAAAACAGCAGTAGCTGTAGCGCCATCGAATGTAGCGACTTCCCAGTTAGCCATAGCGATTTTAACGCCAACTTTGTTAGCGGTAGCATCGGTTAATGGGATGTAGTCTTTACCGGAGGAGTTTTGAGCAGCTGTACCATCTGTATAGTTACGAACTAATGGTGTTAATAATGGATTTTCTGCTGGAGCTGAAGATGTTGTTTCTGCTGGTTTGCTAGATGTTGTTGAAGCTGGTTTGTTGGTGCTTTGTTGGGAAGAAGCTGGCTTATTTGTGGAAGCTGGAGCTGATGTTTTATCATTGTTACAGCCAACGACTGTTAACGCTAATAAAAGAGCGCAAGCACCGAAAACTTTTCTCATTTTCATAAAAATTATGTTTTCCTTTCTCGCGAAGAGTACGGTAAGTATCTCTTCTTTATCAATTGTTTATAATTTTAGTTATTATCTAATAATAATTCAATACCTAATAAGAAAATGCCTGTCTGTACCTATCTTTTTAAATATAAAAAGCCCCACATCTATAAGACATGAGGCTTTTGTTTTAATAATTAATTATTAAGCGTTTTGTGGTAAACCTGTGACTTGGAAGTCATATAAATAGGCTCTATAACCACCTAAGCAAAGAATTTCAACAGTGTTATCGCCAGCAACAACTGGGAATTCGACTGGCCAGTCATACCATTGTGGTTTGCCGGCTTCACCAGTGATATCGTTACCATATTTCTTGTCTTCGCCGATTTCAACGACTTGACCGTTGACCTTTAATTGATAACGTTTTGTAGCGAGTTCTTTTGTGCCATCTGGTTTTTCAATCCAACCTTTTTGTTGATCACCACTCATGGCATCGAATAATGGAGCTGGAGCACCATTACCATATTTTAAGACAGCATTGAAAGCAAAACCTGCTTTTTGAACAGCGGCGCCTGATTTGAACTTATATGTTAATGAGGAACCAACTGTTTCTCCTGGAGTTTCAGAACTACCACTATTGTCGTATTGAGCGGTTTTTAAACGGACAGAATTTGGATTGTCTGCTGTTGCACCGTTTTCTTCAATGTTAACGGAAGCTGTGTAATCTAAAGCTGTCCAGCGGATGGCGTAGTGATCGCCATGTTTGCACTTGTATTGAGCGGTTTTGGAATAGCCAGTTTCTTCGGCATAATCTTTGACCTTTTCCCATTCGTGTTCTAAGGCTGGGATTGGTGTGGTCTTGGTTTCACCACATTCACACTTTTCAACTTTTGTGCCTTCGGATTCACATGTGGCTGGTTTACCAGCGGCTGTATCTTCCACCCACTTATGGGAATGGACAGATGATGTGGATGCTGGAGCGCCTGATTTGCTGCCCGCACCACTTGTACTTTGAGCGGCATTACCACCATTACATGCGGTAAGAGCTAACGCGGCGAACAAAGTAACAACTTTTAAAACTTTTTTCATTTTTTTCACCCTAAAATTATTTGGTTCTTTTTCCCTTTCTTGTAAAAGCTTATTTTAATTTAACATACTAGTGTTAATTTGTTAACACTATTAAAAAAGCCGCTTGCACGGCTATTTTAATTATTTCTTGTTGGCTTCAATGAAATCTACAACGTCTTTAACAGTTAAGAAATTCATTGGTTCGTCGAATGAAACACCGAATTCATCTTCAATGGCCATCGCGAACATCATGATACCTAATGAGTCAAAATGTAAGTCATCAATAAGTCTTGTTTCTAATGTGACGTTATCAAGATTCATATCTGGATCAACGTTCTTCATTAATTCTTTTAATTTTTCTAACATTTTAATAAAACCTCGAACTTCAATAGTTTACCAAATTAGTAAACTTTTCTCAACGAAGAGCGTCCTCTCTTTGTGATTGTGTTAAGACCGCTTCACCACTCGCGTGATTTAATAACATTCTAGAAATATTAACGATTGCTCTTTCATCAGAATTACCACGAGCTTTGATAACGAGCTTTCTAGTGCCTAAAACTAAGCCACCACCTAAAGCGGAAATATCATAGGATTTCATTAAGTATTGCGCCACTTCCATGAATTCTGGTCTTTCTCTCTTTTTAGAGAGTTTAACGATATCGGTAATTAATTGTCTGGCCACACCCTCAACGTTTTTAAGGACTTGGTTGCCCGCGAAACCATCGCAAACGATGACATCAGCGTCACCAGTTAATGTTTGGTTACCTTCGATATTACCGATGAAGTTAATGGTATTATCTTCTTTTAAAAGAGGATATGTTTCTTTGACTAAGTGATTACCTTTAGTGGCTTCTGCACCATTAGAAAGTAACGCTACTTTTGGATTTTCAATTTGATACATCTTTTTCATTAAATCCGAACCTAAACGGGCAAATGAGTGTAATTGTCCAGCAGAACAGTCAATTGTCGCTCCGGTGTCCACTACGCAGCTATAAGCGCCTTTTCCATTAGGAAGAACAGCCGCCATACATGGTCTAGTTTTATTGGCGTCGCTTAAGAATCTAAAACTACCCATTAAAATAGCACCACTGTTACCAGCGGTAATCATACCAGCGTAGTTCTCTTCTTCTTTACCCACTTCTTTCATCGCTTGGACTAAAGATGCTTGTGGTTTATTCATAATACCCGTATATGGGTTTTCAAAGTTTGTAATTGTTTCATCCGCAGGGACAACTTTGTAGCGGGAGTTATCCACTCCGTATTCTTTCATTTTTTCATTAATAAGGGCTTCAGGACCCACTAAAGTGATTGATAAGTTAGGAAATTCTTTTAAGGCTAAAGACGCACCTAAAATAATAGCTTCTGGGCCTTTATCGCTTCCTAAAGCATCAATAACGATTTTATATTGTTCCATAGTACTATTTCCTTTTTGTAGCAAATAGTATTATAGCATAATTCATTAATGAATTGTATTTATGAGGGATTACGCTTTGAAGTAATTTGCCAAATATACGTCAATTAGTTCATAAGTTGTTTGACCAAGTTCAAAAATATGATTTTGATTAAACATGTCAAAGACAATATAACCAGTGTTAAAGAAGTAAGCGTTAAATGAATCAACGCCTAACGCTTCGACTTTCAAAGTCATTTGGAAGTATTCAGTGCTTGATTCATAGTCATAATCTTCTGCGATATAACCACTTACTAACTCATCATGGAATAAGATGTCATAAATATCGTTTATTTTGTAATTAGCGTACTCATACACGGTGGCTTGTTCAAATTCAACACCCGTATAATCGATATGTTCAATTGAAGTGATATCCATTTCAGAATAAGGATTTAATAGTTCTTTAAAGTCATGGATATCATGGAAATGGGCATCTAAATTGAAATATGCATAAGCAATATTAGAATATCTAGTTCTTAAAGCGACAGCGACTTCGTCATCAATATTCTTAATGGCGTAGATTCTTATTTCTTCGTCACCAAGACTCACAGCTTTGGAAGAGCCTTCATATAAAAGTTGCCCAACAGATGCTTGAGGGACAATAGGAGAACCATAGACATCGGTTAATGTATATTCTCTTGATGAATAATTAAGGGTCGGGAATTTTTCATGAACGGAACGATAACCACTATCGGTTTCGCCTGGATTATAAGATGTTTGAGCTTGTGAACTAGCAGGAGTGTAGTGAGTGCTCTTGCTTTCTTGTGGTCTTTCCGCGGAACTATATGCAGGAGTGTTATCATTTTTGCTATGCACAGCAGCGCCATTTGCGCCGAGGTGTGGCAAAACACCGACAGAAATAACCACTACTGCCGCTGTTAACGCTAATGCTGTTGGAATGACAACTTTGCTCCACACTGGTAAGCGTTTAATCCATGAAGCATGATATGGATTTTTCGCGTAAGCGTTGAGCTTATTGTTACCACGTTTCTTCATCCACTTTTCGAAGTTCATCTTAACTCCTTTCTGAGTTTCTCTTTTGCAGACGCATAGATCGCTCTTGCGCTGCTTTCTGGAATGCCAGTCATTTCGACAATTTCACTCCAGGAGTACTCAAAAACCGCTCGGTAATAAGTCACGATTGTTTCCTTATTAGTGAGAAGAGGTTCCAATAAATTGAGCATGACGTTATAAGAATCTTGTTCACCATACATTTCTTCAACGATTTCACTATTCACTACTTCCTTGTTTTTCTTTAAGAAATCAAGCGCTGTGTTCCTCGCAATTGTCGACAAGAATGATTTAATCTTGCTCGGCTCTTTGAGGTCTCTACGATGGTTTATAGCCTTAATAAAGGACTCACTTAAAACATCTTCACAGTCTTCAGGAAGAGAAATGTAGTTTGCGATGACGAAGTACATGAGATTTTTGTACTCATCGTATACTTTACCAATCGCATCTTCGTTACCTAGGATAAATGCATGAATGGTTTTTTCTGAGATGCTCATTATTGCCTCTCGCTAATTAAGACGATTCAAAATATGAAAACCGCTAGAAATATTCTATATGCAATAGGTGAATAAGACTATATTTATTTATAAATCTTGATTAATTCTTAATTTTGTAAAGAAAAAGAGCCACCCGTATGGATGACTCTTATTAAGTTAGTTAGAAACTACTTCTTGTCTTCATCGAGGACACGAATCTTTTCGTTAATTTCTTTAACTTTTCTTTCGTGTTCTTCGATGTATCTGTCACTAACTTCTCTCATGGTGTCTAAGACATCGAAGTTAGAGGAGATATCATCAGCAGCAGCTTCAGCCATTAAACCACGGCCTGCTGGGATAAGGTGACCAGTAATGACGTTTTCTTTTAAGCCATGTAAGTAGTCAGTCTTACCTTTAATAGCAGCGTCTGTTAAGACACGGGTTGTTTCTTGGAAGGAAGCCGCGGATAAGAAGGATTCTGTTTCCAAAGCGGACTTTGTAATACCAAGAATTAATGGTGAGAAGACGGCTGGATGCTTACCATTTAAGATTGCATCAGTGTTCTTCGCGGTGAATGTGTTAACGTTCACACGTGTGCCACTTAACATATCGGTATCACCAGCTTCAATAACTAAGACTTTTCTTAACATTTGTCTGACAATAACTTCAATGTGCTTATCGGAAATACCGATGGATTGGGCACTATAAACTTTTTGAACTTCTTTTAAGATGTAGTTTTCAACAGCGGTAACATCGGCCACTTCAAGTAATTTCTTAGGAGAAATAGCACCTTCAGTGATCTTACCACCATTCTTGACGAAGTCGCCTTTCTTGACTCTTAATCTTGCACCGAAGTTTGTGGTGTATTCTTTTTCATCAAGATCGTTCTTAACGGTCACTAAGTAGCAACCATTCTTTTCTTCAATCTTTGTAACTGTACCAGAGATTTCAGAGATTAAGGCTTCGCCCTTAGGTGTACGTGCTTCAAATAATTCTTGAACACGAGGTAAACCTTGAGTAATATCGGAACCCGCAACACCACCGGTGTGGAATGTTCTCATGGTTAATTGTGTACCTGGTTCACCAATTGATTGAGCCGCCATAATACCAACAGCTTCACCAACTTGGACTCTTCTACCTGTCGCTAAGTTACGACCATAGCAGTGGACACAGACGCCATCTTTTGTTTCACAACCGAATAAGTTACGAATGACGACGGATTTAATACCAGCGTTGACGATTTCTTTAGCTTCTTTTTCGTGAATCATGGTGTTACCAGCAACGATAACTTCACCTGTTTGAGGATTGACGACATCGTTAAGAGCGAAACGACCGACTAAACGATCTTCTAATTTAACGATAACGGCATCTCTAGCAGAGTCTCTGATTTCGAATACTTCGAAGCCGTGGTCAGTACCGCAGTCTTCTTCTCTGACGATAACGTCTTGAGAAACGTCGACTAATCTTCTTGTTAAGTAACCAGAGTCAGCGGTCTTTAACGCGGTATCGGCACCACCCTTACGAGCACCGTGGGTGGCGATAAAGAATTCAGACACGTTCATACCTTCACGGAAACATGATTTAACTGGGAGTTCGATAGTAGAACCAGAAGTACTACCCATCAAACCTCTCATACCGGCTAATTGGAGAATATTGGAGATATTACCACGAGCACCGGAATCAGACATCATGAAGATTGGGTTACGTGTATCTTGTTTGAATTGTGTTTCAAGTTTCTTTTGAACTTGGTCTTTGACCTTTTCCCAGACTTCAACGACTTGTTTATGTCTTTCTTCGTTGGTCAACATACCCATTTCATATAATTCTTTTAAGTTAGCGACTTTGTTATCACCATCTTTTAAGATTTCTTCTTTGCCTTTAACAGCGTGGATATCACTTAAGGAGACGGTTAAGCCGGCCACTGTAGAATAATGGAAACCTTGGTCTTTAATCTTATCCAAAACGGCGGATGTCTTTGGATTACCTTGACGATCATAACGTTGGAAGATTTCGTTAATGATGAGACCTAAGTGTTTCTTAGTGAATGGTTTTAAGACTGGGCGAGCAGCGATGAATTCAGGAATATTTGTACCACGTGGGGCAAAATATGTTTGAATCACTTCTTGGTCACCTCTTAAGGAGGCACCGCTCACTTCATTTAAGTATGGGAAGTCACTTGGGAAGATAAGGTTGAAGATAATTTTACCAACAGAGGTAATTAAGTAACTCTTATTTTGTTCTTCAGTGAAATCCTTCTTCATCATCGCACTACCTAAGATGGCAATACGGTTATGTAAGTGAATTTGTTTTGTTTGATACGCTCTAATGACATCATCGACATCTTTAAAGACTTTACCTTCACTAGCGGCATAGAGTTCGTATCTTTCCGCTTCTTCTTCGTCCTTACGGGCGTGTAAATCTTTAGCGATTCTTAAGAAGTCTTCTTTAGTGCTTTCAAGTGTTAAGTAGTAGTTACCAATAACCATGTCTTGGGATGGAGTAACGATTGGTTTACCATCTTTTGGACCTAAGATGTTATTGCTTGCGAGCATTAAGTGTAAAGCTTCTTCTTGAGCGGCTTTGCTTAATGGGACGTGGACCGCCATTTGGTCACCGTCGAAGTCAGCGTTGAAACCTGTACAAACGAGTGGGTGTAAACGGATGGCACGACCATCAACTAAGATTGGTTGGAAGGCTTGGATACCAAGTCTATGTAATGTAGGAGCACGGTTTAATAAAACTGGGTGCTTGGAGATAATTTCTTCAACGATATCAAAGACGACATCATCGTATCTATCGATAATCTTATCAGCTTGCTTATGGGCATTCGCTGTACCACGTTTTAAGAGTTCACAAGCGATGAATGGTCTAAGTAATTGGATAGCCATTTCTCTTGGTAAACCACATTGATACATCTTTAAGAATGGACCAACAGCAATAACGGAACGACCAGAGTAGTCGACACGTTTACCTAATAAGTTTTGTCTGAAACGACCTTGTTTACCTTTAAGTGCACTACTTAAGGATTTAAGAGCACGACCACCAGGACCTTGGACTGGTTTGTTTCTTCTGCCGTTATCGATTAAAGCGTCAACCGCTTCTTGAAGCATACGTTTTTCGTTCATCAAGATAACTTGAGGAGAATTCATATCGATAAGCTTCTTTAAACGATTGTTACGGGAGATAACTCTACGGTATAAGTCGTTTAAGTCGGAGGTAGCAAATCTACCACCATCGAGTTGTAACATAGGTCTTAAATCTGGTGGAATGACTGGGACAACGTCTAAGATCATCCATTCAGGTTTATTATCAGAGTTACGGAACGCTTCAATAACTTCTAATCTCTTAGTAAGTTTTTGACGAGATGTGGATTTTGTTTCCTTCATCTTGCGGTTGATTTCGGCAGCTTCTTTATCTAAGTCGACTTCTTGTAAAAGTCTCTTAATAGCAGCGGCACCTTCAGAGAATTCCGCACCTGTGTATTTGTTAATGAATCTAGCGACTGTTTGGAAGTCGAAGACTTCACCATGGTTTTCCATTCTGGCGATTAATTCTTCACTTCTGGCGTAATCATCGCTACCTTCTTGTAAGCCCCATTCAGCGGCGTTTTGTTGAATTTCTTTAACGGCTGGGATGAAGACTTCACGACCGTTTCTTTCATTGATGAATTCACGGTATGTTAAGACTGAGCTCTTACCTGGATTTAAGCAGATATGGGCAGCGTAGTATGTGACTTCTTCTAAGTGTTTTGGAGAAACATCTAAGATTAAGCCAATACGGCTTGGGATACCTTTTAAATACCAAATGTGGGAGCATGGGCTAGCTAATTCGATGTGGCCCATTCTTTCTCTTCTAACTTCTTTAGAAGTGACTTCGACACCACACTTTTCACAAACGACACCGGCAAATCTAATTTTCTTATATTTACCACAGTGACATTCGTAGTCTTTGCTAGGACCAAAGATTTTTTCGCAGTATAAACCTTGCATTTCTGGTTTTTGACTACGATAGTTAATTGTTTCTGGTTTTAAAACTTCACCATGGGACCAACTACGGATTGTTTCTGGGGAGGCTAAACCGACTTTAATCGCTGCTAATCTTTTAACATCAAACATAATCTTTTATCCTCCTTATTCTCCGAAGACGTCATCCGCAGTGCGGGCTGACATACCCACGGCTTCTTCATCAACCACGGAATCAGAACTACTGCCATCACCGATTAAGTTACGGATGTTGGAGTTAATTCTTCTTTCTTCCTTCTCTGCTTCTTTAGCAAGAGCGTCCATATCGATGGCGTTACCTTCTTGGTCAAGAAGTGTGACGTTCATGGATAAGGCTTGTAATTCTTTAACTAAAACCTTGAAGGCTTCTGGAATACCTGGTTTTGGTAATTGTTGATCTTTAATGATAGCTTCGTAGGTCTTTCTTCTACCGACTCTATCATCAGACTTAATGGTGATGATTTCTTGTAAGACGTGAGCGGCGCCATAAGCTTCAAGAGCCCAGACTTCCATTTCACCAAATCTTTGACCACCATTTTGTGCTTTACCACCGAGTGGTTGTTGTGTAACTAAGCTATATGGACCAGTTGCACGAGCGTGTAATTTGTCGTCGACCATGTGGACAAGTTTAATCATGTACATACAGCCAACGGTAATTCTTTCGTCAAATCTTTCACCGGTTGTACCATCGTATAAGACTGTCTTACCGGATGGATCCATTTTGGCTTTTTGCATCATATCCAAGATTTCTTCATTGGTAATACCATCGAAAACTGGGGTGGCAATCTTATAGCCTAATTGTTTTAAGGCATAGCCTAAGTGGACTTCAAGAATTTGACCGATATTCATACGAGATGGAACGCCTAATGGGTTGAGCATGATGTCAACTGGTGTACCATCTGGAAGGAATGGCATATCGCATTCTGGTAAGATACGGGAAATAACACCCTTGTTACCGTGACGACCGGACATCTTATCACCTTCAGAGATCTTTCTCTTTTGGACGATATAGACACGGACGACTTCGTTGACACCTGGAGGTAATTCAACGTCTTTGGATTTGCCTTCACGTTTGAAAATCTTCACGTCTAAGACGATACCAGCACCACCGTGTGGGACACGTAAGGAGGCATCTTTACCTTCATTGGTCTTTTCACCAAAGATGGCCATTAATAATTTGCCTTCTGGGGTTGGTTCGCTTTGGCCACGAGGAGTGACTTTACCGACTAAGATGTCGCCTTCTTTCACTTCTGCGCCTGGAACGATAATACCACGTTCGTCTAAGTTAGCTTTAGCGGCTTCAGAGACGTTTGGAATATCGCGGGTGATTTCTTCATCACCTAATTTTGGAATGCTTCTGCATTCTAATTCATATTTCTCAATATGGATGGATGTATAAACGTCATCTTTAACTAATCTTTCAGACATAATGACGGCGTCTTCATAGTTGTAGCCGT
Source organism: Bacilli bacterium (assembly GCA_045117995.1). Lineage (GTDB taxonomy): Bacteria > Bacillota_I > Bacilli_A > RFN20 > CAG-826 > RUG14515. The sequence goes on from JBGUOH010000009.1 coordinate 33,071, forward strand.
TCCATGTCATGAAGGCGATTGTGACGTTTTGACCTAAGGCAAGATCACCGTTTTGCATGGCTGGACCATCAGCGATGATTTGACCTTTTTTAACTTTTTGACCAACTTTAACGATACTTGTTTGGTTAATGCATGTACCTTGGTTGGATCTTTCGAATTTTTGAAGTTGGTAAATTCTTGGTTCATTATTGCCTTTTTCTGTAACTTCAATTGTGCGGGAATCGGTATAAGTGACGGTACCATCTTCCACGGCGACAACTGCAAGACCAGAGTCACGGGCAATTTGATGTTCAAGACCAGTACCAACGAATGGAGCGTGTGGTCTTAATAATGGTAAGGCTTGACGTTGCATGTTAGAACCCATAAGGGCACGCATTGTATCGTCGTTTTCTAAGAATGGAATACAACCAGCGGCGATAGAAACGATTTGCTTTGGAGAAACGTCGACATAGTCAACATCTTCTCTTGGGGCCATAACGTTTTCACCTTTATAACGAGCGATGACTTGTTCATCAAGAATTGTGCCATCTGGAGCGAGGTTGATGTTCGCTTCAGCGATAACATAATCCCATTCTTCATCAGCGGATAAGTAAACAGAATCTTCTGGTTCACTTAAGACACGGCATGTGCCTTTTTCCACGCGTCTGTATGGTGTTTCAATAAATCCATATTTATTTATTTTCGCGTATGAGGCGAGGTTGTTAATTAAACCAATGTTTTGACCTTCAGGTGTTTCAATTGGACAAATACGACCATAGTGAGAAACGTGAACGTCACGAACTTCTGTAGAAGCTCTATCTCTTGTTAAACCACCAGGACCTAAGGCGGATAATCTACGTTTATTAGTTAATTCCGCGAGTGGGTTGGTTTGGTCCATAAATTGTGATAATTGAGAAGACGCGAAGAATTCTCTAATAGATGCACTTAATGGACGTGGGTTGATTAAGGCTTTTGGTTTGACGTTGCCTAAATCAGAAATAGACATCTTTTGTTGAACAGTTTTAACCATTTTGGCTAAGCCAAGACGGAATTGGTTTTGAATTAATTCGCCAACACAACGAATACGTCTATTACCTAAGTGGTCGATATCATCGGTATCACCGAATCCATCCATCACGTTTAAGAAATAGGAGAAACAGGCGAGAATATCGCTGATTGTAACGTAGGAAACTGTACCATTGAGATCTGTGCCAACGATGTTACAAACTTTCTTTTCACGATCATTGTTATAGACTTTAACAACGTTAACGATGCCATGGTCATCTAACTTATCGTTGATTTTGAGTTTCTTCATGTGGGCACCCTTTTCAAAGAAGTCTTCATCTCTTAACGCATCCACATCAGCAGCGGTTAAGGTGTAGCCTTTCTTGAAGCGGAGTTCGCCATCAGCATCGACGAGGTTTTCCGCGAGGGTACGGCCTGTTAAACGGTTATAAACGCCAAGTTTCTTGATGTATTTAAAGCGACCTGCTCTACCTAAGTCATAGTGTTTGCCATCGAAGAATTTTTGTACTAAGAAATTGATAGTACCTTCTTCAGTGACTGGTTCACCTGGTTTCATCTTCTTGAAGATTTCCACCAAGGCAGCTTTAGCGGTTTTGATCTTTTGATCATCATCTTTTGCTAAAGTGACTTTGAGGGCTTCAGATTCGCCAAAGAGTTTTAAAATATCAGCGTTTTCTTCTAAGCCTAAAGCTCTTAAGAATGTTGTCGCATTGAGTTTTCTTTGACGGTCGATACGGACACTTAATAAATCTTTAGTGCCACTTTCGAATTGTAACCAAGTACCACGACCAGGAATGAGGTCTGCTTCGTAAGTAACTTTGCCTGTCTTTATATCTTTTGTTAAAGACATGTATGCGCCTGGGGAACGGACTAATTGGGAAACGATAACACGTTCCGCACCATTGACGATGAATGTACCAGACTTGGTCATTAATGGGAATTCACCCATATAGACTTCAGATTCTTGGATTTCACCTGTGTCATGGTGAGTTAAACGTAACATGACGTAGATAGGCGCACTATAGGTGAGGTCCTGAGCTTTGCATTGTAAGAATGTGTGCTTTGGTTCACCAAAACGGATAGAGACGTAGTCAATCGATAATGTATTTGTGTAGTTAACGATTGGGAAGGATTCTCTGAAGACTTCGTCTAATCCTTTTTCCTTAAACTCTTCGTATGATTTGGTTTGGATTTCAACGAGATTTGGTAAAGGAAGCTTACCGGAAATCTTGCTGTAATCATAACGATCATTGTTGAGTTTGTTTAAGTTCTCAATATTTCTAATCATATAATGGCTCCTTTTGTTTACTGTTTGCTCTTGGTAGCTCGATAGATGTAATAGCCTTTGTCACGCTTTAGCAAGGTGATATTACCGAAGATTTGTTCGATATATTTACTCGCACTAGGCGCGCCTTGTGCTTTCCTTATGACGATATACAAAGAGCCGCCATCAATTAAATATTGTATTGCCTCCTCATACATGCGGTAGGTCACGGCCTTACCTGCACGAATGGGCGGATTAACAACAATTGAATCATATGGTCCTTCAATCTTTTCATAGATGTCACTTTGAAGGATAGTGACTCGAGGGCTTAAATTTAGATTCTCCGCATTGCGCTTACATAATGCAACCGCGCGCGGATTTACATCAGCAAGGGTCAACCTTGCTTGTTCATGGGCTTTGGCAAGAGTTAAGCCAATCGTGCCATAGCCACAACCTAAGTCTAGAATGTGTTTTCCCAAGTCGAGGGGTAGAAGTACCTTAAGAAAGGCATAACTACCCTCATCGACATTGTTCTTGGAAAATACACCATTATCAGTGAGTAATTTCATAGTGAGCCCATTAATCTCAAAACTAATCTCTTTAATATTTGAAGCAAGATTGGGATCGTCTTGGAAATAATGACTCATGAGGCGAAATTACCCCCTTAATAAAGGAAATTTGGAACTTACTTAACTTCGACTTCTGCACCAGCGGCTTCGAGAGCTTTCTTGTGTTCTTCAGCTTCGACTGGGGAGATGTGTTCTTTAACAGGTGCTGGAGCAGCATCAACTAACTTCTTAGCATCCATTAAGCCTAAGCCTGTGATGGCTTGGACAGCTTTGATAACTTGAACTTTGGAAGCACCAGCGCTCTTTAAGATTAAGGAGACTTCTGCTGGACCTTTGTTTTCTTCTTCTTCTGCTGGAGCAGCTGCAGCAACACCGACTGGGGCGGCTGCTGTGACGCCGAATTCTGCTTCGACGGCTTTGACTAATTCATTTAATTCCACTACTGTCATTTCTTTTAATGCAGCAATGATTTCTTCATTTGTTAATTTTGCCATGATAATAATCCTCCTAGATTGGCATTACTTGTCCGCTACTGCCTTGACAGCGCAAGCGAAGGAGCGGATTGGTGCTTGTAAGCACGATAAGAACATGGAAAGTAGACCTTCTTTGCCTGGAAGTTTAGCAACTTCGAGCATAGCTTTTTCGTCGACGAATTTACCTTCGACGATACCGCCTTTAACGACAAGAACGTCTTTATGTCTTTTAGCATATTTGGCGATGACCTTGGCACCAGCGATAACATCTTCAGAGAAAACGATAGCGTTTGGACCTGTTAAGATGTTGTTTAAGTCGTTGTAACCTAATTCATCAACAGCACGTTCAACAAGAGAGTTCTTGTAGACGCTCATTTCAGCGTTTTCCTTGTGGAGAGCACGTCTGATTTCTTGAATTTGGGCAACTGTTAAACCACGGTATTCACAAACGATAATGGTTTGGCTCTTTTTCGCTTTTTCACTGATTTCCTTAACGGTCTCGGATTTAGCGGCTAAGACTGCTTGATTCATATTCTTGACCTCCTTTTTTAAAAATTGTTGTTTGAAGGCTCCAATATACGGTGGGCTTTATAGATACGCCTCGGTAACATTATTAAGACTGCTTCGTCCGTTACTGTCTTAGGTATATTGTGCTTTGTTTTAATTAACGACCAGCAAATGTGAATTGAATGGCTGGACCCATGGTCGTATGGATGACAGCTTTCTTGAAGAATACGCCTTTGACTGCGGCTGGTTTAGCTTTGATTAAAGCGTCAACGAGAGCTTTTAAGTTATCAGCGATCTTTTGAGCATCGAATGACACCTTAGCAATGCAAACGTGCATGTTGGCTTCCTTGTCAATACGATATTCGACTTTACCAGCTTTAATTTCTTTGACAGCTTTAGCGATGTCTGGAGAAACTGTGCCAGTTTTTGGGTTTGGCATTAAGCCTTTAGGACCTAACACTCTACCTAATTTACCGATGTTACCCATCATGTTTGGTGTAGCAACGATGATATCGAAATCGAACCAGTTTTCTTTTTGGATCTTTTCGAGCATTTCGTTACCACCAGCGAAATCGGCACCAGCGGCTAATGCATCATCAACTTTGTCGGTAATGGCTAAGACCTTTTTGGTTTTGCCGTTGCCATGTGGGAGGATGAGAGTTCCTCTGACTTGTTGATCAGCTTGTTTTGGATCGACATTGAGTTTGAAACTGACATCGATTGTAGCATCGAACTTAACAGTGGAAGTTTCCTTCACTAAAGCACATGCTTCTTCGATGGTATAGAGTTTGTTTGCGTCAACTTTTTCAGCGGCGGCTTTGTAGTTTTTACTTCTAAACATTACCGTTCACCTTAGTCAACAACTTCAACGCCCATGTTATTGGCGCTGCCTTCGACGATCTTCATAGCTGCCTCAATGTCTTCGCAGTTGAGATCTGGGAGCTTGTATTCAGCGATTTGTCTGAGTTGAGCTCTTGTGATAGTAGCAATTCTGGTCTTACGGCCTGTTGCACTACCTTTTTGAATGCCAGCAGCTTTTAAGATTAAACCTGCCACTGGAGAGGTTTTGATGACAAAGTCACAAGACTTGTCTTCGTAGGCTGTGATGATAACAGGAACGATTTCACCTTTTCTGTCGGCTGTCTTGGCGTTAAAGTCTGTACAGAATTTACCCATGTTGACACCAGCAGAAGCGAGTTTTGGACCTGGCTTTGCTTCACCGCCAGGAAGTTCCATTTTCACAACTTTTGCGATTTTCTTCACTTGACTTTCCTCCTTTTGTAGATTTGTCAGTGCCGTGGTGATTCTGAGTGATCGCCACTCTTCCACGGAACGTACTAGTTTTACACGTGCGCTCACGCTCTCTCATGGCGCAAGACAACATGCTCATATATACTATCAAAATACGTATGTATGTTGCAAGCATAAATTTATTTATTGGTTTATAGAAATAGGAAAATATAGGTCTCAAATCACTTGTGATTTGTTTTCAGTTGACTTTTATAAACACAAAGTGTATTATATCGGCAGCAAGAAAGCGTGAAACAATGATCAAAAAAAGCAAAACATTAAATCCGTATTTACTATTGATTATCTCGTTCATGGCCTTTGTTTTAATCGGTTCATTTTTGTTATCGATGCCTTTTGTTTTTAGAAATAATCCTAACAACGAATGGTGCTATGTCGGTACTTATATGGACGCTTTCTTCACCTCGTTATCTGCGATGAGTTTAACTGGTGTCACCACCTATCCAGATGGCTTAGTTAACACCCTCAATGGCGTGGGTCAAACTATCGTCTTAATCTTAGTGCAAATCGGTGGCTTAGGCATCGTTACAATTTTAACCTTCTTATTTTCAACATTCAGAAGAAAGTTACAATTCAAAGATCGTTTAATGGTTTCCCAAGCTATTGCCTTTAATAACTTCAGTGAAATCGTGAGATTCGTGAGACGTTTAATGATTATCACAGCAATATGTGAAGTTATTGGTTTCGGTCTCGGATTACCTGTGTTTTTACAGCTCTTCCCTAACGATATTCCTCGTGCATTAGCGTATTCCATCTTCCATTCCGTCTCATCTTTTAATAACGCGGGCTTTGATTTATTTAATTCCACAAATTCATTAATCAACGGCTTAGTCGCCAATACTGGACAAGCCATTGAATCCACAAATTGGTTATACTACTATTTCAATATTTACAATGGTGTTTTATCACTCCTTGGTGGTATCTCATTCTTAGTCATTATTGACACTGTTTTTGAGAACAGAAATCCACGTAGATGGTCATCATTTACCAAGATTATTTTTGTTATGACAGGTGGTTTGATTCTCGTTGGTTCTGCCCTCTTATTCCTCACTGATGGTTTGAAGTCAGATAACCCAATGAATATCTTCCAAGTTGTCATGCAAATTATCAACTGTCGTACCGCTGGATATAGTGTTTATCCACAAAGTGAATTATCACTACCTGGTAGGATGATATGCGCTGTTATGATGTTCATTGGTGGTTCACCACTTTCCACTGCTGGTGGTATTAAAGTCACAACAATTTTCATTATTATGACTTCCATTCTTTCTTACTTCAGTGGTAAGCGTTTAGCGCCTTTCAAACGTACATTCTCTGAAACAATCATCGCTAAGAGTATGACGATTGTCTTCTTAGTTGTAACCATCATTATGGTCGCGTTCGTCGCAATTGGTTTCTTCGGTGTCACCACTGTTGATGGTTACACCATGAATCCAAAGCTTGAGGAAGATTTATATGGCATGTATTTATTCTCTGTGTTCTCATTCTTCGGGAACGTGGGTTTCTATACAGGATTAGAACCATTCTTCTCCGTTGGAGCTAAGATTGTTCTATGTTTCTTAATGTTATTAGGTCACTTAGGACCAATGACTTTTTTCCAATTATTCCAAAATAATTTAGACAAAAAAGCCAGTGTGCATTATAGTTTTGTTGAGGAAGATTTTTTAATCGGTTAAAGGAGGTATCTCTATATGGCTAAAAAATCATTTGCCGTTATCGGTTTAGGTCAATTCGGTATTTCTATTGTCGAAGAATTAGTCGACAATGGCATGGACGTTATCGCTATCGATAGTGAAGAAGAGGCCGTTAAAAAGATTAGTTCATTACTTCCAACAGTCGCTGTCGCTAACAGTACTGATGAAGAAGCTTTGAAAGAATTAGGTATCAAGGATGTTGACGCTGCTATCGTCGCGTTTGGTTCTCACATTGAAGCCAGCATCTTAACCACCGTTATTCTTAAAGAATTAGGCGTGAAATCTATCATTGTTCGTGTTGACGATGCTTACTACATGCCAATTATGAAAAAGTTAGGCGCTACAGAAGTCATCATGCCTCAAAAGGCCGCTGGTGTTGCCTTAGCGAACCGTTTAGGCAACGAAGACTTCAAAGACTTCTATAAACTCGATGATAAATTTTCCGTCGTTTCTATCGTCGTTAACAGTGCGTATGTCCCAGAACAATTAAAGGACTTAGCGACTAAAGATAAATACGGCGTTAACGTTGTTCTCATTATGAGAAACGGTCGTTCATTCGTTCCTGGTGGTAATGACTCCCTCTTACCAGACGACACTATCTTCGTTGTCGGTGGTACAAAGGATATTAGAAACTTCCGTGAAAACATTAACGGCGTGAAAAAGAGAAAGAAAGCAGCATAAAACATGTCAATCAAAGTCACAAAGGAAGTATCTGAAGATACATACGCTCAAACTTGTGAATACTGTGGTTGCGAATTCGAATACCAAAAGGAAGACTTAGGTTATCGATTATGGTATAGACATGGATTTGTCTACTGCCCACACTGCAAAAAGCCACTCAGACACAAAGAAGAGTACAAAATCATTGATAAGACCAGCTCCGATTAAGAGCTGGTTTTTCTTATAGCAAAAAATAAAACCAGTCTCCGGAGAAACTGGTTTGAGTTGTTGCTTGTTATTAACAACTAGATTTTATCGATTTCAGAGAAGTCGACTTCCACTCTTGTGGATCTACCGAAGAAGATGGTTTCGAGTTCAACAACTTTGGTATCTCTATTGATGGAGAGGATACGACCTTCGGTGCCTTCTAATGGACCGTGGATAACTTTAACGTAGTCATCAACACTGTAACGATCGAACATATCGGCATCGATTTCACCCATTCTCTTAAGGACTGGTTCAATTTGTTCACGTGGAACTGGGAATGGTTTTGTACCCTTACCAGAGGAACCGACGAAGCCGGTAACACCTGGAGTATTACGCACGACGTACCATGCATAGTCTGTCATGATCATTTCAACGAAGACATAACCTGGATAGAGGTTTTTCTTTCTTGTCTTATCGGTTGGCATACCATCTTTCATGACTGGAACTTCTTGTTCCGCGACAATGATACGGAAGATTAAGTCACCTAAACCCATGGATTCAACACGGCGTTTGAGGTTTTCTTTAACTTTGTTTTCGTGTGTGGAGTATGTGTTAACAACGTACCAGGCTTTTTCACCTAAAGTAGCATTGCTTTCGCCTTCACTTAAATCAGTTGTACTATCTGTAAATTTAATTTCATCTGCCATAGTATCACCTCTTATTTATTGAAAGTGCTCTTGAGCACATCAATCAAACCTTTGCCTAAAGCATCTTCGCCCATTAAGATCATACCGACAACAGCGGCGATAATAACGACGACAATAATCGCTGGCACTAAAACATCTCTCTTAGGCCAACGGACACGTTTGCCTTCTTTAACTACATCTTGTGTAAATTTTCTCACACCCATGAAGAAGACCTCCTTATTTGCTAATCTTATGAAGCGTCATCTTGTTGCAACGCTTACAATACTTCTTAATTTGAAGGTTTGTGGTACCTTCCTTTTTAATTGTGGTTGTATAGTTTCGGGAGAGGCACTCTTCGCAAATCAAAAGAACTTTTTCTCTCATCTCGAACCCCCCTATCACAATTAACTTTTAATAACTTATCACTCCTACATTTTTTTGTAAAGAAATTTATATCTCTTTACACCCAAAATTTTCAAAATCGTCACTAAATTAGTGTTCCAAAACAAGAATCATTACGAAACAAAAAATAATCGCTAACATCAAAACACCCATGATGATTGCCATGGCCCAAGGGAAGTGGATTGTTTCTCTTTCTGAATCAATTTCCACTGATTGAGTAGCTTCTAATTCTTTTTCTTCTTGTTTCATCTGTGGACCTCCACAAAATACTTTTTCGTATATTTTTGGAAAATAGAAATGAACGCTGTATCGAGCATGACGTTAAAGAACATCACGAGAGCTTGGCACAAAATAATCGCCATAAATGTTGCAGTGCCAAAAGAAAGCGCCTTCATCGTTGAGCCAAAAAGCACAAGGATGAAGAAATCGCATATGAATGATGCAAAACAAATATGTAAAGGTGAGAAGACTGGATTTTCATCTCTGCCCTTATAAAGAACTGAGAACAATACAAGACCAATAAAAATAAGTCCGGATAAAGTAGGGACTAAGATTTTAACAATGGTATCAATATGATGAGTTGTGGACATCACAGTAATTTCGTTATTCAAAAGGACGAACAAAGAAACAGCAACCCAAATAACGGCAAGGGAAATAATTTCAATGCCAAGGATGAGTTTGCGGTTTTTAATTGAAGTCACAAACGAGAAAACAAAATAAGATAACAAACCAAGCAAGAAGTAAATCGCTGTGATTTGTGGGTATAAAGGATAGGCCTTAATGTCAAAGGCAAAGTAGCCTAATAAGTCGCTACCCGCACCAACGAGAGCGCCGTATAAAGGCCCTAGTAAAACAGAGGCAAAAATAATTAAAGCTGGTCCACCAAAAGAAAGGCGGATGAAAGGAAACGCAGCGATGTAATTAACCGCTACAACCTTTTGTAAAATCATTGACAATGCAATGAATAAACCTGTTAAGCAAATCTTCTGAATAACAGGGATGTTGGTCTTGATAAATCTAAATTTCATATTAACCTCTATTTCAAGTTATGTTTGATGTAAGCAGCGAATGCTAATGAGCCAGTGACTAAGATGCAGTCATTTGGATAAGCAGCGATCATTTCGTTAAGAGCGGTAAGTGCATCTTCCTTGAATGAATGGTCATCCATGTAGAGGAAATATTCTTCTTCTGTTCTCGCTCTTTCGTGTGGGAAAGTAGTCAAAACGATGTCTTTACTATATTCGCCTAAATAAGCAATCATTCTTTCGATGTTTTTGTCTCTAAAACAGGCGAATAATACGTGAATTTCACGATTTTGAGCCACGTTTTGCAAAGATTTTACTAAATTATTGATTCCTTCTGGGTTATGTGAACCATCAACAATTAATAATGGGTTTTCTTTGAGGATTTCCATTCTAACTGGCATATAAGTATTGGCTAAACCAGTCTTGATTGATTGTTCACTAACAGGGAATTGATTATTAAGTTTATTGACCACTTCTAAAGCGATGCAAGCATCTTTAAGAGAGTATGTGGCAGCGGAATTGATACGAAGATCCGCTAAAGTGCCATAAGCAAAGTTAAAGCCTTTATTCTCATACACTACTTTTGCGGGGTCTACTGCAACAGATAATTGGGAGTTATTTTCTTTAGCAACTTCCACAATTGTGTTGATTGCTTCTTCATCTAAGATGCCTGTAATAACAGGAACTTCTTCTTTGATGATGCCCGCTTTTTGATAGGCAATTTCGCAAATTGAACGACCTAAGAAAGCTGTGTGTTCAAGGCTGATAGATGTGATAACTGAAGCCACTGGAGTAAAGATATTTGTGGCGTCAATTTCTCCACCCATACCACACTCGATAATAGCGATATCGCACTTGTTTCTTTGGAAGAAAGTTAAGGCAATAAATGTTTGAATTTCAAATGGTGATAAAGAGTATTTATCGATTTGTTTTGAGAATTCATTTATGATACTGATCATTTCATCATCAGTGATGTCTTGACCGTTGATATTAATCATTTCATTGACTGCTTGGAGAGCAGGAGAAGTAAATAATCCCACCTTATACCCTTGAGCGCGATAGATGTGCGCCAAGTAATTCGCGGTTGTGCCCTTGCCATTGCTACCCGCGATATGGATGGATGGGATGTTATAGGAGAAGTTGACCTTGGCTAAAAAGGAATCAAAGTTGTCTCTTTGATATTCTCCATGACCGACTTTGTCGAAATATGTATTTAAATCAATTTTGCTCATATTAATCTTCTCCATTTCTAATGCTGCGTTTAATGTCTCTTTGTTTAATGGTTTCACGCTTATCATAAAGCTTTTTGCCTTTTGCTAATGCAATCTCAATTTTTGCTTTACCTCTCTTCAAATAGACACGAGTTGGGACGATGGTATAACCATCACGTTTAAGTTTGTCATCAAACCATCTAATCTCTTTCTTATGTAATAAGAGTTTTCTTGCTCTTAAAGGATCATGGTTGAAGATGTTGCCTTTATCGTAAGGATTGATATGCATATTAATGACTTCCATCTCTCCATTACGTATCACGATATATGCGTCATTGAGTGAGCAGCCGTGTATACGCAAAGACTTGATTTCTGTACCCACTAAAACGAGGCCACATTCTGTAAACTCACTTAAGAAATAATTGAAATGGGCTTTCTTATTACTGGTGATAATTTTGATACCTGTCTCTTCTTTACTCATATGGCACCTCACGACTAATTGTTTGTAGTAGCTCTGTAAAGCGAGCATTCGCTTCATCTAAGATTGGGCATGTGTCCTTCTTATAGAAGAATAGACTGAACAAGCTATATACCGCAAACACATATAAAACGAACATGATTCTTGCGAACAAATCAAATTCAAAATATTCTTGGAAAATGACTTCTGATAAAACCGCGATGAGAATAGTAATAGCGATTATTATCTTGTTATCAAACAATGGTTTTAACAAAGCATTCTTATAAGCACTTCTAATGGTTTGTTTATCGTTAACAACAGATAAAAGTGGGATGCAGAATAAGCTCACCACTAGGAGACAAACAATAGTGGTATAGATAATATGTTCAACACCAAATCTTGTGTCTTCATCAAATCTACAAAGGAAGAAGCTTAGTGCTGCAAGGATTAGACCAATAACCATCGAATTAACAAAATAGTAGATGTTCATGGAAGTAACTTTGGTGTGCTCAATCTTTGTTTCTTGTAGATCCTTATTGAGCTCTTTCAAGTGGTTATATTTTGTTTCTTTAGCGACAGGTAAGAAGAATATTAAGGTGATATACATACCACCGATGTTTGGTGTGAAGAATGTTGTGGATTCAGCGATGCCGTGCGCTAATATTCCAAAGAAGCATAATGAATAAAGGAAGGCGACACGGTATTGTTTAATCTTCACTAATTTAATCAAACCAAAGATGAAAGTGGATAATAAAGTCACATAGCAAATAATGCCGAACAAACCATGTCTAAGGAAGATTTCAATAAAGCCATTATGCGTGCTTCTAATAGCAAAATGTGCGTCACGGTATGTCATAAAGTATGTTGTGAAGATAGCGTTACCCGTTCTATAGCCAAGACCAAACATAAAGTCGACTGGGTTCTTGCTTAAAAGACCGAAAACTGATGCCCATATGCCCGTTCTTGATGTCAAAGTGCTGTAATCTTTGTTAAGAATTTCTCTAAAAATGAATGCCCAGAAGTTGGAGAAGATATCGACGTTAACAATGACCATTAAGGCAAACACGGTAGCGAAAACGACAAGACCACCGATATAAGCGGCTAAGTATGTCACTAACTTCTTACGGTTTTTATAGAACACCGCAATAATCTCAAAAACGGTATAGGCAATCATTACTGTTAAGGAAACGAACACTGCTGTTGCACAAGAAGTAAAGATGATCATCGCAAAGAAGAACATCATTGCACAGTAGTAGTACCATTTGAATCGCTTTAAGCACAAAACGATACAGCTAAGTACACCAATTAAAAGAAGATGTCCCCAAACATTGGAGTTATAAATAATGAATGTTAAATCACCAAGATACGCACCTTTGAAAATAGCAACAATCTTTGGGAATTCCATAAAGACGTCCACTACTGCACAGATCAATAATCCGACTATATAGACAAGAGCTAACCATTTAAGCCATCTACGAGAAATGGAATAACGGGTAATAGCGTAAAGCGTGCCATATAAAACAGCACACCAAATTATAATCTGAAGAACATCGAGGAACTTTTCTTCCGAGGTGAAAGATATCGTACCTATCGCACCATCGATGCCATCGGTGAATACTCGCTCTCCTTGAAAGCAAACAGTGAAAATTGAAACTAAGCCAAACGTCGATATAGCACATAGTAAAACTGTATCGAGTTTAATCTTGTTATGTTTGCGTTCTAGTAAATAATAGAAGACCAACAAAAGGATGATGAAAAATGAAAGGATATAAATCGATCCATTTTGCATTCCGCCCATATGGTCATTAGAGAATATGGAAAAGTTTTCCGCGAGTAAACACGAAAAAATGATTGTGACCCAAAATAGTAAATATGTAAGAGTAAATCTTAATTTTCCCATATAATTGCTAAATAACAGTCAAGCACTGTCCCACGTGTATTATACACGTTAGACAGGACTTTGCACATATTTCTTTACATATAGGCATAATTAATTATTACGTTATACAAATCAAAACAATCTTGCTATCATAGTGGCATGGAAAACAAATACGAAACTTTACAAAAAATTATTGATGAAGCTCGACAAATAGTTGTCTTTACAGGTGCCGGAATCTCTGTTCCAAGTGGTATTCCTGATTTCAGAAGTGCAAACGGCATCTATAATCAAAAAACTAAGTACCAAGCTTCACCAGAAGAAATTATTTCTCATTCATTTTTCAAAAGCTTTACAGAAGAGTTCTATGAATTCTACAAAGATAAGATGTGCTATCCAAACGCACAACCAAATGCCGCTCATAAATACTTTGCTGACTTAGAAAAGAAGGGTAAAAACGTTATTGTTGTTACTCAAAATATTGATGGTCTTCATCAAAAGGCTGGTTCAAAGATTGTTTATGAACTTCATGGCACCATTCATCAAAATTTCTGTACCAAATGTAGCAGATTATTTGGTCTTGATTACGTATTAAATTCTAAAGGAGTTCCTGTGTGCGATAAGTGCGGAGGAATTGTTAAGCCAAATGTTGTTTTGTATGAAGAATCTTTAGACGAAGATATTATCTCTAGATCTATTAACGCCATCATGACTTGCGATGTGATGATTGTGATTGGTACATCGTTAAAAGTTTATCCAGCTGCGGGCTTTATTCGTTATTTCAAAGGCCGCTATTTAGTGGTTATCAATAAGGAATCTACTTCCTACGATAATATGTGTGATTTAGTCTTCAACGAAGACGTGATTAATGTTGTTAAGCATCTCAAATAATGAAAACTGTTATTTTTGACCTTGATGGCACAATCCTAGATACACTCCAAGATTTAAAAAACGCTGTAAATCACGGCTTAAATTTTTATAATTTGCCAAAAAAGGACCTCGAATTCGTCAGAAAAGCCATCGGAAACGGCACAACTGTGCTTATTCAAAGATGCACCCCGTCCTCGATAAGTGAAAGTGAACGTAATGCGGTTTTTAATGAATTTAAGTCCTATTACTTAGCCCATTATGTTGACTATACAAAACCATATCCTGGTATTAAGGAAATGTTGGAAAGATTATATGGCCAAGTACGTCTTGCAGTGGTCTCCAACAAAGACAATGACTTAACCAATAAAATAATTAGAAAAGAGTTTGGTAATCTCTTTGATATTATCCAAGGATCTTACCTTGATCACCCTAAGAAACCTGACCCATATCTTATTAATAAAATAATTAAGGAAAATAATATAAATAAAGAGGATTGCCTCTATGTTGGTGACACTAATGTTGATAAGGAAAGCGCTACTAATGTTGGCTTGCCTTACTTATTAGTGAACTATGGTTATAGAACCAAAGAAGAACTAGAAAAAACGTGTCCTGAGGACACCACTATTTCTACTGTTAACGAGCTTTATAATGAAATATTAAAGTGGGTTAACTTATAAAGATGCAATTCTTTGCTCGACAAAGTTTTGAATTACTTCTCTTGGCTTTTTATAAGTAATGGTCAATTCATCCAACAACATGTTGGTGGCGTAGTTAAGAATATCTAAATCCACTGGACCAAGCTTGATCTCAGTGTTTTGTTCTGCGCCCATTTGGTTATAGAAATATAATTGACGATATAAATACGCTATGTCTTTAACATTACCGGAAGATAATCTCTTCTTATAAGCATCTCTTCTTTGTTTGGTATTTGTGTTAAATTCTTTGCTAATCTTTTTAATATATTGGAGCAATTCATCCGCTTGCTTGATAGTCATAATCGTACGGATAATGCTTCCCGCGGAATCTACAGGCACGTAAAATGTTTCACTACTGCTGTTATTCACTTGCACTAGAAAATACTGCTTGTCGTTCATTGTTTTGACGTCGATAATGGTCGACAAACCTTCGCGACAATGAATCACTTCATCGTTTACATTAAAACCTGACATATACATTAATATTATGTCATTTTTTATTTTTTTATGTAAGCGAAACGCTGAATTTTATTGATTAAAAGAAGATTTTAAAGGACATGTTCTATTAAAGATAAGATTGTCCTTCGTGGAGTCTTTATCGGTGCAATAATAGCCTGTTCTAATGAATTGGAAATGGTCTAATGGTTTGGTGTCTGCTAAAGAAGCTTCGACAAAACCTTCAAGCTTAACCCAAGAGTTTGGATTAAGTCTTTCGATGAATGTTTTACCTTTTGTTTCTTCGGTTTCATCAAACACTAATGGTTCATATAAATTAAATGTGGCTTTTAAGGCTGTAGTGGCTTCAACGTAATGGATTGTACCATTTGGTTTTCTAGCATCAAAACCGCTGCCAGATTTGGTTTCTGGATCGTATGTGCAGTGGATTTCAGTAATCTTGCCATCTGCATCTTTGACTACACTATTACATTTAATGAAATAAGCATGCATTAAACGGACTTCATCACCGACGGATAATCTCTTCCATTTACGGTTTGGTTTTTCTTCAATGAAGTCTTCTTGTTCAATATATAAGTATTTACCAAAGGCGATTTTACGACTGCCTAATTCTTCGTTTTCCATATTGTTTGGAGCGTCACAGTATTCGATTTGACCTTCTGGATAGTTATCAATGACAACTTTTAATGGGTTTAAGACCGCCATCGGACGTGTGGCTTTGAGCTTCAATTCTTCCCTGAGGAAATTATCAAGGTTTTCAGCGTTTGTGGTGCTGTTGATTCTTGATAAACCTGTGTAGACGATAAAGTTCTTAATCGCGTCTGGAGTTAAACCTTTTCTCTTTAAACCAACGAGTGTTGGCATACGTGGGTCATCATAACCAGTGACATAGCCACCATCGACTAATTGACGGAGGTATCTCTTAGACATGACTGTGTTAGTAATATTTAATCTGCCCCATTCATATTGATGTGGGACATTTGGCATTTCACATTTTTCGACAAACCAGTCATACAAAGGACGGTGGTTATCGAATTCTAAGGAACACATGGAGTGGGTAACGCCTTCAATCGCGTCTTGTAATGGGTGAGCAAAGTCATACATTGGGTAAATGCACCACTTTGTACCTTGTCTATGGTGTGGGACGTGTAAAATACGATACATGACTGGGTCACGCATATTGATATTTGGTGAAGCCATATCGATTTTAGCTCTTAATGTCTTTTCACCATTACCATATTTGCCTTCACGCATTTCTTGGAATAATTTTAAGTTTTCTTCAATGGATCTATTTCTGTATGGAGAATCTTTACCAGGTTCAGTTAAGGTACCACGGTATTCAGTAATTTCATCCGCGGTTAAATCATCAACGTACGCTAAGCCTTTCTTAATTAAAAGGATGGCTCTATTATATTGTTCTTCAAAGTAATCACTACCAAAGAAGATATTTTTTGGTTCATAGCCTAGCCATTTAATATCGTTAATAATGGCTTGGACATATTCAGCGCCTTCGTTAACTGGGTTGGTATCATCAAATCTTAAATTGGTGTAACCACCGAATGCTTTAGCGAGTTCAAAGTCATTGATAACCGCTCTAGCGTGGCCGATATGTAAGTAAGCGTTTGGTTCAGGAGGGAATCTGGTCACGATGCTTTTTACACGACCTTCTTCTAAGTCCTTCTCCATGATGGTTTTGATAAAGTTGTTAATTTCTTCCATAACTAAATCCTCGCCAATATTTTACTCTTGTTATAAAGGCATTCAATAATAATTGTAATTAATTCAATTATTTACCCTTGTTTCTTTTTATTAAATACTGGCCAAAAAGCATCCGCTCCATAATCGATACGATTGAGTTTCATTAACTCTAACATATCTTCTTCTTTAATCTCGAAATCTAGTTTCATATTATCTTCGATATGTTCCTTGCTAGAGGCTTTTGGTATGGAGATGGTATCTAATTGCAATGTGTATTTGATGCATAACTGTGGTACGGATACGTGGTATTTATCCGCCATAGCTTGGATGGCTTTATTATTCATCGCTTTACCGTGTGCAATTGGAGAATATGCTTCAACCACGATATCGTTTTCTTGGCAGAACTTAATAACATCAACTGGGGTTTCACCAATATGCAAAAGAATTTGATTGGCCATTGGCTTGATTTCGCAGTTATTCATAATGTTTTGGAGATCGTCCACTAAAAAGTTAGAAACACCAATTGCTCTGAGTTTACCTTCTTTATAGGCATCTTCCATAGCTTTCCAAACTTGAATGTTTTGTTTGAAGTATCTAAATGGTCCTCTAAATAAAGCCCAAGGTTGTGGGCAGTGGATAAGCATTAAATCAATATAATCCACGCCTAATTTCTTGAGTGATTCATCAATGGAGGCTTTGGCTTTTTTATATGACTTGAGTTCCGCTTTAACTTTAGAAGTAATGAACACGTCCTCTCTTTTGAGGCCAGATTCTCTAATTCCTTGGCCAACGCCTTCTTCGTTACCATACGCTTGTGCGGTATCAATATGACGATATCCAGCATCTAACGCCATCCTCACACAATTAGCGGCTACTTCATTTTTAATTAACCATGTGCCATAAGCTAAAGCAGGTGCTTTCACACCATTATTTAAAACAAATTCTTTCATATAAGTGTCCTCGATAATTTCATTTTGTCATAATCTGTTATTTTTCGAAAACAAAAAGCAATAAAAAGAAAGGATCTGGCGAACCAGACCCTTTCCGGATTTTCTATTGCTATTTAATTATTTAGCAGAGAGTTTGAAGACGTCTAAGCTTGGGCAAGAACCTTCGATTGTGACGACTAAGGTATTTTCACCGGACTTAACAGCAACATCACCGATAACCACTTCAGCCATTGAAGAAGTATAGCCTTCTGGTGCTGGGAATTCAGCGGTTTCAGGAATTGTCACGTTATTGTTGTTTAACTTAATGCTCATACCATCTTTAAGGACGTATGCAGCAGCTTCGCCACCCATGCTCATTGGAGAACTACCAACAACGGAGAGAACCATTGTAGCGTTCGCTGTAGCTTGGAACTTCATGGTTAATGTTAAACCATCACTACCAAAGTTCATGACGTAAGCACTACCACTATGGACTTCACTACCGCCCATCATGCCGCCATCTTGCATAATGCTTGGACCACTCATATTGAAGGATCCTGGTGTGAGTTCTGCTAATTCTTCAGCAGATTCAGCTTCAACAAGAATTTGACCAGCAACTGGTTTTGGTTTGACAGTGATTTCAAGTCTAACGGAGTACATACCTTCTTTTTTCACTGTGACATTGGTTTTACCAACTTTAACACCAGTAACAACACCAGCATTACTAACAGTGGCAACTGTTTCATCGCTAGAGACGTATGTAACGCCTGCTAAGTTATTCTTAACTTGAATGTTAACTGTTTCTTCGACAATAACTTCTAACTCGTTGTTAACGACTTCAATTTGTTGTTTAGCAGCTGGAGCTGTTAAAGCAACTGTTGCTTCTTTAGCATAAACTGCGAGTTCATTTAAGAAGATGTTTGTGGCTTGTAAGAATTCGATTTCGAGTGTATTAGAAGCAGCGATATCTAAGTTGCCCAAGGAAACATCATCAAACACTAATTCAGCCATATATTGACCTTCATGTGCTTCAAGAGTTTTACCTGCTAAGCTAATCGCTGTGCCATTGAGCTTAACGCTCATAATTTCTGCTAAGTTAGCTTCATCAGTATTACCGATATTTAACATTAATTCAGCTTTATCAGCCTTACTAGCGGTGAATTTAACTGTTTCTTTATCACCAACACCGAAACCACCAATGAATGTTTCTGCTGGTTCTTCTGTTTGTTGACCCCATGAAGATTGTTGAGCAATTGGGTTCCAACCATTAACGGTTTGCATTGCAAATCCCATACCACTTGTTGGGAGTTCCCACCAACCATCAGCTGAATAGTGTTCAGCGGCTGTGGTTAAATCAAATGTTGCGGAGGCTGCTGGTCTTGGGACGTTAAGTGCGATTGTACCATTGTTGTAGCCTTCTTTTTTCGCGGTAATGGTAACTTCACCATAACCAACGGCTGTAACAGTACCATCAGCGGCAACTGTCGCGATTGTGGCATCGGAAGATTCCCATGCAACGCCTTCAACACTAGCAGTTAACTTAACTGTTTCGTTTAACGCTAAGGTTTTCTTGTCACCAGCTGCGGTAACAGTAATTTTCTCTTTTTGTGGAGTACTTTGTGTACTTTGTTGAGAATTGTTTGATTTGCCTCCTTGGCTGTTATTGGCTGGTTGATTACAAGCTGTTAATCCCATGCTTAAAAGTAAACCGATCGCCATAGCAGGAAGGAAAAGTTTTGTCTTTTTCATTCTAAAAAAATCCCTTTCTATAAAAATGACAAATATGAATGGTTAGCAAATGATGAAATGATATATTCAACTTTCGCTATCTATCTAAACTCATTATAGTCCTTATTTTTGTTTAGTTAACTAATTTATGTTTCATTTAAGGAAAGTATAAAAAAAGCGACTTTTAGTCGCCTTTTTAATAGTGTTTTTAATAGAAGAGTCTAACGTTTTCTGTAAACAACAAGCGATAGTCAGCATTGTTATGAACGAACTCGATTTCTAAGTTTGTATCGTTCTCAACATTATAGTCCGCAATGTCGAAATATTGACCAGATGTTGTTAAGCCTAATTGCGAATATGTCTTGCCGTTTTCTAATAAAATTGTTTGGGCAACACCATTGATTTTCACAGAGTATAAAGATGTATCAAACTCATGATTAGCGTGGTCAGTACTGCTACTAGACATCTTTAAATTAAATTGAAGTTTGACTTCGCCCGCTTTAGCAGGGATATCCCACTTAAATGTGGTTTTAACTTTATTGGAACCACCAATCTTGCCATCGCTACCGAGAACGCCATCGATTGATGAATAATCACTGAACTTAATATCGATATGCTTTTTACCACAATCGCATAGGTATGTAGTCACTTGCTTGCCCGCTTTATTGGTCACAGGTGTTTGTGCGACGTAATTGTGGACGGTATGTTGCTGTTCGCCGCCACCTTGTTGACCGCCACCAGTACCATTTGCGGCATCGAAGATATAAATACCACCAACATTCATGGAATTAGATGTACCTGCTAAGGCGATTGTATGGCTACCTGCTGGAATATCAACTTCGCCTAAAACAACTGGATAGTAATTGGTTCTACTACCGCATTTGCCCATTCTAGCGTCTTTATAAGTTTGATCTTTCATAGCGATATTGGTGCTGTCTAATGAACAACCAATCGCATCTGCAATCTTTTTGGAGGATGAATCATCGCCATTACCTAAATACGCTACGACTTGTCCTTTAAAATCTTGCGTGGTTGTGAATGAATAACTCACAGATTGAGAAGTACTATTTAAAGTGAAATAGTAGTCAGGATTATTTCTATCAGATGTATCAGTCTTAACAGTTGTACCTTTACCTGTTAAAACACTAGCTGGAGCAATAATTTGACCTGCATCGTTATCTTTTGCGGTTTGTCCTTCAGTTAAATTAGCGATGACGGTATCTAATGTAGTCTTAGAAACACCGATGGCCAATAACATGTTATAGACTTTGTTTTTAAATGTCTTACCGGACATGTTTTGAATATCGTTAATATAGTTTTGAATGTTATCAGCCCCCGCTTTAGTACCGATGTATCTCTTTTCACCAATCTTACCAAAGTTGGAGAATAAGTAATCTTGATAGATTTCATTTAGGGAAACACCTAATAGACCAGATAACAAGATAGCGCATAAGCCTGTTCTATCTGTGCCGATACGGCAGTGGAAATAAACAGGATAGTTATTTGAATCGCCTAATAAATTAAAGAAGTTCTTTACTGACTCAGCGTTTCTGGAGAAGTGATGTGAACCACCACTATAGTCCATCTTGAATTCTTTTAAGGTTGTACCGGATAAGTTTAGATTATAGTTACTACCGTCCGCTACGTTTACTTCAGTTTTCACTTTTAAGTGTTGAAGCATTTCTTTCTTACCAGCTTCTGTGATTTGCGTGCTGTAGTCATATTTAAGGCCACTTGTACGATAGATAAGGCCTTGTTTCATCTTGCCACCATCTTCTAGCGTTCTACCACCTAAATCACGGCAGTTAGTCATACCACCAATGGCAAGGTTTCTTGGATATGTTTCATCAACATCAAAGTGTCTAATCTCAGTTTCTTCTTTTGAACCATCTGAGAAGTTAGCCACTAATTTAAAATAGTTACGACCTAAATATGGATTGTAATAATCTAATGACTTATTAGTGGTTTCAATTGCATAGCCATCACTTAAGTCATTCTTTTGACCACTGATAAATGTATATTTAGAAACTGATTTACCTGCAGGAGCGGTATAGTTCCAAGATAATTTCACTGGTAACGAGTCTGATTGATGTATTGAACCATCTGGATATTGGTTTTCAGGCATTTGTGAATAATCACCTGTATAAGAAAGATATGTCTTTTGATCAGCGGTATGAATTTGCACTGGACTATTAAATTCAGTAATGCCACTAAAACCTGTTTGTCCACCAGGTTGTTGACTGGAGGAACCACTGGATTGGCTTGATGAACTGCTTGGGCTAGAAGCACTGCTCTGACTTGAAGAGCTTGAACTACTACTAGATGGTTTACTGCTAGAAGATGTACTTTGTTGTGAACTTGAACTTGATGGGGTTGATTCTGGTACGCTTGACTCAGAAACTGGTTCTGTTGATTGTTCGCTGCTTTGAACACTGCTTACTGTGCTTTCATTGCTTGGTTCATTACTGTTTTCGTTATTCGAAAAGATTGAGCAAGACGAAAGAAGTAATGTCGATAAAAAAGTAAGACTTAAAAATAATTTCCTTTTATGCATGTTTGTAAAACTCCCTATTACTTATATTGTTAAATATAAATGCCAAATATTCAACCTCAAAATAAAAGGCCCTCTTACGAGAGCCTTGTTATTAATATTTATTAAGATTAAGCAGCGTGATCAGCAACGGTAATAGAAGCGATGTTGAATGTGCCACTCTTAACTTCGATTTGGATTTCATGTTCAGCGGCTGTGAAATCATAATTGCCTAAGATATTGAACATGTAACCGATTCTGTTGTCTTGTTGAGTTGAACCAAAGCCGGCTTGCCATAAGTTCTTGGTGTTGGCCATTGTTTGTTCGGCACCATCAATCTTTAAAGTAATAGCAGAAGATAACTTTGTGGATGTGGATTGTGAAACACTACCTGTGTAACCCATGTAGATGATGACATCTTTCTTACCAGCGGTTGTTGTGGTTTTGAATTTGATGTTGCCATTTGCAGGAACAGCATAGTAAGAAGCTGGGCTCTTATAGTCTGTCTTAGTTGTCTTGTTGACGGAGGCTTCTAGACCACTATCTTCACCAACTTTAGCGGTGGCTGGGATGGTCGCTTTTGTACCTTCGGTCATGATGTCGATGATCTTGTCTAACTTAGCGGCTGGGACACCAATCATACGAAGAGCAAGGTAGACTTGTTCTTGGAAGTTAGCGCCTGGTAAGGCTAAGAGTTCATCGATGTATTTAACGATATCGTCACCATTTGTGTCGTTTGGTTTGTTTGGATATCTTTGGTTATCGATTGGAGCGAAGTTGGAGAAACCATAATCTTGGATACATTCGTTGAATGGAACACCGAGTAAACCATTAATCATGACGCCTGTAATACCTGTTCTATCGGTACCGATACGGCAGTGATAGAAGACTGGGTAGTTGGCTTCATCAGCGAGGATGTCCATAACTTGTCTAATTCTGACGGAGTTTCTAGCTAAGTTGGAATATGGAACTGCACCATAAGCCATGTAAGCGTTTTCAACTTTTGTGCCAGATAAGTTAACGTTGTTTGTTGTGCTGTTAGCAACGTTGATTTCTGTTTTAACTCTTAATTGTTCAGTTAAGATTGTTTTAGCTTCATCATCGGATGGTGTGGAGTTATCGAATTTGCTACCGCTTGTACGATAAATTAAGCCTTGTTTGACTTTACCACCGGCATAGGTTGTTCTACCACCCATATCACGGCAGTTTGGCATATTACCAACATATAAGTTTCTTGGAGCTTGTTCTGTCACTTTGAAGGATTTGACATCGGATGATTGTCTATCACCACTTGTGAAGTTAGCAACGATCTTGAAGTAGTTTGTACCTAAGAATGAGTTGTAGAAACTGATTGTTGGATTCTTTGTACCTTGGACTGTATATGGATCGCTTAAGTCCATATTCTTGGAGAAGACTAATGTGTACTTGCTGACTTCATAGCCTTCTGGCGCTGTGAATTCCCAGTTAAGCGTTGTTTTTTCTGGGGTGGAAACGTTTTTGTTACCTTTAGCATCACAGTTATCCAAATCAGTCTTGGTCATTGAGTAGTATTCTTTTTGAAGATTTAAATACTTTAATTGATTTGCTGTGTGGATTTCTTGAGCGGTATTGAGCTCAGTATCATTAAATGTGAATTTACCACCAGTGATTTCACCTGGGTCTTTGCTAGGTTGAATAATGTTGCTTTCGCTGTCATTACCATCTTCTGATTTTTGGCTTTGTTTCGCGCCATCGCAACCAGTCATAGCTAAAACAGCAACAAGAAGCGAACCTAAAAAATACTTTTTGTTCATATATTTCTTTACCTCTAGTTTGGTATTGTATACTATTTTCCTTTAAATAAAAAGTGACCTTTTTAAAAGAGGTCACATTTATGTTTCATTTAAGGAAAGTGTAGTCTTCTATTTCGTAAAATAGTCACTATTTCTTATTCTTTGCAGGAGCGCCAAAGAAATAAAGGTAGCCAAAGCAAATAATAATTGGAAGAATCATCCATTCGATAATGAGGTTCATGCCATTTGGCCAAAAAGCATTTCTATTGCCAAAATAGATAGCGGTTAATAAACCAGCAATGAATCCAAGGACAATAACAGCCAACATAATAATGAAACTAATAAAGCGTAAGAATTTAGCCTTGAAGAGGAATTCTAAAATAACGAGGACAATAATTGCCGCTAAACCAAGACCAGCAAGGAAAGCGAATATGCCAGCAGCAACCGCTAAACCATCACTATTTCTGGTATCAGTAAGTGCTTCTGCAGAGGATAACCAATTTTGTGCAGTAACTAATACCCAATAGCCAATTAAGAACAAGAACACCATCTTTGCAGCGTCATTCTTTTTTAAAAGGACTAATAAAGGTGCACCTACAAGTAAAGCGGTACCAATAGTCATAATGACAAAGTGAGCAATTACTGAAACGAATTGACCATCAATTGATAAACCTTGTGCAAGTGCAAACCATGCAGTGTAGAAGAATCCACCGATAACAAAGATCCATTTTGCAGGTTTGCTTAATGAATTAAAGAACTTTTCCATAAAAATCTCCTTAATGTTCGTTTTTATACCTTATTAATATACACCATTCGTTAATTAATGACACAAAAAAGGAATCACCCGAAGATGATTCCATTTTGTTTAAGGTTTTACTTAGAATTAAGCTTCAACGTTACGTGTGACGCCTAAGCAGCCCCAGAATTCAGCTTCTGTACCTTTGGTCTTGTCAGCATAAACTCTGTATGTGTCTGCACCGATAACGAATGTGTGATCGGCATCGCCCCAGAATGTAGCATCCATTTGGAGGTTTGCGCCAGCTTGACCACTAACGCAGTCAAAGTGTGTTTGCCAACCTTCACCATCAGCGATAAAGCCGATGTAGCAGTAGAAGAAGACATCATTACCTTCAACTTTGTAGAAGCGTTCTTCAGCAGCGTGGTTGTGTAATTGATAGCCACCACCGATAACACGTTGGAAGTTACCATTGACTTTGCTGTCAGCAACCCAAGCATCGATATCAGCAACTGTTAAGTTAGCAGCGTTGACACCACCAAACTTGAGGTATGGACCTTCATTTGTGACACCTGTTGGTAAATCAGCAGCAGCGACGTTCACGACTGAAGCCTTTGTGAAGCTGATTGGTTGGACAGAGTCAAAGTGGAGAGAATTCGCTTGGTCTGTTCTGATGTAGTAGTGACGTGTTTGGTCTCTAGCATCGAGTGTTTCTGGAAGTTCAATGTTTTCATAAGCTTCTGGTGTACCACCATAGATTTGGTAGAATGTGCCAGGTTGTAAAGCTGTTGCTTCTGTTAAGCAGAGTTTGACGGCAAATGTTTTTGCTGTTGCGTCAAATGTTGCGGCTGCGTAGTCAGCTGCTTCTGGTGTTTCTTTACCGACGACCCAGTCACCGGAATCACCATTAACTTTGATACCCCAAGCCCATTTGAAGTCTTCAGCTTTGTAGTTAGCTTCTGTACCAGAAACTGTGAGGTAGACTTTACCACCATCGTTGGCCATTGTCACACCGGAAATACTGATTGATTTTGCGGTTGATGGGGTTGATGGCTTTGGACTACTTTGAGTAGATTGTGTGTTTTGGGAGGTTTTGTTGCCACCACTGCTTGCTTTGCCGCCGCTTGAGGAATTGTTGCCACCACCACAGGCGGTTAACATCATTGTGCCTAAAAGCAATGCGACACCAAGAATTTTTTTAGTTTTCATAGAAAATCCTTTCATGAGCACACAAAGAAAAAGTGCTCTAATTGTTTCAAGAATATGTGTTCTTGCTACACGTATTATAAAGGGTATTTTATTTTAATTGCAAGAGGCATACTTACAAAATTTAGTTTACACGTGTATCAAAAAAGCCCAAGCATCACGCTCAGGCTTTAATATTCAACTTTTGCTTAGATAATTAAGCTTGTTCACCACCAGCGGCTTCTTGTGGAGCGGCTGTTGGATCAACTGGTAATTTAGAAACATCTTGATATGGTTTTGTTGCGTCAGCAGCACCCTTGTAGATGAATCTAACGTAATCGAATGCTAAGGAGTAACCGATATCACCATGCTTTAAGCTAATTTCTGTAGCACCTTCTTTGAGGTTTAAGCCAGTAATGACTTTGCAAGCAGCAAATTCAGAACCGGATAAACCGCAATCACCCCAAGATTCAGCGTTGTCTGTGTAGACGTTCACTGGATCTGTACCGGCAGCGCCGTAAACGACGATGAAGTAACGATATGGATCTTCTTTTGTTGTGTCTGGATTGCTTGTGGCAGTTTCATTGCCCTTCCAAGCCATATTGTACCAATATCTGCTGGAGTGTGAATCATAGGACATTCTAGCGCTGAATTCAACGTCATATTGACCAGCTGGTAAGCCATTGATAGCCCATTTGGATTCGTTTAATGGAGCGTCCGCTGTTTTTTTGTTCATCTTTGTAGCGTCATCGTTCCAACCTGTAGCGTCTGCGATGTTGGCTTTGTAAGCGACACCGTTATCAGAAGCACGGGTTTGTTTTGTCCATAAACCAGTCTTGGCACCATCGACCCAGTCTGTTGATGGAGCTGGAGTTGTAGAAGAAGATGGCTTAGATTGGGTTGTGGAAGTTGGTTTTTGTGATGATGTAGAAGCAGGTGCTTTGGTATCTTTTGAATTATTACCACCGCCACATGCGACTAATGTCATAGCAGCAAAAACTGTTAACACAGAAAATAATTTCTTGTTCATTATAAAATTTCCTCCGAGAAATGTTTTTATCTAACACAATACGTGTTTAGAAATCTTTATTATTATAACTTATAAAAGAAAATTTTCAATTCTATTGCAAATGACGTAACCTTCGCGGTTATGCACATCAACGCGATTGTACATCATGCGTTCTTTCTTTGGAGTGAGGTAAATACCACCAGCTTGCTCCACAATAACTTGGCTAGCAGCGGTATCCCATTCTTTTGTGCCATCGCTTAAACGATATGATAATTCACCTAAACCTTGCGCAATACGGCATGGTTTTAAAGCGGAACCCCACTTCTCAACTTTGGCAATTCTATCTTTATGTTTTTCATACATTGCTTGTTCTTCTGGCTTTGAATGGAAAACGCTTTCATAAACTATTAAATCGGTCAATTTATCGTTGACGTGTATGCGCTTTGTGACACCATCCTTGCGGTAGAAGGCACCTAAACCTTTGGCCGCGTAATAGATTTCACCTGTGAGTGGAACAACCACGACACCTACGACAGCCTCATGCTTATAGGCAAGTGCGATGTTTGTGGTAAAACCACCATCTTTAGCGACAAAATCTTTTGTACCATCGACTGGATCGACAATCCAAACGAAATCATTTTCTAATCTGGCTAGATCGTCTGTACTTTCTTCAGTAAGGAAAGCATATGTTGGGAATTTCTTATGGAGATATTCTCTAATCACCTTATCAGCGTTTTTATCCGCGAGTGTAACAGGTGAATTATCATCTTTAATTTCAACAGAGAAATCACTGTTGTAGATTTTTAAAATACCTTCGATAGCTTTAACGCCCGCTTCAATGGCAGCGTTTAATTGTTCTTCCCACATATTATTCATTTCCTTTCTTAATGGCATCAGCGCACATATTAAGTAATTCTTCGATTATTTCAGGTTTGAATTCTTTGATGGTAAAACCAGCGGCAAATTCATGGCCACCTCCACCGAAGTGTGTGGCTATGCGTTGTACGTTATGCACACTACTACGCATTTCGCATTGCATACCGCCTGTGTCAGTTTCTGAAAGGATTAACCAAATTGGATAACCCGCGACATAACTGAGTAATGATGTATTACCGACAATTTGTTGTGAAGTAACACCTAAAGCTTCTCTTTCTTCTTTTGTCGCAACTGCGTACACTATGCCACGACTATCTTTGATTATGTGGCTATAGACGAAAGCTTTGATGTCTAATGTATGTTCAGGAACAAGATTGTTGGTTTTATTAAGTAGGATTGGATCAACGCCTAATGCACATAAGTTCTTGGCAATGTCGAACATTCTAACAAAGTTAGTAGCGAATTGGAATCTGGCTGTATCAGTCATCATACCAAGGTAAAGTGCACTAGCGGCCACTAAATCAATCTCAAGATTGTTTTCTTGTGCAAACAAGTAAATCAATTCACAAGTTGAGGTCGCTTTGTCATCGATGACTTCTGGACCTTCATGGAATGTGAACGTATCAATATGGTGGTCAATCTTAGCAAAATCTTTCGCGGTTGCCGCTCTCTTATCTTCTAATCTATTGAGGTCATTGCTATCTAAAACAATAGCTAAAGATTGAGTGATAATTTCATCGGAAACCTCATCCATTTTGCCGATAATATCAAAAAACTTTTTTAACCCACTACCGACAGCATAAATGTTTTTATGTGGGTACTTAAGTCTTAGGATGTTTCTTAGAGCAATTTGACTACCGTAACAATCACCGTCTGGGTTTAAGTGACCAAAAATGACTATTGAATCATATTGCTCAATCTTAGAGACGATAGGTTCAAACATTAAAATTCGTTATCCTCTTTTTCTTCTTCCTCTGATTCTTCTTCTTCAGAGTTGAAGTCTTCATCCTTTTGTTCTTCGTTTTCTTCTTCAAAGGCCTTGTTGTATTCCGCTTCTTCCTCTTCTTCTTCGCTGTCATCGTCGAAGGTTTCAACATCGGAATAAACTTCGCTCATGTCGATGTGGACTTTTTCGAATTTGTGACGAATTCTGAGGTCCCATTCGTTTTCACCCAATGTCACGAAACGACCATCGAGCATTAAGTTTGTGTAGAAACGGGAGACTTTAGCAGCGGCTTCTTCTTCACTTAAGCCAGCTTCTTTAACACAGTAAGCCCAAATATCTTGGAACTTGCTTTGTTGTTTTTGTTCGCTAACGTAATCGAAAGCGAGGTCTAATAATGATTTTGACATTTTAATGTCCTCCTACATATGTATTGGAGCGCTGACACCAACAAGGGCGAGCGCATTCTTTAGCACTATTTTACTTGCTTTAACCAAAGCAAGACGTGAACCACTGAGTTCTAAATTATTTTGATCAATAACACGGCATTCGTTATAGAAAGCATGAACGAGTTCCGCTAAAGCGTGAACATAGTTAGTGATCTTGTATGGAGCTTTATCTTTAGCAGCGTCATTAACCACATTAGGGAAATCAGCAAGGTGCTTTAATAAAGCCATTTCGGATGGTTGATTTAATAACTTACCACTTTCATCAAGAGGAATGTCCTTACCTTGTTCGAGGATTGAACACAATCTAGCGTGAGCGTATTGAGCATAATAGACTGGGTTATTTGAACTTTGTTCAATAGCTAAGTCCATATCAAAGTCTAAATGGGAAGATGGAGCACGCATAGCGAAGAAATAACGCATCGCATCAACACCGACTTCTTCGCAGACGTCTCTTAATGTAATCGCGTCGCCTCTTCTCTTACTGGCTTTGTATTCTTGACCATTCTTTAAGAATCTCACCATTTGAATTAATTCAACATGGAGAGTATCTTCTGGATAACCATGCATCATTAAAGCAGATTTCATTCTGTTGATATAACCATGGTGATCAGCGCCTAAAACATCGATAATGCTATCGAAACCACGAGACATCTTGTTCACGTGATAGCAGATATCAGGCATAAAGTATGTGTAATCACCATTGCCTTTTCTAATGACACGGTCTTTATCATCAATGAACGCTGATGTCTTGAGATATAAGGCATCATCTTGCTCATAAACGTAATCTTTAAGGAATTCTAATTCTTTCTCGATAGCGTTGTTGGCTCTAATGGCTTTTTCAGAAGAGAAGACATCATGTTTCACCCTGAAAAGGGCTAAGTCATCAATGATTCTATCGAGCTCAATTTTCATGCCTTTTTCTTTAAAGTAAGCGACAGGGTCACTCATTTTCAAAGCTTCATCACCAATTTCATCTTTAATGGATTGAGCGATATCAGTAATATCTTGACCAGCATAACCATCCGCTGGAATTTCCGCTTCAATGCCAAATAAGTTTTGATATCTAGCTTGGATAGATAAGGCAAGATTTGTGATTTGATTACCAGCATCGTTAATGTAGTATTCTTTGGTCACATCATAACCAGCGAAATCTAGGATACGGGAGATGCTATCACCAATCGCTGCACCTCTAGCGGTACCAACGTGTAACAAACCTGTTGGGTTAGCACTGACGAATTCAACGTTGATCTTTAAGTTCTTTCTTGATAAACGACCATAGTTATCTTCTTCGTTAATGATTTTGCTAACGAATGCTTGTAATGAATCGTGTTTCATGAAGAAGTTGATAAAACCAGGACCAGCGATTTCGACTTTGTCGATACCTTCCATATCAACTTTTTCAATAATCATATTAGCGACATCTCTTGGAGCTTTAGCGAATAATCTAGAGAACTTCATCGCAACATTAGTTGCATAGTCACCATGAGCTTCGTCTTTACTCTTTTCAATAACGATGTCGTTTAAAGCAACTTCTTGGCCAAGGGCTAAAAGGGCAGCTTGTAATTTAAGTTTGAGATTTTCAATAATGTCCATTTTATTCCCCTTTCTTTTTCAGCATGACAATAGCGTCCGCTTTGACGGCAAGGCCTTTGCCGATTTCATCGATTCCTTCGTTTGTTCCCGCTTTAATGGATACGTTGTCTATCGAAGTATTTAATAATAACGCAAGATTTTGGCGCATTTCCATAATAAATGGAGCGAGTTTTGGTTTTTCCAATGTAATGGAGATATCAATGTTGTTGATTTCATAGCCTTCATCAAGCATCATTCCCACGACTCTTCTAACGATAATCGCAGAATCGATATCTTTATATTCAGGTGTCCCTGGGAAATGTTTTCCTAAATCACCAAGGGCAAGCGCTCCTAAGATAGCTTCGCTAGCAGCGTGGAAAACCACGTCACCATCGCTATGCGCTAACTCGCCTAACTCATATGGCACGTGTACGCCAGAAAGCATTAATTTTCGACCAGCGACTAGTCTATGTATATCGCTTGAAAAACCAACTCTCATTATTTCTTCACATTAAAACGGAAGAACATGATATCACCGTCTTTTGGATAATACCCTTTACCTTCAGTTCTAATCTTTCCCGCTTCTTTAACAGCGTGTTCGCTTCCAAGTTCTTTGATTGCGTCGTATGGATATACTTCCGCACAAATGAAACCTTTTTGGAAATCAGTATGAATCACACCAGCACATTCAGGCGCTGACATGTTGTTTTTAAATGTCCAGGCACGGCATTCATCCGCACCGACTGTAAAGAATGTTGATAAGTTTAATAACTTATATGTGGCTTTGATAACTTTTTCTAAGCCAGATTCTGAAACATTCAATTCTGCTAAGTATTCTTTTCTTTCGCTTTCGCTTAATTCTGATAAATCACTTTCAATTTGTGCAGAAACAGGAATGACTTGATTGCCTTCCTTAGTAGCGTAATCTAAAACGTCTTGATAGAACTTGCAGTTATCTAAATCTAAAAGATCATTTTCACCAACATTAGCAACATAGATAATTGGCTTATCTGTGAGTAAATGATAGTTCACTTTGCAATACGCAATTTGATCTTCGGTTAATTTTGCTTTTCTAGCTGGTTGTCCTTGTTCGAGAACTTCCTTTAAAGGCTTCAATAAGCCCATTTCGTAAATCGCTTCTTTGTCTTTAGCGATTCTTGCTTTCGCTTCACTCTTTTCGATACGTTTATCAACAGTATCCAAATCCGCCATAACGAGTTCTAAATTGATGATTTCAATATCTCTGATTGGATCGACAGACTCTTCAACGTGAACGATATCAGCGTTTTCAAAGCAACGCACAACTTCCACAATAGCGTCACATTCACGAATGTTGGCTAAGAATTTGTTTCCTAAGCCTTCACCATTGGAAGCACCTTTGACTAAACCAGCAATATCAGTGAATTCAACTGTCGCTGGAATCTTTCTTTCAGGTTTAAAAATATCGGTTAAAAAATCTAATCTTTCATCAGGAACGTTAACGACACCGGTATTTGGATTAATTGTTGCGAATGGATAGTTGGCGGCTTCAACGTGAGAATTAGTAATTGCGTTAAAAAGCGTAGACTTTCCCACATTTGGTAAACCAACAATGCCTGCTTTTAATCCCATAATAGTGTTTTCCTCTTCTAATGCGCTACCTATTATAAGGGAAAAATCTAAAATTCACAAAACAAAATAAAATTTGTTTTATTGTTTAAGGGCATCTATGGGATTAATTTTATTAATTCTTCTGCTCATAATTGAACTCGAAATAAGAGCGATACTAAGAGACAAAATGAGCATTGGAAGAAAGGCAATTGGGTTGAATGAAAAATGGAAGCTCATCGATAGAGCGTTGCCCACTTCAAAATTAGCCACAATTGAAAACAAGAAGAGTTCCACACTGGCAACCGCAAAGGAAACAAAGCATTGAATTAGCGAATGGTAATATAGGAACTTTTTACTCTCTTTCTTGTTAACACCTAGACACCTCGCCAACGCTATTTCTTTCTTTCCTTCTAAAATATAGAGATAGTTGCAAATCGTTAATAAAAGCATTGATATCAAAGTGGCTACAAATGAGAAAATAATGAGGACAACTGTGATATAAAAACACACTGTATCTACACTATCATTGATGTCGGAAAGAGGGTTAACAACATTATAGTCAGGAAAGCCCTTTTTAAATAGTTCAATACTCTTATTAATTTGTTTAGATTCTTTAAGTGAAAATGCCATTGAAGTGGTCTGAAGTTCAAAAGCGCTAATGCCAATTTTGCATTGATAAAAGAGCCTAGTCCAATTCTTGCCATGGTAAATCATATTCTTATTTGAAGAAGTAATTCCCACAACTTTTAAAGGCACAACAGCGTAATCACTAATTAGACTTCCATTATTAGTCATTACTTCTTTTCTAGGCGTGGTTATGAAGATTGTTTCTCCTATTTCTTGGATATTGCATTCCCTAGCAAAAGCTTCTGAGACCACTATTTCATCTAAAGTCTCTGGATTAGTGCCTTTTTGCAAGGTTTTTTCATCAAAAACTCCAAATTGAATTCCGTTTTGCAGACTTTTTGCGTAATTTCCACTTAAAACGCCTTTTGGTAATTCTTCTTCAAAAAAGCCATCTTTATGCTTAGTTGTAGCTTTATCCACTATCTCGTAAATTTGATCTTCATTTTTAGAAAAGTACATCGTTTTGGCAAAACCCATCATCAGTGTTTCTGGATAGATAAGATAACCACTGCCATTACCAAAAACAGGTGTTGAAAGGTTACTGTCATTTTTCATGAAATAATCAAGATACCAATTTGGGATATGGGCTAATGTATTTGTGAAAACTAGAATGCGATCTCTATCTTCCATTTTCTTTTCATAGTAAAGCCATGGATAATAATTCTCATCCGCGATTTCAAAGATATATTTATCCATTTCTTTTTCGTTTAATAATAGGTTAAGCAGTTTATCTCTATTTTCTTTAACCTTGAGATAGTACATTTTTTTCATAACCCAAGGCTCATAATCCTTAGTTGTAACTGCGTCATTAGAGGGAAATCTCATCCTTTCTTCAAACATATATTCATTCCACAAATGATTGCTGTGATAGATTTTAAGATCACTATCTAATATGAATCCTCTAACCGTTAAAAGCTGTTGGTCACTATATTCCCAATCATCATTTCTGAAGTCGAAGAATACCTGCAAATCATGGTTTTCAATATAATCGCTTAACGATGAAACTGTTCTTTCTATTTGAAGATCAAAGCATAAATCTCTTAATCCTGAATAATTTAAAGAAAGTATTATTTCATCATCATCTAGTTCCTCTATTGGATTTGGGTAAACGGTCGAATCAATATCTTCTATCCATTCGTATTCATTAATATGTCGTGCACTGAAGCCTGGTATTTCACAATATGTATATCCTCTGACCATTGCTAAGTTGTTTCTATCTTTAAAGAACTTCTCAAAATCGCAGTAATAAGTAGCTCCTATATCTTTGATATATTCTGGATAAGTATTTCTAATATCATTGACCTCATAATAGTTAGCGGCGTATCTCCCTTGAACTGAACTATTCTTATCTTTAAGGCTAACAATCATGGCGTTATCATCCACTACTTCGCGATAAGCTTGTTTGATGTTATCTGCGATCGTGGAAGATAAAGCAAAGGCTAGACCAATACCAATTAGTCCCAAAGATGTCATTGTATAGCAAAGTCCTGTTCTTAGTTTCTTTTGCTTCATAGTGTGAAACGTGTGGTTCACTAGAAATGAATCTGGAATCTTTCCTTTTGAATTAGGAACACCATTATTGAGAACTGATAAATGCGTATTATCGCTTTGATATTCAGATTGCTTGGTTATTGAAGCAATGCTTCCGTTATCCATTTCAATTATTTCATCAGCGTAACCTTTGGTTAGTTCTTGATCGTGAGAAACGATAATCACGAGAGATTTCTTCGAAATCTTTTTAATGATTTTCATTATTTCTATGCCGTTTTGTTCATCTAATGCTCCTGTTGGTTCGTCTGCAAGAATAATGGATGGATCATTAATTAAAGCGCGAGCGATAGCCACTCTTTGTTTTTCACCACCACTTAGTTTATTAACAATTTGTTTTTCTTTACCTGCTAGACCCACAAGAGTTAAAAGGTCTCTACATTTCCTTAGCTTTTGTTCTTTCTTCATTGAATAGAGGGTTTCTAAAGGAAACAAAAGATTAGACATTACTGTTTCGGTTTCAAATAGTTTGAAATCTTGGAATATAAAACCATAAGTAGAAAGCCTTAACTGACTGAGGTCATTATCATTAAGGTTTTCAATACTACGATGATTGACTTGTATAGAACCTATGAAACTGATTAGTCCCGCAATACAGTTTAATAGAGTGGTCTTACCTGAACCTGATGGTCCATAAATAACTGAAATGCCTTTCTCAGGGAATTCATAGTTAATGTTGTTTAAGACAATTCTTGAATCGTATTTCTTAGTGACATTAGATAGCTTAATCATTGGATTGTAATTCCTCCTTTAAAGAGATTCTTTTGGAAAAGACAATTGGTAGATATGTAGCAAGCGAACAAACAAAAAGCGCTCCAACGATAATTAGTAATGGGAACAAGAATGAATGGCCTCTAAATGACTTAAAAGGAATATCAACAATATCAATAAGGGATGTGAAGTGTTCAATTAGTTGATTTAAGGGATTTTGGATTAATGCACTTATTAAGAAAGAAATAGAAACACCAATAATGCCTAATAAGAAATTCTCAAATATATAAAGTGCAGTTATTTCATCTCTTCTAGCGCCTAAGCAAAGTAATATCGCGGAATCTTTAACATCTTCACTATAAGAGGCATATGAGATGATGCCTATTATCAAAATTGTTCCTATTAAAGCGATGGCAAGGAATACTTCCATACCCACACTTGCAGCGTCTACAAGTTGAAATAATGTTTCTTCAATTGTTATCGCGTTACTATTAAGACTAAATCCTTCTTTTAGACTATTTTTAAGTTTCTTTAATCGATCCACGTGGTCGCTATTTTTAAGAAATACCTTATGAGAGTAATTTGAGATAAATTCATTGTTGGAAGCGGTCATTACCCTTTCTTTCCACGATATTTCGCCCATATAGTCAGATAGATTATTCATGATTGTTTCTGACATGTATTTATCCATTGCCTCGTAGGAGTAATAGATTTTTGGGGTATTTAAGAATGAGAGTTCGTCCACTACACCAACTATTTCCACTAATCGGTCGTAGACAAAATAATCAATGATATACGGTTTATCCGTATCTTCCGTGTAATAAGTAACTGTGCTGCTATCTTTTAAACGTATAAATGTATGAAGTGGATCGGCTTTTGTTTCTTTCTTTAGATAGTTATAAGCAGTCTTATTAATCACTACCTGGGCTAAGGTATCAACTATAGGTAATTTACCTTTAATTAATAAACTCTTATCAACAGATTGATCACAAAAAGAGTAGACAGGTGCATATGTTAAGCCGTTTATTTCCTCTTCATTGATGTACATATCTAATGCAGGGGAAACGAGTGAATCATATGAATAACAATAATATAAGAAATCATAATCTCCTCTTAATTCATTTATTTCTTCTTCACTAGCTCTTAAGGTTTGAATGAGAGTGATTGGAGAATCATCGCTTTTAATTTGTTTTTCTTTGCTAATAGAAGCCACTCCATAATCAAACTGTTTCATCGCTGACTTTTCTATTGAGCGATGCGCTCCGTCAGAAAAGCCAAATATCAACATACTTGCAGTTATACCTATGGCCAAAGAAGCAATTGAAAAGATGTTTCTCTTAAACCTTTTAGCGAAGTTATTAGCGATTATCCTGTTATACCAATTTGGGTTACTCTTTTTATCTATTTCAGGTTCTTTCTTTTTATTATCTGTTTCATTAATTCTTTCAACGTCCACTACTCGTCCATCTCTCATAGAGATAATACGGTCGCTATATCGTCTAGCTAGTTCTTCATTATGAGTAACCATGATTACTAATGCTGATCTACTAGCGTTCTTTAAAGATTCCATAACCAATACCGCATTATCTTTATCCAGAGCTCCAGTGGGTTCATCCGCTAAGATCAGTCGGGGATTATTAATGAAACAACGCATAATAGCGATTCTTTCTTTTTCTCCACCTGATAGCTTTGAACATTTCTTATCCAAAAGATCTTTGCTAATAGAAAAGCTATCAATCAGTGATAGTACCTTCTTCTTCGCAATGGCCAGACTATCACCGTTTAACAAAGCGGGTAACATGATGTTATATAAAGCAGTTTGTCTTTCTAGTAAGTGATAATGTTGGAAGATATAATTCACAGTTCTTTTACGGTAATTGACTAGTTCTTTTTCCTTGAACTTAGAGATATCTTCTCCATTAAAAAATATTTTTCCTTCACTAGGATTATCGAGTTTACCAATGAGATTTAATAAAGTTGATTTGCCACATCCAGATTTACCAAGAACACTAACTAGGCCAGTGGATGGAAAGGCTAAAGTAATGTCTTCCAAGACATACTTTTTCTCATTTTTATCAACAGGATATGACTTTGAAATTTGTTTGAGCACTAATAGAGACATAAAAAACTCCCTCTACTTAATAAATAGGGGGAGATTTTCAAATTTTTCCGAAAAAGTTTTAGTGATCGAGTTTTTGATCGTATGGAACATCTTCCATTTTGACCGCTGCTGGAACCTTTGGAAGGCCTGGCATTGTCATAATCGCACCGGTTAATGGAACGATGAAGTTAGCGCCAGCAGATAATCTTACTTCACGGATAGTAACTGTGAAGCCTTTTGGAGCGCCTAAGACTTTTGGATCATCAGTTAATGATTGTGGTGTCTTAGCGATACAAATTGGAGTTTTATCAAAGCCTAACTTTGTGTAATCTTCGATTTGTTTATTCGCGGCATCGGTATAAACCACTTCACCCGCACCATAGATTTCTTTACAGATGATTTCAATCTTATCTTTGATTGGAAGTTTTTCATCATATAAAGGATGATAATGTGATTCTTTATTGTTGAGGATGTTCATCACTGCTTTAGCAAGTTCAACACCACCTTTACCACCATCAGCGAATGCTGAGCAGTAAGCGTGTTCATAACCATTTTCTTCGCACCATTTGCTTAACCAAGCTGTTTCAGCTTCGGTATCGCTGGCAAAGTGGTTAATGCAAACAACTGCTGGAACACCATATTTTTCAACGTTTTCAATGTGTTTCTTTAAGTTACAAACGCCATTCTTAAGAGCTTCAACGTTTTCATTAGCGAGTTCTTCAAATGGTTGACCGCCATGCATCTTGAGCGCTCTAATTGTGGCGACCACAACAACGGCGTCTGGTTTCAAACCCGCAACACGGCATTTAATGTCTAAGAATTTTTCTGCACCAAGGTCAGCACCGAAGCCTGCCTCTGTAACCACGACTGGGGCTAACTTAAGAGCCATCTTTGTGGCGATAATGGAGTTACAACCATGAGCAATGTTGGCGAATGGTCCACCATGGATAATTGCAGGATTGCCTTCTAATGTTTGAACGAGGTTTGGATTAAGCGCGGTAATCATGAGTTTCATGATAGCGTGGCTAATTCTTAATTGTCTTAAGAAGACTGGCTTTTCATCATAGCTATACGCCACAATGATGTTATTGATTCTATTCATGAAATCATCGACATCCTTAGATAAGCAGAGAATCGCCATTAATTCACTAGCGACTGTAATAACGAATTCTTCTTGTCTTGGAGCGCATTTTGTTTCGCCTTCAGAAACAGTAACTTTTCTTAAGGCTCTATCGTTCATATCAAGGGCTCTCTTCCAGAGAACTCTTTCAGGATTAATATTTAATTCATTGCCTTGCCAGATGGAGTTATCAATACAAGCAGCGATTAAGTTAATAGAACTTGTTAAGGCGTGCATATCACCTGTGAAGTGCAAGTTGATGTCTTCACTTGGAACCACTAAGGCTTTACCACCACCAGTAGCGCCACCTTTAATACCAAAAACAGGGCCTAAAGAAGGTTCTCTTAAACAAACTAATGAAGGAACACCAATATAGCGTAAGCCATCATGTAAACCGATTGAGGTGGTTGTTTTGCCTTCACCAGCTTTAGTTGGTGTAATTGCGGTAACTAAAACTAATTTACCGTTTGGACGATCTTTTAATTCGTCCATAATCTTCAATGAGATTTTGGCCTTATCATAACCAAAAGGAATAAGGTATTTCTCATCAACATTAATCATTTTTGCTACATCGAAAATGTTTCCCATAAAAATAGAACCTCTCTTTATTTCATTTGTCCTTTATTATGCCATTCAAAATATATTTTGCAATATTTATTTCTAGCGTTCATTTTTAGCCTCTTTTAATAACTCTTCTTTAGAAGCAAATTCCTGACATGGTAATTGATGCTTAAAGAAGGTTACTTGCCTTTTAGCGTAGTTTCTTGTTCTCTTTTTAATTAGCTCTTTGCATTCTTCTAAAGTGCATTTGTTATCTAAGTAATCGAGAACTTCTTTATAGCCAATAGCCGCTTTCGCGGTTAAGGATAAATCGTATTTTTTAAGCAATCCTTTAACTTCATCTAATAAGCCCATATCAAACATTTGGTCGACACGTGTATTAATATTCGCATATAATTGCTCTCTATTTGGATTGATGAAGAGGAACTTCACTTCTTCATCTTTGAAGAACAAAGCATGCTCTTGTTTATCAATATTCTCTGACTTATTAGTGGCGTGAGTTCTAGCGATCTGAAGCGCTCTTATGACTCTTTTACGGTTATTCACATGAATTGTCTCAGTGGCCTTGATGTCCACTGCTTTTAACATTTCATACAATTCTTCATTGCTTAAATTTTCTAAATCAGAAATATCCGCTTCTTCTTCATCTTCAAAAACGTAATCGTATAAAGCCGCTCTAATGTAAAGGCCAGTACCACCACAAACGATAATGGTTGGATATTTCTTTTTAAGTTCGAGATAAGTCTTTCTAAAGTCTTCTTGGTATTCCTTAACGGAATAGGTTTGATTTGGTTTAACAATATCCAAAAGATAGTGTTTCTTATAATCTTCACTATTCTTATCAACTTTTGCGGTGCCGATATCCATTTCTTGATAGATTTGAAAAGCATCCCCATTGATAATGGGAGCGTTATAGAATTCCGCTAAAGTTAAAGCGAGAGATGTTTTACCAGATCCTGTAGGACCAACTATCACTATTAGCATGTGTTAATTATAACAAAAAAATGCGATTTCATTCGCATTTATTTAACAATAGTTTGGATTGTTTTAAGTAGTTCATATAAAGCGTCTTTACTCGCTTCATAGTTAACCACGATTGGATGGTTATCATAAAGAGCTTTTAAATTGTTAGCTTCTTGGATTTTTCCTTTAGCTCTCAAATTAGCGATATTGTGCTTTAACTCTATCACGTCTTCGCTCTTTTCGAATTGGTCTTTGTTTTTAAGAAACTCTTTCATCTCGGGAGTTTCATCAATCAAAGCCTTTAATTCTTGAGCCTTTTCAATCACTTTATCCATTGACGATTTCCCCAATCATGGAGTAAGTATGGGATTCACTGATTTTGACTTTAACGATTTTACCAATCATTGATTCATCACCTTTGAAGTGAACGAGTTTATTTTCTTCTGTGTAACCAGAGTACATATCTTTATCGTTCTTACTCACGCCGTCCACAAGAACATCGAATGTCTTACCCACCATAGTTTTACTATGTTCTTCAATATGAACTTCTAAATGTTTAACGAGTTCCATGAATCTCGCTGATTTTGTTTCTTTGGAAACATTATCTTCAATCTTCGCTGCAGGTGTACCTTTTCTTGGTGAATAGATGAAGGTAAATGCTGCTTCGTATTTGATTTCATCAACGATACTTAATGTATCTAAGAATTCTTCATCAGTTTCATTTGGGAAGCCCACGATAATATCAGTGGATAACGCTAAACCTGGAATCTTTTCACGCATTTCTTTAACTAAGGCGAGATAAGTTTCTCTAGTATATCTTCTACCCATCGCCTTTAAAACACGGTCATTGCCGGATTGAACAGGAAGATGGATAAACTTCATGATATTTGGATATTTAGCGATCACATCAATCATCTTTGAGGAGAAATCCCATGGGTGAGATGTCGTAAATCTTAAACGTGGAATGTCTAATTTAGCGACTGCCTCTAATAAGTCAGCGAAGTCTTTACCTTCGTCTAAATCTTTACCATACGCATTAACGTTTTGGCCTAATAGAGTAATCTCTTGATAGCCATTATCGATTAATTGTTGGCATTCTTTTAAGACATCTTCAAAGTGTCTACTTCTTTCTCTACCTCTGGTATAAGGAACGATGCAGTAGGTACAGAACTTATCACAGCCATACATAACGTTAACATAAGCTTTATATGTGTTATTACGGCAGGCTGGAGCGATTTCAATAACTTCACCTGGTTTACTTTCAATAGCCACCACTCTTTCTTTTGTGGTTCTTACATCATAAACAAGGGAATATAATTCAGCGATTTCGTGGGTACCAAAGTATAAGTTAACTTCTTTAAATGTTTCCATTAGCTTATTCAAGATTTCTGGTTGTTCCACCATACAGCCACAGATGGCTAAAACGAGATCTTTATTCTTTTGTCTAAGGCGTTTTAAGTTACCAATTTCACCATAGACTTTATCTTCAGCGTTTTCTCTTACTGCGCATGTATTAATAATGATTAAAGTTGCTTCTTCTGGTTTATCGGTTTGAATATAACCAACATCCTCTAATAAGCCACGCATTGTTTCTTCGTCTCTGACGTTAGCTTGGCAGCCATAAGTATGGATATAATACTTTTCGCCTTTGACGAGTTGTTCTAATTGTTCTTTCTTATCAAAAGAAGCAGGCATGAAAACAGTGGCTTCTTTTTTACGAGAGGCCGCTTTTAGCATGTTTGGAGTGTTAATAATTTTTGTTTTCATACTACTTTTCTAAATAATAAATTGGGAAGATTTGATTGGCAAGTCCAGTGATATCATCGATATCAAGAACGACCGCAGAGAAAACTCCTCTACCTTCATCAGGAACTTGGAATTTACTTTGTTGTCCGTAGACAATCTTATTGACCACAGTTTCCGCAGTAGAGCCTAATACACCATCCGCAAAACCAGTCATACCAACATCAGAGATGAAAGCTGTACCTTTAGGTAAGACATGAGCGTCACAAGTTTGGACGTGTGTATGTGTACCAAGAACTGCGGATACTTTACCGTCTAAGGCAAAGGCAAGGGACTGCTTTTCTCCTGTTGCTTCAGCGTGGAAATCAACGATATGGATGGTTGCTGGTTCTTCTTCATCACTTAGCAAGTTAAGGATGGAATAATAAGGCGCATTGACCTCTTCATTCATAAAGGCGCTACCTAATAGGTTAGTGACTCTAATGGACACACCATTGACTTCAAATACCACACTACCTTCACCAGGAAATTCCTTGAGCAAGTTATATGGTCTAATTAAACGATCTACTTGATTGATATAACGGAGTATTTCGCTTTTACTCATATAGTGGTTACCAAGAGTAATCGCATCCACACCTGCATCAAGAAGTTCAAAGTATTGATTTCTTGTTAAGCCTTTACCATGCGAAGCATTCTCGCCATTGGCAATAACAAAATCAATCTCGTATTTGTCTACATAATAAGGAATTCTTTCCTTAAGCATGCGGCGGCCTACACGACCGACCACATCACCGATAAATAAGATCTTCAATTTATTTTCTTTCTATGAAATAGGGCTACTATTTCGCGGTTTCTATCGCACGATATTCACGAATGACAGAAACTTTAATTTGACCTGGATAAGTCATTTCGTTTTCAATACGTTCTTTGATGTCTCTTGCTAATTTGAATGCACCAACATCATCGATCTTTTCTGGGATAACCATGACACGTAATTCACGGCCAGATTGCATCGCGTATGATTGATAAACGCCATCGTAGGACTTGCAGATTTCTTCAAGTTGTTCAATACGTTTGATGTAGTTTTCTAAGATTTCACTTCTAGCACCTGGTCTAGCAGCACTTAATGTATCAGCGGCTTGGACTAAGTTAGCAATGATGTATTTAGCAGGAACATCGCCATGGTGAGATTCAATGGAGTTGATAACGACATCACCTTCACCATACTTCTTAGCTAAACGGGCACCGATTTCAACGTGACTACCTTCCATTTCAAAGTCAGCAGCTTTACCGACATCGTGTAATAAGCCCGCTCTCTTGGCTAAGTTTTGATCTAAGCCTAATTCAGCGGCCATAATGCCACATAAGTAAGCGACTTCGACGGAGTGGTCTAAAGCGTTTTGTCCATATGAAGTACGATATTTTAATCTACCGACATAGTCGAGCAATTCTTTGTTGATTCTTGGTAAACCAAGTTTGAAGGCGACTTCTTGTCCTGCTTTATGAATGGATTCATCGACTTCTTTCTTAGTCTTTTCAACAATTTCTTCAATTCTACCTGGTTGGATACGACCATCTTTAATTAAGGCTTCAAGAGATAATCTAGCGATTTCTCTTCTGATAGGATTGAAACATGAAACAGTAATAACTTCTGGAGTATCATCAATGATTAAGTCAACACCTAATAATTGTTCTAAGGAACGGATGTTACGACCTTCACGGCCGATGATTCTACCTTTCATTTCATCACTTGGTAAAGCGACGACTGAAACTGTTCTTTCGTTGGTGACATCTTGCGCATAACGAGTTAAGGCTAAGCCTAAGAGTTCTTTAGCTTTTGTGTCACATTCTTCTTTCGCTTCTTCTTCTTTTTGCTTAATGAAGGCAGCGATTTCTTTACTTACTTTACTTTCAACACGATTGAATAATTCATCGCGTGCTTCTTGTGTGGACATTTGAGCGACCTTTTCAAGTTCAACGATAATACTATCAATCTTTTCTTGAAGAGCGGCGTCTTTCTTGTCCAATTCTTTTAATCGTCTAGTTAATGTTTCGTTCTTTTCATCTAAAGCATTTTCTTTAGAAAGAAGAGCAGCGTCACGACGATCGATGTTTTGTTCTCTTTGATTAAGAGATCTTTCTTGCGCTTGTAATTCTTGTTTTCTTTCGTGGATTTCTTTGCTGGCTTCTTGTTTCATTTCATTGATAGCTTGCTTACCATCAATTTGTGCGTTTTTAGTAATGTGTTCCGCTTTAATTTCAGCGTCACGGATGATTTTTTTGGAAGTGTTTTTAGCAATGTTGTTTCTAACAAAAGGTATTAAGAAAGCAACTGCGGCACCCGCAACTAAACAAAGAACACCAATAAGAATACCTAACCAAATTGGCATCATAATAATGTTTCCTTTCTATTTAAAGAAATAAGTTAGTCTACAAGTAGACTTTACCTAAAATGCTCCCCTATAAAGGATAGAGATATACATTTTTTATAACTAACAGGTAAAACCCGATAATAAAGTTCTCGAATGAGAATATATAGGTAAGTATCTTTCGAGGATACGAAATTATTATATTCCCAAGAATAAATAATGTCATTATTTTTTGTAGGTTGGAGAAAGTCAAAAGCAAGAAAAAAGACAGAGATGACAATGCATTTTTCTCTGTCTATTTCTAGATTTTTTAAATAATTAACTATTCAGCGACAACGCCAGTTTTGATTTTTTCCAAGAGTTCGTTAGCGACATCTTCGTTTTCTTTGATGTACGCTTTAGCGGAATCACGACCTTGAGCAATCTTTTGACCG
This sequence comes from Bacilli bacterium, assembly GCA_045117995.1. Taxonomy (GTDB): domain Bacteria; phylum Bacillota_I; class Bacilli_A; order RFN20; family CAG-826; genus RUG14515. The sequence continues at coordinate 77,630 of JBGUOH010000009.1, forward strand.
TTATATTCGAACCAGGAACCAGCTTTTTTAATTAAGCCCATTTCCACAGCGCGATCAAGGATTTCGCCTTCTTTAGAAATGCCTTGGCCATAGATAATATCAATTTCGCATTGTTTGAATGGCGCGCTGACTTTGTTTTTCACAATCTTCACGCGGCAGGTATTACCAATGATATCAGAGCCTTGTTTGATGGCTTCGGTACGACGAATATCGATACGAACGGAAGCATAGAATTTTAAGGCACGACCACCTGAGGTTGTTTCTGGGTTACCATACATCACACCAACCTTTTCACGTAATTGGTTAATGAAGATAACAGCGCATTCTTTCTTATTAAGAACACCAGCGATTTTACGCATTGCTTTGGACATTAATCTAGCTTGTAAACCGACAGAGCTATCACCCATTTCGCCATCTAATTCTGCTTGTGGGACTAAGGCCGCAACACTATCGACAACGATTAAGTTAATGGAACCAGAACCAGCGAGCATTTCGACGATTTCTAATGCTTGTTCACCATTGTCTGGTTGGGAAAGAATTAACTCGTTAATATCAACACCTAAGTTTTTAGCGTAGAGTGGATCAATTGCGTGTTCTGCATCAATGAAAGCAGCACGACCGCCTTGCTTTTGGCATTCTGCGATAGCGTGCAACGCTAATGTGGTTTTACCACTACTTTCAGGTCCAAATATTTCGATGATTCTACCTTTTGGATAACCACCAACACCGATGGCTTGGTCAATGAGTAATGAACCGGTTGGAATGGCATCAACATCGACTGTTTCTCTATCGCCTAAGCGCATGACAGCGCCTTTACCATAGAGCTTTTCAATTTGTTTCAACGTTTCGTCTAACGTATCGTTTTTTAAGTTCTCTTTTTCTTTTGCCATATGAGATCTCCTTCTACTTAATAAATAGGTGTGATTTTTGATTTTTTTCCTAAAAAATTATTATTTTCTTAAAGCGTTTTCCAGTAGCGTAAACGCTAAAATTATTGCCTTTTCTTGTATTTTATTACGGTCGCCCTCTAATTGATAGGGATATGCTTCAACTTTTTCTGGAGTTGCTAAGCCGATATAGACTTCACCAACTGGTTTATTTTCCATCGCGGATGGGCCAGCATTGCCAGTAAAGGAAATACAGTAATCAACTTTGAGTTTCTTTCTACCAAGTTCCGCCATTTGAAGAGCGATTTCTTTACTCACTACTCCAAATTCATCAACTAATTCTTGTTTGATTCCAAGCAACGCCACCTTTTCTTCTGTTGCGTAAGTCACTAGACCACCTTTATAGAATTTGGAGGCGCCAGAGACAGCGGTAATCTCTCGAGCGAATAAACCACCAGTAAATGATTCAACAGAGCCGAGAGTTAAACCTTTTTCACGAAACAAAGAATTGATGTCTTGGGAGGTAATCATTTTATTTTCCTTCTTTGAAGACGTGCTTGTTTTGAACAACGTAGATGACACCAGAAATGAAAGAGGCTGCAGTGGCTAAATAGACTAAGAAGTCTGCAATATGTAAGCCCGCTGGCCATGAGGCATCAAAATATCTGAATGGGAAACCATTGAGTAAGACTGCGCCAATGGCAACCATTTCTAAAACTGTTTTTAATTTGCCGAAGATATTGGCGGCAATGACTGTACCTTTACTCGCGGCAATAAATCTTAAAGCGTCCACGACGATATCACGGGCGACTAAAATAATGACGCACCAAACGTTGAATGAAATAACGTTATCTCCATTTGGTACATATCTAGCAAAAACCGCTGGAGCGGCTAAGAAGATAACTAAAGAATTGACTAAGAGTTTATCCGCAACTGGATCAAGGAATTTGCCTAAATCAGTTACTTGATTATTCTTTCTTGCGAGGTGACCATCGAGGTGGTCTGTATAACTAGCAATCACAAAGAAAACAAATAAGATTAAGAAGACTAAATTGATACCCGTGTTGCCTAATTCAAATGTTTGCCAGCCATTAATAGCGTTAACAACATTTAAGACGAATAAGCTAATAATCATGACCACAATCATGATGATTCTAGTGAATGTAATTTTTGTTGGTAAATTCATTTTGTCTCCTTAGTGAGTATCCGGTCCTATAAGCCATGTTCTGTTTTGACAACCATTTATCTAGGCAATGCCTACAAGGATTAATTCAGTTCTCTTTCCTTGTCTCCCCTACCAAATTTGGGTTTCTCGCTTGTGGGGTTTACCGCGTTCCACTTTACTGTTTCCAATAAACTACGTCACTGTGGCACTTTCAGGGATTCGACCATGGTTACCTTTAGGTTTCCTCCCGCCGTTACGTACTCCTACGTACCTAGCGTTATTTTTTCCGCTAGCGCAATCACTACGAGCATCACAGCTCGTGCGAGCATGGACTTTCCTCTACCGAAGCAGCGATTGTCCAGACCGGAATTTTTAGATGTTATTTGATTGTGTCAGGATTGAATCCATGATTCCAAAGGAATTTCTCTAGAGCATTGATCTTCCTGACTAACTCGATATTGTCTGTGGTGACATTATCACTGGATTTAATATTGGTGAAGCGAGCTTTGTATCTTTCTAGTTCAACTTCAAGTTTTCTCTTATCGCTCTCTAGAACTTTGTTCTTTTGCTTAAGTGTTTCATATTCATTCACGGGAATAACAACACTTGCTTCCACGAGCTTGTAATCTTGAATAACCATATCTAAGAAGCGATCTACTTCCTCAGCGTCATAAGCGTTCTTATGAGTAATGGGGAACGTGTGATTCAAGATTGTTTGAGAGTTAAGAAAAAGCTTTACTGCCATATTTGCTCCATTTCTTATATAATATAAGAGATAATTTTATAATTCAATCTTTTCTCTTTTGAAAAAAGAGGAAATAGTGATATACTATCAAAGAAATTTATGAAGAAATTCGAAAAGTTATTAAAAGGTCACAAATCATTAGTCTTCTTAGACTTCGAAGGCACACAGTTCTCTCACGAGATGATTGCCATCGGTGCGATGCATGTTGTGATTGACCGTCACGGTTACATTAAGAAAAGTAAAAAGCCATTCAGGGCTTATGTTAAAGCACACAATAGAGTGGGCAAGATCGTTACAGATTTAACCGGTATTACTGAAGATATGCTTAAGCAACAAGGCGTCAGCTTTTACACTGCGATGAGTGAACTTAAGAAATACTGTGGTTTATCCTTTAAGAAATCATCATTCATTACCTTTGGTAATCATGATATGAAGATTTTATCTTCCTCTATTTCTTATAGTTTTGATTTCCCAAAAGAAATCGTCCAATGCATTCAACAAAACTACATTGACTTCAGCGCTTTCATTTCTGAATTCATGAGAGATGATAAGGGCAACCCATTATCTTTAATTAAATACTGCGATGCCTTTGGCGTGAAACAAGCTGGTCCTGCTCATGATCCAGCAGTCGATGCTGAAAACTTAGCGTGGTTATATGACGCTACAATGAGAAAGAGTCATTTGCTTGTTGATGAATATAAGAAAGTTTTAAAAACATTTAACCATTTCCCTGTTCCTGTTGCTAATACCCTTAAGAAATTAGCGAACAATGAGAACGTCACATATCAAGAATTCGAAGAAGAGATTAAAAAGTATATTGAATAATGAGATATCCAAACGGTAAGACATATCAAAAGAAGGAAAATGTAGAACAGAAAAAAGAATCTGCTCATAGAACCCTTTTGAGCGCTGCAAACCGTGGTATGTCATTAGAAGAAGATATCAATCTTTCCAATGATTTTTATCGTGATGCTGGTATTGCGTTAATTAACAAAAGACCAACACCAATCAATATTGTTAAAGTTGACTATAGTAAGGGCGCGAGAATTACTGACGCCTATTTTGAAAAGCAATCCACCACTGACTATAACGGTGTTTATAAGGGTAGATATATCGACTTTGAAGCAAAGAACACAAAGTCCACCACCTCATTCCCATTAAGCAACATTAGCGAACACCAAATCGTTCACTTAAAGAATGTTCTTAAACATGGAGGTATTGCTTTCTTTATTATCTCTTTCCAAATGAAAGATGAGATTTATCTATTAGATGCTTCTTTTGTCATTGATTTCTATGAACACGGAAAAAGAAAATCCATTCCTTATGATGTATTCAAAAAAGAAGGGATTTTAATTAAACAAGATTACTCTCCAAGACTACATTATTTAGATGCAGTCGAGGCATTATATTTTAAGTAATTATTTGTGTTTATTAATGCACATGTCGCTTATTTTGCAGTTTTCGCACTGTGGATTTCTGGCTGTACAGAAATAGCGACCAAAGTGAATTAATTGATGATGAGACTTAATCCATCTCTCTTCAGGAATAAGTTTTTTAAGTTTCTTTTCAACATCAATTGGTTCATCTTCTTTTTTAGCGAGATTAAGTCTTTTACTAATCCTTAATATATGTGTATCTACAGGTAGGTCTGGAATTTGGAATATTTCAGCGCGTATCACACCTGCGGTTTTATTGCCCACACCAGGTAGAGTCATTAGTTCATCTTTATTAGAAGGAACTTTACCGTTAAATCTTTCTAAGAGATCTTTAACAATGCCTTTTAAGTTCTTAGCTTTGTTTTTATATAGACCAATTGGCTTAAGTATTTCTTCAATATCACTTAGTGGAGCATTGTTTAACTCTTCTAAAGAAGGATACTTATTAAACAATACTGGTGTGACCGCATTAACTGACTTATCAGTTGTTTGAGCGGACAACATCACCGCAATGACTAGTTCATAATCTTTAGAATAAAAAAGTTCACATCTTGCGGATGGGAACAGTTCATCTAAATAGTTAAGTAAAGGATTGATATTAGTCTTCATCATCCTCATCAAGCCATGGTGTTTTAGCGATACGAATGGTTTCTTCTAAGTTCTTGGTCCAATCATCATCAATAGATGTCTTACCTTCGGTTTCAAGATCTTCTCTTTTCGCCCATGTTAATAAAATCTTATCCACGGATTTAATGGATTTCTTACCTTGATTAATGGCTTCTTTTAAAGCGTCAATAATGACTTCGTCAGTATAGCCCATAGAGACCCATTCTCTAATTGTGCTCACTTCAATTGGGGATAATGAACGACCTAATTCCGCTTGGAATTGTTCAAAGACGTTATTTAATTGATTAGAAATGGTTTCACTATTCTTCGCTTCGTTTTCTTTAGAAACGCTGATTTGGAATTCTCTATATAGTTTTTCGTTAAGTGGTTTTAAAGAAGTAACGGTCTTACCATTCACCGTAGCGTATTCCATTAAGCCACGTGTTAATAAATCAGCGAGTAATCTATCAATCTCTTTAATATCTAAAGACATCTTCAAAGATAAAAGGTCCGCGGTAATGAATGGGTTACCGTGTTCAATTAAGTGATCAATCATCATGATAATCGCTAATTGGTTTTCACTGATTTTAAGTTTTTTATAGTTTTCTAAAAGAAGAAAACGGAAATCGATTGCTTCGCTAATCATGCTATTACTTTATCACACCCACTAGGTTTGCTATATCAAATTCTTTGAAAATTCTTTCTTTTTCTACTTGGTCAACGACTTTGTCGTCAATCTTGGCTAGTTCACTTCTGATTTTTGCGTCAGTTGTGTTTTTTAATAAATGGAAATTGTCATGCATGGCTTTTAATAATGATTCTTCGATATCTAGCTTATGCATGAGATGGAATCTAATGGCTCTTAAGATTCTTAAAGGATCTTCTTTGAGTCTAGTTTCTGGATCACCGACCGCTCTTAGGATATGATTCTTGACGTCTTCTTGACCATTCGCATAGTCAATAATGTTTAAATCTTTATCCATATATAAAGCGTTAACGGTAAAGTCTCTTCTGGAATAATCATCTTTTAAATCTTTCACGAACTCAATCTTGCTTGGATGTCTTCCATCTAAATAAGCGGATTCTTTTCTTAAAGTTGTGATATCAAACTTCACCCCTTCTGGGCTCTTGAACTTAAGATAACCAAAACGGATAAATGTCTTATCAATCTTTGGTAAGAATGAAGCAATCTCTTCTGGAGTAGCTTCACTTACACAGTCAACATCCGTTAATGGTTCACCTAAAAGATAGTCTCTAACGGTACCACCGACGAGATAAAGATTAAAGCCATGTGAATTGAACTTTTTAGCGAGTTCTTTAAAGATATAAATTTTGATTTCCATAATAAATATTTTACACGCAATGCGTGATTACATACAGCGAAAAAAACCAGCTCAGGGCTGGTTTTTCGCAATCGGCTACTTATTTAATTTGCCTTTAAGTGCTTTAGATAGTCTAAATGTCACCGAGCGAGATTCCGCAATCTTAATACGTGTGTGTTGTTTTGGATGTGTACCATCACGTGATTGACGGGTTTTTGGGGTGAAGACACCGAAGTTTGTGATGTTGACTTCTTGACCTTCGAGCAAAGCCTTCTCGATTAAGTCAAAGCATAAGTCAAGTGCGTTTCTGGCGTCTTTCTTGGAAAGATGACCCTCGTCTGCGACGATTTGGACTAAATCTCTTTTGTTGAACTTCTTCACGATTAAAAACTCCCTTTTAATTAATCTGAATTTGCTTATGTGATTTAGCATCTTCCATTATATAGCAAATATTGCGAAAATCAAAAGGATTTTTTTGCGAATTATTTAGATTTAGTCACGAGATTGTTGCGCTCTTTTCTTTAAAACGATACGGATTGGGGTACCATCAAAGTTGAAAGTATCTCTCAATCTGTTTTCAATATATCTTTGATATGAGAAGTGCATGAATTGTGGATCGTTCACAAACAAAACGATTGTTGGAGGGGCAGAACTGACTTGTGAAGCGTACAAAATTTTCAGACGTCCTCCATTAAAATTAGGAGCTTGGTTCATGACTTGCGCATCTTGCATAACTTCGTTTAAAAGACTTGTCTTGATACGTGTATAGTAAGCAGCATGAACGTTATCTAATGTTTCAAATAAGGTATCTAATCTTTGTTTTTTAAGGGCTGAAACAAAGACCACAGGAGCATAATCTAAGAACTTGTATTCCTCACGAATAATCTTCACATAGTCGGACATGGTATTGGTTTGCTTATCAACAAGGTCCCATTTATTGACGACAATAATGATAGCTTTATGCAAGTCTGTCGCGTATTGAATAACGTGTTTATCTTGTTCGGTAATACCTTCTTTACCATCGAGGACGAGTAAAACAATTTCACTTCTTTCGATGGCTTTAAGCGCCCTAATGGCGGAGTATTTATCAATGGATTCGTAAATCTTACCGCGTTTCTTTAAACCAGCGGTATCGATAACGAGATAGTTTTTATCATTTCTTTTGAATGGAGTATCGATAGAGTCTCTTGTGGTACCAGAGATATTACTAACGATAACTCTATCTTGATTCAAGATAGCGTTTGTTAGAGAAGACTTGCCAACGTTTGGTCTACCAACCACACAGAAGGTGACTTTATCTTCTTCTAATTCTTCATTGTTTTCTGGCAAGTATTTGATGATTTCGTTAAGAATATCACCAATGCCAATACCGTGCGCACCACTGACGACATGAGGTTCGCCAAGGCCTAAGCCATAGAACTCTTGAGCGTCCGCCATATGGGAGCCTTCATCAATTTTATTAACAGCCAAAATAATTGGCTTATTTACTTTTCTAAGAATGGTTGTGACCACTCTATCATCAGTGGTAATTCCAAGCTTACCATCCACCACAAACACGATCACGTCTGCCTCGTTTATAGCAATTTCGGCTTGCATACGGATTTGTTCTTGGAATGGTCTATTAACGATTTCAATACCACCTGTATCAATTAAAGAGAAGTGACGACCGAGCCATTCACATTGCCCGTAAAGTCTATCACGTGTAATACCCATTTCGTCATCAACAATCGCGTGACGTTCACCAATCATACGGTTAAAAATCGTTGATTTACCAACGTTTGGGGATCCAACGATTGCTACAACACCTTGAGCCATTACTTATTCTCCGCTAATTTTTGATCAATAATCTTATTAACTTCAGCGACGACTTCGTCGATTGTTAAATCAGATGTGTCTAAATGAATTGCGTCAGGCGCTGGTTTAAGAGGAGCAAATGCACGATGGGAATCAATGTAGTCTCTCTTTTCGACGTCTGCGACAATATCTTCATAGGTACATGGAATACCTTTTTCTTGATTTTCTTTATAACGACGTTCCGCTCTCTTTTCTACGGAAGCAACTTGGAAGATTTTCACTTCAGCGTTTGGTAAAACATATGTACCAATATCACGTCCATCCATAATGACTGAATCTTTTTCCGCCATCTTTCTTTGGAGTTCCACTAAAGCTAAACGAATATCCTTATAGGATGCAATATAGGAAACGTTGCCAGAAACATCAGTACCTCTAATTGGTTTACTGACATCAATGCCGTTGCATAAAACAACATAACCTGGTTTAAGTTCGATGTTTACTTCTGGGATTAACGCTACACAAGCCTTTTCATCTTGGCAATCAACACCCTTTTGTAAGCAATACCAAGTAAATGCACGATACATAGCACCTGTATCGATATAGGTAAAACCTCTCATGAGCGCGACTTGTTTAGCAATGGTAGATTTTCCTGCAGCGGCAGGACCGTCAATAGCAACAGCGACTTTCATCTTATTGTCCTCCAAAGGCATATATAGCAAAAATAATTATTCCCGCGATTAAAGCAAGACCCACTAGAACGATAGCGGCACTAATAAAGAACTTCTTTGTCCAAACACGTTTTGGTTCTTCTTCTGGAGTTTCTTCAACTTTGCCTAACACTTCTTCTAATGGAAGAGTGGATGTCGTATTCATCTTATCACTAACGATAGAGTTATCGCGATACTTAACAGCATCAGGTTCGTTATTAACTGACTTAAACTCGTTTAAGGATTGACGATACTTTTTATATTTTTCTAATCTTGTTTCACTCATAATTAGTCCAACATATTTATTCTAATTTAATTAGAATGCTTTTAAAACAAAAAATGACTTTTTTAGCAATTTAGTCCCAAGTTATTGAAAATACCCCTCTTTTGAGACTATAATCTTCTTATATAACCCAAGGAGGCATTACTCATGGCTAAAAAAAGAGTAAAAATTGATGCAGCTTCATGCATTATGTGCGGCGCTTGCGTTGGTTCCTACCCAGACGACTTTAAATTCTCTGATGAAGGTCCAGCAGTTCCAGTGAACGGCGAAGCAGATGAAGATGCTGTTGGCGTATGCCCAGTTGGTGCAATCTCTGTCGAAGAGTAAAATACAACAAAAAACTAGGCCTTGATTGACCTAGTTTTTTTGTGCTTTCTAAACCACTATTCTTGAGGTTGTTCCTCTTCTTTTTCTTGTGGTTCATCTTCCACTTTCTTAGTGAAGATATCACCCACGAAATATTTGTTGAAGAATGCTGATCTCTTCATAAAGACGAAGATTAAACGGTTAAGCAATGCTTCGTAGATGATGAAGCACGCTGCCGCTTTCATTAAGTTGAATGGTGCGTAGATTGAACCAACCGCTCCCATATAAAGCCAACCATTGGCCTGTACATCATTATTTTTTGTGAGATACGCTGTGACATCTTGAATCGCGCCTTCATGGAAACATGTTAAGAATTTTGGATTTGGACCAAATACTGTGAGATATGTTGGTGTGATGAATAACGCATTGAGTAGTGTCATTACAATGGTTACTAATAATGCGATAAATAAATACGAAAAGATACGGTATTTGATTCCTCTTTTAAACCATTTCAAATGGCTAGTAATAAACAAGCCTAGAAGGAATGTGCATGATGTGATGAATGCGGTGGCGTCCCCTAAACCTAACGCGGATGGTCCACGTATAAACATATTCGCTAATGTTTTAATGACCGCTACGGCAATACCACCTGGAAAACCGTATAAGGCATACGCCACAATGGTGACAATTTCACTGATTTCAATCTTTAACCATGGTGCTAATGGATTAGGAATTTGGACAAACGCCATTAAAACAATTCCTAATGCACCTAGCATTGCTGTTGTAACTAACCTGGTAATGATCTCTTCAATACTTCTGATTCTTCTTTTCATAAAAAATAGACCTTTCCCAAGGCCTAAAAAACGTACTTCTTTCATCCAGACTTTACTGTCGCCACTTGAATCTCACAAGTTCCTGCCCTATTAGGCTCGCGGGGTTTACCGCCGGTCGCTTTTCGCTGCCCTGAAGTAACTACTATTATATACCTTTATTTATTAAATAAAAGATTAGAGTGCTTTATTTTTAATTTCCCCATAAGCACGAGGATATTTATTTGGAGTTTCCCCTACCTTTTTAATATAAATAAAGGATCTATTTTCTTTGGATTTTGGAAGTTGATCTTCATAGATATAATCAATCTCACCTTTTAATTTCTTTAATACGCCTTGAGCTTCTTTGATTTCATCTTCAAAGCCAGGGCCTTTCATCGCGATAAATACACCACCAACTTTAAGCATTGGTAAGGCTAATTCAATTAAAATGCGGAGAGACGCCACCGCCCTAGCGGTAATAACCATAAATCTATCTCTATTGTCTCTGGCAAATTCCTCTGCACGGGCAGTTATTCCATGCACGTCTAGGCTCTTTTCCTTAGCGTAGTCTTCAATGAACTTCACTTTTTTCGCAGTGCTATCTAAAGCATAAACATGGGCTTTTGGTGAAAGAATAGAGACCACAACGCTTGGAAATCCAGCGCCCGCACCGATATCTAAAATATCAATACCTGCAAAATTTTGATTGTTCAAAAGAAGCGCACTATCAAAGATCATCTTTTCAACGAATGATTCTTCATCTTTAATCGCGGTTAGATTAAAACTTTCATTTGTTTTTAAAACATGACGCATAAAATCCCAGAGAAGGTCTAATTGCTTCTCGTCACATGTAATACCACGTTTATTAAGTTCTAAAATAAATGATTCTTTATTCATTGTGAGCTTTCCTTACATTAAATATTAAAACACTAATGTCGCTTGGATTAACACCAGAGATACGAGATGCTTGGCCAATAGTCATTGGTCTAATCTTATTTAGTTTTTGTCTAGCTTCTAGAGCTAAACCATCCATATTTAAGAAATCCATATCACTTGGAATTTTCATTTCTTCTAATTTAGCCATATTCTTTGCTTCTCTAATTTGCTTCACAATATAGCCTTCATATTTAGCGATGATTTCCACTTCTTCAATCGCGAATTCGTCTAATTCAATGTCTTGGATTTCAGGAACAAACTTTCTTAAATCAACATATGAGACTTCTGGTCTCTTTAAGAGCTCAAAAGCTTGAATGCCACCTTGAAGTGGATTGGAATTAATACCGCTTAACCATTCATTAACGTCTTTTCTAGCGCCTAAGTACACTAGTTTTAAGATCTCGATGACTTTATTGATGTTGTTAACTTTGTTAACAAATCTGCCATATCTATCTTCTTTAATTAAGCCAATTTGATGACCTAATTCAGTTAATCTCATATCAGCGTTGTCGTGTCTTAAAATTAAACGGAATTCCGCTCTTGATGACATAAGTCTATATGGTTCTTCAGTACCTTTAGTGACTAAGTCATCAATCATGACACCAATATAGGCTTGATCTCTTCTGAGAACTAATGGCTCTTTACCATCAATCTTTAAGCAAGCATTAATACCTGCCATTAAGCCTAAAGCGGCAGCTTCTTCGTAACCGGAAGTACCACAAATTTGACCACCGATGAATAAACCTGGCCATTTCTTTATTTCTAAATTAGAACCATATTCCTCAGTTCTAATAGCATCGTACTCGATTGCGTACGCGTATTTAAGAAAAACAGCGTTTTCAAAACCTGGTAAGGAACGCACCATTTCTTCTTGGACTTCCACTGGCATAGAAGTAGAGAAGCCTTGTAAGTAGATAGAATCTGTATAACGTGATTCTGGTTCTAAGAACAATTGATGTCTTTCTTTATCAGCGAAAGTCACAATTTTAGATTCAATAGATGGGCAATATCTTGGGCCAACACCAGTCACTAAACCACTGAATAAAGCGGAATCTTTTAAGTGTTCTCTAATGATTTCATGTGTTCTTGGTGTAGTGTAAACCAAATAGCATGGTTCTTGTTCTTCAATTGGAATAAATTCCTTTGTTTCATAAGAGAACGCTAAATGTCTATTAGTGCCAGGTTGGATGCTAGCTTTACTAAAGTCGATAGAATCTCTTTTAATTCTTGGAGGAGTACCGGTTTTTAATCTGAATGTTTCAATGCCGATACTTCTTAAGAATGGAGATAAACCTAATGATGGTTTTTGACCATCTGGGCCTTCATCTTTCACGTCATGACCACGGAAGATTTGGCTTTGCATATATGTTCCAGTTGTTAAAATAACAGCTTTTGAGTGGATACGTGTACCGTTATCGAGTACCACACCACGGATGCAGTTATCTTCACAAATTAAAGAAACCACCATTCCTTCTTGAACAGTTAAGTTTTCTTCTTTTGCCGCTAATTCATGCCAATATTTTGGATATTCTAATTTATCTTGTTGAGCTCTTAAGCATTGGACGCCTGGACCTTTACCAGTATTGAGCATCTTCATTTGTAAATAATGATGATCAGCGGCAATGCCCATCATACCACCTAAGGCATCGATTTCTCTCACTACAATACCTTTAGCAGAGCCACCAATAGATGGATTACATGGCATATTGCCCATGAGGTTAAGATTTAATGTTAAAAGTAATGTCTTTTTATTTAAGTGAGCACTAGCAAAAGCGGCTTCTAAGCCTGCATGTCCCGCACCAACAACAATTACATCGTAATCAAACATTAACCGACACTACCTTCCATATCCATCTTGATGAGTTGATTTAACTCAACAGCGTACTCCATTGGGAGTTCTTTACTAAATGGTTCAATGAATCCCATGATAATCATTTGAGTCGCATCTTTTTCAGAAATACCACGTGACATCAAATAGAATAATTGATCCTCTGATATTTTACTCACTGTGGCTTCATGTTCAATATAGGAAGTGTTATTTTTAACTTCGTTATTTGGAATGGTATCACTATAAGATTGTTCGTCTAAGATTAAAGTGTCACATTCCACATGGCTTCTACAGTTTTGCGCATTCTTCATGTGTCTAACCGTACCACGATAGTTAGCAACACCACCACCATTAACAATTGATTTAGAAATAATTGTGGATGATGTATTACTCGCTAAGTGAATCATTCTAGAGCCAGCATCTTGATATTGGCCTTTGCCCGCAACAGCGATAGAGATACATGTACCTTTAGCACCTTCACCAGCGAGAATAACGGCTGGATATTTCATATTGGTACCTGAACCGACGTTACCATCAATCCAGTCCATAGAAGCATCTTCATAGCAAATTGCTCTTTGAGTGACTAAGTTAACAATATTTGTGCTCCAGTTTTGCACTGTGGAATAACGGCATTTTGCATTCTTTAAAACGATAATTTCCACAACGCCAGAGTGTAATGATTCTTTAGAATATGTCGGAGCGGTACAACCTTCCACGTAGTGGACATCCGCACCTTCATCAACAATGATTAATGTTCTTTCAAATTGACCAGACTTTTCATTGTTAATTCTGAAATAGGATTGTAATGGTTTTTCTAAATGCACACCCTTTGGGACATACACGAAAGAACCACCTGACCAAACCGCACCATTAAGTGCGGAGAATTTGTTATCTCTAATTGGCACAACTGTACCAAAGTATTTCTTAAAGATTTCTGGATAGAGCTTTAAACCCATATCTGTGGAAAGGAAAATAACACCTTTTTCTTCCACTTCTTTAAGCATGTTATGATAAACAACTTCTGATTCATATTGAGTGGATACACCAGCGAGATATTTTTGTTCTGCTTCTGGAATACCTAATTTTTGGAATGTATTTTTGACAGTTTCAGGAACTTCATCCCAGTTCTTTGTTTCACCATTAGCCATACGTGTGAAGTAGGTATAGGAATCAAAATCTAACATGGATAAATCTGGACCAAAACTTGGCATAGGCATTTCTTGGAACGCTCTAAAAGCCTTTAGACGGAACTCAAGCATCCATTCTGGTTCATCTTTTAACTTGGAGATTTGTCTAACGATATCTTCAGTTAGACCAAGACCTGTCTTAATAATGGAAGTATCTTTGTCTTTGAAACCGTATTTATAATCTTCTTGGAATTTAACTTCGTCTTTTGACATATTACTTATCCTTTAGAATCTCTTCTGCGGCATTCCAACCTATGGTTGCGCATCTGATTCTTGCTGCTTGCTTGCTTGTGTTGATAAAGACAATTGCTTCATCTAATAAATCCGCATCGAATTCTTCTTCGTGCATCATGTGATGGAAGGCATCAATAATCTTTCTACCTTCGTTAATTTCTTTACCTCTTAATAAATCACACATGATGTCTGTACTTGAGGTAGAGATTGTACAAGCTGTACCATCAAAGCACGCATCTGTAATGATATTACCTTCGACAAGAAGGAAGATATCTAAATCATCAATGCAGTTATCAGAGTGCATATGAACTTTTTCATAGCCTTCCTTAGGAGGTTGGTGTTTATTTTGTGGATCAGAATAATGGTCCATGATGATGGACCTCATCATATCATTAGTTAAAGTAGGCATCTAAAATGTCACCTCCGTTAATAATTGCATCGACGAATACATCGATGTCTTCTTTCGTTGTATATAAGTAAGTCGACATTCTGCATGTCGCTTTTGTTTCTAAATAGTTATCCAATAACTTAGCGCAGTGTTCACCAGAACGAATCGCAATACCTTTGTAGTTAAGCAATGTGGATTCATCTTGTGGGAAAACACCTTTGATATTGAATGTTAAGATACCATTTCTAGCATCTTTGTTATAGATGATGATATTGTCATAATCTTTGAGTTTTTCGATAGCATAGTCGATTAATTCTTGGTCATGAGCGTGAATATTATCGATACCAATCTCTTTAATAAACTTAACCGCTCTACCGAATCCTAAGATGCCAGCGATGTTAAGTGTGCCCGCTTCAAATTTGTATGGTGGCAAACGATAATCCACTGTACCATCTTTTTTAAAGATTGAGTTCATACCACCACCAGAAACAAATGGATCCATATCACAGAGTAATTGATATTTACCAATTAAAGCACCTGTGCCTGTTGGGCCACACATCTTATGAGCGGAGAAGGCTAAGAAGTCGATATCTAAATCTTTGAAATCCACTTTTAAGTGTGGAACGGATTGCGCTCCATCAACGACCATGATTGCGCCATGTTCATGAGCAATCTTAGCGAATTCTTTAACATCGGCAATATAGCCTAGGACATTACCAACTTGAGCTAAGGAAACAATCTTAGTTTTGTTGGTAATAACTTTTCTTAAGTTTTCTGGTAGGATTCTACCATTAACAATATCAACATATTTAATAACAGCGCCTGTTAAATCTGCAATTCTGAACCAAGGGAGAACATTACTCGCGTGTTCAGCGACACTGAGAATAATTTCATCACCCTTTTTAAGGAACTTTAATGCATAGCCATAGGCTACGAGATTTAAAGCGCTGGTCGCACCATCAGTGAAAACAACTTCGTTTATTTCTGAATTAACTAAAGTTGCCACTTCTTTACGTGCTTCTTCAATCATGACGTCGACTTGATAAGATAAGTCATAATCCCCACGATGAGAGTTACTATTATACTCTGTATAATATTCATTCATCGCATCAATCACACATTGTGGTTTGAATGTTGTGGAACAGTTATCAAGAAAAACAAGAGGCTTGTTCTGCATCTTAATATCGTTAGTCAACATTGGGAATTGTTCCCTAATCTTATAGACGTCGTACATCTTACATTCTCCTTTCAATTAAAGAAGAAATATGATTCTTGACGTCTTCTTCTTTGAAACCATCAAGGATTGGTCTTAAATAACCCCATGTAATAAGTTCTTTTGCCATTTCTTCACTTAAGCCACGGGAAGTTAAATAGAATAAGTGTTCATCGTTGATTTTACCAACAACAGAACCATGACTAGCTTCTAGATCATTTTCATCAATTTTTAAAATAGGTTTAGTGGAAGCATCACTAGTTTCATCAAAGACCATGATCTTAGAATTTTGTTGGGCTTTGCTTTTGACTGCGCCTTTAAAAACATGGGATGTTCCGGCAACGATAATTTTGCCACTGTCTTTACAAATTCCATAACAATCAAATTTACCATACGTTCTTGGTGAAACGTGGTCGATGGAAATATCAACAAGTTTACGGTCATCGCCCGCTACTAAAGAAGCGACCTTATATGTACAGGAAGCGCCTTCTTCCACTAAGTTTACCTTGCAGTGGAGATTGAGTGTTTTCTCTGCGAAATCAGCAAAATAACCATTAAGTGTTGTGTTTCCTTTAACGGTAATATTGATATTTGATTCTTTCATTTCATTTTCACTGATGAAAGATAATGTCACATTGCTATCTCTATTAATAACAATATTTAATTCCTTAACATCAATAATATTTCTCAAAAGAATATCGCAAGTTGAGTTAACCTCTATTTCGATTTCAACATTTCCGCTGGCTAAAAGCAAACCATCGATGACATAATCACCGTTTTTAATGGTATTTTTGATGTTGGAAATAAGTGTTCTTTCCATATTACTTAATGCTTTCCTTCACAGCGCAGGTTCCAATAGAAACCTTATTCATTTCAACATCTTCCTTTTCAATATTGATACCATATTCAGTCTTGATGAATTCATAACCTGTTTGGTCAATACGTTTGAAGATTTCTGGACCACCATCTAAAGCGATACGACCGTTGATAATAACGACCGCTCTTGTTGGGTGGATCATGTCATACAAACGAGCATAGTGAGAAATCACGAGGAAACCATGGCCTTCAGCTTTTTCTTTATTGATGACATCAGCGATGACATTCATCGCATCGACGTCTAAGCCGGAATCGATTTCATCTAGCATAGCTAGTTTTGGTTTTAACAATTCCATTTGAAGGATTTCATTTCTCTTCTTTTCACCACCAGAGAAGCCTTCATTTAATGATCTTGTCGCAAGGTCAAAAGGCATTTTTAATTCCTTGGTAGCGGCATCTAAAACTTTATAAAAATTGTAAGTAGAAATTGGTTTTTCTCTGTGGGCATTAACCGCAGCTTTTAAAAAGTCACTGTTAACAACACCTGGAATCTCACTTGGGGCTTGCATGCCTAAGAATAAGCCGAGTTTAGAACGTTCATCTGGAGAAAGTTCTAAAACGTTTTTGTCATCAAAATAGATGCTACCTTCTGTAACTTCATATCTTGGATGACCCATGATGACATTTAATAATGTCGATTTACCGTGTCCGTTAGGACCAAGTAACGCTACTGTTTCGCCTTCAGAGACTTCAAGGTTGACACCTTTTAGGATTTCTTTGCCGTCGACACTAGCGTGTAGATTTTTTATTTTTAAAGTAGACATACTTCTTACCTCAAATTCCGTGACATATTCTACATACTGGCAAACACATTATCAAACGATACGATAATTTTTGTTTTTCGGACTATGCTTTTCATTCGATTAGGCCGTGTTTATTAATAAACTTGTTGCATAACTTTTTTAGAATATTTATAATATTCGCGCTGTTATTTGAAAAAGGAGAGTTAAAAATGAAGAAAAGTAAACTATCAATAACACTAGTTACTGGCTTCATTGCTGCTATGGCTTTATCTGCTTGTAGCAACGTAAAATCATCCAAAGACGCAATTGTTACTTTCTATGATTACGATAGTAAAGAAACAGTTAAGCTTCTTACAAATGATGTTTACAAAGCTTACAACAATACCACAAGCGGTGTCTCTAAGTTCTATGACAAAATCTTAGAAGTTTTAATTCGTTACGAATTTAAAGAAAAGAACTTTAAAGAAGGCGAATTAGAGTATCAAGAAATTGAAAAATGGGCTAAAAACCAAGTCCAAGAACAAAAAGACAAAGCTAAAGAAAACGCCAAGAGCAACAATACCAGTTACGACACAGAATGGAAAGCAATCCTCGAAAGCAACAACGTTGATGATGCTAAGGGATTACAAGAAAAATTCATTTACGAAAAAGAAAAAGAAGTTATGAAAAACTGGTACGCAGACGATGATTCCAAAGCTGCGACCTTAAAATCTGAATTCTTAGGTATTACCTCTACTGGTGCTGCCGCTTCTAACGTGAACAACGTCAAAGCTGCTATGCCATATCACATCCGTCACATCTTAGTGAAGGTTGATGAAGCTGGTGATGCTAATGAAAAATTCTATAAAGGCACTGTTACAGAAGCTCAAGCTAAGTTATTAGCCAACACTGTTACCGAATTAGCCAATGGACAATACAACTTCTCGCAAGTTGCTAGCATGTACTCCGAAGACGGTTCCGCCTCTGCTGGTGGTGACGTCGGTATCATGACCAACACCGCTACTTCCGGTAGCTTACAAATGGTCAATGAATTCCAATTAGGTTTATATGCCTACGATAACTTATATGACACCGCACACGTTGCTGATGCAGACGCTGCTGAAGTCATCAAAGCTGGCTTAGGTATCACTAACGATGTCAAGAGCGCTTTACCACAAGGCGTTGTCGAAGTTCCATATGAAGCTTTCGTTAACATGGGCAAATACGCTGCTGTTACTACCGATAAACAAGGTAATAAATTAGCAGATGGTAGCACAGCCTTATATCCACGTAACATTGTTTGGAATAAATATTTCAACTTACACAATGTCTTCGTGATTAAGAACGCTAAGAAAGCTGATTACTCCGCACCTGCTTCACCAAAAGATGAATTCGAAAATCTTGCCAGTGATGAAAAATATGATGCGGCTTTACCAAGATTCAACGCTAACAACTACTTAGTGGATGAAAAAGGTAATGTCATTATCGGTGTTCGTAGCCAATACGGCATTCACTTCATGGTTATTGAAGAATCCATGTACAACTATGCTGAATTAGATACATACTACGATACAAAATTACCAACCGATGAAGGCTATAACAAAAACGTTAGATCATACGTTAACTACATCGAAAGCGCTAGCTTAGATGATTACAAGAAACGTGCTGACGATGTGAAGAGCAAAATCACTTCCTTCGACTCCACATATGACTATCGTTTATACACATACCTCAAAGACGAAGTCGGCAAAATTGAATTCAAGGGTGCCGCTGCTGATTTAGGTAAGCGTATTGACCAATACATCAATGCTCAAAAGGATAACAACTCCTATAAGCAAGAAGATGGTTTAAAACAAGTATGGAGAACCTACACTGAATTATTAGAGGTTCAAGAATACAACCGTACAGCAGAATACACAACCAAGAACCCTGTTACTGGTGATACATCCCCAGTCTTAACACGTCTTGTTCCTGAAAAGATTGCTGACGACTTCTTCAAGTTGTATGACACAGTTACCCCAGGTAGCGATGCAACTTACAAGAAATTTAACGAAGAAGGAGAGTACCACTATTATGCGTAAAAATATCTTAAAAATTTCCGCACTCGCGTTATTAAGTGCGTTCACTCTCACATCATGTAGCGATGACATCATTGCTAAACCAGCAGACTATGATAACAACTCTCCAGTTATCACAATCGAAGGTTTCAATGGTACTATCTACAACAACAACTTCACTGATATCTATGATTCCATCCGTGATGGTTCCTTAGCGCAAGATGTCTTAGACAACTTACTCTATCAATACTCTATCAGTGTCTTCGGTAACTATAACAAAGTTACAGCCGCTAAGATCGGTGACGAAGAACATCCAAACCCATATGGTGAAATCACATTAAAAGCCGCTGTTGCTGGTTTAAACGCCGATGCCACAAGTGGTAACGATAACACCAAAAAGTTCATTAAAGAACACAGTGCTTACTGGACAAAGAATAAAGCCGGTGATCGTGTCGATGACAATAACAAAGTCGTTGATAAAGATGCTGAACCATCCAAGTCCGAATACGCACGTTTAAACAATAAGTGGAAAACAATTGAAAAACGTATTGCTGAAAAATTATATGCCGCTATCTCTGGTGGTTCATATAGTGACAGAAACATTTTCAAAGAAGAAAAGTACTTACGTGCTTTAGCCGCTGACATTGAAAACAACGTTCGTGCTGCAAGTGCTAACCCAGACTTATTCGAAGGTATCTTAACTTCCAAAGTCGAAGACTACCAAGTCTTCACAGTTAAGACAGAATGTCTCGATGCCACAAAAGGCGAAGACTTCATTCTCCACCGTCAAAACTATCAAAGCAATGCTGACTTAAATCAAGAAGAAAGCGTTGAACAAGATGCGACATACGTCGAAGACAAGATCATCCCAGAAATCTATCGTCAACTCTTAGTTGAACAATACATCTTAGATGAATCCTACGATACATTAGGTCGTACATCCGCCAGACACATCGATGTCTTAGCTATCGCTAAGAACAGCGAATATGCTAAAGGCGCTGTCAACTTAATGAACACATTCGTTAACGATACAATCTTCGATAGCGCTCGTACAACTGACATCACACTCGATTCCTTCAAAGTCGTTTCTAATGCTTGGGTCGGTGCCTTCATGTCTGACAAAGCCAATCACCAAGAAGAATACAACTTGATGAAGAAAGCTGTTCCAGAATATGAACAAACAAATGCAGTTGGCGAATACTTCCAAGGTACTGCCTATGGCGATATGATGGAAGAACTTGAAAAGATTTCCGCTAACCCAAAACTTTCTGAAAATGAAAGCACATACACAAACAGTGGCGCATACACATGGGAAACAGGTAGAGATATTAAGACTGCCGAACTCCAATTAAAAGACTACACATCCACAGGTTGGTATGTTAAGTCCGTCGGTGTTTCCACATTACCAGATAGCCTTAAGAACCAATTATTCGACATCAACGTCGCTAACGCTCTTAACGGTGACAAGTGTGTTGAATACTCCTACGATGCCACAACACAAAAATGGGGCACAAACGAAGATGCCGGTAACACAAACCTCATCAACGTCGTTGGTAAGGTCAAAGACCAATATTTCTTAAGAAATACAAGCAGAATCGCTGGTAACCCAGTTGAAAGTGATATCTTATTCGAAAGCGATGGCACATACTACATTGTCTTAGTCCAAGATGCTATCAGAAGCAAAAACTTGAACAAAGCCAATTATGCTGAAGCTTCAGCCGCTGAACTCGATAAGTTAGAAACTTACATCAACGAAATCGTTCAATTAGTCGCTGATAACGATACATATCAAAACTTATCCAAGAAACACTGGATCAAGAAGATGGACATCAAGTTCCACGACACAGTCGTCTACGATTACTTCAAATCCACCTTCCCAGAAATCTTCGAAGACTAATCAAAACAAAATCAATTAAGGAGGCTCAGTCCTCCTTTTTTGTGCTATTATTTCCTTGAGGATAATAATTATGGAAAAAGATGTATTTTGTAAAATCGTCGCAGGTGAAATACCTTGCTATAAATTATTTGAAGATGAAGACGTTTTAGCGTTCCTCGATATTTCTCAAGTCACTAAGGGCCACGCTCTTGTAATTCCTAAGGAACACTACGACACCTTCTTATCAACGCCAGAAAAGCTCATGCACAAGGTGTTTGATGTCGCTCAACGTATTGGTCAAATCTCAATTCAGTTCTTAGGGGCTAAAGGCGTGAATATCTTAACTAACTGCTACGAAGTTGCAGGACAAACAGTTAAGCACTTCCACGTTCATGTTATTCCACGTTATGAATCTCATGATGGTTTCGAACTTGAAATGAAGAACAATGCGGAAGGACTTAATCTTCCAGTTATCGCAGATACAATTAAAAACAACCTCTAGAAGGCAAATTAAAAGGATTGACGAACAATTTATCATCAATCCTTTTTTCTTTTACTTATTTGGCTTATAGAATGAACGATTATCTAATGAGAAGACCTTATTAGAGAAGTTACCTGGTTCAACGTCCGCGACCGCTTTATTAACGACCACCATCTTACTATCTAAATTATCTATTAAGGATAATAAGAGAGCCTCTTTTGTTAATGGCATGACTGGCGAACCAAATTCTTGTTGTCCGTGGTGAGATAACACCATATGTTCGAGTAAGAGAGGAACTTCACTCTTAATCTTTAATTCATCCGCGGCTTTACGGAGTTCCGCGGCCATGATGGAGATATGGCCTAATAATTTACCTTCAGTAGAGTACTTATAAACAATTGGTCCTTCAAGTTCGATAATCTTACCCATATCGTGGAGTAAGCAGCCTGTAATCATTAAATCATGGTCACAGTCATAGATTGGGCATAAGTAATTAGCGAGATCCGCCATAGAGATGGAGTGCATTAATAGACCACTACTATATTCATGATGGATAGAGACTGCAGCGGGATAGCTATAAAGCTTATCGCCGAACTTATTAATCATGTAATTTAAGAGTTTTAAGCAATCTTCATTCTTAATAGAATTCACGTGCGCGTTAAATCTTTCTATTAATGTCTCTTTTGCGACTGGAGGAGCCTTGACAAACTTTTCGACGTCTATTTCCTCAAGAGGCACTAATTGAGCGCTTAAAATCTTTAATTGAAGCTGTTCTTTGTATTTATTGGTTTCACCAACAACTTGAATAACGTTACCGACGATGAATAATTGTTCGTCTTCCATAGTGGCGTCCCATTTTTTACCAACGATAGAGCCACTCGCATCTCTTAATTCAACGGATAAATAAGCACCACCATTCGCGTTAACGCCTTTAGAGACATTGCCCAATAGGAATTGTCCTTCAATATGTTCGTGATCTTCAAAGCTTGCAATCATTTTCATTATTCATAATCCTCCACATCTAATACTTTCTTGATATCTTTGTAGCTATAGCCCTTAGAGACTAAGAAGGCGTATAGCTTTTGTTTTAATTGATAGCCCTCATATTTTCTTTCATATCTTCTGAGTGCTTTTTCGTAATCCTTTTTAAGAAGGGATATTTCTTGTTTATCAGTGCCCTTCTTCACTAATTCGCTCACTTCTTTAGCGACTTCCATGTTATAGCCTTGAGCAAGAAGTGCTTGATAGACATGTTTCTTTTTACTCATATAAGCGTAACGCTCATATTTCTTATCTAGTTTATCAAGAAGTGACTTCGCTTTCTTTCTTTCTAAAGAGGTAGGGAAGCTAGCCTTTTTAATTAATGGTTCTGGGATACCTTTATCTCTTAAGTGCTTAACGATTTTATTTTCCCCGAAGCATCTTTCATTATCCCAGATGATTAAGTCTTCCATAAAGGCTTTATCATCTAATAAATCATTTTCTTTTAATTTAGCGATGACATTTTTCCCCGCGGAATAGTTATCTTCTTTTTTAAGTAACTTCTCGAGCATCTCTTTTTCACTGATATGTTTCTTTGAAACAATACTTAACGCGTAATTAAGTAATGTTGTCATCGCAGTGATTTCTTCTAGTTTAGCAATATCTTTATTATTTAAAGATTTACCAACATATAAGTAAGAAGACACGAATGCTTCTTTAGAGATTCTTAATGGTTCACCCTTACCAAAATAGAGGGTCACATGATCCTTGAAGGTTTTAATAGATTTAATCTTTTTACTACCAGTGTTTACGGATGGCACGGTTATAAACCCTCATAATATTGTTATAGAACTTATCAATGGAATAAATATCCACGACTTTATAAGCTTCTTGAATGATTTTATCGTGTTGTTCTTCATTCATTGAGAAGATCTTTTCCACTTGTTGGACGAATGATGCGTTATCGGTAAAGAAGAAACCGGTTTTACCATTGATAATGGTGCCTGTTAAGTTACTGTCAAAACGGGCGAGAACGATTTTGCCCGCCGCCATGGCTTCCATAAATGTTAAACCTTGGGTTTCGGTAATAGAGGCAGAAGTATAGATATCGGCGAGATGGTAATAGAATGGCACTTCTAAAGAGCCGACAAAGCCGATGAATTCCACAAGCTTGGTAATCTTTAATTCAGCGCATAATTGCTCTAATTCTTCTTTAGCAGGACCACCACCAACGATGAGTAATTTCACATCCACTTCTGGATGTTTTTTATGATATTCTGCGAAGCCTCTAATAGAGACATCCATACTCTTTTCTTTAGCGATACGGCCTAAGAGTAAGAACACTTTGGTATTTTCTTTAATACCGTGTGTATCTTTGAATTCTTGGAGTTTTTGCATATCAATGTTCTCTTTTTTGAAAATAGAGAAATCAATACCAGTAGGAATGACATTGATATAAATGTCACTACCTAAAGAACGCATATATTCCTTAGTCTTTTCACTAGGGGTAATAAATTCAGTCATACGGTTCGCTAAGTCTTTGGAATAAACACGAACGAAACGTTTCGCTAACCTATCCATTAAGCCATGCGTAGCGTAATATGTATAGTCTTCATATGAAGTATGGTATGTATAAACAATTGGTATTTTAAGTCTTCTTGCGACACGTCTGGCTAATACACCAATAGTAAAGTCGGTTTGGTTATGGATGACGTCTGGCTTAAAGTTCTTAATAATCTTCATTGGTTTACTAGCGAAGATATTAGTGAATCTATAGCCATATAGTTTCTTTAAATAAATACCAGGAACATAAAGGACGTTACCGATTTGTTCTAATTTACCGTCTGTTGATCTAGGCGCCACCACTAAAACATCGTGACCGTGCGCCATTAATGAATTGGCTAAATTAAAAGTCGAGGTTGAGACCCCGTTAACGAATGGAGGATAAGTATCAGTGAAAATCGCGATGCGCATAACTAATCACCATCCAAATCGTCGAGTTCAACCTCGTCGTAATCATTTTGAGAAATATCCGCTGGGGCATTCTTATTTGAACGCGGCTTTTTCGTTGTTTTCCTCTTCCGACGCGGATCTAGTTTAGCCATAATCGCTTCACGCGACAGCTTTGAAGTCTCCACCAGAGACGCAACTTCTTCGTAACGTTGTACGTAAGTTTCCTTTTGTAAGGAGACGAATGTTTGTCTGTTTGGAATATCTCCCATATGGGCTTCGTTCTTTGGCGCGGACCGATAGAACGCTGATACTAAACCACCAATGAGAATTGGGATAACGAATGTTGAGCTTCGCCAAATGAGAAGGGAAGCACGACATAATGTTCTACTAGCTTCAACATCAGCAGCACCATTGACCATAATGGCAAAGAAACCTTTTTCAGGAGCTTTTTCATTTAAGAATAAGTTATAGAAAACGAATTCAGAAACACCCGCACTACCTGGAATAGGAATTAAGCCAGTAATCATTTGGTGATAGTTACTTAAGAAGATGCAATCCCAGAAACTAGCGGATGGGGATTCATTATGTAAGGCCTTACCAACAAAGTAAGGAATACAGAACTTTAAGATAATGTATGCAGTAAAGGAAACGATAACAAGAATTAAGAAAGGAATATTAGTGCTTAAACGCCTAAATTCAATTTTGAAGTTTTCCACCTGGATACGGAGGTTCTCTCTTGTCTTATCTGGATCTTTAACGAGTTTAATCTTATGCAATAAGGTAACAACAGGTCCCATAACGAAGTTGTGGAATCCATGCCAGTATCCCATTAAGAAGACAATAAAGATCACACCGACGTTAAGTAAGAAGCCGATGATTGTTAATGGCCAAATAGGAATGTTCATTGGCATTTCATTAATCTTAATACCTGTTTGAATATAACCAATGGAAATAATGAAATCGTATTTAACAATAAAAGAAATCGTACCAAAGATAATTAAGATGGTTTGGTAAACGATAGAGTACATGGCGAGAATAGAAACCGCACTAGAGATTTGCACGCCCTGTTTCTTATATGTATAGGCTTGCATGATTTGACCACCACTAGCGCCAGGAGTAATCGCATTATAGAATTGACCAATTTGGTCAACAGCGATCGCTTGATGGAAGTGATACTTTCTAGTAAATAAATGAGCAAAACAGAAAAGAATAAAGCTTCTTACTAAGATACAGCCTGCCATAACCGCTAAAACAACTAATAAGAAGTTCACATCAGCGGTGCTTAAGTAATGGCCAATTTCTTTCGCGTCATCTTTAATTGCGAAGAAAATCGCTAATCCTGTAGCAATAAGGACCAAGGAAATATTAAGAACATATTTGATCGTGGATTTTTTGTTTCTGGGTTTACCAGATTCCATCATCTCTTCTTGTTCTTGAACTTTTTTCTCTAATTCTTTGTTTGGCATAATTTAATAAATTATAGCACATATACGTGAATGTAAGACCTGTTTTTATTCATTTCCCATTAGTTAACGAATGGGAAGAAACAAAAAACGCGCCGGAGCGCGTCGTTTGTTTGTTGTTGTTTGTTTATTTGATGTCTCTCTTTTGGAAGATTTTTAAGCCACCGATGTAGAACGCTATTCCAAAGAAGAGGTTCGTACCGATACATCCGAAGAATGTCGCATTATCAATTACTGCGGTGGTAATGAGTTTACCGTCCACAATAGAGTATTCGAAGTTAGCGCTAGAAATACCATATAGAGGATTGACGATCTTTAAAACATTATTGAAGTCACTAAGAAGTTTAACAGTGCCTTCATCAGCGTCCACTATTTGTTCCATGCTTGAACTAATCGCTTCTGATGAACTAATAGCTTCGCTAGAGGAAGAGATCATAGAACTTGTTGCTTCACCACCTAAACTAGCAAGGTCAATTCCTTCTGGTGAGGCAAATGAGACTGTGATGATTGAGACTAAATAAGCCACAAGACCTAAGCCCATCACGACGATAAGGACAACTGGAATAGAAGGACCCATGTTTCTGAAAAGTGTCACAATGAAGACTGTAAACGAGACAATCGCAGAATAGGTAAGTAACGCCATGAAGAGGAACTTCAAGATATAGAGTGGAGAAATCTTCGCCATAAAGGCAAGTAAGAACGCTTCGCCATTTGGATCGAATCCACCGAAGATGCAGCCGATACCAAAGCAGGTAAGGACATAGACACCTAAGATAGCAAGTGTGAAGATTAATCCGGATAAATATAATGATGCATAAACTTTAGCTTTAGAGTGACCCGCAATAATCTTATTTCTGATAATACCTTGAGTAAACTCAAGATAGATAAATGAGATTAAGCAGATTGGAATTGAGATACCAAAGTTCTGTGTCACTGAGAAGGAACCTAATAACATGGATTGGCCGGTTAAGAAGCTACTTCCCAAAATGAAGTACATTAATGATGAGAAGATGGCCATACCGAAGCCAATGATGAGAACGATTCTAAATGTGATATCTTTAGAAATCTTATAGAAGAATGCTTTTAATAGACGTGCCATAATTAGTCAACCCTCCTAATAAGATTCAAGTAGTAATCTTCCACTGATTCATCGCATGAATTAATGGAGGAAATTTCCACACCAGCATTGGTTAATGCCACGACGACATCGTTAATTTTAACTGCGTCGAAGATCTTTACTTCGCCATTGGATGATGTTTTATAATCGTGAACGCCAAGCTCTTTAAAGACTTTTTCCGCTTTATTAAGACTATTAACTTTCATCATTAATGATTTACGGCATCTGTCTTGTAATTCTTTCGCACTAATTTCTTCAATTAATTTGCCATGAGAAATAAAGCCATAGCAGGATGCAATCTTTTCAAGTTCAGAAAGAATATGGGAAGAAATAAGAACGGTAATGCCTTCTTTTTGATTTAATTCAATTAATAAATCTCTTAATTCCGCAATACCTTCTGGGTCTAAACCATTCATTGGTTCATCAAGAAGCATAAGCTTTGGTTTATTAACTAACGCCATCGCAATGCCTAATCTTTGACGCATACCTAATGAGAAGTCTTTAACTCTCTTATTGCCGACATCATCTAAGTGAACTTTCTTTAAGAGTTCATCTCTTTCAGCATCGGTTAAGTTAATACCGAGATAAAGTTCTAAAAAACGGATATTATCTTTCGCAGTAATTGTTGGCACTAGGGATGTGGCTTCAACGATTGCGGAAAGATTTTTTCTGACGCCATAGATACGGGAGTCGTTATTTTTGACGCCAAATAATTCAAACGAACCATTAGTTGGTTCCGCTAAACCAGTTAATAAACGCATAATTGTGGTTTTGCCACTGCCGTTTTCACCGACAAAGCCATAAATTGATGCTTCTGGAATATGCATATTTACATGATCGATAACAAGCTTTTTGCCATAACGTTTGCAGAGCTCGTTCGTTGCAATCAAATTCATACAAATTCTCCTCCTAATTCAATAATATACATTTTTATACATAAGAATTCAATATTATTCGTAAAAATCTCATTTTTGATAAAATACATCTATGTATAAATCCTTAATATAAATAAAAAGGATTGAATTCATCAAACAATCCTATCATTTTCGTTGGTGCGGCTAGCAGGAATCGAACCTGTACGGGTTGCCCCACTAGATCCTAAGTCTAGCGCGTCTGCCAGTTCCGCCATAGCCGCATATAAATCAAAGGAGGGGACGTGCCCCTCCGATCATTACTTAGTTGGTGCCGTCTATCGGAATCGAACCAACAACCTACTGATTACAAATCAGTTGCTCTGCCAATTGAGCTAAGACGGCATTTTTGGTGGACACTGTAGGGATCGAACCTACGACCTCTTCCGTGTGAAGGAAGCGTTCTCCCGCTGAACTAAGTCTCCAGCGCTCAATTAATATAGCAAAATGTAGATAAATTAGCAATAACAAGTATCAAAAAATGTAGTTTGAGTTAAGTTATACATAACTTTAATACCAGAAATGTTAAAAATACCACACGCATCGGCATGTGGTATTGGTTCATTCTTCGCCAAACATTAAGCGAAGAACAAGGTTTAATAAGTGTTATCGGTGATATTAAATAATCTGCCAATTTCTGAAGAACCAACCAAAGGCATTAACGAACCATGGAATGTCTTTGTTTGGCCGCCATTGTTGCTTGTAATTGTTTGATATTGAGAGATACAAGCGTTTGTATAATGGAAATATTGTCTATACGTATAATTTGGTTCTACATAGTATGGAGACCATGAATATGTCGTTCTTCCACTCTTTGTTTCCGAGGTAACTTTAGCGTATCTTGGAAGTGACATTGTGCCACCGTAATATCTGCAATAATATGCAGCGGTTTGTAACGATCCTAAGAACAAACAGAATTCTCCAACCGTTTTAAGTCTTGGGAACGAAGTATCAATGCCGTTAATCAATGTAGTTGCTAAACCAGCAGCATCTTTTATCAAAGAAGCGCCGGTTGCTGCATAGCTAACAAAAGGAATAAACCCGAGAATATCGTTGAAAATTGAAACACCATATGAGGCTGTATCTTTGATGAATTGAACGCGCAATTCTTCATAGTGAGCTTGATCCTGCTCATCATAATTGTTGAGAACAATAGCGGCAAGTCCTTCCGCTATTTTTTCAATTTGGAAAAGAACCTCTTCATCCCAAACATACAAAATAGAATCAAGGTATACTTGATCGTTTTCTAAGAAATATGGATCCAAATAGCCTTGCTTATCATTGCCTTTTACACTATATAGGAATTGAGAATCACCATCCCATCTATCATAAATTGAATCTGGTAATGCATCATTCTCCCATACGCACATACTGTAGTGACGTTTCATACTTGGTTTTAGTAAGAATTTATCGTTTCTAACTTCTTTGCGGTGATAGTTAATTGTATAAAGATAGTTAGTAATATCATTCTTGTTATTGGCTGTGACATGAATATAATATGTGCCAAATGTTAAATGAAGATTTTTTGTAAGACTTCCCAGTTTGTTAAACACTACCACAGGGGTTTGTGAGCCTCTATCTTTCACAACTCTGAAACGATATGCACTGCTTGGTGATTGAAATTGGAAATAATAATCAGCTTCTTCAGTAACCGTTAGTCTATACCAGTCATTATCTATGAAAGTTAAAATTGATCCCAAAGAACCATATTCAAGTTTTCCTGTAATTTTGCCAGATTGTGTAACCGGTATGGCGTTTGCCATGGTATCTGAGCCTGCACGTTTCCAATAAGGAGTGCGTGTATCATCAGAATCCGTGAATTCTGAATAAGGAACAGGAGCGTTTTCGAAGGCTGAATCATCGATATCATCATAATAATCATCATCTGGTTCAACACTTGGGCTAATGTTTGCTTGTCCAAGTTCTCTATCTGGAAAGTACTTATAGTTAATGGTGATATAACCATCTAGATAGTCGTTATGAGTTTTAGCAAAAACAGCAAAAACACCACGGGTGCTGTCAAATGTCACATCGTATTCATAGAAGCCAGAACCGCTATTATCTTCGCAATTGATATATTCCACAGTTGGCCAGTATATTGAATCAACGCCTTCAATCGCGACTTCTTGAGCACGGAGATAATAATAACCACCATCGACATCGTTAAACTTTTTAATCTCCCACGAGTAATTCGCTTGTAAATCAACGCTTCCGACCACTACTCTCTCATATCGATAATACACGTCAATAACGCCATCTAAGTATTGATTGGTAGTTATAGCGTCAACTCGAATAATTCCCGTATTTTGATCAAAATCTACATCTACTCTGCTAAAGTCAGCACCACTATTGTCAACATAACTTGTGACTTCTAAATAAGGCCAGTAAATTGGATCAACTCCAGAAATTTGAACTTCTTTAGTAAAGCCCCAAACGTTTTGATAAACGTGATGGAGTTCACTTGTATAGTAGGCATCAACCGACATGGAACCATATAGCATTGTTGGATCTGTATATTGATAGTAAACATAAATAACGCCATCACAATAGTCGCCATAGCCTTCTGCGAGAACAACAAAAGTGCCCTTCATCGCATCAAACGTTACTTCCATTTCATCAAATCCAGCGCCACTATCATCAAAATAACCAGTGACTTCTAAATAAGGCCAGTAAATTGGATCCACTACCGAAGCATATAATTGGTCTTCTTTGTAATATCTATATCTTGAGCCACTGATATTAAATAATTCGTAATAACTTGTACTTACCACAAAAGTACCAGTGTGCACGCCATTATTAGGCAAACTGCGTTTAGGAGTTAAACCTTTGTTTGTTTTTTCAAGATAATCGGTATTTCTTTCTTGAATTTGTTGCAAATTATTATCGCCTGACGCCATTATTTCTGGTGTCACGCCAATCGAGGATACTGCCGCTGCGGCAAGCATACTCAAAAGAATAATATTCATTATTATATTTGTCCTTTCAAATTATAAAAAATTGTTTAAGGCCTCAACAAAAAACATTGTAGTATTCGAAATAAATTTATTCAATGCCAATAGTATAAACTTTGAAAAGTGTAACTATTTTCAACAAAAAATCACTCGTTTTGGAGTGACTTTCTTATCCAATAATTGTGCTTTTACTTTATTTAATGTCTTCCACTCCCATGAAAGTACATTTCTTAGCGGCAATATTTGTTAATTTAAATGTCACAAATCTACCATCACCTGGTTGATATAAACCTTTAGGACCAGTTGGGTCATTGAGCATGGCTTCTTGGACTTCAATACGATTATCTTCCACTAGAGTGGCACTTATTCTTAACCATGTTGGTCCTTCATACATACCACATAGTTCAACATTTGGATTAGCTTTGATTTGTTTATAAAATTCTTTAAAGTTACCTGAACAAAGGTACACGTTACCTTCAAATTCCATCACACTACCAAAAGGCCTAACACGTGGTTGGTTATTATCTACTGTGGCGATATAAAACACGCCAGCTTTCTTAAGTTCTTCAACGATTTTATTCATGTTTGGTTCCTCGTTTATTGTATAAACTATTTTACTCCAAACATGGCTTACACACTAATTATTTATGCTACGTATGCGTTAAGTAAGATATATGTTGTATCTGGTTTATGCATCGCTATCATTCTTCTGCCAGTATCTTTAGTGCACAATGCAGTAATAGCAATAGCAACGGTTGGTTTTGAAATGTAATTATATAATTCCGTTAATGCTTTGGTTAATTGACCATCATCATAGGCAACCTTTAAATCATCAAGAATGTCTTTAATGAGAAGGACAAATCCTGCTGCAGAACCAAGTAGTAATGTTGCAAGATCAGAAGCGGATAATGCTTGTAATCTAAAGATTAAGTCCATAAATGTCACATCTTCAGTAGCGTTAATCGTGAGAATAATAATTCTAATATCTTCACCATAATTGAGATTATATAGTTCTCTCGTAGAAGCGGACCAGTTTCTTTCACCTTCATCAGGTTCATCACCCGCTAGTAAACATTGAATGAAGTATTTAGCCCATTGGGTATCATCCTTATAAAGGATATTGGATTTAAAAGCAGGAATAACTGCATCTTTATCAAAAGCTTTGATTAAGTTATCGATATCTTTGTTATAGATATCAATATCTTTACCACATCTATATAAGCCATATTCTTCAGGGCAAACTTTTGTGAAGACATCGCCAGAATTGATAATGTTGAAAACATTCTCATACGCGACAGCGTGCTCTAGTGTTAAGCCTCTAGGAGCTTCAAATGTATATGTATATAAGTTATCTTTGTTAAATTTGGATGTTTCATCACTAAGGATTTTACTAGACATCACATTAGCAATAGCGCCACCTCTAGAATAACCAGTTAACCATAGTTTGATTGGTTTATTGTTTTTAATCTTTCCAACATAGGTATTGAGGGCTTCTATAACGGTATCTGCACTTTCACTAAAACCTAAGTGATCACCTTCAGTACCAACATTAAAGTTATCAACCCATTGAACTTTGTAATTAAAGCCACGAATAGACACACCAATAAGGTTATAATCACTCACGAATTTAGTGGCGAAACAATATCCCACCCCGTCTACTTTTGGTTTTTCATCATATTCACTAGCGTATTCAGCGTTGGTGAAAGCTAGGTCTTTAAAGAACTGTTTCGCTTCATCTTTTTCTTCACTAACAATAGAGAAACCATATGAAAGCATTGCTAAATCTTTGTTGAACTGATCAGCGCTACCTTCAAACAATGAATCCTTATAAGCAAACTTGATTTCATAGTTCTTTGGTGTTTCACCACTATAGCAGGATTCAACTTTGACTGTTGTTTCTTTGAGCGATGGGTCAAGTGGTTCTTGGCTTGATGAAGAAGCGCTCTTGTTGTTATTAGAGGAACAACCAGCGAGCACTAAGGCGAATGATAAAAATGTTAATAATGATTTCTTCATAGCGTTACTCTTTTTCAACATAAAACTTGTGGTGACAGTCTTTGCATTCACAGAAATGAAGGTCCATTGAGGAAACATGACCTTTCTTAATGTTTTTGCTACCGCATTTAGGGCAGCGTAATACTTCCTCTTTTGGTTCGTCTTTTGTCAAATCCACTGTTTTCATAAATGCAAAATATCTTTAGTGGCATCATTATATGCTAGTGCCTGTCACACATGTGCCACATAAGAAAAAGACTTCGATAGAATCGAAATCTATTTTTGCTTAGTTCATTAAGTAAGAATTAAAAATCTTCAAAATAAGCCCAAGAATATTGAATCATATATTCCCCACGGTACGCTCGAATGGCGTCTGGGTTATTGTTTTTGTATTCATAGGCATCGCAATCCACTTTAGTGATATCGATATAACATTCGTTGTGCCTTTTAATGAAGGCATCACTAGCACCGATATCTTTTAATGTCTTTTGGATATCAGAAATAAGATTTCTTAAATATGATTTATGATCTTCTTCCCAAAGAATAGCGTTTAATTCATTAATGTTAATCGCGGAACCTTCTCTATCAATAAGATAGGCAAAGACTTCTTTTGATTTACTATATGTAAATTTGACAGGTTCCCCATTAGCGAACACTTCAAAGTTACCAAAGCATTTTACTTGTAGTTTCTTCGTGGACGCCATTTCGACTGGATATCTTAAGCCTTCAATTTCTTCGACAATCTTTTCTTCGTTAACTGGTTTAGTAATAAAACCTGACGCTCTGATGCGCATAGCATCTAAAGCGAACGAGTCATAAGCTGTGACGAAGATAATATTAATCTTAGGATTAAAGCCTTTAAGAGCTTTCGCTAATTGGATGCCGTTTAATCCAGGCATTTCAATATCAAGGAAAGCAATATCAATTTGTGCTTTCTTTGCAGCGTCTAACGCTGATTTAGGATTAGTGAAAGTTAAGAATTCAGCGGTTGGTAAAACATATTTCACTGATTCGTGTAATCTCTTCAATTGTAAATTTTCATCATCGACTAATAAGACTTTCATACACTACCCTTTAAAAAAGATTACCATGACGGTTGTGCCTTTATCAATTTCACTATGAATCATCATCTCACCATGACACATTGTGGAGAGACGATAACTAACGTTTCTTAAACCAATATGTTTATTATCACTTTTTTGTAATTTATTGACATCAAAACCAACACCGTCATCGCTAATTTCCACGCAATAGGTCTGATCGTCTTCGGTGGTTTTAATGGTAATTGTGCCACCTTCAATCTTCTTCATTAAACCATGCTTAACAGCGTTTTCCACGATTGGTTGAATACTTAAAGGTGGGATTTTAAAGTTCTTAGTTTTAATGTCATAAGTAACATTGAGTCTATCATCAAATCTAATCTTCTCTAAAGCGAGATAAGTTTTGATGTGCTTAAGCTCATCACTAAAAGGAATAAGGTTTGTTTCTGAAATCGCAGAAAGGTTTGATCTAAGATATTCGGTAAAGCTATCTAAGCCCACTTGAGCTTTATCTGGATCAATCTTAATCAAAGTAGAAATACTAGAAAGAGTGTTATAGATAAAGTGCGGTTGGATTTGTGACATCATTAAACGCACTTCCGCTTCTTTAGTTTTCTTCGACTCATTAACTAAATCTATATTCTTTTTAGCGTTAACGAATAAGAACAAGATTTCAACGGAAATGATAATTGAGAAATAAGCAATAGCAAAGCCAGCGAGAATGTTTTGTAAAATAACTGAAAATAGGGGCAATATACAGTAAATAGAGAATCCCACTTTCTCTGATATCTTAGTGTGTTTGTTAAAGACAGTTAAAGCAAAGACGGTAATGATTCCTAACAATTGATAGCCTTGAGAAAGCACCATGAACTTCGCTCTCATATAAATACCATCTTGAGCATAGAAGAATATTGGGGTGAATAAATTGATCACATCAAGAACGGCAAATAAGCCAAACACCGTTAGATTAATAATTACAGCGGCCCGTTTAATATCTTTATTCAGTTCAACGTAAGATAAAGCATAGGCAAACAATAATAACACTTCCATGTTGTTGGCTATATAGAACAACGAGTACGCCGTCATGATAAGACCATTGCTCGTGTAATAGACCTTAGTAATAGTAAAAGATAAATATGCAAATAAATGGACAGCAGTAAAAATAAAGAACACCAACAAGTGTTTCTCGTCTTTGCGAAGATCCTTCTTCAAAAGGATATCAATAATGTGAATAATCAAAAGGATTACTCCGAACGTACAAACGGTGACGTTAAAAATACTTTTCTGATCCATGTGATAATCTATTTTAGCATTTTTTGTAGTTTGTCACATATGTATTATGCAGGCGACAAACAAAAAACCACTTTTTCAAGTGGCTTTAAGTGTTTATTTTATTCAGGAACTTTTAAGGCTTCTACCATATTGATCTTTCGATTCTTTCTTGCAACGAGCCAAGAAACGAAGAACGAAACACCAAACATTAAAACTACTGGAATAACAAACGTCATCCAACCAAATATCAGCATCATTTCATATTCAGAGGCTAATGCCTTCATTAAGACATAGGTAATGCCAATACCAGTTGGGAAGCCTAAGACAAAACCCGCCACTGTTAACCACATATTTTGGGTGATTAAGAGTTTGCCAATCTTTTTGTCTTTGAAGCCCACCACTTTGAGAGTGGATAATTCTCTATATCTTTCAAAATAAGACATTGTTCCTAAGTTATACAAAACAACAATACCTAAAATAATGGATAAAACAATAAGCGCACCAATCATTAAATACATGACTTCCATAAAGCTATCAAATGATTTAATGATATCATTTCTGCTCTTAGTGGTGCTGATGTAATCGCCATGAGCGGTAACATCATCTTTTTTGGTATTGGTGAAGATTTGGTTAATCTTATAATCAATACCTTTTTCATCAGCGTATTTCTTACTCATCACAACACCCTTAGTTAATGTTCTCAATTGACCAGTTAGGCGGAGCGTGTATGTAATATCGCTACCAAAAACCGAGACTGTAAATGTATCGCCAATCTTTAAATGATTAGATTCCATTAATCTTTGACCAACATAAACTCCATCATCCTTAA
The DNA here is from genome assembly GCA_045117995.1 of Bacilli bacterium. Classification (GTDB taxonomy): domain Bacteria; phylum Bacillota_I; class Bacilli_A; order RFN20; family CAG-826; genus RUG14515. The sequence continues at coordinate 114,003 of JBGUOH010000009.1, forward strand.
GAGTGACAAATTTCATATTGGTATCAAGGAATCGTACATAGTCATGACTGATATCATAAATATCCATTGCAATTGCTTCTTCATTTAAAGAGACATTTGTAGAAGCACTGTAATCGGCATCATAGTATGATGCAATCTCTAATGCTTTTTCATTAGTGGCGTCTTCTTTTAATGAAATCTGACTTTCATAGTTCATTGAGCCATAGTAGAACTTATTAACAAATCCCACCATGGAATCCATCATTAAAAATGATGCAATCAATAAGACAGTACAGCCAAAGACACCGAATAATGTCATACCACTTCTAGCTTTATGTCTGAATAAATCTCTTAGATTCCATTTAGTGGCAAATTTCATTCTTCTCCAACCTTTAGAATCCTCAATCTTTAATCTCTTCATGGCTTTTGGAGTGTATGGTTTAAGAGCATCCGCAGCGGTACCTTTAAGCATATTCTTCGCGGATATATAGGAAATCAATGTCATAAAACCAACAATGCCAATAACCACAAGGAAGGTCCACCATGGCATATGAATAGCCCAAGATGGTAAATCAAAGTATGTACCCATTGATCCACCTGGATTAAAAATAAACCAAGCGATGAAATAACCAAAGCCAACACCAAGTACGCCACCCACTAATCCAATAAATAGGCCGAATAAGGTATAGTGTTTAACAATTTTAGAATCTCTAAAACCTAACGCTTTGAGAGTGCCAATTTGTGTCTTTTCATTGATTGTTAATCTTTGCATAGTTGTGGCCATAATTAAGACCGCTATGCCTAAGAAGACCACAGGTAAGATTGATGCCATAGTTTTGCCTTCACTAGCTTCGCCTTGTGCTTCAGAATATGAAGCCACTTCATTTTTAGTAAGAACAAGATTCGTTCTTCCAAGCTTTTCATTCGCGGCTTCTGAAAACTCTTTCTTTGAAAGATTACTGATAACATGTAATTCAGGATATAATTCAAATCCGCCTAAGGCTTTCTTATACATTTCAGGAGAAATATAAACATAGCCATACGTCTTATAATCAGGCATCATTTGGTTTTCTCCAGGAGTACAAATTAAGTACTCACTAGATTTAATTAAGCCTTTGATTTTACCGGTTAATGAAATAGCACCATATTTAAGTGTCATTTCATCATCAATATGATAGTCGTTAGCTTCTGCATATAAGTCACTCATCCAAATAGTGTCTAACGCTTTAGCGTCATATTCTTCGCCTTTGGTGACTATGAAACTTGAAACATCGAAGTTCGTGGTCACTGTCACTGCCACAACGTCATTTTCTTTTGTTTCGTTTGTTTTAACAGAGACATAGCGGGATATTTTATCCACTCCTTCTATAGAAGCGACTTTATTCATGTCTTCTTCTGAATAACCAGTTTCAGATACTAAGCGATAATCTGCGAAGCCTGTAGATTTATAGAACGAGAAAGTATCTTGCTCGATTGATTTCCATTCCCCTTGGAAACCAACGAATACACCAACGCCTAATATAACCATGATAATCATGGATATAAATTGGGCTTTATAGTGCCATATTGTTCTTAATAATTTTCTAAATAACATATTACCAATCCACCTCATCAACACTTAATGGGCTATCTTGATTGATAACTTCTTTAATATGACCGGATTTCACTCTGATAATTGTGTCCGCCATTTTAGCGATGTTTTGGTTATGGGTAACAATGATAATTGTCTTATGATAACTTCTCGCCATATTTAAAAGTACTTTGAGTACCATAGCACCTGTTTCGCTATCTAAGGCACCAGTTGGTTCATCGCATAATAAAATCTTTGGGTTCTTCGCTAAAGCTCTAGCAATAGAGACTCTTTGTTGTTCACCACCACTTAGTTCGGACGGGAATTTATCTTTATGATCAGCAAGACCCACTTCATTAAGCATTTCGTTAACGGATAATGGATCTTTCACAATTTCTTTCACCAATGAAACATTTTCAAAAACAGTTAATGTTGGAATTAAATTATAGGATTGAAAGACAAAGCCCACTGTTGAGGCGCGATAATCCGCTAAAGCGTTATTATCTAATTTTGAAATATCTTTCCCTTCAACAAGGATTTGACCATTTGTTGGAGAATCTAAACCACCTAATAAGTTTAGTAATGTGGACTTGCCCGCACCACTAGGACCTAAGATAACAATAAATTTTCCCTCTTCGATGTCTAAATCGATATTGTCTAAAGCCTTTTGTTCATGATCACCGACTTGATAAATACGGCTCACATTCTTAAATTCAATTAAACCCATATAATACTCCCTTTATTAATAGTCTGTGGAAGAGTGGCCGTTAGTGTTGGTAGATTAGGAGATTCATTACTAACGAGCACTGGCTAAGATGCTTAATCGTTTTTGTTACAGAATTACTTTTTTTAAACGGCCACTGCTTCCTCTTTAATTACTATTACTATGTAATAGCGTCATTCGGTTAGTCATGGCTAACTAACCACATTGAAGCATTATATCACTTAAATATATATTGTGTTAACAATTTGATAAAAAATTCATTTTTATAACAAAAAAGAACCGCTGTTCGCAGTTCTATTACTATCGATTTGGTGGACCAGAATGCCCGTATTCTGAACCTTCACTTAGATTTTTATCCAGCAGTAGTTTTTTAAGAATGAGACAATTTCATCTTTTTTAGATTCATCTTCGTAATAAGACACCAGAACTTTTTTGTAATCACTAACCTTGTCTACTGGGACCACAATCAAGCCTAAAGCATGTGAGATTAAATAATGGTTAGCGAAAATGATAGCGGTTCTTTTGTTGCCGTCTAAGAACAATTGCTTTTTCATTACAAATAGGACTAGATCAATCGCCAAATCAATTCCTTCTTCATTTTGCAGCATATCAGATAGATCTTGTTTGACATGGTCTTCAAAAGGAATAGGAGGGATATATGAAGAGCCACCAATTGTGACTGGCACACTTCTAATTCTTCCAGCGGTCAATGAAAAGCCGTCTTCCACTATTTGGTTTATTTGACATAAAACAGCGTAATTGGTTGGATAGTTTGCCAAATCAACAGACATGATAAATTCCCAGGCTCTTTTAAGATTGATGACTTTATTAATATCACTTGCGGTCATGTCATTAACTTTGCCACCATTAACAATTGTTTCGGTATCTGAATATGTGGTAGCTACCCCCTCTAGCATTGCTTGCTTATAAATTGAATCAACCAAATATCTTCTTGCTAAATCAATGTTAATGGCGACTTTCTCATCAACCCCATCAATTTGTACATAGTTAAGTTCTTTGAGAGTTTTGTTAATCTCTTTAAGCCTTCTTTTAAGATTCTTGGCTATCTCGGTATTGTTCCTAATTAAGTTATAAAGAACATCTGAATATTCACCAACATATTTAGTGTTTAAAACACCATCTTGCCTAAAATGGACATAGATGTATTGCTTATTATCTTTTTCTCTTAGTTCAATTGAACCATAAAGCATAGAATTTAGCTGTTCAATAATCTGATTCTTCTCTCTTAATAAGTCATTAATATTAGGCATAAACAATACCTCCTGTCACTATTATTATAGCATATTATCTATTAGTGTGAAACATTTTTATTATTTTTGTTACACACTTAAACATAAAAGAAAAAGAAGGATTAATCCTTCTTAGTAATCTAGTTGGTGGGTCTAATTGACCGTATTTTGAACAAATTAGATATTCTCAATGAACTCTATTGCTTTATCAAACCACTTTTCAGCATTAGTTCCTTTAGCTAAACCCACGCCATGCCCAACACCTAAAAAGACATCTCTTTTGTAAGAAACACCCGCCTTTTTAAGTGACTCTTCTAACAAGTTAGAATTTATAGGGTCTACAGATTTATCAGCTGTACCATTCCAAAAATATGTTCTTGGAAAGTTACAATCAATATGCAAGTTGATGGATAGTTTTTCAATCATTTCTTGAGAAGCGTTCTTTCCTAAAAGATTATTTCTTGTCCCAAGATGTGTGTGCTCGCCTAGCGTAATTACTGGATAAATTAGCACCAAAGCGGATGGTTTTGGGATTTTCCAATCTTCAATAAACATGCTGGCCACCAAATGTCCACCAGCGGAACTGCCCCAAAGCGACCAATTGGTAATGTCTAAATTCCATTCATCTTCGTGAGCAAAAATATCATTAATCGCCTTTTGTAAATCTTCTTGAGGATGGGGATAGCGAGCTTTCCCTTTAACGCGATAATAAACCACAAAAGCGTGATAACCGCGTTTATTTAATTCTTCAGCATAAGGGAGTCCTTCTACAAATGAACAAACCATACCATATCCGCCACCAGGGCAAATAACAGCAAAAGGATGCTTTTTGCCATCGTTAATTAAATATGGTTTTAAACCGTATTTATTTGGTCTCCAAAAATCATATGCTGCTTGAAACATTCAAAAACCTATCCTATCTTTTAGACAAAACATTCTTTTCGTATTCTCTGACTTCTTCAAACATTTTAGCATCAGAGACCATGCCTTGACGCTTAAGATATTCATCCCAAACTTCACCCCAAGGAAGTGTCTTGAGTTCTTCTTGCTTAGCAAGAACACGAGTGTGATCATAACTATCTTGTGCTTCTTTTAATAAATGCCATGGGGTTAACAAGGCTTTAAGTAAAGCTTTTTCCATATTACGAGCGCCTATTACCATCGCTGCGATTCTATTGATAGAAGCATCAAAGTAATCTAAACCAATATAACTTCTTTGTAAGCCATCACATTTTATTAATTCATCAGCGACATCTTGTAAATCATCGTTAAGTTTTAAAACATGGTCGCTATCCCATCTCACTGGTCTAGAGACATGGAATGCTAATTTGTTATAGAAGCAGAACATAGAGGAAATCTTATCTGCGACATTCTCTGTTGGATGGAAGTGGCCTGTATCTAATAAACAGCAGATATTTCTAGATGCGGCATAATTCAAATAGAATTCGTTTGAGCCAACGGTATATGATTCAACACCAATACCAAAGACTTTGCTTTCTACAGACACGTCCATCACCTTTTTATCATATTTATAACCAGCGAGAATCTTATCTAAAGAGTCTTTTAATCTTTCTCTAGGACCTAATCTATCACCTGGAACATCTTTTAAACCATCAGGAATCCAAATGTTCATTAAAGATTTTTGACCTAATTCTTTAGCGAAGTATTCAGTAATCTTTAAACCTTCAACACAGTGCTTAATCCAATAGTTTCTCACCTTTTCATCTGGCGAAGATAAGGAAAGACCATCCACTAGCATTGGATGAGAAAAGATTGTGGGATTATAGTCTAAGCCTAAACCTCTTTCTTTAGCATAGCTAACCCAGTCTTTAAATTGTTCAATACCCACTTCGTTTCTTTCAACGATTTTACCTGTTTGATAAATTGCATGAAGATTAATCTTTTTGCTACCTGGGATATAAGATAAGGCTTTATCTAAATCTTGTGTTAATTCCTTAAAGTTTCTAGCTTTACCAGGATAGTTACCAGTTGTTTGGATGCCACCAGTTAAGCTGCCTTCATTTTCAAATCCATTGACATCATCTAATTGCCAACAATGTAAGGAGATTTTGGTTTTGGCTAATTCCTTAAGGGCTTTGTTTACATCCACTCCATAGGATGCATAGATTTCTTTGACTTCTTTTCTCATAATTCTTTACTCACTTTCATTTGTGTTTTGATATTTCCTAACGCTGTTGCCTCAATTGGCATAGCGATTACTTTCTTATTTGTATACTTTTCAATTAATCGATTGAGATAGATGTTTTTAGCGCCACCACCAATTACATAGATTGATTGATACTTCTTATTCGTGATTGTTTCTAACTCACTAATAGCGGCTTTATAACCTAATGCCATCGAGCGGAAGACCGAGGCAAATAAATCAATATTATTTGGTCTATCGTCTAATAGTTTTAATACAGCTTCTTTCATGTTCTTAGGAGCGCTTAAGCTTGGATCATTGATATCAAACGTCTTGTTATAAATTGATTCATCAATTTGCTTATTAATCTCATTAAGCGTTAATCCTGTTTCATCTCTCAGCCTATTTGCTATATACATACCCATAATGTTTTTAAGGAATCTGATATAGCCCACGCCACCTTCGTTTGTGTAATTAGCTTTAAGTGATTTATCAGTGATGATTGGTTGTTTGGATTTAATTCCTAATAATGACCAAGTACCACTGCTGAGGATAATGCCGTTATCTGGTACGTCCACTGATTCAAAAGCTGAAGCGGTATCGTGAGATGGGCAAAGTATTACTTTGGTATTTCCACCCACTTCTTTTTGAACGATTGGTAGTAAACTACCAACGATATGACCAGGTTGTTGAATGCTATTAAATAACTTCCTTGGTAAGCCTATTCTTTCTATTAGATTGGAATCATATTTACCCGTATTGGCATCTAACAATGCTCCTGTTGATTCGTTGGTGTATTCATGCGTTTTAATGCCTGTGAGCTTATAAGTGAAATAGCTTGGAAGCATTAAATAGTCAGTAGTGGTTTCTAATCTACCTTTTTGTCTATCATCAAATAGCTGATATAGAGTATTAAAGGCAGCGTATTGAATGCCTGTTCTTTTATATATCTCTTCAAAACTAACTAATGCGTGTACCTGTTTAGCGGATTTTTCACATCTTTCATTGCGATATGCATAGTATGGAGGTAGTTCTTTATCTCCGTTCATTAAGACATAATCAACACCCCAAGTATCAATAGATAAAGATTCAATGATTGGATATTGTTCAAATGCTTTTTTAATACCGATCAATATCTCTTTATAGATACGAGGGATGTCCCACACTAAACCATCAGCGGACATATCCATCTCGGTTTTAAAGCGGTGAATCTCTTTTAAAACTATTTCACCGTTTTTTTGATAACCGATGACATGTCTGCCACTTGTAGCGCCTAGATCAATCGCTAAATAATATTTCATTATTTTTCCTCAATAACGCCTGGCATCATTTTTAAATTCCATAACTTGGCTAAACCAATAATGACTTCATCTGGAATCTCGTTAACCACATGCCCTAAAGTTAACATATAAATTTGTGCGGTCTTTTCCACTGTTTCAATTAAGCCAAAGGCTTCATCGATATCATTACCCGCACCATAGATACCATGGTTTGTCCAAGTGACTATTCGATGTTCTTTCATTTTATTAGCGGTCGCTTCACCGATTTCAGTTGTGCCGCACACCATACAAGGAAGAACACCAACGCCTTCTGGGAAAACAACGACTGCTTCGGTATTTGATTTCCATAGTTTATGAGTGAAGATAACTTCATCTGCCGGTAAACATGCGCCCATGCAAATTGTGTATGTTGGGTGTGTATGCATAATGATTCTATTGTTTGGATTTACTTTTAATCTAGCGGCATGGCTCATTAAATGAGCAGGAAATTCACTTGTGAATTTGCCACCATCATTGTAGCCCCATAGTAGATGGGCTTCTTTGCCATTGTCGCTAATTTTAACTAAACCTAAATTGGCTTCTGGATTTTTAATGATGTTTTTGAAATATTTGCCTGTACCAGTAACAAGGAAATATTTACCTCTGACTATTTCATCAGCGACAAAACCTAAATCAAATTTTCTTGGGAAGTTGTCTTCTGGGAAATATTTTCTTACATATGCTTCATCAATCATGTATGAAATATTTCCACCATTACGTTCATCCCAACCTTGATGGTACATGTTATCAGTGATTTCACTGACTTCTTTAACAAATTTCGATTCTAAAAAGTTCATAATTTCTCCTAGATCACAAAGTGATGTTTTCCTGGTTCTAATTGTTCTAACTTATCTTTGTAGATAAATGACGCTGTGACATTAGCTGGTACTTGGATTTCAAAATTGACTTTGTCATTTTCTTTTTTCCAGCTAACAGCAATTTCACCATATAGGCTTTGGTAACTGCCTTTAGCGAAGTCGACACCTTCTCCAATGACTGGAGAGATTTCAAATCTGTTTTCGCCTTTAACCTTGATACCTAGCATTGATTTATATAGCCATTCCACCATCGCACCTTTACTGTAATGGTTTAAAGAAGCTATACCAGATTGAGCATTTGGTCCTTCCCAACCTTCCCAAATGGTGCCTGTGTTTTCTTTAGCCATATATAGCCAACCAGGCATCTTTTCATTTAATAAAAGTTTATAGGCATAATTTGGATCAATCTTTTCTAAGACATAGAGAATGAATGGAGTACTTAAGAAACCAGTACCTAATCTCCAATCATAGTTATCTAACGCTTTGATTAATCTATCTTTAGCAAACACTGTTTGTTCTTCATTTAATAAGTCTAAATAAAGCGGTCTTACTTGTTTGCACTGTCTATCTGTATCAATGGTGTGTCTTGGTTTAGTCACTAATTCTTGATAAGCACGTTTCACGCCATCTCTATATTCTTCAAATAAAGCGTTATTCTCTGTTCTATCAATAAGATTAGAGATTTCCACCATTAAGGACATCATCCAATATGTATAGGCCATGCTTTCTTCTGGATGTGGCTCCGCAAAGTCGGTCCACACAAAGGCTTTGACATCAGCAGGTTCCGCCCATTCACCATAGGATTGACCATTATTAACGCCATATTTCTTATTTTCCTTGGATAAGTGCAATGGTTTAGCATATAAAGCATATAAGCCTCTAGCACCACCACATCTTTTAATCATGAATTTGGCGTATCTCACCATATTGTCATAATTGTTTTTAAGGATATTCATATCACCATATTGTAAGTACATACGATATGGGATTAAGATGCCAGCATCCGCCCAACCGACAGAGCCATTCATGACGCCCATAAACCAATCTTCTGCGGAATATGGGGCAATTTGTGGTAATCGACCATTTTTATCTTGTCTATCATAGACATCTTTGATGTGCTTTCTAAAGAAAGCATGACAATCAAATAGGTAAGACGCTGTATCAAAGATGATTTGGCTATCACCAGTCCAACCCATTCTTTCTCTTGTTGGACAATCAGTTGGAATATCTACGAAGTTGGAACGGCAGCTTCTCACCGTATTGTCGTAGAAGATATTGATTAATTCATTAGAGCATTCAAATGTCGAGACTCTATCCATCTCACTTGAAATAGCAAGTTGCTCGATTTCTAAGAGTTCCACTCCGTCGTTTTCTAATACTTCAGCGTATTTGAAACCACCATAGAAGAATTTGGATTCGTATTCATTGATGCCTTCTTTGCAAACGATCACCACTTCTTGAAGAGGAGTCTTTTTGCCTTTTCTGATACATTGAACATTCTTTAAAGAGACATCTTCGTTTTCATCAAGCATCTCACCTAAAACTAAATGGATTTTGCTTCCTGGTTGGCCTTTAAGTTTTAAAGCGATGTTACCCGCAACATTGTTTTCAAACTCATACACGTCTTTATCGTTTTTGGATTTAAATTGTTTTAGTGGTTTATTCCTAGAAATCACTACAACGTGTGAGTTGTTTGAGGAGGTGACTTCTTTATCATAGGAACCCACTCTAACTTTACCGTTAAATGATGGGACTTTATTGAAGTCTACGATTTCACCATCTTTTAAATCGGCAAATGTAATTGGACCATCATTAGACCAAGACCAAGATTCGTCGGTTAATACTTTTTGATCTCCTAATTCTAGTTGGGCTAATACTTTTGTGTTTTTGCCAAAGACATAAGTAAAGCCTTTCGCACCAATGCTACCTCTATACCAGCCATCCGCTAAAAGGATGACTAGTTCGTTTTTGCCTTCTTTTAATAAAGAAGAAACTTCATATGTATCATATTGGACTCTTTTACGAGGATCGGTGCTGCCGGGAGCCAATAAGGCGTTACCGACTTTAACGCCATTAATGTATGCTTCATAAATGCCTAAAACACTGATATATAAGAATGACTGTTTGATTACTTTGACTTCAAATTCTTTTTTGAAATAGTCGACTGGATATCTTTGTTTCTTTGAAACATTATAGTCTCCATAAATCCATTTGGCAGACCAATCACTTTTATTTAATAAACCAATCGAGAAATGATTTTCTTCACTAAAATCTGACCAATCGCCTTTTTCGTTTTGCACTCTTACTCTGTAAACTACATAGTCACGACTGTTAAGAGATTGCTCAAAGTCATAATGAGCAGAAGATGTTTCTTTTCTAATGCACTCTTCTTCATCGTTATTTAATTTATAAACGATTTCAAAAGCTTTTTGTTGTTTGATATCTTGCTCAACGACATTCCAAGTAATGCGTGGATTAACAATATCCAAGCCTAATGGATTTTGGAGATATTCTGTTTTGACATTAACTAGTTTCATGACAATACCTCCACTATTGAGCTCTTAATTCTTTTTGCATCTTTTCATAGAAGAGTTGGCCTTTAACTTGTTCTTTTTGCCATTGTTCTTCTTCTTTTTCTGCTTTCTTAGCTAATTTAGCTTCCCTAGCCGCTAATTGTTCAGGAGTCATCTTGTCAAGCTTAGCTTGAAGTTTAGCTTCATCTTTTGCTTTTTTAGCAGCTTCTTTTTCAGCGTTCTTTTGCATAGCATTTTCTTTCTTAATACGAGCGGCTTCGACTTTGTCATCGTATTTCTTTAATTCAGCATCAAAATCAAGTTTTGCATTCTTTTCACATTTAACTTTTAATTCTTCGATGAAAATGTTTCTTGCCTCTTCGATCATTTGTTTTTCTTCAAGTTCGGCTTTGACTTCTGGTTCAATCCAAACTTCGCCACGTGCTTCGCAAGCGGCTTTTAGTCTTTCACGGATGATTACTTGTTTTCTGGTAATGGTCTTTTCAACCACTAAGAAGATGAGCATACCAACAACTAATAATGAAGAGATGACCTCTAAACCAACGAAAGCGAAGGTGAATAATGTATTAACATTACCATTTTGAATAAATGCGACGGAGTCTTTGGCACCAAGTTCCGCAATCTTATCAGCGGATAATTGTGTTGTTTGTCCAGCATATTTGGCAGCATTTTCTAAGTACTCTGCTTTAGTCACTGGCGCAACATAGTTAGCGATGCCTAAGAAAGCATTAAACACAGCAGTGGCAATACCAACAATTGTGACGGCAATGATGTTATAAATTGACATTGGAACACCATCAACACGGACACCACTCTTCCATTCAACATGGTCTAATGTATCAGCGAATAAGGCCATAAAGATATATGATCCTGGAAGACCACCACAGTTTTTAATGAATTGTCCAATTAAGAAGACGACCATATTAGTTGGGAACATCCAACATATCGCACTGCCTAAAGCAATTAAGCAGCAGCCAACAACGGTAACATTCTTTTTACCAAAGCGTTTTGCTAATGGCCAAACCGCAAAGATACCGATGCCCATTGGAATACCGCCAATCACAGAAACAAGCATTTGAGTAATACCATCATTATATGTACCTAAAACATAGTTACAGTAATACACGAGGCCAATATTTTTTAAGGCTGTCGCAAATGTTGTGATAAAGAAATAACCATAAATAATAAGCATATATTTATCAGTAAAGATGATTTTTAATTGTTTAAAGAATGGAACTTTCTTTTCTTCCTGTTCCGCTTGTTCTTCATAAACTCTTTCTTTGGTGAAATAGTATTCAAGAAGAGTAAGTGGAAGTGCAACAGCGGAAAGAATAGACATCACTAAGATCCACATTTCCATATTGACACCGATAGCAGGCATAATAACCATTGGGAAAACAAGGGCCACTATGATACCAGACATCATGATTGCGGTGATTTGATTAAAGACAGATAATTGGCCTCTTTGTAAGGTGTTTCTTGTAGATAATGGAACCATCAAACCATGGGACATGTTATAAATGGTAAATGCAAATGAATAGAATAAATTGTAAGAAGCAATGATCCAGATAAGTTTAAATGTTTGCCCTAGTGGAGGAATAACAAAGAGCATAATGCCTGTAGCCGTTAACAAGAAAGCTGACAATAGTAACCAAGGTCTTGCTTTGCCTTGTTTGGTTCTTGTTCTATCTATGATATAGCCCATTACGACATTAGTAATGGCGTCTATTATCTTAGATAATAATGGGAAAATAACAAGGAACATACCACCCCAAACAGTGCTTAATCCCAAGACGTCTGTATAGAAAATATTAAGGTAAGTAGCTAAAACAGCATTAAGCAATAATGCTCCAGCAGGACCGATTAAATAGCCAATCCACTTTTCCTTAGCTTCAACATTCTTAGAGCGAACTCTAGAATTGAAGATTCTTGCGTTTAATAACTTGAATGCCATATTACTTTTCCTCCTTAACATTTATTGGTAAAGCTGGCGCTTTTATTTTTTTTAAGAAACATCCAATTCCTTTGAATAGATGTCCATTTGATAATTCTTTGAATCCTTGAGCGAAGTTATAAGGGAACGCTCCGCTTGATGACATTGATAATGAGATAATCGAATTGCTATCAAGGATGATTTCTAGGAATTTTGCTCCTTTGATTCTATTTTGCTTTTCGGTGCCCTCAGGCATTTTCTTAGCTTTCTTTAATTCTTTTTTAGGCACTCCTTGAAGAGCGTTATATAAGATTCGACCCATGAATGTTTGTTTTAAATCTGAGAGTCTTGATTCAAGGGTGATAGGTTTGCTTGGTGGTAATGGAATAATCTTGTTACCTGTTACTTCTTCATATTCCTCGTCTTTGTAATTAGAGAAAGCGAGAGTTTCATAGAATACGTGTGTTTGTTTTGAGAGTTTTTCGCCTTTAATGACAATCTTTTCTTGAAGGACTATATCTTTTGAGTTCTTACCAATTTGGACACTATATTGTCCATCTTCTAGTACGAATCTATGTTCATTAATGTCCCAATACTTAAGATCTTCTTTATTCACAATAATCTCGACAGTTTTTGTTTCTTTTGGTTCAAGGCTTACTTTAGTAAAGCCCTTTAATTCCCTAAGAGGTTTATGGGCGTTATTATTTGGAGCGGAAACATAAAGTTGAACAGTTTCCATACCAGTGACATCACCAGTATTAGTGATATCAACTTTTACTAATAAGCTATCTCCTTTTTGTTCAATCATTAGATTGCTATATTCAAAGGTTGTATAACTTAAACCAAAACCAAATGGGAACCTTGCTTCTTTGTTTGCGGTTAGATAATATCTATAACCAACATAGATTGATTCTTTATAAACATCTTGCGCTTTAATTGAATACTCATTTCCAAATGGCACATCTTCATAACTAATTGGCCATGTTTCAGCAAGCTTGCCACTTGGATTAACTTTTCCGAACAGTAATTCATATGTTGCTTCACCACTATTTTGGCCAGAAAGGAACATATGAAGCATAGCTTCAGCATAATCAAAGAATGGTAATTCCACGACCGAGCCACCGAATAACACAATGACCAACTTTTTGTTTTCTTTAATAAAAGCGTCGATTAAATCCAATTGGCTTTGTGGAAGCTTGATATTGTTTCTGTCCACACCTTCGCACTCATACCAATCGGTTAAGCCAATGAAAAGAACGACTTTTTCATAATCTTTAGAAGCCTCGACTGCTTCTTTGATTAAAGATTCATCAGCATCAAGGTCATCAACCTTATATCCTTTTAAATATTTATATTGAATATTATTCTTATCAAAAGCGTCTTTGCTTGATGAATAGAACTGTGGATTAATCATTGAAGAGCCCGCGCCTTGATAACGGGCCTTTTCAAAGAGTTCACCAACCACTAATAATTGTTCGCTTTCTTTTAGTGGAAGAGAACCATTGTTCTTTAAAAGAACAGCGCCTTCTAGAGCAATCTTTTTGGCTAATTCATGATGTGCTTTCCAATCCACATCACCAGCATGGACATTATCTTTATGCTTATAAACTAATGTGAGGACGTTTTTGACTGCTTCATCTAAATCTTTAACATCTAAAGTTCCATCATTGACGGCATCAACGATCCATTTACGGCATATATCATTATCACCAGGCATCTCTAAATCTAAACCTGATTTAATGCCTTTAATGCGGTCATGGGTTGTGCCCCAGTCAGACATCACTAAACCTTTAAAGCCCCACTCTTTGCGGAGTACTTCATTTAATAACCATTCATTTTCACTACAGTGTGTACCATTGATTTTGTTATAGGCACACATTAAAGTTTCTGGCTTGGCTTCTTTTACAATATATTCAAATTGTCTTAAATAGATTTCTCTAAGTGCTCTTTCGTCAATAACGGAATCACCCATAAAACGGTAGTTCTCAGAATTGTTACCCGCGAAATGCTTAACAGAAACACCAACACCTTTCTCTTGGATGCCTTTAACTTCTTCAGCGCCCATTCTTCCAGCAAGGAATGGATCTTCTGAGAAATATTCAAAATTTCTACCACACCTTGGATTTCTTTTGATGTTAACACCTGGGCCTAAAATAACTGAAACATCATAAAATTTTGCTTCTTCCGCCATGGCGTTGCCCATTTCTTTTAATAATTCAGGTCTCCATGTATTAGCGCTACAACTTGCAGTGGGAAAGCATGTTGCGGGTAATGAGTTAGTGACACCATTATCACCACCATCAGGTTGTGCTCTTAGACCATGTGGGCCATCGCTTGTTTTAATTGAAGGAATATCTAATCTAGGAACTGGATTAGTGCGCATAAATTTATAACCCGCTACTAAAGCCACCTTTTCTTCAAGGGTGAGCAAAGATAATAATTCATCGACTGTCTTCATATAGTTATCCTCAAGTTCTGTCGATTATAGATTACTTAATATAATTAGGAATATCTTATATATTTGTTTCATTTTTGTTATAATTGTTTCAAGATGAGACAAATAGAGGACTTAAAGTACATTTGCACTAATTTAGGCAACCTTTCCGGTATTCCTGTGAGACTATATCAAAACAATAAACAGATTTTTTATTATTCTTTAATTAAACTATTAAAAGATCCGTTCGAATTGTCTAAAGAAGCCACGTTCAAATTGAAGGACGAAGTTTCTTATTATCAATCACCTTATTACTATTACTATGCTATAGCTAATATAGATGATATAAAGCTTGTTGTGGGTCCAACAAGACAGTTACCTATTTCAAAGCAAGAATTAAAATCTATTGCCTTCTCGTTGGGCGTTCCTATTTCCGCGAGTGATGAGTTTATTTCGGAGATGGAATCGTTAGTTAGTCTACCATTAATGTCACTATTACAAATTATGTGTATGGTTTATTTTGCTTTTACTGGTAAAAAGAAATCATTAGAAAGTATTGTTATTCACGAAGAAAAACAAAACATCATCAAAGATGAGATTGAAAAAAGCGTTGCTCAAAGAACTGTTGAAACAATGGAACAATATGAAAGCGGGCCTTATAACGCTTTAGATATAGAAAACAGACTATTAGACATGGTGATGAGGGGGGATGTTGCCGCTTTAAACGAATTTATGTCTCATGCTCCTGCTGTTAAAGAAGGCGCTGTTGCCCAAGAGCAATTAAGGCAAAAGAAAAATATTTTTATCGTAACCGCCACTCTTGTTTCTAGAGCCGCCATTCGTGGAGGTATCGATGTCACTGCTTCATTAGCATTATCTGACCAATATATTCAACGTTGTGAATTAGCAGATTCGATAGATCAAATTGATGAACTTAGTTATCGAATGGTTATGGATTATGCAGAACGCGTAGCTAAAATCAGGCTCGGGCAAAATCCATCAGTGTTAATAAATAAAGTATCGAACTATATTCAACAACACTTGTCGGATCCAATTAAAACAGAAGACATCGCTAAAGCCTTATTTATGGGTAGAAGCAGGTTGTCCACTAACTTTAAAAACGAAACAGGGATCAACATTTCAGACTACATTACGCAAATCAAAATAGATGAAGCTAAAAGATTGTTAAGATATTCTGATAAAACGTTCGCGTCCATTTCGGTCTATTTAGGTTTTTCAAGCCAAAGTCATTTCTCAAAAGTGTTTAAACAATATGCAGAAATGACTCCGTTTGAATATAGGCAACTACACAAGCACTATTAAAGAAAAAAGAAGGATTAATCCTTCTTCTTCGCTTTATGATATTCGCTCATCGGAATTGTCATCCAATGACAAGTGAACTCATCATCTATATTTAATAAGTCAATAATTCGCTGTAATTGGTGGGCCCAAGAAGACTTGAACTTCCGACCTCGCCCTTATCAGGGGCGCGCTCTAACCAACTGAGCTATGGGCCCGCTTGTCTTTTAGACAGCGAAAATACTATACAACAACCGCATATTAAAATCAACGTATTTTTTATATAAAGATGACGTACGCGCAAAAGAAAAAAAGGAAGCATAGCTTCCTCTTCTCTTTTCTTGATACAGAAACGATTAACGTTTGCTGAATTGTGGAGCTTTACGAGCAGCTTTGAGACCGTATTTCTTACGTTCTTTCTTACGGGAGTCACGTGTGACCATACCGTTAGCTTTTAAGACTGCACGATCGCAACCGGCTTCTAACAAGGCTCTAGCGATACCTAAGCGGATAGCGCCAGCTTGACCTGTGAAACCACCACCTTTGACTTCAGCACGAACATCGTACTTGCCATCAGTACCTGTTAAGACTAATGGTTGTTTTAAGTCGAGAATTAATGTCTCATAAGGCATATATTCTTCCACTGGGTGGTCGTTGACAACGACTTTGCCTGTACCAGCAGTGATATAAACACGAGCGATAGAAGATTTTCTTTTGCCTGTGCCGTAATATTGAAGATCAGCTTTCTTTGCCATTGTTTAGACCTCCTAGTATTTGAGCTCAAGAACTTCTGGTTTTTGAGCTTCTTGTTTGTGTTCTGGGCCAGCATAGACGAAGAGTTTCTTGATCATTTGACGACCTAAGCGACCCTTTGGAAGCATACCGTGAAGGCATCTTTCTAACATTTCTACTGGGTACTTTTCAAGCATAACACCGGCTGTTCTTGTTCTAAGACCGCCTGCGTAACCAGACACATTGTAGTATTTTTTGTTATTAACTTTATCGCCAGAAAGAGCAACCTTTTCAGCGTTGATGATAATAACATAGTCACCACAGTCAACATTTGGAGTCCAAATTGGCTTATTCTTGCCAGTTAAAACTTGAGCGACTTGTGATGCTAATCTTCCTAATGGTTTGTCTGTGGCATCGACGACATACCATTTTCTTTGGATTTCGTTATTTTTTGCAATAGTAGTTTGACGTTGCATAACTGTAATCCTCCTTTACCAAACTAACTTTGACCTTACCGGGGACTTCGCTAATTTAGCTTTTGTGCCGATAAAAATCATACGTGTTTACGCGAGTGATGTCAATTGATTATTTATAAAAATAATTCCGACTACAACGTAAATTAGTTGTTTTTCAAACAAAAAACCAACCACATTTCGTGATTGGTATTTGTTTAATTATAGGTTAATAATTACTTAACGTTGTGATAGACGTTTTGGACGTCTTGTAAGTCGTCAAGCATATCACATAATTCGTCGAATTTACGTTTATCGTCTGGATCTGTGATTTCGATTGGATCGTTAGCGAGGAAGGTTATTTCCGCAACGTCGAATTCGGAGATGCCCATACCACCTAAAACTTCTCTAGCTTGAGCGAAGGCTGCTGGTTCAACAAGGACTTCGATCTTTCCATCTTCTGCTGTGACTTCACGGACATCAACATCAGAGAGAATTAAGTTTTCTTCAACTTCATCTCTGTTGGTACCGTTGAAAACGAATAAACCTGTTTGTGTGAAATTGAAGATTGTGGAACCCAAGTGACCACCTTTTTTAGTGATAGCGGTTCTAACTTCGATAAACGCACGGTTTGAGTTATCGGTTAATGTATCAATGATAAAGAGAGAGTTACCTGGACCAAAGGCTTCATAACGACCTTCAGAATAGCTTTCGGCTTCGCCGCCTTTAGCTTTTTGAATGGCTCTATCAATAACGTCTTTAGTAACGTTTTGACCTCTCCATTTTTCAATTGCAGAACGGAGTGCTAAGTTCATTTCAGGGTCAGGAACACCATTCTTTGCCGCCATATAAATTTCTTTACTAGCTCTCATAAAGAGTGCGCTTCTTTTTGCAGCGGTTGCGGCCATCGCTTTTGCTCTTACTTCATGTGCTCTACCCATGATTTAAAACTCCTTTTTGTTTTTTTGCGAAAAAATATTACCACATGTTCCCGTATATGTGAACACATTTATACACGTGTGAAAAAAATTTCTTAATAAATTACATCGACGAGATATAGGCCTGAAGCAGGTGCTTTATAGGCGATAATTTCTCGTTTTTCTTTGCCTTCTTTAAGGTGATTATCAATGAATTCTAATGGTTCTTTTCCATTGGCGACATTGATCGCTGAACCAATCATGTTTCTGATTTGATAACGCATAAAACCATTGCCATTAAAGACTACTCTTAGTAAGTCGTTTTCTTTAATAACATCTATTCTATAGATGGTTCTAATGAATCCACCTTCATCTTCTTCTTTAGACGTGAAGTCTTGGTAATTGTGGGTTCCTACGAATTTATTAAGTGCTTCTTTGAATAAATTGATATTTAATTCCATTGGATAGATATACGCTAAATCGTAGGAAAGAGGATCCTTGTTTGTTAAAAGGATACGATACTCGTAAATCTTTCTAGTAGCGTTATATCTAGCGTGGAAATCATCATCCACTTTGGTGAATGAGATGATTTTGATATCATCAGGTAACATTTTATTAAGGGCGTACGCTAATTGTTTAAGATCTTTTTCTTTATCGCTTACAAAGTGAAAGTATTGCTTTAAAGCGTGGACACCGGCGTCAGTTCTACCACTACCTTGGATATTGATTTGAGTGTCGTAGACTTTGCTTAGACATTCTTCAATCTTTTCTTGGACACTAATAAAACCGATTTGCTTTTGCCAGCCAAAATAATTAGTGCCTTTATATGAACAGATGCCTAAAACTTTCATGTTAGAATCCTTTCACTCCGAAGAAGAAATTGACTAAGTCAATTGGTTCACCAGTTCTATCAAATACGAACAAGACAATAATACCAGCGAAAATCGCACCGATAAATAAGAAGGCAATTAAGTCTCTCCAAGAGAATCTTAAGAGTCTATATCTTGTACGTTTAGCTTTTGGATCATAGCCTCTGACAATCATCGCATTAGCGAGTTCTTCACTTCTTTCTAAAGCGGACACAAATAATGGAATGATTAAAGCGATAACCGCACCAAAACGTTTAAAGATACCACCGTGGTTAAAATCAACACCACGGCTCGCTTGAGCTTTCATAATTCTTTCAGTTTCATCGAGTAAGGTTGGGATAAATCTTAAAGCGATAGATAAAGTCATCGCAATTTCATGTACTGGGAAATGGATTGGCTTTAATGGAGTCATATACCATTCAAAAGCATAGGTCATGTCCATTGGCTTTGTAGTGCTAGTTAAAATCATGGTTAATGAAATCATAAGCATTAAACGTAATAGTATGTAGCCTGATTGACAGAATGCATCCCAATAAACATTTAAAGAACCAATGGTAAATGCGATTGGTAATTTAGGATTGTTTGAAGGAATGAAAATATAGATAGCCATCAGGAAGATGATTAATAGCCATAAGCCTCCTAATGACTTAAGTAACGAAACTAAACTAACTCGAGAAACGAGCATTAAGATTAATAAGATTACTACGTAAACACCACTTAAGATCAGGGATGTTGACCATTTATTAAATTGGAAGAAAATACCCACCATAAAAAGGAGGACGAGGAAAATCTTGTTTCTCGCATCTAAACGATGGACAAAAGTATCACGGAAGGAATAACGGCCAAAAGTCATGGTACTCATGCTTTATCCCTCCATTTTTTAATTGCTTCCATTAAATCATCGATACCGTGTATTTGTTTTGTATCAATTTCCATGCCTTTTTCTTTTAAAGCATTAGCGACTTTAATGACGGTTGGAATATCTAATCTATCGTATCCTTGGATGAAGGAGAATAATTCACTTGGTGTACCATCAAAGGCTAATTCCCCTCTTTCAAGGAGAACCACTCTTTGAGCGTAAGTATTCACTAAGTCCATATCATGGGTAATAACGATAATTGTTTTACCTTGAGCGTGGAACTCACAAATGAGTTTCATTAAGTCTTTACTACTTTGTGGATCAAAGCCTGCGGTTGGCTCATCAAAGATGAGGATATCTGGATTAATCGCTAAAATACCCGCAATAGCAACTTTACGTTTTTCACCACCGGATAAATCAAAAGGCGCTCTAGAATAATAGGATTCATCTAAACCAACTTTAGCGAGTGCTTCATGGGCTCTTTCTAAAGCTTCTTCGTTTTTAACACCGAAGTTTTTAACACCAAAAGCGACGTCCTTTTCCACTGATTCTTCAAAGAGTTGATATTCAGGGAATTGGAAAACTAAGCCAATACGTTGTCTGATTCCACGTAATTTACGGCTCTTTCTATTCTTGTAGTTAACGACATAATCACCCACTACAACTTCGCCTTTATCAGGAACGATTAAAGCGTTAAATGTTTGAGCTAAAGTGGACTTACCACTACCGGTTTCACCAACAATAGCGATGAAATCGTTATCTTTAATCTCAAAAGAGACATTGTTTAAGGCCAATGTCGCATTAGTGGCTTTCTTTTGGTATGTGTAGAAGATATTTTTTACTTGGATGCCCATATATCCTCCACTAGTTGATCAATGTTGTTAGCATTGGAATGAATTCCAATAGCCGCTAATTCTTTTTCGAGTTTATAAACAAAAGGCATATCAAGTTTGATAGAAAGAAGAGTTTCTTCATCTCTTAAAACTTCTTGTGGTTTGCCTTCTTTAATTAATTTACCTTTTGATAAAATCAAAACCTTATCACTTAATAAAGCCTCATCAATATCATGAGTGATACTTAAAATGGTCAGTTCTTTGTTTTCTCTATGGATACGCTTTAACCATTTTCTGACTGTGGCTTTACCTTTTGGATCAAGCATAGATGTGGCTTCATCCAAGATGAGAATCTCTGGTCTTAAAATAAGGGCGCCCGCTAAAGCGACTCTTTGTTTTTGACCACCTGAAAGAGCGATTGGTTCTTTCTTAAGATATTCAAGCATACCAACACTTTCAGCGAAGCGTTCGATTTCTTCTTGCATCTTATCATGTGGAAAGCATCTATTTTCTAAACCAAAAGCAATATCATCTTCCACTGTGGAACCAATGAATTGATTATCAGGATTTTGGAAGATTAATGAGACTTTGCTTTGGAAGTTAGTAATATTCTTTCTGGTGACTTCTTCATCATCGAAATAAATCGTGCCACCATTCTTTTCTAATAAACCAACAATGAGCTTCGCTAAGGTAGATTTACCAGAGCCATTATGACCTAAAACAGAAACGAAAGCGCCTTTAGGAACACTAAAAGATATATCGTCAATAACTTTGTTACTGCCGTCATATGAGAAACTTAAGTTTTTGATTTCTAATTTGCTCATGCTTTGAGATTATATCACGCATCCATAAAAATGAATAACGATATTGCCTTTTTCACAAAGTGAGCAAGTTGATATAGCTAGTTCTTTTTGTTCTTTTTCATGATGTTATCTAGTTTTGTAATTGCCTTTTTGAAGGTTAAATACAATGTTGATTGACTATTGATACCAGTATGCTCAAAATCCGCCATGGTATAGCCATCAAGAGTCAATAAAAGCATCATGAATTCTTGGTGTTCAAATTCTTCTTTATGGGCAAGGATAGTTCGCCTTAATTCGTAAACTAAGCGGTTACGTGCAATGTTTTCATCTGTTTCAGCGACACAATCAAAATCAAAAATGTTTTCATTATAATCATCGTCGAAGCAGGAAATGCTCGACTGTGTTTTTGACTTGTCGGAGAAGTAAGTATTGTTCACATAATCTGCGATTTGTAGTTCAACTGACTTGCGCCAAAAAGTGTAAAACGAACATAGCCAAGGGTTGAACTTTTTTACGACATAAGGAAAATGGTCGTTACAGACAGTAACTAATTCCGTCGGGACTATTCCAAGTCCTTTATATTTGCAATCAATGAGATCGTAAACTAGATATAAGGCACGATACCTATAACGTTTTTGGAACTGTAAGTACGCAGCATGATTACCTTGCGCAACTAGTTCATGTGATTGCTCATCTAACCGACGACGATAGGTTTTGCTAGAAAGCATAAAACACTCCTCTCTACACTTTACGTGTATTAGATATTTGTTTTATGCACCTCCGCTAACAAGATACCTGCAGCTACGGAGGCATTTAATGAATTAACATGTCCAAATTGTGGAATTTTGACTACATAGTCAGAGTTCTTTAATACTAATGGAGAGACGCCTTTGCCTTCGCTACCTATCACCACTACGACTGGGAAATCGTATTTTATAGAAGAATAGTCAATTGTGGCGCTTCCGTCTGTGGAAACAACCCAATAGCCTTCTTCTTTAAGTGTCTTAATCGCTTGATTGAGATTATTAACGATTGCGACTGGCACATAGTTAATCGCGCCTGCGCTTGTCTTAGCAACTGTCGCGTTTAAAGAAACGGAATTGTGTTTTGGTAAAACAATACCCGCGGCTTCAAAGACATCAGCGCTTCTTAAGATTGCCCCAAGGTTATGAGGATCGTTAATGTTATCAAGCATGACAATAATCTTCTTGTTTTTCTTATTGGCCTTGATAATGATTTCTTCTAAAGAAACAGTTTGATATGGTTTAAGTTCAGCGGCTAAGCCCTGATGAACGCCACCATCGCACATCTTTTCCATTTCATTAGGAGAAATACTCACGACTGGTAACTTATTATCTTTAATGAGATTAATAACTTTTTGGTCGTTAAAGTTATGAACAAGAAAAACCTTTAATGCTTTGCGGGCATTAATGGCTTCTATAACTGGATTTTTACCGTATATGAGATTGATATCCTTGTTCATTTAGTTGATTTCTTCAATACAATTAATGTATTCCAAAGTTGATAAGGCTTCAATGATTTCTGTATGTGTTTTGTATTTTTTCAACTCTTTAGAGTTAATTGTTAAAGAAATACTATAAACACCTAAGCCTGTATTGTTATAAGCTGGGTTAGCTTCAATGTCATCAATTCTTAAACCGAGTTTACGAATAACACCGGTAAAGTTAACTAGATCGTTTCTGCTCTTGAGTTCTAAATGAATCTCGAAGTGGTTGCTTCTGTTTTTCATATAGAATTCAATCTTTGGCATCGCGTTAAGAGTAATGAACGCTAAGACGACAGCGATAATACCAGCGGTATATAAACCTGTGCCAAATGCCGCACCAATGATGCCTGTAAGCCATAAAGCGACAGCGGTTGTTAAACCTTTGATTTGGTTTTTGGAAGAATAAAGGAGGGTATTACCTGCAATAATAGCACCACCTAAAACCACAGCAGCGGTAATCGCTGGGAAAGCTTCGCCATAGTTAGCGGCAAAATAAACATCCACTAATGCAGCGGTTGCAGAGAATAACGCTACAAAGGTAAATGTTCTAAAACCAGCGGTATGTCTCTTTCTACTTCTTTCGAAGCCGAATAACGCACCGATTAGAAACGCTAAAACTAAGCGAATAGCGATGGTACCAATATTGAATTCACCAAGCCATCCATTTGTTAATTGATTAATGGGATCCATTGCAATAAAGTCTTTCATAAGAAAACCTCCTACTTACGGTTAATAAAACCTCTATGATTACGAATAAATACTTCGTTTTCGTATTCTTCAGCAGCCTCGGTAAAGGCTTGTTCGTTTGCTTCTTCCACGTCTAAAGGTGGAATCTCTTTTGATAAGTGATTAATTTGTGCGGCTAATAGGTCAATCTCTTTAGAGGAGCCTGCATCTTTCACTACATCTTTATTAACGACATGTTCTGGCGCTAATTGATCAATGTCATCATGACCATATGATTTGGTCAAATATAAACCTAATTTAGCGCAAGCTGGGCCAATGATTTCAAAGATAATGGATGAGGCTAAAATAACTGTCATAACTAATGACGCTTCATTTTCCATGTTATTTGAAGATAAGGCTCTTGATCCTAATGTTGCCAAAGCAATCGCGACACTCGCTTGAGGAATTAAGCCTAAGCCTAAATACTTTCTTGTATCTTTTGGTTGTCTAGCGGCTAATGAACCTAAATAGCAACCACCGAATTTACCAGCGAAACGAGCCACTAAGAATCCTAGGACAATAACAATCAGTGGAACAGGGGTTAAAGAACTCTGCTTCCCAAAGTTTGAGAAGTCAAGATTCATGCCACCTCTGACAAAGAAGATTAACATTATTGGTGGAATGAAATAATTAACTTGTGCAAAGATCTTTTCTTCGCCCTTTGAGAGGTTTGTGTAAACCAAACCAATAGCGATGCCTCCTAGTAAAGGAGATTGGCCAAATAAAGAGCAAACACCACAGAAGAGCAATAATACTGCTACGACAATAATTAAACGGTTGTCCGTGGTTCTTTTTGGTGAAATAAAGAATCTTAAAGCAAATCCAAAACCAACACCAATGACTAAACATATGAGCATCTTGGCAATTGGCCATGCTACATCCACAAATTGTAGTCCATCACCAACATTAGTTGGATTCACGCTAACACAGATGGAAATGGAAATTGTATAAAGAAGTAAAGAGATAATGCTATCCACAACAATAACTTGTAGAAGCATATTCACATAATGGCCTTTAGACTTAGTTTGCTTGATTGTCATAATCGTGCTCGTTGGAGCGGTCGCACTACTTAAAGCCGCTAAAAGGAGCGACAATGGTACTGGTAAGCGGAACGCAAAGGCACATAAAGTAAAGACTAAAGCAAATGATGCAATAGCTTCAATATCGGTAATTATAAGTACCTTCCCAATGCTGCTTTTTATTTCTTTAATCTTAAAGAATTCACCAGCGGTAAAAGCGATAAAGACTAAAGCGATATCACTAATAAAGTCAGTGTTTGATATAAAGTCTCTTGGAATGAGATTAATGACACTTGGTCCAATTAAGATACCGGTCACAATATAAGCGGTGGCATTTGGTAATCTTAATAATTTGGTGAGTCTGGTCATTAAAAAACCACAAATTAAAATCACACCTAGCGCGATGATAATACTACACGCTGTTTTCACTGAACCTGTAATACTAAGCGCATCTAGCAATCTCTCGATTAGTGATGGATTTGTGGTATCGTTCAATTACATGACTCCTTTTTCAATTAAAAGTTTTCTGATCTCATCAGATTTAGCAAAGTCTTTATTTTCTTTGCTTAATAAGTATTCCTCGTATAAGTGCGAGATATCATTATCAAACTTTACGTACTTAATGTCTAGTCCTAAAACGTAGAACATATCAGTAAGTGTTTTGAATAAATTATTGAGCACTTTTAAATCAGCGTCCTTATTTCTAATAAGTTGGTTGATGTCTTTAAGTACATTATATAACTCTGCTAAAGCATTAGCAGTATTTAAATCGTCAGATAAGGCTTCTAAGAATTTTCCGATGTATTCTGGCTTACCTTCATCTAAATTAACTTTGTTAGCTTGTAATTTAAGTGCGGCTTGTTTATAGGCCATTTGCATTCTAGAAACTTCTTGTTGCGCTTCTTTGACTGTTTCATCAGTGAAGTTAACTGCTTGTCTATAGTGGGCGTTTAAAATCACTAAACGAGTCACTAAGCCACCATACATCGCAATCATATCTTTGGCTAAGACAACATTGCCTAAGGATTTGGACATCTTTTCATTGCCAAAGTTGATAAAGGCATTGTGCATCCAATAATGAGCAATCTTGCAGTTATGTGTGGCTTCCGCTTGAGCGATTTCGTTTTCATGATGTGGGAACTTTAAGTCATAACCACCACCATGGATATCGATATGGTCACCTGGGAAAATGGTGTCAATCATAACGCAGCATTCTGTATGCCAGCCTGGTCTACCTAAACCCCATGGAGAATCCCATTTAATACCTTCATCAGTCTTTTTCCACAAAGCGAAGTCTAATGGGCTTTCTTTTTGTGAGTTCTCTTCCACACGTGCGCCTACGCGTAAATCTTCTACATTTATGCCGCTTAAAGCGCCATAATCTTTGATGTTTTCAACGCGGAAGTAGACGTCACCGTCTTTAACATATGCCGCAC
Organism: Bacilli bacterium; assembly: GCA_045117995.1. Classification (GTDB taxonomy): domain Bacteria; phylum Bacillota_I; class Bacilli_A; order RFN20; family CAG-826; genus RUG14515. The sequence goes on from JBGUOH010000009.1 coordinate 140,159, forward strand.
CGATTTTCACAAGGTTATCGATGTAAGCAATAATCTTATCCATGTATTCGGTAACACGTGGAGTGATGGTTGGTACTTGAGAGCCAATACCTTTGACGGTCTTTTCAAATTCACCGATGTAGAAATCGGTTAATTCCTTTTCTGATTTACCTTCTTGTTTCGCGGCTTTAATAATCTTGTCATCAACGTCTGTATAGTTACTGACATAAGTGACGTCGTAGCCGACATAAGTCAAAAAGCGTCTTAAAGTATCAAAGACAACAACTGGTCTCATATTGCCGATGTGTGGATAGTTATAAACTGTTGGGCCACAGACGTACATGCTGACCTTGTTATCTTTAATAGTCTTGAAGTCTTCTAATGAATTAGAAAGGGAATTATAAAATTTGATGTTCATAAGTTTGTCTCCTTTAAAGACAATAAGGGGCGAGTATTTAAGTACCCGCCCCAAATAGTTAATTAATTATTTTTCTGGAAATCTTGCTCTCTTAGCATCGTAAGATGTGTGGAGTAATTCTTCAGCGAGTTCGCTACCAGGTTCACCCAAATAGTCTTTGTAGAGTTTTTGGATGTCTTTGTTATTGTGTGATTGACGAATGACTAAGCGTTCATCTTCACTGTATAACACGCTGGCACGTTTAGCGCGGTATGTTTCAAGGATGTCATCATCTTCATTTGGTAAGAAGATTGGTTTGACGAATGGTTGACCACCACCGTTGATACATCCGCCTGGACAACACATGACTTCGATGAAAGCATATGGAGAAGTACCATCTTTAATTTGGTCTAAAAGCTTCTTAGCGTTAGCCATACCAGAGGTGACGGCAACTTTGATTTCAGTACCATTGATATTTAAAGCGGCTTCTTTAACGCCTTCTAAGCCACGGACAGCGGTGAAGTTGATTTCTTGATATTCTTTACCAGTTAACCAGAAATAAGCTGTTCTTAAAGCGGCTTCCATAACACCACCGGTGACACCGAAGATGACACCAGCACCACTATATTCGCCGAGTAAGTCATTATCAAATTCCTCATCTGGTAATTTGTTCCAAACGATACCAGCACGTTTGATCATCTTTGCTAATTCACGTGTTGTTAAAACAGCATCGACGTCGTTTGGCATTTCTTTTCTTTGTCTTTCGTACTTCTTAGCGGTACATGGCATGATGGAGACCACGAAGATATCCTTTGGATCTAATTCATGTTGTTTAGCAAAGTAGGACTTGATGACAGCACCCATCATCATGTGTGGGGACTTACAAGAAGAGACGTTTGGAATGACTTCTGGATAGAAGTATTCTAAGTAGTTAATCCAACCTGGGGAACAGGATGTGATTTGTGGAAGTGGCGCAGTCTTTTTGGTAATTCTGTCCATTAATTCGTGTGCTTCTTCCATGATTGTTAAGTCAGCAGCGAAGTTTGTATCGAAAACACGATAGAAACCTAATCTACGTAAAGCGGCAACCATTTTGCCTGTACCGGTTGTACCAATTGGTTCACCGAATTCTTCAGCGATAGCGGCTCTGACAGCTGGAGCGGTTTGAACGATAACTTTCTTACCGGCTCTGAAGGCTTCGTCAACTTTGGCGATTTCTTCATTTTCATATAAGGCACCTGTTGGACAGACATTCACGCATTGACCACATTGTAAGCATGGGCTTTCAGCGAAGCTTCTGTTTTGAGCAGGACCAACGATAGCGTTGAAACCACGGTTTTCGAAACCGAGGATGGAAATACCATGAGCCTCTTTACATCTTTCGACACAGCGGCCGCATAAGATACATTTAGCGGTATTTCTCATTAGACCTGGGGCTAATTGATCGATTGTTGCTTTGGATTGTTCACCGACGAACTTTTGATCACGAGCACCAACGATGTTAGCGACTTCTAATAATTCACACTTGCCTTGTTTTGGGCATTGTAAGCAGTTCTTTTGGTGGTTGGAAAGGATTAATTCCACGGAGGCACGTCTGGCTTCGACGGCTTTTTGGGAATTGGTAATGATTTCCATACCTTCGTTAACCGGATAGACGCAGGAAGCAACTAAGCCACGAGCGCCGACGACTTCAACTAAGCAAACACGGCAGGAGGCCAAAGAGCATTTGCCATGGTTGAAGGCACAGAGGGAAGGAACGACGTAACCACATTTTCTTGCAGCTTCTAAAACTGTAAGACCGGATTCAACTTGGTAAGGTTGACCATTAATTTTGATATTAACTAATGCCATGGTTATTTCCTCCTATCTCTTGGTGATTGCACCAATACGGCAACCACTTAAACATGAACCACACTTGACACACTTCTTAGGATCAATGATGTGGGCAAATTTACCTGGGTTAACATTACCATTTGGTAAGTGAGCAGGTTCTGTACCAGGAGCGATAGCGCCAACTGGGCAGTTTCTCATACAGAGACCACAACCGATACATTTATTTGGAAGAATGTAGTATTCCATCATGTTCTTACAAACGTGGGCTGGACATTTGTGATCTTTGACGTGAGCTTCGTATTCTTCTGGGAAAGCTTTAATTGTGGAGAGAATTGGGTTTGTGGCGGTTTGACCTAAAGCACATAAGGAGTTATTTCTAATAACGTTACTTAATTCCTTAAGGTCTTCTAAGTCTTGAGGTTCACCTTTACCATCACAAATCTTTGTTAAGATGTCTAAGCATCTCTTTGTACCAATACGGCATGGGGAACATTTACCACATGATTCGTCGCAGATAAATGTCATATAGAATTTAGCGACGTCAACCATACAGTTGTCTTCGTCCATGACGATAGCACCACCGGAACCCATCATACTACCAGCAGCGACTAAGCTACCGAAGTCGATTGGAGTATCTAAGTCTTTTTCGGTTAAGCAACCACCGGAAGGACCACCAGTTTGAATGGCTTTGAATTTCTTTCCGCCTGGGATACCACCACCGATATCATAGATTAATTGTCTTAATGTTGTGCCCATTGGAACTTCGACAAGACCAACGTTGTTGACTTTACCACCGAGAGCAAAGACCTTTGTACCTTTGGTGTCGTTTGTACCAATAGCGGCGAATTTTTCCCAACCTTCTCTTAAGATGTAAGGAACACAGGCTAAGGTTTCGACGTTGTTAACGACTGATGGGTGGCCCCATAAACCTTTGACTGCTGGGAATGGAGGACGAGGACGTGGCATACCACGTTTACCTTCAATGGAGTTAATTAAGGCTGTTTCTTCACCACAGACGAAGGCACCAGCACCTAATCTAATATGGCAACGGAATGAGAAGTCTGTACCTAAGATGTGGTCACCTAAGATACCAATTTCTTCTAATTCTTTAATTGCTTTTGCTAAACGTTTAACAGCGATTGGGTATTCCGCACGGACATAGAAGTAACCGTTTTGAGCACCGATTGCGTAACCGGCAATCATCATACCTTCAATAACTGCACATGGGTTACCTTCAATAATGGAACGGTCCATGAAGGCACCTGGGTCACCTTCGTCACCATTACAGATCATGTATTTTGGTTCATCTGTCTTTGGAACGAAAGACCATTTACGGCCAGTTGGGAAGCCTGCACCACCACGACCACGTAAGCCGGATTTTAAGACTTCATCAATAACTTCTTCACGGGTCATGTGTAAGGCTCTATTTAAACCTTGGAATGCACCGTTACCAATGGCTTCATTAATATCTTCTGGGTTAATTTCGCCATTACCGTTTAAAGCGATATCTCTTCTTTGTAATTTATAGAAGTTAATTTCGTGTTGTTTTTGAACGTGTTGTTTTGTTTGTGGATCAACGAAGAGTAAACGTTCAACTACTTCATTGTTCTTAATATCTTTTTCGAATAATTCTTCAACGTCGCTGACTTTGACCTTAACGTAGAGAGTTTCTTCTGGGAAGACTTTCACGAAAGGACCTTGGGAACAGAAGCCGAAGCAACCGACGATGTTGGCGGTAACTTTATCTTCTAAACCGTTAGCTTTGATTAATTCGTTGAACTTATCGATGATGACTTGAGAATCAGCGGATAAGCAGCCTGTACCACCACAGACAACGATGGCTTTGTGTCCTGGTTCGCAGTGGAATTTCTTTTGTAAGCAAGCTCCGCACTTTTCAAATCTCGCTTGGAGTTCTTTTTCAGTTTTGATTTGTTCCATAACTAGTTAGCCTCCTTTGCGCGATATTCTTCGATAATGTTTTTAACGTTATCAACTTTAACTTGTGGGTAAACTTTACCATTGATGCTCACTGCTGGAGCAACAGCACATGCACCGATACAACGGAGCAAGTCTAATGTGAATAAACCGTCTGGTGTTGTTTCACCTGGTTTAATACCTAATAATTCGCCAAACTTGTCACATACTAATTGACTGCCTTTGACGTAGCAAGCAGTACCTAAACAGACACCAATGACATATTTGCCCTTTGGGACCATTGAGAAGAACGAATAGAAAGTCACAACACCATAGATGTCACTGACTGGTACACCAGTTAATTCAGAGACTAATTCTTGGACTTCTAGAGGAATATAGCCGTATTCCTTTTGAATGTCTTCAAGAATCATCATGGTTGGAGTTGGTTCGTCTTTATAGCGTTCCACTATTTCGGTAATTTGTTTTACAGCTTGTGGTTGTAATTTTGCCATAATAGCCTCCTAATGATTACATAAAGTAATTCAGCGTTTATATTTTACGCATACGAGCGAGCGTTATCAATAAGAAAAAACGGAATTATTTGTAAAATAAAAAGTTAGGCGGTACTAACATGCATATTTGTTAACACCAAACCTAACTTTTCTTAGTTAATAATCAATTAGTTGCCTTTGTAAGCATCGACCAAGATTTTCTTCATATCTTCGACGATTGGCATACGTGGGTTGGCTGGGGAGCATTGATCTTCGTAAGCGAGTGTTGCTACTTCATCAAGTTTAGCCATCCAGTCTTTTTCTTCGATACCACAAGCTTGGAAGTTTGGATCTAAGCCTGTTTCTCTGATTAAGGCTGTGACGGCTTTCGCTAAGGATTCAACGCCTTCTTCTGGAGTGCTAGCTTTAAGACCTAATAAACCAGCGATTTCTTGGTATTTCTTATCAGCGCAGTAATGGTTATATTTTGGCCAAACACTTAACTTGGTTGGCACTTGTCCATTGTAGCGGATGACGTGTGGGAGCAAGATAGCGCAAGCATAACCGTGTACGACGTGGAATTCAGCGCCCACCTTGTGTGCTAGTGAGTGTGTCATACCTAAGAATGCGTTCGCAAACGCCATACCTGCGATAGTCGCAGCGTTGTGCATTTTTTCTCTCGCTTCAAGGTCATTTGGACCATTCTTAACTGCACGTGGTAAGTACTCAAATACTAATTGAATTGCTTTTAAGCAAAGACCATCAGTAAAGTCGTTTGCCATGACGGAAACATAAGCTTCAATTGCATGGGTTAAAACATCTAAACCAGTCATCGCTGTCGCCGCTCTTGGAAGGTGAGTTGTGAACTCTGGATCAACGATCGCAATGGTTGGTGTTAAGGAGTAGTCAGTTAAAGGATATTTCTTGTTATTAGCCTTATCAGAAATAACAGCGAATGGGGTCACTTCACTACCTGTACCAGATGTAGTTGGGATACAAATTAAGCGTGATTTCTTACCTAATTCAGGATACTTAAAGGCTCTCTTTCTAATATCCATGAACTTTTGTTTTAAGTCATCAAAATTGACTTCTGGATGTTCATAGAACAACCACATACCTTTAGCAGCGTCCATAACAGAACCACCACCTAAAGCAATAATGGTATCTGGTTCAAATTGTTTCATCATTTCTGCGCCTTTTCTGACGTTAGAAATATCTGGATCTGGTTCAACGCCACTGCAGATTTGCATGATTGGTCTTTCTCTTCTTTGGTTAAGTTGTTCTTCAATCTTACTTAAGAAGCCTAATTCAATCATAGATTTATCTGTGACGATAAAGACTTTATGCATTTCTTTACAGTCTTTTAAATATTGAATGGAATTGCGTTCGAAATAAATCTTCGCTGGAACTTTAAACCATTGCATAGTATTTCTCCTTTTACCAACTAATTTGATATTGAGTAAGTTAACCGCACTGATGTTGCCACCAACGGAGTTATGGCCATACGAGCCACAACCAAGTGTTAATGATGGTAGGAATGAGTTATAGACATTACCAATACCACCAAAGGTAGATGGAGAATTCCAAATAATACGAATGGCTTTCACAAGTTCGCCAAAATCATCGGCCATTTTTTGTTCTTTGCAGTGGATCGCGGCACTATGACCTAAGCCGTTAAATTCCACCATTTCTTTAGCTTTTTGGAAACCTTCTTTTTCGTCCTTCACACAGAAATAAGCGAGGACGGGTGATAGTTTCTCTCTCGAAATTGGTTCTTTTGGTCCAACTTCTTGGCAGAAAACACCGAGTAAAGAAGTGTCTTCTGGAACATCAAATCCAGCTTGTTTTGCAATCCAGTGAGCGGACTGACCAACGATGTCTGGATTGAGTTTTGCTAGCTCAACATCTTTGTCTCCTTCGGCATATCCGAACATATATCTAGAGAGTTTGATTTTCTCTTCTTTGTTAACAAAATAAACTTTGAAACGTTTGAATAACGCAATGGCTTCATCCCAAATATCTTGGTCAATAATGGTGGCTTGTTCAGAAGCACAAATCATACCATTATCGAATGACTTGGATAAAACGATATCATTGACTGCTTGTTCAACGTCACATGATTTATTCATATAGGCAGGAACGTTACCCGCACCAACACCCATAGCAGGCTTACCACAACTATAAGCGGCTTTAACCATGGCGTTACCACCAGTTGCTAAGATGGTAGCGACATCTGGGTGATTCATTAACGCATGCGTAGCGTCCATACTTGGATGTTCAATCCATTGAATACAGTTCTTTGGCGCACCCGCAGCTTCCGCTACTTCTTTCATTAAGGCGGCGGCTTGTTTACTACTTTGTTGTGCACTTGGATGGAACGCGAAGATAATTGGGTTTCTGGTCTTCAAACAAATCAAAGATTTGAAGATAACTGTACTCGTTGGGTTTGTGACTGGGGTAATACCACAGATAACACCCACTGGTTCAGCGATCTTTGTAATACCAGTAACTGGGTCATTATCAACGACACCAACGGTCTTTAATGAGCGCATATTGTTTTGCACGTATTCGCAAGCGAATAAGTTCTTTGTGGCCTTATCTTCAAAGACACCACGATGAGTTTCTTCGATTGCGGCTTTGGCTAATGTACCATGATGATCTAAGCCCGCGACACAGCATTTAGCGACGATGTAATCGATTTGTTCTTGGTCAAGGTTTTCGAATTGTTCGAGAGCCTTCACACCTTTCGCCACTAAATCATTAATTTCTTTGGTAACTTCTGGGGCTACTACTTTTTCTTCAGGCATAATTTTCTTGCCTCCCTATTTTTTATTAATGCGATGGAAGAAGACCGCTAGCGAACGGGCTAAATCCATGTTTTCAACGATGATATTTTCTGGGACCACTAAATGAATAGGAACAAAGTTCCAAATTGCTTTAATGCCACTATTGATGAGTTTGTTAACGATTTCTTGCGTTACATCCTTAGGTGTAGCTACGATTGCGACATCGACATCTAATTCTTTAATCTTATTATCTAAATTAAAAATAGAATAAATAGGCTTATCGTTAACGAATCCTCCAGTAATAGAAGGATCAATATCAAAACCAGCGATAATGTCTAAACCATAGTCATCAAATCCTTTAAAGGATAAAAGCGCGCTACCTAAATGACCAACACCCACAAGAATTGCTTTATTGACTTTGTTATAGCCTAAGTATTCTTTTAAGTGTTCAATCAACAGATTGACATCACGTGAACAACCAGGTTTAGAACTATTAGGGGAAACGATTTGTAAATCCTTTCTCACCTGCTCTTCAGAACATCCTAAAGCATCCGCGAGTAAACGGGAATTAACTTTGTTAATACCACTATTTCTTAAGGACAATAAAACATTGAGATAGATTGGATATCTTTCAATTTGTTTTAACGAAACTTTAGACTTCTTTTCCATAGTTCGATATTTTTTTACCAATCTTTTTATATCCCTCTATTTAACGGATTTCAATATTTTTTTACCGAAGTATGCTATATCTATACATGTTTGTTATTTTATAACAAAAAAGAGGTCTAGTTTTTTACCTAAACCTCTATGTTTTATTATTAATTTTACTTACCAAGGCCTTTTAACTTGCCAGATAATATCAACATTAGGATCGTATTTCTTCATTTCTTCCTGCATTTTCTTATATTGTTTCATGAAGATAATCCATTCCACTATCGCGCGTATATAGAAAGCAAGGTTACCAAGTTGAATTGCAGCGACCATCGCCACCATTAACCAAGTACCGGCTTCATATAGCTGCCAAGCAATGATATCGAAAGGAATCATAGTGACAAACACCACTAAAAGCATAATGGTGCCTTTAATGAAGTCCCATACTGAGTAGAAACGATACCACCAGTTTGCTCTGGATACACTTGAGAAGTTCATAACCTTAATTCCTTATTGGTAAATATTAAACATTTTTCTCGATGAGATGTAAACATTTTTTTATTTTTTATTAGGATTTAAAGCAATAAAAAAACGGGCTAGAACCCGTAATTATGAATGTGATTAAAGTAAATAAAGAGTTGGATTATCCCAAGGATAATCAATCCCGAGCTAACAAAGAATCCAATGCCCGCTCCGCGTTTGGTATTTCTTCCTCTTGTGAAAATAGCGATCATAACACCAATGACATTTAGAAATAGTCCTAACATAATGCCACCAAACCAAGAACCTTGTGGCACTTGAATTGGCTCATAATCAGTTTCAAAGTTAGGGGCTTCGCCTTCCATTTGAGGATTTCTAATCATCTCATTAAGAAAATCATTTCTATCCTTATTTGTAATTCTTTGACCACAGTCAGGACAGAAATTTGCTTTACTAGGAATATCACTACCACATCTTGGACATTTCATAGAGGTTCTCCTTGCAACTCTTATATTTTATAGGTCGACAGAGATATTTCAAATATTATTTGATTTCACCAATAAAAAACAGTGGGCAACCACTGTATTTTAAGTTTATTTCTATTCTTATTTATTATTGCGTTTTCTTCTAACGATGCATTCACGTATAGCGATGACTGTCGCAATAATAACGCCAACGGCAACGAGTAATAGAATTACACAAAGGATATATGTAGTGGTATTACCACCTAAAGCGCTAAGAATGTAGCCACCTAAAAAGCCTGGAACTAAAATCGCAATAAAGAACGTTATGACAAGCGTAGCGAGCACAGCTTCAACAATAGAAAATGCTTTTGACTGTTTCATATTGTGTACCTTTTTCTACTATCAGTATAGCAATAAATTTCGATTACAAGTAAGCAATTTCGTTTTGTTTCTTTCTGGCAAAGAGTTTACCAACTGCTTCTCTAACGCTCATTTTGCCATCCACAATAGAAGCAACTGTATCAATAATTGGAAGTTGTAAATTATATTTCTTTTCAAGTTCAATCGCGGCTTCTAAGGAGTTAAGACCTTCGATAACCATACCGACTTTTTCTTTGGTTTCCGCTAAAGAATAGCCTTGGCCTAATAAGAAGCCAGCTTTATGGTTTCTGGAGTGGACACTAGTCGCGGTCACGACGATATCACCAATACCAGTTAAACCAGAGAATGTATTAACATTCGCGCCCATCGCTAAACCAATCTTAGTAATTTCTCTAAGACCTCTAGTAATTAACGCCGCTTTAGCGTTATCACCATATCCTAAGCCATCACTCATACCTGCGGCTAAAGCGATAATATTCTTAAGTGCACCACATAATTCAACGCCTAAGATATCTTGGTTTGTATACACTCTTAAAGAAGAGCTATAGAAGATGTTTTGAATTTCTTCCGCGATTGGAAGTCTTTCACAAGCGGAGACAATTAATGTTGGTAAACCAATAGCCACTTCTTCAGCGTGAGTTGGACCACTTAAAGCGACGACTGGGAGATCTTTTTCTTTTAAAACATCATGGATGATCTCACTAGTGGTCATTAAAGTGCCTTTTTCCACGCCTTTAGCGACGGTGACGATAATTTGGTTACTTTGGAAGTATTTCTTCGCTAGAAGGGTCGTTTCGCGCACATAAATGGATGGTACAGCGATGACCACCACGTCTTTTCCTTCAATCGCTTCTTCAATAGAGCAAGTGAAGAGAATGTTTTTATCTATTTCTACGCCAGGAAGGTTTTTGTGTTTGTGGGTTTTAACAAGCATATTAACTTCTTCTGTGATACGTGACCATAACATTACTTCATGTCCACTTTTACATAAGAGGTTGGCTAAAGCTGTTCCCCATGTTCCTGCGCCTAATATACCAATACGTTTCATAGTTTATTTCCTTGTAACTATAATACCATACCACAATCGAAGATTAATGACCATGTCTCCACATAGGCATTTAGCGTTTTGTGTAACAAAAAGAGATGCCCAGTTGGACATCTCTTTAATCTAAATATGTTGATAATTAGTCAACCCAGGTCACTAAGACAACTGGAGCGTTATCGCCACGACGGTTTTCGAGCTTATATTGCTTTGTGTAACCACCATTGCGATCCTTCATCTTAGGACCGATTTCGGCAAATAATTTATCTAAAGCATTGACGCCTGTGGCTTCATCAGCAACGATGTTACGGACGAAAGCAGCAGCTTGACGTTTGGCGTTCATGACATCTTCCTTTTTGGTTAATGTCACTAAGCGGTCAGCTTCTTTAATGACGTCTTTTGCAGTGGCAGCGGTCACTTTGACAGAACCACGGATGATTAAGTCAGTGACGACATTGCGGAGCATATTTTCGTATTTGCTCTTAGTATAAGCGGCTTTGAATCTAACGCCGGTTTTACCATGAACATTTCTTCTACCTTGTGCTGGCATGTTGATTGGCCTCCTTATTCAAAATCTTTGAATGATAAGCCATAAGCCGCGAGTTTCTCTTTAATTTCTTTGAGAGACTTTTTACCAAGGTTTTTGACTTTCATCATTTCTTCTTCGGTTTTTTCTGTGAGTTCTAAGACAGTGGCAACGCCAGCTCTCTTTAAACAGTTATAAGAACGGACAGATAAGTCGAGTTCTTCAATAATGAAGTTCTCATATTTGTTTTCTTCGACTTGGACAACATCCTTTTCGATGTTAATATCGCGAGCGATATCAGCGACATCGACGAATTTGTTGAAGTGGTCGATTAAGATTTTAGCCGCCATTGCGAGGGCTTCTTGTGGAAGCATGGAACCATTGGTCCAAACTTCGATTGTTAAAGCGTCGAAACGGGAATCGTGACCGACACGTGTGCCGTCAACGATGTAGTTGGCTTTCTTCACTGGGCTGTAGTTACTGTCTGTGCAGATAGTACCTAATTGTAAGCTTGGGTGAAGGATTTTATTTTGTTCACCTGTAACATAACCACGACCATTACGAGCATGGAGAACCATGTGTAAGGAACCGCTTTCGGTCACATTGGCGATGACTAAGTCTGGATTGACAACTTCCACACCGGCTGGGCAAACGATGTCGCTTGCTTTGACAACGGCTGGACCTGTGACGTTGATTTCTAATCTCTTGTTAGAAGCATCTTCAGCGTCAATCTTTAAGACTAAATCTTTCAAATTTAAGACGATGGTTGTAACGTCTTCTTCAACACCTGGAAGTGCGGTGAATTCATGACGAGCACCTTCAACTTCAACGGCGTAAACAGAAGCACCTGGTAAAGAGGATAATAAGACTCTACGTAAGGCATTGCCTAATGTGAGACCAAAGCCTCTTTCTAATGGTTCGATTACAAAGCGACCATAGTTTTCATTACCATCGTAGTCGGCTTGAGTAATACCAAATCTTTCAAATGGGTTTGCGATTTTCATAAGATTGATAACCTCCTAAAGTTATTAGCCTCTTGGTTTCTTTGGTGGGCGGCAACCATTGTGTGGGATGGGGGTTGTATCAACGATACTTAAGACTTGTAAGCCGGCAACAGCGAGGGAACGGATTGCACCTTCACGGCCTGGGCCTGGGCCTTTGACATCAACGTCAACTTGACGGATGCCTTGTTCATAAGCAGCTTTACCAGCAGCTTCAGCAGCTTGCATAGCGGCGAATGGAGTGGATTTCTTAGCGCCTTTGAAACCATTGGCACCAGCGGAGCTCCAAGCTAAGGCATTGCCTTGTTCGTCACAGATTGTAACGATTGTGTTATTGAAAGTAGCGTGAATGTGGGCAACACCACGTGTAAATGAACGTTTGACTTTCTTTTTACGGATTGTTGTTTTAGCCATAATTCTATACTCCTTTCATTAACCTTGTGGCGCCATCTTCTTGTTAGCAATGGTCTTACGTGGACCTTTACGAGTTCTGGCGTTTGTTTTTGTTCTTTGACCGTTAACTGGTAAGCCTCTTCTATGACGTGTGCCACGGTAGCAACCAATTTCGGTTAATCTCTTGATATTAAGGGCGACTTCTCTACGGAGATCACCTTCTGTTTTGTAATTACTGATTTCATTACGGATAGCACCTAATTGTTCATCCGTTAAATCTTTGACTCTGATTGTGCTGTCAACTTTAGCACCTTCGCAAATTAATTTTGCGGTATAACGACCGATACCATAGATGTAGGTAAGAGCGGTACCTACTTGTTTGTCGTTAGGAATATCAACACCAACGATACGTGCCATATTCTAATTTCCTCCTAAATTAACCTTGTCTCTGTTTGTGCTTTGGATCAGAACAAATGACCATGACTTTGCCATGTCTTTTGATGACTCTGCACTTGGAACAGATAGGTTTGACGGAAGGTCTGACTTTCATAGTTTTTTCCTCCTAATTTGATTCTACTTGAATCGATAAGTAATGCGGCCCCGTGTTAAATCATAAGGCGAGATTTCTACCGTAACTTTATCTCCTGGAAGAATGCGTATGTAGTTCATACGGATTTTGCCAGAAACGGTGGCCAAAATTACGACGCCGTTTTCGAGTTCCACTTTAAATGTGGCATTTGGTAAGCACTCTTTAACGACCGCCTGGACTTCGATGACATCTGCTTTAGACATTAATTTTCTTTTCTCCTTCAGTTAAGGTAATAATTTCGTACCCGTCTTCTGTAATAACAATTGTGTTTTCGTAGTGACAAGTTAATTTCCCGTCTTTACTCTTCACTGTCCAACCATCTCCTAAGATTCTTGTATCTTTCTTACCTTCAAGAATCATTGGTTCTACCGCGATGGCCATACCCTTTTGGAGCAATGGACCAGTTCCGGCAATACCATAGTTTGGAACGCTTGGATCTTCATGCATGCTTTTACCAATACCATGACCGGTAAACTCGCGTGCAACGCTGTAACCAGAAGATTCGACGTAATGTTGAATGGCTGCGGAGATGTCTCCTACCCTATTGCCTGGTTTAGCTTGTTTAACACCCTCATAGAAGGCTTTAGTACAAACATCAAGAATTCTCTTCACGTTGTCCTTACAAGTTCCAACTAGGAATGTTCTAGTGGCATCTGCACAGTAGCCCTTAAGACATGCCACGACATCAAGGGAAACGATATCTCCATCTTGAAGTTTGATCTTCTTTGATGGAATACCATGGATTAACGTTTCGTTCACGGAGACGCATGTGCCTGCTGGGTAGTCATAATATCCTTTGCAAGGACATGTACCACCACCTTCGTAGATCACTTTCTCAGCGATTTCGTTAATCTCATAGGTTGTGATGCCTGGTCTAATTAATGGCGCGACCGTCTCAAAGACTTTGGCCACTAATTTGCCAGCTTCTTTCATTAATTCAATTTCCCTTGGTGACTTGACAATAATCATAAGTTTTAACTTTTAAGAAATTTTGCAATTTCATCGAATAATGCTGCGCTACCTCTTAAAGAATCGAAGTTAGCGAGCAAGCCTCTTTCTTGATAGAAGTCAAGAAGTGGCTTTGTTTGATTAGTGTAGTGAGTTAATCTCACCTTTAAGGCTTCCTCATTATCATCATTACGTTGATAGAGAGGGCCACCGCATATATCACAGACACCTTCAACTTTTGGTTTCATGGTTTCAACGTGATATGGCGCGCCACAGTTTTTACAAACGCGACGACCACCAATGCGTCTCACTAATTCATTTTCATCACAATCTAAGTTGATTACAACATCGATTGGACGATTTATTTCTTTAGTGAGTTTCTCAAGAGCTTCCGCTTGTGGCGTGGTTCTTGGGAAACCATCTAAGAGAAATCCTTTTGCACAATCGTCCTGTGAGAGACGTTCTTTCACAAGACCAATTGTTACTTCATCAGGAACAAGATTCCCATGTTTGATGTAACTATCGGCTAATTTACCGAGTTCGGTACCGGCTTTAATGGCTTCTCTGAACATATCACCTGTGGAGATATGTACATAACCAAGAGCGATTAGTTGTTTAGCTAGCGTGCCCTTACCTGCACCAGGAGGGCCCATGAGAATGATGTTTTTCTTCATTAAGCCTGACCTCCAGAAGCAACGACCTCTTCGAAGGACTTACCAGCGAGTAAGCCATCGATTTGAGAGTTAAGTTCGAGAGCAACACCGACAACGATGATCAAGCCAGTGCCACCTAAGGCTAATGATTGGTTGCCACCGAACACGCCGGTCATGGTTAAGACTGGTGGTAAAGCAGCAATGAAGGCTAACGCGATAGCACCGATAACGGTGATACGGTTTAAGACCTTTCTCACGTAACGTTCTGTTTCATTACCTGGACGGATACCTGGAATATAGGAACCGTTCTTTTGGAAGTTCTCAGCGAGTTGTTGTGGATTGATTTGCAAGTTCGCATAGAAGAATGAGAACGCGACGATTAACACGATGTAGATAATTAAGCCCCAAGGCATGTACCAACCACCATTATCGAATAATGTTGAGGTTGAGAAGATACCTAACCATTCGGCATTAGCACCGTTTTCAGCATCGACGAACGCCATGATGACACTTGGTGCCATTAAGATGGAGCTCGCGAAGATGACAGGGATAACACCAGCGGAGTTAATTTTAATTGGTAAGAATGAGGCACGGGCCATACTTTGTGTTTGGCCGCCACCTTTTCCAGAGTGTTGAACTGGAATTTTTCTCTTTGATAGTTCGATGAAGGTAACGAAGGCAATGATGAGCAAGTACGCAAATACATATAATAAGAATTTAAATATACCTGCGATTGCTTCGCCTTCACCTCTCGCGAAGATATATGGGGAACACCACATATTCCACGCACCAGTCATTTGAGATGGTAAGGAACTAACGATACCAGCGAAGATGATCATAGAAATACCGTTACCAATACCTTTTGTTGAGATTTGGTCACCGAGCCACATGACGAGCATGGTACCGGCTAATAAGACAACGATAATGTAGATATAGGTAAGGACTTCAATGTCCGCTGTTTCAAATGTGATATAGTCACTAGCTTGCATGGTCTTGATAATACCATAAGCTTGAACGGCACCTAACATTAATGTTAAGTAACGAGTGGCCATTTCAATTTTCTTTCTTCCGTATTGGCCTTGACGTTTTAATTCTGTTAAAGCAGGTAAGACGTCAGTGGACAACAACTGCACGATAATTTGCGCAGTGATGTAAGGGCTAACACCAAGGGCGAAGATGGAGAAGCTTTGTAAGGTTCCACCACCTAATAAGTTCATGAGGGACAAGGCGTTATTACCATTTAAGTAGGTATTTAATGCACTTGTTTCAGGAATTGTGACGCCTGGAACGGTGACTTGCGCACCTAAACGGAAGATGAAGAGGATCATAATCGTAAAGACGATACGACCCATAATCTCTTTATTCTTGAGGATGTTAATAAGCTTTTTCATATTAGATCACCTCAATTTTGCCACCAGCTTCATTAATTGCGGCTTCGGCGGTTTTGGAGAAGGCATTGGCTTGAACTGTTAACTTTTTGGTTAACTTGCCATTACCTAAGACTTTTAAACCGTTATATTCTTTTTTCAATAAACCGACTTCTTTTAATAATGCTGGAGTAACCACTGTACCGTCTTCGAATCTTTCTAAAGCGGAAACGTTAATGGTTGCATAATTGATATGATTAACATTCTTAAAGCCACGTTTTGGCAAGGCTCTCCAAAGTGGTAATTGACCACCTTCGAAACCTAAGGCAACACCGCCACCACTACGGGCGTTTTGACCTTTGTGACCTTTGCCAGCAGTTTTACCGTTACCACTACCGAGGCCACGGCCTTTACGGTAATGTTCGAAACGGCTACCTTCTGTTGCTTGAAGTTCATGTAGTTTCATAAATGCACCTCCTATTTCTATTTAATAAGGAATAATATTTTATTCTTTGCCACGAAGTTCTTTCATAACTTTGTAGCTCTTGAGGTTGTTCAAGCCTTGGTTGGTTGCTCTAATAATGTTGATTGGAGCGCGGCTACCATAGACTTTACTGCAAACGTTTTGAACACCGGCGAGTTCGAGGATAGCTCTCACTGGACCACCAGCGATGATACCAGTACCTTCTGGGGCTGGTTTCAAGTAAACGTTACAGGCACCATATTTACCAACGATTTCGTGAGAAATTGTTTGGCCTTTAACTAAGTGGATCTTGTAAAGATTTTTCTTTGCAGCTTCACTAGCTTTCTTAATGGCATCTGGGACTTCGGCAGCTTTACCAACGGCGAAACCGTAACGGCCTTTGTGATCACCGATAACCACGAGGGCGGTGAATTTCATACGACGGCCACCTTTAACGGTTTTGCTAACTCTGTTGATGAAAACAACACGTTCTTCAAATTCTTTTGGTTCGTCTCTGCGATCACGTCTGTCGCGTTGGCCACCTTTACGGTCACCACGTCTACCGTCACGACGTTCACGTCTTTCTGGACGACCTTCTTTTGGTTGTTCTTGTGGAGCAGCTTCTGGAGCGGCTTCTGCAGCTGTTTCTTCAACTGCTGCTTCAACTTTCTTTTCTTCTTCCATTATTTTCTCCTCCATTAGAACACTAAGCCAGCTTCACGAGCGGCTTCTGCTAAAGCTTTGACACGGCCATGATAGATGTAACCACTTCTATCAAAGACAACGTTTTTAATCTTTTTGGCTAAAGCTTTTTCAGCGATATCTTTACCGACTTGAGCAGCAGCTTCAACGTTACTACCGTTTTCAAGCTTTAAGCTCATGGATGAGGAAGCCACTAATGTGACACCTTTAACATCGTCGATAATTTGCGCTTCAATGTTTTTGTTAGAACGATAGAGACAGAGTCTTGGTGTTTCGGCAGTGCCAGAAACTTTCTTTCTCACACGAGCATGTCTTCTTAAACGAGAAACATTTTTGCTTGGTTTTGTTGTCATAACTCTTATCTCCTTTCTTATTTACCAGCGCCAGCGCGCTTACCTTCTTTAGTAATGACCACTTCGTCTTTGTAACGAATACCTTTACCCAAGTATGGTTCTGGTGGACGTACTTCACGAATGAGGGCAGCGGTTTGACCAACTTTTTGTTTATCAATACCGGTGACTTCAATATCAGTGGCGTTTGGTAAGGTGATTGTGACGCCTTCTTCTGGATTAATTGTGATGGTATGGGAGTAACCGGCCCAGATTTCAACGGCTTTGCCTTTCATTTGGGCTTTGTAACCAATACCTCTCATTTCTAATGTCTTTTTGTAACCTTCGGAAACACCGACGATTGCGTTATGGACATTAGCACGGACTGTACCGTGGTTTTGTTTAACTTGCTTGGTTTCATTTTCACGTTTGAATGTAACGACTGTACCTTCAACGTTCATTTGAATACCTTTGTTTAATTTCACTTTGAGTTCGCCTTTTGGGCCTTTGACAACGGCGAAACCGTTATCTTCGCTCACTGTGACTCCGGCTGGGAGATCAATGTGTTTGTTACCAATACGTGACATGACTCATTTCCTCCTATTACCAGACGTAGCAAATTACTTCACCACCGATACCAAGTGTTCTGGCCTTTGAGTCGGTCATGACGCCTTGGGAGGTGGAAATAATTGCGATACCTAAACCTTTAAGAACCTTTGGTAATTTTTCAAAGCCAACGTTGACTCTGAGACCTGGTTTGGAGATTTTTCTTAAACCGGAAATAACTCTTTCACCATTGAAGTACTTTAAGGTAATAGCTAATTCTTTTTTAACTTTACCGGAGACTTTGTAATCAGCGATAAAACCTTCTTCTTTAAGAATCTTAGCAATTTCAACTTTCATCTTGCTAGAAGGCATTTTTACAGATTCATATTTTAACGCATTAGCGTTTCTGATGCGGGTAAGCATATCCGCGATTGGATCAGTCATCATAATTAATCGATATCCTCCTTTTCTTTACCAAGATGATTTCTTCATGCCTGGAATTTCACCCTTATAGGCTAATTCTCTTAAGCAGATACGGCATAAATGGAATTTGCTATAAACAGAATGTGGACGTCCACAGCGTTCGCAACGTGTGTATTCACGAACTTTATACTTTTGTGGGCGAGCTTGTCTAACTTTTTGACTTGTCTTTGCCATAGTTTACTGTGAACTCCTTTCTATCTGTGGAATGGCATACCTAATAAATCTAATAAGGTATACGCTTCTGCATCTGTATTTGCGGTGGTAACGATAACGATATCCATACCACGAACCTTCGCCACTTTATCGTAATCGATTTCTGGGAAGATTAATTGTTCTTTAATACCAAGTGTGTAGTTACCACGACCATCGAAAGCGTTTTTGCTAACGCCACGGAAGTCACGGACACGTGGTAAAGCGATGGAGACTAACTTATCGAAGAAGTCGTACATTCTAAGACCACGTAGTGTGACCTTACAACCGATTTCTTGACCTTCTCTTAATTTGAAGGTAGCGATAGACTTTTTCGCTTTGGTAATGATTGGCTTTTGACCAGAGATCAATGTCAATTCACTAACTGCTTCTTCTAACTTCTTGCTATCTTGTGTAGCATCACCGACACCGATGTTGATGACGATTTTGCTTAACGCAGGAATTTGCATTGTTGAAGAGTATTGATACTTTTCTAATAAAGCTTTGCGAACTTCGTTTTCGTATTTAACTTGAACACGGGAAACGATCGCAGCTTTCTTATTGCCATTAGAAGCCTTTTTAGCTTTTGGAGCTTTTGGAGCTTCTTCAGCAGCAGCTTCTGCTTTTGGCGCAGCTTTAGGAGCAGCTTTCTTAGCAGGAGCTTTCTTTTCTTTTAATTCTTCGGCCATTACAGCTTTCCTCCTTATAACACTGTGCCACTAGCTTTAGCATAGCGGACTTTTTTACCCTTGACTTCTTTGTGGCCAATTTTGGTTGGCTTTTTGGTCTTTGGGTCGAGCAACATAACGTTTGAAGCATCGATTGGGGCATAGATTTCAACGATACCGCCATCTGGATTCTTTTGTGTTGGTTTGTTGCATTTTTTACGGATGTTGACACCATCGACAACAACACGATTTTGTTCAGGAATCACTTTTTGAATTGTGCCAGTTTTTCCTTTATCGCGACCAGCGATCACGATAACTTTATCACCTTTAACAAGATTCATCTGTTCTTCCTCCTTATAAAACTTCTGGAGCGAGGGAGACAATTTTCATGAAACCTTCGACACCTTTTTCACGGAGTTCTCTAGCCACAGGGCCGAACACACGTGTACCTACAGGCACGTTATCATCATTAATAACAACAACTGCATTGTCGTCGAAGGCGATTGTAGAACCGTCTTTACGACCAATGGCCTTTTTAGTTCTGACGATGACGCATCTAACGACATCGCCTTTTTTCACTTTACCGTTTGGGATAGCGTCTTTGACGGCACATAAGATGACGTCACCAACACTACTGGATTTACGGGTTGAACCACCATAGAGGGTGAAAGCGCGAACAGATCTCGCACCGGAGTTGTCAGCGACAACAAGGTTTGTTTCCTTCTGGATCATAAACTATTCGGCCTCCTTTTCTTCTTTGGCTTCTTCGGCTGGAGCTTCTTCTTTTGCGGTAGCAGCTTCAGCGGCGGCTTCTGCTTCAATAGCTTCTTCTTTTAATTCAGCTTCAGCTTCTTTAACAGATAATTCCGCTTTCTTATCGATGGAGACGAGTCTCCAACGTTTTGTGGCACTTAATTTACGTGTGGCCATGATGGTAACTGTATCGCCGTTCTTGGCGTCATTGTTTTCATCGTGGGCATAGTACTTTTTACCGTATTTAACACGTTTGCCATATTTGCTGTGTCTTTTGTGAGTTTCAACTAGGACGACGATTGTCTTAGCGTTTTTGTCAGAGACGACGACACCTTGAATGGCGCGACGTGCTAATGTTTTTCTTTCCATCTAAGCGTCCTCCTTATTTAACTTCTAATTCACGTTCTCTGAGAACGAGATTGACTCTTGCGATGTCTTTTCTAACAGCGATGACATCTTCGCCTCTTTCGAGGGCACCGACAGCTTTCTTTCTGCGGAGCTCGAATAATTGTTCCTTGAGTGAGTATAATTTTTCTTTTAATTCACTCGTAGAAAGTTCACGAACTTCATTAATTTTCATAACTATTACTCACCTTTCTTAATAACTTTGCATTTGATTGGGAGTTTGTAAGCCGCTAAACGGAGAGCTTCTCTCATGTCGGCTTCAGCAACACCGCCGATTTCGAACATGACGCAGCCCTTACGGACGACTGCTACCCAATCTTCTGGTGAACCTTTACCAGAACCCATACGAACTTCAGCAGGCTTTTTAGTCTTAGCTAAGTGTGGGAAGATTCTGATCCAGATTTGACCACCTCTTTTGGTATAACGAGCAAGGCAGATACGGGCGGCTTCGATTTGACGAGTTGTAACCCATGCACCTTCAAGAGCTTGTAAACCAAATTCACCGAATGCCACTTTTGGAGCGGATTTGCAGTGTCCTTCATATTTGATGATATGTGGACGTCTGTATTTTGTACGTTTTGGTTGTAACATGACTATTCTCCTTTCTCGTTATTTTGTTTCTTTTGGAGTTCAGGACGAATTTCGCCACGGCAGATCCACACTTTAACGCCTAAGCGACCATATTGTGTGGCAGCGTGCACGCAAGCGTAATCAATATCACTTCTTAACGTGTGTAGAGGAATGACACCTTCACGGTAACCTTCTGCACGAGCGATATCGGCACCACCTAAACGGCCACTGACGGAAGTTTTGATACCTTTCGCACCAGCTTTACGGACGCGTTGGATGGCTTTCTTTTGCGCTGTACGGAAACTCGCTCTTTCTTCGAGTTGTTTAGCAATTTCTTGAGCGATGATGTTAGCGTCTAAGTCTGGATTTTTGACTTCCACGACATCGATGCGGACTTCACTACCCTTTAAGAGTTTTGCTAATTGATCTTTTAATTCATTAATGTTCTTGCCATCTTGACCAATGACGACACCTGGACGGGCGACGAAGACCATGACGACAACGTTGTAACCTTTATCGGTTTTGATTCTTTCGATTTCGACGTGAGAGAGTAAAGCTTCTTTTAATTTCTTTTCGAGGAATTCACGAACTTTAACATCTTCATTGAGGAAGACATGGAATTCTTGATCATTAGCGTACCAACGAGAATTCCAATTCTTGTTGACGCCAATTCTTAAGCCTACTGGATTAACTTTTTGACCCATTGATGTTTTCCTCCTATCTCATCTTCACAACAACAGTGATGTTGCTGGCGCGTTTAACCAAGCCTGAGGCAGAGCCTTTAGCTCTTGGTAAGTATCTCTTCATTCTTAAGCCATCAGTAGCATAGATTTCAGCGATGTATAAGGCATCTTCATCCATACCGAAGTTGTTGGTGGCGTTAGCAGCGGCGGATTTGATCACTTTCGCGACTGGTTCGCTAGCAGCTTTGTGAACGTTAGCAAGGATACCTAACGCTTGTTTAACTTGTAAGCCTCTGACGAGATCGATAACTAAGCGGACCTTACGTGGAGTAACGCGGACGTTCTTCGCGATGGCCTTAGCTTCAGTTGGCATTGGCTTTTTAGGAGCTTCAGCTTTCTTTTCTTCTTTGGCTTTCTTTGGAGCTTCAGCTTTTTCTGCTTTTGGAGCAGCTTTCTTAGCTGGGGCTTTTTTAGCTTTAGGAGCTTCTTCAACTTTAGCTTCTTCTTTGATTTCTTCTGCTGGTTCAGCAACCTTTTTGGCTGTCTTCTTAGCAGTAGCTTTCTTTGTTTCTGCCATTATCTAGACCCTCCTATTACTTACCGGCGGCAGCTGCTTTATCTTCAGCTGTGTGGCCTGTATGTCCTGTGAATTTTCTTGTTGGGGAGAATTCACCTAATTTGTGTCCGACCATATCTTCTGTGACATAGACAGAGATGTGTTCTTTACCGTTATAAACCGCGAATGTGTGACCCACGAATGATGGGTAGATGGTAGAACGGCGTGACCAAGTCTTAATGACTTCTTTTTTGTTAGCAGCGTTTAATGCATCGACTTTCTTCATTAAGGAAGCATCGACGAATGCGCCTTTTTTCAAACTTCTTGCCATGTTTTCTATCTCCTTTCGCGATTACTTGCCATTTCTACGGCGAACGATTAATTTGCCGCTGGCTTTCTTATTATTTCTTGTCTTGACGCCTAACGCACGTTTGCCCCATGGGGTTCTTGGTGCATCACGACCGACAGGACACTTACCTTCACCACCACCATGTGGGTGATCGTTTGGGTTCATGACACTACCACGGACTGTTGGTCTTGTGCCATACCATCTGGTCTTACCAGCTTTACCGAGGTTCACAAGGTTCCAGTCTTCATTACCGACTGAACCGATTGTGGCACGGCATGTTCCTAAGATTCTACGGACTTCGCCACTCATTAAGCGGAGGGTAACATATTTACCTTCAGCACCTAACACTTGGGCATAAGCACCGGCGGCTCTACAAAGTTGGCCACCTCTTTCAGGAACTAATTCGATGTTGTGAACTAATGTACCTTCTGGAATGTTTTTGAGTAAGCAGGCATTACCTGGCATGATATCAACTTCTTCACCAGACATAATCTTGTAACCGATTTTGATATCTTTTGGTGCGAGAATGTATCTCTTCTCGCCATCAGCGTAGCTGAGTAAGCAGATTCTTGCGTTTCTGTTTGGATCGTATTCGATTGTCTTCACTACTGCTGGAATGCCATCTTTATTACGTTTGAAGTCAATAACACGATATTTGCGTTTGTGACCTCCACCAATGTGACGGCAGGTGATTTTACCTTGGTTATTTCTACCGCCAGATTTGGATAAACTGACTAATAAGCTCTTCTCAGGAGTGGATGTAGTGATTTCACCGAATGTCGAATTTGTCATTGCTCTACGGCTTGGAGACGTAGGCTTGTAAGTTCTAATTGACATTACTTTGTCCTCCTATAGTTTGAATAAGTGAACTGCCTTATTCTTTGAATAAGTCGATTGCTTCGCCTTCTGCGACGGTAACAACGGCTTTCTTGAATCCGGAGATGCTACCAGCATATCTGGTGCCTCTGGTTGTTTCTTTTGCTCTTTGGTTAAGAACTTTCACGTCTGTAACTTTGACTTGGAAGATTCTTTCGAACGCTAATTTGATTTCTGTCTTGTTAGCGCTTTCGAGCACTTTGACTGTGACCTTGTTTTCGTTTTGCATTAAGGACATTGTTTTTTCTGTGATTAATGGTTTAACGATAACTGTGAAGTCTTTTTCAGTCGCTTTTGGGAAGCGTTTAGCGGCTTCTGTTTTCTTCTTGGCTGCCATATTACTTTAATGCCTCCTCAACTTCTTTAATGCTAGCTTTGCTCATAACGAGGTTATCAACATTTAATAAGTCAACAACGCTGATGTTATCGCTTGTGACAACTTTGGCATAACCAACGTTGCGTGCGCTAGCGAAGATTTCTTCTGTGATTGCATCGACGACGACGAGAGCTTTGCTACCAACTTTGATCGCATCTAAGAATGCAACGAAGTTTTTAGTTTTCTTTTCATCGAATTTGATTTCATCGACGACCACGAGTCCATCTTTTGTTTTTAAACTTAACGCGGACTTGAGCGCAAGTTTATGTTCTTTTTTGTTTTGGGAAATCTTGCAGTTTTGATTTCCGACTGGACCGAACACTGTGCCGCCACCGACCCAGATTGGGGAACGGGAGCTACCTGCACGAGCACGGCCTGTACCTTTTTGACGCCATGGTTTTTTACCACCGCCACTGACTTCGTGACGCACTTTTGTTTTAGCGGTCGCTTGTCTTTGGTTGGCTTGTTCTACTTGAACGGCGTCGAACATTGCTTGTTGATGTGGTTCAATACCGAAGACTTCAGCATTGAGGCTCATCTTGGAGACTTCTTCGCCAGCCATGTTAAGGACTTTAACGCTGACGGATTTCTTTTCTGCCATAATTTCTGTTCTCCTTTCCGTTCTTATTCTGCGGCTTCAGTAGCTGGGGCTTCTTCGACGACTGGAGCTTCTTCAACAGGAGCTTCAACGGCTGGAGCGGCTTCCACCACTGGAGTGCGGTTGATTAATGGTTTCACAGCTTCTGGATGTTTGACATCTTTGATAGCGCTACGGATGACCACGATGGACTTACGAGCACCTGGGAGACCACCTCTCACTAAGATGTAGTTCTTTTCTGCATCAACAGCGACAACTAATTGGTTGAGGACTGTAGCAGATTCGTTACCGTAATGACCGGACATGTGTTTACCTGGCATAACGCCGTGGTTGTAACGACCGTTGTTAGCAAAGGTACCTTGACCTCTGTGGTAACCTGAACCGTGACCTTTTGGACCAATAGTTTGATTCCAACGTTTGATAACACCGGAGAAACCGTGACCCTTACTTGTGCCAATGACATCGACGACTTCACCAGCTTTGAAGATGTCTGCTTTGATGACATCACCGAGTTGGTAGCCTGTCATTTCATCGCCCTTTAATTCTTTAAGGACTTGGTGTGGGACTGTATTGGCTTTCTTTGCGATTCCCTTTTCGCATTTGTTGGCTCTGGATTCTTTTAATTCTTCATAACCAACTTGCACAGCGGCATAACCGTCTTTTTCAACAGTTTTGACTTGTGTGACAACGTTTGGTAAGACTTCAACGACTGTCACAGCGTAGATTTGGCCATCTTCAGCGAAGACTTCAGTCATGCCCATTTTTCTACCGACAATAGCTTTCATTGACTCTTACCTCCTATAATTTGATTTCGATATCCACACCGGCTGGTAAGTCGAGATTCTTTAAGGAATCAAGAGTTTCCTTGCGGTAATTCTTAATATCGATGATTCTTTTGTGTGTTCTGATTTCGAATTGTTCACGGGAATCTTTGTATTTGTGAACAGCTCTAAGAATGGTGAACACTTGTTTTTCCGTTGGGAGCGGAATTGGACCGACAACTGTGGCGCCGGTGTTCTTCGCTGCAGCAATGATCTTTTCAGCACTTAAGTCTAAGTTGACATGATCGTAAGCTTTTAAGCGAACCCTAATCTTTGTTGCTTTTGCCATGAATTGTTTTTTCCTCCTATCACTATCAGGCTTTGACTTTAACTCTCTCAGTGCGAATTACCTGAATACACCTTCATGACAACGCCTGTGGGTGTATCAGCAACCTCGCACGTCAACGCGAGCCGTCAACGTTTAATATCATACGTGAGTGTAGGTGCGCTGTCAACCAATTATTAAATAAATTTAAATATATAAAGGGCGAAGTCGCTAAAATAATCGACACGTGACGTGGTTTTCCAAGCAAAAAAATTGCAATAAAAAAGGCGAAAAAGTCATTTTTCACCCCTTATTTTTCAATTTTTGACTACTTAAATTTCGTCTTTTTTTGCTCTAATTGAGAACTTACAACCACAGTAGTGTTGGAAGTAGAGACCATACTTGCGAACGATATCTAGTGACTTTTCATATCCACCATTCTTCTTAAAATCAGCGGGTAGCCACTTTACTCTTTTGCCTTCAGAAAGTTCAAAACCAATCTTGTTCAAATCTTGGGAATTCTTGAATCTAGAGATGCTCATGACTGTACCTACATAATCAAAACCACGCTCATCAGCGAGCTCGATTGCCTGCCCTAATCTCTTTCTAAAACAGACGCGACAACGATCCATGCCTTCACGTTGATCTGCGTATGGTTCTAAATCTTTATTGTAGGTTGCATTATCATAATCAAATTCAATGACTTCAATATCCGCGGAAATGGCCTTTAAATAGCCTTTAAGCTCGTTTAGACGGCGGTTATACTCTTCTTCAGGGTAAATATTGGAATTGTTATAAATAATCGTAATCTTAAAATATTCTTTAATTAATTCAAATGGGTAGGTAAAACAAGGACCGCAGCAAACGTGTAAAAGTAAGGTGGGTTTCTCACCATTTTCTTTAAGAACTTTGAGTAGTTTTTCCTGTTCTTTTTGATAATTAATCTTTGTCTCTTCCATGGATAAACATCGCATCGCCAAAGGAGAAGAAACGGTATTTTTCTTCCACTGCGTGCTTATAAACATCTAAGGTAAATTCCCTGCCCATAAACGCTGAAACAAGCATAATCAACGTTGATTTCGGGAGATGGAAATTAGTAATTAATGCGTTAATAGTTTTATATTCATAGCCGGGTTCAATAAAGATACTTGTGGCTTCTCTTGTAGGTTTAAAGCAACCATATTTAGAATAGTTAGCTTCTAAGGTTCTAACGGATGTTGTACCGATAGCGATGATACGTTTTCCTTCCGCTTTTGCTTTATTCAATCTCGCTGCGGATTCTTCGCTCATTTCATAAACTTCACTATGCATAACATGGTCTTTAGTGTCTTCCACTTTGACTGGTCTAAATGTACCTAAACCAATATGAAGAGTGACATCAACAACTTCAACGCCTTTGGCTTTGAGTTTCTCAAATATTTCTTCTGTGAAGTGGAAACCAGCGGTAGGCGCTGCCGCACTACCTTCGTATTTAGCATAGACAGTTTGATATCTATCATTAGTGCATAATTGTTGAGCGATATAAGGTGGTAAAGGCATTTTACCTAATTGATCTAAGACTTCCAGGAAGATGCCTTCATAAATGAATTTAAAAACACGAAGGCCTTCTTCTCTTTCTTCAACACATTCAGCGATGAGTTTACCTTCACCGAAATCCACTCTTGCGCCCACTTTAAGTGATTTCGCTGGTCTAGTTAAACATTCCCAGTTATCACCCTCTAATTGCTTTAATAAAAGAAGTTCGCAGTGCGCTCCAGTCTTTTCTTTAATACCTAATAATCTAGCAGGAATGACTTTAGTGTTATTTCTCACTAAGACATCGCCTTCGTGGAGATAATCAACGATATCGTAGAAATGCTTATCTTCATAAGTGTGTTCATCTTTATTAACCACCAAAAGACGAGAGTGATCTCTTTTTTCGCTTGGTCTTTGAGCGATTAATTCTTCAGGTAGATAATAATCAAATAAATTAATATTCATTAGAAGCCTCTTTCATCACCAAACTCTTCGAGTTTTTGTTTCATGAATTCTTCGTATCTATCTTCTTTAATAGCCTCACGAGCTTCTTCCACTAAACGGATGAGGAATCTGACGTTATGGATAGACATTAAACGTTTACCAAATGTTTCATCACAAATGTGTAAATGTCTTAAATACGCTTTAGTGTAATTCTTGCAGCAATAGCAATCACACTTATCATCTAAAGGAGTAAAGTCTTCTTTATACTTTTCGTTCTTAATATTTACACGACCATGTGAGGTCATTAAAGCACCGTGTCTTGCTAATCTAGTTGGTAAGACACAGTCAAACATATCAACACCACGTAAGATACTACCTAAGATGTAATCAATAGAACCAATGCCCATGACATATCTTGGTTTATCTTCTGGTAAGTATTTAATCGCGTAATCAATCATTTCGAAGAACTTATCTTTTGGTTCACCAATAGATGTACCACCGATGGAATAGCCTGGGAAATCCATTTTCACTAATTCTTCAGCGCACATTTTTCTTAAGTCTTCGTAGTCGCCACCTTGAACAATACCAAATAAAGCTTGGTCTTCTCTTTTATGAGCGTCTAAACCACGCTTAGCCCATCTTAATGTTCTTTCAGTGGATTTCTTACAGTAGTTATAATCCGCTGGCCAAGGAATGCATTCATCAAAAGACATGGCGATATCTGAGCCTAATTTCTCTTGAATTTCGATAGAAGTTTCTGGAGAGAAGAAGAGTTTATCACCATTCAAATGGTTCTTAAAATGCACACCCTCCTCGGTTATTTTTCTATTTTCCGCAAGAGAGAAGACTTGGAAGCCACCACTATCTGTAAGGATTGGGCCATCCCAATTCATAAACTTATGTAAGCCACCAGCTTTAGCGACAATATCAGCGCCCGGTCTAATAGAGAGGTGATAGGTATTGCCTAAGATTGTGCCCGCTCCCATTTGATGTAATTCTTCTGGGGATAAGGTCTTAACTGTGGCTAATGTACCAACAGGCATAAACATTGGAACTTCACAATCACCATGTGGGGTGTGAAGGATGCCATATCTAGCGCCTGTCTTTTTATCAACGTGTTTAATTTCTAAGTAAAAGTTTTTCATACCGGTGTCATTATAAATGATTGTTTGTAAAACAACAACAAACAAAAAGCGCGGAATTAACCGCGCCTTTAGTTTTGATTTTAATTACTTAAGAATTAACTTGGTTAAGTCGAGAGCGCCTTTACCTTCGTAGATAAATGTGACTTGATCTTTTTCGCCACCTTTTTCAACTGGGAAGACGATAACTTTTTGTTCTTTATTTAAGTTAATTTCTTGGACGGCTTCTTTTTCACCATATTTCATGATGAGTTTGCCTTCCGCTTTACCTTCGACTTCGATACCGAATTCTTTGGTCTTTCTTAAATCGAAGTATTTGTAAGTGATGGAGCAGCCATCGTTAAAGTTCTTAACATATTGGTTTGGATTATCTTCTCTATCTTCACCGTGTTGTGTTAAGAATGGTTCTTTGCCGTGACCGAATTTGAAGATGCCATAGAATCTGTTACCATTTTTGGCTCTTAAACCACAGCACATAGATGCGAAGTATTCGCCTTCGCCTGGTAATGGCTTACCATATAAACCTTGAGATGTTCTTTCAACTTGTTTGAAGGAACCATCTTTTTCCATAAAGATTTCTTCAGCGAAACCTTGTCTGGAGAATTGGCATTTATTTGTTTGTCTGTGTGCGAAGACATAGTATTTGCCATTAACTTCCACCATGGAACCATGGGTATTACCTGTGAAGTCAACTGCGTCTTTGCTGTTTTCGATACCGCGTAAGCCGATATCACCATTAGACACTAATGTGCCACCCTTCTTGAATGGGCCCATTGGTGTATCACCGATACAGTAGCAAAGTTCGTGACCGGCTTGGGAAGAATAAATGAAGTAATACTTGCCGTTGAATTTACGCATTGAGGACGCTTCGAAGAAAGCGTGAATGCCGTATTCTTTATTAACATCGTTTCTGATTGTTGGAACAGTTATCACTGGCTCACCAATTGGTGTTAACATGTCTTTTGGATCTAATTCCACAACCGCACCACCTTTAATGGATTTAGCGCGGACGTCTAATAATGGATAGAACATGGCAGAGCCATAGTATAAATAGACGTGACCATCTTCAACAAAGACCGCTGGGTCAAATGGAAGATATGTTTTGCCCCATTTCTTTAAATCAACGTTGCCGTGGTATTTGAATGGACCGGCTGGGTTATCTGCGACTGCGCAGTGGATAATCCAGGAACCACTTGTGATACCTTGGACTGGGCAATAGTATAAATAGAATTTTCCATCTGGGCCTTGGCAGACATCTGGAGCGTAATAAACTCTCTTGCCGTTTGTGGTTGGATCGTCAACTTTTCTCCAAATAACGCCTTCATATCTCCAATCGGATAAGTCATCGATTGGTGCGGACCATGTAACATAGTCGTTTAGACAGAAATTACCACCATTGAAACGGTCGTGTGAACCATAGACATAAACACGTCCATTAAAAACGTGTGGTTCGCCATCAGGAACATATTCAAAGTTAGGTAAATAAGGATTGGTAACTACTTTTTTCATGATAAAGTCTCCTATGTGTTACTACGTCATCAATTGTAGCAATAAAAAAGCATTCGCTTGATTATTAAGTTGCTTTTATCACATGACAATCTTACGAATGCGCGTATTAATTAAAGGACTTTAATGAAGTCTTCTTTTCTATCCTTGATCGCTAAAGGAGCGTTTAAAGCAGGATAGCCAAGGGCACAAGAGCCGACAACCATGAAGTCTTCTGGGATGCCTAAAGACTTCTTAACTTTTAACCCATTTTTTGTTTGGAAGAATTCGTCAAATTGATTAATCCAACAAGATCCGAGGTTTAATGCGTGAGCGGCCACAAACATATTTTCTAAGATGCAGGAACAATCTTGATAAGTGAATCTATCGTCTCTTGGACCAGCGACTAAGATGATTGTGCTAGCGCCATACATGCAATCTTTTCCTCTGATTTCATTTGATAGACGTCTAAGCTTTTCCACGTTTCTTTTGCTGTTAACGACATAGATGTTAGCGATTTGTCTGTTCATGCCGCTTGGGGCAAATTTGCCAGCTTCAGCGACCGCCATAACTTTAGCTTTAGAAACTTTCTTTTCACTATAAGCACGACAACTAACACGTGATTTGATGATTTTTAAGACTTTGTTTTCCATAAGTTTCTTTTAACCTCTATCTATAATACTTAGCGACCATTAATAGCATGTTCTTATTTGTATCATAATCACTCTTTAATTGTGATTGATCAACGTCGATTCCTTTTTCATGACAATACTTAACGAACTCTTTTGTGAAGAACCATAAGCGGAGATCTTGCTGGACAAACTTGTCCTTGTTTGTGAATCTCTTGTACTTAAATGGCATGTAATAAAGTTTGCCTTTAGTGTAGACAAAGTTATCTGGTCTCATGTCTAATTCCATGCCATCGTTTCTAGCGTACCAGAATGCTTTAAACATGAGATCTAATATTTCCTCTGATAAGGGACCTTTCTGTAATAAATCAAAGCAATTATCACCTTCAACATATTCGATAACTGCCCATCTTAAATTTTTATCGTATAAGAAGCATTTAGGGTTTGTAACACCTGACACTCTTAAACGATGTTCACAGTCGACAAAGTCATCGAAGCCCGCTTTATCGTTATCGAATTTCTTTAAAAAGAAATATTCGCCTTTTCTTTCCACTTTAAAGGTGCGTTCACCGATTTGTTCAACGACTGAATAAACTTTTCTTTTAATTTCAATTTCTTCAACCATATCTACATTTTATCGATATTCATTTTCTTAGCAAAGAAAAATGCTATTTTGTTTTTCAATTAACAATATATAATATTGGGCATACAGGGGAATGAGTTATGAACAAGAACATTGAAAGATTTATTAGATACGCGAAGATTGATACTCAAGCGGATGACACTACTGGCACTACTCCTAGTACTGAAAAACAAAAGAACTTAGGACACCTATTAGTTAAAGAATTATTAGAACTTGGTTTAGAAGATGCCTATATGGATGAATATGGTATCGTTTATGCCCATTTAGATGGGGAAGGCGATGTCATTGGTTTAAACGCCCATATGGATACAGCTTTAGAAGTTACCGATACTGGTGTTAATCCTCAAATCGTTACTAAGTGGGATGGCAAAGACATCAAACTTAATGATCAATATAAAATCACATTAGAACAATTCCCTAAGATGAAAGCCTTCATCGGTAAAGATTTAGTCGTTACTGATGGTAACACCCTATTAGGTGCTGATGATAAAGCGGGTATCGCTATCATCATGGTGGTATTAGATTATTTAAAAGAACATCCAGATTTCAAACATCACCCATTAGCTATTTCCTTTACAGTGGATGAAGAAATCGGTGAAGGTCCAAAACATTTCTCTTTAGAGAAAATGAAAGCTGATTACGCTTTCACTATTGATGGTGGCGATATCAATTGCATTGATTGTGAAAACTTTAACGCTCAAGGCTTAAAAGTTAAGATTACAGGCGTAGCCGTTCACCCAGGTGAAGGTAAAAATACCTTAATCAACGCTCTTCAACTACAAGCGGAGTTCATTTCCATGCTTCCTCAAGAAGAAACACCATTCTATGCAGACGAAGGCTATTGGCATTTAAACAATATCTCTGGTTCTAGTGAAGAAGTTGAATTCTCTGCGATTCTTAGAAACTTCTCTAGAGAAAAATTAGAAGCCTTAGATATGAAGATTTATGAAATTAGAGATGTTTTACAAAGTAAATATCCAAAGGCTAAGATTGAAATCGAAATCTTTGAACAATATGAGAATATGAAAGCTTATGTTGATAAAGATCCTCGTCCAGTCAAGAAAGCGGAAGCCGCTTTAAAAGCCATGGGTATTGAACCAGTCTTTGATAGAATCAAGGGTGGCACTGACGGTGCGACTTTCTCCAAGATGGGTTTAGTTACTCCAAACTTAGGTACAGGAAGTGGCAACCACCACGGTCGTTTCGAATACTTATGTATCCAAGATTTTGAAAAGATGATCGATATTGTCCTTAAAATTATCGAAAGATAAGTCTTAAATAAGAAAGCTTAATAAGTTACGATTAGAGTATGCTAAGAAAACAAAATAGGTTACACATAGCCTTAGAATTGGTGACTATTTTCAGTTTCATCGTCATTGGTATAACGATATTAACTTTCATGTACTATGACGTTGAAATGAGTAAATCCTATCTCGGTTCACTTGTTTTAGCTATCGGTGTTACTGAGCTTGTTTCCTTCTTATCCATGAAGGACTTAGTAAAACTAAGAAACATTCCTAATGGCATTACCGCAGTTCTTCAAATGATATTAGGTGTCATCCTAATGGTCATTAATGTCGAACTACCAACTGCCTGTATTATTTGGGGCATATGTAATATCGTCTTCTTAGTCGCTAAGGTTGTTGATGCAGGATTCAACTTAATCCATCAACCATTCCTGAATATCATCCTTGTTATTCTCTGTATTATTGAAACAATCTTCTCAATATTCTTAATCGCTAACAGCGCGGATATCCAAGCGTTGAATCACCATATCGTCTTCGTGGGTGTATCACTCTTAATTAGATCATTCATCTTAGTCATTGAATTCGTGATTCACCGTTATCAAAAGTTATAAAGAAAAAGAGGCGTAGCCTCTTTTATTTTTTGTTTTTCTTTTCTTGTGAACGTTTATCGTTGATCTCTTTCATTTCCGGTTCATCGATAATTTTCTTGCCATTCTTATTAGCCCAATCAACACAGCCATTGAGCACTAGTTTTAAGAATGGGCGAGGCACTTTCACTAACATCTTAAGTGCAGCATCAGTGAATTTAACATCTGTGTTTAGTCTATCTGCAGCGTATCTCACAGAGGAGATATCCACTTCTCTATTTGGAATAGCGATATGGTCTGGTTTCTTAAAACTTGAGCACCAGAAATACTTACTATCTCTATAACCCCAGTTTGTTGGTAATGGGCAATAATTACCACGTGTCGCCCCATTGATGATGGAGTTGTAATACTTATCTTTAATGAGGATGTGATCGATTCTCAAGATAAAATGCGCGCCAAACTTGGAAGTTACACCATTGAAGTCGTGATATTTAAAACCATCATAATCCTCTAATACTGGATCATCTTGAGCGTTATCTAATTCACTCATCCATGTGCATTCAAATACTTGTAATGCTTCATCTAAAATCTTTGGATACTTTTCATCTGGATGTTCTTCTTGTGATAAACCATCAACAGGTGTGAATCTAAAGTTCTTCATCTTTTCTTCTGGGGTATCACCAGGGAAACCACAGTCAACATGTTGAGAAAAGTTCTTTTTAGAATATGGAAGGAAATTAATTGTACATTTCTTATGTCTTAATAATCCCCTCGCGGTATTGGATGTATTTCGGCATTCTAAAATCATCGCGTAGAACTTTTTACCCGCGATGTAATAAGGGAAGATTAGAGAATACGCTCCATAGGAAGTAAGTGTTCCATCTTCATTCAAAGTGCCAATTAAAGTTAATGGCATTGGAAAGAAACTTGAAGACTGATAAAAATTATCAGTGATACGAATATCCTTAAAATTATTATTCATATATGTAACCTCGTCACTATTATAACCCATTTTATAAATAAGTGATTGACAAAGAGGCTTATAACTATTAACTTGCTATTGTGAGCAATGTGTATACTACACATGGAAAGATAGGTAATTATGGAACAAACTAAACAACCTGCGTTTAAGTTGAATTACAAACGTACTTTTATTATTGGTTTCGCCTTTTTTGGTATTTTGCTCTTGTGGCAAGTATACGATTCATGGTGCACACCAATACTTACTGAATTGTTTAAAACTAAGTTAAACATCGCTGACGAAAGAAAAGTTCAATACCTTGTTGGTATCATGATGGCGATCGATAACTTAGCCGCTTTAATTCTCTTACCAATATTTGGTGCACTCTCTGATAAAACCAAAACAAGATTTGGTAAAAGAATGCCATATATCGCTGTGGGCACAATTGTGTGCTGTGCATTATTCCCATTTATTCCTTTATTCTTTACACAAAGTAACTTAGTGGGCGTCATCGTTATTATGGCGATGGTTGTTTTATTTGCGATGATGTATCGTAACCCCGCTGTTGCTTTAATGCCTGATATGACACCAAAGCCACTTCGTAGTAAGGCTAATGGTATCATTAATATCATGGGCTATATTGGTGGCGCATTCGCTACCGTCCTCGGTATTTTCTTTGATTTTAAGAAAAAATACCTCCAAGTTGATGATAAGAATTTCTGGATTGTTGAGATCCCATTCTTAGTGGCCTCAGTCTTAATGCTTATCTCCGCGATTGTCTTATTCATTCTCATTAAAGAAAACAAGATTCAAGATGAAGTGAAAGATGAAATGGCTAGAGGCGACGCAGTGAGTGAAACCGCTGATAAAGTTGATGATGATAAACCATTATCTAAAGCCAATAAGATTATGCTCTTCTTAATCTTAGGTGCAGAATTCTTCTGGTTTATGGCGGATAACGCTGTCGGTACCTTCTTAAATAACTACATCATTTACAATACTGATTCTGGTCAAGCCGCTACTAGTATCTTAACTATCGTTGGTGGTGTTGCTTCCGTAGCAGGCTTTGCCTTAGGTGGCATGATTGCTAGTAAGATTGGTCGTAAATGGACATTATTTGGTGGTTTAGGTTTAACATTAGTGGCCTATGCCGCTTGGATTATTTTGACATTCACCGCTGGTGTTGGTGATGGCGAAGCCGCTCCTATTTGGTTATACCCATTATTCGTCCTTAAAGGCTTTGGTATGTCCTTAGTCCACGTTAACTCCTTCCCAATGGTTGTTGAATTATGTAATAGCAAGAAGATTGGTAGATTTACAGGATACTATTATGCTTCTAGTATGGCCGCTCAAACAATTACTCCAGTCGCCTTTGGCGCACTCCTCTTAGTGCCTTCATTTGACTGGTACTTATTACCAATTTACGCTGCTGGTTGTATTGCCCTCTCCTTAGTAGTATTCTTCTTTGTGAAGAATGTGAGAAGTACAAAAACTAAATTCACAACTGGCTTAGAAGCTTTAGGGGAAGCAGAAGAATAACAAATTAATATGAAACCATTATGTATAGCGCATCGTGGTAAGCACGATAAATACTTTGAGAATACTTTGAACGCTTTTAAAGAAGCGGCAAAAGGTGAATTCTATGGTATTGAAACCGATATCCATTTAACTAAAGATAACTATTGGGTGATCCACCACGACCCAGATTTCGTAAGCAATGGGCAAAAATACGTCATTAGTGAACTCACAAAAGACGAAGTGATTAAATTACCATTAGATAACGATCAAGGCGATAAAGAAGCCTATATTCCTCTATTTGAGGACTATTTAAAGATTTGTAAGGAAAGTGGCAAGCGTCCAATCATTGAATTTAAGCCAAAAAATCCAAAAGCTAAACACTTAAAACAAATCGTTAATTACATTGATCAAGAGATGGGTTTAGAAAATGTCACCTTCATCGCGTTCTATCCTTGGCCGCTTATTAAACTAAGAAATAGATTCCACAAAAGAGTGCATCTTCAACAACTCTTAGAAGAAGGCCATTATAAGACTCTTTATAAATGGGCGAAGTTCTTCAAGATGGATATCGATATCGAAGATAGATTATTAACCCAAGACCTCGTGGATCTCTTCCATAAGAAACATCTTAAAGTTAACTGTTGGACAGTTGATACTCCTGAGATGCTGAAGAAATTAGAGGACATGGGTGTTGATTACATCACCACGAACGTCTTTCAACAAAATGATTAAGGCTGGCAATCGTCAGTCTTTTTTATTTCCTTGAAATGTTAGATAATTGATACATATGAAGAAGCTTGCCTTAGTTTGTTTCACTCTCTTTGGTGTTTTATCTCTTTCAGCGTGCTCTGGTGAAAAATCTTATAACTATGAGAAATATAAAGCCATGCTCGCTAAAAAAGAATTCGCACCTAAAGAAACCAAAGTGCATATCGAAATTGAAGAAGATGGTGTTAAAACTACCTCTGATTTAACATATGATTTTGATTATGAAAGATGGACAGGCACTGTGATCGAAAACTTCGACGGGGAAGATGTTGAAATGACAACCTATGAAGCATTAGATATCGTTCCTTATGTGAGCACTCTTTCTTATACCGCTGAATATTTTAATTCCGAAGTTAATAAAGCTTATAAATTCTATGCATCTAAAGATGAATACCGTATCGTTATGAACATAACTAACCAAAAAGGTTCTAATGAAGGCGAAGTAAAGTTTAATAAAGATGGTTTATTGACTTATAGTTATGGGATAGTAAAAAACAAGGACGGAGAAACCGTCCATGAAGAAACTAAAGTATACACGTACTCTTTATAGTTACTTTTCAAGTAAAGGAATTAAATCCGCGATTGAATCAATGATATAGGTTGGCTGACGGTCAGCCTTTTTAAATTGTTCTAAAGTGGTTTCTCCACTTAAAACCGCAACACTATCGACACCAGCGTTAAGACCTGCGACGATATCAGTGTAATAACGATCCCCCACCATCATGGTTTCTTCTTTAGAAACACCAAACTTTTCCATGACTTGATAAATCATTGTGGGTTCTGGTTTTCCTAAGAAAATTGGGGCTTTATCAGTGCACATCTCAATCCATTTGCAAAGTCCACCACAATCCGGGATGTATAATCCATCCTCGATTGGGCAGCGATAATCCATATTCGTCGCGATGAATTTACTACCTCTTTGAATATAGAGACAGGCGTTCTTTAATTCGTCATAGACTAGCTCTGTATCAAAAGAGGCTAATACAACATCTGGGATTTGTTCTTGATAATCTTCAATAAGTAGGAAATGTTTTCTTAATTCTTCTTTGAATGATTTCACACCTAAGACAAAAAGTGTTTTAACGTTTTGATCTTTTAAATACTTAATCGTGGTATCAATGGAAGAATAGAAATTATCTTCATTGCATTCAATACCCATTCTTTTAATCTTCTTCACATAGAAGTCTAATGAATGGGAAGAATTGTTCGTCAAAAAAACAAACGATATATCGTTTTGTCTAAGATATTCGAATGTTTCTTTCGCGCCTTTAAATAGATGTTCACCGAGATAGACGGTGCCATCCATATCAAGGCATATTAATTTTTTGTTCATTAATAGCTATTTCTTTTTAATTTTGCCTTTTTGTGCACCTTTAGAGGCATGGACTAAGACAGAACCACCTTGGTTTTCGGCCATCTTCTTGGTAAATTCCAAAGCTTCTTTTTGGGTATCAAATAACTTAATGGCTTTTTCACCACCGGCATATTTGACTTGCCATTTGCCATCTGGACGTTTCGCAACATGGTAGTTACGGAAATCAACAGTCTTCTTTTCTTCCTTCTTTGGAGCAGCTTTAGCGGCTGGCTTTTTAGCAGGAGCGGCTTTCTTTGGTTCGGCCTTCTTGGCTGGTGCTGGTTTAGCAGCAGGTTTCTTTGCTGGAGCAGGTTTCTTGGCAGGTGCTGGTTTAGCAGCAGGTTTTTTAGCTGGCATGATTATATATCCCCTTATTTAATTTAATTATAGAATATATTTTCGAAAAAATATCAATCACACGGGAAAACCACACCGATTTGTCTTCTAATTTCATCCATTAGTTTCATCACTTCAAGTGAAGATTCTAATGAAACAAGATCATTAGTTTGTTCCCCTTTGATATATTCAGCGTTCACTCTAAACTGACGGGCAAATTTCTTTTCCTTATCTTTAAATACTTCTTTATGACCTTTAGTTTTCAACACCGCTTTACTGGTCATGTGGAATAAAGGAACTTTGATAATTCCCTTTTCTCCTTTAATAATGCAGTGCTCGCCGACAAGGGCGTTGATTTGACTGCTGACATGGGCTTTAAAACCATCGTATTCAAATATTGAATCATTAAAAAGATCGATACCGTTATATAGTTTGCCCTCTGATTTAATGGATTTTGGCTTACCAAATAATTCATAGACATATCGTACTGGATACACCCCTAAATCTAGAAGAGCGCCTCCATATCTAGAAGGGGAAATATATCTACCTTTGGCTTTGTTATAACCAAATATTGGCATATTAAAGATGCAGTCAACGGAAAGGATCTTACCAATTCTTTCTTCTTTAACCCATTCTTTAACTTTATTCGCAACAGGATTAAACCAAGTCCACATTGCTTCTTTTAAGTAAGTATTTGTTTCTTTACTTAGTTTGATGAGTTCCTCTAATTCTTTAGAATTACCCGTAATTGGCTTTTCACAAAGAACTGGTTTATGGTTTTCTAAGCAAAGCTTACAAAATGAAAAGTGCGTTTCATTTGTGGTGGCAATATAGACACCATCAACGCGAGGGTCATTAATCGCCTCTAACGCACTTTCATAAACTGTAGAATTGTAGCGTTTAGCAAAAGCTTCCGCTTTCGCTTTGGTGCGGTTGAAAACAGACACAATTGTGTGACCAGGATTGGTTACTAATTCCTTAGCGACCTTCTTGGCGATTTGACCTGTTCCAATAAAACACCAATTAAAATTCATATATTACTTGCAGTGTTGACCTTTGACACATTCAACCGCTTTGGCTTCCACTGGGACAGCGGCTTTATATCTTTCTAAGAACTTATTGAAGCCGATGACTTCTTCTTTGGAAGCAACTGCAACATCTTCTTTAGCGTTAGCGAAGATCTTATTTTGTAAGTAGTCTTCTAAGCTTTCGCCTCTTTCTTTTTCAAGCATGTAAGCGGCTAATAAAGCTTCACCATATGGGCCACCTTCACCCGCACTACTTAAAGTAGCAACTGGAGCGTCTAAAGCGGCACTTAAAGCTTTAGCACCAACGACTGGGGTTTTGAAGAAACCGCCATGGCCGTAGATCTTATTAACTTCGACACCTTGTTTCTTTAAGATATCAACACCAATTCTTAAGACAGCAAGAACTGCTAAGATATGGGATTTCATGAAGTTCGCTAATGACATCTTGGCGTCTGGTTCTCTAACAAATAATGGTCTACCTTCTTGGACACCAACTGCGGCTTCACCAGAGAAGTAGTTAAAGGAAACAAGACCACCAGCGTCTGGTTCACCTTCAAGAGACTTATTGAATAATCTCACGAACAATTCACCACGTTGGATGGAACCACCCGCTAAAACGATGGCTTGATGTAATAACTCAACCCAAGCATTGATATCGGTTGTGCAGTTGTTCGCGTGAACAAGAACGGCTGGGTAACCACTTGGGGAAGCGATAACGTCGATTTCTTTATTCATGGCAATGTTCTTGTCAGTAACAAGAGTAATGTTTCCAGATGTACCTAATGAGGAGTTACCATAACCAACTCTAACGGAGTTAGTGGCAATCATACCTGTACCCATATCGCCTTCTGGTGGGCAGAATGGAATACCAGCTTGTAAAACACCTGATGGGTCAATTAATAAGGCACCTTCTTTTGTTAAGTAACCAGCGTTTTGGCCAGCGACCATACATTTTGGTAAGATGTCTAAAATCTTCCATGGGACTTTGTCTTTGACTAAGTTATTGAATTTTTCCACCATTTGGTTGTCATAGTCTTTGGTGTTCTTATCTAATGGGAACATACCACTAGCGTCGTTCGCGCCAAGAACTTTTTGACCAGTTAATAAATAATGGAAATAACCCGCTAAGGTTGTAGCAAAGCAAATATCTTTGACTTCCTTTTCACCATTCAATAAAGCTTGGTAAATGTGGGACACACTCCAACGTTGTGGAACATTAAAGTTAAATAATTGAGATAATTGATCTTGGGCATCTGGGCAGATGGTGTTCTTCCATGTACGGAATTCCGCTAATTGTTCGCCTTTCTTGTTAAAAACAAGATAGCCGTGCATCATACCAGAGATACCAATCGCACCAACTTTACTTAATGGTTTACGATACTTTGCTTCAAATTTTTGTTTTAAGCCAGCATAGCAATCCGCTAAACCAATCTTGGCTTGCTCTAAGGTATAAATCCAAATACCGTTTTTTAATGTTGATTCCCAAGCATAGTCGTTAGAAGCGATAATCTCGTGATTTTCATCGAGCATAACCGCTTTAATGTTTGTGGAACCGAATTCAATACCAATTACACATTTTTCTAAAATCATAATAAGCCTCCATGATAATATGAAATGATTCACTTTCTTTATACAAGAAGATGACCATTTATAATATGACAATATACAAAAAAGAGACCGCCATTTTTGCGGTTTCTCTTTTACATGCTAAGAATTGACTTCAAATCTTTGATAGATAGAGATTTGATTGATGAGTCATTATCGCTAATAACTTTATCGACAAGTTCTTTCTTTTCGTTTTGTAAATTAACGACTTTTTCTTCGATGGAGTTTTCAGCGATGAGCTTAATAACTTCAACCGTTCTAGTTTGACCAATACGATGCGCTCTATCACTAGCCTGACTTTCCGCGGAGTAGTTCCACCATGGATCGAGGTGAACAACCACATCAGCGCCCACTAAATTGAGACCCGTGCCGCCTGCTTTTAAGGAAATAAGGACAATCTTATAATCTTCATCTTGGTTGAAATCATTACAGATTTTAAGTCTTTCTTTCGCACTGGTGTCACCAGTAATCATGAAGTACTTAATACCCATCTTTTCAATTTCGTCTTTAACGATATTAAGCGCACTGACGAATTGAGAGAAGATTAAGAATCTATGGCCATCAGCGAGTTTATCTTTGATAATATCCTTTAACGCGGTAATCTTACCGGATTCACCAACAAAGTTATCCACGAATGTTGATGGGTCAACGCAGATTTGTCTTAAACGAGTAATAATCGATAAGACTTCCATAATCTTAGAGCCACCATCTTTAGCCTTGAGTTGTTCTTTGGCTTGCAAACGGAAAGCATCGTATAGTTTTCTTTGTTCTTGGCTCATTTCAGTGGTAATGATGACTTCGAATTTTTCTGGTAAGTCTTTTAAGACATCTTCTTTTCTTCTTCTTAAAATGAATGGAGCGACTTTGTCTCTCACGATTTCATAGTATTCTTCGTTATGCTCATAGGAATCTTTGAAGTCCTCATAATCCAAAAGATAATGAGGCATTAAGAAATCAAAGATGCTCCATAAGTCATAAATATTGTTTTCAATTGGGGTGCCAGTTAAGGCGATTGTGTGTAAGGCATTGATTTGTTTAACTGCGCCTGTTTTCTTCGCGTGCATATTCTTAATAAATTGAGCTTCATCAAGGATACACATATCAAAAGTAATATCGGTTAAGTTTTCAAATTCATTCCTTAAGGAATCATAAGAAATGAAATAGACTCCAAACTTATCATTCTTAATCTTTTTAATAATCTTTTTACGTTCTTCTACAGTGCCAATAATCGCGGCCACGGGAATGTCTTTAGCGAACTTATTAAATTCGC
The DNA here is from genome assembly GCA_045117995.1 of Bacilli bacterium. Taxonomy (GTDB): domain Bacteria; phylum Bacillota_I; class Bacilli_A; order RFN20; family CAG-826; genus RUG14515. The sequence goes on from JBGUOH010000009.1 coordinate 182,218, forward strand.
TGACCCAGTTAAACACTAAGGATTTAGGGGAAACGATAAGAATTGGTTTATCTTGTTTAATTGTGTTAATAAACGCGATTGTTTCAATGGTTTTACCTAAACCCATATCATCAGCGAGGATGCCACCTAATGAGTATTTGTACAAAACAGATAGCCATTTCACACCATCGATTTGGTATGGTCTAAGGTCACCATTAATCTTAGCGATCTCTAGATTAGAATCAGAGAAATTCTTTAATTCGTTGAACACGTCATCTAAATAACTGTCCATTGATAAGAAGCTATGATCCTTACCATACGCTTTAAATGCATAGTAAAGTGGTAAGTCTTTTTTACTTCTTAAAAAGTTCTCACTAATTAAATCTAAATCTTTAGCGAGGCTATAGAATTCTTTAGTCTCTTCACTCATTAAGTTGATGAAGCTATCACCAATCTTGACGAATTTCTTCTTTCTCTTTAAGCCGATTAAGATAGCTTTTAATTCATCTTCGCTATAGATAGAACCATCAACGAGTACTTCTAACATCGAACCATCTTTCTTAATAGTGATATTAGGAGAGGTAAACGAAGATGTCTTTCTAGAATCTAAATCTTTAGAGAAGTAGACTTCTGCGACTTTTTGTAAGTTCTCTAAAGTGCTGTTTAAGAAATCCCAGACTTGACCACCATCGCTTAGAACATGATCAAAGAATCCATAGGATAGTAAGATCTCTTGATAGTGTTTGATTTGAGACAACTCATAGAAGTTAGTGATGCTTCTAACATCAATCTCTTCATCGTTTTTATAGTATTTAGTCTTTTCGTAGACATTATCTTTTTCATAATCAAAGTACGCTTTGATGACTAAAGCACTACCTTCTAATTCTTTCTTAATCTTATCGGCAACTTCAAAGAAGTTAGGATACTTTTCAAAGAAGGAATACTTAAAGTTATCAAAATTATTTTGGACTGTGCTTAATGGATATGTTCTCGCTGATTCAATTAAATAGTTGATATAGCGATTATCCGTTAATGGTTTAATCTCATTCGCGGACTTACAGTAATAATAGTTTCTAGTTAATGGAATATAGCCATTAATGATGCCAGTAGGAGTTAAGGAATAGTTATCATTAACTTTAATACGAACATCCATTGGCTCCTTAGAAACGTGATAGACTTCGTTATTGATATAAAGATAATCATCTTTTAAAGCGTCTAATAATTCATCGAAGAATTGTAATGATTTGTCATTAGATAAATCGATAAAGAAATCAGGATTATATTTCTCTAAAATCTTAATGATCTTTTGGCTTGTTTCATCAAAAGAAGAGAGGACGTGCATTAATGTAAGGTCTTTTCCGTATCTAAATTCTTCTTCGTTATAGAAACGATTTAAGAATCTATCAATAGAGGCAATCTTATATTCTTTACCTTTAGCAATAGTTAAGTTCACGCTGTATGAGAATCTTGTATCTTCTAAATAAACTTTTAATCTCGCTTTCGTGGATGCATTAGCGATTTCTTCTTTTCTAATTTCTTTAAAGACTTCACCCATCTCTAAATCAAAAGCATTTTGTTGTTCTCTACGATCAACATCAGAGATTTCAAAAGCGAACTTTGTCGCTAACGCTTTTAATTGTTCTAGTTCTGTATTCAATAATTTAGAAACTAAGATTGAGAAGTGACGGCATGGTTGCTTTTCCCTACAGATTTGACAGCTATAGTTAAGTCTACCTTTATAGTCTAATGTGAACTCTAAAATATCAATTCTATTCACTTTAGTGAATAATCTAATATAAAACAATGGATGATTGTTCTCATCGTAGTCCACACCATACTTGTAATCAAAGTAGACGAAAAGTTCCTGATCACTTGGTGATAATTGTTCTAAACGATAATGATTTAATAGTTCTATAACATCCATCTATCTCACCCTAGACTTCTTTGGTCTTCTAATATTGTTATCCACTAGTTCACTGATAAATGAACCTTGAGGAATCTTCTTACTAAGTTCAATGCCTAAACGAATAGTTCTTTCATCTAAATAATCGTGTTGAAGCGCAGCGCCGATTAAAAGCTCCGCGACTAATGGATAGTCTTCTGGTTTCACACTTTCAAAGTTTGCATGAACGATTTGGACATATCTTGTCTTATCGTTACTATATGAAGAAACCTTTAAGAAATATTCCAAAGGAATTTGTCTAATCTTACCTTCATCAAGTGGTAATTCATCAAAGAGTAATAAGTAAATACTTAATCTATTTTTCGCTGGAGAAGAGAATAAATCCTGCATGTAATAACGATGGTTCATTTGGAATAAATATGACCCTTTAAGCGAGGCGATTTGTTCAATGGTTAAATCTTGATATTTGAGATATTCCATCATCACTTGGCTCGCGATTCTTTCTTCAGAATAGTTATCTTCTGCGTGTTTAAGTAACTCGATTAAAGAATCACAGTTAGGGGCAAGCAAGATATCGTAAAGGTTAGCTTTTCGTGTCACGCCCCTTCTCTTTTCTAGTTCTTCGCTTAATGTTTGATAGATAGAATCCGCTTCTGTAAGCATCACTTTCGTGGATTCATTCGCGGTTTCTAAAATCTTTTGGAAGTTATTAACGTTTTGAGCATTGAAGAACAATGGAGAAAGGATATCGTTAACGACTCTCGCTTTATATTGGCCTCTTTGATAATAAGGTAATAATTCATTAATAAAGATTTGGCATTGTTCGAAACTTCTAATTTGATATGAAAGTTTACTCACTAGAGGAATGTTATCTCCGCCTCTCAAATAGAGATATCTTTCTAATAAGTCTTTAAATGTCTTTTCACCACCACTGATGTTTGGCATGACCTTCTCTCCTTTTGGATCGAGGAGTTTTTTCATGGTTAATAAGACTGCATATAAATGCTTACATGCACCACCGACTGGGCATGAGCAAGTTAAGGTAATAAAGGAATTAGAATCGACGACAATTCTAAAAGCGTATTCTTTAGAGCCTTCGATTTTGCCATAGCATTCATTCTCACTTAAGTGCATATCTTTAATTGCACCATTGAGATATTCCATGGCTTTACCCTTAGTAGCGTTATCAAATAATCCTTCATAAAGTCCTAAAGACACAAACTTAGAAAGGGTGATATTATCTGCCACCATTAAATTTGGATGAGATAAAAGAACTTGCTTCGTTGATTTCGTATCCGCGAAATAAACATGGCCTAAATCACCATTTTCTCTTTTGAGCAACACACCATATCCGAGCGAAAGGTGTTTGAGTATTAAGTAACGAACCGCCATACGTACCTTTAATTATACCAAAACATCAAAAAACAATACATAAAATCGTTCACATATTTACAAAAAGGGTTAGAATGTTTCAGGTATGGATAAAAGAAAGCAAATTATTCGCATCAGTAGAAACGCCGTAATGCTTGCATTACTATGCATCATCGGTATGTTCTCTGTCCCACTTGGGGATAACATCAAAGTATCCTTGCAACTATTAATGGTATTTATCATCGGTCTCACTTCTGCATCATTTATTGACGCAATCATTGTGACTGGTTTATATCTTCTTATTGGTTTATTAATTCCTGTTTATGCAGGATTCACCGCTGGTATCACTCCAACATTTGGTTTTGTCATTTCATTTGTGGTTTTAGTGATCCCGCTTTATTTTTTAAATAAACTGCCAATTAAAAACCAATTCATTCGTATGGGTATCGCCTGTTTAGTAGCCTTAGTTATTTGCTACGCAATAGGCACAACATTCTTAGCGTTATATTTAAAACTTAATATACAAAAAGCACTACTTATTGCAGTAGTGCCTTATATACCTTTTGATATCGCAAAGATTATTATTGCGATTATCGTGGTTTCACTTCTTCCAAAGAAGTTATTTGAATGATTATTTCTTACGGGCTAATAAGCCTTTAATTAAAGCAACGACAGAAACAATAATTGGTGTGAACACCACGATTAATGTGGCGATGTTTACGCTGGCGGCGAATGCCACTGGTAAGATACCAAAGCCAGCATTACTTGGACCATCTAAGTTTGTGCCTAATCCTACGAAGTAGAGAATAGCCACTAAAGCGGAAACCGCTAAACCAACGATAGCTAATGGAAGTAAGAACGCTTTCTTATTTTCTTCCTTGAGTTCGTTATAGTAGAATTCCCAAACCGCTAAGAATAAGAAGTTAATGAAATAAACCAAAATCAAAGCGATAGAGAAGAATAAGTATCCGTTAGCGAAGTCATGGATGAATAAACCAATGCCACAAGCGGCAAATGAGAAGATAGCAATCAACATCCAGAAGGACATGAATGTGCAATATAAGCCTCTAGCTTTCTTCACTACTGGTCCTCTACTAGGAACACTATATGGAAGCTTTTCTTGGAATTTCTTTGGATAGATTAAACCAAAGACACCTAATGCCACATAAATTAATGAATAGAGAATGGAATCAAGTGGATACCATGGGGAAGGAGAACCTTCCACCAAGGAATGGATCTTGCCCATCGCTAACATCACGATAATGGCGATTAAGTTAACCGCAGCGAACGCTAATAAAGCGATTGAATTTTTCTTAAGAGATTTAGCTCTCTTTTCATCGTTCACGTTTCTGAAGAAAGCATGGACTAATAACAACGCCCAGATAGACATGAAACAAGAGAGGAATAATGGAAGTGATCTAGTTGCGTCTCTTAAAGCCGCATCCATAGAACCACTAACGATTGAGCCAATACAATCAGCAAATGCATATAATGCATTGAAGAATGTAAAAGCGGAAAAGACGAAGAATAAGATTAGAACAAGGGAGACAACTAGAGATTGTCTTTTTTGATTTGCATCAAATGTGGATAGAACAAAACTATCTTTGCTAAAAAACTTTTTCATTAGAATTTCACCCATTTAACAAAATCGTTAGATGCCCTTTCGTTTAAATATAAATGTTCTAAATCAAACTTACCTTCGATATTGCTTTCTTCATCAGTAATGGTCACTAATGAAGCACCAATTAAATCAAAGTTTTCGTTAATACCAACAGAGGCTAAGCCTTCTTTCATCGCTGGATCATCACTATTAACATCGATATGAGCGTAATATAACTCAATACCTGTCTTAACGCCTAAACCAACGACCAAGTCATCCCATTTAACTGTCCAGTCAACGTTATGAGCGTGGCCCATGAAAGCACCTTTAAGGTTGTGTTGCTTTGCTTCATCTAAGAAGTTAGAGGCGTATTCTTCATTACCATTGTCAGCGAATTCTTCTAGTTTAAAGAATTTGTTGGTGTACTCAGAACGCTTTTCATAAAGCTTTAAGTTTTCATCTTGTGGGATGTGGTAATAGGCAATACCTGGAACGGCTTCGCCTACGGCTTTATGTTGTTCTAACCACCATTCTGTTTGATCTTTACGGATATAGTCATAATCTCTAAATGGAGCGAGACTTGTTTCAGAGAAAGAAGCACCACTATCTAAGTTAGAGATTTGCCATTTAACTTCAGAATCTTTACTACCATCTTTAGTTAAGTTGATAACGAAGTTACTTCTACCATATAAATCATCGTTAGCTTCGTAGTAGATAGAATTCTTTGCTTTAGCAAATCTATCACCTAACCAATTTGGATTATAAATACCATGTCTATCATGGTTACCCCAAATAGAAGCATATTGGAATCCGTATTCTTCGGATTTTTCTTCAAAGTATTTAATAAAGCTATCAACATGGAATGAGTTGGACAACATGAACATGTCACCAGTGAGTTCCACTAAATCGATTTTCGCGGAATTTCCTTGTTGTTCTTTAATGTGCTTATCAGCTTCTTTAAGAACCTTATCTAAATAGTTCTTTGATTCATAAGTGGAAGTATTAATATTCCAGTGAATATCAGTTAATTGTAAAATGTTGAAGTTTTGATGATACTTCATTGTAAAGACATAGTCTTTAAGGTTCTCTTTCCACGCTTTGACTTGCCCACAACTTGTTAGAACAAGTGGCATGACAAGCATAGAAAGGATTCCTACTTTTTTATTCATTATAAAATCTCCTTTCGTAATAACTCCCAGTTAGTAGGGACTAAGCCCTCAATATGCTTGAATTATAACAACATTAGTTAGTTATTGAAACCAAAGTGACAGGTGTAAGATACAAAACAAAAAAACTGTCAAACTAGTGACCGTATTTGACAGTTTCTAAGAAATTCATGTTTTTAAACTTGAATGTCCAGTTGTGTTCACCCACTGTTCCTGGATGATTTATCCTGGCCTTATCGTCTAATTTTAATAAGTCTTGCATTGGGAAGATGGTGATTAAGCTGGTCATATTCCAGATCTCTTTAAACAAGGCTCCATATAAATCGCTTGGACGATGGAGTTCTTTTCTTAAGATATCCTTTTGCTCTTTAGATAAGGACTTTAACCAACCATATAAAGTTTGATTGTCATGAGTGCCTGGATAAAGGATGATGTTATCGTTTTCCTCTAAGGTTTCAAAAGCACAGAATTGGATGACTCTCATACCTGGAAGATGATAATAATCTCTTAATTCATGCACACTATCGAAGAGGATACCCAAGTCTTCAGCAATAATCTTGATATTTGGTTCTCTACTATATAGAGCGTCAAAGAATTCGTTTCTTGGGCCCACCTTCCATTCACCGCGTCTCGCGTTTTCATCTCCCGCTGGGATAACACAATACGTGTCGAACGCTCTAAAGTGATCTAAACGGAGGATATCCGCTCTGTGAGCGAGGCAAGTAATTCTATCGATTAAGAACTTATAATTGTTCTCTTTCATCTTTTCGAAGTTATAGATTGGTGTACCCCACAATTGACCATCATCAGAAAAAGCATCTGGTGGGCAACCAGAGACCACTGTTGGGTTATAGTGTTCATCCAACATAAACTCATCTTTATTCATGTAGCAGTCCACACTATCGAGACCAACATAGAATGGGCAATCCGCAATAATCTTTACTTTGTTCTTATTAGCGAACTTTTTGATATCGTTCCATTGAGATAATGCGATGAATTGACACCAAATATGGAAGTTGATTTCATCTTTGGCAAAGCTTGGGACTTTAGTGACTTCCCATTTATTCCATGGTTTGTTTTCGTTAATTGTCTTTAAGACTAAGTATTTTGCATAGGCTTCCACCCATGAGTTATTTTTCTTAAAACTATTAAGGGAAATCTTGGAGTTTTTAAATGCACGTCTTAAGTATTTTTCCTTAAACGCTAGTGTGGAACCATAGTCCACTCTTCCTGCGTTTGCCTTATGATTTGGGACTTTATCGAGTAAGCCTCTTTCCACTAAATCTTCTAACGAGATATAACGGATATCAATCGCTTCACTACACACGGTAATGTATGGTGAGTTAGCGGGACCAACTGGATTTAAAGGTAATATTTGCCAGTATCTATAATGATGTTCCTTAAGCCATGAGATAAATTGGTAGGCATAATGTGAGAAATCGCCAATACCATGGTCTCCTGGTAGAGAGAATACTGGAAGTAAAACGCCAATCTTTTCCTTTTTCATAGAAAATAGTCTACCCTTTTCACTTCAAAGAAAAAAGGGGTAACTTCTTGCCCTATATATTTACGGCTATATAATAGAGGTATGCAAATAGTTAAACTATATGTGGTTAACACAGATTTAGGACAAAAACATTTTCGTTTCTTATTAGAAAACGTGAATGCTGCGCAAAAAGAAAAAGCATTAAAATTCGCTAATGAAATTGATCAAGTTAGATCATTACTTTCTTCATATTTGAAGAATCTATTATCTGAAGAAGAACTACTTAAGAATGAAAACGGTAAGCCATACTTTGAAAATGGACCATTCTTTAATATTTCCCATTCTGGAAGATATGTTTTAATGGCGGTCTCCACTTCTGAAGTCGGTGTGGATATTGAAGAAATTAAAAATCGAGATATGTCCTCACTAGTGAGAATCTTTAATGAAGCGGAAGCTAAGATGATTAAAGAACATAGTGATTTCTACTACTTATGGTGCGCTAAGGAAAGTTTGATTAAATGTATGGGCCTTAGTGTTTCTAAAGTTAGGGAAATACCAAGCCTACCACTTAACGGTTTAAAGACATTTAAAGGTAAGGACTATCAATGTCAGTCATTTATCTTAGATAAACATATTGTTTCTATTACAAGAGAGGGCAAAGAAGAATTCACTATCGATTTACAAAAAGTCGAAAAACTTCCATACGTCATGAAGTAATAATTCTCTTTGCGTTGCAAATAAACCAATTAAAGTTTAAATTATCTATATCGCTATGAACGCTTTGCAAGAAAAACAATTGAACATTTTGAAATGTTTCATCAAAGTTTGTGAAAAACACAACCTTCAGTATTTTCTTGTGGGTGGTTCCACATTAGGGGCCATTAGACATAAAGGTTTCATCCCTTGGGATGATGATATCGATGTTGGTATGCCTAGAAAAGACTACGATAGGTTCGTAGAGCTCCAAGAAGAATTCAAAGGCACACCATATTTCATCCAAACCTTTAAAACAGATCCTTGCTATATCTATAACTATGGCAAGTTAAGAGATTCATCCACCGCCTTTATTGAAAATACATATAAGCAACATCGTATTAATCACGGTGTTTGGATTGATATCTTCCCAATCGATGGTTTCTCTAAAGAAATTAAACCTAGAGAAATATTCAAAAAGAAGATTAACCATATTTGGTGGCAAGTATATTTAAGCTACTTACCAGCACTTAGAAGAAAGGTTCACGCTAGAACATTCTTCAAAGATATTGCACTTAATATTGTTGCAGGTTTATTCTACGTGTTCGATATTGCCCACTGGCGTAACAAGCACGTCGAAAAGTTTGTAAGAAAAATCCCACTAGAAGAATCCGTTATGGCGGGCAATTTCTTCGGCTTTAATATGAAAAGAGAGGCGATGGACACTAATATCTTCAAAGAATTCATCAAAGTGCCTTTCGAAGATATTGAAGCCTATGTCCCAAAAGACTATGACACTTATTTAAGAAATCTTTATGGCGATTATATGAAGTTTCCACCTAAAGATAAACAAGTTGGTCACCACTATAACTCTGGTTTTTCTTTAGAACAGGGATATGAAGAATACATGAAAGAACATAAAATATAGTAAAGGAGTCATCCACTATGAATATTGCTTTAATTCTTGCCGCTGGAAGCGGTACACGCATGGGTAATGCGGATAAACCAAAACAATTCCTTCCAATTTATGGAAAGCCTTTAATGATTCACACCATTGAAGCTTTTGAAATTAATGATGATGTCGATAAGATTGTTATCGTTACTAATGAACAATATATCGATCAAGTTAAAGTTTGGTGTAAGCAATATGATTTAAGCAAAGTGAAAGATGTTGTAGCGGGTGGTAACTCAAGACAAATCTCTGTTTATAATGGTTTAAAAGCGGTTGAAGAATTAGTCTCTTCTCCAGAGGACATTATCGTCATCCATGACGCTGCTAGACCATTAATCAGTCAAAAGATTATTAATGACAACATTGCGGTCTGCAAACAATTTGGTGCGGTTGATACCGTCATTAAAGCTAGCGACACAATTATTAGAAGCAAAGATAATGAAATTATCTCTGATATTCCAAATAGAAATGAATTATACCAAGGACAAACTCCTCAAACATTCAAATTTAATATAATTAAAGACGCCCATGAAAAAGCGCTTAAAGAAGATATTCCTAACGTCACTGATGACGCTAAGTTAGTTTTATCATTTGGTATTGATGTCCACTTGGTGGAAGGCAGTGCTCAAAACTTTAAGATCACCACTTTTGATGATTTGATGATGCTAAAGGCTTTATTAAAGATTGGAAAGACTGAGGTTACCTTCTAATGTTTAACAATATCTTTAGGGTTACTTCTCCAGGTGTCATTGAAAAATTCATTGATACTGTCGAAGACATGGACAATAAAGTCCTTGTTAAAGTCGACACTATGGCTATCTGTAAAGCGGATATCCGTTATTTTTCAGGTAACCGTGATATCAATGTTTTAAACCATAAGTATCCATTAGCCCCAATTCATGAAGCTGTTGGTGAAATTGTTAAAGATCCAACTGGAACATATAAGAAGGGCGATAAAGTCATCTTAGTTCCTAACTCATTTGACGAAAAATATTACACTGATAAAGCAAATAGACGATGCTATAGAAAAGACTTAGGAGATAACTATTATCCTAAAGCCATTTTTAGAAGCTCCACTGCGGATGGTTTTTTAAGAAACTACTACACGTGTAGCCCGGATTTACTTGTGAAGTATGATGATTCCATCGCTCCAAGTATTGCTGTTTTCTCTGAATTATTAAGTGTCGCCACTGCGGCGTTAAGAAGAATTGATTTCAACGAAGTGGAGAAATTAGCCCTCTTTGGTGATGGCATCATGGCGTATATCGTCTACATTATGCTTTTACATGACCATCCAGAATTAGACTTAACAGTGTTTGGCATTGATGACCATAAATTAGAGGCGTTTAAAAACGCTAAAGTAGCGAAGTTCGCTGAGTATAAAGGTGAGAAGTTCGACACTCTTATTGAAGCGGTAGGTGGTAAGTTCTCCGCGGATGCGATTAACAATATGATTGATTTAGCCATTCCAGGTGCGGACTTAATCTTAATGGGAGTCAATGAAGAGAAATCCCCTATTAACACCAGATTAGTGTTAGAAAAAGGCTTATCTCTTAAAGGTGTTACTAGAAGCACTAAAGAAGACTTTGTCCATGTCGCTAAAGCGCTTAATGATAAGAAAGTACAAGAAGCCTTATCAATTATGGTCTTATCACAAAATAAGATTAATAACGTTGGTGATATTTATAAATGCTTTGAAGCCGATATTAACAACAAGACTGAAATCGGCAAAAACTTAATGCATTGGTAATTAATTAACTTTCCTTGGATCAAATGAATAGAAGGCATTCACCTTCACAGTTGTATATTCGTATGGTTCATTGTAATCAACATAATCACCGTCTTCATAGGTTGCATAAAGTTTATTTGTAGATAAATCAGCCTCTTCTTTTTTTATGAAAGAATAGTCATCATTAACGATATATTTAACATTCGAGTGGTTTAAACGAATATCTTTGCCTGCCTCTGCGTCTATGAAGAAGCTTATTTCTCCATCAGAGCCAGGTGTAACGTAATAGTTTATTTCGAGCGTATTCTTACTAATTCTAGTGACAAACACACTATCGATTTCCTCGCATTTTTTATCCTTGTAATAGACATCTACAACGTCACCCAAATATAGTTTTTTGATAACTTTATTTGTTTCTTGGGCATCTCTTACCTCTATTCCATCTAAATTTAAATTACCAGATAAAAGTATGGACACTTTTCCTTTTGCAACGTTTCCATAATCGAAGGAAACAATATATGTCTTTTTAGGAAGATTTACTGAACACGCACTAACGCATGAGCAAACCACTAGACAACTAAATAACGACAAGAAGTATCTTTTCATATTGTTTTGATATAATCGTGTTTTTCTTATAATAGTTTACCATTAAGCATAGGCAGTTTAAAAGTGCAAAAAAGGATTAGCCCAAGTTGAGCTAATCCCGTGTATTTATTATTAGAGGTAATTATTTTTCGACGGAAATATCTTTAGATAATTCTTTTTGTTCTTCGTTGAAACTTTCAGCTTTCTTAATTTCTCTTCTAGAGAGATCTTCAGCTTCCGCTTCATCGTCCGTCATATGAACAACAAGTTGATTGAATGGAATTTCAATATTGTTGTCGTCAAACATGATTTTGATTTCTCTATTCATGTCTCTTTGGACTTGATAGATATCATCTTCATAACATTTAGCGACAAATAATAAGGAAACACCAGATTCGCCTAATTCGGAGACACCTTTATAGAAAGGACCTTCCACGATTGCAGGAATCTTTTCTTTAAATTTATCAAGGTTATCAGCGATAACCGCTTCAATCTTTTCAATTCTCGCATTATAGGAAACGGAGACATAGGCTTTCGCTAAGGAAAGTTCTTGAGTTTGGTTAATGATTGTTTTGATTTCACTATTGTTAACGATTTTAACGTTACCACCAGCGTCAATTAACTTTGTGGTTCTAATACCAATTTCTTTGACTTCACCTCTCCAACCATCAACGATGACGATATCACCAACTTGGAATTCGCCTTCGAAAACGATGAAGATACCGGCTAAGATATCGGCCACTAAGGATTGGGAACCAAGACCTATGATAAGAGCTAACACACCAGCACCAGTTAATGTTGCAGTAGCAGGAGCACCCCAAGCATCTAAGATAAAGAAGACAGCACATAAACCAATGGCCCATTTAGCGAATGACACTAATAAGCGGGAAATGGTTTTACCTTTTTGGCTTCTAAAGACAATCTTGGCTAAGTAATGTAAGGCAATAGCGAATGTCACCGCTACACCAATGATACGAATTGTCGCTAATGTGTTTGGAATCGCGTGTTCTAAGAAATAGTCAGTGAAGGCATTGCCTGTATTGGTGTTCCAGAACAATGGTTCGATTTCTTTCCATGTGACTGTGCCATCCTTTGCGGTGTCTTTACCTTTGCCAAAGATTGAATCTCCTAAAACGAAGATGACGATTGTCGCTGCTAATAATAGAACGTATAGCGACCACTTAATAATTCTGTTTCTCGTTTCTTTTTTCATAATGATTACCTCCAGAAAAACATTTTTATTATTTTATGCTTGTAGCATGAATTGATAACTTTCAGAGATGAGGAAGGTCTTTTCACCATCGGTGTCCTCCACTCTTTCTTCGTGTGGATCGGTTGTGCTATCGCCAGGAACCATTTCCATGTGATAGGTGTAATAAACAACTGAGAGTTTCACTGGGCTAGAGAAGTCTGCCTCAAAGTTTTCTTCAAAGAAGTTGTTACAATATTGCAAGTTCGCGTACACGTTTTGATTCTTTGTGCCCATATAGAATGGAACCATATAAGTATTGCCTGTTTGACATTCAATCTTTAAATATGTTTCAAAGTAATATGGATTACCTGAGAAGATTGGGATAAACATGATTTCATAATTACCATAGGCGATACTTGCTGGTTCTTCTGGACTATCCATAAAGTCAAGACCATAGAGGGCTTTCTTTTCGTCTAAAGTAAATGTCGCCATTTCAGTATAGATTTCTGTTTCCACACCACCTGGATCATCGATGCTCACTACATAAGTAGAAACAGAGACTTTAATTTGAGTATTAATAATCTCGTCAAGAGTGTGACCTTCCATTTCAGTGAAGACACCATTCATCCATCTGCTATGGTGTGTTTCACCTTCAAAGGTTAAGCGACCATATAATTCATCATTCTTGTAGAAGGATACTTCAAATTCTGAATATTCACGCGCAGCGTCATCAAAGAGGAATCTAATTGGTAAGATATATGTTTCATATGCATCTTCGATAGCGAAGTCGTATGGTGTATCAAGACCAAGGAATGTTGACACTAATGAGTTTTTAAATCTACATTCTTTATTTCTGATAACATCGACTTGTTCATCTAATCTCATATATCTAAATGAGTATTTCACTTGATGTCTCACTGGATCGATGTAATAAACAGGGTTATTATCATCGTCATATTCTTTAATTTCATTAACTTCGATTGTTTGAGGTTCGGTTGTTTCCATTAAGTAATATGATCTTTCTTCATTTGTTTCTAAGTCAGTCAAAATGAATTCGAAACCATACAAGTAACCCAACTCATCAGTGTAATCGAGTTGGAGAGTAATCTCTCTTGTGTCATAGTTAATGGATTCATCGAAAATGAATTTGTTAAATCTGATAATAGCCCCACTGTTATCAATGAATGTGACAGTACCTTGATCTAAGATTTTCTTCTCGTCATATTCCATGCAGGTAAGACGATATTTATATGTTTCGGATAAGGATATTTCAATACCGTCTAAGTCAATTGTCTGTGTTTCAGTGGTTTTTCTTAATGGGATATCAACTGTGAATTCGTCTTCTTCTGTACCATCACCACTGACTGGTTCATCAAGGATATAGATAAATGTTAAGACGAAATCACTATAGATATTGAAATCATCTACATAGTCTAATTGCACTTCAAATGTTCTATTCTTGAAGTTCGCAGTCTTATCAAAGATAAACTGATTGAATTCAGATTTCGCACCTGAGTTATCTTCAAATTGGAATTGCCCTTCTTCCGCGACAATTTCTACACCTTCACACATATATGTAATGGAATAATTGTACATAAGGGCGAGATTGAATTCTGGATATTGGTCTAATTGAACTTCTTGTTCTTCTGTGGTCTTCTCTAAATTATAAGTTAATGTTAAAGGACCAGTCGCAGTCACCATTTCTGATTTAAGAATAAGCTTAAAGTCAGAGAAGATATCTCTATCATCTTGATAATCTAATTGAATGGTTGTCTTATTGGTCAAGAAGTTACACTTCTTATCCCAAGTAATACCTCTAAATTCTGAAACAGGATCTGTTTCTTTTGTGGTAAATGTTTTATCAAATAGAGTTTCACCACCAAAACGATTTTCCGATAAGACAATATGGTATTCTTCGTTTGGTTTTAAATTTGTAAACTCACCAACATTAGTGTATAACGCTGTTGGAATTGAGAAGTCATAAGCACTGTTATAGACATGGAGAGTGAATGGTTTTTCTTCCTCTTCCTTAGCTATTTCTTCTTTAACGAATTCTAATGCTTCTTCGTATGAATTAAAGCTATGTCTATCTAGGATACCTCGTACCCATTCCGCGTCTAGATCTAATTCTTCAGCAATTCTTTCCACCCAGTCCTCATTAATTTCTTCATCAATGTCACTTGTGTGAGGCACATCTTCTTGCGTTGGTTCTTCTTCAAATTCTTCATAAGGTTGACCATCCGCTCTTTCGTTTTTGTGGTCAACAATATACAATTCGTAATTCAAAGAATTACTAGTAACTTCAAAATATTCAAATTTATATTCATAATCATGTAAAGCAACAGAAATACCAGTCGCCACTGAAATAGCGGTGACCGCGACAACGGAAGCTGCTGTCACCACTGTCGCTGATGTCGCGGCAATGTTACTTGCAGTAGTCGCACTTGTGACTGTTGTGGATCCATGAACTTGGACATTCTTTGCAGAATACTGAACGTTAGTTTCGGTTTTTTTGCGGATTGTCTTACCAAAATACTTTTCGTTAAGTTCTCCGTCAGGGAGTTTGTTATCTTTTTGAGAGGTAAACTCGACCTTTTGTGTTTTGCCAAATTCCACATCAACAGTGCGCTTGTTGTTTGTTACTTCAACCGTATTGAATTCGTCATTTCTCATAAAGATACATGAAAAATATAGTAGATTTCTCTCTATTTTTCACTAGGAATGTGTCTAAATCGCAAAATAAGCGCATTAAAAGCATGAAAAATGTTTTGAACTAACACGCGCTCATGCATTATACTTATAGAGAATTATTTCAACGAAAGGAACAAACGTATATGAGATCTTCACTCTTTGACAACTCTATTTTTAGAGCGCGAGTCAATAAAGAAAAAGCTAAGATCTTCCCAGAAGGCGCTTTAGGCTATTTAGCTGGTCCAGTCTTGGCTTTGATAAGTAACTCATTTATATCCAGTTATTTACAAAAATACTACACTGACGTTTTAGGTCTTGCGAAATGGGCTCCATTATTCCTCATTTTATTACAAGTCTTATCCGTCATTCTTGTTGTTGCTGGTAACATTTTGGTGGGTCGTTTATTGAACAAACTCAACACCAAAGCAGGCAAAGCCCGTCCATTATTATTGATTAGTATTCCATTAATCATCTTAGCGTTCTTTGTCATCTTCTTCTTTACCCCATTCCCAGAAAGCGCTGGTGGTAAAGGCAACGACATCTTAACCCTTGTCATGGTGGCAGTCGGTTATAACTTATACTTCTCAGTTGGTTATCCATTCTACTATGCTTCCCACGCCGCACTTGTTGGCTTATCCACACGTGATAGCAAAGCAAGAGGCTTACTAGCGACATTATCTAACGCCGCTGTGTTAGGCGCTATGGGTGCATGTACAATGATTCTCCCATTCTTCATTGGCAAAATCTTTGATGAACCATCTAAAGCTTATGACGTCCTTAAATGGGTCGCTCTCGTCTTAGTGGTTGTTACCTTAATCGGTACCGTCTTAGAATTCGCGTTCACACGTGAAAGAGTCACTGAAGAACAACAAGAAATCCAAAATACACAAAGTGAAGAAACAAAAGAAGTTAAAGTTTCTCAACAATGGAAGATCTGCTCCAAAGATAAATTCTGGTGGATCATGATTATCTTCTTCTTACTCTATCAATTAGGTGGTATGTTGAAGAACTGTTCACAACTCTACTACTGCAACTCCATTTGGGGTGCTGGTGCCAACACAATTACTGAATTAAACGATTTAGGTGGTGCCAAATCTGGTTTATTAGCCATTATCGGTGCTATCCCAACCGCTGCTGGTATGTTAGTTGTCTGGCCATTATCCAATAAGATTGGTAAAGGCAAACTCATCCTCTTCGGCGCTATCTTAGCGGTCGCAGGTGGTGTCTTAGGTTTATTCGCTGGTGACAACTTCGTTCTCGCTGTTATCGCCTTCGTTATTAAAGCCTTAGGCGGTGCGCCAGCTATGTACATCTCCTTAGCGTTACTCGCTGACGTTAGTGATCACCAAGAAGCAAAACATGGTATCCGTTGCGACGGCTTATCCATGGCTATCTATGGTGCTATCATGGTCGGTATGACAGGTATTGCTAATGGTATCATCTCCGGTGTCTTAAACGCTGTTGGTTACGATGCTGCTAACCCAGTTCCATTACTCGCCGTTCAATCCATGACAAGTCAAAACGTTCAAACCGCTATGACATGGATCTTCTTCGGTGGTGAAGCTATCTGTTTCGCAGTTATCGCCTTAATGTTCATCTTCATGAAGGTCGAAAAGTTCTCCAAAGAAGACCAAGCAATTCTTAAAGAAAGAAAAGAAGCTGCTGGTGTTAAAGAAGAACAACCAGAAGAAGCAAAAGCGGAATAATTTAAAGTTATTAAACGAAAAAGACGATATCGCTCGGTATCGTCTTTTCTTTTATTTCTTTTTAGGAAGAATTAATAACATGTGTGTTTCTTTTTTATATTGTTCGTAATCAGGTTTATATTCTTTGAAGTGTCTTTCTTCCATTGGAATAGAAATGAATATGAACATTAATAAATTAATAATCGCGCCCACAACAAAGTACCAGTAATTGAAATGGCTGAGAATTAAGGTAAAAGCTAAACCAAACCAGATACTGATTTCCCCTAAGTAGTTAGGATGTCTGGAATATTTCCATACACCCCTATTTAGGACTTCTGAACGATCTTTTCTAATCTTCACGAAGGCTTTCATTTGAGTATCGGCAACAAATTCTAACAATGTACCTAACACAACGATTGATAAACCAATGATATCTAGCATTGAGAATTCGGTTATAGTGGCGTAAGCGATAACTGGTAAAGAAGCGGAATACACAACAAGGGTTGGGAACATACATATACCAAGTAAGTTCACTACTTGATAGAACTTGCCACTTTTCTCTTTAAGCATCTTATATCGCCAATCAACATAGCTTAATGAATGGAAACCAATAATGAAGTTTGTGGTTAAACGCGCGGAGTATAACACTAACGCGGCAAGTAAGAGAATAGAACCAACGTGCCAGTTATTATATTTAATTAATAATGATAAATAGATAACAAGAGTTTGAATTGACCAATATGGGTCATAAGCAGAAGCGGTTTTAAGAACTACACCACTCGCCCAGACAATAATGGTCGCAGCGACATCCGCGATTAATATAGCGAAGTAATCATTCATTCCTGCATCGCTTAAAACAACATAAAGGAAAATACCTGCGCATATCGCGACAGCGTAGACCACTAATAAAGCTGATAAACCGATAACTCTTTTCACGTTGCTTATTATATAGAAAGTGCACGAAACAAAAAAGCATCTCTTTTCGGAGATGCTATTTAAGTTTTACTTATCTTCACCACTAATTTCTTCGATGAAGTAATGTGGTCTCTTCTTCACTTCGATATTAATCTTACTGACATATAAGCCAATAAAGGCAATCGCTAATAAGATAATACCAGTCATTAACGCTAAGGATGGGAAGAGATAATATTCAATTCTATAACCTAACACTTTAGTGAGATGCAAAATCATAAAGACAAGCATCGCAGTAACGGATAAACAGCTTAAGAATGCACCGAATCTAGCGATATAAGAGATTGGTTTGCTTGAGAAGGAAGAAATACCATCTAAGGCAAGGGTCATCATCTTACTCATAGAGTAATGAGTTTCACCTTGTTTTCTTTCAAGCCTACGATACTCGACTTTACTAGATGGGTAGCCCACTTGTGGCACTAAACCACGTAAGAATAAGTTAGCTTCATGATATTCAAGTAACGCGGTTAAGGCTCTATAAGAGATTAAGCGGAAGTCCGCAGCGTTTTCAATGAGTTCAACGCCTAAGTGACGCATTAATTTATAATAGGCATTCGCGGTGCTCTTCTTAAAGAACTTATCAGTGCTTCTATTGTTACGTACACCATAGACAATATCATTGCCCTTATAGTGTTCCGCGATCATTTCTTTAGTCACAGAGATATCGTCTTGTAAATCGACATCCATAGTGATGGTAAAGTCCGCTTTCTTTTCGTGCGCGTAACGCAGGCCCGCTTCAACAGCGTATTGGTGACCTTTATTACGGGATAACTTTAAACCGATAACTCTTTCATTATTGGAAAGGTCTTTAATAATGGACCAAGTTTTATCTTTAGAACCATCATCCACAAAGATTAATCTAGAATCTTTAGAAATGAATTCTTCTTCGATAAATGAATTGAACATTTCAGAGATAGTAATAAAAGAATTAGGTAAGCATGCCTCTTCGTTATAGCAAGGGAAGATCCAATATAGTGTTTTCATAACTACCTCCAGAAGTTTAACTCATGACCGAGATGATAATAGAAACGTGTATAAGCCCAATCTAATGCACCAGCGTGATGAGTTAACATTGGTACGTAGACAAAGATAACACAAATAGTCATAAAGGACGAGACAAAAAGATTACCAACGAGGAAACCAAAGATTGTTTTTTGCACTCTTTCGTTTTCTGTTTGATTGTATTGTTTAGCGATTAAAAGAATCGCAAAGAACATGAGTGGCCAAGCAAAATCAGAGAAGTATCTGGTCGCATAGCCACTTTGCCATGTAATCGCCACTTGAATAAATGGAATAATGACACAAGGTAACCATCTTAACAATAAGTGTTCTAATCTTTCTTTACCTGTGGCTTTATTCATAAATGGTAAGACAAATATTAACCATAAGATTGGCATACGAATGAATAAACCAACGGATGAGGATGTTTCGAAGAAGTAATATGCCCCACCGAAACGCACATTAGCCCCATACATAAAGAATGAGTTCGCGGTTGGAATTGGTAAGCCAAATAAGAAGTTATAGATAGATGTCAGCACATTACCAAAGTGGAATGGCATATGTTTAAAGTCAGCGATAGTTAATGAGTATTCAATACCAAAGTCAAAGAACGAACCAAATCTTAAGTAGTTATAAATGCATTGGACACCACCAAAGACAGCGTAAGGCACTAATGAGCAGACAAAGAAGAGAATAATATCTTTCTTAGACATCTCTTTATAGTTCCTATAGAAGTAGAAACCGAGATAAATGAGATGGCAGACTGCATATAACGCCATTGTGGCACGCGCTAAGACCGCTAAAGCGCCCCATAGAGACGCGAAAACCAAATGGTAAATAAAATGTTTCTTATCTTCTTTTTTAAAGAGGATACCGCCTGAAACAAGGTGATAAAGCATAATCATCATGCACATATAAGCAGAACTTGTGCTCACTTCATAGAAATATGGACGAGTTAAGTTAAATAAACAACCACATCCTAAGAAGAGTAAACCGTATAAGGTGTATTTAATCGCTAAAGGCAATGGTTTGTCTTTAAAGAGTATCTTTAGCATCCTGTTATAGGCTAATGTCATGAAGAAGACACCAATGATCGTAAAGAATAAAACACCATAGGCATCATACAGATACTGCCCTGTGATTAATCTAAACGGTAAGAACAATAAGAATACTGGCGTGATGCCATAGTAAGAATAATATTTACCGTTATATAGCAAGTGATCCCATAGATATGAAATACCACCACGCATATTAGGGTCATATGGATTAGATAACGCTAATAAGGCTTCGCTTGGCTTTTCATCTAAATAGACATGCCCTTTCATAAAGGCATCTACGAGTTCTTTAGATATCTGCGTACCATAGTCCTTATTACAGAAGGCATTCTCAAAGTGACCATATATAGCGAACAATGCCACGACGATGGCAATTGGAATGATATACATCAAAGTTTCTAAGATAATCTTTCTCCAAGGTTTACCTGTTTGTTCTTTACGATCTCTAAATAAGCAGATTGGGAAGAACAATATGGAAGCAGCGCCTAAAAGCAATAACACTCTGGCCCATGAGAAATGGAATTTCACACGATAATTAAGAGCGAATTTACCAATTGTGAAATCAAAGTTTTGGTTACTACCACTACCATAGTTACCAACATTGAGCATTTTAAGTTCTAAACGCACGACTGGATGATTGAAATCAGTCACAAAGTATTTAGTGTGTTCATCACCAGGGATGATTTCTAAATCGTAGGATGATTCAACTGATCCCGCACGGGAATCTTCGTTATAGTAGCCAGTCACCTTAAACATGTAGCGGTAAGCGGCTTTATCAGCAAAATCGATATCAAAGTAAATAGTATTAACTTCTTTTTGTTCAGTGAAATTGACTAAGAATGTTGGAAGATTATTAGTGTTCATTGTGTACTCAATTCTTCCGTCTTCTCTCTTATCGTCTTTAATTGTGGCGTTATGAATGACAATACCAGTGATGTCAGTGTCATACTTTGTACCCCTATCTTGGAATGAGCGGTAATTAAAGGCTGTACATTCCACTACCACGATAGAAGCGAAAATAGCTAGGAAGATAGCAATTCTCCTAGCGAGCTTAATTTTTAAAAAAGATTTAATCTTTTCAAATAACTTTTTCATGCCTAACCATTATATACGCGAGAAAATTTGCAAGCAACAAGCTTTGCTAATCGCTCTCCGTATAATTAGACGAATAAAAATATGAAAACCGCTAATTAAAAACAACGTTTTTTCTTATTACGGTAACAGTTAGCTTTATCTTGGACTTTTTCGCAGTGATAGCAGAGTTCGTTCATAATCAATTCATTAGCGAAATATTCGTCCATATTTTTCACCGTTGTCTCAGCAATGTTATCAAGCGCTTCTTTGGTCAAATAGGCTTGATGGGATGTAATTATCACGTTTGGAAGCGAGATTAAAAGAGCGAGAACATCATCGTTAATAATCTTGAATGAATTATCGTGATAGAAAAGATTAGCCTCTTCTTCATAGACATCAAGGCCGACCGCACCAATCTTCTTTTCTTTTAAGCCATCAAGTAAGGCTTTAGAATCGATAAGTCCACCACGGGAAGTATTAATAATCATCACACCATTTTTCATCTTTTCTAAAGAAGCATGATTAATCATATGATGGTTTTCTTGCGTTAATGGGCAGTGCAGTGAAATAATATCGCTTCTTTCATAAAGCTCATCTAATGAAACATATTCATAGTTTGAATCTTTGATTGGATATGGGTCATAACATATTACATGCATACCAAATCCTTTAGCGATGTCCATAAAGACACGGCCAATTTTACCAGTGCCTACGACACCCACGGTTTTATCATGTAAATCAAATCCCGTTAAGGATTCTAAATTAAAGTTAAAGTCACGGCTTCTAATATAAGCTTTATGAATATGACGGTTGAGTGAAAGAATAAGCGCAAAAGCATGTTCCGCGATAGCGTATGGAGAATAGGCTGGAACTCTAGCAATATGAATCTTATTGTTGTAAGCGCTTCTCAAATCAACATTGTTATAACCAGCGCATCTAAGGAAAACACCGTGAATGTTGTTTTCATTAAGTTTACTTAAAACATCTTCGTTTAATTCATCATTAACAAAGCACACTACTGCATCATATCCATTAGTGAGCGCTACTGTATTTTTAGTTAAGCGATCTTTAAAATACGCAAACTCATATCTATCCGCATATTTCTTAAATGCTTCTTGGTCATATTTCTTCGTGTCAAATACCGCAATTCTTTTCATATTTTAATATTAGCATAAAAGAAAAAAGAAAAGACCGAATATGCTCGGCCTTATTTCTTTTCGTTATAGATTTCGCGATATCTTTCGAGTTCCTCAGTGTTCGCCATGACGAAGTGTCCTGGGACAACTTCTTTCAAGGATGGAGCTTCTTTTGAATAATCGTGTTCATTAACAGGATTATAAACGAATCTCTTTCTTTCCTTTTCACTTAATGGATCTGGCTTTGGAATCGCGGATAATAACGCTTTGGTATATGGATGTAATGGATGAGCGAATAATTCATCACTACTTGCTAACTCAACGATGTTACCGAAGTACATAACAGCGATTCTATCGCAGAAGTACTTAACAACGGATAAGTCGTGGGCAATGAACATGATGGTTAAGCCCATTTCGTCTTTCAAGTTATTTAATAAGTTGATGATTTGGGCTCTAATGGACACGTCAAGCGCGGAAATTGGTTCGTCACAGATTAAGAAGTCTGGATTCATAATTAACGCTCTTGCGATACCAATACGTTGTCTTTGACCACCAGAGAATTCATGTGGGAAACGAGAAGCGTATTCTGGTAACAAGCCGACTTTCACTAAAGCATCTTTGACTTTTTGTTGGTTTTCGAACTTGTTGTATTGACCTTGAATGTGAAGACCTTCTTGAATGATGTCTTGGACGGTCATACGTGGGTCTAAGGAGTCAACTGGATCTTGGAAGATCATTTGCATCTTAGACATTAACTTCTTGTTAACGTGAGAGTTATCGTAGTTATGTTGTCTGATTTTTTCTTTCTCGTATTTAACAAGGGTGTTGATATCTTTTTTGATTTGTTCAATTTTCGCTTCGTATTCCTTTTTGATTTTGGCGGATTCACTAGCGACGAAATCAGCATTGCCTTGCTCATCAGCGAGAGAACGAATCTTTTCGTTCATTTCGTTCTTTAATTCTTTAATCTTACGATTAGCTTTGATTCTCTTCCATTTGATTTCTTTTTCATTCCATCTGTTGCCAGCGACAACACGATAGCCTTTGAAATAAACGGAACCAGAAGTAGCTTTGTATAATCTGATTAAAGTTCTACCAGTTGTGGTTTTACCACAGCCGGATTCACCAACGACACCGAAGCATTCACCTTTTTTAATATCAAAGCTGATATTGTGAACAGCTTTTGTGACGAAGGCACCTTTACCGTGACCGAACTTAAAGAATTGTTTTAAGTGTCTAACGGATAAGATGATATCTTTTTCCACTAATTCAGGAAGGTATGTAACTGTTCTTTTAGCCATAATTACTTTTTACCTCCTTTTTTAGTTTTCTTTTCTGCGAATTCTCTAGCTTCTTTCATGACTTCTTCGGAATGTTGTTCCATTTCGAGTTTGCTAGAGGATTTAGCCACTGTACGTGTTTCCATTGGATTGCTGACATTAGAGATATCTTCTTTTTCAGCTTTATCCTTTTTAGCTGTTCTTGCTTTATGAGCGGCTAAGGAAGCTTCAATACGAGTTTTAACAATGGTTGGCATTTCCACTTTTGGCGCTCTTGGGTCAAGTAACCATGTTGCGGCATAGTGGGTATCGCTAATCTTGAATAAAGGTGGCTCTTTCTTGAAGTCGATCTTCATCGCATATTTACTACGTAAGGCGAAGGCATCACCCTTTGGAGGATAGATAAGGTTTGGTGGAGTACCAGGAATGGCGTCCAATCTTTCTTTACTATCAACGTCTGGGATGGATGATAATAACGCCCAGGTGTATGGATGTTTTGGATCATAGAAGATTTCTTCTTCTTTACCGTATTCCACGATTTTACCAGCGTACATAACGGCAACACGGTCAGCCATGTTAGCAACAACGCCTAAGTCGTGGGTAATAAAGATAACAGAAATATTTCTTTCCGCTTTTAAGCGGTTAATAAGTTCAAGGATTTGCGCTTGAATAGTAACGTCTAACGCAGTGGTTGGTTCGTCACAGATTAAGATGTCTGGGTCTGCAGTTAAGGCAATAGCGATAACGATACGTTGTCTCATACCACCTGAGAATTCAAATGGATATTGTCTGAATCTAGCGGCTGGGTTAGGAATACCAACCTCTTCCATAATCTTAAGCGCTCTCTCTTTAGCTTCTGCTCTAGTGATTTTTGTCTTGGAGACATATTCACGTTTAGCAGCGTGGCATGCTTTTAAGCATTCACGAGTAGCGGATTCGATTTTTGGATCATATTCTTGATTGATCTTAATGGTTTCTGCTTTTTTAACATCTTCATCAAGACCTTCTAAATCTTTAATCTTAGCGGCTTTTTGGGCTTTTAAGAGATTAACTGGTTCTTGCGCTTTAGCAAGGGCATCAGCGTATTCTTTCGCAAATTGAATTTTTGCTTCGCTAACTTCCTTATCGGCTTCTTTCTTCTTAGCTAAGTATTTAGCTTTAGCGTCAGCGATAAGTGGTTTGTATTTAGCTTTTAATTCATCTTTGTTAGTAACGTTGTTACTCTTAGCTTCTTTAATCTTTTGATTGAAGTCCGCTTTTAATTTGGCAACGTATTCTTTATTTTCAGCTTTCTTAGCTTGAGCATTTTGATGAATTTCTGCTTTTCTAGCGGCAAATTTTTCTTTCGCTTCTTTATAAGCCTTAGCTTTTTCCGCTTTTAAGTCTGCTAATTTAGCTGCGTCATCTTTGTTCTTTTCAAACAAATCTTTGTATTTGTGTTTGATATGAACTTTTTCTAGACCATAGTCTAATCTTAAGGCATAGAGTTGACCTTCTGTTTCGTTCTTAATGACGTTTTTAGCTCTTTCGAGTTCTTTTTTCTTTTCACTCTTTAAGAACTTAACGGCTTCTTTGCCTTTATTTAATTCCCTGTTATATTCAGTAATCGCATTCTTATAAGCGACAAATTCACCAGCGATGAGGTTGTCTCTCATTTGTTTTAAACGATTACCATTTAATAACATTGCTTCGGTAATTTGTTTACCGATACGCATGATTGGGTTTAATGATGATAATGGGTCTTGGAAGATCATACCAATCTTATGGCCTCTGATGCGATGGAATTCATCTTCAGAAACCTTGGTTAAGTCTTCGCCTTCGTACATGATCGAACCAGAAGCGATACGACCATTCGCGGCTAGGATACCCATGATGGTTTTACTGGTGACTGATTTACCAGAACCAGATTCACCAACGATACATAATGTTTCGCCCTTATATAAGTCGAAGGAAACACCTCTAACTGCTTGGACGTAACCATTATCGGAGGAGAAGTTGACGCGTAAGTCCTTAACGGATAATACGATTTCTTTATTTTCCATATTATTCTTCTCCTTTCAAACTTGGGTTAACAGCGTCTCTTAAGCCGTTACCGAATAAGTTGAATGAAATCATCAATAAGGCAATAATGACCGCTGGGAAGATGAGCAAGTATGGGCTGGTTAACAATTCCGCTTGGTTATCAGATAAGATAACACCTAAGGAAGATTCGTTCTTTAAGCCTAAACCTAAGTAAGAGATTGTCGCTTCAGAGAAGACAACACTAGGAATGGTTAAGACGGATGCGGTAATAATTGTACCTAAGCCGTTTGGTAAGATGTGGCGGGCAATAAGTCTTGCGTCAGATGCACCTAATGTACGTGAAGCAAGAACGTATTCACGACCTCTAAATCTATAGAACTGTGCTCTAGTGAGACCAGCAGTACCGAGCCATCCTGTCAAACACATTGAGAAGAGGAATGAACCGAAGTTACTGCCTAAGTGAATGATAATTAATGTTAATAAGACGATGCCTGGAATATAACCAAGGATATCGCTGATTCTTTCCATGACTAAGTCGACTGTACCGCCGAAGTAACCACTGACAGAACCCCAGACAAGACCGATAGAGAAGGTAATGAGGAATGTAATAACACCAAGTAATAATGATGTTCTTAAGCCTTCAAAGACCATCTTGAGCATGTCTTTACCGGATTTATCGGTACCCATGAGGTATTTCGGCATTTCGCTATAGCCCATGACTTTGTAGTTATAAACTGTAACGGTAACGGATAAGTCACCTAAGTTTTCATAACCATAGAAGTCTTCTTTAACGATTGGTTTAGCAAGTGGGCACTTGACTGGATCGAGAATCTTACAAACGAAGTTATCAGCGAAATAGAAACCATCATCATCAGAATATAAGGTTTCAAATCCATCTTCGTCTAAGAAGGAAACCCAACCAGCTTTTTCATAGTCTAATAATGAGAAGATGGAGAAACCATCGATTTCTCTTTGACCAAAGGCTGCTTCATATGTGTCATAGACGAATGAACAGAAGTGCGCTTTGGATAAGAAGATTCTTCTCACACCAGTACTACTCCAGTACTTGTAGCCTTCTTTACTGGATGTCGCTAATTGTTTAGTAGCATCTAAGAAGGACATATCGTCGAAAGCTTGTTTAGTATCTGCATCAGCGGATTCGCTTTCGAAAACGATGCTTCTAATTAAGGAACAGACGTTTTTGCCTTTGTGTTCCGCGATCATTCTGACGGCGAAGTAGGCATCTTCCACTGTATCCTTACCAGTTTTTTCTTTAACTAACGCACTGACATCGAGTTTAGCGTCTTTCTTAGCCGCTGCACTACCGATATCGTGTTTAATGGCGTATTCAGTTAATTGGACGTCCTTTGTTTCTTTTTCATGAGTGACAGGATCTTCTTCGGTATAAACGAGGAACATCGCAGATTCACCGATGACATAGTTATCAGGAGCGCCTAAGTTATTTTTGCCTTCAACTTCTCTAATCTTGGCTTCGTCATATGTATCGAAGACAGATAAGTAGAGTTTTTCGTTGAGGTCTAATGTGGCTAATTCTTCACTAGCGAATTCCACCACGTCACCTTGTTTACGATCTGAATAGTAACCAAAGTGGACATAGCCTTCTTTACCGAAGGAACCAAGAGTGGAAACGTCATTGGTGTATTGTTCATCAGTAAATGTCTTTTTACTAATCGCACTTCTTTGTGGAAATTTTTGGCTAGCTGGCCACCAGTGTTGTTGTTTTTCTTCATCTGTTTTAGCGTCTGGCATTTCGCTGACGTCAACAGCGATGTTTGTGTACTTTCTTGTACCATCCCAGAATCCTGTACCGGCGTCAAATAATTTTGGAGCGAGGTATGTTTCTTCTGGCTTTGGATGTTTGAGGTCACTCTTATCAACCGCTGGAATCACAACGGAGAGGAGTAATAAACCACCTAAGATGTACGCCGCAACGACAGAGGATTTGTTCTTACCGAATCTCTTGAGAGAATCTTTGAAGAACGTTGTTGGTTTTGTTTGGAACTTTTGTTCATGAACTGTTGAATCCACTTCAGTTAAGACGAAATCGCTGTCTAAGATTTTTTCATCTTCTTCCACGACAGTATTTGTCTCTGGGGTTTCATCTAATAGTTCGAAATCTTTTTCTTCTAACATACTATTTCTTTGCCCCCATTCTGATTCTTGGATCAATAAATCCATATGATAAGTCGAATAAAATACCGGCAAGTAAGCCAAAGATGACGTAGATTGCCATATCGACCATTAAAACGTTGTAGTCAGGATTGTTTTGGTTAACCGCTTCAATGAATAAGCCACCAATACCTGGAATACCATATAGTTTTTCTAAAATCATGGAACCACCGAAGATGCCAAGGAATGACGCCAAAATACTTGGTAAGATTGGCACGAACGCATTTCTCAAGGCGTGGCGGGTGATTGCTTGATTCTTTGTTAAACCTTTTGTTCTAGCTAATAATAAGTATTCACTAGACATGACTTCACATAATTCCGCTCTGACTGTTCTTGTATAGCCACAAACAGTACCGAATGATAAAGACATGAGAGGAATAATATAAGCCAACATTTTCGTGGATAATGATTGGTCTTTTGTTGGCCACATTGTTGGTAACCAACCTGTTTTGAATGCAAGTAAATATATTAAGAATGAAATGACAACGAAGGAAGGAATTGAAATAAAGATCATGACCAAAGTGGAAATGGTATGGTCAACCCATGTATTTTTCTTTAAACCGGCAACAATACCTAAGCCGATACCTAAAGGCACTGAGATTAAAACGGCAAAAACGTTAACGGACATAGAGACCGGTAAACGTTGTCCGATAATATTAATCGCGGAAGCATTTGGTTCAATAACTGTAGATCTGCCCCAGTCCCATTTTGTAAAGATGTTACCGATCCAAGAGAAGTATTGATTAATAATAGGCGTTGTATAGAAATAAACGTCCTTATTATCGATAATCATTTGATCGAGTGGTTCTTTAGCGAGATCTGGTCTCAATATGTCAGATTGAATGCAATAGCCTAGGCGAACTTGATCGACGTAGAAAGCATATCTGACGTTTGCATCCGGAGAAATAACTCTCGTTGGAGGGAGTGATTTGACCAAGAAGAATGTCAACGTCAAAATAATAAAAGCAGTCAAGAACGCTAGTAAAATTCTTTTGATTGAATACTTTAACATTGCTTTTCTCCTTTCCCGCGTTTCATTTATAAACGCTGCTAAACTATACCACAATCGCGACCATTCTTCAAGAATGGTGAACGAATATAGAGTGATATAACGAGTATTTTTGCATAATATCAAGACACTGTCAAATAAAAATGATGATATTTAACTTTTTTAATTATTTTCCGTTATTTTCGCAAAAGTAACAAAAAAGGACTGCCATATGACAGTCCTTATAATTTAATTGTTACTCGATTAGAAGAGGGCAATTTCAACGTGGAGTACGCCGTTATCGATGTAACTAATAATTTGAGCATCAACAGCGCCATCTGGTGTGTTATAGATCATAACATAGAAGATTGATTGATCACCAAATAAATCGACGTAACCTGGTTTAGTTGGGTCTTCATATATAGACACATTAATTTCCATGTAATCTGGTAAATAGGCGGCGAGAGTTTCGCAAGCTGATTTTAAATTAGCTTCGCTTTCATCTGTACTTGAACCAAGTGTAACGTGTAAGCCCCAGGTACCACTGGAGTCTTTTGACATGCCAAGACTTGGATAATCAGCTTGTATTTTTTTATTGAAGTCCCCAGCAACTTGATCTTGGGTATATTTTTCGTTTGTATCTTGTGATGGATCATATTCAAGAACATCAAGATTGACGATAATGTAGCCTTTATCAAAGGAATAGTTAGCCTTAATAATGTTACCACTGATGACAACGTTAACAGTATAAGAGCCATCTTCTTCGTTTGTGACTGCAGCTGCATCGTATTGAGCAATAATGGCGCTGAGATCAGCAGCTGTGTATTGCTTGTTAGAGGCTAATTTTTGGTTAGTGAAGACGATTTCAAATTCGTAATCGAAGAAATCGGAATACTTACTGCCCATGAGATATGGATAGCCAAGAGCGACGTTATAAACACAAACCATTGAGCCAGGTGCGGCAATAGCATTATTTTCAACTGTGCATTTTTCTAATGTTGGCCAGTGGAGATCATTGAAGAACTTGGCAGATTTTGGTGCGCCTGTGATATAGCGGAAGGATTCTTCAACAGCGTTAGCATAGTAGCCTGCGAAGTCGTTAAATTCTCTACTGCCATCAATGGTACCGGCAACATAACTGAAGTAAATACCATCAACGTCAGAAGCATATGGAACATCACATCTTGTGGTGGCGACTAATAATTTACCTTCTAAATCTAAACCAACAGTAATTACTTGATAGGCATAGTAGTTATCACTATCACCGTAATATCTTGTGTATTGGTAACAGTTGTAATTTGGATTAAATCCAAGAATAGAAACGTCTTCAGAGTTGGCGCCGACTTGTGTTTCGTAGTCAGCCCAAGCTCTTGCACCAGCAGCTGTTTGAATAGCTTCGATAGCGTTGGCGTATTCTTCAATATCATTTTCTTCCGCGACATATTGTGATCTAGCAGAATACCATTTGATAGATTTGTTTGCGTCTACGTTGCTTGTTTTACTTTCTTCAGCAAATTCTAAACCAACATAGAATGGAAGTTCATAAAGAAGTTTAGAACTCATTAATGCTTTTTCTGTATCATTCCAAGCGCCTTTGTAAACGTTAACTTTGAATTCTGCTGTTTGTGCACCGACAACGATGGTCACGGTCTTTTCACCTTCGGAGGAAGAATCGAATCCTGTAACTGAGTATTGATCAGCGGCTAATTCTTTCTTTGTACCATCAGCGAATTTTTGATTAACAACAAGACCTGTTGCGTCGAATTCATCACCGACACCATAACGGACTTTGTCTGGAGCAGTAATTTCAAGACCATCTTTACCGATGATTGTTAAATCAAATGTAGCGGTCTTTTCTTGGTATGTAACAGTAACGGTGTTAACACCAGCTTTAGAAGAATCGAAACCGGAGAGAGCATATGCATCAACGGCTAAGTCTTCTTCGGAACCGTTGTTCATAACGGCTTTGACTTGTAAACCAGCAGCGTCAAATTCTTCATCTTGGTAGTAGCTTGTCTTTGTTGGAGCAGCAGCAATTCTGATGCTATCTAAGACGATAGCTTGAACATTGACTTTGAATGTGGCGGTTTTGCCGGAATAAGTAACTGTGATTGTCTTTTCACCAGCGGTTGTTGAATCAAAACCACTTAATTGGTAATCAGCAGCGGCTAAGGCAACTTCACTACCATTGTTGAATTTGGCTTTGACTTGTAAACCAGTGGCATCGAATTGATCACCAACGAAGTAATCTTTCTTTGTTGGTTCACTAGCGATGCTAATGCTTTCAGCGACGACGGCGATAACGTTGACTTTGAATGTCGCAGTTTTGCCTTCGAATGTAACTGTAACTGTCTTTTCACCTGCTGTTGCGGAATCGAAACCGGAAAGAACGTATGCTGTAGTAGCTAAGTCTTCTTCGCCTGTGTTATAGACGGCTTTGACGGCTAAGCCAGCAGCGTCGAATGCATCACCGACAAAGTAGCTTTTCTTTGTTGGTTCAGCAGCGATTTTGATACTTTCAAGAACTTTTGCAACACTAGATGAGGTTGTTGGAGTATCTGTTGATCCTGGATTAACTGAATTAGAAGTATTTGTGTTTGTCTTACAACCTGCTAATAAAGCAACTGTTAAGCCAGAAAGAACGAGTAATGTTTTAAGTTTTCTCATGTTTTTAAAACCTCTTTCTTTGAAAAATTAAATTTTGCTTATATGATACGCTCATTTTTTTAAATTGCAAATAAGTAATCAGCAAGCGTATAGTCTTTGATGTTTGGATAAACAATTAGTTCGGACTTGTTATCAGCGTTAACTCTTTCGTAATAGTGGTCAATATCATATGTCATAGCGTATTTTTGACCATCAATTTCGAAATTGCTTTCAGCTTTGATTGAGTAGCCTACTAATTTGTAATCTTTGACAATGAATCTATAGTAGTCTGTTTCTGGCATTGGTGTACCAACAGGAATACCATAGTTATTTTCTGTATCTTGATCAGCGACGCCATCTTCATCAGTGTAGTTGGCTTCTAAATAGAAGGAGCCTCTACCCCAAGAAGCGATTGTGGTTCTTGTCACGTCGCTAGCACGAGCGAAGGTGAGGAAACGATCTAATGTGCCACCATCAAGTGTATTTGTGAAGATGCCTCTACCACTAACGAAGATATTATCGAGAATATCCAATAATGGAGCGGTACGATCGCCACCAGACATATAGGAAACTGTGGAGACTGGATAATAGCCTTTTGAAACACCTTTGGTATGGAAAGCATATGTATCATAGAACTTGTTGGTGTAGAAAATCCATTCATAATCTTCGAATGTCATGTTACCGTCATCGGTTTTTCTATTACCATCGGTTTCATATAAACGGAGATAGGCATCATCGAGACTGACGACGATGTTTTGATCCCAAGCACCATACATATGAAGTTGTCTATTGCCTTGATCGTCTACTTTATAAACTGTTCTTTCGTAGATTTCGTGGTCACAGATGGCTCTAATACCACCATTTCTAGCTTCTTCATCATTAACTTCACTGAGGTTGCTAACGATTTGGTTCTTTTGTCTTTCAGCAATTGTTGGATAGACATAGACTTGTACTGTTTTCTTCACATCTGGGTGATTTTTATCAGATACTTCGATTGTTGTTTCACCGGATTTTTTACCAGTGACAGTACCGTCTTCCGCAACAGTAGCGATAGAAGTATCAGCGGAAACAAAGTTTAATTGATCGCCCTTACAAAGCGCGCGCTCAATTCCTCTAATTTTATCTGTACCGTTAACGCTCACGCCAACGTAACGACGATTGAGGAGCAACTTATCGGAATAAGCTGCGTCCTCTTTCACATCAATGTCGTTACCGTCTTTGTTAGGAATAACAATATCGGTATTGTCTGGAATATTTGGTTTTTGTTCAGATGATGAAGATGTTGATGAACTTGATGGAACAATAGTTGTCACTGGTTGTTCTGAAGAAGTTGCTGGGGCAATTGATGATGTTGTTTTAGTGCCACAGGCGCTTAAAGAGCCGGCGGCGACTAACGCGAGGAATAAAATTTTATTCATCTTCATGGTCAGTTACCTCCTAATTAGTCTTTCCAAGCATCTTCGTTCTTAGCAGCTGTGACGTAGGATTCGGATGGTGAACCCCATTCATCGCCAGTTGCGTCTTTCTTAATGCTCAAATTGTAATAGACTTCGATAGTCCAGTAGGTTTCGTAGTTATCAACTTCTAATGGATGGTCGTTGTAGTTATCCTTATTCTTATCGTCCATCTTGTTAACTCTCATGATTTCCGCGACGATTTCTTGAGCTTTGGCTTGAGACAATGTAATGACATAATCGCCATCAGCGTCAATTTCGAATGGGAGATCGAAGTTACCAGAACCAACAACGTATAAGGAAATACGTGTGATTTCATACTTAACAGATTCGTGTAAGAAGAAGTTGGTTGTAACGTAGAATGTTGCACCATTGTTGAAATCGTTACCGAGGTATCTTAAGAAGGATTTTTCGACTGGTTTGATAATGCTACCATCTTTGACAACACCGCCGTGATCAGCAGCTGCCCATAAGGCATCGAATGACCACATCTTGTCATCATAGATTAATGGTTTCTTTGTGGAAACTTTGGAGGTATCAGTACCCCAGTTGAGGGTGAAACCTGAAGAGTTATCACTCTTTAAGACTTCTAAGAAGTTAAGAGGATTGTATGTGTTACCACTAATAGCACCGAAACCTAAGTCGAATTGACCTTTCATAAGGTATTCGTTATAAACGTCTTGCCAGTTTGTAACGGCGTCTTGAGTAACTTCAAGAACGACTGTGTTATCACTAACTCTGGAATCGTTGAAGGCATCTTCGAAGTATTTCTTGATTTCTTCGCCGTATTCTTTGACGTCTGTTTGATACATCCATTTAATATGGATTGTAATTTTGGTTGGTTTAGCTTTTGTACCTTTAATGATGGCACCAGATTGGACTAATTCTTGAACAGCTTTCTTGAAGGATAAGATAGCTTTATCTTTGGAGTAACCATATAAGGATTCGCCATCTTTATCGTAAACTTGATAAGCTTTAACAGCGGCTTTGTGTTCGTCACTTTCGTTATAAGATTTACCATTTTCTGGGTCATTTAAGTAGGAATCAGCAAAGTAGTTGATGGATGGGTTAACACCACGGTTACCAGCGAATGTCTTTCTATTAATGGAGTAATATAAACCATTTAAGAAGTTATCGTTACTCATCCATGGTTTGACGTCCCATGTGGAACCTTTGTTGATCTTACCATTGGCACCGAATAATTCATTCCATGTTTCTTGTGTACAAGAGTTAACATTCAATTTGAATGTGGAATCGCCTCTAGTCTTGTAAACACGTGGTTTACCCATTTCTTCAGCGATGTGTTTGGTTGGAATGCCAGTGCTGTCGAGTTTGCCAGCATTGAATTGTTTATAAATCGCATCAGCATCGTTAGATGTATCGATAACGATTAATTTGACACCTTGAATGTAGTATCTGTTTGGTTCATTCCATAAGCTGTTCTTCTTGAAGATGATTGTTTGGTTTTTGTCCCAATCTTCTAACATGTATGGACCAACAGAGAGGACATAGTCAAGGATTTTATCTTTATGACCACTTGGAGCGCCTTCATTATTGTTGAATGTACCATAGATTGGGGAACCACCTTGGATGGAACCACTACCGATGGTCTTAATGAATTCTTTTGGAAGTGGGGATAATAAGTTGGAGGAGAATGTGTACATCGCAGTGAATCTATCAATAGCGTTTAAGATTGTTAATTGAATGTATTCACCATTGACTGGGTCTGTACCAGTCTTGATACCTAAACGGCCTTCAGCTTTCATGTTTTCCCATAATTCTTGGGATTGTTCATCGGTGGTCTTCTTTGTTCTATTGTTATAGGATAAAGCACCAACGATACCATAGGTTTGGTCAGCGGCCATTTCTGGACCACGTTTTAAACCATGGGAAGCTGTTAAGAGGTTGTAGTAAGCGAATTCGTAGTCTTCTAAGGCCACTTCTCTTTGATCGAAGTTCTTATCGCCCCAAGCATTACCATTGTAACGGTATTTTAAGCCTGAATTAGCGCCTGTCTTAACGTAAATTCTCCATGTCTTGTATAAACCTAATGGGTTCTTTTCTGGTTGACCTGGAAGGATTTCTTCATCGTTGAAGACTGGAACTGGTCTGGAGAAGGCTTGATCAACACCATTGACCTTGATGGTATCTTTCGCTAAGACTGGATACCATTCATATTGGGTCTTTTTGGAGTTCATCTTTGTGCCCCAGAATGAAGAGGTAATGTAACCTTCTAAATCGGAGACTTGACTACCTGTATCGTTTCTAGCGTTAATGTTCTTTGGATCGCTAGATGTGGCGGAGTGGAGATATCTCTTATAGTTAGCGTTTTCTTCGCTATCTAAATCTTTATCAACACTACCTTCACTTAATAAACCGAAACCGTAACCGGTGATGTATTCGGTTGTTGGTAATGTGACACGTTCATGGTATTTAACGAAACCACCATTTTCGAAAAGGGTGATACCTGTTAAATGGTTGTCCATGGCGTATTTTTCTAATTGACCAAGGATTTCTGTTCTTTGGTTAACAGCTGCTTCACCAGCTAAGGAAGCATAGTTGAAACCACCATTAGCGATTGTGGCATCGGTAATTTCGACTTCCACGACCTTTTGGAGCTTGAATGTAGCTTCTTTAATGGTAATTTTGGCTTTACCTTTAGCAACAGCGGTCACAACACCACTACCATTGACAGCGGCAACGTTAGCATCACTAGAAGAGAAGCTGTAGTTTGTTGTAGCGTTGTCTGGCTTATTGAATTCAGAGATTTCAATACTAGCTTGTTGACCTTTGTTCAAGGATTTAACACCACCGCTTAATTCAGCAGTGAAGCTAAATGGATCAACAGCTTGGGAAGTTGTGCCTGGGCCTGGTTGTGTACCAGTGTCTGTGATTTGTCCTGCAGAACTACTTTCGGAGCCTGGGTTATTTGTGTTGGTTTTTCCGCCTGGGTTACATGCGGTGATAGCACCTAATGCAACTAAGCTGGAAATTAATAATGTTAATTTAAATTTTGTTTTCATACACTATTTTCCTCCTTCTTTTCTTTTCTTAAGGAATAGGACTGCGGCACCCATTAATGCTGGGAGACCGATGATGATGCTCATGGATGCGAGCGCACCGTTACAGCCTTTCTTGGCTGGAGCGGCTGGTTCGGAACTGCTGGAATCAGCTGGGTTAGATGAAGCTGGTTCGGAAGAGACTGGAGCAGAAGAATCTGGGATTTCCACTTCTTCGGCTGGTGTTTCTTCTTCTGGTTCATCATAGATTGGTTGACCAGTAGCGGCGAACTTGGAGTATTTTAAGTCGCCATTCACATCCGCGTTCATACCTGTGAGTGTATTAATAAAGGATACTTTGTTATTAGCGAATGAGAAATCGTGATAGGCTTCTAAACCAGTGCTTTGGACGATTTGGTAACCAGCAGCGAAGCTTCTTTCATCATTCATGTGAACGATGGCGCCTGTTTTGGTTCTCGCAAAGTCGACAACACCGATGTAGAGTCTCTTGGTTTCTAAACCTTCAGAGATTTCATTCATACATTCATCGATGAATTGTTTTGTTTCATCAATGTAGTATTTCTTCGCTGTGGCATCATATTGGATATCAACACGGTTGTAACCAATAATACCGTAAGCGAGTTTTGTATCTTCAAGATAGATTCTGACGCGTTCAACGCCATCTTTTCTATATTGAGAGATGCTACCAACGACTGGGGCATCGGAGTCAATGTGCATATCATATGCTTTCTTGACCCAGCTGCCATCATAGGCTAATTGGTAATTGAATTCGATTTCGTAATCACCACTTTCGAATTTTTCGCCTGTGGCTTCATCGAATAATGGGACGATTGCGCATGCTCTGTGTGCAACATAACCGCCGGATAAGTAACCACCATCAACGTGTGATTTGTATAATGTCCACTTATCACCGGTATCGCCGAATAACATATCTTCTAAGACAGATCTGCAAACGACTTTACCTGTGGCTTTGTTGGTGATTGTGAAGAAGTTTTCCTTCACGGATCTGAGCATGAATTGTTGGATGATCATTGTGTTGGTGTTCTTGCCACCGACATAAATGTTATCCTTAGCGTTTTCAACGTATTCATTGGTTAATGGATCAGTACCGACTTTGTAGAAACCTGTCATGCCATCAAAGGCTAAGTCATTTTCTAAAACCTTTTCGGTATCGATGCTTTGTGGATTTTCTGCATAACCAGCAACGATCATGGATTCCATGTTGGCTCTATCTTTACCAATTAAGGATTTAGCAATGTCATTAACTAAATCGGATGGATAGACCTTTGTTGGATCCTTTTCAAAGTTGAATGGTTCAGCGACTGGAACAGTTCTATAACTGGCGTCTGGGTTTCTATCTGTACCGGAATAGAATCCTAAGTATGGGATAGATAAGTCAGCGTGGTTATCTTTGCTCTTTAATGTCACGTAACCTTCGATCATGCAACCATATTCGTAGACTTCTAAGATTGCGTCTTTTTGTTCTTTTGTTAAGGAATATGGATTAATTGTTACTGTACTATCGCCAGCAGGAACGGTCACTGTTTGACCAACGATCTTGGCGATTTCAACATCTTTTGTGGATTGAGCTGTATAGCTTGGTAATGGTTCCCAGCTCACGCCTTCGTTTGCGGCGTTGTAGTAGTAACCTTTAGCAATGACAGTCTTCTTATCTGCTTGGAAGTCTTCTTTGCTAGCGTAATATTCGATATCTTTATCCGCTTTGACGGCATCTTTATAGGCAACAGAGCCTGTAGCTGTCATCATTTTGTCTAAATCTTTATCGTAATATTTCATACCGTTGAAGCTTTCGATGGATTCAACAGTACCTTTGTAGTTGTATTCTTTTGTAACGATATCATTTGGATGAGCAATAGCTGGTCTCATGACTGTTAATTCAACATCATAAGCACGAGCTTCGTTGCTTTCGTTATGGGCTAAGAAGGAGAGTTTGATGTCACCTTTAGCGATATCGGCATTGTTTCTTAATGTAACTTTGGATTTACCAGATGGGTTACCTTGTGCATTTAAGCCTTCAAGATAGACATCTGTGGCTAAAGCACCAGCGAGGTCAGCCATACCAGCACCTTGCATTCTTGGAGATGTGACGGATTTGACTTCGCCTTCATCTTCTGGGTTAGCAGTGTAATCGTGCATTGGGTCAGCAGTTGACATTAATCTCATGTTAACTGTGGCTCTGTAGTCATCGATTTCTTTTAATTCGGCTTGTGTTAAAGCACGATCAGCGGCTTTAGCAGCTTGGTAGATACCAGCAGCCTTTTTAGAAAGGACGACGGACTGCGCACCTGCGTAGTTAGGAGCGGACATGGATGTACCACTTAAATATTGGTAACATTTGTACTTGTATAATTCAGAATTACGTTCGTCTTTGGTTAAGTTTGTCATCGCGTGTTCTGGGACAGCACCTCTAATGATGTCACCTGGAGCAGTGATGTCTGGCTTAAGGTCTAAGCTATAAGCAGCACCATCAGTGGAGAAGTCACTGACTGTGTATTCTGCTGGGTTGTCATTGACTTGTTTATAGATTAAGTCGAATGAACCGTGACCTTTTGTTTCAAAGAATTGTTTATCTTTAAAGAGAACGAGGGCACATGGCATTGTTGGGTTGAAGCCATCACCAAAGCTACAACGGAAGTTGAAGCTGGATGCGGTTGGGTCGTTGTTAATAATAACTAACGCGATAGCTTCTTTATCAACCGCCACGGAATATTTGCTAGCGAATGATGTACTACCACGGTTAACAACGGCAATCTTACCAGCGACATCTAAGCCCTTGTAGTCAGCAGCGGTACCAAAGCCTGGGACATAAACCCATTCTAATGGTTGATCATGATAGATTTGCTTAATACGGAATTCCTTGTCGTATTCGTCATCTAAACCTGGTCTATTAACGATTTGGTCTTCGAAGGCAATGTTTTGATTGTCCATTCTGAAGGCGTTTTCGTAGAAGATCTTGGTTGGGTGACCAGAAGCAATAATCATACTAGCTTCGTTGTTGGCATAGCTACCTAAGATACCTGTTTCAACTGATTCTGGCATCCAGTTGGAATATGCACCTGTTGATGCATATGAGGATTTACCAGCGTTACCAGCGGAAATGGAAGTTAAGATACCTTCGTTATTAAGTCTAGTTAATGTTTTTAATGTAATGGATTCGGCATCGAAGTCGTCTAAGTCACTACCTAAGGACATGTTGATACCGTCAACTTTTAACTTAATGCAATCTTCGAGGGCGTCTAAGATGGATGTATCATAAGCACCTGTTCTATTGCTTAAGCCAAGTTTTTCACCTAAGCCTTTAGCATTGTAGTCTGTGAAGACTTTCATTAACGCTAATTGAGCTTTTGGAGCGATACCTTTGTACTTTGGAGCGTTAGCGGCTGTAATAGAAGCGACGTGAGAACCGTGGTAAGAAATATCACTGTGGACGTCTGGATCTAATGCACCACGTTTACCGTAGATTTTGGAATCACCGCCGTAGTCGAAATAGAATGGAACTTTATTGTTGAAATATAAAGAGCCTTCATCGCCGGCGACTTTTCCGGATTCTCTCTTACCAGCTTTGAGACCGGCTGAGATCACACTACCGATGCTGTCGTAGGTGTATCTCACCGCGACATCATTGTCTAAAGCGCCGAATACTTCGTGATTCCACGCTTCACCGTTGTTTTCGTCTTCGGAATTGCCTGTTCTGCCTCTGAAATGGAATTCGTTATCCAAGATAGCAACTAAGGTACCTTCACCTTGATTGTTATCTTCAGGTAATTTCATTGTTTCTGCAGAGACGTTGTCGTTACTGCCAAAGAGTAGATCTGGATCGATTTGTTCTTCATCGTTATTGAGGACAACATATTCATCGTTATTGATGACTTGTTCCCAGTGAAGTTCGTCGACCGTCACACTTTTGACACCTGGAACTGCTTTGATGCTTTCAATGTCGGTAGAATTTACTTCGAGAACGAAAGCGTTATTTAAGACTGTGTATTGGTCAACCATTCTAATGTTGGTTGTCGCGGCTGCTTTAATGTTGTTATAAACAGCTAATTGAGTCTTTTTCGCGCCGGCTTCGCTTAAGTTGTCAATGTTCTTGTCAACTTCGACAATAATGCGAGCGTCACGTTCAGGTAAATTTGCGACTTGAGCAGCGGATGCGCTACAGGCAGCTAGAATTAATGCACTAGTAGCACAGAGTAGTAAGCCCAGTTTTTTCATACTTTACCTCCTGTTGTGTGTACGTACACAAAAAATGTTATGCATACAATTATACACGTATGAGAAAGTATGTAAAGCGATTTTTTTCAAACCGCTCTATGTAATTCTATAATTAAAAAATCCAGTCTACATCGAAACAAAGTAGACAATATCTAACACAATTAAAACGATGGCGAGGAGCAATCCTGCAGCCACAACTGCGACAAAACCATAGGAAGAGTTAGACCTTTTTTCACGCTTTTCATTTTGATAATCAACGTAGGTTCCATCCCTAATTGGGTTCTTCGCAAAAAGCATACTTCCGAGTTGTTTAAAACCGAAAGAAAAAATATCAAAAACGCCTAAATGCGCCATCCAGGCCAATAATCCACACAATAAAACGGCAGCGGTTGAGATAGCGGCAGCGTTACAAGCTTCAGTTAAAGTACGGCTACTTCTCGTTAAATAATAGAGCAAGAAAATCGCCGCGCCCACTAACAATGAGATGAGCATGGTGATGAGATTTGATAGCCAATGTTTCTTAATTTGTTCAATTGCTCTTTTCATACCCTAATAAAGTTACCAAATGTCGAATTAGTAAACAAATACTTTTTAACGGTCAATTTCGTAATAGACGCACTTGTGTTCTTGCTCACGGTACACTATCACTTCTGTTTTTTCGATTTTTAACATACCTGCTTTTTGCATGACTCTGCCACTCGCAGGATTGCATTCAAAATGCGCTGCTTGAACAGCTTTTATCCCCATTCTGAAAAGCTCATTTATCGCAGTTTTTAAGGCCTCGGTAGCGTAGCCTTTGTTCCACTCATTTGAGGCAATAAAATAGCCTAATTCTATGACGTCGTTTTCTAAGGATACTTGGTTAATAAAACCAATAATTTTATTCTTTGAATAAATACCATAGACAAACTTCTCTTTATTAAGCGTAAAATTTCTTAATTTTTGAAAGAATTTTTCTTCCTCTTCTTCATTAGAAAAATCAGGTAACATATAGCTCTTTTTTACTTTGGGATCTTTTACTATTTCTAGGAGATCTTTTTTGTCTTTTTCCTCGATTGATTTAAGGGTCAATCTTTCACTTACAAGTTCGTCTTTTCTAATTAACATACATACATTATACATACGTGCTTATTAACTTATAAAGAAAAGAGCGCTCGTGCGAACGCTCTTACGTGTTTATTTGTTAATTACCAGATTTTCACTCTTTGATTTTCTGGGATATACATACCATCACCTGGTTGGATATCATATAGTTCCACGAATTCATCAAATTGTGCGAGTGTGACGTTACATCTTAAGTAATTGAATGGGTGTTCGTCCGCTGCTCTTCCAGGCACTGCGTCCATGGAAATAGCCGCTCTTAACCAAAGGTTAGCGTATGCTCTGAAGTATTTATCATAATCGAAGTTTTCGTACTTCTTAGCGATCATTAAAGTAACTTTAACGCCACCCATATCCGCTGTGGCTTCGGTATCAACATTTCCACCGTCAACTTTTAATGTTTTGGTGAGATTAATGTTGTTATAGAAGTCTCTCATCTTTCTCACTTTTTCATTAAAGGCTTTTCTATCCTTTGTGGACCACCAATCACTGTAGTTACCATATTCGTCATAGTTTGAACCATTTGAATCGAAAGCGTGGGTGATTTCATGGCCGATAACAGAACCGACCCATGCTAACTTTTCTTCAACACATTCGCCAAGCATACCTTTGCCTAAAGCATTTAGGATAACAAAGCTATTGGTGCCAGGGCTATAGAAAGCATTGACGGTATAACTTGGTAAGTATTCAAAATAGCCAGTATTATCAACGTTTTTAGCTACTGCCATATCGACTTGGGCGTTGGTGTACATTCTTTGAATGTCAAAGCAAGATTTTGCAGTGACATCGGTATTCTCACCAAGCTTCTTAAATGACATATATGGATCTGAATAACAAGACACGTACTCCATATATTCGAGTTTTTTGATCATTCTGCTCTTCGTATTAGCGTCAAGCCATGAATCAGCAGCAAGTGTCTTATAACCATCTAAAACATCATCAATAACTTGCGCAACTTCCGCTTTAATTTCAGGTGAACTTTCTAACTCGTTATATGTTTGTTCTAATAAAATTGGGAAAGCAAGTTTTAACAATTGTGAAGCAAGATAATAATCAGGATAGTTGTAGAAATTTCTATCATTATCAAATATGCCCGAGTTGATAGTGGAAGTAATTCTATTAACTGCTTTAAAGACTTCTAAACCCGCTATATAGCGATAGTCATACGCTAATCTTGATGTAATAGCATTCTTAAGAATGTCTTTGTAATTAATAGCGTAATCGTTATATAGAGTATTAAAGGCATAGGTATAATACTTCTTCATGGTAATGCTTGTATTAGCGGCTAGACCTAAATCAAGTAAAGCACTTTTCATTGGTGCCCAAGGAATATTACCAACTGTATAGGTCACATCACTTTTATTACCGCTGGCATTGTAGGCCGTGAAGAAGAGGTTGTTTTCCAAAGTATAGATGTTGTTGAGATCTTCAGTGTATTCATATCCCAAACCTAACGCTTCAGATAAGGTTCCAGCGATATCGAGCGCGTAGTTTTTCATGCCATCGTAAATC
Source organism: Bacilli bacterium (assembly GCA_045117995.1). Classification (GTDB taxonomy): domain Bacteria; phylum Bacillota_I; class Bacilli_A; order RFN20; family CAG-826; genus RUG14515. Next base: position 224,932 of record JBGUOH010000009.1, read on the forward strand.
CAAATGACATTGAAGGTATAGTAGTTATAGTTCAAATAGCCATCGTTAAATTCAACACGATAACCATTATTCTCAGGATTGAACTTTAATAATGAACTAGTGGAAGCAAATACTTCTCTAGACGCCAAATATGTATCAACATCAAGATTGGTTAAATAGTTACTAAGATTGTTACTGTTTTCATAGGCGATTTTATTGTAGATGGCATTTAACGCTACACCATTGGTGGTGCCTTCAAGACCATAACCATAATAAATTTTGCTAAAAGCCTGATTAACATCATATTGGCAATATTCAAATGCACCATATTCACCAGTTTTAATATCTTCATAGTTAGCGGCGGAATAGAAGTCATCTTTTTCTGATGGTTTTTTGATTTTATTAATTTCGCCTTGGATATTAGTGTTAATCCATGGAGAGCCTTCAATATCATTTAATGAATAGCCTTCTTCCATTTCATAGTTGATAGGTTCAAAAGAGAAAAATCCTTTTTTAGTGTATTTAGCGGTATATGTTTTATCCGCTTTGACAAATTCAACGCCACTATCCCAACCAGCGAAGACAAAGTCTACGCCTCTAATACTTTCTTTTGTTGGGGTTGGGCTGTTGAAGGAAGGAATTGTTCCATAAGGAACATCTTCATCAACTTCTAAGATTGTTCCATCTTCATTCTTCCAAGTGATTGTGTACTTTCTCACTTCGCTTGTGTATGAGGCGGTATATGTTGCATCACCAGTGACTGAAGTAATAATTGGAGACCAGTTAGCGAATGTATAAGCGTATTGAGCGGTGCTTTCTTTAGTAGGAGCGATTTCACCAAAACTTGGTGTATCACCATACGCTACTTTATCAGTTCTAATCACACTACCATCATCGTTCTTCCAAGTAACATCATATTTTCTCTTCTCTTCTTTAAAAGAGGCGGTATATGTTGCGTTTTCAGTTAAAGTAACGACCGCTGGAGACCAACCTTCAAATTTGTACGTATGTTCTACTGTACTTTCTTTGGTAGGTTCATCACCAACATAGCTAGGAACTGTGCCATAGAGCACTTCTTCTTCCTTTAATGTTTTGCCATCGTAGTTTTTCCAAGTAACGGTATACTTTCTTGTTTCTTCTTTGAATTTCGCTACATACTCAACGTCAGCACTGACTTCTTTGACTTCTGGTGTCCAGCCATCAAAGATGTAATTAAACTGAGCATCTTGGAGTTTAGTTGGCTCCGCACTATCGTATGTAGGCATAGTTCCTGCAGCTAATTCTTCATCTACTTCAAGGACTGTACCATCATAGTTTTTCCAAGTAACTGTGTACTTTGGTTCTTTTTTGAAAACATTACAGCCTGATAAGAGCAAAGAGAATGCAGCTAGAACGATTAATGATTTGTAACTTTTTCTCATACGCATTTTTTCCCTTTGCGTAAAATCATACACTGAAATGATTTTATTACAAGTTATTTGCTTTATTAGACGTTCGCGCGCATAAAAAGAGCGCTCTTACGAACGCTCAATTGTGTTACCATATTCTGATTCTTTCTTCTTCAGGTACATACATACCATCACCTGGTTTGATGTCATATGTTTCGATGAATTCATCAAATTGTGAGATGGTGACATTACATCTTAAGTAGTTGTATGGATGACCATCTTCTTTATTGTAAAGCTCCACTAGATCAATGCTGTGTGTATAGCAGCACCATAAGTAAGCGTATGTTCTAAAGAATTTATCGTAATCAAAGTTGTCATACTTTTTAACAATTTGAAGAATGATCTTTAAGCCGCCTAAGTCCGCTGTGGCTTCTTGAGAAACATTTAAGCCATCAACTTTGTAACCTTTTTTAAGATCGATTTTTTTGTAGAAATTAATCAGTTTATCAACCTTGTTTTCAAATGTTTTTCTATCTGCATCAGTCCACCAGTTATTTAGTTGGCCGTTTTCGTCATATAAGGAACCATCAGTATCAAAGGCATGGGTAATTTCATGACCAACAACAGTACCTAACATCGCGTATTTTTCTTCAATGGAATCGCCAAGCATACCCGCGGCAAGGCCATTTAAGATAATGATGTCGTTACTTCTTGGTGAATAGAAAGCGTTCACGGTATAGCAAGGATAGTAATCAAAGAAGTGATCTTTATCAGCGTTACCCGCACCCATCACATCGATTTCTGTTTCAGTGTAAGCTTTAAAGACTTCAAACGCTGATTTGTTAGGAGTGTTATCATCTGTGAACTTAGCAAAATTCTTATGTTCGTCTGAATAACAGGAAGCATAGCCCATATAATCAAGTTTTTTAATCATCGCTTGTTTAGTTTGTTCACCTAACCATGTAGATTCCGCCATAACTTTATAAGCATCAAGAATTTCATTGATGAGAGCGGTAACTTGATTTTTGATTTCTTGAGAACTGCCTAATTCAATGTATGCTTGTTGCATAACAATTGGCATACAGATTTGGGCAATAACCATTGCCACTCTTTGGTCATCATCACCATATAAACCACTTTCATAAGGGAAGAAATCAGACCAGTTTGATAAATAACGGTTGATATCTTTATATGTTTCAATACCGACAAAGTAACGGTAATCAAACGCTAAACGAGACATGATATCTTTTTTAATTGTGTCTTTTTGATTAACAAAATAGTTGTTATAGAAAGCATTTAAACAATTTTCATATAACTTAAAGAAATGGATTTGTTGTTTTCCAGAGAAACCCATATCCAATAAAGCGTTCTTCATTGGTTCCCAAGGAACATCAGAAACTGAATAAGTCACGAGTTCACTACCATATCGATAGTAATCAGCGAGAGCGATATCACAAAGTTCATAATCGAAGGTATATACTTCGTTAATATCAGAAGCGTCAAAGCCAAAATCAAGAGCGTCTGATAAGAGACCTAAAATCGTTTTACCCATCTGCGCTGTTCGACCATAGTTAAGCAAGAACGGAAGAGTGTCGTTTCCAGAACTGATATAGCCATCATTAAATTCCACTAAGTAGGCATCTTGATATGGTTCGATTCTAAGAACTGAGCCTTCAGAAACAAAGCATTCTTTGCTGTTAATGTATGTTTCCACATCAATATCATTTAAATATGTAGCAATGGTTTGAGCATCACCATTCAAAACTTTTTGATGAATGGTTTGGATTGCTATACCATTAGTGGTCTTACTAGCGATATTTTGATCGTAATAGATTTGTGAAATAACACTACGAACAGCATTTTGAGCAGCGGTAAATGCACTACCACCATTTTCTTGAATGCGTTCGTAATTGATGGACGTGAAGAAATCATCTTTTAGTGATGGTTTTCTAATCTTATCAATTTCACCTTCGATATTAGAGTTAATCCAAGGCGCACCGTTAATGTCATCTAAGGTGTAACCATTTTTTGTTTCATATTCAATTGGTGTGAAGGAGAAATAGCCTTTTTCTTTAAATGTTGCGGTGTATGTTTTATCCGCTTTGACGAATTCAACGCCACTATCCCAACCATCAAAGATATAATCAACACCTCTAATACCATCTTTAGCTGGTGTAGCACTGTTATATGATGGGATTGTTCCATAAGGAACATTTTCGTCAACTTCTAAAACTGTGCCATCTTCGTTGGCCCATGTAATTGTGTATTTTCTAACTTCACTTGTATATGAAGCGGTATATTCCATATCGCCAGTGACAGAAGAAATATTTGGCACCCATTTATCAAAAGCATAAGCATATTGAGCGGTATTATCTTTTGAAGGATTGTTTTCACCATAGTTAGGAGTGTCACCATAAGCAACTTGATCCACTCTTAATGTGGAACCATCATCGTTCTTCCAAGTGACATTATATTTTCTTGCTTCTTCCTTAAAAGAGGCGACATATGATGTGTTTTCGGTCACTGCAACGACATTTGGAGACCACTTTTCAAAGGTGTACGTATGCTCTACTGTACTATCTTTTGTTGGGGTATCTCCAGTATAGTTTGGTACTGTCCCATACAAAACTTCTTCAGTCTTTAAAACTGAGCCGTCGTAGTTTTTCCATGTAACTGTATATTTTTTAGTTTCCTCTTTAAATGTAGCGGTATATTCAGCATTACCGTTTGCTGGTGTGACTTCTGGGGACCAGCCTGAAAAGATATAACTATATTGTGCTGTTTCAGCGCGTAACGGCGTCGTGCCGTCATATGTTGGAATGTCACCTTCCGTGACCTTCTCATCGACCTCTAAAATCGAGCCATCGTAGTTTTTCCAAGTGACTTTGTATGTCTTTGGTTCAATTAAAGAACTGCTTTCACTTATTGTGGAGCTAGTGGTATTACAGCCCGTTAGTAAAATTGAGAGTGCAACGAGGATAAATGATTTGGGAGCTTTTTTCATATCCTTGTTCTCCTTTGGCATAAAACATACACAAAAAAGAATGATTTTACAATCATAAAAATACACTTTTTTAAAATCGTCACTACTTAAAAAAGTTTAGATATAATCTATGATATTTTTGCTTTGCGTTCTTTTTTAACTTTGTACATTTCCTTATCACTAAGTTTGACACCATGTTCAATGGAAGCTTCGCGTCCTTTAATGGTGTGACTACCCACTGATAGAGATAAGGCAAAGTCTTTATTCTTATACTTATTTATAGATTTATTAATCTTATCAACGAGCACTTTTGCTTCTTCTTCACCAGTTTCAGAAACCACAGCGAGGAACTCATCCCCACCCATTCTAAAGATGACCGCTTTTTCTGGTAATGATTCTTTTAAAGCATCAGTAGCGTACTTAATATAAAGATCACCCGCTGCATGACCATAAACGTCATTAATTTGTTTTAGACCATCACAGTCCGCAGAGATAATCGTAATTGGGAACTTAAGGTCTTTACCTTCCCAATGTGTTAACTCTTCAAAATAAGCACGATTATATAAACCCGTTAATTGGTCGGTAATTGATTTTTCACGGAGCTCTTGTCTTAGTAGTTCTTCTTCGGTGACGTTGTTGATAATAGCAATAATTCCATACACGTCCTCGTTCTTTTTAAGTGGTTCCTTAATTACTTGGAGATATTCCACGCCTTCTTCATCTTCTTCTTTGATGATGTAATTTTTACCTTTACCAGTTCTAATAACTTCTAAATCTGATTCTCTTGCTAGTTCTGCATTGTGCTTATCTTTACGAACTTCAAAGTCAGTTTTACCTCTCACTGAATCTACAGTTTTATATAAGTGATGTAGCCTTTGTGACATAAAGGCATAACGGCCTCTTCTATCTTTTAGATAGACAAGAGATGGTAAGACCGTTAACATCTCGGAGAACGCTTCAAAGCTTGTGGAGTTCGCTAATGTGACAGCGTTTTTAATACGACGGACAGCAATTTCTTCAGTGTCGTTAAAGAAAATAATATCCACGACAGGACTATCGAGGTATTTATCATCTTCATTCATATGTTCTAAATCAGTCAAAACAAGAACTGGTAAAGAAAACATATAGTTATTTTTGTTTTTGATTAGTTCGAATACTTCATTGATATATTTTTTGTCTGCAGGGTTATCCACGATAAGAACGGACAAATCATCAAACGATTGTTCTAGTAAGGAAATAATTCCGTTTTTATCATGAACTGGCAAAAATTCATAATCCTTAATCAAAATATCGCGTAATAAGTTTATGCGCGGTGAGTTTTCATCGTAAAGAAGGACAATTTTTTCCATATTATTAAAAGTAGCAAAAACGAAAGAAGTTCGATGAATTCTAGAAATGTTTTATTGCTACCTAAAATTATACCATATCGCCGTCTTGTTCGCATCTCTTAAAAGGTGGATTTTTAAGTAACGTGTCAATCTTTTTGTATTGTAAATGATGATAGTGCTTTTTAATTGATATGGAATATTTTTTTGCTACAATACAAAGGTATCATGGTATCTTTGGTCTCCCTAGGGGCTATCCCCACAAATTTACATGTTAACTATTATCTAGAACTCGCTTCGTTCGTGTTTCTAGTCGCGATTACGATCGCTTATTTCTCACGAAAAAAATTCCCAGTTGTCACTTCCGTGCTTTTTAGCGTTGGCTTGATTACACTTTGTATAAATCTTTTCTTAAGCATTACTTTCTGTCGAGCGCTAGATCATTCAGATGTAGTACCACTTGGATGGGTTGAATGTTTCGCAGAGTTATACTTTGCTTCGCTCGTCTTTATATCCTATTTATTATATTTATATGTCTTATATGCTTCTGGTAGATCTATTAGTCATAATAAGCTTTATTTATTAACCGCAATTCCAACATTGTGTGGTATGATCTTGTTCTTTACTAACTGTCTCCACCACTGGTGTTTTAGCTTTGAATTAAACGCGGAAACGGGACTCTATGACTTTATGCCAGGCCCCGCTTTTCTTTCTTTGTATTTCATTAACTGGGGTCTTAACTTCATTCCAACTGTGGTTTACACCATTCACTTTAGAAAAGTGTTACCAAAGCAATTATTAAGAGTGCTTATTATTTTAGGCGTGGTTGTTTTGACCGCGGCAGTTATTCAAACACTCAACCCAACATGGATTCTTTCAGGCGTGGCGTTCACCCTTTGTGTGATGTTTGCTATTGTCACAGTTTGTGACCCAGATGTTAAAGTTGACCGTATCTCAAAAGCATTTAATAACGAAGCTTTTATTGATTATATCAATAGCCAAGTGTTCGAAAGACAAAGAAAATACTACATCATCTTTGATATCGAAAGCTTTGGTATGTTTAATGAAAAGTTTGGTTTAGTTGCTGGCGATGAACTCTTGTCCACAATTAGAAAATTTATCGAAAGCGTGAACAAAAAAACGCTTGTTTTCAAAACACAATCTTCTCGTTTTGTCTTAATGTGCAAAGAAAAAGAAGAACAAGACATCATGATTGGCGCAATTAAAGAAAGATTTAATAGACCATTCCATATCAAAGACCGTAACGTCAAGATTACTCTTGATTTATTCTATTTTGTTAACGATAACGCTTTTAGAAATTCCGATATGTATAATGACTTCTTAAATAGAACATTAGCGATGATTAATTTCAAAGATAGTAACTATATTGAATTAGACCACGAATTCTTAAAAAGAATTAATAGAGATAGGAAGATTAAAGAAATCTTAGAAGAGTGTTTAAGAACTGGTAAAGGCTTATACATGGTCTATCAACCAATTTATGACGTTAATAACAAGTGTTTCAACCACTTCGAAGCCTTAATCAGATTAGCTAATGAAGAATTAGGTTATATCGGACCAGCGGAATTTATTCCTATCGCTGAAAACTTTGGTTTAGCCAATGAAATTGACTACTTCGTTTTAAATGAGACATGTGCGTTCCTTCAAAGAAACCCACAAATTGAGAGCCTAGAAATTAATATTTCCTGTGCTGAATTCTTCAATAACCCAAGTGATAGATTCATTAAAACCATCAAGCAATATCAAATCGATCCAAGTAAGTTATGCTTAGAAATTACCGAGACAATCGCGGTCAAATATCCCGCTAAGACACAAGAGTTTATGCGTGATTTGGGCCAACACGGTATCAAGTTTGCGATGGATGACTTCGGAAGTGGTTACTCTAATATGGCGAGATTTATCACTCTCCCATTCTCTATTGCTAAGTTAGATAAAACATTATTGAACAGTTCAATTAACGTTGAAGTCTTCTTTGATGCCGCTGTTAGTTTATTTAAGAGCCTAAACATCCCAATCGTTATCGAAGGTGTTGAAACAGAAGAACAATTAAAGATTTCAAAAGCCAAAGAAATCGAATATGTGCAAGGTTATTACTTCTCCAAACCACTAAGAGAAGAGGATTTATTAGAGTTCCTTAAAGAAGCAAACGCGAAAAAGTAATCATTCCAGAAGTTACACATTCGCATTTCTGTAACGTAGAATATTCAACTTTTATTAAAAAATATACGAGGAAAACAAAATCCTCGTTTTTTTGAGGTTAAACCACTACTTTTAGTGCATATGTGTTCCCTTTTGGGCACGCGATATATGGTTAAAAATACTTAAAAAGGCGTGTGGCATATACGCCACGCGCACTTTTTTGTTGTTTTCTCAAATTTTAGGACATACCATTTTTACATAACTTATACATAAAGGAGAAAATTATGAAAAAAGTTTCAAAGTTTTTAGTTACTTTGGCGTTATCGGGCATGCTATTGACAGCTTGTAACTTCCCAAATAACTCACAAGCAAATGAATCCGCCGGTGTATACAGACAACAAGAAATCTATCAATTATACGCTGCAGCGGGTGGCACAAAGAACTACGAAGAATGGTTAGAAACTGTCAGAGGTGCTGATGGTGCTACATTCTTAGCAGGTGCTAAAGATCCAGCCGCAACAGACGGCAAAAACGGTGACATCTACGTCAACACCGTTACTTGGGACTTCTTCCTTAAAGTCAGTGGCGCTTGGAACAAATTAGGTAACCTCAAAGGTGAAAAGGGTGACAAAGGCGATAAAGGCGATAAGGGTGACAAAGGCGATCAAGGTATCCAAGGTATCCAAGGTGACAAGGGTGACAAGGGTGACAAAGGCGATAAGGGTGACAAGGGTGAACAAGGCATCCAAGGCGAACAAGGCATCCAAGGTGAACAAGGTATCCAAGGTATCCAAGGTGAACAAGGTATCCAAGGTGAACAAGGCATCCAAGGTGAAAAAGGTCAAGACGGCAATGGCATTGCTGAGGTCAAATTATCCAATGATGGACAAAACGACATTCACACTCTCGTCTTTACAGATGGTTCTGAATATAGCTTCAAGACACCAAATCCAGCAGTGTCGTTAGAAATCACAAACAACAGATTTTCCTTAGACGATCAAGACAATCCAGTATATTTGCCATATTACGTGGGAACAAGTGCAAAACTTGATATAACGGTTGAAGTCACATTCGCTACAGGCGAAAAGAGAGAAATTGATAACTACACTGTTGAAGGCTTTGACTTATCCACAGAAGGCGCAAAAGATGTCGATGTAAAATTTGGTAGTTTAACCGAGCAACTCCAAGTTGAAGTTATTAACATTTCCGATGAAATCGCCAATGCATTAGCAGTCGATGGAATTAACGATGTGGTTCCTGGACTTAGTGCTGGTGCAGAAGATTATTCATACAGTACTGACTACAATCAATTGCTTATTGTTCAAGAAGCCAATCTTACTGTTGCTCAAGCAATGACACAATACAAAGCTGATTTAGAAACAGCTGAATACACATTCATTTGGGGAAACGAAGATGAACAATTCTTCGTATCCAAAAACAAAGAATTATCTTTACAAGTCGTTAATTACTACGACCTCGCAATGATTGTTGTAATTAAGGATGTGAGAATGGCTGCTCCTGCTACAACCGATGGCGTTATGTGTGCAATGCTCCAAGCGTTATATGGCGATACATATAGTTGGGATGACTTCATTTCATACAACATTCCAAAGGCTCAAGAAAATGATGGATGGTACGCTTTCCTTAAATACAGTCAAAATGGTACTCAATCCAACTTCCAACGTTATATTGGTGCTTTCGAACAATACTATTTACCAGCATACATGGTTCCAACATGTGCAGCATTTGAATTAGTTTATGAAGATGCTCCAGCAATTGAGAGAGACTATGTGTCTGCTGATGGAAAAGTTGCTGTCCGTGCAGTGTTCAATCTTTGGGGAAGTAATCTCTATCTCGACATGTACACATCTTACGTTGCATAAACAGTAAAGCAAAAACAAAGGGTGCTCACTCGAGTGCCCTTTTTCTTTTGTGTTTATAAAAGTGACAGGTGTAAAATCATCGCAACATTATCTATTCTCTTTCGCATAATGACACGCATTATCATCTTTATATAGAAAAAATCGAAATTTTCTTTTTATTTTACACATTCCGAAAATCTGTAACATTTATCGCAAAATGATATATTCAACTTTGGAAATATCACAAATAAGTCTATATAAGGAGAATAAATAAAAATTCACCAACATTAAGAATTAATGTATGGTGAAAAAACACTTATTTTCCTATATGTATATAAGACCGAGATTGTATTATATAGCGCACATGCAAGCAATTGCAAGAATATTTTTTTATTGTTTTCTCGTTTTGATAGGCATACGCTAGTAGACAAAATTAATTCTTAAAAAGGAGAACATTATGAGAAAAGCTTCAAAAATGTTTGTTGGTTTGGCTCTTGCAGGCATGCTTCTGACAGGCTGCAACTTCCCAAACAACTCACAAGCTAACAGCGAAGCCGGTGTCTACGAACAACAACAAATTTATCAATTGTACGTGGCTAACGGTGGCGCAAAAACTTATGAAGAATGGTTAGAATCTGTCAGAGGTGCTGATGGCTCCACATTCTTAGCTGGTGCTAACGATCCAGCTGCTACAGATGGTAAAAACGGTGACATTTACGTCAACACCACCACTTGGGACTTCTTCCTTAAAATCAGTGGTGCCTGGAACAAACTCGGTAACCTTAAAGGCGCACAAGGCGAAAAAGGTGAAAAAGGTGACAAAGGTGACCAAGGCGAAAAAGGTGACAAAGGTGATCAAGGCGAAAAAGGTGACAAAGGCGATAAAGGTGACAAAGGTGACCAAGGCGAAAAAGGTGAAAAGGGCGATAAGGGCGAAGACGGCTTCGATGGTGAAGACGGCGCTCCAGGTGCTGACGGCAAAGACGGCAAAGACGGCAAAGACGGCGAAAACGGTGCTTCCGTTCTTACAGGCAGTGGCGCTCCAGCCGCAACCTTAGGTAAAGATGGCGATTCCTATATCGACATTAAATCTTGGGACTTCTATACAAAGAACAACGGCAAATGGAAGAGAGTCGCCAACTTAACAGGCGAACTCACATGGGCCCCAGAACTCGCAGCCGCGATGAATAAATATCTCGGTTTCACACTTCCATACGCAGATTATGATATGGATACACTCGACTTCGGTTATAGTTCATATTATGAAAGCTATGGTATTGGTCTCTTCTACATTTACGATGAAGGTGAATACACACTCGCGGACTATGGTGAAAAATTATTAGCCGCAGGCTTTGAAGAAGGCACATATTACTTCTCTTCAGGCTCTCACTATATTAAGACAGTTGGTGAAGCAGTTTACGAAGTCGTATTTGGTGAAGATGATGGTAACGTCATTAACGTTTATATGCCAAAATATGTCCCACCATACGATGCTGATTACTTCTTAGGCTTAGGTTTCGAAGCACAACAAGGTTGGCCAAAGGCCGCTGTTGATCAAGCCATGGGCGAAGATAAATTCGCAGGTGTCAATCTCGATGCTACATGGTACGTCAAAGCCGGCAACAACTCTGGTGAATACTACTATGCTTTAATGGGTGGTGAAGGCTTACACAAAGAAGCCATCTACGCTCAAGCTGAAGCTGCTGGCTTCGCATATCATACTGAATACGATATTTGGTTCGCTCCAGCAGATCCAGAAAACCCAGTGTTCGATTCTAATAACGATGCTTATGTCCAAGTCCTTGAAAAAGATGGCTGGTCATACATTAAGTTCTATGGTGCTACAATTCCATACGAAGATGCTGACTTCCTCAACAACGGTTACACCGCTAACGATGGATTCCCAGCTGATGTCTTCGCATTAGCATACAACGAAGAAAATCAATTCGATGGTGTCAATCTCGATGGTCAATGGTTCGTTAAATACTCCACAACCAATGGCACTGGCTCCAACATTGGTAAGGCAAGAACATCCGGTTCTGTTGCTACAAAAGGCGACTTCACTGCTGAATTCATTGCTAACATTGCTGAAGGCGGCTTTGAATATGAAGATTATTTTCAAGATTATGAATTAGCTAATGATTCCTCTGCATATATGTATGTCAGTTTCGAACGTGGCTACACAATCATCAACTTCTATGGTTCCTGGAAAGATACAGGTGAACCAGTCGATCTCCCAAGCGTTGATGAAGTTAACGAAAAAGTTATCGCTTACTTCGCTGCTTTAGATATCGAAGTTACATGTCCAGATTATGCGGCCGCTGAAGCAAACGCATACTATGAAGTATATGCCGCTAACGAATTACGTATCTATGGTTCCAGCTCTGCTGAAATGAACGCTTTCGTTAATGCATTAGCTGCTGATGGTTGGACAACTGGTCCTGGTGACTACTCTGGTGACTTCGCTGCTTACTTCGGTGAAACAGGCGCAACATTAAAAGTTGAAAACTGGTTCAGCTACATCAAGATTAAAATGTCTGTTGAATTACCACCAGAACCACCACAAGAATTTGATGTCTTCCCATACGAAGAACTCAACGAATTCTTTGAAGAATATGAATTAGATCTCGTATTAACAGCTGAACAAGCCGCTCAATTCGAAGGTGCTCCATTCACACTCGAATATGGTGATTTCAATGGTTGGGCATACGCTGGTGTCTCAGCTGCTGGTGATCGCGAAGCTGCTTGGAAAGCACTTCTTGATCCAATCCTCGTTGCCGCTGGTTACGAAGAAAAGACAGATAGTCAATCAGGCACAAAATACTACGCCAACGCTGATGACCACCAAGTCTCATTCGAAGTTGCCGATGGTATCACAACTGTTTACTTCGTTGAATAGTTAAAATCAAACAAAATCAAAGCGGATCTCAATGGTCCGCTTTTTTCATGCTTATATTATTAAGAATTAAGCAGTTAGTTCTTTTAAGTAATGCTTTCTAGCATACATTTCTCTATCTGCTCTAGTGAAGATTTGAATAATTGTGGTGTCTTTTTCGTGATCAAAGTCTGAAATACCCGCAGCCACCACTACTACGCTATGATTCTTGACATTTTCATCAATCATCTTGTTGAAATTATCTAATAGTTTCTTTCTATCTTTAAATTCTTGGCCTTTTAAGATAATGGTGAATTCATCACCACCAACACGATAAATAGGTACCTCTTTAAAACAATCTTCAATTAATCTCACAGAATCGACAATATATTTATCACCAGCTTCATGGCCAAATCTATCGTTAACATCTTTTAAGTTATTTAAATCAAAGACCACCATGGCAAACTCTTCCATTTCGCCTTTATTAATTGCATCATCAATTTCCGCTTCAGCATCAACATAAGCGTGTTTGCTCATCACTCCAGTTAAAGCATCAAACGATACTTGGTAACGGGCTTCCGCTAATTCGAGTCTCTGATTGGCTTTTTCGTCTTCCACAACAAGAGTGTGTAAGATGGTAATACCAAATAGATAACCATAAGAATACATTGGAAGAAGTGGGAAGATCACTTGCAAGATAATTGCCACCATCATGAATAAGCTAAAGACGCCAACCATGAGGTAATGACGTTTCATAGAACCTTGTTTTTTAATGGATTCAATAAATGTTGAAATAGATAAGATAAGGAACATCAGTATTTGAACGCTTAACATCACATATCTTCCGATTTGTGCTTTATATTCACATTCATTAGAAACAGTAAATAGGATTGGGAAAGCAAAATTAAGTGCAATAACAACAATCTGCATAGAAAAAACCATTAAACTAGCGTAAATAATGGTCTTTTTCTTTGCTCCTAAATATTCGAATATGAAATAGCCCCAGAATAAGATAGAGCTAGCCATTGCGATAAAGTAAACTGTGGTATCTGCAAATAGAGGAACGACTAATTTTGCATCATAAAAGAAACCCCAGAAAGCATCGGTAATATGATAGGCAATAACATTCAATAAAAAGAAAAGATAGAACTTTTGTCCTGGAAATGGCTTTCTGTCTCTAAATCTGACAAAAATATCTAAGTTAACGATGAAATGAATAATAATTGCAATTATTCCCACTAACGAATACGCCATATGCTGTTCCTCCCTATTGATGATGATTATCTATAAAACTTTCATACATGTTTGTTGGCTTCTTTTAAGTTATTAACCAATTAGCGGCCTCCTAATGAGATTTTCACTTGTGAGGTACAATTCCTCATCATTAGTGTTTTTAACGCTGTTAATGGCTAAAAACATCAATGATTCCACCAAAATTATCTTTTATCTTCTTCGTTTGGATGAAACTATTACAAAGTTGCTTAAAATTGATGTTCTCCATAAATACGAAACGTCCCTAGTTGGTTTAATTATATTTAAAGCATGCGCACAAAAGTGCCACACACATGAAAAAGAGATCTAAAAGGTATAGAAAAGCATCAAAACATAATGTTATGATGTTTGACATGAACGAGCTAGAAAATCAAAAAGTAACGAATGCTTCTGAAGAAATTAGTGAGCCAGTTAAAACCAGAAACGTCTTCACTAATCGTAATTTTACTTTGACCTTTTTAGGGGCTTTAGTTTCTAATGTCGCTGCGTTATTTTACTCTTTTGCCGTCTCTTTCTATATTTTAAAAATCACTAAAAACAACGCTTTGATTCAAGGGCTATATTTAGCCACTGGTGGTATTACATTCTGTATCGTTACTTTATTCGGCGGAGTTATATCCGATAGATTTAATAAAGCTAAGATTATGTATATGTGTGACTATCTAAAAGGTGGCATCATTATTGGTTTCACACTACTATTGATGTTCGCCATTAAGTCAGTTGTCTGGCAAGTTACATCATTATTTATCGTGACAGTATTATTAAACGCTATCGCAGGTATCTTCACTCCTGCTTCTGCATCATTACTGCCACAAATTGTTAAGGAGCAACAATTTCAACAAGCTCAATCATATTTCTCTATACTCAATAGTTTCCAATCAATCTTCGGTGTGATTCTCGCGGGTATTTTATATACCCTTATACCAATTAATGTTCTTTTCATGATTGTGGGTGCTTGTTATATATTAAGCGCTATTTCGGAAATGTTTATTAGATATGATTCTAAATTTGAAAAGCGTAATGAGAAATTAACAATGAAGGTGGTATTTAGTGATATCGGATCTGGCTTTAAATACCTCGTTTCTATTAAAGCGATTCTCGCCATCATGATTTGTGTCCTATTTATTAATTTCTTCTTCTCCCCTATCTTTGATAATTTTGCCCCATATTTTATTGCCACTGACGTCACCGGAACAAATTACATGTTCCATGAAAGCATGGCGCCAGAAATGTGGAGTTCATTCTTCTCTGTTGCCGTGGGTCTAGGTTCATTAATAATGGGCATCATCTTATCCACACAAAAGCAAAAAGAAAAATGTAATGGCTTAATTAGATGGTCAATGATTGGTGTTTCAGTAGTCATAATTTTAATGACTGTAGCGTACGTCTTATTTAAAAACGGTGTGATAGATATCAATGCGCTATTAATAACCGTTATCGCTGTCTTATTTGTAGTGGGTATATGCATTATTTTGATTAACGTTCCATCCACTACTGCGATGATGAAAATCGTTGATAAAGATAAATTTGGTAAAGTAAGTAGTGTCGCTAACATTGGTTCCCAAGGCTTAATTCCATTAAGTATGTTATTAGGGGGTTTAGCCCTTAACTACATTGGTTCAATCGGTTTATTAGCGATATGTGCTGGAGGATTCTTAATCACCTCGTTGGTGCTCTTCGTTATAAAACCTGTTAGGGACATATAATTAAAAGACCTCGTTTTGAAGTGTGTCTGTTTTGGGGTTCAGTTCATTTTGGATGACTTTTTTATTGTGATTATTATAAGCTTCCGTATTGAGCAACAGCTTCATCCACTGTTAGGTCGCCTCTACCAACTTTATAGGAGGCAATTCTCAATTGTTTAACAAGTGGATCTTTAATACCGAGAGCTTCCGGAGAGAATGTACGGTCCGCTGGAATCTTACCAAATGACGCATAAACAGGGTCGAATGATAATTCATTTGTTGGTGTCACTAAACGCTTTAAAGACGCCATGCTGTTTAATTCTTCGGTTCTAATTAAGAATCTCATAAACTCATTTGTCATATCTAAGTTTTCGCAATCCTTATTAACGGAGAATTGAATGGATGGGCTATCAATGAAATAACCACCTTTATCGTTTAAAGGAATTGGTAAATATGAATATTCAAATGGATTATTAATGAATGCTTCGGATTCTTTTTCACGTTTTTTAGTGCCAGAAACTGTATCACCCGCACAAATCATCATTGGAACATCACCTTCATAGAAGCGTAAGATGACTTTAGTATAGTTATCGGTGATTTTATCGCACTCTTCAATGTTGATAGCTTTATTATCAACGAGTTGTTTAACTTTATTTAAAGCTTCGCGCATATATTCGCCAGCGGATGGATCAAGATTATTAGCTTTCTTAAGTGCTTCTGGATTTGGCGCTAGAGTGGCGACAAATGATGGATAAGCAATTGTGTTCATTAAACAGCTTGAATCTTTCAAACTATAGCCCATCATTGGGCTCTTATAGCCTTTTTCAACAAATGAAGCGCAGGCTTCTAATAATTCATTCCATGTGCTTGGAATATTAATACCTTCTTTTTTGAATAAATTATTGTTCACTAAGGTACCATATGTTCTGGAGAAAACAGGAACCATTAATACCTTATTATTTGCATCGTGATTGATTAAACCTGAACGAATGCATTTTAAATTCATTTTTAATGATGCATCTGAAAGATCTTCCATATGAGGAATGATGGTCGAGTATTTAGCATCACCCGCGGTCCATGCGGCATACGAGAAGAAGATATTTGGTTTATTATTGCCTTCTAATACTGTCGCTAGGTTATTGGTGTAATCGTCAACTTTTTCATAACTAAGAGCGACATTTGGATAATATTGATTGAATCTATCAAATTCCTTTTCTAACGCTTCAAAGTTACTGTAGTCCCCCACTACTCTGACTTGACATTTAGTCTCTAAATCTAATGATGGCTTGAATGTTTCGTCAACTTTATTATTTCCCTTGTTACAAGAAATTAATAAAGTCATGGAGACGACGCCTAAAATAGCACAAGTTACTTTCTTCATTGTTTAGATTCCTCCCTAATTTTTTGAATCACTTTAATGACGAGCTTGATATCTATTGGTTTCGCAAGATGTCCATTCATACCGGCCTTTAAGCATTCGGTAACATTTTCAGAGAATGCATCTGCGGTCATAGCAACAATTGGAATAGAAGATGCCCATGGATCATCTAAAGCACGAATTGCTTTAGTGGCATCTAAACCATTCATTTCTGGCATTTGAATATCCATAAAGATTAAAGAGTATTGACCTTGAGTAGCGTTCTTCATCTTTTCTAAACAAACGCGACCATTTTCAGCGCGTTCGGTAGTAATGCCATACATTGATAATAATGTCGAAATAATTTCCCAGTTAATGTCATTATCTTCTGCAACGAGGATATTCATGCCTTCTAAATCTGAATAATCGTTTTCTGGTTCGCTAGATTTAGTTTCAGTACCAAGAATTTCACTAATTCTATCGTAAAGTGTAGAACGGAAAAGTGGCTTACTAAGAAAACCATTAACTCCCGCTTCTTTGGCTTCTTGTTCAACATCTGACCATGAATAAGCGGAAATCAATAAAATTGGTACACTTGATTTAACTTCTGAACGAATACGACGGATTGTTTCAATACCATCTACATCAGGCATCTTTAAATCAATAATAACGATATCGTAATTCTTACCAGTTTGTTCGCGATGTTTAATCATGCCAAGGGCTTCTAAGCCATTATTCGCTTGTTCAGTTACTAAGCCGAGAGATTCTAATGTATCCACAGCGGTTTCTAAAAGAACTTCGTCATCATCCACGATTAAGACATCCATCTTATCAAATTTCATATCTAGGCGTTGGTGATCAGAGACAGGAAGATCTAGAGTCACTGTGAATGTTGTACCTTTTCCTGGCTCACTTTCACACTCAATAGTGCCTTCCATTAAATCCACCATTTGTTTAGTAATAGCAAGACCTAAACCAGTACCTTGAATTTTATTCACACGACTATCAGTTTGACGTGAGAATGGCTGATACATGGTTTGCATATATTCTTTGCTCATACCGATGCCAGTATCCGCGACACGATATGTTAATTTTACGTAGCCTTCTTTTTCGCTTTCTTCTTCTTTCATATCGACGGTCACACTACCATTAGCCTCAGTGTACTTAATGGCATTAGAAAGGATATTGATATAGATTTGGTTTAATCTCAGTTGATCAGCATAGAGATATTCTTTATCCATACGGCTAATATGGAAGCTGAAATCTATGTTCTTTTCTTTAATCATTGGTTGAGACAAATTCATGAGATTTTCCACTGTTTCAACAATTGAGAATGTTTGTGGAGAAACGTTCAATTTACCACTTTCAACTTTAGAAATATCCAATATGTCATTGATTAAGGTCAATAAATGATTACTAGCAAGATTAATTTTGCGGAGGTTTTCACTGACGAGTTTTTGATCATCGACATTCTTCTCAGCGATAAGGGTGAGACCAATAATAGCGTTCATTGGTGTTCTAATATCGTGTGACATCGCGGAAAGGAAATCAGTCTTAGCTCTACTGGCTAATTCCGCTTCTTTTGCCGCGGCTTTAAGTTGTCTATTGAAGTAACGTAAAACAATTAAGTCAAAGATGAATAAAACAAATAGCGCAGCGGAAATAACACCAATTAACAACCAGTTTTGTGTATTAACAATTAAGTCTTTCATTGGTATCATGCTAACAAGAGTCCATTCACCAGTAGCGTTAAATGGTGTAAACGCAACGATGCATTCTTCGCCACGAGAATTAAGCATAGTG
Organism: Bacilli bacterium; assembly: GCA_045117995.1. Lineage (GTDB taxonomy): Bacteria > Bacillota_I > Bacilli_A > RFN20 > CAG-826 > RUG14515. The sequence continues at coordinate 243,621 of JBGUOH010000009.1, forward strand.
AGAGAGCCGGTTGTGGTCGAAATCTTTTTAAACAGTTCTTGTCCGGCAAGAGAATCTATTGCGTTATATGACTTATAAAATTCAAAGAAGTTAGAATTCTTGAATGCTTGACCTTTAATGATGTAGTCACCATTTGAATCGATAATCGATAAATCCGCACTTTCATATTCTTCTTTAGGAAAGACCCATTTTGTTTTAAGTTCAGTAACTGGTAAAACACGAAGCAAAATTGCTTGTTTTTGCTCACCACTTTCCTGAAGTGTGACGTAATTACAAAAGGCGATTGATTGTTCGCCGTTAATTGGGTTTGTATAAGCACGGGAAATATTAATAGATTCACCAATTTCAGAAATCCAATCAGCGTTATTTAAAATACCAATGTTTTTATAAGAGACCGCAAAATCATTAGTAGTACCTTGTTTCGGTTTAGTGGATAGACCCGCAAAATTTCCATCGTCGTAAACAATATGCGCGGAAGCATTAGGCAAAACGTGAGAAACGCGAATAAATGAGACCGCTTCTTCCATAGTCATATTTTCACTATTTATGTAGTGGGTCCAGACATCACAAATACGTTGCTCACCTTCAAGATAGTTTTCGGTGACGTGTTCCATTGTAATTGTGGTATTTTCAAAATGTTCAACTTGTCTTTCTGTAGTGGCTTTGGTTTCAAAGGTAGAGTAAAGAACGACGAAGACAATCATCGAAACCATTAATGCAACATTAACAATAGAGACCCAAATCTTTTTCATTGTTTTATTGGCAAAAAGACATCATAAATTTGATGAAAAAACTTATAACGACTTATTTGTTGGTAATATTTTATCACACGCCTGTCACATAAGTGTCCCACATAGATAAAAAGTAAAAAAGCTGCCTACTGGCAGCTAAACATGCAGTTGGCTGAACTCATTTATCCGCTTTTGGACAATTTTGCCTATTCGTATTATGTCGTGTTTATAGTCGTTCGCGAAAAATAAAAAGTGGCATACGCCACTAATTATTTGTATATGTTGTCTTGTTAATCGGTTGGACCCTTTTCAACATTGATAATTCCATCTTTGCAAGAAACTTCAAAAGCGGGCGCTCTATAATTCCAGCGTTCTTCTTTTGTAATAGCGTTCCATTCCGCTTTTGTACCTGCATAATCGATTTTTTGTAAAGAAATGCAACTAGTAAGAATCTCTTTATAAATCTTAGTAATTGTGGAAGGAAGCACTATTCTTTTCACATACATGCATTGATCAAAACCTTCATGAATCTCTTTAAAACCTTCTGGCAATGTAATCTTTTGAGCGGATAAATAACCAAACCCATTACCATAATCTTTGACAACTTGATATTTCGCACCAGTGGAATCAACGTATTTTGATGGAATGACTAAATCTGTATCTTTACATTCTTCCGAACGGACTTGAATGGCAACTGTGCCAGAGCTACATTCATAGAATGTATGATTAAACTTCGTGGAATTCTCATCAAATGTTAACTCGCCGCTACTATTATCAGTATTATTGGATGAACTGCTGTTATTATTATTTGATGAACTAGAACGATTATCATTGTCATCATCCTCGTCTTCATCGTCATCAACATCCCACCAATCTTCGTCGTCATCATCATTACGACCGAAAAGATCGATTGCATCATTACCCCAATTGCCTGTCTTATTGCCCATAATTAAAAACTTATAGGCATCCATTTGACTGCAACCAGTCAAAGTAATAGCGATAAAAACTCCAGTTATAATCCTGATAATATTTTTCTTCATATTAATTATTCAGCTTTTTCCTCGGGTTCTTCTTTGCTTTCGGGTTTATTTGTTAACGTACTGAAAAGATAGAAAGTAAAGATCACATAAATGGCGACAAGAAGAATATCAACATTACCTAAAACTCTAGAATTACCAGATATATCAAATAAGATATTGAGCAATAACGCTAAAGCGAAAATCGCGGAGAATAAATAAGCAAAACGCATCAAAGCATCTTTATTAACTAATCTTGCGATAGTATAAACAACAACTAATCCTAACGCCGCGGCCATACTTAAGATTTGCATAGTCCAGGCGGTTGGACCCATTAAACCATTGATTTGTGCACCATTAATGGTGGTTAATAAGAAATAGGTAAACATGAAGGCGCCAAACAAAGAAACTGAAAGAACTTCAAATATTTTCTTAAGTTGGGGACTAAACTTGTTGCCAATCAAAATGCCTAAAATGCCAACCACTAAATAATAAGCAGAAAGGACGACGGCAAAAATACCAATGGCGAGACCTGCTCCATTAAGTGATAAATAGTTTAAAAAGTATAAGAGTAATAAGGCACCAAAAATAATTAAAATGTTTGGTTTAAGAAAATCGCCAATTTTTTTCATAATAATATTTCTCCTTAATTATATTATCAGTCTATCAACACTCATTTATTTAATCAACGTATCAAAATCCACATAAAACAAAAGCCCTCTTGCGAGGACTTGTTTGAATAAGTCTTTTTGTCCAATTTTGAATAAGTGACTTTGGACAACGACAGAACAACGCTAATTGGTGGATCCAGGGGGATTCGAACCCCTGACCTCCTCGTTGCGAACGAGGCGCTCTCCCAGCTGAGCTATGGACCCGTAGCGTTCTCTATGATATAGATTTTTTAATCAAAAATCAATCAAACATTATATGCGGAGATATCGATTTTCATTTCATCTTCGGTATTTCCTGCATGATGGCCTTTGAATAACATGAAATCTTTGAGCTCACTTTGAGCGTATAAACAGTAGTTATCAATGCTTGTAGCGACGTAATCTCCGATGAATTCTACAGTTTTAGGATTAATCTCACCTTCACCAAAGATTTGTGACTCTAAAACCTCTTTTTTACTCATTAATAGGAAGTGTTCGCCATAGTACTTCTTAAAGAGTTCTTCAAATTCTTGTTGTTTGCCGTCTTTGACAAAGAAGACTGGGGTTCTCTTTTCAAAAGATGTTGGATGTTTTAATAAGCTTAATAAATCTGGATGCTCATCCATATTAAGGAACTTAACATTGATATGACCATGATCCGCGAATGTTAAGAACAATGTATCTGGGTGCTTTTTTGCTAAACGACGGACCATGTCGTTGATTCTTCTCACGATGATATGAATTCTCCAATTATCGATACCGTATGCATGCATTTCATAGTCTGGAGAGTCAAAATAGAAGTAACCTAAGCATGATTCAACACCGGTTATTTTGTTATCAATAATCTTTTCTAAGTCTCTTAATTTCTTAGGACCGTTTGGGTCAACTGGAAATCTTTTGACATTAAATGTTTGAACATTAGGATTTTGCTCTTTCACTAAATCAGTAATGTCTTTAAATGGTAGTTCTGTTTCCGCGATATGCTCAGGAGTAAGCTTTTCTTCATTGTTATAATCAATGTTCCTAAAAAGAATAATATTGCGATTATATTTTTCAAAATATTGCGCCCAGGACATCCAACCTGTTTCAATTGGGTATTTACCCGTTAGGAATGCGGTTGTTGCCGCGGTTGTTGTGGGTGGGAATGTGGAATTAATCGTGCATAAATAATGCTCTCTGATAAAAGAACTTTCTTTTAAGTGCATTCTTACGATATTACGACCCATGCCATCAAAGAGGATGGCGACGACTTTTTTATGGTTAGCTAAAACCTTATCCACTGCTTCTTCAGTTTGATGGAATGGTTTGACTCCAAAATGTTTCAGTAAACTATTAGAAAAGGTGACAAGGTTATGTGTATTATAGTTGTTCACTATTATCTCCTTCGATTTGTTTCAAATCGTCACTGAGATTGTTGCTAGTGTTAATTGCTTGGAACTTATTGGTAATTCTACCAACACGGTGATCAAGCTCTTCTCTTCTCTTGCCAGTTTGTTCGAGGGCGTTAGAGAATTTATCCCATTCGCGACCAAACATTTCAAAGTCTTTGGCAAGACGTTGCAAGTGACGATTGATTTCTTCAGCGTTTTTGCTTCTCTCGACCTCAATTCTCACCATGTTAATAGTGACGAGAATTGCCGGTAAAGTTGATGGAGAAGTTAGAATAACTTTCTTGCTTCTCGCATACTCCACGACTTCTTCTAAGTTGTGGTGAATAAACGCAAAGACACCATCGTTAGGAATGAACATTAACGCTTCAGGAGCGGTTTTACCTTCAACAATGTATTTATCTTTAATTACGGTAATATGCTTTTTAACAGCGGCCCCAAATTCTTTAGTTAAGCGATCTTTTTCTTCTTGGATATCGGTTTCAAAGATACGTTGGTAGTCTTGGAATGGGAATTTGGAGTCGATACAAATCATCTTATTCGGTTCAGGCATAAATACGACTGCATCAGCGCGTACATCATCCCCGTCCTTGACCTTTTTCATTGTGAATTGTTCTTGATAGCAACCAGTTGTGTCCCCGAAAACACTATGTAACACCATTGATAGCTGGTATTCACCATATTGTCCTCTGGTTTGGTTACCTTCAAGAACGCTTTTTAAAGAGACAACATCACTAGATAACTTTTCGATGTTCTTTTGAGCGGCATCAATGGCTTGGAGTCTTTCTCTCACTTGGGCCATTGTTTCACCAGTGGATTTAAAGCCTTCCGCAAGTTTTTCATCCACCTTTTTGTTAATCTCAATGAGCTTATCATCGATTTGCTTATTAAGAGCGTCGAAACGTTTGTTGAGTGATTCAGTAATGCCCGCTTGGAAACGTTCTAACTTTTCATTGTTGAGTTCGTTACTCTTTTGGGATTGTTCCATTACTTTAGTAATTTCTTCACTCACGGATAACTTAATGTTGGTCTTTAATTGATCGGTTAAAGAATTAAGTTGCTGTTGCAACATACCAATTTCTTTTAAGTCTGCTTGTGACGCTTGTGCATTGTTTGGTTTTCTAATAATCAAAACAATCGCAATCACAATAGCGATCAAAGCAAGAGAAGAAATGATAATTGCAGCAATTTCCATAGTTTAATACCCCACCACTTATTTTAAAACAAGCGTGGAGGTAAAATATATCAAATATTATTTTATTAGCAAAGAAAAATGCATAAATTTTATAAAAATGCATGTCAAGACTGATAAGTAAAAATGTTTTTGTATATAATACTTTCACCATGAAAAAGAGAATAATCGCAGTCATTGACTTAAAAGCTTTTTATTCATACGTTGAATGCCTTGATCGAGGACTTGATCCTTGGAAAGAACCACTCGTAGTGGCGGACAAAGAAAGAGGCACAAATACGATTGTTTTAAGTGTGTCCCCATTCTTAAAGAAGCAAGGTATTCCATCTAGATGTCGTATTAAAGAACTACCAAAGAAATATAAGTACATTTATGCTGTTCCAAGGATGGAAAGATACCTTGAAAAAAGCGCTCAAGTAATTGATGTACTTTACCACTTTGTCGCTGAAGAGGACGTACACGTGTATTCAATTGACGAGGCTTTCGTGGATTTAACATCCTATTTGAAATACTACAATAAGACCCCTCTTCAAATGGTCACTACGATTATTAATCAGATTAAAGAGGAAACAGGCTTACAGGCCACCGCGGGTATTGGTGACAACTTCTTTTTAGCCAAAATTGCCTTAGATATTTACGCTAAAAAAGAGAGAAACGGGATTGCTAAAGTTTCCTCTAATGAAATAAAAGAAAAACTATGGCCAATCACCCCACTTAGTAAGGTTTGGAGTATCGGCCCAAGAATGGAAGCCAGATTAAATAAGATTGGTCTATTTACGGTTAAAGATATTGCGTTATCTAATCTTGATTATTTAAGAGATAAGTTTGGCGTGATAGGCGAACAACTCTGGAGACACGCAAATGGCATCGATGAAGCGGATATCCATGAAAAGTATGAACCAAAAGAACGTAGCCTCTCTTTAAGCCAAGTATTATTTAGAGATTATAACAAAGATGAAGCCATCACTATTGTCAGAGAAATGGTTGATACATTAGCCTCAAGAATGAGAAATGATAATAAGATGACAAAAGTCGTCGCTATTTACGTGGGATATTCAAAGAATATGGGTGGCTTTGCTAGAAGATCAACCTTATTAGCGCCCACTGACGATACAGAACTATTATTAAAAGCTATTTTAGAAATCTATCACATGTATATTAAGGATTTACCAATTAGAACGATTGGTCTTAACTTTGGTGGACTTCTTGAATCCACATATCAACAACTCAACATGTTTGAGGATGACAAAGAACAGATTAAAAGACGTAATCTACAAAAGACGATGGATAAACTCCAAAGTAAGTTTGGTAAGAACTCTGTTCTAAGAGCGTCTTCCTTATTAGAAGAAAGCACAATTAAAGAAAGAAATAATTTTATAGGAGGTCATCGTAAATGAGTGAACGTGGCATGAAGAAATGGGCTCCTTATAAATCACTTAATGAGCAACAAAGTTATTTAGATAAACTGCATGAAAAACAAGAGAAAGTGGAACGTCCACGTATCTCTAACGATGAAGCAGAAAACATCAATGAAATACTAGTTAATTATCACGGAGAAGAACTAGTTATTTCCTATTGGAGAAACAACAAAATCAATACCATCTCCACTGTTTTGAATAAAATTGACCCAATAAACAAAAAGATTGTCATCCCTGACAGAAAGACAATCTATTTTGCTGAACTGATTAAGATTGAACGAGCTTAGATAGCCCAAGTACCATCTTTAAAGATTTGGATTTGCTTACCTTTAGCGTTCACACCGACGATTGATAAATCGCGTGTGCCAACCATGAAGTCAACGTGGATCATGGAATTATTAATTCCAACTTCCGCTCTTTGTTCCATGGTCATATCTAAGGCACCTGGATATAATTCTGGGAAACCAGCACCTAAAGCCACGTGGCAGCAGGCGTTTTCATCGAATAATGTTTCATAGAATAATAAACCAGTTTGGTTAATTGGAGATTCGAATGGCACTAAGGCAACTTCACCTAACATAGAAGCACCTTCATCCATTTTAACCATCTTTTCTAATAAGGCTTGGTTCTTTCTAGCTTTAACTGCGCAGACTTTACCATCTTTAAAGCTAATCGCGAAGTCTTCAATTAATTCACCGTTATAAGATAAAGGTTTAGAAGCCACTAAAGTACCTTCAGCTTTACCTTTCATTGGAGTTGTGAATACTTCTTCACTTGGGATATTTGGATTGAATTGACCTTTGTTAGGTGCAAATTCCACACCGCCGCCCCATTTCATATTAGGAACGAGTTCGACTTGGAAGTCTGTACCGTTAGCGGCTTTATAAATAAGTTTTCTTAAGTCTAAAGCTTCTAGTTTCTTTCTTTGATTAACTAAGAAGGTATTGTGGTCATCCCAATTTTTAACTGGATCGTTGCCGTCTACTCTAGATGTTTTAAGGATTGCGGCCCATAAAGCTTCAATTGCGTCTTCATCATTTAATTTAGGGAAGACTTTATTGGCCCAAGCTTTACCTGGAACCGCAGCGATGGACCATTTATATTTGCCATCCATTGCATCTCTATATTTCTTAATCTTTGGATAACGTTTCGCCATGGATTTGGTAACCTTGTTTTGGTTAACACCCTTCATAGCATCAGGATCATCGGAAATGATGTGAATAACTGTTGGTAATTTCTTTACCCAGTATTTAAATTTAGCAATTTGCATTGGTGAAACATTGGCTAAGCTACCCACTGTTTCGTTTTTATACGCTAGTTTGTTGACTGGGTCATGATGCCAGTAAACTGTGACCTTTTTAGCACCAGCTTTATAGCATTCTTCCACGACCATGGTCACGAAATCTGGTTGCTCTAAACCGGCATTAATCCATACTTCATCACCCTTTACAACATGACCACCTTCAGCGGCAATCAATCTAGCGTAATCTCTTAATAATTTTTGTTCCATAAGCATTTATTTTCCTTTCGGAAATAATATAATATTATTCGAGAGGTAAATCTATATGAAAAAATTATTCAGTAAATACGCTTGGTTGCAATTAATCCTATCAATTCTCTTATTATTCGGTGGAACATTAATCATTGTCTTCGCCTTTAACAATAAAGAAGATATCTTAAAACTCGCTTTAAACGTTATCGCTGCGGTTATCTTATTCCTCTTTGGTGGATTCGCTATTTTGACCGCTTTCCTCTTTGAAAGAAAGAGTGCGATTTCATACGCGATTGTCTATGGTTCCGCTTCTATTGCTATGGGCGTGTTCCTATGCATGAACAAATTAGTGTTATTAGAATACTTAGTTTATTTACTCGCTATTTTCTTCATTGTTATCGGTGCCATTGAATTAGTTAAATCCGTCGTTATGACTATCAAAGTCAAACCACCAGTATATGTCTTAGTATTGGCATACGTGTTCTCAGTTTTGTTTATCGCAGGCGGTATCTTATCACTTATCTTCAGTGACAAAGTTCAAACAGCATTCTGCGTTATTGCTGGCGCACTATTATTCTTATTAGGCGTCTACGAATTAGTGGAAGGCATTAAAGAAATGATTGCCCAAGTCAAAGGCAATCAAGATAAAGCCACTAAAAAGAATAAGAAAAAAGAAAAGGTCAGTGAGCAAGAACCAGTCAAGGAACAACCTGTTGAAGAAGCTCCAAAAGAACCTGAAGTTAAAGAGCTTGATTACACAAGCAATCAAATTGAACAAAAATAAAAGCGGATGTTGCTCCGCTTTTTTCTTACCTCTAATTGCTAACAATTAAGCAGCTTTAGCGGTAATTTCAATAAGGATCGCGATAAAGAAGAATAAGATTGCACAGATAAGTGTCAAAATAGAAACAACTTTTTCTGCACCTCTTTCTTTGGTTTTAACGAAAACGTTTAAGCCGCCGCCAGTAATAGCACCAGAAGCACCTTCTGATTTACCGCCTTGTAATAAGCACAAGACGATGATGATAATGGCTACTGCCAACATAATCCAGTCATACCAATTTAACATAAGAATTTAATTCCTTTCTTAATCGCTGCTTACTAATAATATTAGAATCGCAAAAATAACGCAAACTATATTTTTATAAATTGCTCTTTATTTCGAGAATTATATCTCGAAGCTCAGCCGCCCTTTCAAAGTCAAATTCTTTAGCGGCTTGGCGCATTTGTTTTTCTAGTTCTTTAATCTTCGCTTCAATTTCCATACGGCTACCGTGTTTAGTAATATCAATCATTTCACTAATTTCATCATCACTATTATGGATAGGTGGACGAATCTCTTTGATAACTGTACGTGGGATAATTCCATATTCATAGTTATAAGCTTCTTGAATTGCTCTTCTACGGTTAGTTTCTTCAATACAACTACGCATTGAATCGGTCATATGATCAGCGTACATGACCACTAAACCGTTGGCGTTTCGCGCTGCTCTACCAACAATTTGGATAAGTGAACGGGTACTTCTAAGGAAGCCTTCTTTATCCGCGTCAAAGATAGAAATGAGAGAAACTTCAGGAATATCTAAACCTTCTCTTAATAGGTTAATGCCAACGAGGACATCATACTTACCTTTTCTTAGTTGATAAATGATTTCACTTCTTTCCAAAGTTTTGGTTTCATGATGCAAGTAGACAACCTTAATACCTTTATCTTTTAAGTAGTTTGTGAGGTCTTCCGCCATACGAATTGTCAGGGTGACTACCATTGTTCTTTCATTTTTAGCAATTCTTGTTTTAATTTCATGAACTAAATCATCAATTTGGCCTAAAGTTGGACGCACTTCAATAATTGGATCAAGTAATCCAGTTGGTCTAATGATTTGTTCCGCGGATATACCACCCGCTTTATTAAGTTCATAATCACCTGGTGTCGCACTTGTACAAACAACATATGGCATTAACTTTTCAAATTCTTCGAAGTTAAGTGGTCTATTATCTAAAGCGGAAGGTAATCTAAAACCATATTCCACTAAAGTTTCTTTTCTAGAACGGTCACCGTTATACATACCTCTAAGTTGAGGGAAGGTAACGTGAGATTCATCAATAATCATTAAGAAATCTTCTGGGAAGTAATCTAATAGACACCAAGGTCTTTCACCTGGTTTTCTTTTATCGATATGGCGGGAATAGTTTTCAATACCTGGACACATACCAAATTCTTGCATGCTTTCCATATCTTGATTGGTACGCATTTCTAAACGTTCAGCTTCTAAGAGCTTACCGTTTTCTTTAAAGAATTTAAGTCTTTCCTCTAATTCCGCTTTAATTGTGGTACATGCCTCTTTAATTCTTTCTCTTGTGGAAGCGTGGTCATAAGCAGGGAAGATTGGGAAAGTATGATAGGTATGTTTGACTTCACCAGTCATTGGGTTGAGTTGCACAATTTTTTCTACTTCATCACCAAATGTATCAATTCTAATAACATCGTTATCCATGAATGAAGCAGGGACAATTTCAATAACATCGCCTCTCACTCTAAATGTACCTGGCGCTAAATCGAGATTATTTCGTTTATATTGAGCGTCCACGAGTTTCTTATAGAGTTCTTGTCTATTAATTTCTTCACCGACACGGATGTTAAAAACTAAATTTCTATATTCGTCTGGATCAGTTAAGCCGTAGATGGAGGCAACTGAGGCCACAATAATTGTGTCTTTTCTTTCTAGGATAGAGTTAATCGCGGATGTACGAAGCATTTCAATCTCTTCATTCATCACTGCGTTCTTATCAATATATGTATCACTTTTTGGAATATAAGCTTCTGGTTGATAAAAATCGAAGTTAGAAACGAAGTATTCCACACGGTTATGTGGGAACAATTCTTGGAACTCGGAATATAGTTGACCCGCGAGAGTTTTGTTATGCACTAACACTAGAGTTGGCTTTTGGACAGTTTGGATAATATTGGCCATGGTAAAAGTCTTACCAGTACCAGTCGCGCCCATCAAAACTTGGAACTTTTTACCTTCTAAAATACCATCGCTTAACTTCTTAATCGCGGTGGGTTGGTCGCCTGTAGGCTTGAATTTGGAAACTATCTCAAATAAGTGCTCATTTTCCATAAAAAGTCTGCAAAACTCCACTATTTCGTATTATTCTTGGCTTCCATCTGTAGGTAAGAATAGATAAATCCATCGATATTTCCATTCATCACAGATTGGACATCAGTAACCTCAAAAGATGTACGATTATCTTTGACTAGAGTGTAAGGACAGAAGACATAAGAACGGATTTGGCTACCCCATTCAATATTCTTCTTTTCACCAACTATAGAATTAAGCTTATTTTGACGAGATTCAAGTTCAATTAAATATAATTTGCCTTTCAACATCTTCATCGCTGTTTCTTTATTTAATAATTGGCTTCTTTCAATTTGACAGGATACAACAATACCAGTAGGTAAGTGAGTAATCCTCACTGCGGTTTCAACTTTGTTGACGTTTTGACCACCCGCACCACCGGATCTATATGTATCAATCTTTAAATCTGATTCGTTAATGACGATATCGATAGAATCGTCTTTGAATTCTGGAACGATGTTCACAGAGGCAAATGATGTATGTCTTCTTTTATTCGCATCAAAAGGAGAAATTCTCACTAAACGATGGACACCTTTTTCACCTTTTAATAAACCATAAGCGTTTTTGCCACTTATTTGTAAGGTGACAGACTTCACACCTGCTTCATCACCTGGTTCAAATGAAAGAACCGACATCTTAAAACGATGTGCTTCTGCGTATAACACATACATTCTATATAACATATCCGCCCAGTCTTGGGCTTCTGTACCACCCGCACCTGGGTGAATTTCAATAATCGCGTTTAAAGAATCGAATTCTCCAGTAAAGAGGATTTGTAATTCGAATTCCTTTGATTGTTTATTGAGTTCCTCTAACGATTTTTCAATTTGTTCGAGGAATGAATCGTCTTCAAATTCTAAAAGCTCTTCAAGGTCCTTTTGACCACGTAAAAGCGAGCGATATGTATCTACAATTTCGCGAGAATGATTGAGACGTGATATGATTTCGAGCGCTGAATTCCTGTTATTCCAAAAATCCGCCGCTTCACTTTTTTCTGTTAGATCCGCTATCTCAGCATCGAGCTTAGCAAGGTCAAAGAGAAGACCCGAGTTGACGGATTCTCTCGCCAACAGCACAAAGTTCCTGTTTTAGGGTCACAATGTCTTTCATATTATTCGGCTTTCTTTTCTTCTTCCGCTGGAGCTGGGGCAGCTTCTTGAGCTGGTTGAGCATCAACGACTTCTGGCGCTGGTTGTTCTGGTTGTGGTTCAACAGTCACACGGCGTTGTGGTCTAATGTTAACTAAGTTTAAAACAGCATCGACAGAGGCCATTTCTAAGCATTCTCTGAACATAGCGTAACCTTCGTTAACGTAATCTTGCAATGGGTTGACGTTAGCGTAGCTTCTTAAGAAGATGGCTTCTCTTAATCTCGCCATGGAGTCAATATGCTTGGTCCAGTTTTGGTCAATACAGTGTAAGACAACTGAACGTTTGATGTTGTCTTTATCAGCATCTTCAACATCCCATTCCTTAAGGAGTTGTTCAAATCTTTCTCTAATAATGATGGCTAAGTCTGGTGCAATATCATCGACTGGAGCGTCATCATATAAGTTTGGTTTGATTGTGCCACTTGGTAAGAATCTTGGTTCGACAACTTTAACTAATTGTTCACCAGAGATTAAATCATCATTGGAATCCGCTGGGATACCTTTCTTAGCAAGGAATTCACCAGTGGTTTTGAAGATATCTTCCATAATATCGTCGATGTTTTTACCTTCGATAATTCTGTCTCTCTTGTCGTAGACAATTTGTCTTTGTTTGGCTAAAACATCATCGTATTCAAGTAAGCTCTTACGAGTATCGAAGTTTTGACCTTCGATCTTCTTTTGAGCGGATGTAATAACATTGGTAATCATTTTGGCTTCTAAAGCTTCATCACCAAAGTTCTTTTCAATGTAGTTTCTAATGGAATCCGCGGCGAATCTCACTAGAAGTGTATCATCGAAGGAAACATAGAATCTGGAGAAACCTGGGTCACCTTGACGGCCTGAACGACCACGTAATTGGTTATCAATACGTCTAGATTCGTGTCTTTCTGTACCGAAAACACAAAGACCACCGAGGGCTCTCACTTCATCATTAATCTTAATATCGGTACCACGACCAGCCATGTTAGTGGCAAGTGTAATGGAACCTTTTTCACCAGCGTGTGAAATAATTTCCGCTTCACGTGCATGGTTTTTCGCGTTTAACATTTCGTGTGGTAAGCCCGCTTCTGTTAATAAGGCGGAGATTTCTTCGGAAGATTCAACGGAGACAGTACCAATTAAGATTGGTTGACCTGTTTCGTGACGTTCTTTAACTTCCTTAATTAAAGCAGCGAGTTTTGGACCTTTGTGTGCGTAGACGTAATCTAATGCGTCAATACGTTGGATTGGTCTATTGGTTGGGATAACCACGACACGCATGTTGTAAATCTTACGGAATTCTTCTTCTTCAGTTTTAGCGGTACCGGTCATACCAGCGAGTTTATTGTATAAACGGAAGAAGTTTTGATATGTAATCGTCGCCATTGTGACGGTTTCTTGTTTAATCTTAACGTTTTCTTTAGCTTGAACAGCTTGGTGTAAACCATCAGACCATTCACGACCTGGAAGAACACGACCAGTGAATGGGTCGATAATTTGAACTTCGCCTTCGGCGTCCACTAAGTAGTCAACGTCTCTAGCCATAATGAAGTTCGCTTTTAAAGCGTTATGGATTCTATGGACTAAGTCAGCGTATTCTGGATCATATAAGTTTTGGATACCAAACATACGTTCGGCTTTGGCTTGACCATCTTCGGTTAAGTGGACTGTCTTTTCCTTAACATCGATGGAATAGTCTTTTTCTTTCTTTAATGTCTTACAGAATCTATCGGCAACTGTATATTGGGAAGCACTTGTTTTAGCGCCACCAGAAATAATTAATGGTGTTCTACTTTCATCAATTAAGATGGAGTCAGCTTCGTCAACGATACAGAAGTTTAAGCCTCTTAAGACACGGTGTTCCATGTCTGTTGCCATGTTATCTCTTAAGTAGTCGAAACCTAATTCAGAGTTTGTGGTATATGTAATATCACATAAATAGGCTTCTTTCTTTTCTCTGGTTGATTTTGTACGAGCGTTAACACCAACAGTTAAGCCTAAGAATCTATAGATTTGACCCATCCAGTCAGCGTCACGACCAGATAAGTATTCGTTAACTGTAATAACGTGTAAGCCTTTGCCCGCTAACGCGTTAAGATAAACCGCCATTGTACATGTTAAGGTTTTACCTTCACCAGTTTTCATTTCAGCGACATCGCCGTTATGTAAAACTAAAGAACCAATAATTTGGACCTTGTAAGGGAATTCACCAATACAACGTTTGGCAGCTTCACGAGCAACCGCAAAAGCTTCGTATTTAATATCATCAAGGGATGCGCCCTTGGCTAATAAATCTCTAAAGTATGGAGTTTTGGCTTGTAATTCTTCATTGCTGAGCGCAGCCATTTCACTTTCATAAGCGATGACTTTTTCCGCTTCGCGTTGATATTTCTTAATAAGCCTTCTGTCGAAAAATCCCATTTTCTAATACCGATCACATCAAATATGTGCCTTTCTTTATAAAAAGAATGTCAAGCATTCGCTTAAATATAATATCAATCCATCATGTACTTGTCTAACACAAATTAATTTGTATTAGTTTGTTTTGGCTTTGTTTTAGCAATTACAAGCACTTCTATTCGCTTTGGATTGAGCTTTTCCACCAGATTTATTGCGGATTTAATTGTGCTTCCTGTAGTGTAAACGTCATCCACTAATAACACTTTCTTTTTTCTTAAATCTGGACGAGCGGTTAAAGCTAGATATTTATAGACTTTATGCCTTGAATTAACGGTGCTGGTTGCCTGCTTATGTTTCTCAGTTTTTTCTAAGATATCCAGCATTTCTAAACCGAGGTTTTTATATATTTCCACAACATGGTTAAATCCTCTTTCTTCATCTTCCTTTTTATATGAAGGAACAGGGATAACTACATAACTCAAGTATCTAAGTTTTATTTCTCTAGCAAACATACTGATAAATGCTTTATTTAGTTCATAATCGTAGCAGCCTTTATATTGGTAAATTAGTTTCTTAATAAAAGGATTATAGTCATATATCGATGTGGCGTGATAACCCTCAGCTTTAAATCTAATAAACTTTGGTTTCATTTCGTTTTGACATGAACGACATATCGGTATATTCCCGTTTAAAACGCGACACGTGTCATTTAATTTAATCTTTTTAAAGCATATGAGGCAGTTTCTTGTTGGCGGCAGTAATTTCTGCCACCGCTCTTTGCATTTCTTTATTATTTTCCCTAGCAAGGAATATCACCTCTCCTTCTGGTGCTTCTTTCTTTCGACCCACTCTTCCCGCTATTTGAATTAGAGCATGCGAATCATAAACAGGATGATCGCTTTGGTAAACAATCACTTGCAGATCCTTAACAGTGACACCTCTTTCTAAAACCGCAGTGGTCACCAAGTAGCGGTATTTTTTAATCCTAAATCTTTTAATAATTTCATCACGATTTTCGCAGTGAGAATTAATATATCCACCTTGAGGAAAAAACACTCTTAAAAACTTATATAACTTAACCGATAAATCAATCGTCGGAACAAAGATAAATACCTGTTTGAATTTCTTTAAAAATCTCGACATTTCTTTTACTATTTTGTAGTTTAAATATAATAAGTTGCCTTTTATAATTCTTGGAACTGGTAATGGCTTACCATGGAATCTTGAATATAGTTCCACGATTGAACGTCCAGGTTTTGAAAAATACTCCAAAATATCATCTGATGGAGTAGCGGACATCAACACATAATTCTTCTTGATGCTACGCTTAAAAAAGATTTCTAGTATCTCACTTCCCTTAAATGGGAATGCATCTATTTCATCCATAATCAGCAAATCGAAGTAATGGTCATATCTAAATAGTTGGTGCGTGGTTAGGACCACTAAATCACCTTCCAAACACTTTGTGTTTCCACCATAAACTGCTGTTAAATCATTTTTATTAAATATTTCTGCAAAGCGGTAATATAATTCAACACAAACATCACGTCTAGGAACAGCGAAGCCCACTCTTAGTTTGTTTTCAATGCAATATGAAATAATCTCAAGACATATTTCAGTCTTACCGCTGCCACATACAGCATGGACCAGTGTATCTATTCCATTTTTGAAGTTTTCGACCAGTTGATTTGATAGTCTTTTCTGGTCATCCGATAGTTCGTAGCGGAGCGAGTATTCTGATTCATCAGAAATGACAAAATCCCCTACTGGTTCTTGGCCACGGAACGCTATACACTTCCGACAATAGGCTTGTCCGTTTTTGATGCCTAGATATTTTGGGTCTGTGTTGCCACAAATTGGGCATTTAAATGATTGATTATTGATATTCATTTGCATTGTGATTAAATAATATTGTCGTCACGCAGAGCTAAATAGGCTCAGACGACTTTTTTATTGAGCAAAATAAAACCCCTCTACTTAATAAATAGGAGGGGTAATTGATTTTTTTCCTAAAAAACTGAATTATTTTTCTAAATCATTAATCATTTGCACTCTTGTGGCGTGTCTTCCACCTGCAAATTGAGTGTTTAAGAAGATATCAACTCTTTCACAAGCTTCTTCTAATGTAACGTAACTAGCGCCGAAGCCAATCACGTTCGCATCATTATGCTCACGCATTAAGCGCGCGACGTCTGCGTTGTATGCTAAGCCAGCGCGTACGCCTTTTACTTTGTTCGCAGTAATAACAATGCCTTCACCAGTTGTGCAAACAACGATACCGAATTTACAAATGCCATCAGCCACTAATTTAGCGACTTTCGCACCGAATTCTGGGTAGTGACAAGATTCTAATGAATATGTACCAACATCGATAATTTCAAAACCCTTACCAGCTAAATACTGTTTAAGACCTTCTTTTAATTTGAAACCACCGTGATCTGAACCAATTGCTAATTTCATAATATTATTATAATAATATCCTTTCTAATTATCTATTACTTTTTACCCTTGATATAGAGGAAGCGAGTTTTATTATACATATCTTTTTCAAAATAGAATGAACAACCTTTGCAGTATTTGTTCACTAACTTAGTTAAAGCTTCTTCTTGCTCCTCACCAATTTCAAAAGCGATGATAAATTCATCATTAACTATCTTTTGATAATCTTGTAGGACTCTTTCATAGAACAAAGTGCCTGGTTTAGCAAGCAACGCTAAGTGTGGTTCTTGCTTCCATGTTTTTTCATCAATTGTGGACTCATTTTCGATATATGGAGGATTACAAATAATGACATCAAATCGATCCACGTGGTCGCTAAATGGCTCTAACATGTCACCTTGTACAGTGGTCACATTTGTTAATTGATGTTCCTTGATATTTCTGTTCGAAACAGCTAAAGCTTCGCTAGAAATATCAGACAAAACGATTTCACTATTAGTAAAAATATGCCCAAGGCTAATACCAATACAGCCACTGCCGGTACAAACATCCACAATCTTCAGATTGTCTCTATGGAATGTATCTTTAATTAGTCTAGCGGTGTTTAACACCAATTGTTCTGTTTCCTGTCTCGGAATCAAAACATTGTTATCAACATAAAAAGACTTAGACAAAAAGTAAGCCTTATTAAATATATATTCAATCATCTCACCATTTTGGTAGCGGTTCATTGCGTTAGCAAAACGATTTTCATTTTTGATTTCTTTATCAAAGTTATTAGTTAAAGATAAATGGTTAAAGCCATTGATTTCTTCAAGCGCAAAGTAGATAACCGTATCTGGTATACCTTCTTTTTTATATTGAAAGTATAGTTCACGGTTTGTGGACATAGATTACTCGCCCGCTAATTTTGTGGATTGATCGTAATGGATTAACGCTTCAATAACTTCATCTAATTCGCCTTCGATAACGCGATCAAGTTTTTGAATGGTGAAACCAATACGGTGATCGGTCACACGGTTTTGTGGATAGTTGTATGTTCTAATCTTTTCACTTCTTTCACCGGTACCAATTTTAAGTTTACGTTCGTTACCAATTCTTTCTTGTTGTTCCGCTAACATGTTGGCGTACATCTTTGTACGTAACATTTGCATAGCAATTTCTCTATTTTGGATTTGAGATTTTTCAGTTTGGCAAGCGACAACAGTACCTGTTGGGATGTGGGTAATACGGACAGCGGATTCTGTCTTGTTAACGTTTTGACCACCCGCACCTTGTGAGTGATATGTATCAACTTGTAAGTCGTTAGGATTAATTTGAATATCGATTTCTTCCGCTTCAGGCATAACTAGCACTGTGGCAGTACTTGTGTGGATACGTCCAGAAGCCTCTGTCTTAGGAACTCTTTGAACACGGTGAGCGCCGCTTTCAAATTTGAGTTTTGAGAAGACGCGATTTCCACTGATTTTGAACGAAATCATTGCAAAACCCCCAGATTCTGAAGGATTTTCATCTAAAATTTGAATCTTCCAACCTTGTGATTCAGCATATCTTGTATACATTCTGAAAAGGTCACCAGCGAAGATGTTTGCTTCGTCTCCACCGACAGCGCCTCTGATTTCAACGATAATGTCTTTGTCATCATTAGGATCTCTTGGAAGGAGCATTTCTCTTAATTCTTCAATGAGTTGTTCTTGTTCAGCTTCAAGGTGTTTAATTTCTTCTTTGCCCATTTCCGCTAAATCTGGATCAGAATCATGTGCCATTTCTTTTGCGGCTTCAATATCTTCTTCGTTTTTTGTGTAACGATTAAAAGCTTCAACTTGAGGATCCAAGTTTGCTCTTTCTTTTGATATCTCTTTGAATTTCGACATATTTTTCATAATGTCGTCACTCACTAGTTCTTCGTCGATTTCTTTGAGACGTTTACTAGCGGCGATTAGACGTTGACGCATGCTTTCTTCCATAGTAGTTTCCTCTGACCGTCTAGTATTGTAACACAACTCTTCTTTTAGGCAAACAGCGAAATATTTCCATTAATAGAATATTAACATTTCTTTATGACCGGCTTTTGGTATATACTTAACACAGGTGATTTTATATGGCTTATAAAGCATTATATCGAACATATCGTCCAAGCACTTTTGAAGAAGTCGCTGGACAAGAACATATCGTCAAGACTTTAAAGAACGCTTTGGCGACCAGAAAGTTAGCCCATGCCTACCTGTTCGCAGGCCCGAGAGGCACAGGTAAAACAACCATGGCTAAACTCTTAGCGAAAGCCCTTAACTGTGACGAAGGCATTGGTTGCCAATGCAATGAATGCAAAAACTGTAAAGCAATTATTGATGGCACGCATCCTGATGTTATCGAACTCGACGCTGCGAGCAATAACGGTGTTGATGAAATCAGAGAATTAATTGATAAAGTAAAATACGGCACAATCTTAGGCCGTTATAAAGTTTATATTATCGACGAAGTTCACATGCTCTCAACAGGTGCGTTCAACGCTCTTCTTAAAACATTAGAAGAACCACCAGAACATGTCATCTTCATCTTAGCGACAACTGAACCACATAAAATCCTTCCAACCATTCTTTCACGTTGCCAAAGATATGACTTCACCAAATTAAGTGATGAAGATATTAAAAATAGATTAAGAAGCGTTCTTGAAAAAGAAGGTATCGCCTATAACGAAGATGCAATTAAGATTATTGTTTCTCTCGCTGATGGTGGTATGCGTGATGCTTTATCCATCTTGGATCAAGTTTTAGCCTATTCCGGTAACAAACTTGAAGTTCAAGACATCTTAGACATCTTTGCTTTAGAGTCTAAAGAAGAAAAGCTTGGATTATTAAATTCCATCATAAATAAAAATGTTTCTGACGTTTTAGCCAGAGTAAATCGTTATATTTCTATGGGTACCGATATCAAGAGATTGACTGACGACCTATTATTAATATTAAAGGATATATTGATTTATCAATCTTCCCGTAATGTTGATTGTTTAGAAATCTTGAATCAAGAAGAAGCCGCTTCTTTCTTCAAACATTTAGATATCGATGAAACATTAAAGATGATTGATGTCATTATGAGCGCTCAAAAGGACTATAAGACAGTTAGTTCTATCATCCCATTATTCGAGGTCACTATTCTTAAACTTGTGGCCACTAAAAAGGATGGTACTCCTAATGTCGCTCCAGCTCCAGTTAACGAACCTGTGATTGAAAAACCAGTCACACCACAAGTAAAACCACAGCCTAAGCCAGAACCAAAACCTGAGCCTAAGCCAGTGAAACAAGAAGAACTTATTTCCTTACTTGATCAACCTGAACCAGAGCCAGAACCAGTGAAGGAAATTGTCTTAAGCAAGAACGTCATCACCATAAAAAATACAAGAAAAGAAAATTCATTTGATATCGGTGACGACTTAATGATTGATATTATGGTCATTTCCAAAAAGGATATTAAGAATTCCCTTATTGATAACTGGCCAAATATTAAGAAATTGATTGGTCATCCAGAATTAGGCAAAGCCGCGACCATGTTAGTGGATGGACGTCCACTTGTGGCCTCACAAAAAGTCTTAGTTGTGGAATACCAATTCCCAAATATCGCTGAAAAGGCCAACTTAGTGGAAAACCAAGAAGCCATTCAGAACGTTATTGAAACAGTATTCAATAGAAAGATGTTCGTCTACGCTGTATCAAGAAAAGATTCAGTGAGATGGCAACAAAGCTACATGAATAGATTACAAATCGGTAAATTACCAAAGGCCGATACAGTCAACATTGAATTCGAAGGAGAATAAAACTTATGAACATGCAACAAATGATGATTCAAGCACAAAAGATGCAAAGAGAATTAAAGAAAGCTCAAGCAGAATTAGCCGAAAAAGAATTTAAAGTCACCAAAGGTGGCGCGGTTACCGTTATTGTGCTCGGCAGCAAAGAAATCAAAGCTGTGGAAATCGATAAAGATGCATTCGAACCAGACAATAAAGAAATGATTGAAGAAATGATCGCTATGGCTATCAACGAAGCTAACGAAAAGATTGATGAAGAAGCCGAAGCTATCAATGAACGCATCACTGGCCAAAGAGGAGGATTCGGTTTCTAATGGAGAAGCTTAAAGCTCTTATCCGTTTAGAAGAATCTTTAGCCAAGTTACCAAGCGTTGGACGTCGTAGCGCAGAGCGTATGGCGTACGCAATGCTGAATATGGAAGATGATGACTTGAATGAGTTTTCTGACGCCATAAAAAACCTTAAACAATCAATACACGTCTGCCCTATCTGTGGCTTTTTGACCGAAGGCGAGAACTGCGTTATTTGTGACGATAAAGAACGCGACCAAGATACCTTGATGGTCGTTTCTTTCCCAAAAGACGTTATCGCTTTTGAAAACGCTGAATACTACCATGGTTTATATCATGTCCTTAATGGCGTGATTTCCTTAGGTAAAGGTGGCACTCTTTATGATTTAAACATCAATACCTTGATGAAGAGATTAGATAATCACCACTTCAAAGAAGTGATTATTGCCACTAACCCAACAATTGAAGGTGAAACCACCGCGTTATATTTAGCGAAGTTAATTTCCGATAAAGTGGATTCCGTGACCCGTTTAGCGTACGGTCTCCAAATGGGTGGAAACTTAGATTATACAGACGCTTTAACATTATCAAAGGCCGTTGAAGGAAGAAGAAAACTATAAAGAGGTAGAAGTTATGTTTATTACTCTTGAAGGACCAGAAGGATCTGGCAAAACAACCGCTGTTAATTACGCTGTTAGCAAATTAGAGGAGATGGGATACAAAATCGTCCGCACTCGTGAACCAGGTGGTACACCAATCGCGGAACAAATTCGCAATGTCATTCTCGATAAAAACAACACAGCGATGGACGAAAGAACAGAGGCCCTTCTTTATGCTGCTTCAAGAAGGCAACACCTTGTGGAAAAAGTCTGGCCTGCTTTAAAAGAAGGCAAGATTGTTATCTGCGATAGATACTTAGATTCCTCATTAGCCTATCAAGGTGGTGCAAGAGGATTAGGTGTTGAAAATATCTTAAACGTTAATAACTTTGCTACCGAAGGTACATTCCCAGATTTAACTCTTTTATTTGATATCGATCCACAAATTGGATTAGCGAGAATTGCCGCTAACGCAAATAGAGAAGTTAATCGTTTAGACTTAGAAAAGTTAGACTTCCATAACAAAGTCAGAAACACATTTTTAGAATTAGCAAAACGCTACCCAGAACGTTTTGTCATTATTGATGCAAGCAAGAGCAGAGAAGAAGTTGCGGATGCGACTTTGAAAGCCATGCTCTCCAGAATATGCAAGTAGAGAAATACCTAAAGAATTACCAACCAGTTATTTATCAAACCTTTGTTAATTCATTACAAAAAGGTCAACTTTCTCATGCTTATCTTCTTTCTGGAAGTAATGGCACTCCACTTTTAGATATTGCGAAGTTCTTCGCTAAATCAATCCTCTGTGATGACCCATCTCCACTGGCGTGTAACTCATGTATCACATGCTTACGTGTGGACGATGATAACTATCCAGACTTCTTCATCTTTGATGGTAGTAAATCCACGATCAAGAAAGAAGCAGTCACCACGATTGAAAGTTCTTTTGAAAAGAAGGCTTTTGAAAATAAGGGTATAAGAATTTATATTCTTCACCTCATTGAGAATATGACCATTGAGGCAATCAATAGCATTCTTAAATTCTTAGAAGAACCAGGACAACAAATCTATGCTTTCTTAACCACGAACAATGAGAACAGTATCTTGCCCACCATTATTTCTAGATGCCAAGTCTTAAGATTAAAACTCATTGATAAGAATATCGTCATCAAAGATGCGATGGACTTCGGCGTGGAAAAGAAAGATGCGGAATTGCTCTCTTATTTCTATAACGATGGAGAACTCATTAAAGAGATTATCGATGACGAAGACAACAATGATGCTTTCTTCACTGCGAAAAAGTGTTTTGAAGAAACATTACAAGCGATGGACGAAGGTGATAAGGACGCACTTATCTACTTTGTGCAAAGTAATGTCGCTAATCAAATCAAGAGTAAAGAAGCATGCAGATACTTCATCAATATGTTAGTAATGGCGTTCGAGGATATGATTGCCATTTCTAACGAAAAAGCCCCATTTTTAGAAAGTTATGCTACAATGTTAGAACATCTTGTCAATCAACTTTCTCATATCAATGAAAGTTTGATTGAGTTATTAAGGTGTGCCACTGCGATTAATACGAACGTCAATATCGTCTTATTAATAGATCACGTTTTTTATACGATTACCAAAGAGGACTAATATATGCCAAAAATTGATAACGAAAAACAAAATCAACAGATAGATCAAAAACATGAATATAGCCATTTCGTTGGTGTAAAGTTTTTAAATACTCCAAGAGCGTATTTCTTTGGCTGCAATGACAATAACTTTGCCTTAGGTGACAAGGTCGTCGTCGAAACAGTAAGAGGTATGGAACTTGGTACCATTGCAATTGAACCTATCTCCATTGATAAATACGCGAATGGTTTATATCTCAAACCAATCGTTAGAAAAGCCACTGATGTGGATATCCGTTTAGCGGACATTAACCAAAAAGACGCGGTATATGCATTAGAAATCTGCCAAGTTGAATCCAAAAAGCTCAATCTTGATATGAACTTAATTTCTTGTGAATATACTCTCGATAAATCCAAAGTCATCTTCTCCTATTTAGCGGATGACCGTGTCGACTTCCGTGAATTATTAAAAGTCTTAGCCTCACGTTTAAGAACAAGAATTGAACTTAGACAAATTGGTTCTAGAGACAAAGCTAAAATGATTGGTGGTCTCGGTGTGTGCGGTATGCCTTTATGCTGTTCCACATTCTTAAATGAATTCGATGGTATTTCCATTAATAGAGCAAAAAACCAAATGCTTGCGATTAACATTCCAAAGTTAAGTGGACAATGCGGCAAATTGATCTGCTGCTTAAAATATGAAGACGATGCCTACACCGAAGAAAGAAAGAAATTCCCAGATTTAGGTAGCAAGCACTTCATCGACAAAGTCGAATATACAGTCACCAGTGTGAATATTCTTTCACGCGTTGTGAAAATTGAAAACGACGAAGACATTAAATTCCTTCCTTTGGAAGACTTCTATAAACAAGCAAGTGGTCCAAAGAATAAAGAGAAACGCTATGAAAAGAAATAAGTCTTTCGATAAAGGTAACTTCCCCCTCTATTTAATAGCCACTCCAATAGGTAACCTAAAGGAGTTTTCTTCACGCGCTATTGAAGTAGTGAGCGACGCTGATATCGTCGCCGCGGAAGATACCCGTAATGCATATGACTTATTAATGAAGTTTGGTATTAAAAAAGAAACTTATTCTCTTAGAGAACATAACGAAAAAGAAGCTAGTCAACATCTTATCTCCCTTATCAAAGCGGGTAAGAAAGTTGTTTATATGTCCGATGCTGGTTATCCAGGCATCTCTGATCCAGGTCATATTTTAGTAAAAGAAGCAATTGAGAATGATATCCCAGTATCAACAGTCTCTGGTAGTTCCGCTTTTATTAATGCTCTAGTGGCCTCAGGTTTAGAAACAAATCACTTTTTCTTCTATGGATTCTTATCCGCTAAAGACGGAGAAGCCAAAGAAGAAATTAATAGTTTAAAAGCTTTAAGAAATACGATTGTCTTCTATGAAGCACCACATCGTATCATTAGAACTATTAAGTTATTAAAAGAGGTTCTCGGCAATAGATACGTCTGTTTAGCAAGAGAACTAACAAAAATAAATGAAGAATATATCAGAGGCACCCTCGAAGAATTGTCTAATATAGAGGAAGAAACCCTCAAAGGTGAAATGGTTTTAATCGTCGATGGTAATCGCGATGAGATTATCTTTAAAGACGACGAAATCACTTCACGTGTCGCTTATTTTGTGAATTTAGGCCTTTCTCAAAAAGACGCGATTAATGTTGTCTCTGAAGAATTCAAAATTAACAAAAATTACATCAAGAAACTATTATTCTAAGCATTATGGAAATCGTATTTAAAAAAGATAAAGCACAGAAGAAACCAAACCCATTTAAGGAAATCGCTAGTAAAGCATTTGAGAAAATCAAAAACTACCGCTTACCCGCTACTTTTTATTATTTCTTAATACTTATCGCTATCGGTGTGGGCTTCTATATGATGATGCTCGCTCAAAACGATTTCTCATTAGCTTATGGTGGTGACTATATGGCCCAATATATCCCTATGGGATACCATGTTTGGGACTACTACCATGAATGGTTTAGAACTGGTCACTTTGTTTTATTTGATCCAGATATCTATTTAGGCGTTAACTCTTTTGGTTCTAATGCCTACTATGGTTTGTTCTCACCATTTAATTTAATCATTGTTTTATTCCCACGTGTTTTAGTGCCTCAAGCAATGGCTATTACATCCATTATCAAGATTGCTTGTGCGGGCTTATTCTTCTCTGCTTATATGAAGCAGGCTTTCAAAGTTAAGGATAATGTCGCTAGATTATGTGGTATTGCTTATGCTTTCGCCGGTTGGGGCGCGTTCTACCTTTGGTATAACAACTATCAAGATGTATTAGTGTTCTTCCCACTAGTATTACTGGGTATAGAAAATACCTTGCAGAAAGAAAGACCATGGTTATTAGCCTTAGGTGTTTTCTTCTTAGCAATTTCTAACTATGTTTTAATGGTTTCATATGTAGTATGTGCCTTCTTATATGCGATGTTCCGTTATTTCCAAACTATTAGAACAAGAACTGTTGGTGGAAATTTTAAAGTCCTAGGATTAGGGTTTATAGGCTTTGCGGGTGGCATCATGATGAGTGCGCTTGTCTTTGGCCCCGCTTTTATGGCCACGATGACCTCACCAAAACTCGAAATGGCGGGTTATAAGGAATTACTTAAAACATATTGGACTGATAAGAAATATAAAGAGTTCTTTGATTTATTACTTTCTTGGAAAGTAGCTCCAGACCAACACAATAGAATTATTCCAGAAAGAGTTTATTATCCAATCTTAGAATTCTTCTTCCCTACCACGACATGTAGATCCCTTCCAACATTAGAGTTATATGGTTGGGACTTTGATGATATTTGTGTTTCCTTATGGTGCTATGTCCCATTCATCATGTTCTTAGTGCCGGCTTTAATTCAATCATTTACCGAAAAGAAATGGACCCATATTGTGGGCTTTGCCTTAATGGTGTTCACATTATTTACCCCAGTAATGTACTACTTAACTGTTGGGTTCACTAACGGGTACGCTAGATGGACATTATTTGTGGTTGCCGCATTAATTGCCTATGTCGGTATTTATATCAACAAGATTCCAAATGTTCCTACATGGCATATGCATATCGGCTTCCTTTTTGCCATTATGGGTATGTTTGCTTCATGGTTTATTACTCGTAAATTAGCGGGAACCGCTGTTAGTAATGAACCAGGTTTTGTCCAATTAGGTATCGGTGGATTAATGCTCGCTGGCTTAACCGCTTACTTTGGAAAAACTGCGAAAAATAAAATCGTTAGAAGTGTTGGATATGTCCTAACCACAATTTATTTCTTAGTGATGTTATTCGTCTGGTTCACTTCTGATATGGGTTTAGATATGCTCAGTGAGCCAAAGAGCGGAGAACTCACCTATCGTTTCTTAGAAGATGGCGTTAATTCCACGAATATCGTCTTTATCGCCGAGATGCTTTATGTCGCTGTGGTTTATGTGGTCTTACTTCTAGTAAGAAACACTAAAGTATTTGTCTTTATCGCCACATTATTTGTGAGCGTTGAAGCTATTGCTGTTGGTAACTTTGTGACTTGGGGTCATGGTTATGATGGTGGTCATAATAACGGCTATGACACTAACGAAAGATTTAGATATACCTTAAAGAAGATTGAAGATACCGATAAGTCCTTCTATCGTATGTACACTTCTATCGGTGATGGTTGGAGCACAAATAACGCCTTTATGAATGGTTATGGTGCGGCTTCTTTCTTCCATTCCTTATATAACTTTGAAGTTAATGATTACACCTTATGGACTGGTTTAAGAAACGGTGAAAAGTCCGTCGGTGGTAGCTATAGAAACAAAATCGCTGATATTGATAACCAATTAGGTATCAAATACTACGTCATTAATAAGCAAAAGATGATGTATAACGAGATTGTTAATAATAACAAAGAAAATCCTGATGCCTTTATGGCTAATGTTCCATGGGATTTCACTGAAAATAAAGATCTCGAAACAAGCGAATATAAAGTCTACGAAAATAAGAAATTAAACGATTTAGGCTATGCCTATGACACTATTTATAGTGGTGGCTTAGAAAGAAGCGGCGTGAACTATGATGTCAGATGCGTAAAGAATGCCTTAACACTTTCTAATACCGCGATTGCCCCACTTGAAGACTGCGAAGAAATCGGTAGAGAACATAGCGATATCACCATCACTGACACCAAACCAGATGTCTTAGACGAAGATAAAGACCACTACCAAAGTGTGCGCTACACACATAACGTTTATCACGTTGGTACATGGGCTAAATACTATGACTTCGCAAAGATTCCAGATATCCCAACTGATTTCACACCGCTTTATGGTGGTTATTATGATTCTAACGAAACCATGAAATACTTTGCTTTCTTTACTCCAAGAATAAGTGGTCAACCACTCTTCAAAGAAGGTACAGCTTTATACGTTAAAGCGGGTTTCACTGGCTCTATTAAATACAATTTCTACTTCATCGATAAAGATAACAAGATTTTTATGATGGATGCTCACGATGACGATACCACTGATAACACATCCTATATGCGTGGATTCTACGTGAAACGTGATTGCTACGCTCTCGCAGTTGTTGGTAAATACTATCAAAGCCATGTGAGATCATATTCCCTCTCTTTCTATCAAGAAGATATTTCTGATTACCAAGCTAGATTGGATAAATTAAACGCTGAACCAATTACTAACGTTAAATATTCCGCGGATAAATTCACATTCGACACTAATTACAGCAAAGATAAATTCGTTGTGACTCGTGTTGCTTATGATAATGGTTGGAAATTAAAAGCGACTAATAACGACACAAAAGTTACTACTGATATGAAAGTCTATAAAGGTAACGGTGGCTTTGTTTCTTTCGTGGCCCCTAAAGGTAGTTATTCATATACCATGGTCTACGAAACACCATATTTGAAGCTCTCTTACGTCGTCAGTGCGGTCTCATTTATGACCTTCTTCGCCTCTTTACTTGGCTATCATTACTACCAAGAAAAGAAGAGAATTCACCACTTAGATGGCCTTTATAGGTAAAAATACTTAATATTTTTTCTTGCTTTTGAAGGCCGGCTTCTACTAAGATAGTAGAGGTTTTTTTCTAGGAGGGCCTCATTTATGAACATTCGTAACATTGCCATCATCGCACACGTTGACCACGGTAAAACCACCTTAGTTGACCAACTTTTAAAATCCTCTGGAACCTTCCGTGAAAACGAAGAAGTGAATGAAAGAGCGATGGATAGTAATGATATCGAAAGAGAAAGAGGCATTACCATCCTTGCTAAGACAACATCCATTATTTATAAAGACACAAAGATCAATATTCTTGATACTCCAGGACACGCTGACTTCGGCGGTGAAGTTGAAAGAATTATGAACATGGTTGATGGTTGCTTATTACTCGTGGACGCTTTTGAAGGCACCATGCCACAAACAAGATTCGTTTTAAAGAAAGCCTTACAAGCCCACATTAAACCAATTGTTGTTATTAACAAAGTTGATAGAAATAACATTGATATCGAAAAGACATTAGACGAAGTCTTAGAGCTCTTCATTGAATTAGGCGCTCCAGATGAATTCTTGGAATTCCCAGTCGTCTATACATCTGGTTTAAAAGGTACTTCTTCTTTAGAAGCTAACGTTAATACTCAAAAACCAGGTATGGAACCAGTGTTGGATACAATTATTAAAGAAATTCCAGAACCACGCGTTGATGTTAACGCCCCACTCCAATTACAAGTTGCCTTATTAGACTATAACGATTTCGTCGGTAGAATTGGCTTAGGCACAATTAAAAGAGGTACCATCCACGTTAACGATAATGTGACAGTCGCTAGACTTGATGGCAGCACTGTTAACTTCCGCGTTATGAAGTTATTCGGTTATCAAGGCTTAAAGAGATTAGAAATCGAAGAAGCTTCCGCGGGTGAAATCGTCGCTGTCGCCGGTTTAACCGATATTAACGTTGGAGAAACCATCGGTGCGTTTAATAACGTTGATCCATTACCTCCAATTAGACTTGATGAACCAACCTTACAAATGACATTTGGCACTAACTCTTCTCCATTATCTGGCCAAGACGGTAAGCAATTAACCGCTAGAAAGATTGAAGAAAGATTATTCAGAGAAACACAAAAAGACGTCGCTCTTAAAGTTGAAAGAATTCCAAATAAAGAATCTTGGATCGTCTCTGGTAGAGGTGAATTACACCTTTCCATCTTAATTGAAAACATGAGACGTGAAGGCTTCGAATTGGAAGTTAGTAAACCACAAGTCATCATTAAAGAAATTGATGGCGAAAGATGTGAACCATATGAAGACTTATTAATCGATGTACCAAACGAATTCGTTGGTGACATTATGATGTCTTTAGGTAATAGAAGCGCTGAATTAATCAACATGGATGCTAGAGAAACAGTCACAATTCTCCAATACGTCATTCCATCCCGTGGTTTATTAGGCTTTATGACCAATTTCATGACCTTAACCAAAGGTTATGGCATTATCTCCCACACATATAAAGAATATCGTCCAGCGAGTTCATTAAACTTAGGCGAAAGACAAATCGGTGTTCTCGTGGCCACTGAAACAGGTCAAGCCACTCCATACGCGATTGAGCACGTTGAAGAAAGAGGCACAATGTTCATTGAACCAGGTGTCATGGTCTATGAAGGTATGATTATCGGTGAAAACCGTTATGATATTGACTTAGCGGTCAACTGTGTTCTCAAAAAGAACTTAACTAACGTGAGAAGCGCCACTAAAGATACAACAGTTGTCTTAAAGACACCACGTAAGATGTCCTTAGAAGCTTGCTTAGACTATATCAATAGTGACGAACTCGTTGAAATCACTCCTTCTACATACAGAATGAGAAAGAAAATCCTCAACACTGCGGAACGTAAGAAATATGATTCCCATGTGAGAAGAGGCGATCTCTAATAAAAGAAAAAAAGCGGAATCAAATCCGCTTTTATTTTTGTTCGTTATTGAATAAGTGTTTGATATTCACATAAGGGCCAAACAAGGTCACTATGTCACCCTTTTGAATAATTGTGTCTTTATCCGCAGAAATATATTCGTTGTCGCGCTTAATAATAACAATATTAATGGAATAGCGATCGGTTAAATGGCAATCTTTCATCTTAATACCATCTAATTCCTTTGGAACTTCGTGCACTACGACTTCCATTAAGGTGTTTGCACCATAGTTATTAATTAATTGGATTTCATTTGAATTATCAATTACAACAGTATCGCTATTGCCCTTCTTATTAGCAACTGAATTCACAAACGCTTCGCGGATATCATTGATATGGCCATATGCGACGATAATGTCGCCTTTAACAAGCATTGTATCCTTACTAATGGACACTCTTCTATTACCTCTTCTTAAAGATAAAAGAATAAGGGCATATTTCTTAGTTAACGCCATATCGTATAAAGATACTTCATTAGCGAAGTCTGGGAGCTTATTTAAGACCACTTCCACGATAGCGCTTTTGCCGTAATAATCTAAGACGGTAATGATATTGGATTCTCTTCTACCTTTAGAAGTATTAATCGCAATGTTTTCTAATAACTTTTGGAATCTCTTATTAATTGGTGGAATTTTGAGGATTAAAACAAGAAGGAAGATACCTAAGGAAATATAGAAAACGATGAAATACCATTCGGTATATGTTCTTCCCGATCTATCCGCGTTAATTGAGTTACCAATAGAAATTAGAACGTTAATGATTAAACCCATAATCACAACAGAGAAGATGTGACCTGTATACATACATGTAACCGCGATTCTTCTTCGACGATCATCATTGGTAATAAGCTCACTTTCTTGAGTGGTAAAGCCTGACGCTGTAAACAAGGAAGCAACTTGGAATTTAATCTTATTAGTGGCTAAACCAGTTAACTTAAACGCAACGGAAAAGACTTCAATCATAAACATATAGATTGCAGCGACCGCTAGGATTAAGGAAATAGCTAACCAAATATTCATATATTTATTTTACCTATTTATTTTCAAACAATGTGCCAAATTCTTTTGGCGTTGGAGCGGTAAACTTCATAAGCTTACCTGTGAATGGGTGGATAAAGTCTAATTCATAAGCATGTAAACCTAATCTTTTGATTGGATTCGCTGGTTCACCATACTTATCATCACCAATGATGTGGTGACCTCTTTCACCTAAATGGACACGGATTTGGTTCTTTCTACCGGTATCAATATTGACATCAAGTAAGGAATACGTGCCATTGGTTTTCATCACTTTATAATGTGTAATAGCGAGTTGTCCATCCCCTGGTTTTTTAGAGGAATACATTAAGTTTTGACTGTTCTTTTTTAAGTAGGACTTAATCGTGTCGCTGTTCTTTTCCATGACACCTTCCACAATGGCGTAGTAACCACGTTTTTTGACGATATCATTCCACTTCTCTTGTAAAGCTTGTTGAATCTTCACATTTTTAGCGATCATAAAGACACCAGATGTATCTTCGTCTAATCTATGGACCACAAAGACACGGTTATGTTTGTCTTTTTGTTGCACGTAGTCACTTAACATACGATACGCTGTGGAAGATTTTTCATTATCTGACGCTACTGAAAGTAGACCGCTTGGTTTATTAATGACGATGATGTCATCATCTTCATAGATAATTGGTAATTTGCTTCTAGTTTTCTTTTTGATTGGAGAATTAGAAACAATAATTGTATCTTCTGGATATAACTTGAAGTTAAATTGAGAAACAGGCGCTCCATCGATAGAAATACGATGGCTAGAAAGAAGAGATTTTACTGAGTTACGGGATTGGTTTTTAAAAGTTTCTAAAAGAAACTCTAAAAGTTCACATTCTTTTGTGACTTTATACTCTTTGATATTGTTGTAATTCTTCTTAATAGGAGCCTTTTGATGGGCTTTGTTTTTATTGCCTGGTTTTTTCATACCTACATTATATACGCGTATAACAAAAAAGGCACCTAATTAAGGCGCCTTTATAAGTTAATTAATTTCTATTTAATGCCATCGCCTTCGTAGCGGGTCACTTCTGCACCGCGTAAGAAGGTAGCGATAATGCCTGGGCCACAGGATGTGCCAACGATTGGTCCAATTGGAATAATCTCACATTTAACTTTGAGTTCTTCTTCAATTCTTTGTTTGAGTGCTAAAGCACGATCCATGCAGTCGCCTTGACCGACATAAATAGCATCAGTATCTGGTGTCATAGCGTTCTTCGCGCCTTCAAAGATAGCGTTTAAAGAAGCTTTTGTACCTTTAACTTTTTCAATTGTTAAGTTGTTACCATCTCTAGCAGAAATGAAGATTGGTTTAACACCAATGATGTTGCCAAAGAAAGCAGCGGTGCCTTTAATACGACCAGACGCTCTTAAATAAGATAAGGTATCAACTGTCGCGAAGAAGTTATAGAAATAACGTCTTTCTAAAGCCCATTTTTCTAATTCTTCAATAGAAGCGCCTTCTTGTTGCTTCTTAGCAGCATCCATTGCGAAGATACCTAACGCAAAACTAGCGGTTAATGTTTCAACACCAATCATCTTGCGTTCTGGGAATTCTTCTAATAATTGTTCTCTAGCGAGCATGAAGAGGTTCATAGAACCTGTTAGCTTGCAAGAACAGGCAAAGTAGATAATATCGATGCCTTTTTCAAAATATGGACGAACCTTATTCAAGACTTCTTCTAATGAAACTTGAGTTGTTTTAACTTTCTTTCCTTGTTTGAGCCAACCATAGAATTCTTCTGTGGAATAATCTTTCCAGTCGAGGTCAGCGTGGTATTCAACACCGTCAACCACTAAACCAAAGTAGAAGTATTCAATGCCAAATTTTTGTCTAAGTTCTGGTGTTAAATCAGAACTAGAATCGGTAAATATTTGATATTTAGCCATAAATCTCCCTCCGATAAGTGTATTTTTACAAATAAAAAAGGTAATGACTAGTATTAAGTGATTACCTCATAATTACAAAAAGGTTACAGTTGTAACAGTTGCTAATTAAGCACCATCGATGTTAGTGTCACAAATATTCCTGTGACTATCGCGCTTTCTTTCGTGTTCGCGTTCACGAAGCATGTCGATATCTTCACCAGTGAAGTATCTGCTTCTTCTTTTACGTCTTCTTGGTCTATATTCATCCATATTAGATACGTTGCTCCACGAAGTTTTGGTATTCTTTGACTTCCTCTAATGTTTTAAATATCGCCATAAAGAATCTATCGCCCATTGCCCCACTTAAAACATATGGATAGTAACCATAGGCTGATAAACAGTTGTGGTATTTGCTTTGAATTTCTTGATCACTATGGAGATAGCTTACATTATTTCTTCTAGAACCACATGCAGCGTAATATTTTTCCATAGTTAAATCTTGTCTATTTTCGTTAAACATCATCACATCAGCGTAAATCTTATAACAGTTTACGGATTGTGAGAAATCAATTAAGTCTGGAGTATAGCCACCCGCTGGTCGCATATTGGTTTCAAGAGCGACAATATCACCAACATCACCAACATTTTTAGCAGGTGTTTTTAACCTAAAAAACTCTAAATGAAAGAATCTTTTCTTCACGCCAAAAGCTTTGATAACTTTTTGGCCAATCTCTTTAAGATCTTCAGGTACTTCTTGAAGTGTGTAATAGAATAAGTCCTTGCCTTCTCTCACTACATCCGCGACGGATGGAGGGAAGAAATTAGAGGCGCAAAAGACTACACGACTCTCGTTATCTGCTATTCCATCGAAGGAAATGATATCGCCATCTAAGAATTGTTCGCAGATATATGTAATCCATGATTCTTTAGTGTTAAAGAAGTTATCAACGTCTCTTTCATCTTTTATTTTATAGTCGCCAGCGGCACCCACGCCGATATCTGGTTTGATAAATACAGGATAACCTACCTTATCAATAAACTTCATTAATGATTCTCTATCGCTAACTAAGATGTAATCCGCCACTCTAGCGCCAGCTTCTTTGTAGTGTTTTTTCATTAATGATTTGTGTTGCCAGTATTGAAGTTCTTCTGGTCTTACACCATTTGGGATGTTGAAGATTTGTCTAAGTTCAGCGTCTCTTGATAACCAGAATTCATTGTTGCTTTCTAAGTAGTCAATTTGTCCGTATTTATTAGCGAAATATTCTACTGCTCTTTTTTCATTTTCAAAGTAGCCCATGTCATAGCAGCAGTAATATTCATCTAATGCTCTTTTGAGATCTTCTCTTAAATCATCGTATGGGCAATCACCAATACCTAAAACACGGAAGCCATTTTGTTTTAAAGCTTCCGCAAATCTGTAGTAGGTTTCCGGGAAATGAGGTGATATTAAGATGAAGTTTTGCATAATTAGCGTTTAAATATTTTATTTATTGTTCTGTTTAAAGGATTCAATCTTGGATAAATCTTCAAATATACTTCCTTATAGATACGGTCGTATGCTTTGTGATTTTCTGGATTTGGTTTAAATACGTGTGAAACATTGGTCATGCGTTCACATGCTTCGTGCACGTCTTTGAATTCACCCACGGCTGCAAATGTCGCAATCGCTGCGCCTAATGAGGTGGATTCAATCGTTTGTACTCTACCAATTTCTAAACCAAAGATATCCGCTGTGATTTGGCAGATTTCATCTGATAAAGATCCACCACCAGAGATTCTTAAGGATTTAACTTTACGTTTTTGAGATTTTTCAATGCTTTCTAAACCTTCGCGTAAGGCGAATGCGATGCCTTCCACGATAGCGCGATAAATGTGTTTGCGTGTATGAACACTAGAGAAACCTAATAAAGCACCTTTGGCTAAAGGTCTAGCAAGGCCTGGGCCCCAATATGGTTGCATGATTAAACCATCTGAACCAACATTAACATCGTTAAGCCATTCATCAAGGATAGCTTCAATTGGGACTTCTTTTTCTTTAGCTTCTTTTTCAAGTTCTAATGCAAATTCACTAGCGAACCATCTGAGCATCCAGTACCCACGATATATTTGCACGTCCATGTTATATAAGCCTGGGACCGCAGCAGCGTAGGCAGGTAAGAATGGTTCTGGTTCATGGTATTTTGGGTTACTAACTTCAATTGTGCACGCTGTGCCATATGAGAGCGCGCCAATGTCAGGTGTAAGACAACCTAGGCCAATTGTTTCACAGCCCTTGTCACTACCAGTGGCAATTAATCTAATGCCTTTTGGTAATCCGCATTCCTTAGCGATATCATCAGATAATCGACCAATAACTTCACCTGGTTTAACAACGCGTGGAAGCATGCGTTGAGGGATACCGAAGATACGACCTTTCATCGCTCCTTCTTTATACCATTCGGATTTCTTGTAATTTAAAGGATAGTGACCAGTTAAGCCACCTGGTGAGTCGGCTAATTCACCGGTTAATTTGTAGTTAATATATGTGGAAATATTGACGTATTTCTTTGTCTTAGCCCATGTTTCAGGTTCGTTTTCTTTAATCCAGTGCGCCATTGTGCGGGTGCGGTTCATGTCGACTGTGTCCATCATGCCCACGAGTTTGAACGCGAATTTGTGCATCGCAGGAAGTTTTTCTCTAGCTTCCGCAAGACGTTGATCCATCCAAAGAATGACTGGTCTAAGTGGTTGATTGTTTTCGTCCAATAAGACAGCGGAGTCTCTAAATGTGGTGACAGTCATCGCCACGATATCGCCTAAGTTTTCTAAACTTTCTTTGCTTAATTTCTTAAGACATTCCACTAAGTTGTCCCAGTAAAAGTTTGCGAATTGTTCGGCGTAGCCTTTTTTAAGTGCGAATGAGACAGGTTTATAAGCTTTTTTTGATAGATATACTATTTCGCCAGATTTGTTAATTAAAGCGGTTCTAACAGATTGTGTTCCAAAATCTAGCGTAAGTACTAATGGGTTGGTATTCATAAATGATTTCTCCCTTATTTTACGCAAAAGTCCATTTCCCTTATAGTTTACACGGAATTAGAGCAAGTGGCACTTTTTTTACAAAAAATATATGCACGATTACGTATGTGTGATAATATTTAAGCGCTGTGAGACTATCTCACGAAGGCCTGCAGGAGGAATATTATGGCAGAAAAGAAGTATGTATATCCTTTCGAAGAAGCCTATGGTTTAGGAAAAGAACTCTTAGGCGGTAAAGGTGCCGGTTTAGCGGAAATGAGCCACATTGGTGTCCCAGTTCCAGAAGGCTTCACAATCACAACTGAAGCTTGCACACTTTATTACGAAAGCGGTAAAGAAATTCCAGCATTTGTCGTCGATCAAATCTTCGATGCTATCAAAGGTATTGAAAAGAAGACCGGTAAGACATTTGGTGGCGATAAGAACCCATTATTAGTTTCTGTGCGTTCTGGCGCTAGAGTCAGTATGCCAGGTATGATGGATACAATCTTAAACTTAGGTTTAAACGAAACAACATGTGCTGCTATCGCTAAAGAAACAAACAACGAACGTTTCGCAATGGATAGCTATCGTCGTTTCATCTTAATGTTCACAAACATTGCCAAAGGTCACCCACGTGATGACATGGACAAGATGTTAGATGACTTAAAGAAGAAAAACGGTTACAAATTAGACACAGAAGTCACTGCTGAACAATTAAAAGAATTAGTGGCTAAATACAAAGAATATTACAAAAAGACATTTGGCGAAGAATTCCCAACAGATCCAAAAGTTCAATTAATGGAAGCTGTCGCAGCCGTCTTCAGAAGCTGGGACAACCCAAGAGCGAACGTTTATCGTATGATGAACAACATCCCATATTCATGGGGCACTGCTGTTAACGTTCAATCCATGGCTTTTGGTAACAAGGGTGAAACATCCGGTACAGGTGTTGCGTTCTCACGTAACCCAGGTACAGGTGAAAAAGTCATCTCCGCTGAATACTTACCAAACGCTCAAGGTGAAGACGTTGTCGCGGGTATCCGTACACCTCTCCACATCGACGAATTAAAAGCTCGTATGCCAGAAGTTTACGAACAATTCGTCAAAACCATTAAATTAATGGAAAACCACTACCGTGATATGCAAGATATGGAATTCACCGTTGAAGACGGTAAACTCTACTTCTTACAAACACGTAATGGTAAGAGAACCCCAGCCGCTGCTTTAAAGATTGCTTGCGATTTAGTGGACGAAGGTTTAATCGATGAAAAAGAAGCTGTCTTAAGAATCGATCCAGTCAGCTTTGATAAATTATTATTACCTGGCTTCGATAAAGACGATTTAGCCAAGAAGACACCAGTTGCCTCTGGTTTACCAGCTGGCCCAGGTGCAGGTACAGGTAAAATCGCTTTCACCGCTGAAGAAGCTGAAGCTCGTAAAAAAGCTGGTGAAAAAGTTATCTTAGTCAGAGCCGAAACATCTCCAGAAGATATCGTTGGTATGGTTGCCGCTCAAGGTATCCTTACAATGCGTGGTGGTATGACATCACACGCCGCTGTCGTTGCCCGTGGTATGGGTAAATGCTGCGTCTGTGGTTGCGCTGCCGCTGTTATCGATGAAGAAAAACGTACAGTCACCATTGGTGATAAGGTCTATACAGATCAAGACGTCTTATCCTTAGATGGTAGTACAGGTAAAGTTTACGAAGGCGAAATTAAGACAGTTGAACCAGACTTAACCGCTGGTTACTTCGGTCGTTTAATGGGTTGGGTTGATCAAAACCGTGCCCTCAAAGTCAGAACAAACGCTGATACACCAAGAGATGCTAAACAAGCTAAGATCTTCGGTGCTGAAGGTATTGGTCTCTGCCGTACTGAACACATGTTCTTCGCTAAAGACAGAATCTTCTCTATGAGAAAGATGATTCTTGCTGACAAAGTCGAAGACCGTGAAAAAGCTTTAGCGGAAATCGAACCAATGCAACAAGCTGACTTCGAAGCTCTCTATGAAACAATGTTACCATTCAACGTTAACGTTCGTTTATTAGACCCACCACTACATGAATTCTTACCACAAGAAGAAGAACTCATTAAAGAATTAGCTGACGCTCTCGGCTTAACAGTCGAAGATGTCAAAGATAGAATTGCTGAACTCCACGAAGCTAACCCAATGATGGGTCACCGTGGTTGCCGTTTAGCGGTCACATATCCAGAAATTTGCAAAATGCAAACAACTGCTATCGTCAAAGCCGCTATCAACGTCAGCAAGAAGACAGGCAAAATGGTTCAACCAGAAATCATGGTGCCATTAGTACTCGAAGAAAAAGAATTAGCCTTCGTTAAGAAGATTATCTGCGATACCGCTGATAAACTCATTAAAGATTCTGGCTTAGCAATGCAATATCACGTTGGTACAATGATCGAAATCCCACGTGCGGCATTACTCGCTGATGAAATCGCTAAAGACGCTGAATTCTTCAGTTTCGGTACAAACGACTTAACACAAATGACATTCGGCTTC
Source organism: Bacilli bacterium (assembly GCA_045117995.1). Taxonomy (GTDB): domain Bacteria; phylum Bacillota_I; class Bacilli_A; order RFN20; family CAG-826; genus RUG14515. Next base: position 282,351 of record JBGUOH010000009.1, read on the forward strand.
TCTCGTGATGACGCCGGTAAATTCTTACCAGCTTATTACGAAACCAAGATCTTTGAAGAAGATCCATTCAAGACCTTAGACCAAAACGGTGTTGGTAAACTTGTCCAATTAGCCGTCAAGTTAGGTCGTGGTACACGCCCAGATCTCCACGTTGGTGTCTGTGGTGAAACCGGTGGTGACGCTAAATCTATCGAATTCTATCACAATGTCGGTTTGGACTATGTCTCCTGCTCTCCATTCCGTGTGCCAGTCGCTAGATTAGCCGCTGCTCAAGCCAATATCAAAAACCCAAGATAATTATTAAACTTGGATAAACAAAAATCGCTCTCGATTGAGGGCGATTTTTTATGATGGCATACACCACTTATCATTCAAATGTGCCGTAGCTTGGTTTTATGTAGCGCTTTTATCTTTACTCGTAAAATAATAGATATTATAAACAGCCACAATTAAGGCAAGGACCGAAAGAAGAGCGCAGAAAACTATCGCGTTATTAATCCAAAATATCCCAAGGAAGCAAGCAACTATTGATAATCCAAGAAAAGCATTACAAAGTATGACAATTTTATTAATGAAAGGAATGGCTAATATCACTATTGTCAAAATCGGTAAATAATACAAACAAGTTGGAAAAATATGATCGATTCTTTTTGGCAATCCTTGAATAAATAACGATTGAAAAACGTACACATGGCTATCATTTATATTGGTTCTTAAATCGACGCGAAAGAAAGGGATAAAGCAGAATGCAAGTGAAATAGCCAAAAGCCCGTAATAGATTATTTTGATTATACGTTTCATATAATGACTCCTCAAGAATTGGTAACCAGAGGAACAACATTCCCAAGAGGGTCTTTTAAAACAAAACCCCATAAAATATATTGGTTATCCACCCAAAATTTGCATCCCAAGTATTCTCCATTGTAATTGCATCTATCATCCCATGTATTGGTAATGTCCCAATAGGTATAAAATTTGATTCCAAAGATGACAGTATATACAGAATTGCCCTTCCCAGTAACAAGTGCAAAATGACCAGTGTTATGATGCGAATAGAAACCAATAAGTGGTGTTGTTGATAAAGTATCGGATATTCCATTAACAACATTTGTATAGTCTAAATAATACCCTGTTGAAGAGAAATAATTATCGCCATACAAAATATCAGAAAAATATACGCCACTCGTAGGGCTATAATTTACGTAATCCCTTAAAGAATATGCTAAGTCGTATGATGTCTCCGCACCCATGGTTAAATCAACAACATTGTTAATTTTGTATGTCCACAATAAATTAGCTAATGCTAGCGGTCCACATTCTTGGTCATCAATTTGGGATGTGGACCACGTTGTTTTGTTATGAAAAACAGCATTTGATGTATCTGTTCTGGTAGAATAAGAACCATCTAAATCTTGTTCCAAAGTTCTAACTTTTTGTGAAGTAAATGAAACATCGGCATGCCAATAGAAATCATCAACAATGGAATTTCCTCCATACAGATGAGGACTTTTTGAATGAATAAGAGTACCAACTTCAGAATAATAATTCAATCCATCATAATTCAAAGAGCTGGCAAAACACTCTTTTAAGTTGTCAAGCCCATGAGAATAGTTATGATCAAGAACAACCATGTCGTTTGATATAGTGATGTATCCTTGATTATTATCAAAAACAAGCAAATGTCCTATTTCATTTCCGTCACTTTTTACAATTAAGTCTTTAGTTACAGACGTGAAATATGTTTTTTCTTTTTCACAATTCGGAAACGATTTATTAAAAACAGTCATATTTGCATTGATGAAACTAGCCAAGTTAAAGGATTGCTCTTGTTGACTATTACCAAGATTTATTAAAAGAATTGATGGAATTATAAAAGCCGTTATAAGCAAATTCATATTTTAGGTCTTTCTTTTTTTATTGTAACAAAAAAATGAGATAATTGCTGATTTTTTAAAATATTTTGTTTGATTGCCCATCCACATTAAATAGATATCTTCACTTGAGGTGCCAACACACATTTCATAAACGTTTTTTCAGTTTCCCATTTATTTGTCTTGGTATTGAAATATCTAAGTGTCTTATCATTGTAAGCTGTTTTTGCTATCAAAAGCACAAGAAAGTAATTAAACTTGGATAAAACAAAAGCACTTTAAATTGATAAAAACCCCTCCAGTTGGCTGTCCAACTTTTGGGGTTCATATCAAAATGGTGAGTTTTGTGATAATTATTCTGCTTTTGTTTCTTTTTGTGCTTTCTTTTCCGCTTTAGCAAGTTTCTTGTACTTGCGGCCTTCTTTATTGAAGTGATGTAAGCCCTTCCAGAAGTGACCATTAAAGATCATGATTAAGCCATCTAATTGACTCATACGGAGACCACCACCAGAGAATCTGGACATACCTCTCATTGGTTGATGGACAACGCCCATAACAAGAGTATTTGCTAAAACACGGTTACCCATCTTACGGAGCACTCTTACGAACCATGGGATAGCTTTACCCACTAAACGGCCAATCCAACGTTTAGAATAACGTAATTCACTGAATGTGGTGTTATAGTCGATAACCATTCTATTTTTCTTGTAGAAAGGAAGAGAACCATCAGGAATTGGGTGACCTAATAACTTTTCGAATTCCTCGTTAGAGATCTTTCTTAATCTACCATCAGCGTAATGTGGTAAATCAGCGATATCATATGGGGCTTCCGCGCCTGTACCAGCTTGTTCTACTGTACCAAACAAGCGGATATCATCTGATGAGGCACCAACATAGATGTCATAGACACCCTTTTCAATTTCCCACTTATTTGTCTTAGTGTTGAAATATCTAAATGTCTTATCATCAAAAGCGATTTCCACTTTCTTAGATTCGCCCGCTTTTAAGAAGACCTTGGTGAAGCCTTTTAATTCTTTAACTGGTCTAATAACTTCACTATTCTTTAAACCAACATATAATTGTGCGACTTCTTTACCATCAACATCACCGATGTTTTTGATTTCAAAACTCACACCATTCTCGTTAACTTTTAAATTTGAGTATTCGAATTTTGTGTAGCTTAAGCCAAAGCCAAATGGGAATCTGACTTCAATATCAGCTTTTTCAAAATAACGGTAACCAACACCATATGCTTCACGATATTCGATTGTTCTAGTATGGCTTGGGAAGTTATCACTACTAGCGACATCTTCATATTTAATTGGTAATGTTTCAGATAATTTACCAGAAGGATTCACTTTACCTTCCAAGATTCTTAAAGTGGCTTCCGCACCCGCTTGACCGTTTAAATAACAATGTAATAAACCATCAATATCAAAGATGAATGGGATTTCCACTGCAGAACCGCATGAGAGAACTACAACAATCTTCTTGTTTAATTCTTTAACGGCTTTAACTAATTCGATTTGATTGTTTTCTAAATTAAGATTTTGACGGTCCAAGCCTTCCGCTTCGGTAACTTCATCTAAACCAAGGTATAAAACGACTGTATCGGCTTGTTTGGCTAATTCAATAGCTTCTTTGAAGAGTTTCTTATTCTTCTTACCATATCTATTGAAGCCACGCGCACTACCAACGATATTTAAATCAGTATTCTTTAAAATATCGACAGTGTTATCTAATTTTGTTGGGTTAACAATTGAAGAACCAGCGCCTTGATATCTTGGTAAATATAAGAAGTCACCAATAAAGGCTACTTTTTCTTCTTTGTTCAATGGGAGGACACCATTGTTCTTCAAAAGAACCGCACTTTCTTCCGCGCATTTCTTTGCGTATTCATGGTGTTCTTCAACATCAAACTTTTCAGGTGCTTTATTGACGCCTTCTTCCATGGTGGTAAAGACTGTTTCTAATAACTTATCAACACAATCATCTAAAACAGATTCGTCTAATTCACCATTTTTAATGGCTTTGATAACTTCTTCTGGTCTATCTGGAGTGCCTGGCATTTCTAATTGGTTGCCACATTTAAGTGATAAGACACCATCATTATTGCCACCCCAGTCAGTGACCACTAAACCATCAAATCCCCATTCTTTACGGAGGATATCAACGAGTAAGTGTTCATTTTCATTAGCGTATACACCATTGATTAAGTTATACGCTGACATGATACTCTTGGTTTTACCTTCCTTAACGGCAATTTCAAAAGCGGTCAAATATAATTCTCTAAATGTTCTTTCATCAAGAACACTATCGAGAGTCATTCTGTTTTCTTCTTGGTTATTACATGCAAAGTGTTTAACACAGGCAGAAATACCATTAGATTGAATACCTCTAATATAGCCTGCGGCCATTTTACCAGCGAGATATGGATCTTCTGAGAAATATTCAAAGTTACGACCACATAATGGGTTTCTCTTAGTATTTGTGCCAGGTCCTAAAAGGATATTAACTTTTTGAACCGCGGCTTCTTGACCTAATCTTTCACCTAAACCTTCACCAAGTTCTGGATCCCAAGAGTTCGCCATTGTCGCAGCGGTTGGGAAACATGTCGCTGGGATAGAAGCGTTTAAACCTAAGTGGTCCGCCGCAGCGGCTTGTCTTCTCACACCATGAGGGCCATCACTTAAGAAAGCACTTGGAATACCGACTTTATCGATATTGACTGTTTGCCAGAAGTCTTTGCCACTAATTAAGCTAGCTTTTTCTTTAAGCGTTAATTGGTCGATTAAATCTTGATATTTTCTTGCCATAAAAAACTCCTTATCTGGGGTATTATTGTTATATTTTGTAGATGCAGTTATAGATTAACACATTGTTAGAGTTAATCATATAAACTTGCACAAATTGTTGTTTTTAATGCATAAGTTGACCTTTCTTAATGAAAGAGGCGCCCTGCATGCGCCTCTTCCAGAGAAAGGAATGTTTATGAATGAAATTCTTATTAATACTCTTCTTCTGGTTCTTTTCTTTCTTTAACTTGAACCTTGTTAAGAGCAATAAGTGTAATGAAGGCAGCATCCGCTAAAGCGAGAATACCGACGACGACCCAAGCAGCAATTAAGCCACCTTTCCATGGGGACATATCGTACCAAATGGAAGCACTTGGAGATAAGCCTTGGACACAGTTACTATTGGCCTTGTTGAATAAGATGTGTTTTGTCGCATCTTTGAGGTAATAGACAGCTGTTGGAGAGGATGTGTCATATAAACCATCAGAGCCATTGTTTGTTAATGTTAAGTGGCCACCTCTTCTGAGCATGAAATCAGAAGTCATGTATGTATTCTTTTGACCACCAGCATCGGTAATAGCTGTACCTGTGAAACCAAATTCATCACGTAAGATACCATGTAAGGAGACGGAAGCACCACCCCATGTCGCACCGATTCTGTTATAGCAGGTCATAATACCTGTAGCAGCGGACATTGTCTTTTCGGACATTGTGGAGGCTAATTTATCGCCTTCTTGAGCGTAGTATTTAACGGTCATCTTGGCTTCTTTCATGTAAAGTTCCCAACCTTTGAGGTAGACTTCACGGAAAGCTTGTTCGTTAACCCAAGCACAGTAACCATTCTTTTGACGGTTTGTTTCTTGATCGTTTAAAGCATAGTGTTTCATGAAGACGATTAAGCCTTTTTCAGAAGCACCACCAGCTTCACTAGCGGCCATCTTACCGGCTAAAACGCCATCTTCTGAATAATATTCATAGTTTCTGCCACCAAATGCACTTCTATGCATATTGAGACCGTAACCATAGATACCTGCAATTAAGGAACCACCGGCTAAGTAGTTAGCGTGAGCTTCTTCACCGAAGGCTTCGCCTAATTCTCTAGCGAGTTTTTCGTTGAATGTGGCTGCGACCATTGGGTCACCACAGTACCACTTATTGATGTTCTTGATGGATAATGCAGCAGCGTAGTATCCATATGGAGAGTCAGCGTCATATGATTCTGGGACACCGTTTTCTGGGTCGGCTTTTTCATTCCAACCACCATTGGTGACCATTTCCACCATTTTGGCTTTGGTGAATTGATTCATATAGTCATCCCATTTTGGATCATCTAAGAATTCAGTTTCCATCACTGTTGGAACGTTTAATAAGATGATGACTTTTTCGAAGTTGTCTTCGAGCATGTCGATTGCGGCGAGTTCGTTGGCTTTTAATTGTAAATCGCCAATCTTCATATCTTCGTCTTCACTACCACGTCTGGTGATACAGAAAATAGCAGTGTCAGAGAATTCTTTAGCGTTTTCTAATAAGGTTTTGCCACCTAATTCATCAAATGGTGTGTTGTAAGCACTGACTGGTGGTTCATAGTCATATGGCGCTTTACTACTAACGATTTCAGCATAACCATATTTATTGAAACCACATTGAATGTCATAATCACTTTGAGCAACAGAAATAGTTTTCTTGTTACTGGAATAGTAATTCTTGATCATGTTGAAGAGGTTTTCGTTAATTTCGAAGCCTTCGTCCTTCATGGCTTGTTCGAGTTTAAGAGCCACTCTTGGGAAGCCTTTAACACGACCATCAGTTTGGAAGGAACCAGAACCACCGTTACCATAAAATAAACCATAAGCACATGAACCAAAGATGTTCACTTTCTTATTTTCTTCTAAGTTAAGTGGCAAGGCTTTCTTACTATTCTTTAATAAGACTGTACCTTCTTCTTGAATGGTAACAACGTTCTTTTCCGCTTCCGCAGCAGCTTGTCTTGATGTTTCGGTATCGATAATGTCAACATGACTACCACGTAATGTGAACATTAAGTTAGCGAAAGCCGCAGATGGGAGGAATGATGCAGCGGCAGAACCGATTAAGGCTGCCACACAGACAACTGGAATTAACCAGCCTCTGATTCTACGCCATGTAATGACGTTTCTAACAGCGCCAGTAGATGCTTTGGCGACTGCTTTCTTCTCTTCCTTTGGAGCCTTAGAGTACTTATCTAATTCTTCTTTATCTCCTTCTTTAAATTTCATACGGCCAAAGAGCCATGATAAGAGGAAATAAGTACCCACTAAGCCAACCGCAGCGACAATAATGATGATTAAACCAATCCACCAATATTCAAAGATGGATTTAAGGGAGTAACCCGCTACGATTTCCTTGTCAAAGAAAGATTCTAAGATAGGTAAATTAACCATAAATAATCTCCTTTTAAATATTTATGAGTTGTCAAAACATCGAAAAGTTAGCAAAAACCAACAGCAATGTTTGACGAATGCGATACTACTATACGAGAACAAATAAAAGTCGGTCATACAAAAAACGTAACATTATAAATTCACTGCATAACCTTGCACGAAAGCATGAAAAAAGGCCCCTCTAGTTTGAGAAGGACCTTCTTTATTATTTATCAGTTAAGACTAGTGACCGTCTGCTGCTTTTTTAATTTCTGGAATACCAACAGCAGCGTAATCTTCTTCAGTCCAAACGTTGTTTGAATGTGCACAGGCATAGAGAATATTCTTTGCCGCTCTTCTTTCGAGAATTGCGCCATCATGTGGACAAGCTGAACGAACTCTACTTGGTTTTAAGTTATTACTTAATTGGCTTGGTGTTAACCACATGTCATTACCAGCTCTTAAGCCAATACTTGTGGCCATGTAATCACTACCAGCGTAGTCAGTAACAACAACACCGTGGAAGCCCCATTCTTCTCTTAACATAGTTGTTAAGGCAGCTTCACTACCACCACACCACCATGAACCAATACAGTTATAAGCAGACATAATACCAATACCACCCAAATCAACATAGATTTCAAATCCACGAGCGTAGATTTCTCTTAATGCTTGTTCAGTTGCCCAAACAAAGACACCACCACGTTGATATTCTTGGTCATTACAGAAGAAGTGTTTTGCGTATGCATAAACACCATATTTAGACATACCTTGCGCGGTATGACCGGCCATTAAACCAGAGATTAATGGATCTTCTGAATAATATTCGAAGTTACGACCACCAAATGGAGAACGGTGAGTGTTAATACCAGGAGCATACCAACCTGTTAAACCACGAGCAGCACCTTCTCTACCAATGGATTCGCCCATAACTCTAGCAACATCAGTGGACCAGGAACAACCAACGATAACTTCACTTGGGTGACCTGTGCCGGAGTGGAACGCCGCACTTGGACCATCATAGTCAACAGTTTGTGTTTTACCAATCTTAGTGACCGCCGCGGTTTGGAAACCACCGTATTCGATGAGTTTTTCCATATCGCTATAGGATAATTGGCTTAATAAGTCTTCCCAACGTGGGTCATCCCAAGCAGCGTCTTTAAGATCTCTAAGTGTTAATTGGCCTTCAACATCTTGTGGTTTCACTTCTTCATCAATTTGATTATCAGTGAATGTGAATGATGTGGAACCTGTGGAGTTACTCGCACCACCTGGGAAGTGATTCTTATCTGGATTAGAGGCTAATGGGATATCAGCTTTATTTTGCCAAGAGTCCGCGAAGTCTTTTCTAGATAAGTATTCATTCTTTTCTGTACCACCACCGAATTCAACGTCTTGGAAGATGTTCGCATATTCTTTACCAGTTTGGTAAGAAGTCTTGAATTCAACATCTTCTTTAAGATTCATGGTCTTAGTGTTTTCTCTATTTTTCACTTCTGTTTGAGCAAGATCCCAAACGTTTTCTCTGACAGAGAATTCATAATCACCTTTTTCTAAAACATAATAGCCTTTCTCAGTAGACCAAGAAGCGATATCTCTGAAACTAAATTCTAACTTATAGTTTTTAGATTCTTTTGGTTCAATAAGGTTTGTCTTTTGGAAAGTGGTTAATGAATAATATGATTTTTCAATTCCACCTTTGTTATACGGAGCGTGGGTATAGAGTTGGATAACATCTTTACCCGCGACATCACCAGTATTTTTAACTTCCACGGTGACTTCCACTTTTTGTTCTTTTTCGTTCACTTTGTATTCAACGATTGATTTATCAAATGTTGTATAAGATAAACCATGACCAAATGAATATTGAACTTGTTCATCATAATCAATGTAGCCTTCTTTAGCAGCGGTTACGTAATATCTATAACCAACATAGATACCTTCAATGTAGTTAGTGAAGTACGCTCTATTAGCTGCACCTGATGTGTATCTAAGTGTTGTATCATTACCAAAGCATTGGTATGATGGAGCGCTCTTAACACTATATGGCCATGTATCCACTAAGTGACCAGAAGGATTAACTTTACCAGAAATGATTTCCGCGATGGCTTTAGTGCCAGTTAAACCTGGATGACCAATATATAAAGCAGCACTGATGGCATCGTCATCTAAGAATTTAGATTCAATAACGGTTGGAACGTTTAAGAGAATGATAACTTTGTTAAAGTTTTGTTCTAACATTTCAATCGCAGCTTCTTCAGCGGCATATAACTTGAGTTCGTTATATTTCATATCCGCACTTTCAGTGCCGTGTCTTGTAATCGCGTAGATCGCAGTGTCAGAGAACTCTTTCGCGTCTTCTAATGCTGTTTTACCACCTAATGCATCAAATGCAGTGTTATATGCGGACACTGGGAGTTCGTAGTCAACTGGGTCTAATTTCGCACCATTGCCAGAAGGAACGATTTCTGGATAGCCGAATGTATTAATACCACAGAAGATCTTGTAATCACTTTGTGCAACGGATACCTTCTTACCGTTGTAATAGTTTTTCACTAAATTGAAGAGGTTTTCATTAATTTCAAAGCCCTCATCTTTAAGTGCTTCTTCTAATTTAACAGCGGTTCTTGGGAAGTTTTGTACACGCCCGTCAGTTTGGAACGCACCAGAACCACCATTATTGAAGAATAAGCCATAGGCACATGAACCGAAGATGTTCACTTTTTTGTTTTCTTCAACGTTAAGTGGTAAGGCATTATCTTTGTTCTTTAAGAGAACTGTACCTTCTTCTTGAATGGTGACAACGTTCTTTTCTGCTTCCGCCGCGGCTTGTCTTGATGTTTCAGTATCATAAATATCAACATGGCTACCACGTAATGTGAACATTAAGTTCGCAAATGCAGCGGTTGGTAAGAATGATGCAACAGGGGCAACAAGTATTGCGGCAACACACACTACTGGGATTAACCAGACTTTCAATCTATGCCATCTAGCAGCATTTTTAACAGGACCGCCAGGCATAGTTTTGAACATTTCTTTCTTGCCTTCTTTTGTGCCATTAAGATAGTCGATAAATTGTTGTTCATCGTTATCTTTAAATTTCATCTTACCAAACACTAATTTGAGTAAGACGAATGTGCCGACAAGTACAACTGCGGCCAATATGATGACTATTAAGCCGACCCACCAATATTCGAGGATACTTCCCCAAGTGTAGCCAGCTACTACTTCCTTATCTAAGAAAGATTCTAAGATAGGTAAATTAAACATAGTAAAAAGCTCCTTTCTCTTGAAACTATGTAATGTAAATACAGCAAAAAACAATTGGTTATTGTTAAAAACTATATTTAACGCATGCGCTTATAATATAACAAGCATATCGAGCGCCTGCAAATAAATAGTTAGTAAACATCTAGAAAAAATGTAAACAAAAAAGCCTGCACGTCTGCAGACTTCTTCGTGTGGAGGAGAAACATTCCACTATTTCATTGCTTTAACAAATAGTTCGTTGATTTTATCAACAAAGGCTTTCTTATCGACAATTTCCCTGCCTTCAAGGAGCATTGCTTCTTCATAGAGAACACTTGCGTAATTCTTCACAGTTTCATCATCATTTTGAATCTTAGAGAAGGCTTCAAATAATGGATGGTTTGGATTAATTTCCAAAATCTTTTCCGCTTTAACGGTATCTTCCGCACCCGGTTGTTCATTTAAGGTTTTTTCCATTTCAAGGGATAAGCCATCTTTCGTGGACACACATACAGGAGCGTCTACCAACTTAGAAGAAACAATAACATCGTTAACTTTACCGTTTAACGCTTCCTTAAGAGTGTCTAATAATCTCTTATTGTCCGCGGTCACACTATCAATCTTTTCTTGTTCTTCTTTACTAACTTCAGAAGCGGATTCATCACTAATGGATTTGAATTCAACCTTATCGTAATCATGTAACATCATGATGCAGAATTCATCGATTTTTTGATCTAATAAGAGCACGTCTACGTTATTTTTACGATATTTCTCTAATTGAGGTAATAACTTAATCGCATCTAAGTTTTCACCAGAAACGAAGTAGATGTACTTTTGATCTTTACCCATCTTCTCTTTATAATCCGAAAGAGAGATGTATTTATCTTCGTTATTCAATGAGTGGAACACCAAGGTGTCTTGTAAGAGTTCTTTCTTCGCACCATAAGTGCTATAGATGCCGTATTTAACTAATTCGCCAAAGCTCTTCCAAAAGTTAACGTATTTATCGAAATCAGTTTTCTTAATATCTTTTAATTTATCGATAATTTTCTTTTCCACGTTTTCACTAATCTTTTGCATGATTGGTGATTGTTGGAGCATTTCTCTAGAGATATTAAGTGAGAAGTCACCAGAGTCCACTAAACCTTTAACAAATTTAAGGTAATCTGGAATTAATTCTTGGCATTTATCTTTGATAAAGATACCTTTGCTATAAAGTTGTAAGCCTCTTTCATAGGAATCACTATAGAGATTATATGGAATATGGCTTGGGATGAATAATAAGGCATCATAGGTGATCTTGCCGTCCACTCTCACGAATAAGGATGTTAATGGATTTTCATAATCACCAAATTTGTTCTTATAGAATTCGTTTAAATCTTCATCAGTGACTTCATTCTTATTTTTCTTCCAAAGAGGAATCATGGAGTTAAGGGTTTCTAAGACTTCCTTATCTTCATATTTACCTTCAACAGGCTTACCATCTTTGTCTAAAACTTGTTCATGTTTAGTAACCATCATCTTAATTGGGTAACGGATATAGTCACTATATTTCTTCACCAAGTTTTTAATACGGTATTCTTCTAAGAAGCCATCATAGTCCACCTCTTTAGTGGATTTCTTTAAGGTTAAGGTAATTTCTGTACCTGTATCTTCTTTATCGCATTCTTCAATGGTGTAAGATTCTTGACCATCACTAGTGAATAAGTAACCTTGACCGTTATATGTCTTAGTTTTCACTTGGACGGAAGAGGCCACCATGAAGGCACTATAGAAACCGACACCAAATTGACCAATGATATTGAGATCTTGTTTTTCTTTGGCTTCTTTTAACTTAGAGGCGAAGTCCTTAGAACCACTTTTAGCGATGGTACCAAGGTTGTTCACCAAATCTTCTTTATTCATACCAATGCCATTATCGGTAATGGTGATTGTTCTCTTTTTCTTATCCGCTTTAACGTTGATTTCAAAATCTTTAAGAGGGATTTCACCTTTACTTGTTAAAGCTTGGAAACGATATTTATCAATCGCATCAGAAGCATTACTAATAAGCTCTCTTAAAAAGATTTCATTATTGCTATAAATGGAGTTAATCATTAAATTGAGTAACTCTTTTGATTCAGTCTGAAATTGTTTTGTTTCTTTCATATCTATATCCTCTTGTCATTAATGACAATTTAAGCGTATTTAGTTTAACACCTTTCTTTAAAAAATCACGGAGTTTTCACCCCGTGATATAAAAGCCCAAAGCTTTTTACGAAAGGAGTCTATTCTTATTGATTAGGAATTAAGCGATTTGCACTAAGTGTTCCTTTTCAATCTCTTTTTCGCTGCGTTTTTTGATGTTAACTGTTAAGACACCGTTTTCAAGTTTCGCGGATACATCTTCAAGTTTCACTGTATCGCCAACGTAGTATGAACGGGAAAATTCACCATAGCTTCTTTCTCTATAGATGTAGTCTTCGTCATTTTCTTCTTCCTTATTTAAGGTAGCAGTGATTTTAAGATAACCGTTTTCAAGAGTGATTCTTGTGTCTTCTTTCTTCACTTCAGGAAGTTCGATGAACATTTGATAATCATTCTTGTTTTCTTTGATGTCAGTTTTCATCATGTGTGCTGCGGAACAGTTGTTTGCTCTAAGGAAAAATCTGTCGAAAAATGGATCGTAAGTAGTAATATAGTTTCTCATAATTCGTACCTCCTTATATTACCTTTTAGCACTCTTCCTCTTGGACTGCTAACACCTACATTATAACCGAAATTAGCACTCTGTCAATAGGAGTGCCAAATATTTTTTAAATTATTTTTATTAAATAACTAGTTATTTAAGTTTTTTAAAATTTCTTGTAATTCTGGGGGTAATTCCGCGGAAAATACCTGATTTTTTAGGTAAGAAAATGGTCCTTTTATATCCCCAAATATGAGTTTATAGGAGTGTAAAAACTGATTTTCAAAGCCAAATTCTTTCTTAAAATAGTTGTTCACTTTATAGTCGCCATACTTAACATCACCTATGACGTGATGACGGATGTATGACATATGCGCACGAATTTGATGTGTGCGGCCTGTGACTAGTTGGACATCTAATAATGTATAGCCATTATATTTTTCTTTAACAAAGTATTTAGTGACTGCGTTTTTCGCACCACTTTTAAGAGGGGCCACGACCATCTTCTTACGTTCATAGCTTTTTCTTAAAGGCGCGTCAACGACACCATCTTCAGAAATGTCGCCCGCCACTAAAGTTAAATAATGTTTCTCCACGATTGAGTGGTCATTAATGATATTAGCCAATTCAGTCGCGCTTCTATTATCTTTTGCGAACACGATTAAACCAGATGTATCTTTATCTAATCTATTGATTAACATTGCTTGTTTATTTAAATATTCAGAAAGCAAAACATCTAAAGAGACATTATCTTTATTGCCATCGAACTGTGATAAAAGACCACGTGGTTTATTAATAATCACGAGCGATTGATCTTCATAGACAATTAGGTCTTTAACGTTCATTCTGCTTCTACCTCTTTGATACGATTTTCACTTAATGAGAGCAAATATAAGTGCACGTGTTCCTTATTTATATTAAATAGGGATTGGACATTTCTTTGATAGACGTGTAGTTGTCTTTCATAAGTTTCATCGTCTATTGAACGGCTCTTATAGTCCACAATATAACATTCGTTGTCTTTGAAATAGAGTAAATCGATGAATCCTGTGGTTTGCAAGAGTTCATCATAATAACCATATTCTTTATAGACTTTAGCGGTCTTCAAATCATCAAAGACTTGGTTACTTAAAACATTATCAATGAGCTTTCTATCCTTTTCATCTTTGATGAATGAGGTATCTTTACTCACAAAGTCCACGAGTTCCATTAATCTATGGAGATAAATACCACGAGTTAACACTAGATCTGGGATTGTTTCTTCCACTGCTTCATCATAATGACGTTGTTTGCTCGCTCTTTCTTTAATGATTTCTGGGAAAGTAATAATGGAATCATCAACATTGAGCTGACCAATTTGACCCACGACTTCTTCCGCATCGTGTTCATCGATATCTGATTCAAATGTATTAATATCAAACACTAACGTTTTATCTTGATAATCTTTATTCTCATAAGATTCATAGATGAAACGTTTTTGACAGTCGAAGCCTCTGACAAATACTGGTAATAATTCATCAAATAGGCCATATGGGATATTATCATCGGTTAATTTCTTCTTTTCTTTAGCTTTTGTGGAGGCGAAGAAGTATTCATAGTCGCCTTCACAAATAGCGCCTACGAATTCATTAATGGTCGCATTCAAATCAACAGGGCCATTCGCATCTTCATTAATATATTCTTCTAACTCTTCAATGTTTTTGATTTCTTTCTTATAACGGTAATAAGCATAGAAGGTCGCATCCATCAACGGATCTCTAGTCATATTCACAAATCTTAAATAGAAGTCTCTAAAGAGAGGTTTAAACAAGTTATAGATTTGCTCTTCTAAAATACTATTAAGTTTATCTGTGTAATAACGATTAAATAACTTGCTATATAAATCAGCGTCCATATCCTCTTTAGACATTAAATCAATATTCTTAATCACCTTAATCGTGGTTAAGTAGTTTTGATAAAGAACTGGATCAACTTGTTTATCTTTAATCTTCTTAGCGATATATTCTTCATCAATCTTCTTATAGTGAGGTAAATAAGAGAGCATACCATAAAGAGTTTCTTTCTTACGGTTGTCACCACTTGGTTTGTCCCCAACGATATAAACAATGTTCTCCGCGCGAGTTAAAGCAACATAGAATAAACGGACATGTTCATCCACTTCTGGATCTTTATCACTATTCTTTAATAACATTGATGGAAGTGTATCGATAAGAACATCTTTGATGTTACCGTCATCATCTAAGTCTTCAGTATCATAATTATAATAAGGAAGGATGATGCCGTATTTTTCATCAAATGTATAATCTGGCTTATCCGCATTATTACCTTGTGTAATTTGGTTATAGCTAACTGGTAAATAGACAATCTTACCTTCTAAGCCTTTGGAAGCATGGATGGTCATCATATCAACAGCGTTATCCACTTTTATCGTGGTGTCACTATTTAAATCTAATGAGTAATCAGTGATATCTTTTAAGAACTTCACGAAGTCCTCTAAAGTATCACCCATCTTTTCTTGAGCGGCTAGGATAGCGCCTAATGATTCAATCTTACTGACATTATCATCAACATCCCCTACTAGGCAGAGTTTATCAACAATGCCAAAGTAATTAATCATGTTGATGAAGAATTCATAAGCACTGACGTCCTTGTTATCAGCGATAAACTCATGCACGTCCTGCATAATTTGGTCTTCATCAAGTTTATCAAGGTCATGATCTTTTAAGATTTCATAAAGAGTTTGATCGTCATATTGATAAATATATGAACGGGCAACTGACGCGAATAAGAACGCCTTGTCGCTACCCTCTAATGGGTGGATTTCATTAACAATCAATTCCACGAGAGATTGTAACAACAAAATCGCGTTAATCTCTTTGAGATTAGTTTTATATTTATTGTTTAAAGGCACACCGGCTTCTTTAAAGATTTCTTGATACTTTTCAAAGCCAGTACCTTTTCTCATGATGATGACAAAGTCACCATAAGAAGCATCCACTAGTTCACCACCATCTTTGGTGCGCTTATAGATTTTGAAATGGTTCTTAACTTTATTCTTAATATCAGTGGCAATTGCTCTAGCTTCCCACTCTTTAGAATCATAGGAATCATCATCTTCACCAGAGACTGACACAATACGAGAAACGCCAAAATCAGCATATGGAAGTTTACTATATGGACCATGCTCATCATCGTATTCTAATCCCTCATTAGCGAAGGCATAATCAACACCACCATGACTGAGTGTCATATAGAACTTAAAGATATGGTTAATTTCATTAAGCAACTTTTTACCAGAACGATAGTTCTTGTGCATCAAGATGACTTCATGACCGTCACCACTGCTATATTCTTTTTGCCTATTAGTAAATAGTTCGACTTTAGAATTTCTAAAAGCATAGATAGCTTGTTTAGCGTCACCGACACAGAATAGATGTGCGCTTGTGCCATCTTCTTTTGGTAACAACAAACTATTAATAATGGCTTCTTGGAAGTCATTAGTGTCTTGATATTCATCCACCATGATGAACTTAAATTGTTTACGAATCTTAGTGGCTTCGCTTTCATATTTTGGATTGGTTAAAAGAGAGACCGCCATTAAAAGGATGTCATTAAATTCAAACGAGTTAGTGGTTCTCTTATAATCATCTAAGCGTTTATTAAGTTCTCTAACAATTTCTAATATCAAAGCGATATCTTTTTTGAAATATTTGAGTTTAGCGATTTCACTATTAACGTCTTGAACATTCATTACGACATCTAATTTCTTAGATAAGGTTTTAAGAACATCAAAGACCGCTTTATCTTTTTCATCCCCTGTTGGATTCTTCTTGTTCGTGCTGAACTTAAATGATTTATCCGCGGCAATTTCACGAATGCTATTAACAAACGCTTGTCCTTCTAAATGTAAAGCGGCTTTTAATTTTTGATAGTAGTCTTGGTTAACTGAACAAACGAAGTTACAAAGATTGATATCAATATTAAAGACTTTCTTATCGTTAAATAAGTTAGCAATTAATTCTGGATTACCACTGTCTAGGACAGCGTGATTTCGTTCCACAAAGTAAGCTTCTTTAATAACATCAACGATGATGTTCTTACTTGAGGTAACTAAGTCATTAATAACCTTGTTAAAGTATTTTTCACTTAAGAACTTATTATCATAGTCGTTAATAAATTCTTCTTTCTTTTCCAAAGGAAGCTTATCTAATTGTTTACATAAATCAGAGATAACTTTCTTAGTGTTTCGATCAGTATCAATATTAAATTTAGCGAGTGTTCTCACTAATCTTTCATATTTATTTTCATCGTTATAGTATTCATCAAATATTTCATCGAGATAAACACTTTTCTTCGCGGAGATAACATCACTATTAACTAGGTTAACGTTAGAGGAGATACCTAATGCATCAGCGTACATGCACACTAAGAATCTCGCAAAGGAGTCAAATGTTTGAATATGCGCAGAGGCGACTTGTTCAGCGATTTCATCACGTCCATTATCTTTAAAAGTAGCAATGATTCTATCGCGCATTTCATGAGCGGCATTATCAGTAAATGTTAAAACGAGTAATTCGCTTGGTTTGACTTGACCGTTATCGATAATATCAAAAACCTTTTGTGACAAAGTTCTAGTCTTACCACTACCAGCGCCCGCAGCCACCAAAACATCTTTCGTTATAGGAGCGTTAATCGCGGAGAGTTGTTCTTTATTAAAACCCATGATTATTTAGCTCCTTTCTTGAAGTGTTTTAAAACTTCTTTTTTATAATCGACAGCAGCGTCTTTTGATTTATAGCACACTGGACGATATGGACAGTTATTACACGCTAATTTGTTAGGATCAAATTTAAGTAAGGAATATGAAGTTGGGGCAATAGCAAAATCCGCATCACATATCCTATGAATTGCGTTAATTGCCGCGTCTTTCGCGTCCTTCACTAAATCGTTTAAGTTATACCTAACTAAACCAATATCATCATCTTTGATAATGATTTCTTCTGAATCTGGTTCTTTGAATTGGTGTTTAAGTTGTAAGAGAGTACCACCATTATTCTTAATGGAACCATCTTCCTTAAAAGCGGTTGAATCAATTGAGGAAATATAAGAAACGGAATCCTTACTAATACCTCCTAGTCTAGATTGACCAAGGAGCCATTTTTCTTTTAAGTATGGTCCATTGCTTTCTTTTAAAGCGCCTTTAATCGTAGAGAATGAAACATGTTGGATATAGAAACCACCAAATTCACCACCTTTAGTGAATTGATCTGGTTGGATATTTTCTTCAATCGCATAGTAATAAAGAGGTAATTGGATAGATTTACCTAAGAATACTTCTAAAGGATTAAACTCTTCCGCGCCTGTCTTATAGTCGATGATGGAATAGTATTTATGGTCATTACTTTCAGAGACGACGATCTTATCAATCTTGCCATAGAAGTTATATGTTTCCTTACCATCTTCTAATTTGAAGTTAATTGATAATTCATAGTCATCATCCACTGGTTTAACAAAGTTAATACCTTCAGTGGCTTTTTGATATGATTTAACAAATCTTCTTAACCACATTTGTGAGATATTCAATAAGGCTTTATCTCTTGGTGTTGGTTTAATACCCACTTTATTAAACTCTTCATAGTAGGCCTTTTCGCCTTCTTTTAAAGCGTCTTCAAAGACATAATCAAAATGATTAAACTTCTCAAACACTTTATGGATTGCAGTGCCAATAAATCTCTTTGAATAGTCATTCTTATCTAAAGGAATCAATTTACTGACATAGTATTTAAATGGACAGTTGATATAGCTTTCTAAACCTGTCACTGACCAGGTTGATTTTCTAAAGTCATCACCTGAGTTAATACCCTTAAACGACGGGTCATAAGAATTAAAGACATTAGAATCAAATGGAATACCAGATTTATTTAATAAAGTGGAACTATATAAATACGCTGCTTCTGTAGTGAATGTTGGCATCTCTAAATCGTCTTCATATTTAATCTTTTTGTTCTTCCAAATTTCACTTAGAAGTGGCGAATCAAATATCTTATCGCCTAAATGTCTTTCCACACGTGAAACAACAGCGACGTTATTATGGCGTAAGAAGTTAATCTTGTTTCTTCTTTCGATTGCTGTTTTGTTATAGGAGGTGTTATAGTCGATTTCTTTTAATTCGTTATCTGAAAGAACATTATCGTCTTGATAAATCTTATAGAACTTATCGGAATTGAAGTTAGTAACATAGGTAAAGAATGATGGATCAAAGACAAACTTATTAGTGATAACCACACCACCTTTGCCCACAGGTATACGAGCGTTCTTAGAGGCGACGATTTCCAACAAATTAGCATAGCTAAATAAGAAGTTATCTAATTTATCTAGTTCATAATATTCAATAATCTCTTTAAGCGCTTTAACATCTTGGTCTTCTAATTCTTCTTCAGTGAAGTTAAATGCTTTAGTGCTATAGATTTGATTAATCTTAGCTTTGACACTTTTCACAGATATCAAAGGCCTTTCTTCCACATAACAAACTGGAATATGGAATAGTTCAGACATAATCTTTACGTAGAAGATATCTTCATCACCATCGATAATGATTCTTTGTTTTTGTTTGGTGTTGTCTCTCGCTTTATCTCTCACCCAGGAGAAGATATAGAAGAACTGTGTCATCTTGTTTTCAAAGTAGATGATATTAGGGCTAATATAAGCATTATTCTTATAGAGATTAAGACCCTCTAATCTTAGAAAACTATATGCTATCTCACTTCTTTCTAATAATTTTTGAATCGCGACATCTTGTTCCATTTCAAATAGGAAGATATGACTATCCTTTAATTCATAAAAGCCATACTCATCTTTAGCGAGATAGCCATTATCATTAAGCTTATTAAATAAATCGGTAAGTTCTTTGTTCTTAGAGATATCCGCGGTTAAAAGAATATCTAAATACTTTTTAGCTTTCTTATAACCAATACCTTCTTTGATTAAGAATGGAATTGGATCTTTAGCGAAGGAATATGAAACCTTATTAATGAGGTCATGACGACTAATAATCTTAATATCTAAATCAGGATGTTTGTTCTTAAAGAGGAAAAGCGCGGCTTGATAGTCAAAATCCGCGACAATAATATTCTTATTTGAGAAAAATGTTTCCTGCATACACGTATATTATAAACTCTTTTTCTATTTTTTTAAAAAATATTAAAAGTGTTTACATGTTTAAAATAACGATTAAATCAAGCTTTTTTGATGAGCGTTTATTTTTCTTATTCTTTTTTAATTTAAGAATAAGGATTTTTTGAATATAATATTTACATTGCGAGGTAACTCTTATGTCAAAAGCAGATGAAATTTTTGTTAACAATATGAAAGACATTCTTGAGAATGGCTTTTGGGACACTGATTTAAATGTCAGACCACATTGGGAAGACGGCACCCCAGCGCATACAGTGAAGAAATTCTGTATCGTGAACCGTTATAATCTTCAAGAAGAATTACCAATCTTAACAATTAGAAGAACCGCTTTTAAGAGTTGCTTAGATGAATTACTTTGGATTTGGCAAAAGAAATCCAATAACATTCATGATTTAGGTTCTCACATTTGGGATTCCTGGGCGGATGAAAAAGGTTCTATTGGTAAGGCTTATGGCTACCAATTAGCGAAGAAGTCCATCTATCCAGAAGGTGAATTCGATCAAGTTGATAGAGTTCTTTATGACTTAAAGCATAATCCTCAATCTAGAAGAATTATGACCAATATCTATAACTTTGAAGATTTACACGAAATGAATCTTTATCCATGTGCCTATTCCATGACATTCAATGTCAGTGGTGACACATTAAACGGCATCTTAAATCAAAGAAGTAACGATATGTTAACCGCGAACAACTGGAACGTCTTACAATATGCATTACTTTTAATGATGTTTGCTCAAGTCTCTGGATTAAAAGCGGGTGAACTCGTTCACGTTATCGCTGACGCACATATCTACGATAGACACGTTGATTTAGTTAAAGAAGTCATCGCTAAACCACAACATAAGGCACCTAAATTAAAAATTAATACAAACGTTAAAAACTTCTATGACTTTAAAGTCGAAGACTTTGAACTCATTGATTACGAATACGAAGACCTCGGTAAAAAGATTCCAGTGGCTATTTAATTTATGATTATTTCCATTCTTAACTGTGATAAAAAATTTGGTATTGGTAAGAGAAACGGCTTATTGTTCTCTCTTCCTTTAGACATGAAGTTCTTTAGAGAAACCACTAAGGGACATGTGGTTTGTATGGGTGAAAATACTTTGTTATCTTTCCCAAATAGCCAACCATTAAAAAATAGAACTCATATTGTCTTATCTCAAGATCCTACCCATAACTATGAAGGAGTCATTAATGTTCATACCTTTGAGGACTTCTTAAGAAAGATGAAAGAATACGAAACAAGCGACACGGTATTCGTTATCGGTGGCGCGTCTATTTATAGACAAACTCTTCCATACGTTGACGAAGTGTATTTAACCAAGGTCAACGCTGATGGAGGCGCAGAAGTATTCTTCGTTAATTTAGACGAGAATCCAGACTTTGAATGTATCGATGAAGGTACACCAGTCATGGATGGTGATTTAGAAATCAGATTTACAACATATAAAAACAAAAACAAGAAAGAAATTATCTAGTATGAAAAACAACATCTATCCAAAAAACTATCAAAGTGTTCTTAACTTAGTGGACACTCAAATCGCTATTAAGTTAATTAAAGACACCTTTGAAAGAGAACTCGCTAAAGACTTAGAGTTAATCCGTGTTAGTGCCCCACTATTCGTGGAACCAAATACTGGTTTAAATGATAACTTAAATGGTTATGAACAACCTGTTGGTTTCGTTGTTAACGAAAACGGACAAGATTTAGAGATCGTTCAATCCTTAGCAAAATGGAAAAGATATGCTCTAAAGAAATATGATATCAACGGTTTATATACCGATATGAACGCCATTAGAAGATTTGAAGATACTGATAATTTGCATTCCCTCTATGTTGACCAATGGGACTGGGAAAAGAGATTAACAGTGGAAGATAGAAATGTTAAAACATTAAAGCGCACTGTTAAAAAGATCTACAAATCATTCTTAAAAACATATCGCTTATTAGTGAAACATTATCCACAATTAGAAAACAATAGCTTACCAAAAGATATTTCCTTCGTAACCACGAAGCAATTAGAAGCTAAGTATCCAAGCCTTAATAGAAAAGAAAGAGAAAACGCTCTCGCTAAAGAATATGGTGCGGTTTTCTTAATGCAAATCGGCGCTAATCTTAAAGATGGCAAACCACACGACGGTAGAGCGGCGGACTACGACGATTGGAAACTTAACGGTGATATATTACTTTGGTATGAACCACTTCAAATTGCTTTTGAATTATCCAGTATGGGTATCAGAGTTAATAAAGAATCATTAATGAAGCAACTTAAAGCTAAAGGTGAAATGAGCAAAGTTAATCTTCCATATCACCAATTAATCTTAAATGAACAATTACCACTTTCTATAGGCGGTGGTATTGGTCAATCTAGATTATGTATGTATTTATTAAAAAAGGTCCACATCGGAGAAGTCCAATCCTCCTATTGGCCTAAAGAAGATATCGAAAACTTTAAGAAATATAACGTTGAGCTACTTTAATAGATTAAGTAATTCGCCAAAGTTATTAATAAAGAGGTGAGAATTCATCCTCTTTTCTTTATTGTATTGTTCACTAGCCTTATCGTTAACAGCGACGGTTAAGAAACCTGCTTTATAAGCTGTTTTAACACATGTTGGCATATCTTCAAGCACTAAGACTCTTTCTTTGTCCACATGCATTTGTTCCGCGAGATATTCATAGATTCTCGCACTTTGTTTACCTTCTTTAACGTTGTTAACATCAGCGATATATGTGAAGTATTTATCTAAGCCAAGTCTTTTAATGCATGGCATATATAATGTATCATCATTCGCAGTGGCAATTGCCATTGGGATATTATTCTTTCTAAAGAATTCGAGTAACGCTAAAGAATAGTCTTTTAGTTTCACGTCATTCGCGTACATATCAATGGACATTTGATGCCATTCATCCATGATTTCTTGTTCACTTTCTTTAATGCCGTATGTATTCTTAGTGAACTTTGCGGCTTCCTTTAAACCAAGATGGACAATGTTTTGAGCGTAGTCATTTGGTAATTCCATGCCTCTTTTAGAGAAGAATTTCTTATCGATTTCATGCCATAGACTTGTGGAATCAATTAATGTGCCATCCATATCAAAGATAACCGCATCGAATCTACGACCATTTAACGCTAAATAGTTTTGTTCTGATTTCACTTCGTGGGCTAAAGCAAGAATCAATGTTGGAATAGCCATAATGACTGTCGCACCAAGGAAGCCAACACCAAACCAAAATAAAGCGCCAGTGCTAAAGAAAGCAATAGAGGTGATTAAAAGCATTCCTGTAATCACATACAAGATAATTTGTAATGAACTAATCTTTCTTTTCTTTACTTCGCTCATAATATTCCTATTTCGCCACTATCAATATGTAAAAGCATATCATGTGTTGCTATTTGAAGACAAAAAGAATTATCAATTCCCACTACTTCACCAATGAATGCTTGATTATTAACAAGTACACGTACCCTCTTATTTAGTAAGTAATTGTGATTTCTAAAATATTCTAAAGATTTATCTAAGTCGAGATTACTTAACGAATTAACAATACTTGGGAATAATTTATCTTTAAGTTCATCCACTGATGTATCTTTATTAAGCTCTAAGCATAATGATGTCGCTGGTCTTCTTAAGTCGTTAGGAAAAGTCTTTTGATTAACATTAAGACCAATACCAACGACCATATAAAGAGGAAGTTGACCTTCAGCGAGAATACCACATACCTTTTTATCGTTAATAAAGACGTCGTTAGGCCATTTAATGCTCACACCTTTGATTTTATATGTCTCAATCACTTTAGCGACTTCTACCGCGCTTAAAAGGGAAATAATTGGTGATTGTTTTAATAAACTCTCATCCTTAATTAAAAATGAGAACATGAGGTTTTCACCCGGTTCACTAGTCCAAGTTCGATCGTTTCTACCTTTACCATGACTTTGATAATCAGTGGACACGAAAGTAAAGTTACTTAATAACTTATAAGTATTCTTTAAATAGGTATTCGTGGAGTCTATTTCTTGGAAATGGAGTTGATGATATTGCATATGGACATTGTAAAACAAAAAAGCCTCCGCTTTAAGCGAAGACTGTTTTTTATTGCTGCGCTTTGAACTTATCCCAGCTAACAAGTTGATATGTTGTAAGATCGGTATATAAGTAGCCGTCACCAACTGCATATGGTGAATCGTCTGGATTTTCTCCTTTGTTGTATTTCAGTTCACGAGCTCCAAGCATCTTTTTTTCATCATAGCCAATTATACCCGGTTTTGATTTTTCAAATACCACACCAGCATAATCGTGGTTGCTTTGTAATTCGTTATAGCCTATATCCACCGCCATATCTTGTTTCTCTCTTAAGTTTTAAAAGCGCCAATTTGTAAGATGTGGCGTCCACTGCCAATATCACGGCTATAATAAAGTGCTTCTTTATATTCGCCTTTATAATAGGCCAACCTAGTAAATCCATGCGTATTATCCATGCGGATAGAATATACTTCACCTTGATATACTAAGACATCAATAATGGATAAATCATAGGCGTATAATTTACAAACTCCATTAAGCTCTTTTGGTGTAACATCATATCTTTGGCTGCTGTAACTATAGAAAGGTTTGAGCTCCTTTAGTTTTTCAGCGTATTCACTAGGCATCTCTTCACCGAATTCTGAACAGCCAAAAATCACTAGTGTTTCTTTTCTTGTGGTTTGCTCACAGCCAGCAAGAATAGGAATGATGCATAATAGTTTAAATAGTTTTGTCATGCTCATGTTTCTTATTCTATAACAACCCAAAGTTGTCTTCTATTAATTAGACTAATATAAGATAAGAAAACGCCAAGAAAAAAGCCCTTGTTTTCGCAAGAGCTTTGTTTTTCGGGTTTTTCCTATTATGCGAATAAGAGGAGTAAGACGCCAGCGGCAACAGCTGAGCCAATAACGCCTGCAACGTTTGGACCCATCGCGTGCATGAGTAAGAAATTGGTTGGATCTTCTCTTAAACCTTCCTTATGGACGACACGGGCGGCCATTGGAACAGCACTCACACCAGCAGCGCCAATCATTGGGTTGACTTTGCCCTTTGTTAAGAAGCACATTAATTTGCCACCTAACACACCAGCCGCTGTAGCGACGGAGAAGGCAATAATACCTAAGACGAAGATTAAGATGGTATCAACTGTTAAGAATGTTTGAGCATCAGCGGTACAACCGACACAGACACCTAATAAGATGGTGACGATATACATTAAGGAGTTCGCTAATGTATCTCTGATCTTTGGTACGACACCACATTCTTTAATTAAGTTACCAAGCATTAAGCAGCCAATTAATGGAGCGGCACTTGGAACAAGTAAGCAGGTAATCGCAGTAACAACGATTGGGAAGAGAATCTTTTCAGTCTTAGAAACTTCTCTTGGAGTTTCCATTCTGATGGCTCTTTCTTTCTTAGTTGTTAATAAGCGGATGATTGGTGGTTGAATCACAGGCACTAAAGCCATGTATGAGTACGCCACAATCGCGATAGATGATAAGTATTCAGGTGCTAACTTTGTGGTAACTAAGATAGCGGTTGGACCATCCGCACCACCGATAATACCAATAGCGGAAGCTGTTCTAGCGGTGAAGCCTGTCCAGCCTAAGCCATTCTTACCTAAGGCAATAGCACCGATGAAGGTAATGAAGATACCGACTTGAGCAGCGGCACCTAATAACATAGTTTTCTTGTTAGCAATTAATGGACCAAAGTCTGTGGTCGCACCAATGCAGAGGAAGATTAAGCAAGGATAAATGCCCCACTTAACTCCGTAATATAAGTATCCGAAGATACCGGTGTAGTCATAACTATATAAGTGGTCAATATTACTAGCCATTGCAGTAGCAACATTTTCTGAATAACCGAATCCCACCATTTTAGTAACGAAATCTGAACCCATGACCAATTTATGTAAATCAAGGGTTGAAGCTTCGCTAGTGCCTAGTAAGTCAAAGACATGTGTGGCAGCTTCTAGGTCAACGCCTGATACAGCGCCCGCAAGTTTTGTGGCGTCGTACATTGTTGTACCTTTAGCGAATAATTCATTAGCAACACCTGGTAAGTTAACGAGTAACATACCAAATGCAATTGGTAAGAGTAAGTATGGCTCGAAGTCTTTCTTAATAGCGAGGAACAAAAGCACACACGCTACTAAAATCATGATTAAATTGAGCCAGCCTCCTTGTTGGAAAAAGCCTGCTATACCGGAACCTTGGAAAAACGCGACAATTGTATTCCAAAATTTTTCCATAATTCTCTTTTCCGTTATTCAATAGTAATAATGACTTCTTTGGCCTTAACGTTTTGACCTTTGGTCACTAAGATTTGTGCAATTTGACCTTCGAATGGAGAAACAACTTCGTTTTCGAGTTTCATCGCTTCGATAATCACTAAAACGTCACCTTTCTTGACTTTATCGCCAACTTTAACTTTGACGTTTGTGACTTGGCCTTGGATTGGAGAAGGAACTTCTTTGGCACCATTGGTGTTCACAATCTTATTTGTTTCTTGTTTTTTCTTTTCTTCTAATGGAACTGTATCCACTTGTTCAATGGCTTCGAGTTCAACACGGTACGCTTTACCGTTAACTTTAATTTTATAAATCTTCATAAATTAGTCCTCAATTCTTTTAATTGAAACAATACGTACTTCTTTCCCTGTTTCACGATAGAACTCCATTGACGCCACTAAAGCGGCAACAACAGCGTTTGGATCTTCACTAAGAATCTTATTTTCTTCCTTAGGTAAGATGTTTGTAGCGGCATCGAATTTCTCCATGCCTTTTTGCATCGACCAAGTGATGAAAATGATAATAGCGAGAACAAGGAAGACGATGAATATAGCAATAACAGCAACCAATAAGGCATCGACTACTGTCATTGAATTCCAATCACTCCACACTGCTAGCATAATTAAGCCTCAACGTGGATGACGGTTGGAATCGCATCTTCATTTCTTTGTTCAATGAATTTGATAGCGACATCACCAAATAAAGCGATGGATAAGACGTCTTCATCACTCTTAGCGATATCTTTGTATTGTTTCTTTAATTCCGCAAATTCTGGTTTGAGATCATCAGCTGGACGATAGTCGATGACTTTGTCATCACCGATAATCTTATGTCTGATTTCTTCATCAACTGGTGCTGGAGATTTACCATATCTACCATGTAAATATTCGTTGATTTCCTTTGGCACCATTTTGTATCTTTCACCAGAAAGAACATTTAAAACGGCTTGTGTACCAACCATTTGTGATAATGGAGTAACAAGTGGAGGATAGCCCATATCCTTACGGACATTTGGAACTTCCGCTAAGACTTCATCTAATCTATCAGAAGCATCTTGTTGCTTTAATTGGTTGATAAGGTTAGATAACATACCGCCTGGAACTTGGTATTTGATAATGTTCGCATTGACGGACAAAACTTTTGGATTTAATAAACCGTTGGCAATGTATTTAGCTTTAACTGGGGCTAATTTAGCGGCAGCAGCATTCAACATAGCAACGTTAAGTTTTGGATCATATTCTGTACCTTGAAGAGCGAAGTTAAGTGATTCGGTACATGGTTGAGAAGTACCACCACTCATTGGGCTGATTGCGCAGTCGACAATATCAACGCCCGCTTCAATGGCTTTTAAATATGTCATTTCACATAAGCCACCTGTGCAGTGACTGTGTAATTCGATTGGTAATTTGGTGTTTTTCTTTAACGCACTGATTAATTCATAAGCAGCGGTTGGCATCATAACACCGGCCATATCTTTGATACAAATGCTATCAGCACCCATCTTTTCGATTTCTTTGGCTAAGTTAACATAGTATTCAACGGTATGGACTGGAGAAGTTGTATAACTTAAAGCGATTTGGCATTCACCACCATATTTCTTAGTGGCTTTGACCGCACATTCTAAGTTACGGATATCGTTTAAAGCATCGAAGATACGGATAATATCGATACCGTTCTTGATGGATTTTTCAACGAACTTCTCAACGACGTCGTCAGCATAGTGACGATAGCCGAGGATGTTTTGACCACGGAATAACATTTGTAATTTGGTTTTCTTACAAACTTTCTTAGCTAATCTAAGTCTTTCCCATGGGTCTTCATTTAAGAATCTTAAACAAGCATCAAATGTGGCACCACCCCAAATTTCAATGGCGTGGTAACCAACTTGGTCAAGTTCCTTGAGCGCACAAAGAACTTCTTCGGTGTTCATTCTTGTGGCAAATAATGATTGGTGGCCGTCTCTTAGGCCAGTTTCAACAATTTTGACACCCATAAACAATCCTATTCAGCTTTTGGACCAGCTTTGACTAAGGCTTTGCCAGCTTCGTTAGATTCATACTTAACAAAGTTCTTAACGAATCTGGAAGCTAAATCAGCAGCTTTTGCATCCCAATCAGCTGGGTTAGCATATGTATCTCTTGGGTCTAAGATCTTTGGATCAACACCTGGTAATTCAGTTGGGACTTCAAAATCAAAGACAGGAATTTTCTTTGTTGGGGCTTTATTGATAGAACCATCTAAGATAGCATCGATGATACCACGGGTATCTTTGATGGAAATACGTTTGCCTGTACCATTCCAACCAGTGTTGACTAAGTAAGCTTTAGCACCACTGACTTTCATCTTCTTAACTAATTCTTCAGCATACTTTGTTGGATGTAATTCCAAGAAGGCTTGACCGAAGCAAGCAGAGAATGTTGGTGTTGGTTCAGTAATACCTCTTTCGGTACCCGCTAATTTGGCGGTGAAACCGCTTAAGAAGTAGTATTGTGTTTGTTCTGGAGTGAGGATGCTCACTGGAGGTAAAACACCAAAGGCGTCAGCACTTAAGAAGATAACGTTCTTAGCGTGTGGGCCGTGAGAAATTGGTTTAACAATCTTTTCAATGTGATTGATTGGATAAGAAACACGTGTGTTTTCTGTGACACTCTTATCAGCGAAGTCAATTTTGCCGTTAGCATCAACAGTCACGTTTTCTAATAAAGCGTCTCTACGGATAGCTCTGTAGATATCTGGTTCGCTTTCTTTATCTAAGTTAATGACTTTAGCGTAGCAGCCACCTTCGAGGTTGAAGACACCATTGTCATCCCAACCGTGTTCATCGTCACCGATGAGTAATCTCTTTGGATCGGTTGATAATGTGGTTTTACCTGTACCAGATAAACCGAAGAAGATGGCGGTATTTTCACCATTCATATCGGTGTTAGCGGAGCAGTGCATTGAGGCAATGCCCTTAAGTGGTAAGTAGTAGTTCATCATGGAGAACATACCTTTCTTCATTTCACCACCGTACCATGTATTTAAAATGACTTGTTCTTTGCTTGTGATGTTGAACGCAACACATGTTTCAGAGTTAAGTCCTAATTCTTTGTAGTTTTCAACTTTGGCTTTAGAAGCTGTATAAACGATGAAATCTGGTTCAAAGTTCTTTAATTCTTCTTCTGTTGGCTTAATGAACATATTTCTAACGAAATGTGCTTGCCAGGCCACTTCCATAATGAAGCGGACCGCCATTCTTGTATCCTTGTTAGCGCCACAATAGGCATCAACAACGAACAATCTCTTTTCAGATAATTCCTTTTGAGCAAGAGCTTTGACTTTAGCCCAAACTTCTTCACTCATTGGGTGGTTATCATTCTTGTAACCTTCTGATGTCCACCAAACTGTGTCTTTGCTGTTTTCATCGACGACAATGTATTTGTCCTTTGGGGATCTACCTGTGTAGATACCAGTCATAACATTAACAGCGTTAAGTTCAGTGACTTTACCTTTTTCGTAGCCTTCTAAGCTAGCTTTTGTTTCTTCTTCGAAAAGAAGATCATAAGAAGGGTTATAAACCACTTCTTTTACATTTTTGATTCCATATTTACCTAAATCAATATTTGGCATATGTTTACTCCTCTTTCTAAGCGTTTACCCGAAAAACGCCCAAATCGAGACCATTGTATCACAATTATTTTTAAATAATTAAGAAAAACGGTAAAAAATATTAAGAGTAAAAGAAATATATGAGCAATAAATGATATTTATTTGAATCATTTTTTCTCGATGCAACCACATTTTATTTCCTTTTAATATAAAAGAAAGGCGAATCGGTTGCCCTTTTCGCCTTTCAAATTAATCAGTCGATTAAAGCTTATGCTGTAACAACACTCTTCCAGCTTGTGAAACGTGTTGTTGGGTATGACATGCTATTTCCACTATGATCAAGACCGCAGAAAAGTGCCAAACCGTTTGATTGTCCTGCACTACTACCGCATCTTCTTGCAACAAAGAGTTGGTTATATTTTGCCATAACAGTATTAATCTTTGTACGATATGAACTGAACGTATCGCTATAGTATAACTTGTTCAAGAAATCATATCCATCAATTGTTCCATAAGATCTTGTGTATTCAAAGTCATACGCTTTGCATGATGTGAGAATATTTTTGAAAACTGTCTTGTTATTCTTAACTGTGGTCTTAATTTGAGAAGACATACTTTCAAACTCGTTGTAATAAGCGTTCATCTTTGATAAATCGATTGCTGAAAGTGTTACCCAGCCGTAATTGTTGTTAGCATACGTGTTGACGATTTCGGTTAAAATTGTGGTTGTTGGCTTCTTCGCGTACACATCGTCAATCCATTCATCATATGCAAAGCCAGTAGCAGGCATTAGTTCTTCTGAAGCAACCATATAATTGCAGTAACTTGAATTGTATCTTGCGATGTCTTGGACTTGCATGAGGCATGCGTTGTAGGCAACGAATTCAAATTTACTTGTGCGACTTCTGTATAGAGAATTGTCAAAAGCGTTCATTACTTCTGTTGCAGTTAATGCATCATGACTATAGTTATAATCGTAACAAACTCCATCAAGCGCTCCGCCGTGATTCCAGAAAATAACACCTGTTTTTTGAGCTGGATAGTTTCTGAGACCCCAATCAAGGAATGATTCAAGCGTTGATTGGTTACCCATATTTGCTTGTGGCAATTTATTGCCATCTTGAATAAGTTGTTTATTTCTAACATGGTAACGATTGATATAAGAAGCGGATATGCCATAGTAGTTATTTGAAACATTCCAGCTTGTAGCACCACCAAATTCTACAATGATATTCACGTTAGAAGGTTGATTATCAACAGACAAAATTTCCGCTATATCATTCAAAACATATCTTTGTACATTTGCACCACTAACATAAATCATGATTGTCCATGCTGCTTTTTCATAAGAGTGAATGATGTATTCAGCAATCATTTCAATTTCTTGCATGTGTCTAATTGCAGACTCATAGGAAGGATATGTATCGACAGCAACATTAATAAATTCAACGATGTTTCTGCAGTATTCATCGGCGCTATTTAAGAGGATATTCCACATTGCAGCGTGGCCAAGTTCTACTTCGTCGTCCCATCTTTCAACATCATCAAGCATTTTAATCATCATCGCTGTTGTGGCTGTTTCATATCTTTCGCCATACATACGACCACTGCCACCATATGAAGGAGCAAATCTATCATAATAAACAGTGAGATTTCTATATGTATCTTGGTACAATTCATCACCGAAACCATCGACGTCGAATGAACCAACATAGTACATTTGAGCAGCTAAACCAAGATAGGTAGCCAAACCTTCTGAATACGCTAATTCAATACCATCTTCACCTAAATTGGTATGAACATTGTGAGGATTTCTGTTGCTATCAACATTGCATAAACCAAGTTGATCACAAATGAAGTGGCCATATTCATGATTTAAAACATCCCAGCTATGTGCATCTTCTTTTTGGATGTCGATGAATTGAACTCTATTTTTCACATAATCCGTATGAGCTGTTGGGAATCGTGTAACGATAGTGTCAAGCGTGTCGGTAAAAGTATCGACGTAATTGTAAGGAACGCTTTGGGCTTGAGTAATCTCATAGGCGGCACCTCTATCACTAAAATCGGCAAAGATCCAGAGGTATAAATCGAGTTGAGAGTAATTCGATAGTGATGTTGTGTTTGAGAAAGAATAGCAAAGTGGATAGTTTTGGTAGAAATTATCTTCAACTGCAGTTGCATGACAAACAGAACTTAATCGACATCTGATATCGTTAACTTTAAGTTGATTGGCTTGGCTAGCAGTTAAGTTAACAACATATTCTCCATCATCATCTGTAAAGTGCAGATCGCCTTGTCCTAAAAGAGAATTTTGAGTCATGAAATCGGCTCTCACGCCTATAAGAGGATAATCATTACCATTTTTATCAACCCAGTTTGCATGAAGAATCAATTTTGTGGTTGTGCTATTACCTCTTGGGCTGGTTGATACATTATATTCGTAATCGTTTTCTCCATAAACATAATCGGCGTGGCTTTGCTCTACGTTAAATCTAGATGGGTTATAAGTTGTGTAGTAACCATACTTAAAGTTAGATTCATCACGATATCTAATGTACTCTAATTCATCATATGTCGCTTCTTGGTAACGGAATAAACGCGATTTTGCATCATCCATTGAATATGCCGATGCAGCGTAATTGCCCAACCTTACGTACACGTAGATTGTTGCGAGCACTATGTTCTTAGATCCTGAACGATATCCAAATTCAACAAAATGCCCACCATCAGAATCTGGTGCAACCATGCGTATGTCCGCATAATCTCCATAGAAAGAATAGTTCACTTCGATGTCGTCGTCGTTTCTCAAAATCTGGAAGCTTTGGTATTCCTTTTCGAAATCGACTGTGACAGTAAACTGATAAAGGGTATCTCCTTCTTGTTCCGAGAACCAATAATTCTTTTGGTAGTCGTTGGGAGCGCGACTCACTGTTTCCTTTACTTCTGGCTGAATAGCTTCAGCGGAGTTTGCTGTAATTCCTTTCCCCGCGTTAAAACTTGCCGCAAGCACGCAAACAAGTGATGCAATAATAACTTTTGAATGCATTTTTAGACCTCCTTTGCAAATTAAAAGTTAAAACTACAAATATTCAGACTGTTTGGGTTTAGAAGGCATGATGAAAAACGCATCGTTATTTCTGGTTTTCTTTTGTTTTTCAACAAATTCATTCCTTTTTTAAATCTCACATTATCCGAGATTGCAAACAGTCTTTTCAAACTATTTTTTTGGATTCTTGCTGAAAACAGGTGCACCAGTATTTTCGAATCAATAAATCTACATTCAGTCTAACTTTTTAAAAACATTATTCAATAACTATAAATTTTGTTACATTGTCACACAAAATACTGATTAAATCTGATTTTATTGAAAAAGTTTACGATTTCGTTAAAAAGTTTACGATTTTAGACAGTGTCATACTAAAAAGATGACGTCCACCAATATTACACAATATCGGTTTTTGTCATCATAATTCACAAATAAAAAGGCGGATTTGCTTATTAATAAATCCGCCAATGATTTAGTTAATCGTGTAGGGGTGGTTCAATATATGGAGGCAACTCGAACATCCATATACTTCTCCATGTGTCAAAATGCGTTTCTTCTGCCGGGTAATACTTTTCAAAATAGGAGTTTTCCATACAAGTGTGTATTGCTAAACCACAAGATATGTCATCGAACGTTGCGCATGTCACAACTAATTCTCCAACAGCTAAAATTACATCACTAATTTCATACGAAAACTCGCTGAAATGTGGCTGTTCAAGCAAACAATACAGATAATCAACACAGTCTACAACTTGTAAATCAAGCGACATCATGCCTGGTACATATTCATATGCGTGAGCGGCCGCGTTATGGAATTCAACGTCATAAGCAATAGCGTTGTCGAACATAACCTCGCAGAGATGCTCAAACTTACTGAAGTAATTCGTCATCATTGATAAATCCAAGACTGAACACGTTACATATGTTTCCCACCAGTCGGTGTCTTGATATTCAAGCACATAGCTCCATGCAACAGTATCCAAAATAGTTTCCGTATCTTCATCCATATACAAGCTTGGAAGCCATTTGTCATAAGCCCAGCCACCATCTGGTTCAAGTCCCTCAGAAGCAATCATATAATTAAAATAATGGGAATTAAACTCGGCAACATCTTGCAATTGCATTAAACACGCATCATAGCCAATAAATTCCAATTTATCAATATTGCGTTGAGTAAAAACGTTTTGGAACGCTTCGTTTGCTTCTGAATTGAGCAGCTTGTCGCCATTGAAATAAGCATCAGCACAAACACCTCTCAGTGCGTATCCATGATTCCACAAGATAACACCTGTTTTTTCTGCGGGATACTTTTCGAGACCCCAATTTAAGAATGATTCAAAGGTTTCAGATTCACCCATATTAGCAAGTCCTAATTCATAGCAGTCTTCTTCTGGGACTAATTCTCCGTTCTTAATGTGAAAACGCCCAGCTCTTCCGTTTGATGGAATACATTCGAGACCCCAATGCCAGCAACCGCCTGTTTGGATAATCACATTGACATAATCAGATTGATCGCCGACGCTTAACATTTCTTGAATGTCAGCAGTAGCTTCTCCGTAGATGTTCCCTTGATAATACTCAAGAGTAGAACCACACATATATATCATAATAGTCCATTTGGCTATGTCACTTTTTGCAGAAATGCCCTCTCTAGTCATTAGAGTTTGGAAATCATTCACCGAAAAAGAATAATCGTCATCTTTTAAAAGGTCTTCCAAGAATCTGCATATGGATCTATGACCATATTCATTATTTGTTAATAAATACCACATGTTGGTGTGATTTAAGGAAACATGGTCATCTTCTCTATATTTGTTATCAAGCATTTTTACCAATAGACCCGTAACTCTAGATTCGATACCTTCCCCACCGGAAATATCACACAAAGCATTATCCGGATAGAGATTATAATCAACAACAATATTTCTAAAATCGTCTTGATATTTTTCGTCTCCTACACCATTGAAATGAAGGATACTGGTATCATACATTTGAGACGCAACGGCAAAATATGTGGCTAGGCCTTCTGAAAAAGCCAATTCAAGACCGTCATGTAGGCCATATCGATCCACTAAATCTTCGTTGATATCATGTGGCATTTCATTTGGGAATCTTCTGCAGAGATTCAAAGTATCACAAATATAGTGGCCGTATTCGTGATTCAAAACATCCCAGCTTGCATAATCTTCTTTTTGAATCATTATCATTTTATCTTCATCTGAGGAAGTATATGCAGAATAGACCGCTGGATACGTTGTGGTAATTGAATTCATCGTATGATTAAAATCTTTGCAATATGTGTAAGGCAGGAGTTGAGCTTGGCTTATTTCAAAAGCGTCAGCCCTATCGCTTAATCCAGAAGTAATTGTCACATTGAAATTAATTGTTTTATATTTTGATAATTTATTACGTGCCGGCAAAAAACCTCCATATGTGTTAGACGGAGCGTCAGCGTAGCAATAAGAGAAAGTTATTCCATTATTGTCTTTAACAACCGTTGCCTTGCTTTCGGAATAAACTCTGAATTCAAGACTTTCATAATACATAGCCTTGGCAAATTGACTACCTACAGTAAAAACGCATTCACCATTAGAATCAGTGTAGTTGTCTGGGGTTGGATTTCCAAAAATATTCTGTTGCTTATTGAAATCAATCAAGTCTGAACCAGCATGTGAAAAAACCACGTTAGCGCCATTTACTGGGTAAATATGATTATTTTGGTCTTTAAATTTTACTTTAACCTTTATAATCACGTCTGTTTTTGTGCTACTTGAATTTTCTTTGGAAGAACTTACATTCCAATCACTTCTATCGCCATATACAAAATCATTGTATCTTTTAATTGCATTGAATTTGCTTGAGCTGTTTGAGTCTGGTGGATTAAAAGGAAGATTGGCTGACGGAATAAGGCTACCATTGCCAATAATTGGTTTTGGACCGCCTGGGAATGGATCGGCCACTATCGGTTCCAATTCACCAAGTTGGTTGTTCAAATTTGAATTTAATAATCCCCTTTCTTCGTCAGTTGCCATAAATGACAAGAAATAGAGTGATTTTGCGTCATCTGGAGAAGCGGCAGAAACACAGTCATGTATGCCATCAGAATAAATAAATAATGTCGCAATTGAATCTGGATTGTTGCCGGATTGATAATTATCCAATAATCCAAACGATAAAGAATAAGCACCAGCTATTTGAGGAGTTTTAACTAAAACTTGAACTCGACCATCATCGTCAACATTTTTTATAACTTCTAGTAAACTATTACTTCTTTCTAGAACAACAAAATTATCAAGTTCTCCATCATAGATGTACTCAGTATCAATGTAATCTCCTGAATCAATCACGTTTTGCTTGATTGTAAAATAGCCACGGCCGACACTAGGTGCGTAATTAATAGTCGTCCTTTTTGCATCATGACTCATAGAACAAGCAACATCGTCTGCAGCTCTACCGCAAAACGTACTCGCTAGCAAGCAAGCAAGTGATGCAACAATAACTTTTGAATGCATTATAAAACCTCCTTTGCAATAAAAGTCAAAACACAAACAAACTGTTTTAAAAAAGAATGCAAATAAAATGATGCATCCTATTTTTTTGTGCTTTTTAGCGAATTATAAAGCACCAAGCCAAACAGCTATGTTTTGTGTTTGGGATTTTTAAGAAAAACAGGATGCACCGCAGTTTTTTGTTTAAAAATCTCTATCATTAGTTTATTTTGTTTTCGTCTTTTATCAATAAAAATCAAAGAGTTACACTGTCACGAAAAAAAAGTTTGGCCAAATCTAGATTTTATTGCTTTATATAATAAAAATAAGCTTTTTAAGTTGAAAATGCGTTTTTTATAGGTCCAATCAATAAAAAATGGTGACTAGGCCGATATTTACACTTAATCGGTTTTTGTCACCATTATTTGATTTGTTTATTTAATCTCTTTAATCACCCATGAAGATACTTCTCCAAGTATTAAAGTTTGTCTCATCCTCAAGATATCGCGGAGGTTCGATTGGAAACATTGTCGTAAGGACTTCTTCTAATTGATTCATAGTATTCGTTCCGCCAGCAACAAATATCGACATGCCGTTAGCATTTCCAATTAAATCAGCACATGTAACGTTGTAGTAAACAACATTATCGTAAGAAGCGATGGCGGAGTCAATCAAACTAATGTTCATGGTATTTCGTGCAGAAGCATCAGCTCTAACGGTGTTCAAAAAACTTAATCCATCAATAGGAGCGCTATTGGTGCCGTCAAAGCCAAAACAATATGAGTCTTGGGCAAATTGTCTAATGTTGTATCTATTTGCTTCGGAAAGAGCATAATTGGCAAGTGGGTAAGTGTTTTTTAATTCATTAGCAAAAGCTTCAAAATTGCTTTTATACTCAGCCATGTAAGATAAATCTAAGACGGACATAACCGCATCAATATTAAAGTTGTTATACTTAGCAACATGCTTGTCAGCAATTTCCTTAATAACTTGTTCGGTTTCTTCTAAACAGTAAACATTGTCAATCCATCCAGCATAATCGCCACCCCATTCATTCACATTCATTTGAGATGCAACCATATAGCGGAAATAAGGTGAGTTAAATTCTGCAGCATCTTGAATAGCACAACCGCAAGCATCGTAATAAATGAAATCTAATTTTTGAACCCCTACTGTACTAAAGACATTATGACATGCTTGGGCAACGTAATTAGGCTTCAAGCCACACACACCACCTAAATCAGAACCATGTCCCCACATAACAACCCCTATTCGTTTGGCAGGATATTCTGTGAGACCCCATTCAAGAAAAGACTCAAATGTTGATTCATCACCCATAGATGCGTTTGGAAGTGTAGCTACTCTATTTAAAGAATATGAACTACCAACTTCAAAACGACAAATATGATTAGCGTCTATTCGAGGATCTAACCATCTTTCAGCACCGCCTGTCTCAACGATAATATTAACGCGTTCATCGTCTTGAATTGCGGTTGACAGTTCGTAAAGATTTATGGTCGCAAACCCTTTTGGATTTTCATCTATCCAACTGCCGTCTGGATACTTTCCACCGCTTTCTAAATTGCAGCCGTTCATGTAAATCATGATTGTCCAATCAGCTCTATCAGAATAGGAAACGAAACAATCGACAATACCTTCATTTTCTTTTAAAAGATTAATAGCAAAAGTGGCGTAAGGATACAGTTCAATTGCTTTATCAACGAATTTTATAATTGAGTCACAAGGATCATAATCGGAACCAAGAGAACTCAGAACATTCCACATTTTTGAATGTCCAAACGCAACTTCATCGCCAGTTCTTACAACATTATCAAGCATTTTTAATAGGAAACTAGTGATACTTGATTCAGTTCTTTCTGCATAGAAATATGTTGATGAACTATTAATAGTTGGTTTGAATTGATTATAGTCAATAGATAGATCTCTAAGAGGATCATCATATATTTCATCTGCATATCCAGGAATGTCGTAGGCTGACGAGCTATACATTTGTGCTGCAATGCCAAGGTATGTAGCTAAACCTTCTGAATAAGCCAAATAATAGTAATCGTCTTCAAATGGGGTATCAACATTGTGAGGATATCTATTTTCATCGATACGCGCCAAACCTAATTTGTCACAAATATAATGACCATATTCATGATTCAAAACATCCCAACTACCAGCATCTTCTTTTTGGACATCGATAAAGTAATCTCTATGTCTAGAATCGTGATAATCGGTATGCTCCGCTGGGAATCGAGTTACAATGGTATCAAGCATTTCCGCGTTATTATTAACATAGTTAAATGGAACTGTTTGAATTTGAGTCAATTCATAAGCATCCGCTCTATCACTTGTACCAGCATAGATGTCGAAATAGTAATCCACTTGGGAATAACTCGAAAGTTGGAGTCTTGAAGATGAAGCATAACAAATAGGATAGTTTTGGCAGAATCTATCTTCGACGGCCGTCGCTTTACATACAGAAGCCAATCTACATTTAATTTTGTTTAAACTATATTGGCTGGCGATGCTTTGACCCAAAGTAACAGTGTATTGGCCAAGACTGTTAGTGAAATGCACATTCCCTGAACCAATAAGCAAATCATTTCGAATAAAATCAGCTCTTACACCGGCAAGAGGATGAGATACGCCGTTTGTGTCTATCCAGTTGGCATGAAGAACTAGCTTTGTGCTGGAGTTCGAATTTGTTTTTGGAGTTCGTACAACACTTATTTCAACATCATCTCTCCCACCACTAACATAATCAGAGTAGTTCTTTTCTGCGTTGTATCTTGCTGGATTATATGCGCTGTAATTACCAGTTTTGTAGTTGAATGTATCGCGATTAGATATGTAGTTTAGTATTGAAGAAGAAGCGGCATAATTCCTATAATAACTGGCTCTCATATCATCTTTCGAAAGATAAGAAGCGGCATAATGGCCATCGCTACAGCCAACATATATTGTTGCTAGAACAACTTGCGTAGAACCATATCCGTAACCGAATTTGACAAAGTAATCACCAGATGAATTTGGTGTAGTAATGCGAACGCTAGCGTAAGTGCCATAAAATGAGTACTGAACGCCTAGGGAAGAACTGCGTGACAATATACCGAAAGAAGAATACTCTTTCTCAAAACTAATCGTAGCATTAAACGAACTGCCAGCGTTTCCAGTTTCATTTGAAATCCAAACGCTTTTTTGATAATCATTTGGAGCACGGCAAGTCATTTCTTCTACAACAGGTTCATCTTTTTGAGCAAAAGTAGGAGCAGCTTTGTTGCCACAATTAAAGCTAGCAGCAAGCATGCAGACAAGTGATGTAATAATAACTTTTGAATGCATTTTAAAACCTCCTTTACATAGAAAAAGTTAAAGCCACAAATTTAAACCGTTTGGCGAAGAACACACATGAAAAAAACGCATCCTATTTTTGCTTTTTAGTGAATAATAAAGCACTAAGCCAAACAGCTTTCTTTTGTGTTTGGGATTTTTAAGAAAAAACAGGATGCACCGCAGTTTTTTATTTAAAAATCTCTACATTCAGTCTAACTTTTTATTAAAAATATGCAATATATAGAGATAGTTACAAAATTATGCATAATGTATTGACGGATTCTTACTTTATTTTGTTATATATATTTAACGCAAAATATTGGCGTTTTTGGACGCTGTCATAAAAAATGGTGACTGAACCGAAATTTACACTTATTCGGTTTTTGTCACCATTGTTTACAAACAAAGACTCTCAACATTTGCAATGCGTTAAGAGGCCTTGTTTTATTACTGGTTAATTAATTGAGATCAATTTAAACTAGCCAGTTTACTAAACAATCAAATTTTAGAAGCAGAGACTTCTCCAATTAGCAAAATGTGTATATGAAGATGGATAATATGGTGCATCATATGCATCAACTGCCGCTTGCAAATTTGAAATTACAATTGCTGGCAAGTTAGCCGTAGAGGTAAGCAAATCAAGGGTAGCCTGGGCGCCTTTCTTTGCTCCAGCATAATGTATTGACATCCCATTTGCTTTTCCGTTAGCAGAACTACCAGTCTTATTATATTTAACGACTTGATTGTAGGCGGTAATAGCGCTGTTAACTTTAGTTCTTAAACCATTCATATCCATCAATTCATTGTTTTCCAACAAGCGTTTTAAGAAATCTAACCCATCAATTGTGCCGTTGTTTTTGCCATCGAAACTAAAACGATGTGTTGCGTTAGCGATTTCAGAAA
Organism: Bacilli bacterium; assembly: GCA_045117995.1. Taxonomy (GTDB): domain Bacteria; phylum Bacillota_I; class Bacilli_A; order RFN20; family CAG-826; genus RUG14515. Next base: position 323,225 of record JBGUOH010000009.1, read on the forward strand.
CCGCCATATATGGGATTGTTTTTAGCGCAGATGCGACCGCTTCAAATTTAGCTCTATAATTAGCCATACGCGATAATTCTAAAACTGAAAGCGTGTTGCTTCCACCAACACTAGAAATATAGGTATCCGCTATTTCTTTCAAAATGTTAATTGTAGATTTTTTGGCATAAACATCGTCAATCCATTTATCATACGCCCAACCACTAGCTGGTTCTGTTCTTTCGGAACCAACCATATATTTGCAATATGGAGAATTGAAATCAGCGACATCTTGTAGTTGCATCAAGCAAGCATCGTAGCCAATGAATTCTATTCGATCAAGACGATTTACATAAAAAGCATTTTCTAGTGCCCTAGCAACTTCAAAATTAGTCAAGCCGCCACAACAGTCGAAACCACCACCATGATTCCAAAGAATAACGCCTGTCTTGTTGGCTGGATAATTTCTGAACCCCCAGTTCAAGAACGATTCAAAAGTTGATTGGTCACCCATATTACTGTTAGTAAGCGTTGCTCTACGCTGCAGAGCTCCAGTGTTGTTGCTTTGTTTCTCAACGGTAAATCTACAAATCTTATTAGCTTCGATATTTGTGTTTTTCCATCTTTCACAACCACCAGTTTCAATCAAAATATTAACGTTATTTGGTTTGTTTTTGACCTTGAGAATTTCTTCAATGTCTTTACTTGCATAACCAGAAGGGGTGCTGCTTTTCCATGTTCCATCATCTTTTTTATCTCCACTTTCCAAGTTGGTACCGCAGATATAAAGCATAATGGTCCACTCAGCTTTCGAGACCGCATTAACATCATAATCAGCAATAAACTCAGAGTTTCTAAGATTTCTAATTGACGTGGCAAAGGAAGGATACAAACTAATTGCGGTCTCAATTATATCGACAACGTTATCGCAAGAATTTACTTGATTAAAAATATTCCACATTCTTGCATCGCCGAGTGCAACACTATCGCCACTTCTACTCACGTTATCAAGCATTTTTAATAAGACGCTCGTGACGCTGGATTCAACTCTTTCACCATAATAAGGACTTGTACTATAGCCTGGTGCCCTTAGATTGTAATCAACGCTAAAGTCTCTATATGTATCTTGATATATTTCGTCCCCAAATCTATTAAGATATGTCATCCCTAGAGCATTATACATTTGGGCAGCTATACCAAAATATGTTGCTAAGCCTTCAGAAAGCGCTATATATTCGTTGTATTTGCCTAAATCTTGGTGGACACCATGATAATAGTTTCCGTTGTCTGTGTAACACAAATTCAGTCGTTCGCAAATGTAATGACCATATTCGTGATTTAAGACATCCCAGCTATGTGCGTCATCTTCTTGAACTTTAATACAATATGAGTTGTAGGAATAATTGAAGAATGAAGTGTATTCAGCAGGGAACTGAGTGATGACACTGTTTAAAAAATGACCATGCTCTTTAGCATAATGAAATGGAGTTCTTTGTGCTTGAGCGATTTCATAAGCGCATCCTCTATCACTTCTAGCGGCATAGATATAGATAAAAATATCGAGCTCGCAATATTCAGTTAGAGGCGTTCCGTATGGCGCGGTAAAACAAATTGGGTAATTCTGATAGAAACTATCTTCTACAGAAGTAGCATCACTCACTGCAGACAATCTACACTTAATATCATCTACTTTGAGCCCACCAGCTTGGCTCACAGGTAAAGCTACAGTGTAATTTCCTTCATAATCTGTAAAGTGTAAATCGCCTTGACCCAATAGCGAATTTGGAGTGAAAAAATCAGCTCTGATGCCAGCAAGAGGATGGTAATGATTATCACTATCAATCCAAGTTGCGTGAAGTATTAAATAAATAAGCGAACTATTCCCTCCTCTTGACGCAAAGAAGTCGGAAAAAGTATCATTTGACCCTCCGTAAACAAAATTGGCATGACGTGCCTCAGCACTGAATCTGCTCGGATTATAAGCATTATAATAACCATTGTAATAATCGAAATCGTCACGATATGAGATGTACTCGTTATCTTCATAAGTGGCTTTATGGTAATGGAAGAAGCGCGACTTAGCTTCGTAAATAGAATTAGAGGAAGCGCAATAGTAATTGCCATCTGAATAAACATAAATCGAAGCTAAAACAACTTGTTTTGATCCAGAATAATACCCGAATTTTGCAGAATATGTGCCTGAAGAAGTGGGCGTTGTTATAGTAGCGTCAGCATAATCGTCATATGCGTAATAGCTAACATTTAGTCCGGTACTTCTTTCAAGAACCTCAAAACCTAGATATTCTCTTTCGTAACTAATAGAGATATAAAATGAGTCTCCTGCCACTCCATCGTCATTTGAAATCCAAACATGACGAGGATAATCGTTTGGGGCGCGCTGCGCTGTTTCTTGTACCAGTGGTTCTGTTGCTTTTTCGGCTAAATTTGGAGTTATCCTTTTGCCAAAATTAAGGCTTGCCGCAAGTACGCAAACAAGCGATGCAATAATAACTTTTGAATGCATTTTTAGACCTCCTTTGCAAATTAAAAGTTAAGACTACAATATGCAAACTGTTCAGCTAAAAAGGGTATGATGAAAAACGCATCGTTATTCTGGTTTTGTTTCTCAACAATTTAATTCCTTTTTTAAATCTCGCATTATCCGAGATTGCAAACAGTTTTTTCAAACTTTTTCGGATTCTTGTTGAAAACAGGTGCACCAGTATTTTCGAATCAATAAATCTACATTTAGTCTAACTTTTTGTTAAAAATATGCAATATAAGGATATAGTTACAAATATATGAATAATGTATTGGCCTGTTCTTACTTTATTTTGATTTCTATGTTTAACGCAAAATAATGGCGTTTTTAGACGCTGTTACAAAAAATGGTGACTAGACCGATATTTACATTTAATCGGTTTTTGTCACCATTATTTTGTTTGATAAGTTAATAAATTATTTGCTGAATAATTCGGCTAATTCTTTATTGTTGTAGTTATTAGCGCCGTATGTTTCTTTAGCGTACTTTAAGCCATATTCGTAGTCTTCTTTTGTGAAGGCACCTGTAGCTTCGTTAGCGAAGATAACTTCTAAACCATTTTGGAAGGCATCAGCAGCTGTGTGTCTGCAGCACATATGTGTGTGTAAACCTGTAACAACAACAGATGTAACACCTAATTCTTTTAATAAGATGTCTAAGTCTGTTTGGAAGAAAGCGGAGTATCTTCTCTTTAAGATGACATAATCTTTTTCATCGACTGGTAATTCAGGAATGATTTCGGCACCCTTTGTACCTCTGATAGCGTGGTCACCCCATAATTTGAGTTCGAAGTCGACATCTTTTAAGTGGGAGTCATTGCAGAAGATAACTGGGACGTTATTCTTTCTGGCGATTTCTAATAATTCTTGAGTTGGTTTGACAATAGCTCTAGCATTATCACAGCCTAAAGCGCCTGTCACGAAGTCGTTGAGCATATCAACCACTAATACTGCGTATTTTTTATTCATTTCTTTAATCCTCTTCTAAACACATTGGCTATATTTTATATATAAGTGATACAAAATCAAATAATTTTCTTAAAAAATCGCCAAAAGAGGAATATATGAATTGAAATTAGGATTTAATACTAGTATTCACCAGTGAAAATTGGCTTGAATGGAGGCTTAATTATATAGAATTGTTCATCAATGGTAAGATGTTGTGTTGGATTTTCTAAATAATTATATGGTGGGAAATATGTTGGTAATTCAGGAGCGTTTAATGTACCTTTTTCTCTACTGACTTGGAAGAATCTAATACCATTTACGCTACGCACTGTTGAAACGGTGCTATCTTCTTTGAAGGTAACGTTGGTTGGATCAAAGATTAAATTTCCGTTAATATCTCTATTTCTAATACGTGAAGCACCACAGAAAGCCACGAATGACCAGGTACCATCACTATTTTGTCTAAAGAATCTGAAGTCAACGTCGTGTGAATTGGTATTGATATTAACTTGATCAACGATAGCCACAGCTATTTTGTAGCAACCATCATCAGCGAGATCATACTTGTCAATTTGTTCGAAAGTATAGCCATTGCCTGTTAATCCACCTGGAGCAGCATCTGCTTCGCACATTTCTTGAATAACATCGAGATCAAAATAATCAGGTGTGTCATAGTAATCATAGTAATCGTCGTTAGTATATTCACCTGGAATATATGCTTCGCCAATAATATCGCCTTCTAACGATAAAGCATAGACATAGTCGTTACAACTATATGGTTCCGATAAATCTGGTAAGTGGAATTCGTAACCATTTGGGGCTAAATATTCGCCTTTAACTGGTTTCACGTAAATATCGTTAAGATACATTGTAAAGCCTTGGCTTTGTCCTGATTTTCCTCTTGGACCGAGAGCGAGTGGAGTTGTGGAATTGGCACATGTTAAAACTCTTACTCTAAAGACAGGAGAAGCAAATTCATATGTAAGGTAAGCACAATCATTATGGAATTCTGTTTCATGACCAACGATTAAGTTGTGTAAGTGTCTTTCATCTTGTGTCATTTCTGTTAAATCAGGATAATATTGAGCATTTCTAAAACCTTGAACAAACAAAGCGCCTCTAGCTGAATTGTAACCACTAGTTTGTTGTATGCCTGAACCATCATTTTCAGTAACGGCTAATCTGATTTCGGTAATTGGTTCATCGAAATTGTATTCGATAAAGGCTGATTTAGAGTTTCTAAGATTCGTATCGAAAACAATATTACCTGAGTTGGTGGTATAGACGTTTGAAGATTTTCTCACCATGAATTCGAAATCATCTTCAGTAACGGCGTCAACAAAGTCCGCCGCGTAAGTGTTGCTTCTTCTTGGGAATCCGTGATCCATAGGAGAAATCTTTTCAAATTCTTGCTTATCACCGATACGAGTTAATTGGGTGAAAACTTTTTTATTGCCAAACACTGCTTCATCAAGAATTGTTCTGATTTGAACTGTGAAGTCAATAAATCCATATTCATCGACGATTCTTTCAGCAGTATCTCTTGTTAATTGAAGTGATGTTTGGTTAATTAAACTGCCTGCTGTTTGAATCACATCACCTGTTGAGGCTTCTTTAACTACGACTTGGAATTTAACATTATTGTTGTTAAACCATCTTTCATTGTACAAAGAGCCCCACATAAGCACTGGCAATTCATTTGGTTCGTTTGGATCATATTCTAATTTGATATCATATGGAACAGCGAGTGTTTTAAGGCTTACTGGAACAATATTGTCATTTGCATCGACGGTGACATAGTTATTTGGTTGTTCAACCACATTAAAACCGGAAAGATTAAGAGAAACATAAGAATCAATTGTCATTCCGTTATAGTTCCATTGAAAGTTTCTGTCCAAGTCTTCTAAGTTAATATGTGTTAAAGAATTGCCATTTTCATCTTTCCATCCAGCATGGACGAAAATGTCGTTATTATTGCAGTCATAAGCAACCACTGAGTGTTTGCCGATAACAGATGATGTGAAATTGACAATAACTGGTCTACCTTGTTGAATGAGTTGCTTGATATTGTTTTTCATTGTGCTTGTAGATTGATTTCCACGTTTAACAAATTGAACAGCATCACGAAGACCTACGTATTCGTAAAGATACGCATCAAGTAAATCAACTTGCTCATCCGCCGCGAGGCCAACACCAGCAGAATAGCCAGTAGCACGGTCAAGCGCAAATCCATCAGTGTTGTCAGCTGCGTAGCACATTAAGAAGTTTTGGAATGAGTCTTCAGGATTATCGAAAACATAGTCAGCGTAATCCCATTCATCCATAGAAGAGATAAAATCAAAATCATCGGAAGTTACGCCAGGAGACTCAGTACCCTTTCTAATAATTGCACCACCTTCTTCTGGTTCTACGAAGGTATTTTGTTCAAATTCAGCAGGAACAAATCTATCATCTAAATAAGTGTCGTAATAAGACAAAAGCATTCCAACAGAAACAAAGCCGCAAGTGCCTTGAATGTTGTAGTTGATATTCTCATGTAAATTAGAGAAATAGAAGTTTGCGAAGTTGTTTAAATACGTTCTTCCTTGACGGTTTTGATACTCGTTCAATATTTGAGCGACGTTTGTGTCTAAAATACTAGCACGATAGACGTCATTTTTAGGGTTGGAAACATTATGCATTAATGATCCCGCCATAGCGGCAGCAGAAGCTACCAAAAAGCATTTGGTTAATTTCATAAAAAACCTCCTTTACTTCCAATCATAATTTTGCGGGTACGTGTCCGCAATATTGTTTGTCGTAGTCTAACTTTTTTGCTGTTTTGTCACATATTTTTTATGTAGGTCAACATTTAAATGCTTTTTCAACAAGTTGAAATATTTTATGAAAATTAATGAAATGCAAAAATATTTTGATGTGGTCTAACTTTTTAATATAAACAAATCTTTTTGATTGTAAGCATAAAAAAAGACCCCATTCGAGGTCTTTTTATTTGATGAATTCTAACTTATTTGGCTTTGCCTTGGTTAGCAACAGCTTCCATTTGTTTTTTGAGTTCTTCTTCGTCCATTAAGTAGTAGTGATTGATGGCTTTCATGTTGTCATCAAATTCATACACTAGTGGAACACCTGTTGGGATGTTAACACCAACGATTTCGGAGTCCGCCATATTGTCGAAGTATTTGACTAAAGCTCTTAAGGAGTTACCGTGAGCAACGATAAGGACTCTCTTACCAGCTTCCATTTCTGGTTTGATAACTTCTTCGAAGTATGGAACTGCTCTTTTAACTGTTAATTCTAAGGATTCATTTAATGGTAAATCTTTTGGATCAACATCTCTGAATTGAGCTTGTAAAGCTGGGTTACGTGGATCGTCTTTTTCAAGTGCTGGAGGTGGGCAGTCATAGGAACGTCTCCAGATTTTAACTTGGTCTTCACCATATTTAGCAGCGGTTTCGGCTTTGTTTAAACCTTGAAGAGCACCATAGTGACGTTCATTTAATCTCCAGGATTTGTAGACTGGTAACCATTCTCTATCTAATTCGAATAAGACGTTATTCATTGTGTGAATAGCTCTCTTTAATAAAGAGGTGTGAACAACATCAAAGTCATAGCCTTTTTCTTTTAAGGTTCTACCAGCGCGGTGTGCTTCTTCGACACCCTTTTCGCTTAATTCGACATCGGTCCAACCTGTGAAGAGGTTGAGTTTATTCCATTCGGATTCACCATGTCTGATTAATACTAATTTATGCATGTGTGTTTTCTCCTTTTTTAATTCCGTAGTAATTATACTTGCATTCTTTGTTGAAACAAAGAGAAAAGACAAAATACATTTATGCTTGTTGTTTTAAATGAAAAAGCGTGTTTTAATAATTGTACCGGTCCAACACCTGTCTTAAGTGATGTGAGTGCGTGACCGGTTTTTCTTTTGTTTTGAGTCATCGCCTTATTGATTATATTCAATAAATGTTTTTTAATATTATCGTATGGAAGAATTAGTATTGAGTATTATTACATTATTTGTAGGCGCCGCGGTATTTATCGTTGGCATGAACATGATGTCCTCTGGTTTAAAGAAATCCACAGGACGTGGTTTAAAAAGATTATTAAAGAAGATTAGAAATAATAGATTTGCATGCTTTGGTATTGGTACCACTGTGACAGCATTAGTGCAAAGCAGTGCTGCGACTGGCGTCATGGCTATCGGTTTTATCGCCGCTGGCGCAATGACAGTATTCCAAGGCGTTAACATCATCCTTGGTGCTTATGTTGGTACCACTGTTACTGGTTTAATCGCATCCTTATCATCTATTTCTATTTCTAAATACTTTGTTATCTTAGCGGTTATCGGTGTCGTCTTAATGTTTGTTAAAAAAGAACTTGTTAGAAACATCGGTGAAATCCTTGCCGGCTTAGGTATCTTATTCTTTGGCTTAAGCACTATGAGTGGTGCCATTATGGGTAATCCTGATTTAGTTAAAGGCATCGAAGACTTCTTTGAAGCCGTTAAGTTCCCACTACTCTTATTATTAATCGGTGCGTTAATTACTGCATTATTACAATCCAGCTCTGCTTCTATTGGTATTACTGTGGCAATGGTTGGTACAGGTGCATTACATTTTGAACAAGCTGTGTATCTTGTTTTAGGTGCGACAATCGGTACCGTTATCACTCTTTTAATTGCAACCATAGGTGGTAACGTTAATGTTAAACGTACTGGCTTGATCGTTTTAATCATTCGTATTTTAGCCGCTTTAGTGGCCTTGGCCATCTGTTGGCCATTATCTTCATTTATCACTGATGGTTTTCATTTCATCTTTGGCAATAACAATGCATTAGCGATTGCTGTGTTCCATGTTTTATACAACATTATCTTTATGATTGCGGCCCTTCCACTTGTTAAACCATTAGAGAAACTATCTCTTAAACTTATCAAAGATAAAGAACAAGAAAAGATGCGTGAATCTCTTAAATACATTGATAACCACTTATTGAACACTCCAACCATCGCTATGATGCAAGTTAAAAGAGAAATCATCAATATGATGAGACTTTCTTATGATAACTTAAAGATTGGCTATCAACGTCTTGTTAATCAAGATGCCACTAATGATAAAGAACTTATCGAAACCGAAGATAAGATTGACTATATCAACAATGAAATTACCCAATTCTTAATCAACTTAACTCATAACGTTACATTAAATGATGAAAAGACATTAGGTAGCTATTTCCATGTTGTTAACGATATTGAACGTATTGGTGACCACGCTTATAACTTCTATGAATCATCCTTAAAGATGGTTGAAAACGATTTAGCGTTCTCCGATGTCGCTAAAAAGGAATTCGACAGCATGTTTGATGTCGTTTGCCAAATGTTTGATTTAACATTTATTATCTTCCACGATAAGAGCAAAGATAGTTTAAGAAAACTTCATGATTTAGAAAGTCAAACAGATGAATTAAAGAATGCCTTAAGTACCGCTCACTATGAGCGTATTCAAAATAAAACATGTCACGTGGAGAATTCTCCTTTCTACACCACTTTAGTTAGTGAATTAGAAAGAGTAGCGGACCACCTTGTGAATATTGGCTATTCAATTGTTAACCCAATTGGCGATGATCCTAGTGAAAAACTAGCGAAATAGCCTATGAATAAAACTCTTAAATACATTATTACCATAGTTTTAGTGGCCCTATCGGTTACCGCTTTTATATTGTTTGAAGCAATCCATATTGATATCATCCCTGATGATTATGAGGCTAATAAACTAGTAACTAGTATCATTTATCATTTTGTCGTAGGCGCTTTACTCTTATGGCTCATTCATTTAGTGGGTAGTGCGCCATATATGTCATGGAAAGGCACCACTCCTAAAATGCTTTTATGGTGTCTGCCATGTTTACTTGTCGCATTAGTGAATTTCCCATTTGTTAGTTTCATTACAGGCGATATGTCTATTGTCCGTATGGACCTACTAGTGCTCTATATCATCTATGTCATCTCTATCGCTTTAATTGAAGAGATTGTCTTTAGAGGTATTCTTTTATTCCTTTGTTTAGATTATTTAAGAAACGCTAAGTTAAAGTATTTCTTCGCAGCGTTGATCACCACTTCGATATTCGCTTTATTCCATCTCACTAACTTATTCGTGGGTATGGGTCCACTAGATGTTTTGCTTCAAGTTGGCTATACCTTCTTAATCGGTGGTATGTTTGCGGTCATGATGCTTAAAACTAATAATGTTTGGTTATGTGTGATTATCCATGCATTATTTGACTTTGGTGGTCTACTTTCCTATGAGATCGCGGACGGAAATCCTTGGAATAATCAGGTTTTTTGGATTTTAACAATTGTGGTCGGACTCTTGTGTGCAGGCCATATTATTGTTAGTCTTATTAACATGGAGAAAAAGCATGCTTCCTGAACCACTGTTTTATATTGGTAGTATTGGCATCGATATGTATTCGATATTTATTCTGATCGGATTAATCGCTTGTTTTATTTTTACTTATATCGCGATGAAGAAAAGTGGTTACTCAAGCTCCGCGAGAGACACTATTCTTTTAATCGGTATCGCCGCGATTGCTTTAGGCTTTTTAGCCGCCACTCTCGTCCAATCCATTTATGACTTTATCGCTAATCCAAGTGATGGCTTCCAATTCACTGGTAAAATGACCTTCCTAGGTGGCTTAATCGGCGGTGTGGTTGTTTATCTTGGTATCTATTTCTTATACGTCTACGTTATTAACCCAAGATTAAAAGAAAATAGCTTCTTTAAAAGCGATATGAATAAGGGTGTATGGGAATTACTTAGATTTGCCCCTATTTCAATCACCGTGGCTCACGCTTTTGGTAGATGTGGTTGTTTCTGCGCTGGTTGCTGTGGAGGTATTGAAACTGATGCTTGGTATGGCATTCAATTCCCAGGTGAACCACATAAAGAAATTCCTACTCAATTATTTGAGGCTATATTCTTATTCATTATCACTGGTGTGATGATCGCCTTATATTTCAAATTAAAATTTAAATACAATATGACCGTTTATCTCATTGGATATGGTATCTGGAGATTCTTTATTGAATTCATTAGAGGGGACGTCGTAGAAAGAGGTAAGTTCGTTCCAGGATTAACTCCTTCTCAGTTCTGGTCTATTCTGATGGTGATAGGCGGTGTGGCGTTCTATTTCCTATATAGTTACTTTGATAAGAAGATAGAGGCTAAGAAGGCTAATAAAGCACAAGCTGAATAAACAAATAACATATGCAGTGGGTAGCACCACTGCTTTTTATATTATTTTTAATAATAAGGTTTATATAAGAGACGAAACAAAAGAAGACGATTAAATAAACATTAATTGTATTAACTAGTCTTAAATCGCCTAAAAATAATCAAAGAAATATATAAGCATAATAAAAGCGAACCTCGTTTGAGATTCGCTTATTATTTGGTTTAGTTTTCAACTATTCCGCTTGTGGAGCTGGTTTTTCCTTTTTACGTAAGGAAGTGAAGATCACTAAGAAGCCCCAACCAACGCATGCGACTGGCACAGCGATTTCAATAGCGCGGATTAACATCTTCCACCAAGCGGTCTTGTAACCGATGATGTCAACTTTAAGAGCGCAGGAGTTCGCCAAAGCGAATAAGTTGTTATGAGCACTGTTTCTCACTAAGTTAGCGTCTTTAATATCAGTCGCTTTAACATAGCCAGTACCATATCTACCACTTGTTTGTAATTTTTGTTCTTTATCAGCGCAGAGGTTGATGTCACCACCAGCGTAGAGCATTTGCTTACTATCCATATAGAAGTCTGTATGGAAGTCGCAGATAACGGAACCTTTGAAGCCCCATTCTTTCTTTAAGATGGATGTGACTAAGCGGTAGGAACCACCAGCCCATTCAGTACCGATACGGTTGAAGGATGTCATTAAGCCATGAGCTTCGCCTTCTTTAACAGCCATTTCGAATGGTTTTAAGTAAAGTTCACGCATTGCTTGTTCATCTAACCATGTCGCAATACCTTTTGTGGATCTGTGTGTTTCTTGGTCGTTAACGGCATAGTGTTTGACGTTAGCGTAGACACCTTTTTCAGCAACACCTTTAATGACTCTACCAGCGAATCTACCATTTAAGAATGGATCTTCGGAGTAGTATTCGGTGTTACGGCCAGAGAATGGAGAACGGTGTAAGTTGACGCCTGGAGCATACCAACCTGGGTAAGCAGAACCATCACCAGCTTCGTTGCCGATTAAGCATTCGTTACCGATAGCGTTGGCTTGTAAGTCTGCTAATTCAAGGTTATATGTTTGAGCCACTAAGCATTCGGAGCAGTAATAGCAGCAACCATAGATAGCTTTATCACCTAAGAAGCCAACGATACCTGTTGGGCCGTCAGCGGATGTTGTCTTTGGAACAACAACAACTTTCTTTTCGGATTCAGCACCAGTTTCTTCATCGACGACTTTCATCTTCTTTTCGATAGCGGCTGTAGAATAGCAACCATCGTTGAATAATGTGAGCATTTCATCGAATGTGAATTGATCAAGGAATTCGTCCCACATTGGGTCATCATATTTCTTACCGGCTAAATCTCTAAGTGTGTATTTAGCTTCAGCACCCATTGTTGGTAATTTGGTGTAGTTATCTTTGTTTTCAGTTTCTTTTTTGTTTAAGTCTGCTAATGTTTGAGCGTCGAGTTCACGTTCAGCATCAGTGATTGGTTTTGGGAATGTACCAGTGAAGTTATTTCTGGATAAGCTTTCAGCTGGATTCATGTGTTCAGTCACTTCTGGGAATAATGGTTCGACTTTAACGCCTGTGACAGGATCGTTTTCAATCTTCACATCAGCGGCTAAATTCTTTTCGAATTGGCCGAAAGAGTTATGGGCATCTGTACCAGCATAGAAGGTATATTTGCCTTTTTCTAATTCGTAGCCTTTGAAACCGTTATTGTTTTTGTCTTGAGAATCGAAACTAGCGAAATAGTATGGATCGACTTCGATTTCGACTGTATCTGTTTCGTTGTGCTTTAATTCTTTTGTTTTGGCAAAGCCCACTAAGACTTTATGAGCTTTTTCAATACCACCGGCGGTGTATGGCGCGGAAGCATATAATTGAACAACTTGTTTACCAGGAACGTTACCTGTGTTTTTAACTTTAATACTGACTTTGAATGTTTTGCCGTATTCTAAGGCTTCACCTTCTAAAGCGGAAACGTTAGTGATTTCTTGTTCGAATGTTGTATAGCTTAAGCCATAGCCGAATGGGTAAACGACGTTATGGTTGTACCATTCTTCACCTTCGATAGCACCACGGGTTTCATAATATCTATAACCCATGTAGATGTTTTCTTCGTATTCGACTAAGTAATAGCCTGTTTCAGCACCACCTTGGGTATAGTTATCTGTACCATTTTGGTTGAGGTAGGATTTGTTACCACCGAAGTTTTGCCATGTTGGGTCATTTTGATATTGTGTGTAAACAGTATCGACTGTATGACCGGATGGGTTGACTGTACCATTGAGGATTCCACCTAAAGCCATGATACCATTGGCGCCTGGACTACCGATGTTAATAACGGCGTCGATGTATTTACCGAAGTCGTTATAATCTGTTTGATTGGTTCTTTCATATAAGAAACCTAAATCGATGTAGTTGGAACCGTTGAGTAAGATAACGATCTTTTTGAATTTCTTAGAAGCAGCAATTTGTCTGAGTAAATCTCTTTCAGAATTATCTAATTCAAGATAGTGACGGTTTTCATTATCGTAGGCTTGTCTTGGTAAGTCCCAACCTTCACCAGCGATACGTGAGAAGACAACAATCGCGGCATCGTTATAAGAATCATAAGATTTCTTTACAGCATCTGTATACTTATCATATGACGCTTCACCTGGGAATAAGGTCGCAACAGATTTTTGTTGACCAGAAGCATCTTCTAAGCCTGGTTCAGGGTCACGTTCCTTTTGTTTGTTGTAGAAGCCTTCCATTTCTGGGTTAACAGAAAAGCCAGCTTCTTTTAATGAATCATTAATGGTTTTTCTCCAACCATATTTCTTTTGGTAGGTAGGATTGGAACTCTTACCAGGAGCGGCGGAGCCAGAACCACCGTAGACTAAGTCAACGGAGTTTCTACCGAAGACAGTGACCTTAGCACCCTTAGCGAGTGGTAAGGCATCGTTATCGTTTTTGAGAAGGATCATACCTTCTTCACAAATTTTCTTTGTGACTTCGTTAGCGTTATCGAAAGCTTTATCTTTGGTATCAAAATCTAAAACGAAAGCATTACCTTTTTGTTTTGGATCTGGGATTGGAGTATCACCGCCTAATTCGGTGGCTTCGATTAACTTAACGTATTTGTTCATCGCGAAGTAATCTGCGGCAATGAGAACACCAGTGAGGACCACTGTGGTCGCTGCCCAGATAATAACGCGAGGTCTTAATAATTTTTTAACAAAACCCATATTTTTCACCTAAAGTTTTTGATTATTTTTCACTCTTATCCATTTGGGATAATTTAGCTTTTGGCCATGTGATTTGGCTGCTAGAGAAGACTTTAATGCAGTCAACAACTGGAGCGGTAGAAGCAATTGTGCCGTTAAGTGTATCTTTGTTGTTAACAAGCATTTGGATTGTGTTTGTACCAGCTCTTAAGCTCACTGTTGTGGAAAGCATGAAGTCTTGGAATTTAATGAATTCCTTAGGAATAATGTTGTGAATTGTTTGTGTGCCATATTCAAGAGCGACATCGTTAACTTTCACTGGGAAACTTGTTTGGCTATATTGTTCGAAAACTCTGTCTTCACCTTGGCCTTGGAAAGCTTGGAAAGATTCGTTAAGACCATATTCACCAGAAACTCTCATAAAGATGGTGACGTTTTCAGCAGCGACATCACTTTCGAGTTCCCATGTTAATGTATTGCCGTTTTCGTAGTTGTAATGGACAAAACCACCGAAGACTGAAGGAGCGACATCAGGATTGGCTAAGTCAGCCGCAGTTGCGAAACGAGCGATACCAGCTGTGTCTCTTGTATAAAGACCAGAAGCACCGTAGTCATTCTTTGTGCCTGCATCGTTGTAGTAGTCTCTACCGATTAAGCCTTGGCCTTGTTGACCACCAGAGTAGGTAACACCATCCATACCCATTGTGCCGTCTTTGCCTCTTCTTTCAGTAATGTCTGGGCAAAGTTCTGCTTCAAAGACTTGAGCATTTTGGTTAGCTGGAACGAATAATGGTTTTAATTCGACATCTTCCATGACTGCGCCGATGGAGTCATCTTCGAAGTCCCAAATTTGGCCACCGTTTTTAACGTTCATCCAACCATAGAATTTTTGGCCGGCTGGAGCGGCTGGATCTTGAGCAGGTTTTTCGATCTTGTCGCCCATTTTAACTTTTGCGTTGCTAATTTCAGCACCATCAGCACCAACGAACTTAACGTTGACTTCTGGACGGTTGTCTTCTGAGGAAATGCTGGATTCATCGCCACCATTGCCACCTGGAGTTTTTGTGGATGTTTTTGTGTCACCACTACCGGTACAACCGCTTAAGGCAAGGGAGGCAACCATCATGCCTAAGAAAAGCGCTTTCTTTTTTAAATTATTCATAAATTGATGTTTATTCGGTTAACCCTAGATTTAACTACCGAATAACATTCTCCTTTCTAGGGGTATATAATCAAGCCTCATCTTAATACGAACGATTTAAGATGAAACTTTATTAACAATTTTATCAGTATATATAGCATACCACTGTGTACGCATAATGTACACGCATATTAATGCATGAAACTGCTAGGGCCGGATTGACCCTAGCAGTCTGCATGTTTTTTAGTTAGAAATTAGTTTCTAAGACTAGGCTCTTTGTCTTCTGCGTTTAGAAACGAGGAGTAAGCCAACACCGGCAACGGCGACTAATGCAATGATTGCACCGACAGCGGCGATGTCACCACCACAGCCACTTGGAGCAGCGCCTGTTGTAGCGGTAACGATTAACTTGAAGGCACCAACGACTTTACCATCTGCGTCTTCGCCGATGAAGTCAATGTGGTAGATACCTTCGTTTTCGATCTTACCAGAGAGTTTGCCGTTTTCGAACTTTAAGCCAGCTGGTAAGTCAACACGTTTGTTGAGTCTGTAATTTGTTGCACCTTCGATAACTGGTGTGAATTCGTAGTTCTTTCTAGCTTCAACGTATTCATACTTTTCGCCACCTTCGAGAGCGACTTTTGTAATACCTCTATTTGTAGCGGTACAACGGGAGGCCATGTACATATGTTCTTTAGCACATTGTCTGACAGCGTACCAATAGGAGTAGGAGATAACTTTTTCACCGTTCTTTGTATAGACAGGAGCAGCCATACCGCTATCCCATTTAGCTTGGGAAGCACCATTGAAACCACCGGAGTCTAATTGAGCGTTACAACCAGAGAGAACACGGTTTGTAACACATTCGTAACAGTTGAAGTTAACGGAACCATTACCACTGTGGGTCATATCGGATAAGACAGAACCCTTGAAGCCCCATTCACCACGGAGAACTTCTGTTAATAATGGATAGGAGGCCGCGGTTTCCATTAAACCTAAACGGTTGTAGGAACCCATGACACCCATGGATTTACCTTCTTCAAAGACCATTTGGAAGGATTTTAAGTAAATTTCACGTAACGCTTGTTCGTTGACGAAGGAGATACCGGATTCACGGTTCTTTTCTTGGTCGTTTGTAGCGAAGTGTTTGAAGTAAGCGTAAACGCCTCTATCTGTAGCGGCGCCAACGACGTTAGCAGCCATACGACCCATTAAGAATGGATCAGCTGAGTAGTATTCGAAGTTTCTACCACCGAATGGAGAACGGTGAGTATTAACAGCTGGACCCCACCAACCGGATTTACCAGTGATGTGAGATTCCATACCAACGCATTCACCTTGCTTATGAGCTAAGTCTTGGTTGAATGTAGCGGCGATGATTGGAGAAGAGACCCACCACATAATGTTGAATTTTTGTGGACCGTCACCTTCAGAGAAGCCACCTTTACCAACGCTATCAATAGCTTTGGAGGACATACCGTTGGTTTCAACAACCTTAAGCATATCGTTCCAGCTCATTTGGTTGACTAAGTCTTCCCATTTTGGATCGTCTAAATCGACGTCCATTAAATCTTTAATCTTGTAGGATGTGTCTTTGGAACCTTGTTTCCAATTTTCAGCAACACTAGCATCTTTACGAGCGGCGGCTGGAACGTATTCGTTGTTACCGTCTTCGAAGTCTGCTAAGGAGAATTCAGTTGTTAAGAATTCTTCGAATCTGCTACCTTCTTTAACTTTACGGGTTTCGAATGTTGGGTGTGTTGGGAATGTGGCATCAAAGTCTGCACGGCTCATTTGTGTGAATTCGATATCGTTTTCACCTGGCATGGAGTTGTAGAAACCTCTATCTGTGAAGCGGTTTTCAACTTTGTTACCGGAGAAACGGTCGTTTTCATATTTACGATTGTCGAGCTTGAAGCCGATCTTATCAAAGTTTTCGTGAGCATTCTTACCAAGTAAGAGTTCATAGTTACCAGCATCTAATTCATAACCTTTGAAGTTATTCTTGTTGGCATCTGTGAAGTCGTAGTTAGCGACATCTTGGAGATAGAATGATAAGTAAATGTTTTCTGTTTCGCCTGGTTGTAATAATTTGGTTTTGCCAAATGCACATAAGACGTGGTCAGCTTTTTCAATGCCACCTTTCTTGTAAGGAGCTTTGAAGTAAAGTTGGACGGCTTCTTTACCGGCGACGTTACCTGTATTCTTAACTTCGACTGTAACAGCGAGAACTTCTCTCTTCTTGGCGATCTTGGCGCCTTTCTTGAAGTTGGCTTTAACAATCTTTTGTTCGAATGATGTATAGCTTAAGCCATAACCGAATGGGTACATAACGCCTTTCTTACTGGCATACCATGCATCGGCATCATCTTTGTTCTTAGCGGCCATATCAGCATACTTTGTTTCATAATAACGATAGTCGACATAAATGCCTTCTTCGTAGGAAACGTAAGCGGCTGGTTTAACACCGTTGATACCACCAGAAACGACTTTGAATTCAGAACCACCACGGTTGTTATCCCATCTTGGGGAAGCGTGATCTTTGTAAGCCTTATCGGTACCATAGCTGAGCATTGGAGCACCGTCAGCGGCTAACATTGTATCTTGTGGAGCGTAGTATTTCTTACCATTCGCAGCTTCGACTAAGTTGGTTTGTGAGTTATCGGAGAAGTTTTGGAATGTTGGATCTTCTTTGAAGTCACGGCCCCATGTATCGACTGTACGACCGGATGGGTTAACTTCACCAGTTAAGATACGACCGAAGGCACGGATACCACGGTCACCTGGGTTACCAACCCAAATAATGGCTTTAACTTTATCGTTATTTTCAAGTTGTTCACATTCGAAGATGTTACTGGAGTTGATGACGATAATGATGTTGTCTGTGTGTTTGCCTAATTCTTCTAATAAGGCTTCTTCGTTTTCAGATAATTGAAGTGCGTGTCTATCTGAAACTTGTTCGGCACTGCTGTTTGTCTTTTTGCTGTCGTGAGCGTTACATGTTTTAACGTCACAACCTTCAGAACCTTCACGTGTGATGACTTGGATTGCAGCATCCTTGTATTCATCCATGGAAGCTAAGAGTTCAGCAGAGTAGCTGGAGATTGGTGTTTCACCGATTGTAACTTCGGAGTTACCTTTCCAACCATCGTTACCATTTGTTCTACCGCTACCGGAAGCACTGTTGTTTGACCAACGACCACTGCTCCATTTGCCGTAGAAGTCCATAACTTTTTGGTTTAATTCGAAGCCGACTTCTTTAAGGGCTTCATCCATGTGGTAACCTTTGACGTCGCTGGAGACGGAACCTGAACCGGAACCAGCACCACCACAAGCAAGGTTGTTAGAACTCTTGCCAGCGAGTGTAATCTTCTTACCTTGTGCAGCCATTGGGAGGAAGTTGTCTTTGTTCTTTAATAGGACGAAACCTTCTTCTGCTAAGTTGTCTTGAACCTTTTGAGCGTGTTCGATGTAGGCTTTTCTATCGTTTTGGCCATATTCACCGATGAATTCGGCGTTATTGGCGGATAAGCCTTTGTTTAAACATGCTGGTAAGGTTAACGCGGCAAGAAAAATTGGGATAAGTAATTGTTTCTTCATATGTTTTCCTTTCCATATTATTTTGCATTATTCAATTTGCCTCAATTCGAGTGCAAAGAGAATATAGAAACCTAAAATTATAATGTTTCGTAATGCATTAGTACTTTCAATATAAATTGAAGGAAGGTTACATAATATGACAAATGTTATTTACGGGCATGACAATTATACGATTACGCATATATGCCCACTAACAATTTGTTTTGATATAGTCTCACTTTTTTGCAAACAAAAAGACCCTCGTGTGAGGGTCTTAATTGTTAAATTAACAATTAGGCGTTAACTCTCTTTTTCTTACTAATCACGAGTGCGACTACGGACGCAAGAGCGAGCATGCCAACTGCGCTTAATGTAGCTTCTAATCCACCGAAGCAACCACCGGACATCTTGTTTGCAGTAGCGACTTCAGGAGCGAAGATTTGGATACTGGATCCATATTTGACACCATCTTTAACCGCTAAGACGTGGATAAAGACGTTGCAGGATTCTTCTAACTTACCTTTGATTGTGTTGTTTTCAAAGACTAAACCTTTTGGTAATTGAGTAAATGGATCAATGGATAATTCAGCACCATCTAATTCTTCTGGTAATTCGACTTTGATGTTAACTTCTTTACCGACCGCGGTTTCAAGGTAGTAACGTTCAACGCCGACGAAGTTTAACTTAGCGTCTTTAATGAGTGTTTTGCTCATGACACCACAGTTAGCGCATGTCCACATAGATTCTTTGACGTTATTTCTGAGCATGTACCACCATGTGTAAGCTTCAGTCTTTTGACCGTCTTTGTTTGTGAACACAGGAGCGCCTTTACCGTCAAATGCGGAAGCATCCCATTTACATTCAATGTTATCTTTGAAGCCATTACTATCTAATTGTTGGTTACAACCAGCAAGGATACGGTTATTGATACATTCATAGGAGTTGTAGTTAACACTACTGTTACCACTATGTGTCATATCGGAAATGATGTGACCTTTGAAGCCCCATTCATCACGTAAGACTTCTGTTAATAATGGATAAGAAGCAGCGGTTTCCATTAAACCTAAACGGTTGTAGGAAGACATTAACGCCATGGATTTACCTTCTTGGATACACATTTGGAATGGTTTGAGGTAAATTTCACGTAACGCTTGTTCTGTTAAGAAGGAAGAGACACCTTCACGGTTCTTTTCTTGATCGTTAACAGCAAAGTGTTTGAAGTAGCAGTATAAACCTGTGTCAGTAGCACCGGCAACGACTCTACCAGCAATGCGGCCCATTAAGAATGGATCAGCAGCGTAGTATTCGAAGTTACGGCCACCGAATGGAGAACGGTGTAAGTTGACAGCTGGACCAGCCCAACCATAGACACCAGCGATATGGGCTTCCATACCGACCATTTTGCCTTGTTCTAATGCTAATTCAACGTTGAATGTAGCGGCCACGATTGGAGCGCCTGCCCACCAGATGTATTGGAATTGGGAAGGACCATCGCTATCGCCTGTTTGTGGTTTGCCCATTCTATCAATCTTTGGATTGTGAGCGCTACCACCATAGGAGAAGCTAATCATTTCAGCGTATGTCATTTGGTTCATGGCTTGTTCCCAAAGTGGGTCATCCATATCTAAACCGACTAAATCTTGGAATTGGATACTATCAGCTTTGCTTGTTGTGCTAGAAGCTTGTGTCCAACCTAAAGCTTCGATATCCGCTTTTGTCTTGAGGGCATTTAATGGAATGTATTCACCTTTACCATCTAATAAGTCACTCATTGAGAATTCATGTGTTAAGAATTCTTCATAACGGCTGCCTTCTTTAACTTTACGAGATTCGTAAGTTGGGTGTAATGGCTTTTTGGATAAGTCTTCACGAGAGAATTGTTCAAATTCGAAATCATTTTCACCTGGTAAGCAGCTATAGAAGCCTCTATCAGTGAATCTATTTTTAACTTCATGACCTGTGTAACGGTCTTTTTCGAATTTGATACCGCCTTTAGCGACGCTTAATTTGATAGAACCTAATTCTTCATGAGCGTTCTTGTTAGCGGTGATGTAGTATGTACCACCATCGAGTTCATAGCCCATGAAACCGTTATTGTTCTTATCAGCGAAGTCGTAGTTAGCGACATCTTGAGTATTAAATGTTAAACGAAGTGTTTGTTCTTCGCCTGGTTCTAATAATTTGGTCTTATCGAAAGCACATAAGACGTTATTGGCTTTTTCAATACCACCCTTGGTATATGGAGCTTTCCAATATAATTGGACGACGTCTTTACCAGCGACATTACCAGTATTTTTAACTTTGACTTTAACTTCTACTTCGGTATTACCACTCTTGAGTGTTTTACCTTTAACGTTAGAAGAAACGATTGTTTGTTTAAATGTTGTATAGCTTAAGCCATAACCGAATGGATAGATAACACCTTCGTTACCGGCGTACCATTCATCGGCTTGTTTCTTATTGGCTTTAGCCATATCAGCATATCTTGTTTCATAGTAACGATAGTCAACATAGATACCTTCTTCATAAGCGACATAGGAGGCTGGTTTAACACCATTTAAGCCACCAGAGACGACTTTGAATTCTTCACCACCACGAGCATTGTCCCATCTTGGTGAACCATCTAACTTATAGTTCTTATCAGTACCTAAGCTGTGCATTGGTGTGCCATCAGCGTTAAATAATGTATCTTGTGGAGCGTAGAGCTTTTTACCAGTGGAAGATTCCACTAAGTTAGTTTGTGAGTTATCAGAGAAGTTTTGATATGTTGGATCTTGTGTGAAATCACGTGCCCATGTATCAACAGTGTGACCGGATGGGTTGACTTCACCAGTTAAGATACGGCCAACAGAACTGGCACCAACTGCACCTGGGTTACCAATCCATAAAATGGCTTTAACTTTGTCATCGTTTTCAAACTTGTCACATTGGAAGATGTTACCAGAGTTGATAATGATGATAACGTTATCAGTGTGTTTCTTAATTTCTTCGAATAATGCTTCTTCGTTTTCAGATAATTGAAGAGCGTGTCTATCAGAAACTTGTTCCGCACTGCTGTTTGTCTTCTTGCTGTCGTGAGCGTTACATGTTTTAACGTCACAACCTTCACTACCTTCACGGGAGATGACTTGAATTGCAGCGTCTTTATATTCATCTAAGCTCGCTAATAATTCAGCGGTATAACTAGATAATGGTGTTTCACCAATAGTAACTTCAGAGTTGCCTTTCCAACCATCATTACCGTTTGTTCTGCCAGAACCGGATTTGGAGTTATTGGAATAAGAGGCACCACCCCAGTTACTCTTAGCCCATTTACCATAGAATTCTTGGATTGCTTTGTTGACTTCGAAACCAGCTTCTTCTAAAGCGCCTTTAACGCCTTGCGCGGAATCACCGTATAATTGCCAGTTTTCTTCGCCATTGACGGAACCGGAACCGGAACCACCACCACCACGAACGAGGTTGCCAGAGCTCTTACCAACTAAAGAGATCTTTTTGCCTTGTGCAGACATTGGGAGGAAGTTGTCTTTGTTTTTAAGAAGAACAAAACCTTCGTCGCAGATTTGCTTGTTCAACTTAGAGCCAGCTTCAGTGTAGGCAGCTTTCGCCCCATAATCACCGATAAATTCAGCGTTGTTCGCTGTAAACTTATTGCCTAAAGTCAAAGGCAAAGTCATGCCCATTAGAAGAACAGGAAATAAAATCTTTCTTTTCATAATTTTCCCTTTCAAAATTATTTTTCTTATGTTGTTTGTTTCGTTATGAATACAAACTAAGTTCTTAAATATTATCGTTCATTTTCTTATAAATGAATATGATTTTCTTATGAAAGTGGGTAGAAAGAAAAAAGGACCAAGGGGCCCTTTTATTCATTTTTATTAGATTATATCTATTTAAAATATAGTTTGTGCGCGTAGCCAACTGGCTCTTCTGTGACGTTAATTCCAAGAGCGGTTAATGTTCTTAAATCGGCGTCAGAAAGGATACATGAACAATGTGCTTCTGAACCTTTTAACTTTGGAATTTGTTTTAAGGCTAATTCCGCGAGAGGGTTACTAGAAGCTTGGATAGCTAAGGCAATTAAGATTTCTTCACTACGGATACGTGGATTTTCTTTCTTTAATGGACCGGTTTTAAGATCCGCCATTGGGGTAACCACGTGTGGTGAAATTAAGTGAATTGAATCATCAATCTTACCTAAGTACTTTAAGGTATTTAAGAGCATCGCTGCAGGAGCGCCTAATAATCTAGAACGTTTACCAGTGATGATTTTGCCGTTAGGTAGTTCGATGGCCACCACTCTTTCTTTACATTTATTAGCCTTATCTAAGCAAGCTTTGACTGTTGGACGGTTGTCCACAGTAATTTCTAAAGCGGTCATAAGTGACTCTTCTTTAGTAATTGTGTCATCTTGGAATTTACCTAGATAGACATTCTTTCTTGCTTGATAGTACCTTCTAATGACTTCTTGCTTACTTGCTTCACATGCCGCAGCGTCATTAATAATCGCAAAGCCGACCATATTAACACCCATATCGGTTGGAGATTGATATGGCGAAGAACCATAAATCTTTTCGAATATAGTTTTTAATAATGGGAATGTTTCAATATCACGGTTGTAGTTAGTTGTGGTCTTACCATACGCCGCTAAATGGTATGGGTCGATCATATTAACGTCCGCTAAATCAACAGTCGCGGCTTCATAAGCTAAGTTAACTGGATGGGATAATGGAAGATTCCAAACTGGGAATGTTTCATATTTCGCATAACCAGATTTAATACCACGGTTCATATCATGGTATAACTGACTTAAACAAACCGCCATTTTACCTGAACCAGGACCTGGCGCAGTCACAACGATTAATGGCTTTGTGGTTTCCACATAATCATTCTTTTCAAAACCGTTGCTACCAAAGACAGAGACTAAGTTATGTGGATAGCCATCAATCTTGTAGTGTTTATAAACTTTAATACCGTTCTTACGTAATTTTTGGGCAAATGTCTTTAAGACTTGGCTTTCTTCGTAGAAGCAGAAGACAACGCTGGAGACATAAAGTCCCGCTTCTTGATAAGCATCAATTAATCTTTCAACTTCTGATTGATAGGTGATACCTAAGTCGTTTCTAACTTTATTAGATTTAATATCGTTCGCGTTGACCGCCATAACGATTTCCGCGTCATCTTTTAAAGTTAATAACATTTGAAGTTTTGAATCTGGTTCAAAACCTGGTAAGACTCTACTCGCATGGAAGTCATCAAATAACTTACCACCAAATTCGAGGTAAAGTTTACCACCGAAGGATTTAATGCGTTTTAAAATCTCCTGACGTTGGATTTTCAGATATTTTTTATTATCAAAGGCTATTTTCTTTTTATTCGTCGGCATAGTTATCAAAGTATCCTTGGATTAAGACAACTGGGGTACCTTTATCACCAGAACCACTTGTTAAGTCACATAATGAACCTAATAAGTCAGTAATTTGTCTTGGGGTTGTGCCTTCAGAGGCCATTTTGCCAACGAGGTCTTTTTCTTTAGCCTTAATATCTTCTTTAATCGCATCAGCAAGAGCTTTACCGGTTAAGCCTTTATAGGCATTGTCTGCTAAATATTTGAGTTTTAATTCGTTTGGTGTACCTTTTAAACCCACTGTGTGGAATGGAGAAACAACTGGGTCCGCTAATTCCCAAATCTTGCCTTGTGGATCTTTAAATGCACCATCGCCATACACCATGACTTCGATGTGTTTGCCGGTCTTTTCTAATAAGTCAGCTTGCACGCCTTCCACTAAGGATTGACCATCTCTTGGGAATAATTTAACGGTTTCTTCGGTCGCTTTATTTGTACCTAATAAGCCGTATTTTTCGTTATAACCAGAACCATTAACTGGTGCGGTTAAAATATCATCAAGGGCTAAGACTAATTCTGCACCCTTATCTTTTAATAAACGTTTTGTGGCAAAACGTGTATGAATATCACATGTTAAGATTTTCTTGGTGTAATTTAAGATGGCTTCAGCGCGGTTAGCGAAGATAATAACTGCTTCAGCGCCTTGTTCTTCAATTAACTTTTTATAGTATTCAACATAGTCAACACCAGTGAATTCATGGACTCTATAACCAAATAATTCACGATATTTTTCCAATGTTAAAACATCACTATATGGATTAATACCTGCTTCATAGACTTGATCAGCGGTAATTAAAGCATTACCAACTTCATCACTTGGGTAGGAAAGCATTAAGTAAACTTTCTTTACACCTCTAGCGATACCTTTGAGCAAGATAGCGAATCTATTTCTACTTAAAATAGGAAAAATGACCGCTAATTCGTCGCCACCGGTTTTCTTTTTAACATCGTCAGCAATATTATCGACGGAGGCATAATTGCCTTGGCATCTTGCGACAATGGATTCGGTAATTGCGACAACATCGCGATCATGGAATTTGAATCCTTCATTTTCTGAGGCTTTTAAAACTGATTCGACAACGATTTGTCTTAAGTTGTCACCAGTTTTCAATACAGGGAGTCTCACACCCCTAGATGTAACACCAACACATCTCATAGTTCTTTCTCCTCTTTTTTCTATTTCACATTCTTTTGTTTTTCGAGAATGTTCCTAGCGATATAGACACCGCATGCTCCCGCTTGGGCTAAGCCACGGGTTAAGCCCGCACCATCGCCACCAACGTAGAGATTCTTAATATCTTTAACTTCAAGTTTGTTATCAATTTGTGGGTGAGCGCTATAATATTTAGCTTCAACACCATAAAGTAATGTATGTTCAGTAGCGATACCTGGAGTGATGTGGTCTAAGACTTGAATCATTTCGATAATCGCTTGCATGGTTTTTTGTGGTAAACATAAGGCTAAGTCACCTGGAACTGCTTCTTTTAATGTTGGTCTCACAAAGCCTTCACGGATACGCTTAACTGTACTACGTCTGCCTTGTTTGATATCGCCGAAGCGTTGCACTAAAACAGAACCACAGGCTAATTGGTTAGCTAAAGAGGAAACCTTTAATGCATATTCGTTTGGTTTCTTGAATGGTTCTTCAAAGTGATGGGTCACTAATAAAGCAAAGTTAGTGTTTTCACTGGATAAGGATGGGTCATTATAGGAGTGACCGTTAACATTAACGACACCTTGATAGTTTTCCATAACGACATGACCACCTGGGTTGGAGCAGAATGTTCTAACAGTGCTACCTGTACTTGCTTTAAAGATGAACTTACCTTCGTATAAATTTTTATTAATTTCTTCCATAACCATATTTGGACATTCGACACGGACACCGATATCCACTTGATTCTGGGTCATTTCAATATTGAACTTTTCAAATAAATCAGTGAGCCAAGCACTGCCTTCACGACCGACCGCTAATAAGACGTAGTCAGCGTCAATTCTTTCGCCGTTATCTAAGATGACACCTTTGACTTGTTTATCTTCCACAACGATATCTTTGACGGCTGTAGAGAATCTCGCGTCAATTTTCTTATCTAAATCTAAATAAATCTTGGTTAAGATCTTTAAGTTTTCTTCAGTACCTAAGTGTCTGACTTTGCTATGTAAAAGTTTTAAGCCCACAGACATAGCTTTCTTTTCAATTTCTCTCACTTCTTTAGTATATGGGTCAGTAATTACTGGAGTAGCGCCATACTTGAGGTTGATTTGGTCAACATAGTCGATCAATTTCATTAATTCATCTTGATCAATGTAGTCTTGTAACCAACCGCCAAATTCAGAAGTAATGTTAAATTTGCCATCAGAATAAGCACCTGCACCACCAAAACCGTTAGTGATTGAACAGGCTGGGAAACATTCTTGATAGCCTTTAATATTTCTTGGGCACTTTGTTAATTTATGTTCTAAAACAGGACAATGTCTTTTTTCAATTGAGAGACCTTTGTCAATGAGAAGTACTTTGAGGTTTGGGTTTTTATTAACCAATTCGTAGGCACAAAAATAGCCACTTGGGCCCGCACCAACTATGACGACATCGTATTTCATACAGGTATCTCCTTCGTTCTCTTTTCGCAAAGAAAAAACACTATTCAATTATAGTTTATGCACGCGTGATTGTTAATATATTTTTAAGGTTTTTATTCGAGAATAATTGACACTGTTTAAGATGTAGTTTAATCGTGTTTCAAACCAAAAATTAATGGTTTTTATAGACGACTACTTATTAATACACATTTCTTTAATTGCTTCAGAATTTATATCTTTGTCGTATACATCTGTAATTGGTTTCTTCGTGGCTTTTGACCAAATTACATAGCGGTTACCTAAGACTTTGCTATCTTCACCATCGCTGAAGACATTCTTCACACTAGAGTCAGCGATGACAACTTCATCTTTCCGATATTCTTTTTCACCTTTATACCAAATTCTTATGAAGACACTGCTATCAGTGATGCGAATTCTCCACACGAGTAAGGCAATAACGTAAAGAATGCAGCCTAACACTAGGACATCAAGGACCGAAGCAGTAATCACAAACGGAAGAGCGTCATAGTAGTAATATGCTGTATAAGCCAATACGCTCAACGCAGCAAATAAGATGGCCACAAAGACCATTAAATTAACCACATATCCGCCTCTTTTTACAATAATTGGTTTTTCCATACTACCATTCTCCTATATCTTCTTTACCTAATTTATACATTAAATCATCCAAAGCTTTGATGTTATCATCCTGTGGACGGAAAGAGATGATTTTCTTATCGTTTTCTTTTAAGCGCACAACATATAAATCAACATAACCAACACGACGGCGTGGGATTCTTTCAATATTAATTCTTACTTCGCTTTTTAAATATTCTCTTTTACTAAGTTTTCTCACAACGATCTTTTCTTCTTCTATTTCCATTTTCCATAGGAATGCATATAAAGTCCAAACTAAGAAAATGATAAAGATAATAGAAGTTGAAACAACACCCCACACCACATCCGCGACTGTTTTAGAAAGAGTAGCGGTTATTCCCGCGAAAAGCGCGGTAAAAACCACTAATAAAGAAGGGGCTGTTATTCTTAATGGTAATTGTTTTCTAATAACTTGATTATTATTGTTCATTTTGACACCTTATGCATGATAGCAATGTTGTGTAGCATTCTCAATAATTTTTCAAAGAAAAAGACCGGATTTTATTCCGGTCTTATGTTTATTTCTATTTCAATTAGAAGTTCTCGTTAATATATTTAGCGATGATTGGCGCTAAGGAGACGATGGAAACCACGTCTTCTTCTTGTGGAATAGAATCACTAATTGCGATATCTAAGATGCCACATCTATATAATTTAGCGAGAGCATTTTTGGAGAAGATACCATGACATGCGCAGATTAAGATACCCTTTGCTTCGTTTTTGAGAAGCTCTTTACTCGCGGCAATAATTGTGCCACCAGTATCGATGATATCATCAATCATTAAACAGTATTTATCTTCAACTGGTTCACCTTTGATGTTAGTAATAACGGCCTTATTTGGTTCAGGACGGTATTTGTTTAACACCGCAATTGGTAAATCACCTAAATCTTTAGATAAGTGTTTGGCTCTTTCAAGGCCGCCTTTGTCTGGAGAAACGATGACAACGTCCTCGAGTTTGACCTTTAAAGTTTTTAGACGTTTACGATAATAATCAGCAAACACAGAGGAAGAATATAATTCCACTGCTTCCATGTTTTCGAAGAATGGTTGCATAGAACCACTGTGGTAGTCCACTGAGACAACTCTATTGCATCCGGCTTCTCTTAAGCAATTAGCCACTAACTTAGCGCTGATTGGATCACCGAAATCAATAGTTCTGTCTTGTCTCACATATCCGAAATATGGAATGATCGCGGTAATGGATTTAGCTTCACCTCTCTTAAGAGCGTCGATGAAGATTAATAATTCCATTACTCTGTCGTTGACTGGGTTACAGGTTGAATGAATAACAATACAATCCTTACCTCTTACATCAACGTTTGGTCTGGTAAAAATTTCATTATCTGCGAATCTTCTACAGATAGATGGCGCTTTTTCCACACCGAGTTCTTCACACACCCTGTATGCTAGTTCTTCACAGGATGTTAAAGAGAATACTAATACTTGTTCTTTATTCGTCATGACTTTCTTTCCCTCTTTCAACTGAAAGGAATGTAAATTCTTGAAGAAGTTTGAATGCGACTACTTGTCGCTTGTTGTGCCGTTTGTGGTACCGAAGATACGGTCACCGCAATCGCCTAAACCTGGGCAGATGTAGGCGTTTTCGTTTAAGCATCTATCTAATGCGCCAACGATGAGTGGGATATCTGGATTAGCTTTGCAGAATGCTTCAATACCTTCTGGAGCGGCAATGATGCAGATGAAGGAAATCTTCTTAGCACCATGCTTTTTGAGCATCTTGACTGCGTCAATCGCAGAACCACCTGTTGCGAGCATTGGGTCGATGAGATAAACGTCTTTTTCGGAAATATCCGCTGGAAGCTTGCAGTAGTATTCTACTGGTTCTTTTGTCACTTCATCACGGTATAAACCGATGTGGCCACATGTACAGCCTGGAACTAATTCAAGCAAGCCATCTTCCATACCAAGACCCGCACGGAGAATTGGTACAAAGCATAAGGATTTACGATTCACTAATGGTTGCATACTCTTTTCGATTGGAGTTTCAATTTCCACTAAGTGAGTTTCGAGATGACGGAGAGCTTCATATCCTTCAAGGATAGAAATCTCTTTAACTAACATCTTGAATTCGTTAGTTTTGGTTGTTTTGTCTCTCAATTTTGTAATCTTGTGTTTGAGAAGTGGATGATCAAGAATGGTCACATTTTGATAATTTTTGTAAGCCATTTAAATTAATTCCTCGACTTTTATTCTTCTTCTGGTGCATTACGCTTTTCAACAGCGTTTGTTATCACCATAGTAATAATACCTAAAATCAACGCAGTTGCGATAGAGGTAATTTGAATTGTTTTTAAAATTGTACCTTCTGGAATGAGACCGGCGAGAACATCTTCATGGTTAGCACCAGCGATGGCGTATGGGATTTGGATGGATAAGCCACCGATACCAGAAATGAGGATTGCGGCAACAGTGAATAAGTTTTTGCTCTTGTTGAGGTCGACTTGTTGGAACATCTTGAAGCCGGAGACAGCGATGAAACCATAGAGAGTTAAGCAGACACCACCCATGACACAGCTTGGGATTGTTCTTAAGACAGCGGTAACTGGTGTTAAGAATGATAAGACGATAAGCATGATTGCGGCGACTAAGATTGTTCTAACAGAAGCGTTCTTTGTGATAGCAACACAACCAACGGATTCACCGTATGTTGTATTTGGACAGATACCGAAGGCTGTACCAACCATGGAACCAACACCATCACCAAGTAATGTTCTGGATAAGCCTGGTTCTTCGAGTAAGTTTTGGTTGACGATAGAACTTAAGTTCTTGTGGTCAGCGATGTGTTCAGCGAATGTAACGAAGGCAACTGGGACGAAGGCTAAGGCAACTTCGGCAACACCGATTGGGGTGATGACTTGAGCGTTAGCGTTAGCGTTAATGATGTCTTGGCTGACTGCACCATTCGCTAATTCTTGGATAGCGCCGATTAAAGCGAATCTTGGATATGTAACGAAGGATTCAACTGTGATGTTTTTGAAGTTGTTGACGATTGGGCTCCAGTCAATGATCTTGAGGTAATCGAGATTGAAGATGTTACCGAAGATTGTGAAGATGGAGGCAGCGGCATAACCAGCAGCAATACCAAGGATGAATGGCACTAATCTGCCAGCTTTGAATCTATTTTGAACAGAGAGGATAACGACGGTGAAGAATGTGATTAAGCCACATGCTAAGCCGAGTAAGTTATAACCACCATTGACTGCATCACTATTGGCTTTGACGATGTCACCCATAGCGGAACCCGCTAAGGAAAGACCGATTAAAGCAACTGTTGGACCAATGATGACTGGAGGCATGAGCTTTTCAATCCATCTTGTGCCAACGAGTTTAACGATGATAGCGATAACGACGTAAACTAAACCAGCGAATAAGCCACCGAGTAAGATGCCCATGTAACCAAACGCAACAGCGTTAGTTAAAGCACCTAAGAAAGCGAATGAGCTGGAAATCACGACTGGTGATTTGAATCTTGTGAAAAGTAAATAAACGATTGTACCTAAACCAGCACCTAAGATAGCTGCAGGAATTTGAACTGGAAGTCCGATAATTGTTGGTACTGCAATTGTCGCCGCTAAAACGGCTAGGACTTGTTGGAAAGCGAAGATAATTAACTTGCCGAAACTTGGCTTGCCATTAACTTCGAAGATAAGTTTGTTTGCCGACATAATGTTTCTCCTTTCGCGCAAAAAAAATCACCCGACAACAGGGGTGACTACAAACAGACAGGAATGACTAATTGGAGGGAAAATTGAGGGAAGAAACCCCCTAATGCGGATGGGTTCTTACACTTTCTAATTCGTCTCTTCATAGCGATCCTTTGCCTAAAACTTTATCACATACACATGATATTGCAAACTATTTTTTCAGAAAATTTTCAGGCCTAAACATAATGCTGTATTTTGTCCAAACATTGTCTAAAAAATTGGCTCAAACACATTGAGAAAAGACCACTACTGAGTTAGAATAATGTTTGTCTTTCTTAAATATAGAGGTGCTAATTATGACCAAAAAAGAACTAGTGATTTCTGAATCCGAAAAATATATTAAAGACGTTCCTGGTTTTCCTAAACCAGGCATTATCTTCAAGGATATCGTTCCAGTTTTTGAAAATCCTGAATACTTACAATTAGTGTTTGATGTGATGATTGATGAACTTAAAGAAAACAATATTCAATTTGATAAGATTGTCTGTCCAGAAGCTCGTGGATTCTTATTTGGTCCAACACTTGGTCTTATGACAAAGAAGGGTGTTGTTATGGCAAGAAAGCCAGGCAAACTTCCAAGACCAGGTAACTGTGTTTCTTATAACTTAGAATACGGCACCGCTACTCTCGTGATCAGTGAAGATTCCATCAAACCAGGCGATAGAGTTTTAGTGGTCGATGACTTATTAGCGACAGGTGGATCCGCCAAAGCGTTATGTGAACTTGTTGAAAGAAGTGGCGCTTCTGTTGCCGGTGTTATGTTCTATATCGAACTCACCCCACTCAAGGGCCGTGAAGTGCTCAAAAAATACCCAGTAATTTCTATCGTTCCTGTTGAAGCTTACTAATTAGTCAAAAATATCCTCGCACGTAAATCTTTAATTTTAATTAATATGTGCGAGGTTTTTTTATTTTTTCTTCATTTTTTGGGTTTACAATTGTCATTTTTTGAATATACAATAATGGCGTCAATGAAATCACATTCGTTGACTTCGTATAATTCCCTAATTGGTGGGTTGTCTCTACGCTACACCGTATAATGTAGCACTACGAATCAAATCCGTTTGCGAAATAACCGTTCGTGTGTTTCGCCGTTGATTTAAGGTAGAGGCTTCCAATTATAGGAAGCTCATTTTTATTTTTTAGTAGATTTAGGAGGAGAAAAACAAAAATGAAAGCAAATTTTAAATTGTCATTGCTCGCCCTCGTCGCTGTCGGCGCTCTCTCAGCATGTAACCAACAAGCTGCCGCTGCCGCTTACGACATCAAAACTGGTGACGCTTACGAATTAAAAGTCAACAAGAGCTTAGATTTATCTAAGGTTAAAGTTGGCTTAATTTGTTTACACGACACCAACTCAACATATGACAAGAACTTTATCGATTCAATGGAAGAAGCAAGAGTCGCATTAGGATTAGCCAAAGACCAAGTCTTAGTCAGAACCGGTATCGGTGAAGACAACACATGTTATGATGCCTGTGCTGAAATGGTCAACGCTGGTTGTAACGTTATCTTCGCTGACTCTTTCGGTCACGAAGACTACATGATCCAAGCTGCCAGACAATTCCCAAATGTCCAATTCCACCACGCTACAGGTACAAAAGCCCACACAGAAAAATTAGCCAACTTCCACAACGGTTTCGCTTCTATTTATGAAGGCCGTTACTTAGCCGGTGTTGTTGCTGGTCTCAAATTAAAAGATATGAAAGCCAAAGACGCCAATGTCGCCTCTAAAGTTGGTTACATCGGTGCCTTCACATACGCTGAAGTTATCTCCGGCTATACCGCATGGTATCTCGGTGTTAAATCCATCGTTAATGATGTCACAATGGACGTCACATTCACTGGTTCCTGGTATGATGAAACTGCTGAAAAGAACGGTGCTCTTAAATTAAAAGAAAAAGGTGCAGTCCTTATTTCTCAACACGCTGACTCCTTAGGTGCTCCAACAGCTTGTGAACAAAATGGTATTCCAAACGTTTCCTACAATGGTTCCACCGAAGAAAGCGCTCCAAAGACATACTTAGTCAACTCCAGAATTAACTGGGCTCCATACTTTGTTAAGATGGTTGAATCTGTTTCCGGTGGCGAAGCCATGGGTTATGATATCACAGGTAACAGAAAAGACGGTTCCGTCTTAATCTCTGACTTAGGTAAGAAAGCTTCCACAGCCGAAACAGCTGCTTATGTTAACAATGTTAAAAAGCAACTCGCTGATGGTTCCTTAAAAGTCTTTGATACAAGCAAATTCACAGTCACCATCGTCCCACCATCAGGTCAAGAAGGTGATTTCGGTGTTAACACTGCTGCTAAAGTCGACGCCAACGGTCACTTAACTTCCTACATGGCTGACGTTGATACAGATGCAAACTACACACCAGATACAGAAGTTGTTGCTAACGGTGAATTCCAAGAATCCAAATTCCGTTCTGCTCCATACTTCGATGTCAAGATTGACGGCATCAACTTATTAGACACAAAGTTCTAATTAAAAATCATTAATTAGTGGGTTTGGCTGTTTAACCAATGGCCAAACCCCCTTATTTTTTATGGAAAATAATATCGCGCTACAATTTGTTAACATTAGCAAATCATTCGGCAGTAAGATTGCTAATAAAAATGTTTCTCTCGATTTACGTAAGGGAGAAATTTTGGCTATTTTGGGCGAGAATGGTTCCGGTAAAACAACATTAATGAATGCCGCGATTGGCATTTACTATCCTGACGAAGGACAAATATTCGTTAATGGCGAAGAAGCCTCAATCCACTCACCAAAAGATGCTTATAACTACCACATCGGTATGATCCACCAACATTTCAAATTAGTGGATGTTTTTACCGCCAAAGAAAATGTTATTTTAGGTCTTTCTAAGGAAGACTATAAGAAACAAGCAGAAGCTACTAAAGCCAAACAAGATCTTAAGTTACAAGAGATTAGAGAAAAAGAAGGTAGAGAACCTACCAAAGAAGAACTCAAAAAACACGATAAGAGAATCAAAGATTCTAAATCATATAATCTCGAAGAAGCTAAACGCAAAATTATTAAGATTTGTAAGAAATATGGCTTTGAAGTGGACCCTGATAAAAAGGTTTACGAAATGTCTGTTAGTGAAAAACAGACTTTAGAAATCGTTAAGGCTCTTTATAAGGGTATTGATATTTTGATTCTTGATGAACCAACCGCTGTTTTAACACCTCAAGAAACAAAGAAACTATTTAACGTTTTGAGAAATATGGCTTCCCAAGGTAAGTCCATCATTATCATTACTCATAAGTTAAACGAAGTTTTGGAAATCTCTGATAGAGTTTCCGTTTTAAGAAAAGGTGAATACGCTGGCACGGTCGTCACTAAAGACACAAACGAAAAAGAACTTACCGAATTAATGGTCGGTAGGAAAATTGAATTAAACATTAAACGCCCTCCAGTTAAAAACCCACACGATAGATTGTTTATCGAAGGACTTTCATACACAAATAGAGAAGGCGTGAAAGCGTTAGACGACGTGAGTTTTGTCGCTAGAGGCGGTGAAATTCTTGGTATTGCGGGTATCGCAGGCAATGGCCAAAGGGAATTATTAGAAGGTATAGCTGGTTTAGTCCACCTCGACAGTGGCGATATCGTCTTCCATAATCCTAAAAAGAATCGACCCGTGACATTCTTTCACCACAATGTGAAGCAAATTAGAGAGCTCGCTGAAAAGGGCGCTTTATATGACGATGACACAAAAGAAACACTAAATTTAAAAGGTGTTAGTACCAAGAAAATCAAAGAAATGGTCGAAAATGAAAAGATCATGTTCTATGAAGACGAAATCATAGATTTGAGAAATAAAAAACCAATCGAAATTAGAAACTTAGGTATTAAATTATCTTTCGTTCCTGAAGATAGATTAGGTATGGGCTTAGTCGGAAACATGGACATCATCGATAACATGATGCTTAGAAGTTTCAGAAAAGGTCATTCCATTTTCTTAAACAGAAAGAAACCAAAATATTTAGCGGAAGAAATCGTTGATGAATTAGAAGTTGTTACTCCTAACTTAAAAACACCAGTGAGAAATCTTTCCGGTGGTAATATTCAAAAGTTACTCGTTGGTAGAGAAATCTCCTCATCCCCTAAAGTTTTAATGGTAGCTTATCCAGTGAGAGGTCTTGATATTAAGTCCTCCTACACTATTTACGATTTATTAAACGAGCAAAAAGAAAGGGGCACGGCAGTAGTTTTCGTTGGTGAAGACTTAGACGTGTTGCTTGCTTTGAGTGATAGAATTTTAGTTCTTTCCGGTGGTAAAGTTGCCGGTATTGTGGACGCTAGAACGACCACAAAAGAAGAAATCGGTCTATTAATGACCAAATCA
Organism: Bacilli bacterium; assembly: GCA_045117995.1. Classification (GTDB taxonomy): domain Bacteria; phylum Bacillota_I; class Bacilli_A; order RFN20; family CAG-826; genus RUG14515. The sequence goes on from JBGUOH010000009.1 coordinate 358,586, forward strand.
ATTGAAAAACAGGAGGTGTCTTACGATGTTAGCTCAGAAGATGAAGAAGAATAACGTAAAAAGAGACCCCTTTATCCATCTCACCAGATTACCTGATCCAAAAGCTAGACACTATTGGTTCAGTAAGTTTATTTCAGTTGTTATCGCATTATTAATATGCGCTCTTATTACTAACGCTATGGCGCCAAATAGTTTTGGCTCATTCTTCCAATACTTAGGTATGGGAACATTTAGTAATAAACTTCAAGTATTAAGATTATTCCAAGATACCGCAATTCTCTTGTTGATTGCTTTAGCGTTAACCCCAGCCTTCAAGATGAAATTCTGGAACATTGGTGCTGAAGGTCAAGTGTTAATTGGGGCACTAGGTGCAACGATTGTCATGAAATTCTGGGCGGGAACAATGCCAAACGCTTTATTAATCTTTTTATGCTTAGCCATGTCCATTTTGTTCTCAATTATTTGGGCGGTTATTCCAGCGATATTTAAAGCGTTTTTCAATACCAATGAGACTCTTTTCACATTAATGATGAACTATTTGGCCAGTGGTTTGGTGGCCTATTTCGTCTTTGTGTGGGTCCCAAATGGCAGTGCGGTTTTAGGCGTTATTAACCCAAATACCCATGATGGTTGGTTACCAAAGTTATTTGGTCAAGATTACTTAATCAACATCATCACTGTTGTTGTCGTAACCGTCTTAATCTTTGTTTATTTAAAATTCTCCAAACACGGTTATGAATTAACCGTTGTTGGTGAATCACAAAATACTGCGAGATACGTTGGTATCAACGTTAAGAAAACCATTATTAGAACATTAATCCTTTCTGGCGCTGTATGTGGTTTAGTTGGTTTCTTATTAGTTAATGGTACAAGCCATACATTAAACGCTGATTTAGTGGGTGGCCGTGGCTTTACTGGTATCTTAGTTGCGTGGTTAGGTCACTTTAATCCATTTGAAATGATTTTCACCGCTTTCCTTGTCGCGTTTGTGACATTAGGTGGTAGCTACGCTGGTGATATTTTTAGATTTGGTACCGCTTATTCCAAGGTTTTAATTGGTATCTTCTTCTTTGTGTTTATCGCTAGTGAATTCTTCCTTAGATACAAAATCAATTTCTCTAACGAAGCACAAGCATTCTTCAATAAGATAGGAAACTTCTTCAAGAAGATATTCGGACCTATCGGTAGGTTCTTTAAGAAGGTATTCACTCCAGTAGGAAGATTCTTCAAAAAGATTTTTGCTCCTGTTGGAAGATTCTTCAAAAAACTATTTAAGAAAAAAGACTCTCCTAAAAAAGAGCCATTGAATAAGGAGGAATAGATATGTTTGTAACATTTATTAGAAACGCTATTAGATTCTCAACCATATTCTTATTCGGTTCCACAGGTGAAATTATCACCGAAAAGAGTGGTCACTTAAACATGGGTACACCAGGTATTATGTGTTTAGGTGGTATTGGTGCTGTTTTAGGTGAAAGATTATATCTTTTAACAATCGGTAATGATGTTGATTTAATCAATCCATTCTTATGTGTTTTATTCCCACTTATTATGACGATCATTTTTGGTGCATTAGGTGGTTTATTCTTCTCATTCTTAACCGTGACACTCAAGTGTAATCAAAACGTCGTTGGTTTAACATTAACAACATTTGGTGTTGGTTTGAATGCCTTTATGCTTGCAAGAATTCCTCGTGGCGCAGGTTTCACTTACGCTAGTGTGTATTTCTATAAGTTATTCCCAGACTCGGTTGTTAGTAGCACCAGTTGGTTTGGTGAAATATTCTTAGGTCATGGTTTCTTAGTTTATTTAGCCATCATCTTAGCGGTTATTGCCACTATCGTGATTAAGAAAACAAACATCGGCTTATCATTAAGATCCATCGGTGAAAACCCAGCCACCGCTGACGCTGCTGGCTTAAACGTTATGAAATATCGTTATTTGGCCACAATGATTGGTGGAGCGATTGCTTCCTTAGGTGGTTTGTTCTACATCATGGACTACCTTGGTGGTTCTGTTGAATACACTATCGATCGTTATGGATGGATGGCCGTTGCCTTAGTTATCTTCAGTGTTTGGAACCCATCATTCAGTATCTTTGGTTCATTATTATTTGGTGCTTTATACATCATGCCAAGCTTCTTAGATGGTTTAAGCTTCGCTGATAAAGAATTAATTAAGTTAGTGCCATACGCCGTTACTATCTTGGTTTTAGTCGTTACTTCCTTGTTCAATCGACGAGAGACGCAACCGCCAGCGGCTTTAGGCTTAACATACTTTCGTGAAGATAGATAAATGCTCAATATTGAGCATTTTTCTTTAAATTTGTTAGTAATAAAGTGAAAAAGTTGCATTTGCTTTCGCATGCACGTATGATTTTAGGCATACGCTTACTTTATTCGGAAAGGAGCTCATATGAAGCAATCAATCAAAGTATTAGTACTTGGCTGTATGACAATCGGCGCGCTCGCTGGTTGTGATTGGGGCACATCTAGCAAAGAATCTCAATCATCTTCAGACAGTCGTTCAAGTGAAGTCACTTCTACATTACCAACAACTAGTAGCAGTGAACTTCCATCCACATCACTCCCATCATCATCCACCACAACTAGTAGCTCATCTGTTAGTACTAGTTCCGTGCCTAGCACAACTTCCAGTCGTGAACCAGTCGCTACAGGTATTACCTTAAACACAAACAATGTGAAAAAGGATTACTTACATGGCGATGCATTAGATTTAACTGGTTTAGTCGTTAATGTTAACTACGATAACGGTAGTAATACTCAAACAACTGACTACACCACCAATCCTGCTAATGGCACAGCCTTAAATACTGTTGGTGCAGTTAAGGTTACCGTTAGTTATTTAACATTTACTGCGGACTTCAATGTCACAGTCAGCGCTAAATTAACAGGTATTGTTATTAACACAGATAACGTTAAGAAAGAATATGAACAAGGTGAAGCTTTAGACCTCACCGGTTTAGTGGTTACTGCTCAATATAGTGATAACACCACCGCTAACGTTACTGATTACACAACAAACCCAGCAAACGGTACCGTCTTCAATGAAATCAAAGAAGAAACCATTACCGTTAGCTACAACAATTTCAACGAAACATTCAAAGTTAATGTTGTTAAAGCTACTAAGAAAGCTTGGACAGCAGAAGAAGCTAAAATCATGACAGATCACTTATATGGTGTTGAATTACCATATTCAGGTTTTGAAGAATCAGTGGTCACATGGAGCAGCGAATATGAAACCCTCTATATCAAAGGCGGCGCTGCTACAGATGAAGATTTAGTGGCTTACGCTAGAGCATTATCTTCTATTGGTTTTGTGATGATTAGCCAAACTTCTTACACATTTAGAAAAGTTATCAGCACAGATAACGGTGATAGATATGTTAAAGTCGCTTACTACATTGATGAAGATAACGAATTCTATTTAGAAGCATACGATCCATTCTTATATGAATTCCCAACACAAATTGCCTTGTATTTTGCATACGTGAATTTTGATAGTTATCAAACACCTCCAGCATTCAACGCTGATCGTTATGAAGTTAAAACTCAAAATATGGCAATTTACTGCTATAAAGACACAACCACTGCTGTTGCGGATTACACCGCTGCCTTAAACGAAGCTATGTGGGATACAACAGGTGGTTATGACGCGAATCAAAAATTCTATACCGCTATCTCTCCAGATAAAGCGTATATGATTTACTACAACTATGACGCTCAATATAAGTCATTAGACATCTACTTTGCGCCAGTTAACTTCTTCAACCCAGCGCCAATTAAAGCGTTCTATGAAAAATACTGCGAATACACAATTGATATTCCTGCTATTAACGTTGAAAATGCTAACTACTACTTCTATGAATCTCAATACAATTCAGAATATATTGCCGCGGGTCAATTCGAATACGTCCACGCTTATTTAGATGTATTAGGTGGTACACAAGAAGACACTAGTGCTTACTCACAAGTCTTAGCCCAAGCTGGTTGGGAGGTCGATGGTTCTAGCGATTATGAAACAAAAACATCCAATTATGTTGCTAAGAAACAAATCGAACAATTAGGTCTCGCTAAGATTGACCTTATCTATAACAGCCATGACGGTATGTACTTAATCTTCTACGCTGCTTTAGATCCACTTCCAGGCGCTACCTGGCCAGCAGAAGAAATTGCCGCTGTTTTAGGTTCTGATATTACTGATGTTCTTCCTCCATATGAAGGCTATTCAACTGGTTATACAGTTTTCCCAGCCGATATGTGGGGCGATGACTATGTCTTAGTTGACGTCGAATCCGGTACAGAGAATGATTGTGTTGCTGCTTATAAAGCAACATTAGAAAAGAATGGTTACACCGCTACTCCTGGTGGCAACTACTTCTCACCAAATCACCAAATTAGAGTCACTGTTTATTATGGTACTTCTGGTACATTCACTATTGAATTCGTTGCCGGTCCATTCTTAGAATGGCCAGCCGCTAGAGTGGCTAGATTCATTAAAGAAATGTATGGTGAAAGAGTCACTGATGTTCTTCCAGCCTTTGAAGGTGGTGAAGAATACAATACCGAATTCTATGACGATGAAGGCTTATATATCAGTGTTTCTGGTGATGACTTTGATGGTGAACAAGCCGTTATTGATTACACAAAAGTCTTAACAGAAGATAATGGTTTCACCCCTGTTGGTGAAGATGAAGATGGTACACCATACTATGGTTCTCCAAATAAACAATTCGCTGTTTGTTCATTCGTTGATAGATGGGATGACTTCTATATCTTCATCCCACTTCCACCAGAAGATGAAAATGCATGGCCAACAAACGACATTGCAGACTGGATTTCTGATAAGAACTTCACCGATGAACTTCCAGAATATGCAGGTGAATATGAATCCTTAACATTCCAAGACGAACCACTTTTAGGCCAATTCATTATCACTCTCACTTTAGCGGACACCGCTAATGCGGAAGATGAAGCTAGTGCTTATTGCTATGTCTTATATCAAAACGAATTCAAATGGACTGAAACATTACCATTTGGTGCTGGCGAAGTTTATACTTCACCAAGCAAGGAATTCACCGTTACAGTGGCATCCTATGAACAAAATGTTTACATCACATTAGAAGAAGCTGAAAAAGATCCAGTGACTGGTAACGGCTTCCCACTTGATGTTCTTCTAGAATACTTCCCAACCGCTACAGATCTTCCAGTTATTACTGATGAAGATGTTGAATATGAAGCTAATGGCTATGAAGGCTGTGCATGGGTTTATGCAACATATACATCCGAAGAATTAGCGGAAGCTGCTGTTACAAGTTACTGTGCAGCTTTAGTCGAAGCAGGTTATACAGAAACACTCGTTTGGTATGATTCCTATACCGCATATATGTCTAAAGATGGTACATTCGGTGTTATCGTAGATTACTCAGGCGCTGAAATGTCCGTCACTTTATACGACTCAATGTACTTCTAATAACTAAACAAAACAATAAAAGGCCGGAATTAACACGTTCCGACCTTTTTATTTACTTTAAATATAATTTAACTAGTTTTCTTTTTTCGTGGCTAATATCGCCGTTAAATGCACAATGCATCTAACTAATAAGGCACCAACACTGTTAGTGAGAATCACAATTAAGAGATTCCATAACATATTGATATTCCAATTGAACGCCATACCGAAGTAGAACATATTAGCGATACAGTGTTGGAAACCACAGTAGACAAATAATGTCACCGCGGTAATGATGCCGATAATCTTCATACCCCAGTTTTGTAAGTTCTTATATAGATATACTGCGATGTACACTAACGCGCCACAGAAGATACCTTGCAAGAACACTGTTGTGGATTCAGTTTTACCAAGAGAAATAGCGATAATCTTATCGTTAATTTCTGGAACATTCATAAATATGAAGTGACAAATAATGCCTAAAGCGAATGCACCTATCGCATTACCCACGAGCATGATTAGTAAATTGATTGCGTTTTCTTTTAATTTCGCCCTATCGTCAAAGACGACACCAATTTTACCTGTATATAATTGAAGGCCAAGCACACAAACAAGGATAAGACCGATGGAAAATAACGCGGATGCGAATATCTTTCCACCTGTACTTGTAAGATATGCACTAGTAAGGGTAAAGGCAAAAGAGCCTAAACCAATAGCTAAGCCCGCAAAGATACCGAAAAGTAAAACTTTTAAATATTTCATCTTTAGAAAACTGGTTTATTATCAACGAAAGCTTTAACGTTCGCACCACTATAGACTCTTAAGCCTAATTCTTCTAATTTCTTTCTTCCACCTTGGAAGCCTTTTTCAACAGCGACCGCAACGCCTAAGACAGTCGCGTCTGCTTGTTTGCATAAATCAATTAAGCCTAGGGAAGCATTGCCTTCCGCTAAAAAGTCGTCAACAATCAATACCTTGTCGCCTCTTTTTAAATATTTATCACTCACAGTAATTTGTGAATTGATGTTACGTGTAAATGATCTGACGGTCGCGGTATAAACATCATTACCCACTGTCGCGGATTTACTCTTTTTAGCAAAAACAAGTGGGACGTTACCTAATTCTTCCGCTACTGCAAAAGCAAGTGGAATACCACTGGTTTCAATTGTTAAAACCTTTTTCGCGGTTGGAAATTCCGCAGCAATTTCTTTGGCTAATGCTCTTGTTAAAGAAACATCAATTTGGTGATTCAAGAAAGAATCAACTTTTAAAATATCGTTATTAATAATGACGCCATCTTCAAGGATGCGATCTTCTAGTAATTTCATTATTTTTGGATCTCCTCATTCCATCTATCGATGTCCTCTGGTTGAGCAACATAAACATAAGGAACGTTTCTCTCCAATTCGTTATAGTCTAAACCATAGCCAACAAGGAAAGCGTTTTCCTTAAGTGTCTTACCAATGTAATCGATCTTAATGTTTTCGCATCTGGCATATTCTTTATCGAATAAAGCACAGATGATAATTCTTTTTGGTTGGTAGTTTTCGTTTAAGTGTTCGATAAGATATTTCATGGAAATACCAGTATCCACAACGTCTTCCACCACGACAACCGTACGGTCTTTAATATCCATATCAAAATCTTTCTTTAAATTGATTTTGCCTGTGGATTGCACACCAGCATAAGATGAGATTTGAATAAAATCAGTGAAGATAGGTCTATCGATGCGTTTGATTAAATCAAACATGAAATTAAGAGCGCCTTTCATGACACCCAAAAAGAGTGGAGTTTTTTCTTCGTTCTTTAACTCTTCTGTTAATCTCTTGCCAAAATCATTGCAAATGTTTTGGATTTGTTCTTCAGATAAAACTATTTCACGATCTTTCTTCATAAGGATAGCCTCCTAATATTATTCCCATTCAATGGTGGCGCATGGTTTATTACTTAAATCATATAATACACGATTTACGCCTTTAACTTCATTTAAAATTCTATCTCTAATTTTGCCTAAAAGGGCATATGGAATTTCTTCGATACTAGCGGTGACGGCGTCAACAGAGTTGATCGCGCGGATAACGACTGGCCATTCGAATGTTCTTTTGCCGTCTTTAATACCAGTGGATTTAACTGGAGGAACGACTGTGAAGTATTGCCAGACTTTTTGATCTAAACCCGCGTTAGCAAATTCTTCTCTTAAGATAGCATCACTTTCTCTCACAGCTTCAAGTCTATCGCGTGTGATAGCGCCCACGCATCTCACACCTAAACCTGGACCTGGGAATGGTTGACGGTAAACCATACCATGTGGTAAGCCTAAGGCTTCACCAACTTGTCTCACTTCGTCTTTATATAATAATTTCACTGGTTCAACTAGTTCAAAACCAAGTTCCGCTGGTAAACCACCAACATTGTGGTGAGCTTTTAGACCAACAGATTCTAAAATGTCAGGATAAATAGTACCTTGTCCTAAGAAAGAGATACCATTAAGTTTTTGTGCTTCTCTTTTAAACACATCGATAAAGATTTTACCGATAATTTTTCTCTTTTGTTCTGGATCTTCGACACCCGCGAGAGCATCTAAGAATTCATCAACTGCGTCAACATAGATTAAGTTAGCGCCTAATTGTTCTTTAAATACTTTAATAACTTGTTCTGGCTCGCCTTTTCTTAATAAACCATGGTTCACATGAACACATGTTAAATTGTTACCAATGGCTTTAATTAATAAAGCGGCACACACTGAAGAGTCGACACCACCAGAAAGCGCTAGTAATACTTTCTTGTCTCCGACTTGAGCACGAATTTCCTTAATTTGTTCCTCAATGAACGCATTAGCTAACTCGCGGTTATTAATACGTTTCATGTTTGGATCTCTGACATTTCCGTTCATAACTTTCCCTCCTACCAATGAACTTCAATTACCTTGTTGAAGAGTTTTTTAACTTCTTCTGTAGGTTCTTCAAACTTGTTGATTAAAACTTCAAGTTGTTCATCAGGCACAATTGAAGTTTCTTTTCGTTGCTTGTTATAGAAACGAATTTGTTCAAGTGTGCGTGGGAATAAAACTAAAACATATTCATCGTATTCAGGATTTTCCTTAACGTACTTTTCTCGCAAGATATTTAAGTCCGTTAAAGCATCTAAAATTACGGTAACGTCATCATATTTTTTAGCGTATTCATGGATTCTTAAAGAAAAAAGCTCCCATACTTCTTTTTGCTTTGAAAAATCTTGTGTCGTCCCGGTGAGTTCGTACCTAATCTCGTCACTAGACACAATCAAAGTATGTGGATGAGCCTCTTGATACGCTTTTGCCCATGTAGATTTACCACTACCAGGCATAGCAGATAACATGATAAGTGTTTTCATTTCTTCCTCCGATTCGGTTGAACGAAATCCTATCTATTAGCAACTTTTAAATAAAAAGTTCCTACGTGATAATCATAATGACACGAGGAACTTTTTTACAAGTAAAAATTTATTATTTTTAGTGGATTAATATAAGCCGGCTTTGTATTCGCCTTTATCCACTAATTCTTTTAAGGCTTTAACAACACCTGGTTTGTCTTCTTTATAAGTGACACCAAACCACACCGATGGAGTGGATAATAAGCGCACGGTCGCCTTATTTTCATGAACTAATTCATCAACCACTGTCGGAATTAAGAATTCTGATTTAGGAACATTGATATTATCTTTTAACCAAAGTGGGAACTTTTCACCTAAAGCAGGAATGAGATCCTTATTGAAGCAGAATAAGTTCATAGACACTAATTGATTTGGTTCAGTTTCAAAGACTGGAGAGCCATCTAAAGGTTCGCAAACAACTTTGTTGCCCTTCGCATAGATGCTGGATTCAATAAGCTTTTCTAAACAACCGTTTGCGTCCTTAAAGGCTACACCTCTTTTAACCGCGCCATTTTCGGTCATTGTGTTCTTAGCTTCGAAGGCAACGATGGCATATTTGCCTTTGCTATCTTTTGGTAAAGAAGCTAAATATTTGTAAGCAACTTCATATGTTTCTTTACCATAGAAATCATCACCGTTAATGACGATAAAATCTTCCTTAATCAATCCACGTGCCGCGTAAATTGCATGAGCGGTGCCCCATGGTTTCTCTCTTCCTTCTGGACATTTGAAGCCTTCTGGAAGGTCGTTTAAATCTTGGAAAGCGTACTCAACTTTAATAATCTTTTCCGCTCTTTTGCCAATTGTATCTCTGAATGCTTCATAGAAATCTTTTTTGATAATGAAGACGACAGAACTGAAACCTGCACGCTTAGCGTCATAAATGGAATAGTCTAATAAAAAGTTATTATACTCATCCATTGGTTCCATTTGTTTGAGGCCACCAAAACGGCTACCCATGCCTGCGGCCATAATAACTAGTTGCATAATGTAAAACTCCCTTGTTTATTTAAAAAATAACGCTGCAGCACCAATCTTGCCGGAATCATATCCTAATTCCGCTGGAACAACCTTCACTGCTGGTGTTGCTTTATATCCATAAAAACGTTCTTCGATATATTTGTTTAATGGATCAAATAGTGGTTTACCCGCATTAGCGATACCACCAGAAAGAACAACAACATTTGGTCTGAAGATGTTGCAGAAATTTAATATACCTTCACCAAGATACTTGATGTAGTTATCTAATACTTGTTGCGCACTCTTATCGCCTCTTGAGGCGGCTTCGAAGACAACCTTACCACCCACTAGTTCAATTTCAGGTGATACTTGCCACATAAGTGAGCGCTTATTGCCATACATGGCTTTTTTAGTTTCTCTAATTAAAGCGGTGGCAGAAGCATAAGCTTCTAAACAACCTTTTCTACCACATGAACATGGTTCACCATCAACTTGAATAACAGTGTGGCCAAGTTCACCGCCTTTACCTTCATTACCTTCATAAAGCTTACCATTGATGATGATACCACCACCAACGCCTGTACCTAATGTGAGCATAATGACGGTTTCATAGGCCTTACCCGCACCAAACTTCGCTTCGCCTAATGCGGCAGCGTTCGCGTCATTGGTTAAACGCACTGGATAAGGTAAGATTTTTTGCATGATTTTAGCAACTGGTAATTCATTCCAACCTAAGTTATTTGCATAGTTAACAATACCGTTTTCAACATCTAATGTACCTGGAGAACCGATACCTATACCGGCTATTTTTCCTTCTAAGTGTTGAGAAGCGATATAATCTCTTACTAATTCTGCGAGCTGTCTAATGGTTTTTTCACCAGGTTCGCCTTTAACAAAAGGCATGGAAAATTTGTCATAGACACGGCCATTAGAATCAACCGCCGCACCTTTAATTGACATACCACCAATATCAATACCAATTGCAATCATACTATTTACCTAAAACTTAATATCGTAGAAGACAAAGTTATTATCGTTATCGATATAACCGACTTCTTTATCTTTGATAATGATGTAACCATCATCATCGACATAGCCGAGCTTTTTAGTACCAAAAGAGATTTCACCTTCTGGAGTGATATCTGCGAACTTTTGACGATTGATGAAAATGCCTTGGCGGTCAATATATCCCACCATTCTTTCACCAACGAAAACGTTCTTACCAAAACTCTCGACAATTTGCATATTATTTACCTTTCTTTTCCACAAAAGGACCGACTTTTGCGGAGTTTTCGACCTTAACACCGTCTAAATTGGAAGAGATAATTTCTGCATCATTACCCACTTCAACATTGTTAAGATAGGTGTTTGGACCGATAGAGCAAGCTTCACCAATTTTGGACTTACCTAAAATGGTTGTGTTGCTTCTAATCACGGTATCTTGACCAATCTCAACGTCTGGCGAGATATACGCCGAATCGATATCTTCAATAGAAACACCGGAATACATTAATCTCTGATTAATTCTTCTACGCATAATCTTAGCCGCGTACGCTAATTGGACACGATTGTTAATGCTGTAGACTTCTTTCATTTCTTCGGCAACGAAGACACCAACATGATAGTTATCTTGGATGAATAATTGGACTAATTCGGATAAGTAGAATAAGTGACGATTATTATCGACGGATAATCTTTCAATGTATTTGAATAACAATTCGTTATCAATGATACAGATACCAGTGTTAACTTCGTTAATTTCATATTCAGCGAATGTGCAATCGCTTTCTTCTCTAATCGCTAAGATGCGGTTGGATTTATCTTCACGTAAGATACGTCCATAACCTTTTGGATTATCTAAAACAGCAGAAACAACAGTCATGTCATATCTATTCTTTTCATGAATGTGGAAGATTTGACGTAATGTTTCTGTTTCTACTAATGGGGTATCACCATAGATAACTAATGTTTGACCTGGTTTACCTTCAAGGAATGGTTTTGCTTGTAAAACAGCGTGACCTGTACCTAATAATCTCTTTTGCCAAACGACATCTGATTCTTTTTCAACGAGTGATTTGGTTAATTCACCGCCAAAGCCCACAACAGTAACAATTTCTTGTGGATCGAGTGGTTTCACCGCGTCGATGACATAGTTAATAATTGGTTTACCTAAAATTGGATAAGAAACCTTTGAGTGCTCTGGGTCACGGGAATTCATTCCTGTGCCTTTGCCAGCCGCTAGTACGACTACGTATTTGTTCATAAAAGAACCTCCATTATATGTATGTAAGATACGTAAAATTTATTTTAATACACGGGCCAATTCGACCTGGTATTTGTTATCAAATTGTTTTAAAACTCTTTGAAGAAGTTTTTTATCAGTGCTTAAAGCAAAAACAGCGGAACCTGAACCTGTTTGTTGGACAATTTTAAGGCCACAATCACGTAATTCATCGATGATGGTTTGGATTTGTGGAACTAAAGAGATAGCAGGAGCTTGCAAAGCGTTGCCCATGCTAGCCGCTAATAAATCATCATCGCCTTCTTTTAATGCTTTAATGACGTTTTCAACGTTGCATACTGGTAAATCCATAGAATCTGCAGTTGCATAAACTTCTCTAGTGGAGCAACCAGCTTCTGGTTTAACAATAAGCACGTAGTAATTATTTTTAATTTCAATTGGTTCGAGAATCTCACCAAGACCTCTACATCTAGCAGGTTTGCATTTAACAAAGAATGGGATATCACAACCTAATGTTTTACCGATTTCCATCAATTCTTCATCACTAGCGCCTAACGATAACATTTCGTTAACCGCTCTTAAAGCACAGGCAGCGTTAGATGAACCACCGCCTAAACCCGCTTGGATTGGAATAACTTTATGGATAAGAATTCTGAACTTTTCATCAAAGTGATAGATGCTACGCAATTTATCAATAGAGAATGTGGCTAAGTTGTAGTTGAATGAACCGATGGAAAAATCATCAACAGTAACAAAGTTATCTGGAGATTTCTTAAGCAAATCCACTACTAAAGAATCGTGTAAAGAAATAGGAACCATTACCATGTCTAATTCATGGTAACCATCTTTACGCTTTCCTGTAATATTTAAGCAAAGATTGATTTTTGCGTAGCTACGAATGTGTAAACTTTTCATCTTCAATTTAATTGTAACACTTTAAAAAATATTTTTAAGGGGGACTTATTACTTTTGTAGATACTTGAAAATAGTTAAGTATGTTTCTGGTGATAAGTCTTCCGGACGAGATAAAGGATTAATCTCGAGGTCGGAACATAATTTTGCCACAAGTTCTTTGTCTCTTAAAGTATTAACTAAGTTATTTTGAATTGTTTTGCGTCTATTTAGAAATAACGATTTCGCTAATTTGAACGCTCCAATAGCGTCTTCTCTATTTTTGTTTTCATCAATAGTGATAGCGAACACTACTGAACTACATTTAGGTGCTGGATAGAATGAGCCCGCTTTAACAACAAATAGTTTTTCAATGGATCCAAGTAAGTGAAGCAGCACAGAAACTGGACCATATTCCTTACCTTTCACATCATAGAAACGATTAAGCGCTTCATTTTGAATCATGAAGACCATTCTTTTCGCCGATACAGTGTTCGTTAAAAAGAATTGGATTGTTTCAGTTGTAATGTTGTAGGGTAAATTACCAATAATTTTATTGTATTTAGAAACATCATGTTTTCTAATGTCATTTTCAACGATTTGGATATTAGGAAATTCTTGATAAACCACTCGTAAAAAATTAACCATTCTAGGATCAATGTCCACCGCATCATATTTCGCGTTACTTAAGCTAATAAAATGCGTTAAAGAGCCAAGGCCCGGACCGACTTCTAAAACACTATCGTTTTCAGTAATGCTCAAAGCGGAAACTATCTTCTCACAGATACTTGGTTCTACAAGAAAATTTTGTCCATAATCCTTATCAGGTCTTAAGGAAGCTTTGGTAACTATTTCATTGATGTTAGAGCGATTAATTTCCATGGTTGTATTGATTAACTATATCCTTTAACACTTCTAATTTTACATGAGCATTATTCAATCTTTTAAGTAGTTGTTTGTTATTACATGTTCCTAAGTTGAGTTTTTCGCTCACGTATGCCCTCAATTGGCTATTTTCACTAATTTTGAGATCATATAGGTCAAAAGAGCTGATTTCTGCGTAGTTTTCGGGTTTATTTTCGAAAAATACCTTTAATTTGCAGAGTATTTCGTCAATTTGGCACTCCGCAACACCGTTCTTTTTGCCCCTAATACACTGCTTTATATCCACTTCAACGTTATGAACCTTATTTAGCATACCGTTCAGCCTATTTCTGATTTGTTGGCCTGCTTCATCAGGATCAGTCATGATAATTACTTCCTTATCTTTTAAATAAGAAATAAGAGAAGAATCTAATTCATAACCATTGACCACAACGATTTCAGAAGCAATGTAATTTGAAAGGTAAGAAGCATCTTCTTTTCCTTCCACAACTAAGATGTATTTTAAATACTTTTTCATAAGTTAAAAAGCTTACAAGAATTATCATAAACAACCTCTAATAAATGCTTCTTGGACATATCTCTAATGCTAGCGATTTCATCTGCAATTAAAATGAGGTTTGAAGGTTCATTTACTGTACCTCTAAGTGGGTGTGGAGAGAGGTATGGACAATCGGTTTCTAACACTAGTTTTTCTAGCGGTACTTCCGCGGCAACTTCTTTAGGAGTTTTAGCGTTTCTAAAGGTCACTGGACCATCTAGCCCAATATACAAACCGAGGTTAATTATATCTTGGATATTTTCCACACTTCCGGAGTAGCAATGCATTACTCCACCGTGTAGAGGTTTGTGATTTTTTAAGATTTCTAATGTATCTTGGAAGGCTTCACGACTATGAATAGAGATTGGAAGACCAACCTTATTAGCGAACTCTATTTGTTTGATAAAGAATTCTTTTTGAATTTCACGTTTCTCTGGGTCTTTTTCCCAGTGATAATCTAAGCCGATTTCACCAATACCCACGACTTTTGGGTGAGAGTATAGATTTAAAACTTCTTCTAATTGTTTTTCATCTACACCTTCTAAATTTTCAGGATGGAAACCCACACAAGCATAAATAAACGGATATTGTTCAGCGATTTTAATCGCTTTCAATGAACTTTCTTTATCCCAACCGATAACCACCATTTTCTCAATACCTGTTTGTAAGGCACGAGAAATAACATTATCTAAATCTTGATAAAGTTGTTCATCGTTTAAGTGGCAGTGGGTATCAATTAATTTCATTACTTACCTACGCAGAAACGTGAGAATATCTCTTTAGCTAAATCTATTTGATTAGCCTCACCTAAGATTTCTAATATTGCGGTATAAGCTTCTAACAAAGAGACGGAAACTAGATCAATTGTTAAATCATTTTCAGCATCTTGTTTAGCCTTTAATAATGATTCTTTAGCCTTTCTTAATAAACCAATTTGTCTAGCGTTATTTAAAGCCGGCTTAGAGAACGTTTTTTCATCTAAACCGATTACTTCTTTAATCTTCTTTGTTAGAGGCTCTATATTGTTGTTTAAAGCGGAAATTGAGAGTCTATCATCTTTAGATGAGACATCAGATTTGTTATAAACAACGATAGGATTATATTCTTTAGTGTATTCAAGGATTTGTTTGTCTTCATCATCGATATCATTAGAACCATCTAAAACCACGATAACGACATCAGCATCCTTAATCGCTTTCTTAGATTTTTCGATACCAATTGATTCAATTCTATCGCTTGATTCATGGATACCTGCGGTGTCATATAAATGGAGGACTACACCATCAATATTAGCGTGTCCTTCAACGACGTCACGTGTGGTGCCTGCAATATCGGTAACAATGGCTCTATCTTCGCCTAAAAAGGCATTTAATAAAGAAGATTTACCAACGTTTGGTTTACCCACAATAGCGACTTTAACACCTTCATTAATAATTTGAGCTTTTTCGCCATCACTAATTAACAAATTAATTCTATTAACTAAATCATCAGCGTATTCCACGACCTTTTCCTTATTAGCAACTTCAATATCTTCATATTCTGGATAGTCGATATTAACTTCTATTAAAGAAAGAAGATCAGCGAGTTTAACTTTAATTGGTTTTAATAGTTCACTAGTTTGGCCATCTAAAGATAAAAGATTTAATTTCTTGGCTTCTTTAGTGGTAGCGTTAATCACATCATTAATCGCTTCCGCTTGAACGAGGTCGATTTTATTATGCATAAAAGCGCGGCTAGAGAATTCACCATTCGTGGCCATTCTCGCTCCGTTTTGCATACACACCTCCACTATTTGTTTGGCGATAAGTGGTGAACCGTGTGAAATGATTTCCACACTATCTTCACCGGTAAATGATTTAGGTCCTTTATAAACTAATAGGACAACGTCATCAATCTTTTCACCTTTATCCACAATAGAAGCATAGAGGATTGTACGTTCTTTAATATTTCTTAAATCTTTAGTGCAGCATTTACTAACCACATCTAAAACATCATCGCCAGATAATCTCACGATGGCTAATGCACTTTTGATAGGAGCGGTAGCTAATGCAACAATGGTCTCAAACATAATCCTGCAAAAAACACCCTAAAGGGTGTTAATTATTTTTATTCAACGTAAATGATTTGAACTTGTCTTTGAGCGCCTTCACCGATTGATTCAGTTCTGACGTTTGGCATGTTGTTTAATGCGTTATGAATCGCTCTTCTTTCATCCGCTGGCATTGGATCAAATGTGTAAGTTGTTTTTGTCTTTTGCACATCATGACCTAATCTTCTAGCCATACGCACTAAGCGACCATACTTATTATCTTTATAACCGTTGATATCAAGTAAGATTCTGAATCTCTTATGGAAGTGATTGCTAACCGCTAATTTCACTAATTCATTAAGAGCTTGTAATGTCTTACCGTTTCTACCGATTAAGATTGGGTTATGTGTAGAATCAATTGTGATTCTAATAACTTGATCATCTAATTTTGTATTAACTGTGCTTTCGATTTCTAAGGCATCAACAACGCCTAAGATGTAATCTTCAGCAAATCTGATGACATCTGCTAAATCGTAGACTTCGACAACGATCTTCTTAGCAAATAAACCTTTTCTTTTATCGGAGACGATGTAAATTAATTCATCAACTTCAATACCGGTTTCAGTAGCAGCGGCTTGAAGAGCTTCTTCGACGGTCTTTCCAGTATATTGTTTCATACTAAATTATCTACCTTTCTTTTTGGCTTTTCTTGTGGTGATAGCATCAACCACTAAGGTTTGAACGATGGAGAATAAAGCACCGACAAACCAGTAAACACCCATAGCACTCACTAAAGTGAAGCCCATGAAGATAACCATGGCTAACATGACATAGGTGAACATTTTCATTTGACTTTGTTGTTGTGTTTGCGCTGGATTCTTACCTAAGTTAGCAACATTTTTACGTTTTCTCTTTTGGAGCCATTGAGGAAGTAGCATAGAGATAACTTGTGATGCCGCCATTAATAAGAATAAAACGAGCGCGGTAATTGCACTACCGTTTGACCAGTTAGCACCGTTAAATAAAACGGTGTTAATAGAATCGGATAAGTGTAACTTTAAGAAAGAGTCTGAGGAAATACTTGCAGAACCTTGTAAAGCACTCCAAACACAGATGAAGACAGGGAATTGAATAAACATAGTCAAGAGAGTGGCAAGAGGATTAATCTTGTGCTTCTTATACAACTTTTGCATTTCCATTGCCTGTTGTTGTTTTTCGTAGTTGTTTGTATTAGCGTTTGGATATTTAGCTTGAATCTTAGCCATTTCAGGTTGGATAGCTGTCATCTTCGCACTATTAGTGGTTTGTTTAATTGTGATGACCATCATTAAGGATCTAACGATAATAGTAATCAATAAGATACCTAATAATTGTGCAACACCACCAGCAACGCCACCGTTTTGGAATGTTTTAATAAGTGTTTCTGTGAGCCAGCCAATTGGATAGACTAATAAGCCTTCCATGAAGCCTTTCTTCCAGGCGTAGCCCCAGCTCTTAGATTCAATTTCAACTTTCACTTTATTTGGACGATATTCGGTACCATCGGCATAGCCGTAGTAACCATAATCACCAGTGTCAGTTGAGAGACAGGAGCGATATGAAGCGATAAGAGCGTTCATATCTTTTTGATATAATTTTAAATAGTCATTAGATGGTAAATCATCTAATTTTAAAGGACTAGTACCCTTTTGGATATTAGTTTTGAGTTCTTGATTTAAATTGGTCCAGTTGTCCCAAAGTTTTGCACCTTCTGTGTTTGAATAGAATTTTAGATAACCATAGGAATCTAAAGCATTCAAACATTCTTGATATGTAGCGGTAGCAGGTGTTTTGCCATCTGCTTCCAAAGCATCAACTAAAACCAATTTATCTAATTCGACGTAGTAATTAAGTGATGGTACAGCAAAGCCCGCTTTAATAGCGTCTGCTTTGGTTTTACCAATGCCACTTGCAGTACTTGTTTGTGGTCTAGCAACATACCAGATGTTATCGTTACCTTCGATAGCGCGATATGCTTGGACGCCTGTGTCTGCGTTTGTGACATCGTGATCATAATAATCGCTTACACCGTAATCAAAAGCGTAAAGGATATGAGCTTTATCAAGATTTGAACAAAATGACGCGGTACAACTAGAGAGTAAGATGGCTCCTGCCATTAAAGCAATGCCACCCAATGTTAGTTTTGTTCTCTTTTTCATTTAATAAGTCCTATCTAAAAATTGAATAATTCTTTCAGTGATTGTTTGTTATCATCATACGAACGATTTAGGAAATTTGCTTTAGCAATGATAACAATGTCCAATGATTGAGAATTGTAGTCGATCAATGAATCGCACATTGATCTAATTTGTCTTTTGACAAGATTGCGAACAACAGCGTTACCCAGTTTAGAAGAAACAGAAATGCCCACTCTTACATAGTTAAATTCATTTGGGCGAATGTGGATGACATACGATTGGTTACGCTGCGCTCTGCCTTTTTTAATCGCTAGAGCAAAGTCATCACTTGCTTTAATACGATTAATAACTTTCATAATCTTCCTCTGATTAGTCAGCTAATTTTTTTCTGCCTTTAGCTCTACGACGAGCAAGAACGCGACGACCATTTGCGGATTTCATACGAGCACGGAATCCAGCCTTGTGTTGATGTTTAATTTTACTTGGTTGATATGTTCTTTTCATAAAAGAAACCTCCTTACATAGCGAGATAAGTTTAATAGCATTTATTAATAAATGTCAACAAAATGTGGTTTTAATTGAGTTATTTACAATCGCGATTTTGTCAAAAATAGTGGAAACGTGATATAAAAAAGTCAGTAATCCACATATCCACAGGCTGTTGAAAAGTGGAAAACTTATCCACAATTTTGAAGATGTGGAAATGTGGAAAACTCACTATAGTTACAATTTTATGGGGATTGATGTGGAAAACTCTTTTTCGCGCAAATTCGCATACAAAACGAATGTGAATTATTTTATAATAGGTGACACGAAAACAGGTGGAAACGTTATGAATAATTCAGTATCAGAGATATCCCGTATGTGGGAACAAACTTTAGAGCTCATAGATCAAAGGCTCGATGAAAGACAAATATTTGATTCTTTCTTCTCTCGCACTTATATTCATGACATCAAGGGTGATTTAGTGACAGTGGTGGTCAAGGACCTCACATCCCAAAGATTACTCTCCTCTAAATATATAGAATTAATTAAAGAAGCCTTCTACGATATCACAGAGCAACATTGTAGATTCGAATTTAAATTAGGCGAAGATATTGCTAAAAGCAATGCTGCCGCTTTTGGTGTTAACAAAACCAAGACCGAAGAAGCAGTTTTCTTTAAAGATGCTGAATTAAAATCTAACTTAACATTCGATTCATTTGTGGAAGGTGAATTCAACAAGGAAGCGTACCGCGCTGCGACAATGATTGCTAAAAAGCCAGGTGCGGTTTTCAATCCATTATTCATCTATTCCAATTCTGGTTTAGGAAAAACTCACTTATTACACGCTATTGGTAACTACATCAGAACAGTCAGTAAGCCAGGTGCAAAAGTGTTGTATATCAACGCTAATGAATTCGTCGATGAATACGTTAAATTCGTCAAAGGTGAAAAGGGTTCAGAGACCATGAAAGACTTCTTTTCCACCGTTGATGTCCTCTTATTTGATGATGTGCAATTTTTAGAAAATAAGGTTAATACTGAAGAGATGTTTTTCTACATCTATCAAAAGATGGTTAACTCCAACAAACAAATCGTCATCACATCTGATAGACAACCTAATGAATTAAAAGGCTTAGAAGATCGTTTAGTTACTAGATTCAGCCAGGGATTGACCGTAAAAATCAACAACCCAGACCAAAATACATGCGTTAAAATTCTTGAAAAACAAATCCTTAATGAGGGCTTAGATATTAACAATTTTGACCCAGCAGTTTTATACTTCTACGCTGAGAAATTTAGCAGCAATGTTAGAGAGTTAGATGGTGCATTTAATAGGTTAATTTTTTACGTCACTTCTATGCACCCAGTTGATAAGATTACATTAGAGGTCGCGATTGAAGCTGTACAAAATATTACCGGCGTGAAAAACGTCGCTGCACAGTTATCAGAACAACGTGTTATCAACATCGTCGCTGACTACTACAATTTGACTCCAACCCAATTGGTGGGCAAAACAAGAACTGGTCAAATCGCTCTCGCACGTCACATCGCAATGTATCTAATTAGAATTAATATCGATATTCCACTCACCAAAATTGGTAACGCATTCGGTGGTAGAGATCACACCACTGTGATGAACGGTATAGAAAAAGTGGAAAGTATGTTGAAAACTGACGACCAATTAAAGGCCGTTGTCGATAAGCTAACAAAGACATTAAAATCAAACTAGTTTATTAAAAATAAAAAATATCATTTTATATCCAGGTGTGATACAATAATCTCAAGTACCATAATCTGAGTTATCCACAATATCCACAGATTTAATTATTATTATTAATATAATAAATATATAGAAAAGAAAGGAATATGTATGAGATTTACAATTAAGCGTGAGGAATTCCTTAAAGGATTAAATGTTGCTGCAAGAGCTATTTCTAGTAAAAATGCAAAAGCAGTTTTAGAAAACTTTAGATTGGATTTAAACGAAAAAGGTTTATTTATTACTGGTACTGATGAAAACATTTCTATTAAAACTCAAGTTCCTTATAAATTAGGTGAAGAAGAGATTATTAGAAATTACAAAGAAGGCTCTATTTTAATGAAAGCCAAACTTTTAGTGGAAATCACCAGAAAGATGGATACAGAAGAAATTACAATCGATGTAGTTGATTCCACAATTGCCACTATTAGTAATAATCGTTCAGAATACCGCTTAAACTGCGTTAAGGTTGATGAATATCCAGATCTTGACCTAGAAGCCAATGGTACAGAACTCAGCTTATCTAGAGCCGATTTTGATATCTTAGTTAGCCAAACAACATTTGCTGCTTCCTTAAAAGAACAACGTCCTATCCTCACAGCGTTAAATCTTGAAGCGAGTAATGGCATCTTAACCGCTACTGCAACCGACAGTGCTCGTATGGCGAGAAAAACACTCAATATTCCTTTAGGTATAGAATTTGTTGCCAATGTTCCTGCTAAGATGATGAATGAAATTAATCACTTATTAGAAGGTAGAGAGTCTGTTGAAATCGCATTCAGTGATAAGAAAGCATTATTCACCATCGGTACAACCGTTGTTGCTACCAGATTAATTGCTGGTGATTATCCAAATACAAAAAACATCGTTCCAAAGATGACTAATTACTCATTAGAAGTTAACGCTAACGATTTAATGAGAGCTATCGAAAGAGCGAACATCTTATCTATTGATAGAGAAAACATTGTTGATCTCGCAATGAGTGAAGATGGTGTTGAAATTTCCGCTAAATCAAGCCAAGTTGGTTCCGCTGTTGAAAGAATCGATGTCTTCAAATATGTTGGCCAAAATTTACACGTCTCATTTAACAGTAGTTTCGTCATTGAAGCTGTTAAAGCACTTGGAAGTGCTGATGTCACATTCGCATTTGTAGGCGAAATGAAGCCATTTGTGGTTGAGAACGCCTCAGATGACTCGGTCGTCCAAATCGTCACTCCAGTCCGTACTTATTAGGCCAAAAACACCTATTCTAGACTTTATACAAATTAAGGGAATATTTAATTCCCTTTTTTATTTATATAGTTTATAATAAACATACAGGAGTTTTTGTGGCCCAAAAAAGCATTAAATTACGCGAAGGTGAAACCTTCATCACATTAGGCGTTTTGCTTAAAATTACCGGCATTATTGATACTGGTGGTCAGGCAAAATATTTTCTAAGTGAAAACAGTGCTTTGGTCAACGGAGAGGAGGAAAATCGTCGCGGTCGTAAATTATACCATGGCGATGTAATTCAAATCTCTGGCAAGTCATTTTTAATCGATTAGCATGCAGATTAAGAATCTCGGCCTCAGAAATTTCCGTAATCACGCATATCTCAATTTCGAATTCTCAAATAATCTCAATGTTTTAACCGGACCAAACGCTGTTGGCAAAACAAACATTGTAGAAGCCATCTATTACCTGTCCTTGGGTAGAAGTTTCAGGGCTAATGATGACGCCGCTTTGATCAAACGAAATCAAGACTATGCAGAAGTAAACGCAGTTATCAGTGAGGGAGAATTAACTAGAAAGATTAAAATCAACATCTCTAAAACTGGTAGAACAATCACTATTAACGGTAAAAGCATTTCTAAACTTTCAGAATTAGCTAAATGTGTTAATGTTATCTTGTTCCAGCCTAAAGATGTCATGCTCTTTAGTGGACCACCTCGCGATAGAAGAAACTTCTTAGATATTTCTATATCTAAAAAGAGTGCTGTTTATTTCGATTATATTTCTCGTTATGAGAAAGTTCTAAAAGAGAGAAATGATTTACTTAAAAGCGATAAAGTAGATCACACATTACTTGATGTAACGACTGAATTATTAGTTAAATTATCAGGTTCCATCATCTCTTATAGACAAATGTATGTGAAGGATATCAATGATATCCTTAATAAAATAACGCGCGCGCTCACAGGCAATAGAGAAACATTCGAAGTTAAGTATTATCCATTCGTGGCTTATGACTCTAACTTCACTGAGAACGCGAAAAAGGCGTTCAAACACGCTGAGGAAGGCGATTTCAAACATAAGCAAACTTCCATTGGCGTCCATCGAGAAGACATTTCTATCAGCCTAAACGGACGTGATATTGCCACGTTTGGTTCTCAAGGGGAGAACAGAATTGCCGCTCTCGCGTTAAAACTCAGTCCTTACTTCTTAATCGAAGACAAGGACAAAAAACCAATAGTGGTTCTTGATGATGTGATGAGTGAACTAGATCAAAAGCATCAAGAAAGACTAATCAAATTTTTAAGAAAGTTTAATCAAGTGTTCATTACTGCCACGAAATTAGATATTCCTGACTGTAATCACTTATTAATAAAACAAGAAGAAAAGGAGGTCTTCTAATGGAAGAAGAAAAGAAAGAAGTCGTAGAAGAACAAAAAGCTCCAGAAACCGCTCCAGTTCCTGAAGTTGATGTCTCCGAGATGAACGAAGAAGAAGTTCAACTCGAAAAAGCTGACGCAAAATACGACGCTGCGAACATTCAAGTCCTTGAAGGATTAGAAGCCGTCAGAAAAAGACCTGGCATGTATATCGGTACTACATCAGCCGCCGGTCTCCATCACCTCGTTTGGGAAATCGTTGATAACGCGATCGACGAAGCCTTAGCGGGTTATTGTACTGAAGTTAAAGTCACCATCAACCCAGGTGATACTATTACCGTTATCGATAATGGTCGTGGTATTCCTGTTGACGTCGTTAAGAAGTCTGGTTTATCCGGTGTTGAAACTGTTTATACAGTCTTACACGCTGGTGGTAAATTCGGTGAAGGTGGCGGTTATAAAGTTTCCGGTGGTTTACACGGTGTTGGTGCCTCTGTTGTTAACGCCTTATCTGAATGGTGTGAAGTTACCGTTCACAAAAATGGTGGTGTTTACTACATCAAGTTCCAAAACGGTGGTAAGATTGTCGAGCACTTAAAGAGAATTGGTGATTGTGATCCAGATAAGAATGGTACAACAGTTACCTTTAAGCCAGATGCTGAAATCTTTACAGATACCACTCATTACGATTACGAAACAATTCGTGACAGAATGAGACAAGTGGCCTACTTAAATAGAGGCATCAAGATTATTGTTGAAGATACTAGACCAGCAGAAAAGATTCACGAAGAATTCTGCTACAAAGGTGGTATTAAAGAATACGTTTTATTCATCAATAATCACAAAACAAAATTATTTGACGAAGTTATTTATTGCGAAGGCACAGCCCCAATTACTTTAGCCAGTGGTGCTGAAGCTCACGTCTATGCTGAAATCGCAATGCAATATGATGATGGTTATTCATCAAACATCTTCTCTTTCTGTAATAACGTTCATACCCATGAAGGTGGTATGCATGAAACAGGCTTTAGAGATGCGATGAGAAGAATCGTTAACAACTATGCAAGACAAAACAAGTTCTTGAAAGACAATGAAGACGATTTAACATTTGAAGATATAACCGAAGGTTTAACATGTGTTATTTCTGTTAAACACCCAAACCCACAATTTGAAGGCCAAACAAAAACCAAATTAGGTAACTCCGAAGTGAGAAAGATTGTTTCCCAAATTGTTGGTGATCAATTAAATAGATTCTTCCTAGAAGATCCAAAACTCGCCCGTACAATCATGGAGAAGATTATCGGTGCGGCTAACGCGCGTTTAGCAGCGAGAAAAGCTAGAGAAGAAGCCAGACGTAAAGGTGGTCTCGATCTTACTACTCTTCCAGGTAAGTTAGCGGACTGCTCAAGTAAAAAACCAGAAGAATGTGAATTATATATCGTCGAAGGTAATTCCGCTGGTGGTAGTGCTAAAAACGGTAGAAATAGAGAAACGCAAGCCATTCTTCCATTGCGTGGTAAGATTCTTAACGTTGAAAAGGCCCAAGCCAAGCGTATCTTTGCTAACGCTGAAATCGGTAACATGATTACCGCTATCGGTGGTGGTATTGATCCAGAATTCGATGTTTCCAAAATTAGATACCATAAGATCGTCATCATGACCGATGCTGACGTCGATGGTAGTCACATCCGTATCTTATTATTAACTTTCTTCTACAGATTTATGCGTCCTTTAATTACAGAAGGCTACGTATACATCGCCCAACCTCCTCTATATAAAGTCGAATATCATGGTAAGCAATATTATGCCTACAATGATGACCAATTAGAAAACATCAAAGCAAAACTTAAATTAAAACCAGGTTATCCATTCCAACGTTATAAAGGTCTTGGTGAAATGGATGCCGAACAATTATGGGAAACCACAATGGATCCAAGCAATCGTAAGATGATTAGAGTCACTCTTAACGATGCTATTGCCGCTGAACAAATCTTTACAGATTTGATGGGTGACAACGTTGATCCACGTAAAGAGTTCATTCACGCTAACGCGAAGTTCGTGAAGAACCTCGATATCTAAGGAAAGGAGAGCAAGTTATGTTATTAGAAGATGAAAACAAAGTCTTAGACGAAGAAGTCCAAGACGAAGAAACTGAAGAAGTTTCCGCTGAAGAAGAACAAGAACTTGAAGCTGGTATCGTCGCTGGTTTAACCGATGTCGATACCGTGCCATTAGTTAAAGAATCCTTCCTTGATTATGCCATGTCTGTTATCGTCGCTCGTGCGATTCCAGATGTCAGAGATGGTATGAAACCAGTCCATAGACGTATCGTTTACTCTATGGCGGAAAATAGTAACACTCCAGATAAGCCATTCAAGAAATGTGCTCGTATCGTCGGTGACGTTATGGGTAAATATCACCCTCATGGTGACCAAGCTATCTATGGTGCGTTAGCCAGATTAGCCCAACCATTTGCGATGAGATATATGTTAGTTGAAGGTCATGGTAACTTCGGTTCTGTCGATGGTGATGAACCAGCTGCGTACAGATATACCGAAGCCAGAATGGCTAAATTAGCATTAGAAATGGTCCGTGATATCAACTGTGATGTTGTTGATTTCATGGATAACTACGATGGTGTTGACCAAGAACCAACCGTCTTACCTTCTAGAATTCCTAACTTATTAGTTAATGGTAGTAGTGGTATCGCTGTTGGTATGGCCACAAACATCCCACCACACAACTTAGGTGAAGTTATTGATGGTGTTATCGCTATTGCGAGAAACCCAGAAATCACTGTTGATGAATTAATGGAATATATCAAAGGTCCAGACTTCCCAACAGGCGCGATCGTCTTAGGTAGAAGTGGTATCCGTGATGCCTATGAAACAGGTACAGGTAGTATCGCTATTAGAAGTAAATGTCATATCGAAGAACGTGGTGAACACGGTTTAAAACGTATCATCGTTGATGAAATTCCTTATGGTATTAATAAAGCCAACATGATTGAAAACA
Source organism: Bacilli bacterium (assembly GCA_045117995.1). Classification (GTDB taxonomy): domain Bacteria; phylum Bacillota_I; class Bacilli_A; order RFN20; family CAG-826; genus RUG14515. Next base: position 385,045 of record JBGUOH010000009.1, read on the forward strand.
TGGCCTCTTTAGTCCGTGATAAAGTCATTGAAGGTATTTCTGATATCCGTGATGAATCTAACAAAGACGGTATCCGTGTTGTTATTGAAGTCAAACGTGATGCGATTCCAGAAGTTTTACTTAACCAATTATATAAACTCACCAATTTACAAGTGAGCTTTGGTATTATCAACCTCTGCTTAGTGGACAACGCTCCAAAAGTATGTTCCTTACCAGTCTTATTACAACAATACTTAGATTTCCAAGTTTCCGTTATTGAAAGAAGAACAAAATTCTTACTTGAAAAAGACGAAGCTAGAGATCATATCGTTATCGGTTTAATTAAGTGTCATGATAACATCGATGATATCGTTGATATCATTAAAGAAAGCGCTACTCCAGAAGAAGCCACTAAGACTTTAATGGAAAAATATGAATTCACTGAATTACAAGTGAACGCTATCTTAGCGATGACCTTAAGACGTTTAACCGGTATTGAAACCGATAAATTAATTGCTGAAAGACAACAACTTGAAGCTAACATTGCTGAATATAAGAGAATCCTTTCTTCTAGAGAAAACGAAATCGAAGTCGTTATTAAAGAATTAGAAGAAATTAAAGATAAGTTCGGTGATGAAAGAAGAACTGAAATCTCTAACGTTGCCGCGAATATTGACGATGAAGACTTAATCCCACAAGAAGATATCGTTATTACCTTATCTAGAGGTGGTTATGTCAAACGTTTAAGCGTTGATACATTCAAAGCCCAACATAGAGGTGGTAGAGGTGTCCGTGGTGCATCATTAAATGAAAACGATGTCGTTGATTTAATGGTCTACACTAAGACACATACTGACTTATTATTCTTCACTGATTTAGGTAAAGTCTATCGTATCCGTGGTTATCAAATTCCTGAATATCAAAGAACAGGTAAAGGTATCCCAGTCATTAACTTAATCAACATCGAAAAAGGTGAAAATGTTAAGTCCATTATTCCAGTTGATGAATATTTAGATTACAGATTCTTAATGTTCTTTACAAAAGACGGTATCGTCAAGAGAACACCAATCTCTGAATATGAATCAATCAGACAAAACGGTAAGATTGCTATCACATTAAGAGAAGGCGATAACTTATTAGCCGTTAAAGAAGTCCAAAGCAAGATGAAAGCTTATGGTGAATTTGATGCTGAAAAAGCTTATTACACCATGGCGTTAGATGAAAACAGTGTTGGTATCTTCACTAAAGTGGATAATCCAAAAGCCGAAGAAATGGATAACTACTATGTTGATACAATCGTCGGTATCGCTTCTAGCGAAGGCAAGATGGTGAACTTCCCAGTCGAAGAAGTGAGACCAATGGGTAGAACAGCATCTGGTGTTATCGGTATCGATTTAGATGAAGGCGTTGAAGCAGTCGGTGTCACCGTTGCTTATGAAGGCGACTTAATCTTAGTTGTCACTGATAAAGGCTTTGGTAAGATGACTCATTTCTCTGAATATAGAGTCACAAAACGTGGCGCTAAAGGTGTTAGCACACTTAAATCCACTGATAAAGTGGGCAAAATCGTCACTGTCCGCTCCGTTTCTAGTGAAGATGACTTAATGGTCATTACTAACTATGGCATCGTCATTAGAACCCATTTATCAGAAGTTAGACAATCATCCAGAAACACTCAAGGTGTGAAAATCTTAAACCTCGAAGGTAGACAAAAAGTCTCTTCTATCGCTGTCGTTCCTTATGAAGAAGAAGTCGAAGGCGAAGAAGGTGAAGAAGAACCTTTAGAAGGTGAAGAACAAGTTAACGAGGAAAATAACGAAGTTAACGAATAGTTATGAAAGCATTAGTGTACTTTCAACCAGGTAATAAATACGACAATTACGAGGGCGCTAGAATGCGTAAAACCATCAAGGGCGCCCTTGAGGTTGTTGATATGCAATACACATCTAACATCTATGATGAATACGATGTGGCGCATTTCTTATCGCCTGATGATGAAAGTAAGATGAGCTTAGTTCTTGAAAGAGGTGTCCCATGTGTTGTCTCCGCTTTATTTGGAGAAGATGACCCTTCCGTCAGTTTCTTAAAATATCGTCGAGATAAAGATGGTAAAAGAATTACCACTTTAAGAAATAGATCATTAAGAATGCTTAATAAAGCCACATTAGTGTTAGTCCCTTCTGAATCCGCGAAGAGATACTTAATTGAAAATAAAGTGGAAACTCCAATTGAGGTTTGCCCTCCAGGAGTTAACTTAGCGAGATTCAATTTCTCTAGAGATGATGAAAAAGAACTCTTCTATCGTTACTTTAGAGAAGATAAAAATAAGAAAATCGTCCTCGCTGTTGGTGAGTATGATAACTTAGGTGGTATTCATGCTTTCATCAATGCCGCATTAAAAAGAGACGACACGGTATTCTATTATGTCGGTCATGAGTCTAAAGCAGCGAAGTCTTCTAAGGTCAAAAAGATCATTAAAGAAGCTCCTAAAAACGTCCGCTTTAAATTCATTTTACCTGATGATATTTATCGTAGCTTATTACTTAACGCTGATGTGTTTATGCTTCCTGGCTATAATCTAGCCGGTATGATTTCCGTCGAAGAAGCAATGGCGGCTAAATGCCAACTCATTGTTCGTAAATCATCCGTTTTAGCGGGAATGCTTAAAAATGAGAGCACTGCGTATATCGCAGAATTCTCTGAAACATTAACATCACTTGTCTTAGAATATCTAAACGGTGATGTACAACCAACCATTCAAGAAGCTTATAATCAAGTATCCGCGAATAGTTTAAAAAACTTCGGTGAAAAACTTATAAACATCTATAAATCTATAATTAATAATAAATAAAGAGGAGAAAACTGATTATGTTAGACATTAATCGTATTCGTGAAAATCCAGAAGGCGTAAAAGAAGCTCTTAAGAAGAAATTATGGGACGCTGATTTTACAGAATTATTAGCCTGGGATAAAAGAAAAAAAGAATTAATCCAATTCGTTGAAGGCAATAAAGCTGAAATGAACAAATTATCCGCTTCTGTTCCACAAGCGAAAAAGAACGGTGAAGACGTTTCTAAAATCTTCGCTAAAGTTAAAGAAATCGCTGCTAAGAATGCGGAATCAGATAAGGAATTAAAAGAATTAGAAGATAAAATCTTCAACTTCTTAGCCGAACTTCCAAACATTCCTGATGATGACTTATTAGGCGGTGGTAAAGAAAACAACAAACCAATTAGATCTTTCGGTAAGAAACCAGAATTTGATTTCCCACTTAAAGACCATGTTGAACTCGCTACTTCCTTAGGCCTCGTTGATTATGATAGAGGTGCGAAAATCGCTGGACGTGGTGCCTGGATTTATACAAACTTAGGTGCTCAACTTGAATGGGCCTTATTAAATTACTTCATCACCACCCATTTAAAAGACGGATATACATTTATCCTTCCTCCTCACCTTTTAAATGAAGCGTCCGGTTTCGGTGCTGGTCAATTCCCAAAATTTAGAGAAGATGTTTTCTGGCTTGAAGGTTTAGAACCACAAAGATTCTTACTTCCAACCGCTGAAACAGCATTAGTGAATTTATACCGTGATGAAATCATGAAAGAAGAAGACTTACCAAAGAAATTCTTTGCTTATACACCATGCTATAGAAGAGAAGCTGGTTCCTATAGAACTGAAGAAAGAGGTATGATTCGTGGTTACCAATTCGACAAAGTCGAAATGGTCCAATATACCAAACCAGAAGATAGCGATGCCGCTTTCGAAGAATTAGTGGCTAAAGCAGAAGGTTTAGTGAAAGGCTTAGGCTTACATTACCAAGTCAGTAAACTTGCCGCTGGTGACATCTCCCACTCCATGGCGAGAACATATGACATTGAAGTCTACTTACCAAGTATGGGTATCTATAAAGAAGTCTCTTCTGCTAGTAACGCTAGAGACTATCAAGCAAGAAGAACAATGTGCCGTTATAGAGATAGTGCTACAGGAAAGACCAGATACGTGCATACATTAAACGCTTCTGGCTTAGCAACTTCCCGTATCTTCCCAGCCATTCTTGAACAATTCCAACAAGCTGATGGATCTGTCGTTATTCCAGAAGTCTTAAGACCATGGATGGGTGGACTCGAAGTCTTAAAACCAATTAAGAAATAATTAAACATTATTAAAAATTGAGGCGCTTGTCGCCTCTTTTTTATTGATAGTTATTTGAGTTTGAATTAATATCTTGATAACGAGAATTTATTATGAAACTATCGAAACTATTGTTAATCTTACCTTGCTATTTATTAACTTCATGTGGAAAGTTTTCTACTACCTACGATGATGATTTTTTCATCGAAGAACAAATTAAGAAAATTACTCACATCATGAAAGAGAATGACGCTGATGAGTTATTTAGTTATTTTGCTAAATCAGTACAAGATGAAACACCAACCCTACGTGATGACATAGTTAAATTATGTGAGTTCTATACTGGTGGTGATTTTGTTGAATGGTATTCAGGTGGTAATAGTGTTGGCACTAATGAATCACGAGATAATAGAAAGGTTGTTAAATCATTAACATCTAGATCTAAATTCAAAGCGGAATCAAATAACTATTTCATTCAAATGTCTTGGAGAACTAAAGATAGTTATAACAGTGATAATGTGGGAATCCGCTTCTTCTATATAGTGGAATTTGCTGATGGTGAAGAGCCCGTTACGACATTTGAACATAACGGTGAAGTAATACTTATAAATGGACACAATTAAATGTGTCCTTTTTTATATCTTGCTTTAATGCTATAATCTTTTCGCCATCGCGATGAATATTTGCGAACCAGGTCAGGACAGGAATGTAGCAGCCTTAAGTATTATGTTCATGTGCGGTGGTTTATTTAATTAGCATGAATAAAGATATCGAGTACATGAAAGAAGCTTTAAAAGAAGCTGAACTAGCAAAGCTAGAGGATGAGGTACCAATTGGTTGTGTCATTGTTAAAGATGATCAAATTATTGCAAGAGGACATAACCAAAGAGATAAATCTCATAATCCTTTAGGCCACGCTGAAACATTAGCAATTAAAAAGGCTAGTGAAATAGTGGGTGATTGGCAGTTAGTGGACTGTACTTTATATGTGACCATAGAACCATGCATTATGTGTTCTGGGGCAATTATTCAATCAAGAATCAAACGAGTGGTGTATGGCGCTCCTGATATTAAAGGTGGAGCGTTTGGCTCTTCCATAAATATCCTAGAAGCCAACAATATAAATCATCATCCAGAAGTAACTAAAGGCGTGCTTGAAGAAGAGTGTTCCTCAATCATCAAAAACTACTTCAAAAGCAAAAGAAAATAAATACTTATAAAATAAACTTGGAATAAAAGCCAAGTTTTTTTATGATGTATGTGTATGAGCTTAGACATAGAACGTTATAATCCAGAAATAGATCAAGGTCTTTCTCTTGAACAGGTTGAAGAAAGAAAAAAGGCTCACTTAGTTAATAAGAGTAAAAAGGCTTTTGGTAAAACATATACCCAAATTATTGTTAGTAACCTTTTTAGTTTCTTTAATATTGTCCTTTACCTCATTGCGGGTATTTTAATTTATGTCGCAGTGAGATTTAACGAAACCAAGATCTTATGGGGTATGTTCTTCCTTATCATCTTAGCGTGCAATACCGGTATCGGTTTATATGAAGATATTTCCGCGAGAAAATTATTAAGTAAACTCAGATTAATTACCCAAGCAAAAGCGGTGGTGATTAGAGGTGGTAAGAAAGAAGAATTGGCCACTGATGAAGTGGTATTAGATGATATTCTCTATATCAAAAAAGATACCCAAATATGCGTAGATGGTATTGTTTTAAGTGGTGAAGTCAGTGTTAATGAATCACTTATTACTGGTGAATCCGTGAACGTTTATAAGAAAGTTGGAGAAACCGTTTATTCAGGTACGTATGTCACTAGCGGTAACGCCTACATTAAAGCGGATAAAGTTGGTCCAGACTGTCTCGCTAATACATTACAATCAAAGGCTAATAAATTTAAAAGATCTCCGTCCGAAATCTTGCGTTCATTAAATAGCATGTTCTTAGTCATTGGCATCACCGTTATTACCATGGGTATTTTCATGCTTATTACATTTATCGCTCAAGGCAAATTTAGTAGCGACGAAATGATTGTTAAGAGCGTTAAATCCATTACTGGTAGTTTAGTCGCTATGATTCCTAGTGGCTTATACTTATTAACTAGTACCGCTTTAGCGGTAGGTGTTATCAACCTCGCTAAAAAGAAAGCCCAAATCCAAGATTTCTATTCTGTAGAAATGCTTGCTAGAGTGGACACTCTTTGTGTTGATAAAACAGGCACAATTACAGATGGTAACTTAATGGTTCATAAAACCATCATTTTTGATAAATCTATTTCAGAAGCATATGTCGCTCAAGCGATATCTAATTTGTTATGCGCTACTAATGATAAAAACGCTACCGCAATGGCGCTTAAACAAGTCTATGATTTAGAACTTAGTGCAGGTATTAAAGTTGCCTTACCATTCAGTAGTGAAAATAAATACTCAGGTGCCACATTTAAAGGTGGTAAAACATTCATTATGGGCGCTCCTGAATTCTTACCTTTAAAAGATAAACAAGGCGTTCTTAGAAGATGTGAAGAATATACAAAAGAGGGACTACGTGTCTTGATTTTGGGTGAAGGTAAAGAAGAAATTGCTAATAACAAATTTAGTGGTCAATTAACTGCAATTGCGATGTTAGTGATTAAAGATCATGTTAGAGAAGATGCCTTAGCGACATTCAAATGGTTCGCGGAAAATGGTGTGGATATTAAAGTCATTTCTGGTGATAACGCTCAAACAGTTAGTTCTATTGCTTATGAAGCGGGTATCGCTAACGCAACAAGCTTTATTTCCTTAGAAGGTATGTCTATTGAAGAAGTCAAAGCAATTGCTGATAAATATACAGTCTTTGGTAGAGTTACTCCTGAACAAAAAGAAGCATTAGTTATTGCCTTAAAAGAAGCAGGTAAAACCGTCGCTATGACCGGTGATGGTGTTAACGACATCTTAGCTCTTAAACGTTCTGATTGTTCTATTGCTATGGCCAGTGGTGCTGAAGCAGCGAGAAACATTTCTCATATTGTTTTATTAGATTCCAACTTTGCTAGATTACCAGCGGTTGTTGATGAAGGTAGAAGAGTGGTTAACAATTTACAAAGAACTGCTTCCTTATTTGTTACTAAAACAATATTCGCATTTATTATTACTCTAGTGTTTACACTAGCGTCTATTATTGAAAGAAATCCAGAAGTCCAATATCCATTTGTGACTAACCATTTGTATCTATGGGAAATCTTCACTAGTGGTTATGCAGCCTTCTTTATTGCTCTAGAAAGAAATAGCGAAAAGATTAAGGGTGGATTCTTAGCTAATATCTTTAAGAAAGCAATACCTGCTGCAGCGATATTAACAAGTGCGGTATTATTCTCATTCTTATTCTATGTCTTACAACGCAATGGCATAGTTAACTGGGGTATTTATAACAGAAATACTGCGATCGCTATGGGTATCTTAGCATTTAGTATCTTAGGTTTAGCGGTTCTATACCGTGTATGTTGTCCGTTAACTAAATACCGTCGTATCGTCTTTGCGTGTGTTGTTGCCGTTAATGCAGTCTTTATTTTAGTGACTTCAATTGTTAGCGTGATTAATCAAATTACCGAACCTGTGCTACAAATACCATATATTGAATTGAGTGGTCCTGCTATTTTAGTGATGTCATTTATCATTGCCATCTTAGCGGGAATTTATATACTCTCATATCGCGTTTGGAATGCAATTAAAGGAAGGGATGAATAGTATGAAAATCAATCCAGAAGTCCAACAAGCTTTATTAAACAACAAACCAGTCGTGGCGTTAGAAAGTACAATTATTAGCCATGGTATGCCTTATCCAAAGAATGTGGAAACCGCTTTAAGGGTGGAGCAAGTCTTAAGAGATCATGGTGTGGTACCTGCTACTATTGGTATTATCGATGGTGAACCAATCGTTGGTATGACTCCAGAAGAAATCGAACTCTTTGGTAAAACCAAAGGTATTGGCAAAGCTTCTAGAAGAGACTTACCAGTTATTTATGCAAAGAAATTATGGGCTGCTACTACAGTTGCGTCCACAATGATTATTGCTGCTCAAGCTGGCATTGAAGTTTTTGTGACTGGTGGTATTGGTGGTGTTCATAGAGGTGCACAAGAAACCATGGACATCTCCGCTGACTTACAAGAATTAGCGAAGACCAATGTGACTGTCATCTGTGCGGGTGCTAAAGCAATCTTAGATTTACCACTCACATTAGAATACTTAGAAACTATGGGTGTCCCTGTCTTAGGTTTCCAAACAAAAGAATTACCTGCTTTCTATACCAGACACTCTAGTTTAAAAGTGGATTATGAAATTGAAAATTATCAAGAAGCCGCCAAGATAATTTTAGAAAAGAGGAAAAATAATCTCTTAGGTGGTATTCTTATTACGAATCCTATTCCTGAAAAATACGCAATGGATGATAATATAATAAATAACGCTATTGATAAAGCGTTAAGAATGGCGGATGAACAAGGTATCAAAGGTAAAGATACTACTCCATTCTTACTTAAAACAATTGTGGAACTCACTGGTGGAGATTCATTAGAATCAAATATCCAACTAGTTCTCAATAATGCCCTAGTGGGTGCAGAGATTGCTAAAGAGGTTTGTAAGCAAAAGTGAAAACTGAACATCGATTCGCAGAAGCATTAAAATCCATGATGTCAGAACTTCCATTGGAAGAGATTTCAGTGGCGGCTTTAACACGCCGTTGTAAAGTGAATCGACAAACTTTTTACTATCATTTCCATGATATTTATGACCTATTAGCATTAGTGTTCTTAAATGAAACAATTCCAGGTGTTGATGAGGCTATGAACTCTGAACAAATGGCGGAATCAATTTATAACTACTACGTTAAGAATCAAAACTTCATTGATGGCACTCTTAACTCTGCAGGTAAAGACTTGTTTGAAGAATTTATTTATAATACCTGCTACCGTTGTTTTACAAAGTTCATTAATTTAATCTCAGATAGCAAAAGAATCAGCGCTCCTGAAAAGAAAAACATTGTTCGTTTTAGAGCGTTTGCTTATTCCAATAGTATTGTTTACTATCTCTCAACACATAAGAGTAAATCCTTAAGTGGCTTATTAGCCTGTTTCTGTTTTGAAAACGATGAAAATATGCGCAAGGAAATTATTGATTTACTCGACTATAGATGGAGGACAAACAAATCATGATCGACTTTGATTTCATTAGCCCCACAAAGATATATTTCGGAAATAACAAAGAAGAGCTTATTGGCCAAATCTGCTTAGATGGTGGTTATAAGCGTGTTTATATTGTTATCGGACAAGGTTCCGTTAAAAGAAACGGCTTATTGAAAAGAGTCACTGACTCACTTGATAAATCCGGTATTAAATACCAAATCTTAGAAGGTGTTAGACCTAACCCAACAATTGATTTATGCCACCAAGGCATCAAAGAATGCCTAGCGTTCACCCCTAACTTAATCTTAGCTATCGGTGGTGGATCAGTTATTGATACCGCGAAGAATATTGCGGTTGGTTATTTCTACGCTGGTGATTCATTTGATTTCAACTTACACAAAGTTAGACCAAAGAAAGCCTTACCAATTGGTGTTATATTAACAATTGCCGCTTCTGGTAGTGAATTATCTAACTCATGTGTTATTCAAGATGATGAAAGACAAGTGAAGATGGGTTTCAACGAAGATATTGTTAGACCAGTATTCGCTATTGAAAATCCAAAACTCACTTATAGTGTTTCTAAAGTACAAACAGCATACGGTGTTGTCGATACCATGATGCATACATTAGAAAGATATTTCCATGCCTCTAATGAAAATGAACCCGCTGATGGTTTTGCTGAAGCATTATTAAAATCAGTAATTAATGCTGCTAGAGTCGTGGTGAAGAATCCAACTGATTATGATGCAAGAGCAGTCTTAATGCTTATGTCATCATTCTCACATAATGGTTTAACAAGTATTGGTAAGAAAGCCTTACTATTTGTTCACCAATTAGAACACGCTGTCAGCGGTGTTTATCCAGAAGTTGCTCACGCTGCTGGTTTAGCGGTCCTATTCCCAGCTTGGGCTAAATACTATGTTAACTACGATACTGATAAATTTGATAAGTTAGCGAGAAACGTCTTTGATTTACATAAATCTAACAAATTAGATAACGCTAAAGCAGGTATTAAAGAAATTGAAAAGCTCTTTGCGTTACTCGAAATGCCTAAAAACTTTAAAGATTTAGGCATAAATAATCCAAATATTGAACTTTTAACTAATATAGTTACTAATAAAGGTGCTAGAGTAATAGAGCACCCAAAGAAAAATATGGATAAAGAAGTGGTGGAAACCATTTTCAAAAGTTGTATTTAGGAGGAATTATTCTCATGAAAAAAGAAGATGTCATCGGTTTGATTATCTACTTAATTATTATTGCTTTAGCAATAGTGTTCGGTCTTACCGTCTTACAAACACACAATCCTGACAGTGCATTCTCAGGCTTTGGCTATGTGGCATTCGTCGCTGTCTGTGTTATCGCTGGTGTGATTCTTAACTCCATAATGTTTGAGTTAGCCCACGTCTTAGGCGCGAAAATCGGTAAATACCTCATCTTAAGCGTTAACGTTTTAGGCTTCTGCTTCTATAGAGATCATAACGATAAATTCAAATTTCGTTTTACCTCGTTTGATGGCTTAACTGGTGAAACCAAAATTGTTCCTAAGAAAGACTTTGAAGATAAGGCAAACCCAACACCATATCTATTATTTGGTTCTTTATTCTTTGTTGTTGAAGCTGTGATTGTCATGATTTTATTCACATTATTTAAAGACGCGAATAAAGCTATTCTTACTGACGTTGCCTATGGCGCTTTAACAATTGGTGCTATTGGTTTAGTTATTCTCTTCTACAACATCGTTCCGTTAAGAATTGACTCTATGACTGATGGTTATCGTTTAACCATGGTTTCCAACCCAAAGAATAGAGCCGCATTTAATGAACTCTTAAGAGTGGAATATGAAATGCAACAAGGCAACAAAGTTGAAGTTAAATTATTTGATGAAATTACAAACTTCACCGCTGACTTAAACTTAAACAAAGTTTATGCCTTATTAGATGAAAAGAAATACGAAGAAGCGGAAGAAATCTTAGATAAGATTATCGACGCTAAACAAGGTATTGATTATAAAGTCTATATCCGCGCAAGAGCGCAAAAGATTTATATCAATTTATTAAATAAGGATTTAGAATCCGCGAAAGCATACTACGATAAGGAAGTCCCTGTTAGTGAAAGAAGAGAAATCTCTAACGATATCTCTATGCAATCTATCCGTGCTTACTTATTAATGTCTGGTTTGTTAGACAAATCTAGAAGTGAATGCATTATTGCTTTGAATAATGTTTATAAAGCTTTCAAGAGAACTCCTAAGAACAGACAAGGCACCGAATTAGCGTTATTCAACGAAGCATTAGAAAAGGTTGTCGCTGCCCATCCGGATTGGGAATTAGATGGCTACAAGCTTCAAGTTGCTGAGAAATAGTTAAATATACCAAGCAAACAAAAAGCGTCTCATACGAGGCGCTTTTAATTTATTAAACTATTATTTCTTTTTCTTCTTGGAGAGCAATAAGACTGAACCAACAAGAACACCGATACCCGTTAATGACATTGTAGCAAGAATAGAACCATTACAGCCTTTCTTATTATCACCACCGTTTTGTGAACTGGATTGTTCTGGCGCTGATGATTCAGAAACTGGTTCAGAAGAAGAACTTGATGATGATGGTTGAGGAACTGGTTGTTCTTTTTGTTTCACATTAATACCAAATTCTAATAATTCAAAGTCTAAGCTAGTTGAAATAGTGATAGTGGATAAGCCTTCGTCAAAGTATCCAGCGATATTAATGGTGTGGACACCACTAGCGGAATTGAATGATACTTCTTCATTATTTAATTTAACATCGACTTCCACTTCACTCTTACCTTGTTCGGAAACAAAGTAGACTGATTGAATATCTGGTGTTTTAGCGACATCTTTTAATTTAAATGTCAGAGTGCCTCTATTTTCAAGTTTTAAGCCACTTTCACTAGCGTAGACACTTTGTGCATCAGTCACTGAATCCACTAATGTATTAACTGCTGTATATGTTGTTAATACTTCATTAGCAGCGACTGGGAATGTTGATGTTTCATTATCAGTGGTGAAAACGATACCATATGTACCTTTAATTGTTGGTGCTGGAGCAGGATTAACGGTAATACCTTCATATGTAGTGGATAAACCACCAAAGCTACATGTCACGGATGTTTGACCCGCACGTAATCTTTTTGGTTCCCAAGTACATAAGTTGTTTTCGATAACAGTGGATGTGTTATCGCTGTATTTAGCGGTAACTGTTAAACCTGTTGGATCGAATGATTGACCCGCAACATATTCTTTCTTGGTTGGTTGACCACTGATTTCAATCTTAGACAAAATCTTTTCATTGCCTGGATAGACTTGTTGACAGCGGCTCTTCACATCCGCGGATGCAGAATCACCAAAGATCTTCCAAGCGTATTCTGGATGGTCAACGAATGGGTTTCTATTCTTTTGTCTAGAGTTTTCGGAATAATTATTTCTATTACCTTCATGGACATCTGGCTTATCTAACATATGCCATTCAAGAAGAGTGTTATAACTAGCGAATGTGTTGGTGATTTTTAAATTTGTATCATGATAGTAATCATAATATGTTGTCCAAACATACATGATGATACGTGCGACATCACCCTTAACGGAATCTAATGGTTCAAAATAGTTACCTGAACTATAACCATAAGGCATTCCGTTATATGTTAATGGATTGGTTTTACCTGTATCGCCGTATTTATCATTACCACGAACACTGTTTGTTTTTTCATAAGTTGGTCTGATATGTAATATATCCGTACCAGCATTGCCTGTTCCCCAGTGACCACTAGAATTGGATTGAGGCCAGACGTGTTCTCTATTCCATGAACTAGCAGCGTTCTTTCTCACTGAGTCACGGGTATAAAGATAAATCATGTTGGCACTGTTAGTTGGATCAGCGTCAGCGGATTGGAGAACTGTTGATAAGTGATCAGAACCACCGCCACCATAGGTATACCAACCTTTAGGGAAAATATAACTACCTAATGCAGATCTAAATGTACCATTAAGACCTTCAGTACCAGTTTTCTCTAAATTGTTATAGTATGTGCCACTATAGGTGTATGGATCAAAGTTATCAACGTGGGTTGCTGCTTCAACAGGAGTAATTACTTTGTTTTGATTAATTGCAGCATAGCTTGCACCGCATACAAAAAGAGCGGTAGCGATTGTTAGTTTAATAATTTTGTTTTTCATAGTGTCACTATTATATATAAATAATAAACATAAAAAAAGACCGCTATTAATAACGGTCTATTTTTGTTCGATATAATCTTACTTACCTGAGACGGCAATTTTCTTAATTAATAACGATTCAGCGGAAACACCGCTTGGTGAAACAGTCACATCGTTACCAACTTCTAAGACATCTTTGAAGACATCTAATAAATTACCACCAACAGTAATGAGGTCTAATGGTTTACCTTTCTTACCATTTTCAATCATGAAACCGGTGGATTGAAGTGAGAAGTTACCACTTTGTCTATTAAGACCAGCGTGGAGACCACTAACATCAGTAATATAAACACCATCTCCAACCATTTCGAATAATTCGTCTAATGATTTCTTACCTGGTTTTAAGGAAACAAATGCTGTACCAATACCACGTTTAGAACCGCCACCGAAACCATTACCAGTTGTTTGAACACCGTCTTTAGCAGCAGTGGTTAAGTTATATAGGTATGTTTGCAACACACCGTTTTTGATAATTGGTTTGTTGTATGTAGCAACACCTTCATCATCGAACCATCTAGCAAAGACATTCTTGGATAATGGTTTATCTTCGATAGTGACTTTCTTAGAAGCAATCTTTTGACCAAGTTTACCGATAAATAAGGAAGATTTCTTTTGGACTTCTTCCGCTTCAGCGTGACCTAAGTAGGCTCTTAATAAAGAAGTAACAACATCTGGGTGTAAAACCGCTTTATATTTATTAGTTTCACAAGCTTCACCGCCTAATTGATCGACAGTGGCTTTAACAACTTTCTTAGCGAATTCTTGAGCGTTGAACTTAGAGAAATCGTTATCTAAGAAGAAGTCATAACCGGACTTTGTTTGTTCACCTTGTTTAGCAACACATTGTGCCACAAAGGTGAAGTAGTTGCTCTTTTGCACTAAGTTAAGACCATTGGAATTAACTAATGTGACTTTTTCGCTTGTTTGAGAGAATTCTGTACCTGCGACTTCAACGATGCGTGGGTCGATTTCTTTACAAGCTTTTTCTAAAGCATAGAGAGCGTTCATCTTATCATCGATAGAAACGTTTTCTAATTCTTTATTGAAAGTATTAACTTTGTGGTATTTTTCACTACCTTTGAAGATGAAGATTGGATCATCATTTTCAATGACTTTCGCATTAGCGACAATTTCTTTAACTAACCATGCGGCTTTGTCTTTATTCCAAACGTCACATGCGGCTGCGCCACATTTACCGTTTAAGATGCCTCTAGCTAAAATGGAATATCCATTGTTATCTTTGTATTCTTCAACTTCTCCGTGGAATAAGGAGATGTTCAAACTACGAGATTCAGCGATAGATAATTCAACTTCTTCAAGTCCTGCTTCTTTTGCCAATGCAAAAAACTTATCATATTTACCCATTATTTTAACTCCCCTCCGCGACCACCAACGGTGACTTCGCTAACTCTAAGAGTTGGTTGACCAACGTTAGTTCTAATAGAACCAGAAGAAGCACCACACATACCTTGGGCTAAATCTAAGTCGTTACCAACCATATCGATCTTCTTTAAGATTTCAAAGCCTTTACCAATTAAGGTTGCACCTTTAACTGGTTCAGCAATTTTACCATCTCTAATGATATAAGCTTCACTACAACCGAAGTTGAATTCACCAGTTGTTGGATCAACAGAACCACCGTTAAAACCAACAGCATATAAGCCTAATTTAGTGGCTTTAATAATTTCTTCTGGTGTGCTCTTACCATTACAAATATAGGTATTAGACATACGTGATGTAGGAACGTAACGATAGTTTTGTCTACGGCAAGCACCGTTACCTTCTCTATTCATACGACGACCATTGAGATCATCAATCATATAGTCATTTAATTTACCATTCTTAATAAGTAATCTCTTGCTACCTGGATTGCCTTCGTCATCGATATCGATTGAACCCCATTCGCTTGGCATAGTGGAGTCATCAACCGCACTGACGATTGGGGATGCAATATAATCGCCAATCTTGTTGTCAGAGAAGCAAGATAAACCTTTAGCGACTGCACTGGCTTCTAATGGGTGACCACAAGATTCATGGAATAAGACACCACCCCAACCATTACCAATAACAACTGGCATAACACCACTTGGGCATTCCGCAGCGGTTAACATCTTTAAAGCGGTTTCCGCAGCTTTTCTAGCGACTTTCTTTGGATTAACTTTTTCACTTCTGAAATAGCTAATATCCTTTTGAGCGCCTGGACCTTCAAATCCAACTTCAAATCCATTTTGATCCGCGGCAATTGCTTGGAACACCATTCTTCCGAATTCAGAAGTACGTTTGAACCATTTACCTTTAGAGTTAAAGACGGCTACAAATCTTTTATTATCACCAAAGACACCGAATGTTCTCACAATACGTGGATCTTTTAATGAATTGATTTCATCAATACCTTCTTTAAGTAAAGCAATCTTTTCTTCAATTGGGACATCTTCATAGCTTCTCGCAATTGGATTGCGATTCTTAGCTTTAATCATGTCGAGTTTAGTAACTGTTAAAACTCTCTTATCGTGGAATGATTTACTTAATGAATTCGCTAACGCAAGTAAGCCTTTCTTACTTAAATCATTAGTATATCCATACACGCATTGGTTATTTTTGAGTAAACGTAAACCAACACCACATAGAGAATTAGAGCTAGTTGTTTCTACTTTGCCGTTTTCTAAGGATACTGAATGGGAGCTACTATCTTCATAAAAGATTTCAGAATAATCAGCGCCTGTTTCTAAAGCGGCGTTTAGAACTTCAATAGCGAGTTTCTTGCTAATCATATATTTCCTCCTTTATTATTAATTTTTCATGTTGGACAAATATTACCATAATTCCACGAATTATGTTATTGAAACAACCTAGAAAGTGAAAATTCCAACTAGAGTTTACCTATTTATTATTAAGGATTTTAATAAGGGTATTGCCTTATAAAATTATCGTGATACAATAGTAATGTTGGGCCTCATTGAAGGATAAATCACATAATAGTGTAGATAACTTTGTTGGAAAGTTAATTTTAACTTTCACTTTTTCTTTATAATCCTTATTATACGCACACGATACCTTAAATATATAAAAATATGAGATAAAACCGCACTTTTTTGGCTTTTTAGCCATTTTTTATTGTCTAGAAAAATCGCATCAAAAAGTAGTGATGATCCTAATTGACGAAATGGTAAGTCAAAATAAAAATGTAAAAAATGTAGTGTATTTTTTTGTCGGTCTAATATTTATAAAAATATTAATTAAAGAATACCCAAAAAAGCCCAAAAAAAGATTGTTGACATGCCCGCGATATATGCGTAACATAGACGTAATTTTATTCAGGTATTTATCAACATTATGTAAACGAGTAAGACAAAGAAAAAAAGAAAAGAGGCCATATGAACAAGAAGCTATGGGGGTACATCTTAAAAAGAGTGCTGTTAGGAATTCTAACTTATCTTCTTGTTGTGACCGTTACCTTCTGGGTTATGCAGATGGTTCCAGGTGGCCCATGGACCAGAGAAAAAGCTTTAAGCGACGCTGTTATTGAAGCACTTAACAAACGTTATGGTCTAGATCAACCTTTGTTCGTTCAATACTTAAGATATTTAGGAAGAGCACTCATTGGTGACTTTGGTGTCTCTTATTATTATAAAGGTAGAGAAGTTGCTGAAATTATTACCGAGGGCTTTAGAATCTCATTAGGCGTTGGCGCTTGTGCGGCAGTTCTTGCTTTAATCGTTGGCTTAGCATTAGGTACATACGCTGCCACACATCAAAATAAATTCTTTGATAGAGCAATCATGGTATTAACCACCGCTAGTGTGGCAGTACCTAGTTTCGTTATTTCTTTAGTTCTTTTATACGTATTCGCTGTTAATTTGCATCTTTTGCCAACCAGTCCTGTTGGTTTAGAGGAGAGCATAGGACCTTATGTATTACCGGTTATTGCCGCGAGCTTATATCCAACAGCGTACATTACTAGATTAGTCAGATCCTCAACATTAGATGTTTTGGGTCAGGACTATATGCGTACCGCGAAAGCTAAAGGCTTAACACCAAGAAGAATCTTGTTAAAACACGGTCTTAGAAACTCTATTACCCCTGTTATTACATATTTTGGTCCAATGTTTGCCTCTATTATTACTGGCTCATTAGTTATCGAAAAGGTTTTCCAATTAGCTGGTGTTGGTAAACAATTTATTATTTCCATTCAAAACCGTGACTACCCATTAATTATGGGTACCACTTGCTTATTAGCGTTGTTACTTATTATCTTCACTCTTTTAAGTGATATCGCCTATATTTTCGTTAATCCGCGTGTTGATTTTGATTAGAAAGGAGGAAAGAACATGAAAAGAAACCCATTAAGTTTCCAAATTGATGTTGAGAAATTTGGCTCTGCTTCAGAAGGTGAAAAGAAGAGCACTAATTTGATGCGTCCAAATTCCACATTCTTTATGGATGGCGTTAAGCGTTTCGTTAAGAACCCTGTCGCAATGGTTTCATTCTGTTTCATTGTTCTTCTTTTAATCACCGTCTTCATCGTTCCATTATTCTATCCATATTCATATGACGAAGTCGTTTGCTTCCGTTATGCGGATAGACCTGCTGGTGAATTCTTAAAATTAGCACCTTTCGCTTACGCTCCTGCGGAGCAAGAAGCTATCGCTAATGGTCAATTCGTCTTCCCACACTTATTTGGTACTGACGCGAATGGTCATGATTACTTCATTCGTATTATCGTTGGCGCTAGAACTAGCTTAATCGTTGGCTTCTTTGCTGCTATTATCGTTCTCATTATTGGTGGTACCATTGGTGCTTTATCTGGTTATATCGGTGGTAAGTTTGACTTACTCGTCATGAGAATAGTGGATGTTATTTATTCATTACCAGATATCCTTATTATTATCTTATTATCCGCAACCTTAGCAGCGGTCTTTGATGGTAATCAAGGTGGCGCTTTAGCCCAACTTGGTTCCGGCTTCGTCGCTATCTTCGTAGTCTTCGCTCTCCTTTATTGGGTCGGTATGGCAAGACTCGTTAGAGGCCAAGTACTTAACTTAAGAAAACAAGAATTCGTTATGGCGGCACGCGCGAATGGTGCGAATACCGCGAGAATCGTTTTCAAACATCTCATTCCTAACTCCATGAGTGTTATTATCATCTCCGCAGCCTTACAAATTCCAAGTGCAATCTTCACCGAATCCTTCCTCTCTTATTTAGGATTAGGTGTTAAATATCCAACCCCATCCTTAGGTTCTTTAGCGAGTGACGCTCAATCATATATCGTTAATGGTGCGTCCACTGAACTTTACTTATTCTTAGTACCTGCAATCGCGATTTGCTTAATCGTGTTGTCTTTAAATCTTCTCGGTGATGGCTTAAGAGATGCCTTTGACCCAAAATTACAGAAATAGGTGATCGTTATGGCAAGACAATATAAGTTATTAGAAGTAGAAAATTTAAATACATCGTTCAAGATTGACGCTGGTAAAGTCTTATCCGTCAACGGTGTTTCTTTCACCTTAGAAAAAGGCAAAGTCTTAGGCATCGTTGGTGAATCTGGCTCAGGTAAATCCGTTACAGCATACTCCATCATGGGTATCTTGGACAAAAACGGCAAAGTCGATTCAGGCAAAATTATCTATAACGGTACTGATTTATTAAGAATTAGTGAACGTCAAATGAGAGATATTCGTGGTAACCGTATCTCTATCATCTTCCAAGATGCAATGACCTCACTTAATCCAACTTGGTCAATTGGTAATCAACTTAGAGAAGCGATTCTTACCCACGCAAGAGATCCGATTGAAGAAGCGGTCTATGATATTAGAAACGCAATCGAAAGTGATGAACAAAGACTTGTTTCTATGAAAAAAGGTATTGCTCACCACCCAGATAATGAACAACTTAAAAAAGACTACGCAACCATTGAACAAAAGCTCATTGATGATAAAGCCCTCTTTGATGAAAAGTACAAAGAAGCAGTCAAACGCTACGCGGAGATGAAAGTTCAAGCACAAGCTAAGTATCAAGCTAAAGTTCCTGAATTAGACGCTGCTATTAAAAGAGCGCAAGAAATTTATAGAAGTCAGTATAACGAACTGAACGCTGCTCCACCAATCGAAGAAGCAGAGTCACAGGAAGAAGCTAGAGAAATCTTCAAGACACTTGAACTCAAGGAAAAAGAAATCCTTAAACAACATGAAGCTATTGAAGAACTGAAGATGCATGCTCCTAATAAGGAAAATAAAGAAGCAAGCGAAGCGTATCGCAAAAGCTTAAAAAATGAAAAGAGCATCTACAGAGTTCTTAAAAAAGAATTTAAGCACATTAAAGCGGACTATAACCGTTGTCTAAGAAAATATATAAGAGATGTTATATACGCTCCTAGACGTAAAAGAAAACAAGACGTCATTGATGCTAAGAAAGCTAAAAGAAATTATTACTGGGAATGTGTTTCCGAATATAGAGAAACCAATTATTCCGCTAATAAGAAAGCCTTAGCGATGATGAAAGAAGTTGGCATCACCGATCCAGAAAAGAGAATGAAACAATATCCATTCGAAATGAGTGGTGGTATGTTGCAACGTTGCATGATTGCGATGGCGCTTGTGGAAAGACCAGACATCTTAATCGCTGACGAACCAACCACAGCGTTAGACGTTACCATCCAAGCCCAAATTCTTGATTTGTTAAAGAAATTACAAAAAGAATACGGCATGGCGATCATTATCATCACTCACGACTTAGGCGTTGTGGCTCAAATCTGTGATGAAGTTGACATCATGTACGCTGGTAGAATCGTGGAAAGAGGTACTGTTGAAGACATCTTCTACAATCCTCAACACGAATACACCAAAGGCTTATTAAATAGTATGCCTAAGTTAGATACTAAAGGCAGACTTGAACCAATCCAAGGTAACCCAGTTGACCTCTTCTGTTTACCGAAAGGCTGTGCCTTCTCAAGCAGATGTAAAGAATGTATGCAAATCTGCATTGATAAATATCCAGAAGAAGTTCAATACGACGAAAAAGGCCATGCTGCTAGTTGCTGGAAGATGATCAAAACGCTCTATGAGCAAGGAAAAATCGACATAGTTAACGGTGTACCTGAAGGTAAACCATTAATCTATAACGGCGCTATTATCGCCAACCAGAAAAAAGAAAGGAAGAAACATGAACAAGGAAAATAATCCAGCATTCGAAGATAAAGATATCAATCTTGATCCAAACCAAGATTTGTCTTTGTTGGACAAAGAAGTTAACAAAGTTAAACACAACGTTAATGAGAATGACTATATTTTAGAAGTTAAAAATCTAAAAATGTATTTTCCTATTGCCACTTCCCTCTTTAATACCGTCCCACTTAAAGCGGTTGATAATGTTTCCTTCAAGATTAGAAGAGGTGAAACATTAGGCCTAGTGGGTGAATCTGGCTGTGGTAAAACCACACTTGGTAGAACTATTCTTCAACTCTATAACCCAACCAGTGGTGAAGTTACATTCAACGGTAAAGTCATCAAAGGTAAGAAAGCGTTAAAAGAGTTTAGAAGAAACGCCACAATCGTGTTCCAGGATCCGTATTCTTCCCTCGATCCTAGAATGACTGTTAGTGATATCATTTCTGAACCACTAAGAATCCACAAAATCTATAAAACTAAGAAGGAAATCGATGCACGTGTCGCCGAACTTATGGAAATTGTCGGTCTTAGTAAAGAACATGCAAGTCGATATGTTCACTCCTTCTCAGGTGGTCAAAGACAAAGAATTGGTATCGCTAGAGCCTTAGCGTCATCCCCACAATTCATTATGTGCGATGAACCAGTCAGTGCTCTTGACGTTTCCATCCAAGCGCAAATCTTAAATACTTTCCAAGATTTGCAACAAAAGTTTGGCTTAACATACCTCTTCGTTGCCCACAACTTACTCGTTGTTAAGCACATCTCCGACCGTATTGCAGTTATGTATCTCGGTCACATTGTCGAACTCGCCAACTCAAATGAGTTGTACGATAACCCATTACATCCATACACGATATCCCTCTTATCATCTATCCCTGAACCTGATCCAAATAAGGCTAAGGCCAATAAGAGACAGATTTTAGAAGGCGATATTCCATCTCCACTTAACGCTCCAAGTGGCTGCCCATTCAGAACAAGATGCCCAAGAGCCACCAAAGAATGTGCAGACAAACTCCCAGAGTTAAGAGAGATCAGCAAAGACCACTTTGTGGCCTGCCGACTATTTGATGATAAATAGTCATATATAATGCCGAGAGGCTTATATAAATTTCTAAAAAGTTTGGCGAAGTAACTTTTTGGAAAAATTCTAATTTCAAAAAAGGAGGAAATGCTATGAAATTTAGAAAAAATTCATTGCTTATTCTTGCTGGTACAGCAGTTATGGCTTTAGTTGCTTGTAACGGCGCGAATGGCAAAGCTCTTACAGTCTGTTTAGCTAGCGAACCACAATCTCTCGACCCAGCATTAAACTCTGCTGTTGATGGTGCGACTATGCTCGTCCACTTAGATAGTGGTTTGTATCGTTACCAAAAGAAAGGTGACAAACTCGAATTAACACTCGACTTAGCGGAAAATATTTCCAAAGCTAAAGCGGAAGTTGTCGACCATGAACCAGATGGCGATAACTGGAAAGAAGTCAAGTACTCTGATGGTACAAGATATACCGTCAAACTTCGCGAGGGTATCAAATGGAGTGATGGCTCTGCCATTACAGCCGATGACTTCATCTATTCTTGGAACAGAGCCAGTGGTGCAACATTAGGTGGCGACTACTGCTATATGTTCGAACAAATTGCTGATGGTGTTGCGCACGAATCTGATGACGAAAAATTCCCATCACTTGCCATGAAGAAAGTAGACGACAGAACATTCACTTTCGACGTCATGGTTGACGCTCCATACATGGATCAACTCTTAGCCTTCCCAACATACTTCCCAGTTCAAAAGGCAACAGTTGAGAAAAACGACACCAAAGAAGCTGGCACATGGGCAACAAATCCAAAGACATACGTCTCATGTGGTGCTTACAAGATGAAATCTTGGAAACACAATTCCTACATTACTCTTGTTAAGAACAAAAACTATTGGGATGCTGATAACATCAAATTAGACAAGATCACATTCGCTCTTTCTGATGATGATAACGCCATCTTAGCGTCATTCAAATCTGGCCAATATCAAATGATTGACAGTGTTCCAAATGAACAAATCGACCAATTAAAGAAAGACTATCCAAAAGAATTCACAATTGCTGGTCAAATGGGTACATACTACATCTCCTTCAACGTCAATTCTACAGTCTTCTCCAAGGCCGCTGATGAAGCAGCTAGAGCTAAAGTTAGAAGAGCTTTAGGTTTATTCATCGATAGAGAATATATCGTTAAAGAAATTGGTAAAGCTGGTCAAATCCCAGCCAACGCTTTCGTCTCCGCTGGCTTAAGTGATCCAGCCGGTGGTGAATTCGTTGACCACAATGGTCCAGCACGTGATGGTGCGGGCTATTACAAGAAAGGTGAAAACGATGCTGATTACAACGCTAACGTTGCAGAAGCCATCGCTTTGTTAAAAGAAGTTGGTTACAACTACGATGAAAATACAAAGAAATTCACTGACTTCCCAGCCTTCAAGTATTTATACAATACCAATTCAGGTCACCAAGCCATCGCTGAAAACGTTAAAGATACAATGGCGAAATATGGTATCAATGTGAACCTTGAAAACCAAGACTGGAGTACATTCTTACAAACCAGAAAAGAAGGTAACTACGACGTTGCTCGTAACGGTTGGGTTGCTGACTACGATGATCCATCTTCATACTTAACAATGTGGACCACAGTTTCTGGTAACAATGACTGCCAATTCGGTAAAGGCGCTCATAAAGATGCTGCTATCTACGAAGCTGATTTAAATAACAACGGCAAGATCGACGATGATGAAAAGAACTTAACATGGGCTCAATCCTATGACGCATTAATCGCCAACTCTTCCAAAGAAACAGATCCAGCTAAGAGATTCCAAATCTTACACGCCGCTGAAGACGTCTTAATGTCCACAGGCGCTATCTGCCCAATCTACTACTACACAGATATTTATATGCTCAAAGAAAACGTTGAAGGATTCTTCTCCTCACCATTAGGATACAAATTCTTCATGTACTGCGACGTTAAATAATCAAAGTATAGTTATTTAATTAAAAGGCCTCTTACTTGATGTAAGGGGCTTTCTTTTGCATCTATAATATGATTTAATGGTTTTGTCAGTTAGATATACCGTTGCAGTAATGCTGAGTTCATCGCTGACATTTTTTATTTTCAAAAACAGAATCAGTTGTTAATAATATATTCTCACTATAGCCATTCCTCTTTCTGAAAGAATAGGAATAATGCTTTCGTTTTTTGTTGTATCTAAATTTATTGTCGGTCATAAAAAGACCCTCCTATTTAATAAATAGGTGACCAAATTGGATTTTTTCCTAAAAAAGTTAGTTAAATTAATAAAAAAAGATAAAATAATAAGTACTATGGAAAAAATAAGAATAAATATGTTATCACAAGCCACGTCTGTTGATGGACAAGGTGTTGGCAGCGCTTATATCGAACAAGTCGCATTAGTTAAAGAAAACGACGATATTTTTGAAGTTGAAGTTAACTCTAAAAAGTCTAACTTTGATATCTATCACATGCACACATTTAATCCTCAATATGTGATGAGATTAAATAAACGTCATATTAACGTTACTTATGTGCACTGTTTACCAGAAACCTTTGATGGTTCATTAAAGATGCCTAAACCAATCTTCTGGGCATTTAAGAAATATGTTAAACACGCTTATAAGAAAGCGGATGAAGCAGTAGTGGTTAATCCTATCTTTATTGAACCATTAGTGAAGTTAGGTTTAAAAAGAGAAAACATTACTTATATCCCTAACTTCGTGGATCATGAAAAGTTCCATGAATTAAGTTTAGAAGAAAGAAACGCTTTAAGAGATAAATACGATATTCCACACGATAAGTTCGTGGTTATGGGATGCGGGCAAGTCCAAACGAGAAAAGGTGTGAAAGACTATGTGGAATGTGCAAAACGCAATCCTGATAAAGTCTTCGTTTGGGCGGGTGGCTTCTCTTTCGGTGCGATCACTGATGGCTATAAAGAACTTAAAGCCATCATGGACAATCCTCCAGAAAACGTAAAGTTCATTGGTATCATTCCTCGAACTGAGATGAACGGCATCTTCAATATGTGTGACTTATTATTCATGCCATCATTCGATGAATTATTCCCAATGTCCATCTTGGAAGCCGTTAATTCTAGAAAACCAGTCTTATTACGTAACTTAGAGTTATATGAAGATATTCTCTTTAATGATAGAGATACATACGCGAAAGCTCCTGATGTTGATGGCTTCTGTGAACAAATCAATAAACTAGCGAGCGATAAAGCATATTACGAACACTACCAAGAAGGTAGTCAATATATCTCAGACTTCTATAGTAAAGAACACGTTAAGAATCTTTGGAGAGAATACTATCAAAGAATTTATAACAAGTGGGCGCCACTAAAGAAATTAAAAACAAGAAAAAAGAAATAAGTTAGGTTCGAACGCCTAACTTTTTTATTTTTGTTCGATTATTCCAACTCTTTTTGAAAGTAGTGGCATGATTTGATATAATCAAATTATGAAGAAAAAATATATTACAAAGCCAAGAATTTACACATTCGCTGGTCTCGGAAGCCTAATAATATGGACAGTTTGCTTCGTCCTTGCCTTGAGACAAGGATGGGGAGATTTTTTAAATGCTATTCTTCCAATATGTCTCATATGCATACCGATGATCATTTTTTCCTTATTAATGTTAATGATGTCTTTGCTTTGGTATATCGGATTTGAAGATGATACAGTCTGCTTCCGTAACACCTTTGGAATCACTAAAAAATATAACAATTACGATCTAACCGCAAGGATAAAAGACCCCGAAAAGAAAGGGACTTTCAAAGTCTATGTGTATAAAGGCGATAAAAAGATCACCACAATTACAATCTATGATACAAACTTTGAATTTGTTGCAAACTTCAAGAATCGAGTCTAATTATGAATAAGGTCACTATTGTCGCTTTAATCGCTATATGGTTCTTATTGCTATTTTGGTATACACGTTTTATTTTCTTTAGCCCAACTAATGTGCTATACAACATGAGTCCTAAAACAGAAGAATCTCAAAAGATTCAACCTAATTCAATATTGAATATTGTTTATATAAGAAAAAGCGTTACTCCTAAACTCAAGATTATCGCTATTGAGACTATCATATTATGGATAGCAAGTATTGTTATGACCTCGGTAATAATTACTCTTTGGTCATTAGGTGTTGACAAGAAAACAATGGCCACGGTAGTTACTTCCTATGCGTTCACTGTTCTTTTTATGATGGTTATCACAATAGCGGTATTAAACTTAAAGAAATAGAGGCGTACAAATATGTCAGTCAAATTATTCAAAAATCTATTCCAAACAATTGCTACACTTATCGCTATCGTGTTTGTGGATACAATACTATTATCGCTTTATATAGTTACTTTATTTAAAGAACAACCAAACTACGGTTGGATCTTATTAGTGGTCGCTGGAGGTTTATTGCTTGTATGTTTCCTCGGAGGCTTTTATTGGATATTCCAAAAAGTCATTATCGATAAAGATGGTGTTAAAGTAGTGTTCTTCAATAAAGTTATCTCTAAATATAGCTTTGATGAGATTGATTACTATGCGCTTACTAATCATACGAGAAATCCTTCTATTACATTTAAGATGAAAGATGAAAAACTCTTACATATCGATAGAAGAAAGAAAGCGTTAGATTGTTTAAAACATTACAAAGTTAAAGAAGAAACAAAACCGAATCCATATGTCTTGTAATTAAAAAAGCCGGGTCTTACTTAATGATTGTCCCGGCTTTTAATATCCACATATTTTGGTTTATCATGAATCTATGAAGAAAAAGCATTATTTCAGAACATCCAAATCTTCTTTAATATGCCAAGCATTAATTATTACAGCGCTTCTAATCACTATCTTTTTAGCGGTCTTCTTTAACGTTAGCTATTTCACGTTATCCTTTAGAACAGAATTTGAAAGTCACGTCGCTATTGTGTTCGCGGTTATCTTCTATATTGGTATAGCGCCTCTAGCGTATTTAGAAGCCACATTTCTATTTAATAATATCGTTCTTGGTAAAGATAAAATGTATACCCGTGGCGATCTAAAAATTGGTAAAAGTAAAACCCAGTATCATTTAGAAATAGAATATAAAGACATTAGACGGGTAGCGATTATGCCACTTAGAAGAGATTCTCGTGGTTTATATAAAGAAGTGCTTAAACCGTTACCGTTTATGGTAGTAGAAAAGAACAATGGTGGAAAAGTATTGTTCTCATTACGTTTCATGTCTGTTAAAACTTTGGATCATTTATTAACGGAATTATCAAGTAGATGTAGTGGACCGACAATCAACGTTAATCAGTTAGTTAAAGAATTTGAAAACTACTACAAGATTTATAGCGTTAAATAAAAACCGGGAATTATCTCACGATTGTCCCGGCTTTTAATTTGAATGCATCTTTCGCGTTATCTAATGAAGCGATAACTGCGGTTTTATTATTATCTTTTAAGAAGTTAAGTACCGCTTGTACTTTAGGATACATGCTACCTTTAGCAAAATGTCCTTCCTCTAGATATTTAGCCATATCGGCTTTCTTAACGTCTTTTAGGATTATTTCGTTTTCTTTTCCGTGATTCAAGTGAACGTTGTTCACAGCGGTCAAAATAACTAAATAATCAGCGTCTATAAGACTAGCGAGCTTCGCGGAAGCGTAATCTTTATCGATTACCGCAGCGACACCCTCTAATTTGTTATCTTTTCTAATAACAGGGATGCCACCTCCACCGGCGCATATGACAACTTGTCCATTATCTAATAAAGATCTAATACTTTCTTTTTCAATAATATCGATTGGTAGTGGAGACGCCACAACACGTCTATAGCCTCTACCAGCATCTTCTTTCATGATATAGCCTTTTTCTTTAGAAATAATTTCGGCTTGTTCTTTATTATAAAAGGAACCGATTGGTTTACTAGGATGCAAGAAAAGTGGATCCTCGGGGTCCACTAAAACTTGTGTAATTAAAGTTACGACAGATTTATTGATATTGTTTTGTTTAAAAGAATTATATAAGGCGTTTTGAATGTGGTAGCCAATATAGCCTTCGCTCATTGCGCCACATTCAGGGAATGGCATATTTGGAGTTTCTTTAGAAGTTTCAAAAGCAAGGTTAATCATACCAACTTGAGGACCATTACCATGGACGATAGCGACTTCGTTATTGTCCATAATTAAACCAGTAATAGCCTCAGCGACTTTTATTAATGCTTGTTTTTGTTCCTCTGGATTATTACCCAGAGCGTTACCACCTAAAGAAACTACGTATTTTGCCATATTAATTAATCATCGTCTTTTTCGTCTTTATCATCGCAGCGTTTGCAGTGATCTTCTTCTTTACCAATAGCTTTATTGATGCCACCAACGCAAGTGTGATAAAGAGGGATAGCGAAGAAGATTGTCCAACCTGGATGCCATGGGACACACGCCACGTGGAAGGCTTCTGGAATGAACCAACACACTAAGAAGAATGTGAAGGTAGCGGCAAAAGCCATATTGAAGTGGTTAGCGTTTTTCTTTCTAATTGCTCTTAAGAATGAGCAGAAGATTTCTGGAATGAGGAAGACAATCCAAGCAACGTGCCATAAGCCACATAATGAACCTAATAAGATGAAGGCCACAACCGCTAAGGTGAATAGTGTAGCTTCAACTGCACCGATAACGGCCATTGGTACATCAAATTCGTGTTTCTTGACTGTACCATCAGCGTTATAGCAGGTGACACCGTCATCGTTAATGGTGACTTTCTTACCTTTTTTGTTAAGTAAGACAACACCATCATCGTTAATCACAACGCGATCGTCTTTCTTTTCTTCTTTAGCTTCTTCCTGTGCAGGCGCTTCTTCTTTATTATCTTTAACTTGTTCTTCAACAATGGTGTCGATATCTTCTTCGGTAGCGAGGAGTTCATCGAGAGATACTCCATATAATTTCGCTAAGCAAATAAGATTATCGGTGTCTGGAGAAGCTTCGGCTCTTTCCCATTTACTAACTGCTTGTCTTGATAAACCTAATTTATCCGCGAGTTCTTCTTGGGAGTAACCATATTTTTTTCTTAATTTTACTAATCTGTCTGCAATTTCAATCGTCATAATCGTTTCCTCCTGTTTTTGACACCAACAATCTAGCAATTTTTAACTTGGTTGCGCCACCAACTCTGGTTAGAAATTACGCAACTTTTGGTTGCAAATCAAGCATTTCTTGCGAAAAAGTCGCTAATAACGCTGTCATAGCGCTCTTCATCGCTTAATCTGACTCTTGAATGTAATGCGCCTTCAAACCACTGAATTTCTTTCTTATTTGAGGAGCAAGCGGCGTACACTTCTTTGCTTTTTTCAGGCAAGCAATAGATATCTTTTGTGCCCCAGATGAAAAGGACTGGAAGATTATCAAACTCAGGAACGTATTTAATAGTTTTCGCATCTTCAATTGAACATTTAGTGAAGTGTTTGAACCACATCCAAATTTGATAATAAACAGGGAATAAGGCATGACCACTTTCGATGTAGTGGTTCTTATATATTTCCTTATATGTAATAAAAGCACTATCAAGAACAGCGCCTTTTAAGTATGGTTCTTTAAATGAGGCTAAAACAATAGAGGTCACACATGTACCAACACAGATACCGTGGATGAATAATTCTTTTTGATGATGCTCGTCATGCATATGTTTAAGCCATAATTTCACATCATCAGCTTCTTTGATACCACATGTAGAGTATGTACCTTCAGAAAGACCGTGCGCTCTTTGATCAATAACTAAAACATTAACACCTAAGTTACGATATGGTTGAGCGTAGTAGTAGGAGTACACAAGTGTTTCTCTTCTACCTGGAAGAATAATGACGGTCTTATCATAACCATAATCAAACCATTCACCGACAAGTCTTAAACCATCATCAGATTGAATAGTTAATTCTTTAATAAATGATTTATCTTTTTTAGCCCATTCCAAACCTCTTTTCCACATTGTTTCTAAAGCGGGATTACCTGGTTCAGAGCATTGTTCTCTACCCCAATGACTATTCTTATCTCTCATCAAGGTTTTGCTATAGACCTTATAGGCCACTAAAAATGTAAAGAATACGGAAAAGATTAATCCTAGGACTAATAAAGCTCCAACAACAATGAGAATAATGATTACTGGTTGTGGCATTTTATTCTTTCATGATCTTTTCTAAGATTTCTTTTTCTTTTTCACAATATGGTGAAACTGGTTCATCACCAGCGTAGAACGCTGCGGCTAAACCTGGACCAACGTTACAACCTGTGGATTGACCAACTGGCACGAAGATTAAATGTTCTGGATGGAAGATTTCTTCAACCATCTTTTTCATTTCTAAAGCTTGTTCTTCTCTTAAGGAATAAGTCACAACAAAGGCTTTATTCTTTGTGTCACCAATAGTGTTCTTAATATATTCTGGGAATAATTTCATGACTGTTTTATAACCACGGGCTTTACCAATGATTTGGGTTTGACCTGTTTCATTACATAAATCGCCTAATGGTTTAACACCCACTAAGGAACCCATAAAGGCTTTGCCCTTACCGATTCTACCTTTTCTCGCTAAGAAGAAGAGGTCATCAATGAAACCACATTGGTGAATTCTTAATCTGAAATCTTTTAAGTAGTTAACAGTGCTAGCAAAGTCCATGCCTTTTTCACGGCATAAGCTGGCTTCGACAGCGATTAAATCAATCGCGCCACTATATCTTAAGGAGTCAATAACTTCAATTTTGATATTTGGATATTTTTCCATCACTTCTCTAGCGGCCACAGTGAAAGCACTATAACCACCAGACATAGAGGAAGAAATGGTAATAACGATAACGTTTCTACCAGCTTCTGCTAAAGCGGATAATCTATCAATGATTGTTTGTGGAGCAGGAATAGAACTAGAGAAATTGTTCTTTTTATTGGTCATTAAAGTGAAGTATTCATTTGGCTTCATTGTGTCCCAATATAAGTCAGTTGGTTTTTCTGAACCATCTGGCCAGACAACTGTACTCATCGGTGTTTCTTCAATACCATATTTAGCGATAATTTCTCTGGTGAAATCGCCACCAGCATCGGTTAGAATTGCAAAATTTTCTTTCATATATTACTCCTTATTATTTTTAATCTTGTTTCTATTTTTGAACTTCCATCCTAGGTAGGCAAGCGGGAAGTTTAATAAGAAAGTTAACAGAAGGGCTATTGTGTACGCAATAGAAGGAAAGATATGACAAACTTCATACATAAACGTAAATAAGACAAAAATTAATAATGTCTTAATTGTGGCATAAGCGCCTTCAATCAATACACGTCTACCCATCTTTTTGGTTGGCCAGACAAAAGCGGTCACACCCATCAAAGCTTGGAAGTAGAAAAGATATGAACAGCCTAAGAACAAATAGACATATAAACCAACATTTCTCCAAATCGCATTTAATACGACCATCATTGCAATACTAAGTAAAGCACACACAAATGGGGTAATAGCGTTAATCCAAATACTTCTTTGGATTCTAAAAGTATCTAAACTTGGTTTAAAGTGTGAGGATTTATTGCCATCTAAATAGATTGTTTCAATTGGCACTTCTTCAAACTTTAATCGCTTAATTTGAAGATTGCAAATGACATTCATTTCATATTCGTAGTGGTCACCTGGAAGTGTGATGATGTTAAAAACATCCTTGATTGGGAAACCACGTAATCCACATTGATCGTCTTGAACATATTCTTTGGTAATAAGTGTTCGACAAAGTCTAGACATGAAGTTACCATTACGACTTCTTTTAGGAACACTCTTATCAAATTTACGAGAACCTAAAACGACATTGTTTGTTTCATGTAATTTATCATTTATTTTGATGATATCTTTAATTGCGTGTTGACCATCCGCATCACAAGTAATGACGTAATTATGATTATTAGGATGTAGGTTTACATAAGAAAAACCAAATCTCAAAGCCGCACCTTTACCTCTATTGATGTTTTGCTTTAAAACCACAGCGAGTTTTTCCGCTTCTTTAAAGACTTCATCATATTGTTCGCCTGAACCGTCGTTTACAACGATAGCATCAAAACCTTCTTTTTTAAGATTGTTTAATAATTCGATTAATAAGTGATCTGGACGATACGCTGGGATGAGAATGTATGTATCGTTTTTAGGATAATTCATCGTTTCCATCAATAAACAATTATAGTCAAAAAGGATATTTTTTAAAATATATTTGCCAATAGTGGCATTATTTGTTAGTATTTATGAGCAAACTTACTTTGAACGACATTACAGTTCAAGGCGGAAGGAGAAAAAAGTTATGAAAAAAGGTGTCCATCCAGAATACCATCGCTGCACAGTCACATGCATCTCATGTGGTAACACATTCGAAACAGGTTCTGTTTTAAAAGAAATCAAAGTTGATACATGTGCTAACTGCCACCCATACTACACTGGCAAACAAAGATTTGTTCAATCCGATGGTCGTGTCGATCGTTTCAACCGTAAATATGGCTTAAACGGCGAAAAGAAATAAGTTAAAGTATCAAGAAAATTAAAGCCCCGAACGAATCGGGGCTTTTACTTTATTTATAAAGTAGTTATTGTCTTTGGGCTAAGTTTTTAGCTTTAGTGACTAAGGAGACAAATTCATCTCTATATACATCAGTGATAGCGTTGTTATCGATAATGCTTAATAAGTGATTATAGGATGAAGAACCTTTATATTTACTTTCACTTAAGATGAGAGCAAATTCCGCGACATAACTTGCAAAGTCATAATCCGCACGTCTACTGACGGAGATATCAGTTTTAGTGGCTTTGACTTCTTTATTTTCTTCAGTCACTGGATCTTTGTAGTGGAGAGTGGCTTTGAAGTAATAATCATCTTGATGAACATTGTTGCTGTTCATGATTAATTCATATAACGCGACAGTGGTGTGATCAGACATGATTTCACCAGCGTCTTTTCTGGTATTTTCAAATTCTTGATCAGTGATTTGTCTAGTTTCATAACCGAGTAAACGATAGGATTTCACTCTATCAGAGAAACTCACTTGACACTTCGCGTCTTTAGCAGCGACGAATAAGGACTTACCTAATTCTTCTTGGAAGACTTTCTTAGCTTCTAATTCACCATCGATGTAGTAGGCATTACCATTACCATTATTAGCGAGGGTATATAAGGTATCGTTATCATAACTTCTATAACCACAGCAGGTGAGGTAGACACCATCAGAAGCATTCTTCTTGATTAACTTTGTTAATTCTTCACCAGATGTTTTACCAACATTGAAGTCACCATCAGTGAGAATGACCACTCTGTTGTTACCTTCTGGGATGAAATATTTATAGGCGACATCATAGGCCGTTTCTAAGCCAGCTTCACCGTTAGTGGCGCCACTAGCTTTAAAACCATCGATGACGGTATTCAAATAATTCTTTTCTAAACCAGTTTTGCCTTCGCATTCAACCTTACAACCGGAAGCATAAGAAACGATAGAAACGATGTCATCATCCGCCATATTTTCCACGAGTGTTCTAAGGGATGTTTTAACTAAACTCATCACAGGAGACATAGAGCCACTTTTATCGATAAGAATAACGATATTGTTTTTAACGTTTTGTGTGACCGCTGGTTTAGCTTTCACAACGATGGACGCTAAGTAGTGGGTGTTGTCCCATGGACATTTATCTAATTCTAATTTAGCCGCTAATGCATCATCTGTGTCATTAACATAGCCATATGAGAAATAGTTAAGCATTTCTTCAGTTTTGACCATTTCTTTAACGTTATAGAGATGATTGTTATTAATTTCTTCTCTAATTGTTGGATAAGCAAATGTGCTACTTGTTAAAGAAACATTATTGGTGTTGTCTCTTGTGACATTGATAAATGGATTTTCGTAGTTACTATCTTGTTGTTGGCTTCTAGATTGGTTATTATCCGCTGATCTTGAAATAGCAGGAGTGTAACTAGATGGCTTTTCGTAGGAGTAACCACTATAGTAGTAACCGCCTCCGTTACTCCTGTCTTTAGAACTATAACCACACGCGGTCATACTTAATAAAGCCAAAAGAAACATTGATATTTTTAATTGAGGTTTTAAGGATTTCATATTCTGTGTCCCTCCTACTAATAAGACTGATGAACAAGACTAAACTGCTAAAAAGAATTAATCTCACATGCACACATTTCCATATTTTAGTTAATATTACTGTCTTTTTCACTTCTTTTTTAAAAGAAGGGGTTGTCGAAAAATTTTAAAATGTTATCATAGTGTCCGGCGCTATGAAAAAAACCAAGATTGTCGCATTCTTAATACTCATCGCAGTCGTCCTTCTCTGGGGTGTTGCTCCAGTTATGGCGAAAGCAATTTATGACGCTGAACCAGCGTTATACTCACCAGGTATCCTAACAGCGTTACGTGGTCTTTTTGCCGTTATTGCGATGGCGTTATTTATTAATAAAGGTTTTAAAAAGATTAACAAATCTTATCTTATTTGTATTCCAGCGGGCTTAATTTTAGCCGCAGCATATATCTTCCAATTCGTGGGATTAAAATACACAGATCCTTCTAAGAATACATTTTTGGAAAATGTCTCTTGTATCACCATCCCAATCTTCATGTTCTTATTTGTAAGAGAAAAACCAACATGGTCTAGTATCGTTGCTGCACTTATCTGTGTCGTTGGTTCTATCTTCTTAATGGGCAATGGATTCAACATCCTTCACTTCTTTGAAGGTGGTTCTTTATTAGGTGATGGTTTAAGCGCAATTGGCGGTCTCTTCTTTGGTTTAGATATCGCTTTCACTAAAGTGTTCTGTAAAGACAAAGACCCACTTCTATATGTTTTCTTCCAATTATGTGTCACGACAATAGTGGCGTTCATTTATACATTCGCCTTTGAAGGCCCAGTCTTCCATGAATTCAATTTCACATTTGAATTATTACCAATCTTAGAAGTTGTCTTCTTAGGTGTCATTTGTATGGCGGTTTGCTGGGTCGCTAGAGCGTGGTCCATGAAGTATATCGATGCGGTCACAGTCTCTATCTTAGTACCACTTTCCGCGGTTGTTGCGACATCACTCTCCATATCTTTAGGTATGGAACAATTCAATTTAAATCTTCTCATTGGTGGTTTGATTATTCTTCTCTCTATTGCGATAAGCGCAATATTTGATTATCGTAAAGAGTGTCAAGAAAAGCATAATCAGGAGGAAAGTCCGCATGAAGAAAATCAATGTGAACTCTGAGATTGGTCGTTTAAAAGTGGTCCTTCTTCACGAACCAGGTGATGAACTCCACAATTTAACTCCAAAGAAATTAGACGACTTATTATTTGATGATATTCCATGGCTCCCATTAGCGAAGAAAGAACATCAAGCCTTCGCTAAAACTTTTAAAGATGCCGGTGTGGAAGTTGTCTATCTCACTGATTTGATGAGGGACGTGCTTGATTTATCTAACGAAATTAAAGAACAATTCATTAACCAATTTATTAAAGAAGCTAATATTCGTAGCAACACATTAAGAGAAATCGCTACTGAATATTTAAAGTCTTTTAAAGATAACAAAGAACTCGTACTTAAGAGTATTGCAGGTATTAAAAAGAGTGATCTTCCAAACTCACAAGTTAAATCACTCGCTGATCATGTCGATGATTATCCATTCGTTACTGATCCAATGCCAAACTTATATTTCACTCGTGACCCATTTGCCTCAATTGGTAATGGTGTCTCTTTAAATAAGATGTATTCCGTTACTAGAAGTAGAGAAACTATTTTTGGCGAATATATTTTTAAATATCATCCAACATATAAAACCACACCTTTATATTATTCCCGTTACGAAGACGTGAATATTGAAGGTGGTGACATCATGGTTTTAAATAACCATGTGCTTATTGTTGGTGTTTCTCAAAGAACATGCGCTGAAGCAGTGGAACGTTTAGCGAAGAACTTGTTCTTCAATAATGAAACTGATTTCGATACTGTTCTAGCGTTCACTATTCCACAAGCAAGAACATTCATGCACTTAGATACAGTCTTTACTCAAGTGGACAAAAATAAATTCGCTATTCATAAAGGCTGCTACGAAAAGCTTAAAATCTTTAGAGTCACTAAAGACTATAACAACGAAGGCAAAGTCAAAGTCTTAGAGTTAGATCAAAAACTTGAAGACGTCTTAGAATCATACATCGGTTTACCAGTCACTTTAATCCCATGTGGTGGTGGAGACACCATCAGTGCGGACCGTGAACAATGGTCTGATGGTAGTAATACCGTCGCATTAGGTCCAGGTGAAGTTATTGCTTATGAAAGAAATGACATCACTAACGCTGCGTTAATTAAAAATGGTATTAATGTGCATATCATTCCTTCTAGTGAATTATCTAGAGGTAGAGGTGGACCAAGATGTATGTGCATGCCATTAGTGAGAGAGGAAATTAAATAGTTATGAACTTATATAGAAGAAACTTATTAACATTATTAGACTTCACACCTGAAGAGATTCAATATCTTCTCGATTTATCTATTTCTTTAAAAAAGAAAAAACATAATGGGGAAGCCCATGATGTTTTAAAAGGTAAGAACATCGTTCTTCTTTTTGAAAAAGATAGCACTAGAACAAGATGCGCTTTTGAAGTAGCCGCATCTGATTTAGGTATGAACGCTGTTTACATTGGTAGCAGTGGTTCTCAAATGGGTAAGAAAGAATCTATCGCTGACACAGCGAGAGTGTTAGGTCGAATGTTTGATGGCATTGAATATAGAGGCTTCAAGCAAAAGACTGTGGAAGATTTAGCAAAGTTCTCCAATGTTCCAACATGGAATGGCTTAACTGAAGATTATCACCCAACACAAATCCTCGCTGACTTTATGACCATCATTGAACAAAAAGGCAAACTTAAAGGTATTAAGATGGCCTACTTAGGCGATGGTAGATATAACATGGGTAATTCCTACTTAGTAGGGGCTGCGAAAATGGGCTTAGATTACCGTATGGTGGGACCAAAAGAATTATGGCCAAACGAAGCTTTAAGAAATAGATGCTTAGAAATCGCAAAAGAGACAGGCGCTAAATTAACATTTACTGAAAGTGTCGAAGAAGGCGTTAAAGACGCTGATGTGATCGCCACTGACGTCTGGGTTTCTATGGGTGAAGATGCTTCTGTTTGGGAAGAAAGAATTAACTTATTAAAACCATATCAAGTTAATGCACGTGTCATGTCTTTAGCGGATCCTAAAGCTATCTTTATTCACTGCTTACCATCATTCCATAACCTTGAAACTAAAGTGGGTATGGAAGTCTATGAGAAGTTTGGTCTCAATGGTTTAGAAGTTACTGAAGAAGTATTTGAAGGCAAACAATCAGTCGTCTTTGACGAAGCGGAAAATAGATTACACACTATTAAAGCGGTAATGCTCGCTACTCTAAAAGAGAATATCGAATTATAATATTTGAAGGAGGCTCATTTGCCATGAAAAAAAGATTTTATATTACAACTCCAATTTATTACCCAAGTGCTAAGCTTCACATCGGTCATGCGTATTGCACAACCTTAACCGATGTTTTTGCCCGTTATAAACGCTTAAGAGGATTTGAATGTTTCTTCTTAACTGGCGCTGATGAACACGGCATGAAGATTGAAAAGAATGCTGCGGCCGCTGGTAAGACACCACAAGAATTCGTTGATGGTATCGTTGAAGGTTTCTATAAACTTTGGGATTTATTACATATCTCTAATGATGACTTCATTAGAACCACTCAAGAAAGACATGTGAAAGTGGTGCAAGACATCTTTTCTAAGATGCTCGCTAATGATGATATCTATTTAGGTAAATATAAAGGCTGGTACTGTAAAGAATGTGAAGCGTTCTGGACAGATACTCAAGCGGGTCCAGACCATATCTGCCCTGACTGTGGTAGACCAGTGCAAACCGCTGAAGAAGAAGCTTATTTCTTCAAAACCAGCAAGTACGTGGATCGATTAATGAAGTTCTTTGATGAAAATCCAAAGTTCTTAATTCCTGAATCACGTAAGAATGAGATGATTAATACATTCATCAAACCAGGCTTAGAAGATTTATGTGTTTCTAGAACATCATTCTCTTGGGGTATTCCAATTAGAGAAAATCCAAAACATGTTATTTATGTTTGGTTAGATGCTTTAACCAACTACATCACCGCTTTAGGTTATGATAGTGAACATCCAGAGAACTTCGAAAAGTTCTGGCAAGATCCTGAAAGTGAAACAATTCACATTTTAGGCGCTGATATTACAAGATTCCACGCAATCTACTGGCCAATGTTCTTAATGTCTTTGGGCATTAGACTTCCAGATAGAGAATTTGTCCATGGTCTTCTCATGATGAAAGACTCTAAGATGAGTAAATCTAAAGGTAATGTCGTTGATCCATATCCACTCGTGGAACGTTATGGTGTTGATGCTGTTAGATACTATTTAGCCAGAGAAGTAAACTTCGGTAGTGATGGTAACTTCACACCAGAACAATTCGTTGAAAGAATTAATACCGACTTAGCGAACGCTCTTGGCAACTTACTCAATAGAACAGTTTCCATGATCAATAAATACTTCGATGGTGTGATTCCTGCTTATCAAGGTAGAGTCAACGATGTCGATGGTAATTTAGAAGATTTAACAAAGTTAACTATTGAATCTTATCAAAGACTCATGGATGACTTAAAGATTACTGATGCCTTAAGCCAAGTTAACGAATTAGTTAATAGAGCGAATAAATATATCGATGAAACAGAACCATGGGCTTTAGCCAAAGATCCAGAAAAGAGAAAGAATCTCGAATCTGTTATGACACACTTAGCTAACACCCTTTATGTTGCCGGTATGTTAATGAAACCAGTCTTAGTGACAGCCTCTGATAAACTCTTTGACCAATTAGGTGTCACTGGTGAATTGCTCAATTATGACAAAATTAACGAATACGGTATCGTTTCTGGCTTAAAAGTTGAAAAGAAAGATCAACTCTTCCCAAGACTTGATGCCGCTGTTGAAGTCCAATTCATCCAAGACATGATGGCGGGCAATAAATAAATATTCATTAATTTATCAATCCTTGCAATTTTCTTCGATTATTGCAGGGATTTTTTTATGCAAATTTGCTATAAAAAAATAATTTTGCTAATATATATGACGCGTTATGTATTATTTAATTCTCGCAATCACATTGTTAGCGTTCCTAGGTATCATCCTATTGGTCCACTATAAATTCCCAAAACAACAAAAGCTCATTGTTGAAAGAATAATGGTCTTTGTTTTAATCGCGGTCTTCATCGTGAGATTTATGTCTTACCATGATGTCCAATTTAAAGACGCTAACTTTGAAGCCTATGCCTCTTTTGGTGGTCCAATGAATGGCTTCTTAAATGCAATCGGCAACTTATGCTTATGGCTTGAAATCACTGCGATGTTAATGGTGCTTCTTAGACCATGGTCACATTTTAAAACCGCAGCGTTCTATGTGAAGTTTATCGCTTTACCAATCTTACTTGTTTCTGCGGTTGCCTTACATCCAACCATCATGATGATGCAAGGTGATAACCACACTAGTGTTTTAACTATTATGCTTCCTATTGAAATAGGTGGTTTATTAGCGTTATCCCTTTTCTATTTAGCGAAGGATTACAAAGTAAAATTATCAAAGCATTCATACGCTGAAGTTATTGCGTTTGGTGTTTTAGTCAATTTATTCACTATGCCATGCTTCATACCAAACTTCTTCTTTGGTGTCGGTGGCTTAGGTAAAACAGTCATTGATTTCAATGTCATTCATAGAATCTTCTTATACTCCGCTTGTATCGTTATTCCTTTAGGCATTTATTTCTGCTTACGAAATGCTCACCAAGATAAGATTCATTACTCTTTAGTGATGATTTCTTGTGGTACATTAATTTCTTACTTTGTGGGCTTTAAATATGATTCATTATTGGCCCCTTGGGATTGGCCGTTACACTTATGTAACTTAGCGATGGTATTAATTCCAATCTGCTTTATCTTTAAGACCAAACGTTTATTCTATTTCACATATTTCATTAACGTCTTTGGTGCGGTGTTAGCCATGCTCATGCCTAACTATCGTGAATCAATGTTAGTGTTCAATCCAAGAGTGTGGTACTTCTGGATCAATCACTGCTGTGCTTATATGATGCCTTTGTTAGGTGTGGCCTTATATGAATTTGATAGACCAAAGTTAAAACAATTTGGTTTCTCCTCTATTTGGTTCTTTGTTTATTTCGTTATGGTACTCACATTAAATACCATCTTCACCGGTTTAGCGGGCACCACAACACCATTTGGTGTTATTAAAGAAACAGACTATTTCTTTATTAACTCTACATTCATCGCTGAAAAATTAGGTAAATGGGCGGAAAACATCTTCAATAACTTAGTGTTCACTTTCCAAATGAACGGTAAGACAATGACTGTCCACCCAGTTTACCAACTCATATATTATGTCGCTTACGCTTTATTAGGATTTGGTATTTGGTTCATCTATCAATTAATGTTTGATATCGCTGATTCCCATAAAGCATTACATTACAGATTACGTGGTATTCGTATTGATAAACTCGCCCTTAAGTCGGCGTTAAATGGAAGGAGCTTAGATAAACCTATGGATGAAAATGTTGGTATTAGTTTAGAGCTAAAGAATTTCTCTAAGAAGTATGGTTTAAACAGCTATTATTCTGCTAAAAATGTGAACTTATCCGTGAAAGGTGGAGAAGTGTTTGGCTTCTTAGGTCCTAATGGTGCGGGCAAATCCACATGTATTAAATCTATCGTTGGTATTCAACCAATTAGTGAAGGTTCTATTTCCGTTTGTGGCTATGATGTCAAAACACAAGGCGTTGGTGCGAAGTCCCAAATTGGTTTTGTTCCTGACCATTATGCTTTATATGAAAACTTAACAGGTAGAGAATACCTTAACTATATCGCTGATATTTACGAAGTCTCTAAACAAGATAGAGATGAACGTCTATCTCGATATATCGAAAGATTTGAATTAAAAGATTCCATTGATAACAAAATCAAAACCTATTCTCATGGTATGAAACAAAAGGTCACAATTATTGCCGCTTTAGTCCATGATCCAAAGGTTTGGATTTTAGACGAACCTTTAACAGGTTTAGACCCAACATCTATTTATCAAGTTAAGGAGTGTATGAGAGAACATGCCTCTAAAGGCAATATCGTTTTCTTCTCCTCTCACTTAATTGATATCGTGGAAAAGCTTTGCGATAGAATCGCGATTATTAAGCACGGTGAAATCCAAGCGGAATTATCAATTAAGGATATTGAAAGTGGTGGTCGTTCCCTTGAGGAATTCTATTTAGCCACCATCGGTGATAACACCACAAAAGTGGAAAAGTAAAAGATGAAACAACTATTACAACTGACATTATTTCAACTCAAAGACAAGATTGATATGTCGTGGATGAAGTCTAGGAAGACTTTAATTCAGACAATTGTCTTTGGTTTGCTCAAATTCGCTGTTGTCGCCGCGATAGTGTTTGTTGTTTTATATCTCCTCACAAGAGTGGGCTTCTTAAACAAATATCATGACATTATTAATTTATTCACACTGTTTTTAACAGTGACACTCTTCTTAAATCTATGTTCATCAACATATAACTTAATGAAGTCCCTATACTTCGCTGATGACAACAAGGTGCTTATTACCTTACCAGTTAACGCGAATAAGTTATTCTTCTCTAAGTTATTTGTCTATTTCTTCTATGAACTTAAGAAATCATTCTCATTACTAGTGCCTGGTATATTCGGTTTCTTAATTTTTGAAGTCATTGGCTATAAGTCATTTGAAGTCAGTGTTCTTAATGTTATTTGGATGCTCATCCCAGTTGTGTTACTCGTGATTATCCAAGTATTATTAGGCGCTATTTTATCTATCCCATTCTTATATATTTATCGTTTATTTAAACGTAACCAAATCTTTGATTTAATCTTAGTCGCTTTAGCGGTTACCGCTTTAATCTTTATTATTGTTAAGTTAATTAGCTTAATTCCTGATGATATTGATTTAGATAGACAGTGGCCATCCATGGTCAATGGTTTCTCTAAGTTCTTAGATACTGTTGATGATTATGCTTATCCAGTGAACTGGGGTACAAGACTAATCTTTGGTGAAAATGCTGGCACTGCGACATCCATTAATGATCCACATTATCGCTTAATGCCTTACACATTCCTACGCGTGGCTATCGCTCTAGGAGGCATCGCTGTTTTAACAGGCATCGCTTTCTTATTAATTAGACCATTCTATTTCACAATGATTTATAAAACATTTGAATACGATAAGAATCCTCAATTAGTGATGAAAAAGAATGTGAAACATAAGAAATATGTCACGTTCGCGAATAAGGAATTTAAGTTATCGTTCAGAGACTTTGATATCTCAGGCTCGTACATCGCGATATATATTATTGTTCCTATTTTATTATTCTTTATGGATAGAGTGATCTCTGCGATTTCTACATCCATGAGAGGTAACAATATCGCTATCGCGGTTAACGCTTTATTAACCATTCTTCCTTTGTTAGCGAGTAACTCTACAATTGCGACTTTATATTCTAAAGAAGGTCGAACAGCTTACTTAACAAAAAGTAACCCAGTTAATCCATTTATTCCTTTAACTAGTAAACTATTGTTTAACTTAGTATTTTCTGTTCCATCAATTGTGGCTTGTTCAATTATTTTTGCAAATTTTAGCGGATTAGGGGTACCTATCGCTGTCTTATTTAGTGTGTCGGTATTGTTGATTCAATACGCTCACATCTTCTATAGTGCAGCGCAAGATATCATGAATCCACAAAATGAAGTCTATGCGACAACTGGTAATGACTTTAATAATCCTAACGAGGCTAAAGCGACAGTTATGGCGTTTGTTGGATCGTTCGTTATTACCTTTATGTTCTACTTCATGCTCGTGGAATCCATGCGCTTATACGATAACTACTTCTCAGCGTTTATTAGATTATTTATCGTCGCGGCATTCTTGTTCGCAGGATTCTTATTACTCTTCGTTAAGAAGATTAAAGCGTTCTATTATGAAAAGTAAGGAGGAAAGAAGATGAAGAAATCAACAATATTGTTACTCGCTGTTGTCTATATCGTTTCCTTCTTTGTGATTGGTCTATTAGGCCACTCAATTAGAAACTACAATCCAGAGATCTATCCTGATTCTATTGAAGTGATGGATCCAGATAATAAGACCACAATGTCTAAGGATGTCATAGACGAAACAACTGGTGAGCTCTTATACCATTATTACTTTGTTTATCGTAACTATAAGCAAGGTGATAGTGTCCGTATAAAAGCGGTTGCGAAACCAGATAATTGTACATATCCAAACGTTGACTTTTTAAAGGAAGCTAGCGATACATCATTCAGTCTCGAGACACACGAAACAAACGACAAAATTGAACAAAACTTCGCTCTTATCACGTTAAATGAGATGCCAGGGGAAGGAGAAATCGCGGTTACAAAGAGATTTTCTGTCCGTGATACAGTCCCAGGCGCTCACATTACACTTATTGTCGGAATAATATTTGTTACCTTGTAAAAATATTTATTTCTAGTATGATAATCAAGCAAGTTTATACAAAGGAGGTACTTTGTTATGAACAAAACTAAATTAAGCACATTATTAATCGGTTTACTCTCATTAACTGCGTTAGTGGGCTGTAATCCAAATGGTGAAACTACATCATCAAACAGTGGTAGTTCTTCTACTTCTAATCCAACTTCTCAAGATAGCAGTGGACCAGTTGAAGTTTACATTAAGACTGTTACTTTATCCAAGAAGACCGCTAGTGTGATGTTAGGTTCCACTTTAAAACTTGAAGCGACATATGAACCTGCTAACGCTACACAAAAGGAATTAGTTTGGGTTAGTACTGATTCATCGGTGGCGACAGTTGACCAAACTGGTTTAGTGACCGCTAAGAAAGTTGGTAAAGCAACAATTTCCTGTGGACCAAAGGTCGTTAACGGCAGCGCGGTCGTGGATACATGTGAAGTCACTGTTACTGATAACGTCATCTTAACTGGTGTTTCTGCGAAACATGAATTCGTTTTATTTGAACAAAATAGAACTAAAGATGAAAAGAATGATGATGGTTTCTATAACCACACTCAAACATATAAAGTTGGTGATGATAACAAGTTCAACGTTAAACCAGAATTATCTGTTTCTGACGCTGTGACATTCCAACCAGTCAGCGCTTCTAGATGGAATTATGATTTCACAATCACCGCTAA
The DNA here is from genome assembly GCA_045117995.1 of Bacilli bacterium. Classification (GTDB taxonomy): domain Bacteria; phylum Bacillota_I; class Bacilli_A; order RFN20; family CAG-826; genus RUG14515. The sequence goes on from JBGUOH010000009.1 coordinate 429,070, forward strand.
ATTAGGTGATCAACAAGTCGGTAGTGAATACTTCTCAGTCGTGGATGCTAGAGAATGCGATATTAAATTCACTGAAGCCGCTGTTGGTAAGACATTTACTATCAGTGTGGCCCCAGGTGGTGTTGATGCTTCTAGAGTCGCTGCTTTAACTAAATCCATTACTGTTGATGTCATCGATGGCTATAACGTTTATAACGCTAAAGAATTAGGCTATTTCGATACACGTCCTCAAGATTCTATCCAAGATACACCTATCATGGAAGATGACAAAGACTGGCAATGTAAGTGGGAAGAATTCAAAACCGCTAACAATATGAATGCTAACTATCATCCAGCCGCATTAATCTTCCAAAAGGATATTGCTATTACTAAAGACGATGTTCCAGCTAACTTCTTCTACACCGCCGAACAAGCTGCTGCTTTAAATGATACAAAAGCTGCTGGTTCCTTAGTGGACTACACATACTTATATGAACGTACCATTCCAGGTGATATTACTGTTGATGGTAACTACTTCGCTTTAGACTTATCCGCGATTCCATTAATCGTCAGAGATAGATGCAAAACCACACCTGTTGGTTCTGTTGTCGGTCACTCCGCAGCTTTCAAAGCCATTGAAGGTGGCAATATTGAATTCCGTAACATTAATATGACTGGTAACGCTAGAAACGCTATCAATGATGATGACAAAGTCTTAGGTGGTGGCATTATGTTCGTTAAGGGTGCGGGTTCCCAAACCTTAAAAGCCACTAACATGATTGCAACTAAGTTCTTTATCACATTCTTTGGTGAAAAAGCTTATATTCCAGGCAATCCAATTACCAAATTCGATTTAAACCAAGTTAAATGTTTCAATAACTATAACTCCTTCATGTATAACTGGGGTTCCACAATTACTGCTTCTAACTCTTTATTCAGAAGCTGTGGTGGTCCAGTTATCATTCAAGACCATGCTGGTACAGATACATATGAAGCAGACAATGGTATGACTGTTGATGGTTATGCTCCAACAACCAACTTTGTTGATTGCACAATTCTCAATTATGTTTCTGGTTCTGAAGCTTGGTTCCAACAATTCAACGCCACAACTGTTACCTCAGATATCAAAATGTTATCTGACTTACTCTATGCGACAGGCTTAACCAAATCCTTTGTCACAAACGACAAACATGAAGGTAAGCTTTATCAAGCTTTAGCCACTGCTGGTCAAAATGCTTTCTTTAACTTCATCGTTTTAAATAAATCTGGTAGAGCAGAAGGTATTACTTCTTATCCAGCTTGTGGTACAGTCAACATCACAAATACTGATAAGACTAATACATTCAATTACCGTCAACCAGCCTATGATAGTGTTTATCAAGCCTATGTAGCTTATAACACCGCTAGTGACGCTGATAAACCAGCAGCCCAACAAGCTCTTATCGCTGCCGCTATTGCTAAAGGCGTGACATTTGCTGCGGACTATAGTGACGCTAACGAAAAGATCCAAGCCTACTTAACAAACGTCTGTACTGTCCATATGACATTAAGAACATTAAATAATATGGGCGCTCCAGTGTTTGACTTAGGTGAAGCCTTCCCATTATTAGCGTATGATGGCAAGACCGAACACCCATATTTACAAGATATGCTCTCTCTTGCAGCTGGTGGCTCTAGTGCCTTTGTTCCAAGTAGCACACAATTAGCCAATATTCCTGACTACCTCACCCTCTACTATGGTGGTATGGCATTAGTTATGGAATTAACTCCATACGTTGCTTAATAACAATTAAACAAACAAAAAGAGCGGTCCCATGGATCGCTCTTTTAATTTGTAAAATTAATTAATACACAAATGTCATTGATTTGATGAAGACTCTACCATTTTCAGCGTTAACAGAATTAAGACCTAATGTTGTGGAATTAATATCTAAAACAAATGTCTTTTCCACTGGTTGATTGTTTTCTGGTTTAAGATCCACTAAAACGATTGGATCAATACCTCTACCAGCAATTTGCATTTGTGAATTAGCATCAACGTTTGTGGTTAATTGACCAGTTGAATAATTGGTATATGACTTATAGTATGTTCCAGCGGTAATAGTGACTTTCTTAATCGTGACATTAAAGATGAAATTTATATTACCAGCACTAGAAGCAGAACCCATGATCAAGATACTTTGACCTTGTTCTGGGAAATTTGCACCGATTTGTGATTTGGTATTTGTGATTTCAGTGACAAATGGAGTGTCCGCTAAACCATTAATATAAGTAGCAAGTCTTGTGTTTAAGACTTCTGTACTCATTGTGCCACATGATGGGTTATATAAATTCACAGTGACTGTTTTATCAGCAGTTACTGGTTCACTAGATGTAGTGGTTGTTGAAGAAGAGATTGATGTACTACTTTCTGAAGAAGAGATTGATGTACTGCTTGTTGTAGAAACAACACTTTCACTAGTGGATACACTTGTAGAACCTTCGCTTGTTGGAGCGCTTATTTCACTTGTGCTTTCAACTTTATTGCTCTCACTGACGGATGAACTACTATTTGTTGTGCCGCACGCTACAAGAGCGAATGCGCTTAATAAGAATAATACTTTTGATAATTTCATATATACGGTCCTTTCAAAACCGACATACATTTTAGAAGATACTTCAATCTCTTTCAACGAAAGAAAAAATAAATAAATAAAAGCATTCACTCATATGTTAAAATCGTTTTTAGATAAAGAGGTTTATTTATGGGAGAATATAGCCCTTTTTCCTTGAACGGAAAAGTCTACACTAGAGAAGAATTGATTGAAATAGGCAGAGAACATTATCCAAAGTTTTATTGGGTTACGAGGGGCGTTGGGATAGGATTGATGGCCATCGGTGTTTTAATTGCGTTAGTTTTCTTAACTCTTATCGCTACTGCTGGTGATGGAAAAATACCAAACACATTCTATCCTCTCATGGTCGGATTTTGTGCTATTTCGGTTATAGGAGTTATCCTGTTTGGTGTTTCATTTAAAAAAGAATCTGATGAAACTTATATCAACCATGCAGAACGCTATCTAACAAGACTGTCATTAGTGAACGAAAGGCGCTCTAAGATAGAAGAAAAAGACAACGTTGAACAGTTACTTAACTATAAAAAATTGCTTGATGCTGGTGTTATCACCCAAGAAGAATTTGATAAGAAAAAGAAAGAATTGTTATAACAATTAAATGCAGTGAGAAATCACTGCTTTTTTGTGAGATATCTTTGATATAATGTTGCTATGCAAAAAACTATTTTCAACTGTACATGTGTCGATATATCTAGCGAAGGTAAAGGTGTCATTAAAAATGGCAAGGACATCATCTTTTGTGATGGTATATTCCCAGGTGAAAAAGCGGATGTAGATATCCTTTATCATCGCGCAGGTGTCTATTTTGGAAAAGTTAAGAAATTATATAACTTATCTAAAGATAGAATCCAACCAAGATGCAAGATTTGTACATCATGTGGTGGTTGCCAATATCAACAACTAGACTATAAAGCCCAACTTAAATATAAAACTAAAAGAGTTAAAGAAGCTTTAACACGTATATCCAAAATCGATACTGAGGTTTTACCATGCCTAGGTATGGATGATCCATATAACTATAGAAACAAAATCCAAGTACCTTTTAACAAGGATAGAAACGGTAAGGTGAAGTTTGGTTTCTATAAAGAAAATAGTCATATCATTATGCCTATTAAAGAATGTGCGATCGAAGATAGACGCGCAGCGCCTATCCTCTGGGATATTAAATTATTGTTAGAAGAAATGAATATCCCTTGCTATAACGAAGATAGTGGTAAAGGTATCTTAAGATATGTTCTTATTAGAACAAGTCATCATTATGAAGAACTCATGGTGGTCCTAGTCACCACTCAAATGAACTTCCCAGGACAAAGAAACTTTATTAATGAATTAGTGGCTAGACATCCTGAAATCACCACAATTGTGGAGAACGTTAATAGTAGACACACTAATGTGATTTTAGGTAACCAAGAAAAGATCTTATATGGTCCAGGTCATATTAAGGATGATATCTTAGGCTTAACGTTTGAAATAAGCGCTGCTAGTTTCTTCCAAGTTAACCCTATTCAAGTTGAAAAGCTGTACGCCTCTGCCCTTAATTTGATTGATTTAAATAAAAAAGAAACAGTTTTAGATGCTTATTCCGGTGTGGGCACAATTGGTTTAATCGCGGCGAAAAACGCCGGTAAAGTTATCTCTGTTGAAATTAATAAAAGCGCCCATAAAAACGCGATTGAAAACGCGAAAAGAAATAACGTTGATAATATTGAATTTGTCTGCGCTGATGCAGGTGAATATATCTCTAAATCAAATGAGAATATCGATATCTTAATCATGGATCCACCAAGAAGTGGTAGTGATGAGACATTCTTATCTACAGTCATTAATAAACGTATTAAGAAGATTATCTATATCTCATGTAATCCAGAAACATTAGCGAGAGATATTCAATATCTATCTAATATGTATGAAGTGAACTATGTTCAACCTGTTGATATGTTCCCAATGACTGCGCACGTGGAAACAATCGTTGGCTTGATTTTAAAGAAGTAAAACCCATTTATTTTTAATAAAAAACCTATATTTTTGAATAAAGATAT